>NZ_QSCM01000001.1 GCF_003463065.1 Blautia sp. OF03-15BH
GAAATGTCAAAACTGCTTTTTCGTTTACTCCATCATCGATTCTAACCTAAAGAATTTCTCAGTTTCAAAAACTGGAATTTGACTTGCCTATTTTCTTAAAATCTCATGTGGAGCTTCTATTTCATTTGCCAAGGTATGCTCTGTTAATTCTGACATCAATTTCAATTTTTTATTAATCAATGGTCGCATACAATTAGGAACATGTTCCTGATGCGCTCTGTGGATTGCTACACATTCCTTACAGTTTCCGTGATAACGACAGGCTTTCAGGCAAGGACAGTGATCTTTGTCTTTATACTCCTTACGAAATTCCGCTGCAAATTCTTCTTGCAGTCTCAGTCCCTCGACACGGTTTCCCTTATGAAATTCTACCATTGCATCCAGTTCTTTCTGGTTCCCTTCAATCTTCATGTTATTATAGCGCCTCCATTTCAACTATTCCTCATTTTCTGATAAATTAGAAGTTGTTATTGTAAATCATTTTTTGATATTTCAATCGATGGATAGTGCTCTAAACTTGTTAAGTCAACATCTAATGGAGTAACGTATTCCATATAAAATTTTTCAGGATTTTTATCTTGCAATTTTTTAAGTTTATTCTTAATTTTTTCCTCCTCTGTAGAAACAAAAACCACTGATACTACTCCTACTTTTTCACTTGGATTCATTCTGCTATCTTCAACATTTCCACATAAAATCATTCTAACTGTATTCATAATAATCCTCCTCCACATATAACTCCCGATTTGTTGCTCAATTTTCGTATTCAAATTATACCATAAAACTTGTGAACAATTCTACCGTCATTTTGGAATATATGAGAAAAGTCCGAACAGTTTTCTGCCCGGACTTTCTCGCTCAATCATAAATCAATTCCGCTTTCACAATCTCCTCTGTCTGTGCCTTGCAAGCGTTCATCTGCCGCACCCATTCCATTTGGTTTTCAGCTTTCAGGTGCTCGGTCACGCCGTTTTGCTTTGCCAGCTCTGGCACGATCAGTTCCATGCGGTTTCGTGCCGCTTCGTCAATCTCGGCGCAATGCTCAAAGAGCTTGTCAGATAGTACCAGCTCATTGAACAGTATCGGGCGGTGCATTTCCAAATACGCCTTGCGAAGTCTGCCGTAGTGTCCGAGGGGCTTTGTCTTGCGGATAACGATGTTCGGGATAAGATAATCGCCGTTCTGTGTATAAGTGATATTCATGCTGTTTGTACTCCTTTCATCGGCTCTCTCTGCGGTAAGCTGCTGACCGGGACGAACACTCTCTTTGCAATATCCTCCGCACGAATGGCGGCTTTCTTGGCTTCGATTTTTGCCTTTTTCCGCTTCTTGATTTTGTCCTCGTATCGCTTCTGCGCTCCGCTGGCTTTCCGCTTCAAGTAGTTCTGATGAAGCCTGTCCTTGCGTTCCTCACGTTTGCGGATGCCGTAGCTTCTTCCTCCGACACATGAAATTCCTGCATAACGTTATTAACTGTACTTTTCTCATCAAGGTTAAGTCTTTTACAAGTTCTGACAATTTCTTGAATACCTTTCTGAATACCCTCCTGAACGCCTTCTTGCCTTCCTTTCTGAAAGCCTTCATTTACTAATTCTTCCAATGCATTGCACATATACATCTGACCTCCTTTTTCCCCGGGTTTCAAAGTATGGTCAATCATTTTCTACGATTACTTCAGCAAATCAATATGTACTGTTTATTCAAAATCCTTACAATATTCTTCTTTTGTTCCCTTAAAAGAGGATATCAGCATTTGCCGGACTTCTTTATCATCTTTGAAGACCTCCACCCAGACCGAGAAAAAGCCCGTTGCCAACGCCAGCTGTTCCGTTTGCTTTAAAAAAGCTTTTCGCAGAGAAGAATCCTTTAGTTTTTCCAGAGTCTTTTTATTCTCCAGCGCGCAATTTCTGGCTTCATTTCTTGACCGATACCGCCGATCTTTATCCTTTGGCGTAAGGGGAAAATGATCCAACTGTAAAAGATCAAATAAGCGTTCCGCCTTATCCCGTTCTTCTCTTCCCTTACCTTCCAAATATGCTTCGTTCAATCTCGGCAAATCTTTATCATACAAATATGCATGAAAAGTATCATCCTCATCTGGCCAAAGATACTTTCCTTTTTCCCCTTTCCCTACGCGGGTTCCCTTTCGGGTATTACAATATTTGCAGGAAAGTAACAGATTTTCCCATTCCAGTTCTGCACCGCCCTTGGCCTTGGCTTCTTTATGTTCTACTTCCGGCGCATGATTGATGGTCATTTCACAAAAGGAGCAATAGGCACCTAATCGTGCTTCCAAATCCTTTTCTGCATCTTTATATTGCGTATATTCCTGCGGTGCTTCTCCCTTATCAACAGGTCTCATGATCCTTCTATCTCCGCTCTCTTTTCAAGATATTTCTGCTGCATCCAGGCATTATAAGCAGGATTATCACTGTATTCCGCCGATAAAACATCCAGCTTTTCTTTCAATGCCTGCAATTCTTCCTCTGATGATGCTCCTTTTAATGCTTTAAAATACGCATCTGCTGCCTGATACATTTTTACTTTCTTTTCACTGTACTGTACAATGGGTACATCCATAATATCTTCTGCAATATCTTCAATGCTTTGTCCAGAGTATTCTTCATCGAGAATTGTGTCCAAAGCAATCAGTTCCCCCGGCTCCAATGACTGAATAATGAAGGGAGAATGTGTCGCACAGATAAACTGAACTCTAGGAAACAGCTCTTTCAGGATCCTTACAATCCTTCTCTGCCAGGTCGGATGTAAACTTAAGTCTAACTCATCTATTACAACGATTCCTGGAGTTAATCTCAATGTATCTTTCTCCAGATACGGATTCAAAATACACATTTTGGTCGCTATGTCCGTTACTATTTTAATTACGTTTCGATAACCGTCACTTAAAGCTGAAAAATTTATTACCGTGCCATCTGAATTTTTGACTGCGATTTCACCATATCTTGATGAATACAATACCTGTTGTCCGGGTTCCAATTCCTCTTTCAGACTATATTTCACTGCATCCATAATCACTTCATAGGCAGGTAATGGTTTTCCATCATTCTCTTCAGAAGCAAGATTTCCTAATAATTTTATATACTCGAAAGGAGTCTGATTACCTCTTTTTGGATCCAGGCATCTTTGGTAGGCATCTGTTCTTCCCGGAATCCGATCCATTTCCCCGGTTCTGTTCTCGTTCCATAATCTTGCGGAACTTAAATATAAAACCAGCGGATATATTTGCCCAGCATCTGATCCATCTGCTTCCCTAATAGCTTTTTCCCATCCTTCAACTACTTCACGCATTGGATTTTTTCCGATAAATTTTGTACGACCGCCTGCTTTTTCAAGGCTTCTCACACACTTTTTAAGAGATTTGTCCCATATAAAATGACTGGAAATCTTACAAGGGAACTGTTGCACAGTGGCAGTTACGGCTACATTCTTCACCTGTTTTAATGTTTTTTTCAACACGTCACTATCTGAAATATTATGACCGAATCTGCTCGGTACATATTCTTTAAAGGCAGTTAAATACGCACCTAAAATAACGGTTGCTGCTTCCAATATTGCTGTCTTTCCGGACGCATTTTTTCCTATAATGACATTCATCCGCGGATTGAGCTCATATGTGACATTTTCAAATTTTCTAAAATGAAATAGTTCTATATCTTTTAAGTAAAACTGCTCCATATTTTCCTCCATACTTAAGCAGCCAAAAAATTCTGTTCCTTTTCAGCATCTTCTCTCTTTATATATCATATAGTATACCTGTTTTAGAGGTAAAAGCAACATTTCTTTACTTCACAATATCATAAGAAATAGGATGTAGGTCACTCAAGCAACCTGCATCCCTTCTAGTATTACCAATATTTTTTCACATATGCCGTAGCTTCTTCCTCCGACACAGGAAATTCCTGCATGACATTATTAACTGTACTTTTCTCATCAAGGTTAAGACTCTTACAAGTTCTGACAATTGCCTGGATACCTTCCAGCCTTCCTTTCTGAATACCTGTCTGAACGCCTTCATTTACTAATTCTTTCAATGCATTGCACATATACATCTGACCTCCTTTTTCCTCGGATTTCAAAGTATGGTCGATCAGTTTCTGTGATTCTGTGCGGTATTGATTTTTATAATCCCATTCGTAAATGGGGCATCCTACGCAATCTTTTAGGAAATGCAATAATCATAAAGATTCAAAAGATAGTCTGGGCTTTCTCGCCAAATACCAGTATCATAGTCAAAGAGTGCCTCATATACTTTAGAGCTGGTAAAGCGAAGCAACGCATCTTCATATGAAATACCCTCACGCAAAGAAAGCTCTTCGACAGCATCACGCATAAGACTAACAGCACAACTTTCCTTTTGTGAGTCTGTAAAATTATAGTTTAATGTCTCCATAGCGATCGCTCCTTATAAATTCGAGATGGTCAACGGCATCCTGTGTACGGAAACAGAATTGATCTTTCAAACGATTTGGCAGTAATTTCTCAATAGTAGTTTTGTCAGCTTCCGGAGTTCCGGGAATACCAAAATCAACACCACCAATATAACGCTGTAAGGTACGCGCTGTCTGGTCATCTGCAATTTTACCGCCAATAATGTCAATAGTTCTATATTTTTTCAAAAGCTGTGGAAACAAATCCTTTTTTCGATTTGCTGATACAAAATGGAGCCACTCAACAGTTGCTCCCTGAAAGCAATATGCCAGGATATTTGGATCATAATGGAACTTATAAACAGATATCTGACCATCTGCCGGATTGAAGTCTTCTGAAACGCTACCAAGGCGTATAGCTTTCCTTACAGAAAGCTGAACATAATTGTACGCCTGCTCGTAAGAAGAAGTGAGGTAAAACCCACGGCCAAAATCAAGCCCACCAAAACAGCGATCCAAGTCAATCTCTGGTATACCAATATAGCTACCGTGATATAGAAGCATTCCATCCTGTAGGTGACCCTCACATGACTAAAGTCACGTGCTTCCAGACGCTTTAGGCGTCAGACTAAATATCGGCGGATACGCCTGTAACTTAGGTCTGCGCGGTTATGCGCTTTTTCCATACCGGATACGGCAGGTTCCCACATTGCAGGTAGTCCACTGTATATCTGCCTGCATTTATACTGCCTTTAAGATCTCCATCTGTAGATGAAGTTCTCTCAGATCTGCATAAACACATGAGGTTCTACGCTTTACGGAAGGAACTTTTGCCTCCAGTAAAGACCTTTCCGTTGCCGGAAGGGGTTTTAAAAGTTCACGGATAAAATATCTCGCTCCGATATTATAAGAAGCTGAGAGATCACAGTGATATCTTTTTCCTGTCGAAAAGCTACACAAGCTATGGTTCTTCCCATCACGCAGGACTGCCCCGGACCCGTCATATGCCAGCCGGCTGGTATTCCACGCACAGATCCTGGATACACGCATCCCTTTCCTGTGTGCCTGATGCTCACAGCGTTTCTGGATATCCCGCTTTCTCCACAGATGCAGCTTCTGTTTCTTATTTCCCGCTATCTTTCCCTGCATCTCCAGATACTCGAATACGATAACGTCCGAATGGTGTTCTTCTGCATAAGCGCTGACTGCCCCGGCGATCTTCCTCGCTAATTCTGCGTTCAGGCGGCTGGCATACTCCCATCTCCCTCCTGCCTGTACAGAACTATGCTCCCTCTGGAATCTCCGGATCCGTCCCAGCACACGGTACATCCGGTCTTTTTCACTGGGAAAGTTGATAAACTTCCTCCCCAGGACAGTTCCGTCTGAACGCATGATCGTACAGATCGCATCGGTATTGATCCCCAGATCCACACTGCAGATGATCTGTTCTTCTACTGCTGTTTTCGTAAGTGTTACTTCTTCTGTATAGAAAAAACGCAGAAAATACCGGCGCTGTCTCTTTTCCAGGGTCGGGGCTGACGCTTTCTTCCCCTTCCAGTTTCTCCGAAGATATTCCATATCGGTATGTTTTAAACATACCCGGAACCATTTCCAGTCGTGTCCGTCGTACAGCTTCAGATATGCCTCATCCTTTCCTTCTCCGCCTTCCCGGTACATCACATCCCGGTAAAAGACCGGCATGGCATGGTTTTCGCAGCTGAGTCTCGGCTTTCCGGTCAGCTTTCCGGTTTTCGTCCACTGTTCCAGCCGGGTCTCATACGAAGATATACTTCCAAGTGCATGCTGGATCGCCGCCCTGCGGAGATAAGACGGCATCTTCGGAAAACAAAGGTCAAAATCAAACCGGGCAGTATTTTTCTTCGTCGTGTGTACCATATGCTCTGCAGCATTAAAACGCTTTTTTGTCTCCGGGATCTCCCGCAGTTCTTCCCATACCTGCATGTAGATCTCTGTCAGGTAACTGACTGCCTGACGATAGGTTTTCATTGTCAGACGGAGCGGGATATTCGGTTTTCGTATCTCCGCACCATAACTGGATACTGTCCGCATCTTCTTCCCCCTTTCCCACAAAAACAAACGTTTCTGAACCGGCCCTTCTACTCAGAGTTTTCTCTTTTCTTTTTCCTTCTGGCCTTCGATATAGGCAGATACCTGCTCACGGCTCCGGTCACTGACGGTCACAGCACAATAAGACGGGTTCCACAAGTGTCCTCCCCACAGTTCTTTTTTCAGCTCCGGATGTACAAGGAACATCTGACGTGCAAGATTCCCTTTCATGATCTTGATCATATCTGAAATATAAAACTGCGGCCGGCAATCCACAAGCATATGGATATGATCCGGCATGACTTCCATTGCCAGGATCTGAAATTGATACTCCTCTGCCAGATCCTGCAGCATCTTTTTGCATTCCAGGTCAATCCCGTCTTTTAATACTTTCTTCCTGTATTTCGTACACCAGACCAGATGATACTGCAGAGAATATACATATCCTCTACCATATGAAAGTTGATTTTTATTTATATTAAGTATCTCTTTTTCCATGTCTATATTATACCATATGTGCTTCTTTAAGTAAACATTTGTTCTGGATATTTTGTAACTATTCAGAGCCAGGCAGATTTTCAGCAAAAAGTGTGAGTCATGCTTGCATGAACGAACACTTTTGACTGGAAATCTATTTGACGAGAAGCCACAACGAGAGGAAGCACAGAGGAATCGAGGTGGCTCTGAATAGTTACGATATTTTTATAAAAAATTGCGCGTCTAACTCATCACTGAAGTAACGAGAATGCGACGCGCAGTTATTCAATCATACGGTTACCCCCCGATTCTTCAGCAGTGTCTCCACATCATGAAGTACACAGGAATAACCATTTAAATGAAGAATATCGTAACATTCAGAGATAAACCCAAGAATATCGTACTTTTGGAATAATTTGGCACAGTCACTGGATGACATATTCCATTTTGATTGAGCCATACGGAATACCCAGCACTGCATATCAGCGATATCAAGCTGTCTTTCACTCATAGAACATCCTCTCCTTTTCTTCAAAAAGTCTATGAATATCCACTTTTTTATATTTGCTATCTCACTCCTGTGTTTTCACCATCCGATCTTTGCTATCACTATAGCATATCCCGATAGAAATTTCTACTTCCAGATTTTCTTGTTAATTCAAGATCTTTACAAAAGTGCTGCTCAGTCATCGTTTCCAGAAACTGAACAACACCTGTATTTTAAAAAAGTACTAATTAGCCTCTACGTTAATTCTGTGTAACAGCTTTCCTAACCTGTTCTACAGATAAAAAAGTTGTTTCTGCTATTTTATCCAGATCATGCTCTCCATTCTTCCCATCCGCCAAAAACAGAGTATTTATCTATTGTCTCCATGCACTCTACATTTTTCTCATCTAAATTTAACACCTGCATTTTTTCATCTTCTTTTCTGTATTTTTATTACAAATGTATTGACTACAATTATGCAATAAGATTTTTTAACAAATAGGTCTTATTGATTTCCCCCTTTTCTGGCCTTATATGAGATTTTCCCTACTTTTGTGATGTGCAGCTCATTCAGAATCAGATGTTTGGAATCCCGAATTGCTGTATGTTTCGACGTACCGGAATAAGGGCTATTCCTTCACCATCACCTCCTCCACCGCCTTCGACCACAAGTGGATCCCCAACCGGAATATTTTTGAGAGCATTTCCGAGGTCGTGGATGAAGTGTTTGCAAGCTATCTTTCCCGTCCTAATGTGCGGCAGCCCATCCTGACCCAGTACTGTGACGGGCAGAGAGTCAGCTGCCCCAACTGGCTTTCCCAGTGGGGCTCCAAGTATCTGGGCGATCAGAATTACACGCCAATCGAGATTCTCCGCTATTATTACGGGGAAGATCTTTATATCAACTCTGCCGAGGAGATCTCCGGCATTCCTGTTTCCTGGCCCGGCGAGACCCTGGACATCGGAAGTCGCGGTCAGAAAGTCGAGCAGCTTCAGGAGCAGCTGAATGCCATATCCAACAATTATCCCCTGATCCCGAAGATCCGGGCAGACGGTATCTACGGAGAGGAGACGCAGCGGGCTGTGGAGATCTTTCAGGGTATCTTCGGTCTTCCTGAAACCGGAGAAGTGGATTACCGGACCTGGTATAAAATCCAGGAGATCTATGTCGGTGTAACCAGGATCGCGGAGCTTTACTGATCCCTGTTATATAAAAATGCCGCCCGGTCATCGTTTCCAGTGACCGGGCGGTGTTTTTTTATTGCTTTTCAGCCAGAATCTCTCTGGCAAGCAGTTTCGCATGATCATAATACCATCTGTCATCGTCCTCATCTGCTTCTATAAATTCCACATATTCATTGAGAACGGCCAGTCTGATGTCAAATAAATACTGTTTATAATCGGGTTTTTCGGCTAAATTTTCGTAAACGGTATTCAAAAACAGGCGTTTCTGATCCCCGTTCATAGAAAACGGAAACGTGGCCCGGTCTTCCGTCGCATGGGCAATAAATCTCGCAAGATCCAGAGAATAGGGCATGATGCCGCCAAAACCCCAGTCAATGATGGATACCCGCCCGTTTTTTTGGATCGCATTGAACTCCAGAAAATCACCGTTTGCCAGAGTTCTCGGGCAGGTTTTCTGCCTCTCAAGAAAGAGTCCGTACGCTTCGCCGATCTCCGGTTCGTTCTTTATGCAGGTGAATCTTCGATTGATTCGCTCCAGATAGACCTCAAAGCGTTCCCTGTCCGAATGATTCCAGAAGGAATTCTGAATCTGAACGATGCTCTTCGCAGCCGCTTTTGCCAGCTCATCCGTCATATCTCTCAAATCGCTGCCCTCGATGCTCTCCAGCATGATCCAGGTATCCGTCTCCTCGTTCCAACGTCCATAAAACCGGGGAACACAAAAATCTTTTTGCTTCAGGTATTTTTCATAATTTTCCGCCTCACGCCCGCCAGCCTTCTTGAGGATTCTGTCGCCGTCTGCCGTCTCAAGCTTATAAACGTCATATTCTCTGCATTCTGTCTCTTCTTCTCCATACTGCTCACAGATTCTGTACATTTTCTCAAAAGAAATATCCGGCAGGATCCTCTCCGCGATCTCCCGGATTTTCTGATCATTCACTTCTTTTTCATATCTTCCGATCTTCATTTGACTCTCCTTTAAAAACCAAACGGGACGGAGCCACTTCCACAACTCCGTCCCTGCCGGTTACTCAAACAGTTTTTTCAGTTTATAATACCACCAGAGGTCACAGCAGCCATCCACCAGCAAAGTGAAGCCCAGGAAGCGCATCAGCAGCATGGCGCTTCCAAAGGGATTCAGGACCAGGATCAGGCCAAACACAGCGACCACGATACCCATAGGAAGAAAATACTTCCAGCGGTAATCCAGTTTCCGGAGGTTCAGTGCCTGGTTGATCGTCACCAGACCGTCCATAAGGATGATCAGACCGATGATCACCGGCAGAACGGAAAGCAGAACCTCGGATTTAAAGAGTGCAACAAGACCGATGACGGTCAGGATCACGCCAACGATGAGTTCCAGCTGGAATACACCGCCAATCTTCCGGTCTTTCCAGTATCCCAGGATCTTCCAGATCCCGTAGATAAGGGCACACACACCAAGCACATAGCAGACCGCCTGGGAAAAAGCCACCGGATGGATCAGAAGCAGTATCCCGAGCAGCAGATAAACAAAAGCAAACACTCCCTGATTTGTGAAAAAGCTCTTCACAGCAATCGCCTCCTAAGACAAAATGTTCCGATATTCAGGCCACAGACCCGTGCCCTGAACTGGTTAAAATAACTTCCTTACGTCATTAAACATGATCACAACCATCAGCAGCATCAAAGCCAGAAGACCGATCATATGGACCATGCCTTCTTTTTCCGGATCGATGCGCTTCCTGCGGATGGCTTCCAGAAAAAGAAATACCAGCCGGCCGCCATCCAGTGCCGGAAGCGGCAGAAGGTTCATAACACCTAAGTTCGCCGTCAGGAGAATGGAAATGTTCAGCATATTCAGCCATACATAAAATCCTCCGTCCGACTTGCTCTCTTCATAAGTGCTTCCGATCATGTTGACCACACCAACGGGACCGGACATATCATTGAGTCCCAGTCTTCCGCTCACCAGGAGCTTCAGCCCGTCGATCGTTGTGGCGATCCAGTATTTCACCTCATACGCACTGTATTTCAGTACTCCCACCGGATCAAGCTTTGTGCGGACTCCGGATACGGAGATGCCCATCAGCTTTCTTCCGGCTTCTTCGTCCATCCGTAAGGTAATGTCTGCCGTTTTCTTTTCTCCTTCATGCTCCCAGGTCACGGTAATGGTTTCCTCATTGGGATGGTAAAGGGTATAGCCGGTGATCTCCCTGGCTACATGGATCTTCTGACCATTCATTTTCAGGATCCGGTCTCCCACCTGGATCCCTGCTTCAGCAGCCGGTGTTCCCTCTCCCACATAGCTGATTACCGGTGCATCGTAGCCGATGCTGCCGATGATAAAAAGGGACAGGAGAAAAGCCAGGATAAAATTGAAGATCGGTCCCGCCGCAATGACAGAGATTCTGGCCCACACGGATTTACTTCCAAAGGAACCTTCCTCCGTAGTGGCCTCATCCTCTCCCAGCATGGCACAGGAGCCGCCAAAGGGAAGAAGCTTCCAGGAATACCTGGTACCGCCTTTTACCGTACTTAAAATTCTGGGACCCATGCCCAGTGAAAACTCCAGCACTGTCACTCCATTATATTTTGCCAGGAGAAAATGACCCAGCTCATGAATGATAATGATCAGGCTGAAAATAAAAAGTGCAAGAATAATACTCAACCTACCACCTGCTTTCAATTCGTTCGTATGTCGCCTGCTCTGCTGCCAGAATCTCTTCGATGGAAGGATCCGGAATAACCTTATGATGTTCCATTGCGTCTGAAATTATTTCATAGATATCCAGAAAACGGATCTTCCGGTTCAGGAATTTGCTCACTGCCCGCTCGTTTGCCGCATTGAAGACCGTAGGCATGCTGCCGCCGGTTCTTGCCGCCCGGAATGCCAGTGGCAGACCGAGGAAGGTATCCATATCCGGTTTTTCAAAGGTGATCTCCTTCAGTTTCCAGAAATCCAGCCGGTCTCCCGGAAGATAGCGCCGCTCCGGATAATAAAGTGCATACTGGATGGGCAGCTTCATATCCGGCGTACCCAACTGGGCGATCACAGCTCCGTCTTTAAATTCCACCATGGAATGAATGATACTCTTTGGCTGGACGACCACCTGGATGCGGTCCAGATCCACACCAAAAAGCCATTTTGCTTCCATGACCTCCAGCCCTTTGTTTACCAGTGTAGCGGAATCAATGGTGATCTTCTGTCCCATAGACCAGTTGGGATGTTTCAGGGCATCCTCAACCTGTACACCAGCCAGTTCCTCCCTGGTCTTTCCACGGAAAGGCCCGCCGGAAGCTGTGATAAGGATCTTCTCGATCCCGCCCCTGTCTTCCCCGTGAAGTGCCTGGAAAATGGCGCTGTGCTCGCTGTCCACCGGAAGGATCTGAACGCCCTTCTGCTCTGCCAGCGGCATGATGATATGGCCTGCTGTCACCAACGTCTCTTTGTTTGCCAGGGCAATGTCTTTTCCTGCCTTGATAGCTTCAATGGTAGGAAGGATACCGATCATTCCCACAATGGCAGTTACCAGAATATCCGTCTCCGGCAGGGTTGCGATTTCAATGAGACCATCCATTCCCGTCACGATGCGGATATCGGTATCTTTCAGCCGTTCTTTCAGGTCTTTTGCTGCAGCCTCACGGAAGACAGCGATGACAGACGGATGAAACTTTCTGGCCTGCTTTTCCAGAAGCTCCACATTTCCGTTGGCAGAAAGTGCTTCCACCTGTATGTCACCATTATGTTCCACAACTTCCAGTGTCTGGGTTCCGATGGAACCGGTCGAGCCTAAAATTGCTATTTTTTTCATATGTATTCCTCCACTTCTCACAGAAGGGCAACCGCCAGAAAATAGATCACCGGTGCGGTAAAGATCACGCTGTCAAAGCGATCCAGAATCCCACCGTGTCCCGGGATCAGTTTTCCGTAATCCTTAATGTTATGGTTTCTCTTGATACCGGAAGCCGCCAGGTCTCCCACCATGGAGATCAGCGCACCTACCGCACAGATCAGCGCATAAACCGCCGGGCTGTGATCGAACTCCGGGAAGAATTTACCGGCCGCCAGAGCATAGATCAGACCAAGCAGTGCTGCTCCGGCAACGCCTCCTACAGCACCTTCTATGGATTTTTTCGGGCTTAAAACAGGAGCCATCTTATGCTTTCCAATCAGAATCCCCACACAATAAGCACAGGTATCACAGCCCCAGGAGCAGAGGAAGATCAGCCATACAAGGAAGGCTCCTCCTTTCAGATTCCGGGTAAGATAAATATAAGAAAGCAGTACAGACACATAGATCACGCCAAAAAAAGCCGCCATGACCTGATCCGCATGGTATTTCGGATAGCTAAACACATAAACAGCCAGCAGTACGATCAGGATAAAGATCATATCCATCATACTATATGCTTCCAGTCCGAAAAGTAACAGCAGATAATAAGAAGCCACGCCGAGAGCACCGGTCAAGGCCAGAAGAGAAAAACCCTTTTCCTGTACACCTGCAGCCCGGTAAAGCTCAGTCAGGCCGATCAGGGATACCAGGAATAAGGTTCCCCAGAGAAGATAACCGCCGCTGATGATGGTCACAAGAGCGATGATCACCAGAACGATACCGCTTAACAGTCTCGTCTTAAACACGTTATCCCTCCTTTACGCCACCGTAACGCCGGTCACGGCTGTTGAATTTCTCAATGGCCTTCCAGAGTTCGTCTTTGTTGAAAGCAGGCCAGGGAACATCTGTAAAGTAAAATTCTGTGTATGCCAGCTGCCAGAGCAGATAGTTGGAAAGACGCTGCTCTCCGCTGGTGCGGATCAGAAGGTCCGGATCCGGCACTTCCCTGGTATCCAGATAACCGGAGATACAAGCCTCATCAATGGCATCAACGGCCAGCTTTCCGTCTCTGACATCTGCCGCCAGATGACGGACTGCTCTCGTGATCTCATCCCGGCTGCCATAATTGATGGCAATCTGGAAATTCAGTCCCGTATTGTCTTTGGATGACTCCTCCAGTTTCCGTAAGCTCTCCTGAAGATCCGGATCCAGAGCAGTCGGATCTCCCAGGACCCGTACCTTCATGTTGTTTTTCTGCGCAGTCTTGATGCAGGTCTTCGTGTAGCTGCGGAACAGCTTCATCAGACCGTCCACCTCTTCCTTGGACCGTTTCCAGTTTTCCGTAGAAAACAGATAAACCGTCAGATATTTGATGCCCATGTTCCAAGCATCCTCACAGATCACCTCCAGGTTCTTGGCGCCCCTGGAATGACCATAGTTTCTGGGCATGCCTTTGCTTTTCGCCCATCGTCCGTTGCCATCCAGAATGATGGCAACATGCTGCGGTATCACCATATTTATTTCCTCCAGAAACAATTTTAGGCGCTGCCAAAAAGCAGCGCCCAGCTGTTTTATACTGTCATGATCTCCTTGGATTTTACTTCCACTGCCTTGTCGATCTCTTTGATGTATTTATCTGTGAGCTTCTGGATCTCGTCCTCCAGCTCCTTGATCTCGTCCTCAGATACATCACTGCCTTTCAGCTTTTTGAAAGCATCATTGGCATCCCGACGAATGTTGCGGACAGCAACCTTCGCACCCTCGCCTTTTTTCTTTACATCTTTGGCAAGCTCTTTTCTGCGGTCCTCGGTAAGCTCCGGGAATACCAAGCGGATACAGCTGCCGTCATTGGAAGGATTGATGCCGATATCGGAAACCATAATGGCTTTCTCGATCTCTTTGATCAGCTTTTTCTCCCACGGCTGGATCACCAGCATTCGGGCTTCCGGAACGGTGATATTTCCCACCTGCTGCAGCGGGGTCGGTGTTCCGTAGTAGTCAACGGTGATCTTGTCCAGTACATGGGGGTTGGCACGTCCTGCACGGATCGTACCGAAATCCTTTAACAGGCTGTCGTAGGATTTGCTCATCTTTGTCTCATATGCTTTGATTCTTTCATCCATATCTTTTTCCTCCGGTTTTATTATACAGTCACCCTTGTGCCCTTAAAGTTGCCCTTTACGGTTTCCACAATGCTGTTCTCTTCGTTGAGTCCGAATACCAGCATGGGCATCTTGTTCTCCATGCAGAGAATGGAAGCCGCCATATCTACCACACCCAGTTTCTTGTCGATCACTTCCTGGATGGAGACTTCGTCATATTTCTTTGCATCCGGATTCTTCTTCGGATCGCTGTCATAGACAGCATCGATGGACTTCGCAAGAAGGATCACATCTGCCTCGATCTCGATCGCACGCAGTACGGTAGCTGTATCCGTGGAAAAATACGGATGGCCGGTTCCGCCGGCGTAGAAAGTTACCATTCCCTTGGAAAAGCACTCATTTACCACATCTTTGGAAAAAAGCTCCGTAAACGCTCCGCAGGCAAAAGGAGTCAGAACCTTGGTCTTCATACCTACAGAACGGAAAATCTCAGATACATAAATACAGTTCATGACCGTAGCCAGCATACCGATCTGGTCTGCCTTTGTCCGATCGATCTTCTCACTGGAACGGCCTCTCCAGAAGTTGCCTCCTCCGATCACGATACCAACTTCCAGGCCATCATCTACCAGTTCTTTTACCTGATGTGCCACGGCGGTAACAGTAGGCTCGTCAAATCCTGTCTTTTTATCACCGGCCAGTGCCTCGCCGCTTAATTTCAATAATACTCTTTTCATGTAAGCACCTCTGCTTCTTTAGATTCAGAGATAGTATAGCACAACTCCCCGTAAACAGCAATCTTTATTTATCCAGCTTAAGGCCTGAAAGCGCCGCCGCAAAGGCATTGTTCAAGGGCTCTTCCGCCTCTTTTTTCTGCTGGTTCAGGTATCGTGCCACCTCTCGTTTATTGACTCCGGCGCCTTCCTTTTCCCGGCGTTTTTTGAAAGCGGAAAGCTTTTCTTTATAACCGCAGGTGGAACAGATAAAGGTTTCTTCCTCGCCTTTTACGATCATTTCCAGCTTCTTGTGACAATTCGGACAACGGGCATTGGTGGTGCGGGAAAGTGTCTCCCGATAGCCGCATTCCCGGTCCTGGCAAACCAGAAGTTTACTGTTCTTTCCGTTGACTGCCAGAAGAAATTTGCCGCAGCGCGGGCATTTCTTGCCGGTAATGTTCTCGTGGCGGAAGGTACCGTCGGCAGTCTTGATCTCAGAGATCAGCTCCTCGGTATAACCCCGGATACTGGAAAGAAAGGCTTCCTGCTTTAATTCTCCCCGGGCGATCTTTCCAAGCTTCAGCTCCCAGGAAGCTGTCAGCTCCGGCTTTTTCAGGTCCTCCGGCACCAGCTTTAAAAGCTGCCTTGCCTTAGATGTGATGTAGATATCTTTTCCTTTTTTCTCCATGAGAAAGCTCTTGAACAGCTTGTCAATGATGTCGGCTCGGGTGGCAACCGTTCCAAGACCGCCGGTCTCGCCAAGCGTCCGGATATAAGCCTTGTCTCTGGACTCCATGTATTTGACCGGATTTTCCATGGCAGAGAGAAGGGTCGCCTCGTTAAAACGTGCCGGCGGTTTCGTCTTTCCGACCGTAAGTTCCAGCTTTTCGATCTTCAGCTTCTCTCCTTTTTTCAGTTCCGGAAGCTGCTGCTCTTTCGGCAGCTCCTCTGTGTTTTCCTCATCCTCTTCCGAAAAGGTCTCTGTCTCATAGGCTTCTTTCCAACCCTGGTTTTTTACGATCTTGCCACGGGCAGTAAAAACACTTTCTCCTGCTTCTGCCTTCATGGTCGTCTCATCATAGGCAAACGGCGGCATCAGCACAGCCAGGAACCGACGCACCACCAGATCGTAGATCTTCCGTTCTTCATTCGTCATATGGGAAAGATCCACAAACTGTTCGGTCGGGATGATGGCATGATGATCACTGACTTTTTTATCATCCACAAAAGAACCGTTTGTCCGTATGGGCTTCATGGCCAGACTTCCGGCCAGTTTCCGGTAAGGACCGACCGCGCAGGCTTTCAACCGTTCCTTTAAGGTTTCCGCCACATCTTTTCCGATATAGCGGGAGTCGGTACGCGGATAGGTGAGGACTTTATGGTTTTCATAGAGACGCTGCATGATATTTAAGGTTTCTTTTGCAGAATAACCGAAGCGGCGGCTGGCATCCCTCTGAAGCTCCGTCAGGTCATACAGACCGGGAGCATTCTGATTTTTGGAAACCTTCTCCACGGAAGACACCGTCAATGCTTTTCCTTCCAGTTCTTTTTTCTGTTTTTCCGCTTTTTCTCTGTCAAAGGTACGGTAGCTTCCGCTCTTTTTATCCTGCCAGCTCCAACGGATACCTGCCGCCTTCAGAGAAATGCCGAAATATTCTTCCGGTACAAATTCCCGGATCTCCTGCTCGCGGTGTGCGATCATGGCCAGCGTCGGTGTCTGGACACGGCCGCAGGAAAGCTGTGCATTGTATTTACAGGTGAGAGCTCTGGTGGCATTGATGCCAACCAACCAGTCTGCCTCAGCCCTGGCTGCTGCCGCCCGGTAAAGATTTTCATATTCCCGGCCGTCCCGAAGATTGGCAAAACCCTCCCGAATCGCTTTATCCGTCACGGAAGAGATCCACAGACGTTTCACCGGTTTATGGCAGCCTGCCATTTCCAGAATCCAGCGGGCCACCAGCTCTCCTTCTCTTCCGGCATCCGTGGCAATGACCACACGATCGATATCTTTGCGGAAAAGAAGCGTCTTCACTGCCCGAAACTGCTTACCCGTCTGCGGGATCACGATCAGTTTCATTTTGTCCGGCATCATGGGAAGTGTCTCCATCTCCCATTTCATATATTTTTTATCGTATGCTTCCGGATCTGCAAGCGTCACCAGATGCCCCAGTGCCCAGGTGACTACATAATCCTTTCCTTCCATTCCACCGTCCAGTTTCTTCTCACAGTGAAGGACCCGGGCAATATCCCGGGCCACGGAAGGTTTCTCTGCAATGACCAATGCTTTCATAATTACCTCCGAAATATAGTTTCCAGACCGTGCCTGCTATTTCACAAAAGAATCAATGGCTTTATTCAGCTGGCGCAGGCTTTCTTCATCCCCGTTTTCGATCGCTTCCACGATGCAGTGGGCAATGTGTTCTTTCAAAACCAGCTTACCGGTATTGTTTACCGCCGATTTTACCGCAGCAAGCTGGATCAGCACTTCACTGCAGTCTCTGTCCGTTTCCACCATGGTCTTAATGGACTGTAAATGACCGATGGCTCTGGAAAGCCGATTGATCACTGCCTTTTTCTCTGCCTCAGAATGGACGTGATGATGCTCTCCATGTGAATGGCTATGGTCATGTTCGTGGCTATGATCATGCGGTTCTGTATGTTCTGTTTCTCCATGACTATGGGCGATCCCCAGGGCATGAAACTTTTCATGTTCTGTCATATTCATATTTTTCCTTTCAGGTGAAGCCTTTCCCTTCTGCTGCACCAGTTAAAGCGGACATTCCTAATTCTATAACACAGATAGTATAAATCACGCCGCATCTTTTGGCAAGCTACATTCTACGCTCCTTATTACCGAAAAGTTTTCTCTTTTTTCTACTTTCTCTTCCTTACCAAACAGATTTTCTCACTTTTTTATTTGTTTTTTCCCGCATTTCATGGTATCCTTATAGAAAGATGTTGGAAGCAAACGGGGGGGAATCTGTTCCTGCACCATGCTTCCCTAAATAGGAGAGTGTGAAACATTGAAAATTCAAGAATCTGCTGAAAACTACCTGGAATCAATTCTGATCCTGCAGAAACGGAAAGGTCACGTACGTTCCATTGATATCGTAAATTATCTGGATTTTTCAAAGCCAAGCGTCAGCGTGGCTATGAAAAACCTTCGTGAAAACGGCTTTATCCATATGGAAGACGGCTTTATCACTCTGACAGAAAAAGGTCTGGAAATTGCCCAGACCATGTACGAGCGTCATACCGTTCTTTCCCACTGGCTCATCAGTCTCGGTGTGGACGAGAAAATCGCCGTGGAAGACGCCTGCCGTATGGAGCATACCATGAGCCCGGAAAGCTTTACCGCTATCAAGACTTTTATCACTCAGAATCAAAACTGATCCACGTAAAAAAGCAGCCCTGATCTTACATCAGGGCTGCTTTTTTCAATCACTTTATTTCTATCTCATAGGTACCTTTACGAAGATCCACGGTCACTCTGGTGCCGTCCGCGAAGGTCGTTCTCTGTACCTGATAATCTCCATTCACAAACGCATGGCTTACCATCTCTTCTTTTGCCACTTTTTCATGGAGGCTGCTGACGATCTTACAACGTTTTACCGTCTCTTCCGGGCTTAACCGGACATAGCCGTCAAATGCACCGTCGATGTTTGGATAAGCACCGTCACGGACAAGATAGGGTGCTCCGCCGTTCAGAAGGGCATAAAGCATGTAATCATCGGTATCATTGAGTTTCTCCATCATCCAGGGCTCAATGACACAGTCATGATAAACCAGATTGAAAAGCGGTACGCTGACTCCGATCTGCTCCGTACCGGGTGTCTGGAGCATAAAGGAATACGGGGCGTAATGGCAGAACACCAGGCTCTTCATTGCCCAGTCAGAAGCTTCCTCGGAACTCGGAAGGATCCCTCTGGAGATCAGAAAATCAAAGCACTTTTTCCGGTTCTCATAACACTCCTTCCGGCTCATGCGGTGTCTCGGATTGGCACACTCATCTCCTTCGTTACAGGTGAACACATCCAGGTAAGCGCCATCCAGATGGATGTCATGCTTCTCAAGCTCTGTAAAGTTTCTTCTTACGTAGTAGGGTGCCTGAGTCGCACAAAGGTAAGACTGCGGACCGCCAGCCCAGCGGGCATGCTCCGGAATAGAGCCGTCTGTCAGCCGCACGGCATAATCTTCATCAAAAGAAGGAGCGTCCTTATAGTAATCACGATACTGGTCATGGATACCGAAAAGATAGCCCAAACGCTGCATGGTATCAGAAAGCTCTTTCATCTTCTCCCAGCCACCGGCTTTTTCACAGGCCGGCAGATAATCCGGATGCTTGTTGTCATAGCCCGGCTCTGCCCAGCCGTCCAGATGAAAATAAAGCTTTTCCACACCGAGGTCATGAAAGACCTCCATTTCCTTTTCCCGTACAGCAAAGGGAGTCAGGGAATTATTTTTTTCCGGGGCTTCCGGATCAAAGAATTCTGATTTCGGATTTACGCTGGTCTTGATCCCTTTATGTACAAAGGAGGCTCCAACCAGACGATCCACAGAAGGAATCCGGGCAGCTTTCTCTTTCAGTGTGGCTGCCAGATCGTTTTCAAACATATACTTCCGGTAGATCTTACACATGGTATTGTAATCACAGTCTTTCCGGAAACTGTATCTCATGATCCGCCGGTAATCCATCGTTCCGAGACTTGGCTCCCAGCTCACGGAAACATGGGTAAAGGGACCTCCTGCCGGATGTTCCAGCCCGGTAAAACCATTCCAGGGAGTCAGTGCGATGGCAATATAGCCTTTTCCTTCCCGAATCTGGGAAAACCAGGACATATAACCGCCGGCTGTGCAGAACTGCCCCTGAAAATGCAGGGGACGGCTTTCTGTCTTCCAGGTGTTGGGGATCAGAAAGCCCTGCCGTTCGTTGACCAGCGTATACCAGTCTTCTCTCGCTTCCTCAAATGCCATGGGACCCGGCCAGAATAATTTTGTGATCTCTCCGTTTTCTCTGACAGGGATCCATTCAAAGAAAACATCCCCTGTACTCTCTTCTGTCCAGACATAAGTTTCAAAGCTCAGTTCCTTCTTTTCTCCACCGATGGAAAATCCGGAATAACAGCTCCGGATCCCTTCTCCAATGCCGTTTTTCACTGCTTCATGATGCACGGAAGCTGCATCGGAAAAGAAGATTTTCTCTTCTCCGGCAAGGAAATACGGACGGTATCCTTCCTCCCAGCTCCAGCTTTCTCCCTCAGCTTTCACAGTGAAACAAAGGGAAGATTCATCCAGAAGAAGGACTTCCTTGGTGTTTTCAATCTTCATTTTTTCTTATCTCCTTTTTCTTTTATCTTCTGATCCGTTCATATACGGCCCGGATGTATTCCGGGGTAGTGCCGCAGCAGCCGCCTACGATGCCTGCCCCGGCCTGGATCAGTTCTTCGATGCACCGGGCGAAACGTGCGGCATCCATGTCATAAACAGCCTCTCCTGTTTCCGTGATCAGAGGCATTCCCGCATTGGGCTTTGCGATGATGGGAACTTCTGCCACCCGCTTCATAGAAGCCACAACAGCCAGCAGCTGATCCGGTCCCACGGAACAGTTCACGCCCACAGCGGCGGCTCCCATTCCCTGAAGGGTCTCTACTGCCTCCACGGCATTTCCGTCATAATAAGCGCTTCCGTCCGCCTCTACGGAAAGGGTACAGATCACCGGAAGATCACAGACCGACTGGATGGCATCCAGTGCTACCGTAGTCTCATCCACTCCCAGCATGGTCTCCACAGCAAAAAGATCCACCCCTGCTTCTGCCAGAGCCTTTGCCTGCTCACGGTAAATCTCATAAAGAGCGTCAAAACTCATCTCACCTCTTGGCTCCAGCATTTTTCCGGTCGTGGTCATATCACCTGCTATATAGGCTTTTCCGCCCACTGCCTCTTTGCTCAGGGCAACTAGGCGTCTGTTCAGCTCCAGGACTTCATTTTCTCTGCCGAAGTTCTTCAGGCTGTAAGGATTACAACAAAAAGTCGGTGCATAAACAATCTGGCTTCCCGCCTCCACATAGGCACGCTGAAGCTCCAGAAAAGGCTCCGGATGCTCCAGGATCCAGAGCTCCGTACTGGTTCCTTTTGGCATTCCGGCTTTGGTCATATTGGAGCCGGTCGCTCCGTCCAGAAGCACGACTCCTTTATCTGTCAGGGTTTTCAATTCTTCTCTTGTCATGTCTTTCGTTCCTTTCTGTCTATTCTTTTCAGCGAAGACCCTTTCACTTCCGCCTGTGAGATCAGGAAAACCGCTTTCATCTGCCATTATAAACCAATTCCATCAAAAAAAGCAATCCCGGACAAAAAAATACCGCAGCGTACTTCCTTCTGTCAGAAGCATCTGCGGTATCCGTTTTTTAATTGGCAGCTTTCTTTTTCTTTCCGAGGAAACCGATCGATGTCTTAACGATCAGTTTGTCAAACAGCATAAACATCGCCGGAAGAATAAAGATCACAACGATCATACTGATCAGCGCACCTCTGGAAAGCAGTGTACAGATCGAACCGATCATATCCACTCTGGAATAAACAGAGATACCAAAAGTGCAGGCGAAAAAGCTGCAGCCGCTGGTCACAATGGACAGCATGCTGGTCTTATGCGCAATGGCCACGGCTTCCTTCTTGCTTAAGCCTCTCTGCCGTTCCTTCTGATAACGGCTTGTCATCAGGATCGCATAGTCTACGGTAGCTCCCAGCTGGATGGTACCGACAACAATGCTTGCCACAAAGGGAAGGCTGATTCCCTGATAGAAGGGAATGGACATGTTCAGCACGATCGCAAATTCGATGACCGCTACCAGGATCACCGGAAGGGAGATCGATTTGAAAATGATCAGGATAATGGCAAAAATTGCTGCAATAGAAGCAATGTTTACATTCTGAAGATCGATATCCGTTACATCCTGCAGATCCTTCATCAACGGTGCCTCACCGATGACCATGCCGTTGCTGTCATATTTTTTCACAATATCACTGATCTTTGCGATCTGGGCATTTACCTCATCCGTGGCAGATTCGTATTTGGAGCTCACAAAAGCCAGTTCATACTGATCTCCCTGAAGCATGCTCTTTAAATTGTCCGGGATCATGGAATCCGGTACAGACGCACCCAGAAGGGTATTGATCCCGATGGTCCATTTGACACCGTCCACCTTCTTCACTTCTTCCAGCATCCTGGTCTTTTCTGTGGCGTCCATGTCTTTATCCATCATAATGATGTGCATAACGCTCATATCAAAGGTTTCATTCAGCTTCTCGTTTGCAACATTAGAATCCAGATCCGAGGGAAGAGATTTTGCAATGTTGTAATAAATACCGGTGTGGTTGTTTCCGTAAATACCAGGCAGAAGCAGTACACAGAAGATCACCAGCCACAGTTTGTAATGCCTTGTGATAAAAGCAGATACCCGGTCTACCTTCTCCGTCTTAAAGAGAGATTTATGTCTGGTCTTTTCGATCGGTCTGTCAAAGATCAGGATCATGGCCGGAAGCAGGGTGACACAGCAGAAAACTCCGATGATAACACCCTTTGACATAACGATACCAAGGTTTTTACCAAGAGCAAACGTCATCATACAAAGCGCTGCAAAACCGGCCACTGTCGTAACCGAGCTTCCTGTGATGGACTTGAAAGTGTTTGCGATGGCATGACCCATAGCCCGGTTCCTGTCATCCGGGAAACGCTTCTTATTCTCCTCATAGCTGTCCAGAAGGAAGATCGAATAGTCCATGGTAACGCCCAGCTGCAGGACTGCCACCAGCGCCTCTGTAACATAGGAAATCTCTCCCAGAAAGACATTGCTTCCCATATTATAAAGAATGGAGATTCCGATACAAAGCAGGAAGATGAAGGGAACCACAAGAGAGGTTCCGGTGATCTCCAGAACGATCAGTGCCAGGACTGCTGCAATGGCTACATAGATCGGCAGCTCCTGCATACACAGATTCTTGATGTCGGTGACAATTCCTGTCATACCACTGATAAAACACTGCTGATCGGCAATCTTACGCATTTCGGTCAATGCCTCCATGGCATCGTCGGAAGATGTGGTATTGTCAAACAGTACCAGCATCATCGTGGCATTTCCGTTAAAAAAGCTCTTTTTTAAATTTTCAGGGATCATATCCACCGGAAGGGTGATGTCTGCTACATCATCGTACCAGAGAACATCTTTGACATGTTCCACTTCGCTGAATTTCTCTTCCAGCTTCTGGACATCCTTCATCTCCATGTCTTCCACAACGACCATGGAGAAGGCACCCATTCCAAATTCGTCCACCAGAATATCCTGTCCGCTTACCGTTTCCAGTGTATCCGGCAGATAGCTCAACAGATCATAATTGATCCTGGTCTTTATAATTCCAAGTATTGAGGGAATAATAAGCAGAAAACCCAGGATGCAGATCAGTATCTTATGTTTGGCTATCCATTTTCCCATTTTCACCAACATAGTTCTATTCCTCCTCGTTAATGACCATCAGTCATTTTGCACATTTGCTACTCTACTACATAAATGACCAATAGTCAATAATTATTCGGAAATTTATACTTTTTTAACGGATTCCAGGAAAAGCCCGGATTTACAGTCTTATCTGTCCTGTGGTCTGATTCTTTTTCCGGAATTCTTTCGGTGTCAGCTGATATCTTTCCCGAAAGACCCGGTGAAAATAGCTGTTGTTTTCATATCCCACTGCCGCAATGATGTCATTTACCGGAAGGGACGTATCACAGAGAAGCTGAACCGCCTTGTTCAGCCGTTTTCTTTGCAGCAGTTCTTTAAAATTGGCCCCGGTACCTCTTTTGATCATCCGGCTTAATGTATGCATGGGAAGATGCAGACGTTCGCAGAGCTCGGAAAGAGAGGCTGTCCGATAATTCTGTTCTATGTATTCCAGTACCGTCATGACCATCATATTTTCATAACGATCCGGCACTCTCGTCTCTGCATACTGGACCGACTCACTGAGATAAAGGAACAAAAGTCCCATGGTGATCTGATTGATCCGGTTCTGTCCCTGTTTTCCGGAAACGAGGGAATCGATCATGTTTTCCAGAAGATTCTGGATCTGCAGGACCTCTGAAACCCGGAAATGAAGAAATTCTCCCCGTTCTTCATCTTTTCTCAGAAGGTTCACAAGAAAGTCCGTCAGTACATTGCTGCTGCCGATCATCTCATAGGCCACATCAAAAAATTCCGGCAGAATGATAAAATTGATGGCGATATCCTCCTGCCCGGCCGGCAGGATCTCATGATGGGTAAACTGATTCAGAAAAAGAAGTTCTCCTTTTTTCACCACTACCTCTTTTCCCCCGATGATATTGGTGATGCTTCCCTCACAGGTATAAAGTACTTCTACATAATTGTGACGGTGTTCCGGAAAATGGGCAAAACGGGTATGGGTCCTCACATTGATGAGTTCCCCTCTCTCCAGCATCTTTCTGCTGTCTACAGTAAAATCTTTTCCCGATGTATAGAGCGTCCGGTCCACATTTTCCTCTCCGGACAGAAGTTTTTTCTCCTCCGGCGTGATCACCCGAAGCTTTTCCATTAATTCTTCTCGCATAATTTCTGCTCCATCCTCTTTTGTATCTTCTTTTTTCATCATACCATATCGCAATGCCAGGGTCAAAAGGTCTGCGTACCGAAAAAAAGCCCTGCATCCTTTTTTCGGACACAGGGCTCGGATCTTCTGGTAAAGCGGACATTCGCAATCAACACAGGGGATCTCAGTTTCTCTTGGAAAGAACATCCTCTTCATAACGTTTTACTTCCTGGAACCAGTTTTCTCTCTCGGGAACGCCATTGACTTCACAGAAATAGTTCCACACATCACCAAAGGGATAAATCTTCAACTCTTCCTGCATGGTCATAAGCTCAGAGAAATTGCTCTCGTTCTGGAGCTCTTTTAAGCGGGCATTGGGCGTTAAAAGTGCATACAGAAGCGCTTTCTGCAGATTTCTCATACCGTTGACCCAGGCAGAAATCCGGTTAATGCTGGCATCAAAGAAATCCAGAGCCAGAAGCACACGGTCAATGGCATCGTTTCTTACGATTTCTTTTGCGATCTCACGGGTCTCATCATCAAAAAGTACTACATGGTCACTGTCCCAGCGTACCGGACGGGTCACATGGAGAGCGATCTTGTCATTGAAAAGCAGCATAGAGGAGATCTTGTCAGATACCACCTCGGTCGGATGATAATGACCATTATCCATCAGACTGATGATGCCGTTCTTTGCCGCATAGTTTACGGTGAATTCACTGGAACCTACGGTGTAGGACTCAAGACCGATACCGAACACCTTGGACTCCAGACATACATAAACCTTACTCTTGTCATAAGGAATGGACAGGATCTGGTCCAGAGAATCTTTAAATCTTGCTCTGGGTCCCAGGCGGTCTGCCGGAATATCCTTGTATCCATCCGGGATCCAGATATTCATAGCACAGGGAACGCCGGTCTCTTCTGCAAAATACTGGGAGATACGGATGCAGGCCTGGCCATGACGGATCCAGAACTGGCGGGTCTCTTCGTCAGGGCTGGAAAGAGTCAGATTGTCTTTTACCTTCGGATGTGCAAAATAAGTGGGGTTGAAATCAAGCCCCAGTCCTCTTTTTTTTGCAAACTCAACCCATTTTGCAAAATGCCTGGGCTCCAGCTGGTCTCTGTCCACAAACTCACCCGGCTCAAAAATCGCATAGCTTGCATGAAGGTTCAGTTTGTGTTTACCGGGAACGAGCTTTAAAACCTCATCGATATCATCCATCAGTTCCTGGGGAGTTCTTGCTTTTCCGGGATAATTTCCGGTGGTCTGAATGCCGCCGGTCAGAGGACCGTCATGATCAAAACCGGTCACATCGTCTCCCTGCCAGCAATGAAGGGAAATGGGAATGTTTTTCAGTGTTTCGATTGCTTTATCTGTATCCACACCGATGGCTGCGTAAAGCTCCTTCGCGGATTCATATCTTTCTTTTGTCGTCATAATAAAATTCCTCCTTGTTTCACAGATTTTCCGATTGCTTAAGATACTGTTATTGTACACTATTTTTCCGCACAAAAAAAGAACCCCTTTTGTCTAAAAAAGGGTCCTTTTTTGCAGTCCTTATAAAAGATGGGAACGAAGTTCTTCTCCGCTCAGAGGGGAAAGATAAGAAGGAGCCACATCAAAAACGGTTCGGCAGCCGGTCTGGCCTTCTGCCGCCATGCGGTGAGCCGCTCTTGCGTAAGCAACCAGGACACTGGATGTAAACTCCGGATTGGAGCCAAGCTTCAGGGAATATTCGATCAGCTGATCGGTGCTTTCGTCTCTTCCGGTCTTTCCGCTGCGGATCACAAAACCGCCATGAGGCATGGCTGTATGGTCACGGTCAAATACTTCCTCACTGATGAAGTGAACGGTGGTGTCATAATCAGAAAAGTAATTTGGCATAGTCTTGATCTCTTCCTCGATCTTCTGAAGATCTGCACCTTCCTCCGCTACGACAAAGCATTCTCTGGTATGTTTCTGTCTGGTGGTAAGCTCCGGATTCCGGCAGGCACGGACATCTTCCACTGCCTCCGGCACCGGAATCGTATACTGGATCCCGCGTTTTACCCCGGCTACCCGACGGATGGCATCCGAATGTCCCTGACTGACACCCTTACCCCAGAAAGTATAGGTTTTGCCGTTTGGAAGGATGGACTCTGCATAAAGACGGTTCAGAGAAAACAGTCCCGGATCCCAGCCTACAGAAATGATCCCTACGGTGTGTCCTTCTTTGCAGGCCTGATTAACTGCTGCAAAATGCTCCGGGATCCTTGCATGGGTGTCAAAGCTGTCGATCACGTTGAAGTTCTTTGCCAGCTCCGGTGTCTGTACCGGAAGATCCGTGGCACTTCCTCCACAAAGGATCAGTACATCGATCTCCGCTTTATGAGAAGCTGCTTCTGCAATCGGGTAAACCTTTACGCCCTCTGTCTGAAGCTTTACACTTTCCGGATCTCTTCTTGTGAATACAGCCACAAGCTCCATATCCGGATTCTGAGCAGCCGCAAATTCCACACCACGGCCAAGATTTCCATAACCTGCAATACCAATTCTTGTCTTCATTTCTTTCACTCCTCGTAGTTTTTATATGGAGATGCCGGACGGTCTTGCCCGGACACCGTTCCAGACTGCCATCATAACCCCCCGCAGTCCAAAAATCAATTCTTTTATCAGCAACAGCAGATGCCGCCTCCGCAGAGGGCATTCAGCATCAGATTTGCACAGCAAAGCTTGGTACACATGTCCCCTCCATACAGAGGATTTCCATAGGAAGACTGCCGTTCCTGATACCAGCTGCCCCCGTTCTGCAGAACATTCAGGAAATTCCGGTACTCCGGATTGGACGGCTCCAGATTTACCGCCTGGCGGGCTGCCTCCATAGCTGCCACGTTATTTCCCAGTCCTGCATTGGCCTGGGCGCTGTAATAATACCATCTGGCACTCCGTTCTTTCATTCCGTTCAGCACATTCCAGGCCTGCTGGTAGTAACCGTTCCGAAGATAATTGGCTGCCGCCTGAAGATGGACATCCTCCTCGCTCTGGCTCTCCTGTGCCTGACCATAACCGCCGAAGAAATCATCAAAGCCTCCGCCGTAATAACCACCGCGGCTGCTTCCGGGGCCGTAGGAAGAACCTCCGGAAAAGCCATCGGTCCGCTCTTTCATGATCTGCTGATAGGCCTGTTGGATCTCTTTGAATTTTTCCTCTGCCTGATCCTTATTTGGATTGTTGATATTGGCATCCGGATGATATTTCCGGCTTAATCTCTTATATGCTTTTTTGATTTCTTCTTCTGTTGCATCTCTGGACACACCCAGCACCTGATATGGATCTTTCATAGACTCCTCCGCTTCCGGATCATTTTCTTCTTATTGGTATCAGACTCTTCTTTCATCCGTTTTTTTCTGGCTTTCTCGTACCGGGACCAGATACCGGAATACAGAATATTCCTCAGAATAGATATATATTCAATGATGGGCAGTTTTTCAAACTCTCTGGAGCATTCCGCCGCCATCATGGTCAGGATCCCCCTGCAGGTCTCTTCGAAATCTTGTTCTCCGCTCAGATCCGCAAAAGGATTATAACGCCCCTCTGAGAGATCCTCCTCCAGGTCTTCATAGGCATCACAGAGATAAATGAATTTTCCCAGGAAAAATCCCATTTTCCGAAGATTTTCTTCCCATTCATCCTCTCTCCAGGCCAGGATTTCCGCCATGATCTCACCGAAAAGTCCTGCCATATAGTCGATATCTTTACAGTTTTCGTTCTCTCCTTCTGAAAGCCTGTCCAGAAGTTCTTTCACTTTTTCCGCTTTTCCGGAATAGGAAGCCTCCAGCCCGCCGAACTTTCTCTTCAGAAGCTCCGCAAAAAAACGCCGGTCTGCTTTCCGCTCATCCATCCAGTCATCCATACATTTATAGTAGGTGAGAAGAATGCTCATGTCCGCTGCATAATCTGAAAAAACATCAACGCAGACCGGCTGCTTTTTCAAGGGATGGATTACACAATGGCTGGTTCCTCTCTTCACTTTTGGTTCATAAAGCCCTGTGAGCAGCATCACGACAAAGGTCAGATCATAATTCAGTGTCATCTGTCCGGAGAAACCATACCGTTCCTTCAGTTTTCTGCAGAGGCCACAGTAAAACGACTGATAAGTTTCAAATTCCCGTACCTTCAGATCTCCTTTGTTTATCATCACATATCCGAACATGTCTCTCCTCCTTTCTTTCACAACTGATGCCTGCGGATTGCTCCGCTGCAAAGCAGCTCCCGCAAGGTCTCCGCTCCGCTTCGGTCGGTGCTAAACGTGTGCCACTGGCACACAGCACCTACATCATCATATCTTTACAATTTACTATCCCTAACTGAAAAAGTCAATGTTTCTTCCCCACTTTTTTTCTGAATTTTCTGTGAACTTCTCTTGCGGGAAAGTGGTAAATATGCTATGTTTAAGCCATGATGCAGGAGCGAAAGTTTCCCGGTTCCTGGGAAAAAGCCTTATCATATCATGAGTGAATCAAGGAGGATCTATAAACATGAACAACTATCTGGACTACATTCTGGAACAGGCAAAAAATCTGCTCGCTATCGACAGCCCTTCCGGCTATACAGCAGAGGTGACTTCCTATCTTCTGGAAGAATACAAAAAGCTGGGCTATCACGCAGAGCTTACCAATAAAGGCGGCGTTCTGGCCGACCTTGGCGGAGAAGGTACCCCCATTCTCCTCACTGCCCATGTGGACACGCTTGGCGGTATGGTCGCTGAGGTCAAGGGAGACGGCCGTCTCCGCGTCACCAATATCGGCGGTATGAATGCCAACAATGCCGAGGCTGAAAACGTCCGTATCCACACCTATAATGGTGCCTGCTATGACGGTACCCTGCAGCTGATCGATGCTTCTCTCCATGTCAATGGAAAATACAACGACACCTCCCGTTCCTGGGATACAGTGGAAGTGGTCATTGATGAGCCTGTTTCTTCCAAAGAAGAGGTAGAAAAGCTTGGTATTATGACCGGAAACTTTGTCTGCTTTGATCCGCGGACCGTTATCACCTCTTCCGGCTATATCAAGAGCCGTTTCCTCGATGACAAGCTGAGCACTGCCATTCTTCTGGGTTATGCCAAATATCTGAAGGACGAGCATATCACACTTCCGAGAAAAGTCTACCAGCACATCACAGTCTTTGAAGAAGTCGGTCACGGCGGCTGCGGTTCCGTTCCGGAAGGTACGGAGGAAATCCTTTCCGTCGATATGGGCTGTGTCGGAAATGGTCTTGCCTGCACAGAACGTGAGGTTTCCATCTGTGTGAAAGACAGCGCAGGTCCCTACCATTATCAGACTGTTTCCGCTCTTATCAAAGCTGCGAAGGAAAATAACATCGGCTTTGCCGCTGATGTCTATCCCTTCTACGGTTCCGATGCGGATGCCGCTTTAAAAGCCGGCCATGACCTCCGCCATGGTCTCATCGGTCCCGGCGTTTATGCCTCCCACGGCTATGAGAGAAGCCATAAAGACGGTGTAGAAAACACCCTGAAGCTTCTGGCTGCTTACATCGGCTGATCTTTCCACAGAAGATGTCGGCTGAATTTTTCCAGGCAGGTCTCCGGACCTGCCGATGAAAGGAATCTTCCATGAATTACAATCTCCTCACTTCTTCCGATCTGAACGCGGCGCAAATCACCTCGGAAGTCACGGAGCAGGTAGTGACAAAAACCAACCGCTGGATCTCCTTCTGGAATGAACATGTTCCCGATCTGATCTCCTTCGGTGTGGAGATCGGTTTTTCGCTGTTGATCTTCTTTGTCGGCCGTTTTCTGATCCGCTGGATCCGGCGTATCGTCCGCCGCTCCATTGAACGTTCCAGTGCAGATACCGGCGTAGAGCAGTTTATCGATTCTCTGCTGAAATTTCTCCTCTACACCCTGCTCCTGTTTATCATCATTCAGAACCTGGGCGTTCCCTCCACTTCCATCGCTGCAGTCATTGCCTCTGCCGGCGTAGCGGTCAGCCTGGCTCTTCAGGAGAGTCTGTCAAATCTGGCCGGCGGCATCCAGATCCTGCTTTTAAAGCCCTTCGTTGTCGGTGACTACATCCGGGAAGACAATAAAGGAAATGAAGGAACTGTAGAAGAAATCCATATCTTCTACACCCGGCTTTCCACCATTGACAAGAAAGTCATTATTCTTCCAAACGGTCTTCTGGCCAACAACAGTCTTACCAATGTGACCTCCAATGACATCCGGCTTCTGGAACTGAAGGTAGGGATCTCCTATTCTGCAGATCTTAAAAAAGCGAAAGCCATTCTGGAGCAGCTTCTCTGCAAGGAGCCGCGGATCCTCACACAGGAGGAGCATGTGGTCTTTGTGGATGACCTCGCTGACAGCGCCGTGATCCTGGGTCTTCGGGCTCAGGTAAAAACAGAAAACTACTGGCCCACCCGCTGGAAGCTTCTGGAGGATATCAAGCTCACCTTCGATGCGAAAGGGATCGAGATCCCCTATCCTCAGCTGGATGTACACATGAAGGAAGGCAGCGGAGCCTCCCGCCCCTGACGCATCTTCATGAATCCCTTGCAAAGAACCATAAAATACAGTATAATGTAATGTCGAGAAAAAGTTATAAAAAAGGATGGTAAAACACCATGACACAATCCAGAACCCATACCTGCAACGAGCTGCGCCTTTCTGATGCCGGAAAGACAGTCACTCTGGTCGGCTGGTATGAAAACTTAAGAAGAGTCAGCAAGAATCTGGGCTTCCTGATCCTTCGTGATTTTTACGGAACCACCCAGATCGTGATCGAGACTGAGGAAATGATGGAGCAGATCTCCGGTGTCAACACCGAATCTACCATCTCCGTTACCGGTACTGTCCGTGAACGTTCCAGCAAAAATACAAATCTTCCCACCGGTGAGATCGAGGTCGTTCCCGAGAAGATCGAGATCCTCGGCAAATGTATCTACAATGAGCTTCCTTTTGAGATCAACCGTTCCAAGGAAGCTGATGAAAATACCCGTCTGAAATACCGCTACCTGGATCTTCGTAATCCGGCTGTGAAATCCAAGATCGTTCTCCGCTGCAACGTGGTTGCCGAGCTTCGCCGCAGCATGATGGAGCATGGTTTCCTGGAGATCACAACTCCGATCCTGACCTGCTCCTCTCCGGAAGGTGCGAGAGACTATCTCGTTCCCTCCAGAAACCACCCTGGCAAATTTTATGCACTTCCGCAGGCTCCCCAGCAGTTCAAACAGTTGCTCATGACCTCCGGTTTCGACCGCTATTTCCAGATCGCACCCTGCTTCCGTGATGAGGATGCGCGTGCAGACCGTTCTCCGGGTGAGTTCTATCAGCTGGATATGGAGATGGCTTTCGCCAGCCAGGAAGACGTTTTCGCCGTTCTGGAGGATGTTCTCCCGCCGGTATTTGAGAAATTCGGAACCTATAAGACCGCTTCCAAAGCTCCGTTCTGCCGGATTTCCTATAAAGAGGCCATGGAAAAATACGGAACCGATAAACCGGATCTCCGGATCGACCTTCTCGTGCAGGATGCCACCGAATGTATGGCAGACTGTGGTTTTGGCCCCTTCGAGGGAAATGTAGTAAAAGCAGTCGTTGCTGACGGCTTCAAGGGAACCCGTAAAGTCATCGACAAGCTCTGCGCTGACGTGGAAGTACAGTCCGGAAACAAAGCTTACTGGTTCAAGGTAGACGAAAACGGCTCCCTGACCGGCGGTATCTCCAAGTTCCTTCAGGAACGTGCCGAGACAGTCAAAGAGGCACTGGGTCTGAAACCCGGCGATTTTGTCGGCGTATGTGCAGGCAAGAAACAGGCAGCTCAGAAGACAGCCGGCGTTCTCCGCCGCTATATCGGCGCTCTGGCAGAGGGCCATATGAAGACCGACTGCTACGAGTTCTGCTGGATCGTAGACTTCCCGATGTATGAGATCGGTGAGGAATCCGGCGAACTGGAATTCTGCCACAACCCGTTCTCCATGCCGCAGGGTGGTATGGACGCGCTGAACAATCAGGATCCCCTCTCCATCAACGCTTACCAGTATGATCTGGTCTGCAACGGTGTAGAGCTCTCCTCCGGTGCCGTTCGTAACCACGATCCTGAGATCATGGTAAAAGCCTTCCAGATCGTTGGACTTGGCGAGGATGATGTGAAAGCAAAATTCCCGGCTATGTACAATGCTTTCTGCTACGGAGCCCCGCCTCATGCAGGAATCGCTCCTGGTGTAGACCGTATGGTCATGCTCCTGGCAGGCGAAGACAGCATCCGTGAGATCATCCCGTTCCCGATGAACAAGACCGCACAGGATGTCATGATGGGTGCTCCTTCCGAGGTAGATCCCAGACAGCTCAAAGATGTTCACATCAAACTGGATATCGAAGAAAAGAAAACAGAAGAATAAAAATTACGCCCCGGTTGGATCGTTTATTGATCCGCCGGGGCGTTTTTTATGGGGTCCAGAGAGTGCCATCCGAACCGGTGAAGCTGCCGTCTTCGTTGGCAGTGTAAAGGCCTCCGGCCTGGTTTTGCCAGGTGCCATCCGGCCCCTGATAAAGGACCTGCCGGTTCAGCTGGCCCGAATCATAAACCGTCACAGAGGCTACGGCCTGATCTGCGGGGTTCGGAGGTCCTTCCTCCGTCCAGGAACTTCCATCCCGGTCGCTGACCCACTGGCCGTTTCCGTGATAGGTATAGGTTCTTCCGCTGCCGTCCTTCCAGGTGCCGTCGCCGCTTTCATAGATGTAGTTGGCACCGTTGCCTTCGGTGCGGTAGAGGGTGAGTGGCTCGGAGGTATTTGCAGTCGGAGTTGATGTGAGTGGACGGTTTTCGCTCGTTTCAGCAGTTTCCATCCCCGGGCTTTCCTGTCGGGTTTCCGTCTCCGCCTGAGTAAGGTTCTGTTGGAGATTGTTTTCCGCCGCCACGCTGCTACCGGTCAGAAGCTGGGCAAAGATCATCGCTACACAGAGAAGAACCGCCGGAAAGCGACATTTTTTCATTGCAGAAAGATTTCTCATACAACGTATCCGCTCTTTAAATACCAGAATGCCATCATTGAGTCCCGCCGCCAGATAGGGAACCCGGCTCTGCTTTGCGGCTGTCTTTAAAAGCAGGCGGCTGTAGCTCAGCTGCTCCCGACTGGAAAGTCCGCCTACCACCCGGGCATCACAGAGATTTTCCACGATTCGCTCCGCATCCCTTCTCATTTTATAGAGAAAAGGATTAAACCAATAAATGGAAACAACTACCTGCATAAGAAGCTTATACCAGAGATCCTTCCGCTGGTAATGGGTCAGCTCGTGGGTGAGAATAAAGCAAAGCTCCTGCTTTTCGTACCGTTCATTCGTAAGGTAAACTGCCGGATGAAAAAGGCCTGCAAGTACCGGCGTGGTGAGCCTGTCATTTTTCAGAAGCTTCGGAGGTTTCTTGAGTTCTGCTTCCCTGCTGAGCCGCTGATAGTCTTTCAGGATATCCTCATCGTCCACCGGCAGGCTCCAGCGGTAAAGCCTGTGGAGCGCCAGATAATAGCGGACCAGGCCCACAAGCCCGAGAAACAGAGCCCCGGCAAGCCAGATCTCGCCAAAAAGACACAGCAACTGGTCAAAGGTGAAGCCGAAAGGAGTTTCCTTTAGCTGGATTTCATGGCCGTGGAAGTTCTGCTGCACGGTCTGTTGCGAAACTTCTGCCTCTTTCTGTGCCGCTAAAAGATTTGAGTCTGTTGTTTTCACCGGCTCTTCAACTATAAAATTCACGGTCAGCTGCGGAAGCCTTCCGGAAGGAAGCTTCACTGGCACCAGCAGAAAAACAGCCACAGCAAACCAGACCCAGTATTTCCAGCCGGAAGCATATCTCCCTCTGCTAAGTCTGGAAAAAAGCTCCGTCAGAAGCAGGATTACCGCCGCAATGAGATTCATCTTTAAAATATGAAGTACAAATTCAGGCATCTTTACTCCTCCTGGTCTTCCTCCATCTCTTTTAAGAAATCACTTAATTCCTGAATATCTTCTTTTTTCATCTTTTCCCCCTGGTAAAGGGCATTTACAAAGCGCTTCAGAGAATTGCCGTAAAGCTTCTCCAATACGCTTCTGCTCTCCTGCCGCTGGTATTCCTCCTGTGTCACTAGCGGCGTATAGAGGTTCATCTTTCCTTCTTTTTTCGCAGAGACAAAGCCCTTTTTCTCCAGTCTCGTGAGCAGGGAAAGGATCGTCGTGGGGGCCAGTTTCTTTTTCTCATTTACCACCCGCTCGATCTCCAGGCGGCCCATGGGCGGCTCATGGTTCCAGAGCACCAGCATGATATCCAGCTCCGAATCCGGCAGCCGGCTGCTTGTTTTTTTCATATAATAAACTCCCTTTTTTGTTTCTGAACTTTCGCTGACAGAGCATTCTCCCCTTGAAAATCTCCGAAACAATTTTTCTTTTATGCTCTATCTTACACCCATTCGTTTTTTCTGTAAAGAAAACTGGTCTCATCAAAAATCCCTTTATCTATGAATACCACAAATTTCCATCTGACCCGGTGAAGCTTCCGTCGCCATTGTCGGTGTAGATGCCACCAGCTTCATTGACCCAGCTCCCACTGCTGGAATCCTGATAGAGCGTCTGGCTGTTCAGACCATCCTCATCCGTAACCGTTACAGAAGTGCCGCTTTTGTCCGCCGCCGAAGCAGGAGCAGTCTCGCTCCAGGAGTTCCCATCCTCCCCACTCCAGGTTCCATTTCCATTGTAGACATAGTTTCTGCCGCTGCCATCATACCAGTTTCCATTGGTGGCCTTATAGATGTAAGTGGCTGCGCTTCCATCTGCCGAATAGAGCGTAACGCTCTCATCTGTCAACGTAAGCCCCAGATTTTCCGCAGATGTATATTCCGGTGAACTTTCGGAAGCTGCAGTGGTTTCCGCCTCCGCACTCACAGATGAGTTATTTTCCGGCTGCTGCGCCTGAACGGTTTGTGAAGTTTGATTATCTGCAGCCGAAGCATTTTGTTCCTGAACCTTCTTCGCCGGAGTATTCTGGTTTTGAATGTTCTCTGGATTTATCTGCGTTTCCGTTCCTTCTTTCTTCTGAGCAGTACTCTGACTCTCTGTCTTCGTTCCTGACTGTTCTTTTTTCTGATCCTCCGTCTGATTTTCCGTTTTCTTTTCAGAAGTCTTTTCTTTCTCCTTCTTTTTCACCACCACCGCCGTCTTCCCGGTGTCTTCTGTCATACGCACAACCTCCGGCATCCTTCTTCTCAAAAGAATCCCCACGCCCACAACCAGCAGCAGAACACAAATCACCGCCGCTGCCGTCATAATCATCTTCATTCTTCTCTCTTCCTGTTGTCTACGTCTTCTCATGATCTTTTGCGCTCCTTTTCTTCTACATTTGTAGTTGACGCGTATATTCTACATCTGTAGTAAATACTTGTCAAGCGCAAAAACGATACGCTCTCCTTCTCCAGAATACAACATCTGCCTGGCGTTTCTATATATTTTTCATTTTGAAAAAGTATGATAGGTGATTATAATCTTTGCATCATACTCATACGAATAATCTTTGCATATAGGAGACTCTTTGCCTCCATTTATAATAAATATTTCTTCTACAGATCCATCTTTTATCATCCAACCAGTCACCAAATCTTTAATTTTTCTTTCAGAAATATTTGAAAATCCCATTCTTTGCAACTGTTTTTCAACCATAATATAATTTTGTTTTCTAAAATAATCCATTGCATAAGGAAAATTTATCTCTTGTTTTACATGATATGTAATAACTACTTTCGCATTTTCAGGAAATATATCTCCTTTTTCAAAATTTTCACTTTTATTAATTACCACTGTTTCAACCTCAAAAGCATACTTATCACTGTTTTGTCCAACATCTTTAATTGGTATAGATTTTATATTTCTATAGTTGCATTTCCAGATTATGTTTTTCATAGTAATCCTTTAAATAGAAAGCAGAAATTCTGTTAAGCTTTCAATAGCATCTGGTTTTTCTGATAGTTCTTTCCCCATCAGTCCCTCTCCCATAATACCAGGATCTGCACTAAGAGATACAGCGACTCGACTTGAATTCCATACAGCTTCATACATCATTTTCTGATTCTCTTTTGTTACTTTATTGAGAACGTAATAAAATGGTTTTCGAATACTTTCCGATAATTCCCCGATTTTTTGGGAAAGCTGTAGGGATTCATAGGATGGATCTATGATTATCAATATCAAATCTACACCGTTATCAATTCCACGTCCAAAATGTTCAATACCAGCCTCCATATCCATTAGCGCAAATTGGTCTTCTGTAAGCCTAAGATTTTGGATAAATTGAGTCATGACAGTTCCCATAGCACAAGAACACCCTTCATTTGCCAGATGAATTTTTCCACTGCTCATCAGTTTTACACCGTCCTTCAGACTATAATAATCTTCCGGTATATCATCTATAGTCCAGGTTTTCTCAAAAAACTGATGCGTAAATTTTGATAACATCATATCATTTAAAACATTTTGCTTACCACCGAAATAGTCTGTAAAATCTCTGGGAAGCTTCACACCTAACTGTCGGTGTAGACCATAGTTAGATTCATCGGAATCAATTACCAAAATTTCTTTTCCTCGTCTGGCTAAAGCCTTAGCCAAAAGACTGGTTACTGTACTTTTTCCACATCCACCTTTTCCGCAAACTGCTATTTTCATCTCTATATTTACTCCTTTTCTTTTTTTCTAGTAACTGTTCAGGACGTTCAAAACAACAGGCCACAGGTCTACGCACTGCTTCTTACTCCACTTCCTCCAGTTCTGTTCCTTCTGGAAGAATATATCCGCAGTTATCACATACTCCGTCCTCTGCAAGTATCCCGTCTTTCACAAAGACTTCAATGCCTCCTGGTTCATGACAGCGTGGACAATCTAATTCCAGTATCTTTTTCTGATTTCTTGCATCCTGGCAATTGGCAAATTCAATTTTACCCATAGTGATTCCTCCATTTTCATTCCATATCAATTTGTCTTCGCAAAAAAGTTCCTACCATACGGGAAAAATTGCTGATATTACGAATATAGGCAAAGTCTTTTCCGTAGATTCTCTTTTCCACGGAGAGTTCTTCTTCATTCCCTACAAAAACACCAATTACGAAAATCCCCTGATTTCTGGCCCGACGCACCTCATATGCAGTATCTTTCACAGCTCCTTCTCCGTCATAAATCTTGGGCTGGCGGGTTCCTGGTCGTTGTATGCTCATATCACAGGGTTTTCCATCACTTAATACGATTAAAATCTTATTTTTTTCCGGTCGCTCCATGAGAGAAGAACAAACTGTTTTCAGTGCAAGCCCATCTCTGTTATTAGCATATGCCCGGAATTGAAAGATTCTTTCATTTGTTTCCCTTGGGTCTTCATAATCCCGAAATCTCTGAAGTACTGTATATCCCCAGAAAGCACAGTATCCTGTCACCCGATGAGGAATTCCTGCCTGGCTTAATGCTTCACTGATAATATATCCCTGTGCCGCTACCTGAGCCTGTCTGCCAGCTTGGGAACCACTGGAATCAATCAGGACGTCTATTACAAACTCAGAATCTTCTGATCTCTTTTTTCTATTAAATAACTTGTCATCGTCTGTTCTTCCAATTTTCCATAACCTCTCAGGAACAAGCTGCCCTGCATCAGATCTGCTGACAAAATCATCCTTTCGGATTATAAATGCCCGTTTCAGTGACTCTGCCAACACAGAAATATTTCTTTTGATGATCCAGTGATTATTTCCATAATAGGCTTTATTTTTTTCAAACTGCAGCTGAGAAAAACGATATTGATTATTTTTTATCACAGGGTTCTGTAAAATTCCATCTGTAAGATACAGGATACAGTTTTTGTGGATTCCTGTACAAAATTTCCGGTTGACTCTGGCCTGCTCCGATTCACTTAGATACGATTTTCCGTAATTCAGTTCCACATATTCCCGTATCCGTCGCACTGCCTGTGGATTTATATTCTCTGGATTTTCCGGAACTTCTTCATTTTCCGGAGAGAAATAAAATCTTTTTTTCTTTTTATTTCTGATATCCAGACTCATCATCTTTTTTTTGAGATTAGAAAGATATTTTTGAATGATGTCTTCCATCTGTTCATCCGTCATGCATTCCTGCCACGCGTCATCGGCCAATGCCATATCCGGTAAATTCAGAATCTTCTCCAGATTTCCATTCCTTTTTTCAAAAGAGGGATCCAGAACATGATTATAAATCTCATCTATCACGTTTATGACATCTTCCGTATTTTCCGCATCCTTCAGAGAAAGAATCTTGTACAATGCAATCTTTGCCTGTGGATCCATTTCCTCATCGTCTGTGTTCTCCAGAACATACCTTATATACAAAAGCCTAATCCTGTGAATCAGGTCTGTTCCAGCTTTGTCTGATGCCTGCTCTTCCTCAGCCTTTTCCAATTCTTTGAACGCCTGTTCTCTGATTTCCTTTGTTCCCAAACGTTCTCGAATGATAAAACGATTCACTGCAGCATCCATGCATAATCCGGCAAGAGTCAAAAGCATATCTTCTCCGGCAGAAAAATGTAATTTTTTCATCAAATACATGCCAAGTTTCTTCTGATCAAAATATCGTGCAAAGGCACCCTGCTTCACTGCCTCGTATAGAACCGTTTGTTTTGAATAAACATATTTTTCTGTGTCCGGTTCAAATTCTATATCATAATCACCACTGACTGTCCAAAAAAGATTTCTGATACGATTGCTGATCTCCAGACGATGTTCTTCCAGTTGTTCCGCCGGCCATCTGACATCCTCCATACAAGTTTACCCCCATATGTCTTTTCCGGTCCAGGAAGATGGGATTCTGGTAGAAACCACATCTTCTACGATCTCTTTTTCAAATACATCAAAACTTTTATTTATGATCCCCATCTGGATTGCATCAATTGGAGAAAGTCCGCTTCTTGTTGCTTTTACAGCAGAAACCAATCCTCTCAGGTCAAGAGATTTTGTTGAGATTTCTCCATGATAAGCTTTGATCTGCAAATCCAGAAACAGTCCTGCAAAAGCTTTCAGTGCACTTTTTTCCCCATCTGGAAAATGTTGTCTTAATACAAAAAGGATACTATCCTCATCCATTTCAGGCATATCAATTACCATAAACCGTGAAACCAATGCTTCATTTAGCTCTCTGGTACCTGCGTAACCATAATTCATCGTGCCGATAAATCGTGTTGCCGGATGAAGTAAAACCCTGTTATATCCTGGAATATCGATTCTGCGCCGATGATCCAATGTGGCATGCAGTACAGAAACCGCATCATTTTTTGCCATATTGATTTCGTCCAGGATTCCAAATCCTCCAAATTCCGCGCATTGGTAGATGGGGCCTTTCCGAAGGCGAACCTCATTATTTATAAAGGTATCCGTTCCAATCAGATCGGCACTGTCTGTATTTACATGAAAAGAAATGTCATATTCCGGTCTTCCGAATATCCATGCCAGTGTCTCACATAGTACATTTTTTCCTGTAGCTTTCGCACCGGAAAGTAACAGGTTATCTCCCTGAAGAAGCGCTGCTATTGACATTTCCAGAATCTTTTTCCCATAAAATAAGATATCCGGTTTTTCTACCCGTTCCTTTACCTGATCCTCTACCTCATAACGCATGTGAAAATCTCTCAATTCTCCAATCAGTTCCTGCGCTATCTTCTGATCTTCTAAATATTTTTCTATTTCTGTCCAATGATTTCTCATGAAGATTTTCCTTTCTTTGCAATTGGTTATATCAAATCAGATAATATTTCTGTTTACTCAATCTTCATATTTTCAATCCTCCAACTCACAATCCTAACTTCTTTACAATTTCTCCCAGTGCACTTCTTACAGGAGAATCTTTCGGAAGCCGTATGATCGGCTTTCCATCACAGTCATACTGATATACCTGGTCATCATGTGGTACAACCCCTAACAGTTCCAGTCCCTGATTTCGGATTTCTTCCAAAGTTCCGGCATCCAGTTTTCCATCTGGAACACGATTCACGATTAATCCGGTTTTCTGTGGTTTAAAGTTTAACTCCTTCATCAGCTTTGCAATACGTCCGGCTGCCTGAACACCTCTTCTGGAACAGTCACTTACAAGAATCGCAACTTCCATCATTGGCAGGATTCCTCTGCTGATATGTTCCATACCTGCTTCGTTATCAACCACAATATATGAATAATGGCTTTGCAGTTTCTGAATCTGGGTCTGCACAAGACCATTTACAAAACAATAGCAGCCCTGTCCCTGGGTTCGCCCCATTACCATCAAATCATAATCGTCTTCTTCTGCAATTGCATCGAAAAGACGCATTTCCAGATAAGCCTGTTTTGTCATTCCTACCGGAATCTGATATCGTGGATCAACTCCTGCACGTTCAATCTCTTCTCTCAGTTCTCCGAGTGTAATCTCCGGTTCAACGCCGAGCACTTCATTCAAATTCGCATTTGCATCTGCATCTACAGCTAAAACCGGATGTTTTCTATTCTCACATAAATATTGAATCAACAATCCACAAAGAGTTGTTTTCCCTACACCGCCTTTTCCTGATACAGCAATTACATGTCCCATGTTTTTCCTCCTAAAATTCTGAACAATCTGTTGACTTTTTCTTTCAATTTCATTATAGTTGTCACTATATAAATTACAATAATCAATCTATGAAATCTGTTCTGTTCCTCAACACATCCCAAAAACTGTTGAGAAATGATACATCGTAAAGCATACATTCAATGGAGGCTATTATGTCGGAAAAAACAAGAAAGCAGGACTGCCGTACCAGATATACCAGGCAAGCTATAAAGGAAACTTTTTTAGAATTATTAAAGAAGAAAAATTTCACAAAAATCACGGTCACTGAAATCTGTAAAATTTCTGAAATAAACAGAGGTACTTTTTATCTGCATTATTACGATATCCATGACGTGTTGGAAGATATTTTAAATGATATGGTACAGGATATGAAAACAACGGTAGAACATTTATTTTGCCCAAACCAGAAAAGCTGTTCCTATCCCTTCTGCCAAAAAATTCAAATGGAAACAAAATATAGATCTCTGTTTCTGGATGACACGATTGCTCCCATTCTTCTGGAAAAAATAGCAGCAAATACAAAAGAAGGCTATGTGACCTGGCTTATGTCACACAGCCTCCTGACCTTTGAGCAGGCAGAATCGGTTTTTTATTTTCAAATGAATGGCTGCCTTTCCATCAACAGACTGATGCTCCGCAATCACTGTAATGACTGGAAACAGATTCAGACAACAATTGACAAATTTATCAAAGCTGGACTGGAAAGTTTTCTGATTCATGATCAAAGGGACGAAAATGCTTCCGATAATTTTTGCAGCAAGATTTCTCCGACTGTTACTGCATCTTCTACACTCAAATAATGATCGGCATGATCTTGAAGAAATAGTTTTCCAGATGCAGGAAATTCTTCATCCGCAAACCATATCTTTAAAGTTACCGGATATCTTGGCAGAACTGGAAAAACAGCACACAGATCTGCCTTTGTCTCTGTGAATTCTGCACCCAGGCTTTTACATGCTTTTTTAATTTTTTCAGGATCTTTGCCCTGCAAAAGCTTTTCCAGTTTCTGCTCTGCAGTCCGGTCAAACTTGGTTCCCCGGATCAATCCGTCTTTCAGATTACCAAAAGTAATGAGCTTCTGTGAGCCTTCTGTGCCATCGGCCATATCCAGATAATGCAGCAATGTCAGATAATGCCATTCATCTATGTCTGTGTTAATATGGAATTCAGGAAGTTGAATTTCAATCATTTCATAAAAACTCAGTACTTCAAGCACATTTCGCCGGCTATGAAAAACAGCCCCACTTTTTGCAGCAAGATCCTCTCCGGAACGATTTTGTAACCGTTTTACTGCTGCCAGCAGCATTTCCTGAAATGCACGATTTTCTGTTTGATTTTTGTATTCCATAAATTCTCCTTTGTAAATATTTTATCGCATCATATAATAATCAATGTTTATACAAGGATTTTGGTGGTTTCATAAATCTGGCATGTTGGACATGACCATCCCTTATTTGTTAAATCTGCATGCGTCTAAATGTCGGTATGCTCTTAATCAATTTGCTTCATATTCTTCTTTAGACTGTGATACTTTCCTGTTTTCACGATAATAAAGCTGATATATTTTTTGATTCTGGTGTATAAATTTCCTTTTAACTTGCCTACGATCAACATATTAAGTTTTATTCCTGTATTGACTTTTCCTTTAAATTTCATTATAGTTGTAATTATATTATTTACAATCATCAAAATAAAAAATATGTACAAGTTCTCAACACATTGAAAAGAACTGTTGAGAACTTGAGATGTTTTTAACAAGCCAGAAATATTTTGTCTCAAAAATGTGAAAGCAAAATCATTATATCATACTACAAGGAGTTTCTTATCATGAAATATTCAACGAAATTAAGTGATACTGTTCATGTGATGGTTCTGATTGCTATCAACCAGGAAAAATCTCTCTCCAGTGCCTCAATTGCAGAAAGTGTCCATACAAATCCCGGCTTTGTGCGCCAGCTTATGTTAAAACTAAAAAAAGCCGGACTTATGACCAGTGTAGCCGGACATGCCCGTCCTTCTCTTTCAAAACCAGCAGACCAGATTACATTGCTGGATATTTATAAAGCAGTGGAAGGTGAGAAACCGCTGCTTCATTTAGATACTCATACCAACCCCGATTGCGGCGTTGGCATTAATATTCAGTTGTCTTTGCAGGAATTCTATAATGAAATTCAAAAGGCTGCCGAAGAAAAAATGAATACGATTACTTTACAGGACATCATAAATACCTATTATCAGCGAACATCTATGCAAATTGCCACATTTGTCTATGACAAATGTGGCAATCCTCAGATATGACAGTTATACGATTTTTCCCGCCACTGCACAGGCAGCTGCGGTTTTCGGAGATGCAAGATAAATCTCCACTTTGGAGGTTCCCATACGGCCAAGGAAGTTCCGGTTATTGGTCGCCACGACACGTTCTCCATCTGTAAGGATTCCGCCGGTTCTTCCACAGCAGAGTCCGCAGCCCGGATGGGTGATGATTGCTCCGGCTTCCGCCAGGACATCCATAATACCAAGCTCTATCGCCTGTCTGTAGATCTTCCGGCTGGCCGGAGTCACAATAAGCTTTACATAGTCTGCAACCTTCCTGCCCTTCAGGACCTCGGCAGCTGCCTGAAGATCCTCCAGACGGCCATTGGTACAAGAACCGATAAACACCTGGTCGATGGGAATGCCGGAAAGCTCGCTGACGTTGCGGATCTTGTCCACCTGCGAAGGACACGCCATCACAGGTACAAAGTCCTCTGCCTGGTAAACGACGGTTTTGCAGTAGGAAGCATCCTCATCTCCCACCAGGCTCTTCTGATAATCGTTCAGCGTCACGTTACAATATTCTGCCGTCTTCTCATCCGGTGTGAAAAGCGCACATTTGGCTCCTGCCTCCACAGCCATGTTTGCCATAGTCATACGGCTGGAAACGGACATCTCCTCCACAGTGCTTCCGGTAAACTCCAGTGCCCGGTAAGTAGCCCCGTCTGCTCCCAGATCACCCAGGAGCCGTAAGATCACATCCTTGGACATGACATTTTCCGGCAATTTTCCATTGATGACGACTTTGATCGTTTCCGGCACACGGATCCACATGCTTCCGGTTCCCAGAATACTTGCCATCTCGGTATAACCGATACCGGAGGAAAAAGCACCTACGCAGCCGTAGGTCGTAGTATGGCTGTCCGTGCCGAAAACCACATCTCCCGGCTTTACATAACCGGCTTCCGTCATCAGCTGGTGGCAGATCCCATCGCTTCTGTGTACATGAGTCATGCCGTATTTTTCCGCAAAAGCATCTCCCGTATGGAAGTGTCTCGTATCATCCAGTTGGCTGGCCGGTACGAGATGGTCATAAATCAGAACTGCTTTATCCGGATCCCAGAGCTTCTGAAATCCCATTTCTTCAAATTTTTCAGCGACAAAGGGGATAAAAATGTCATGGATCATGACCCGGTCCACCGAAACGGTAGCGATATCACCCGGCTTTACCTGTTTGCCCGTATTATGATGAATGATCTTTTCAATCACTGTCTCGCCCATATTTTTCTCCTTCCCGGTCAGTCCAGACCATTCAGCTTCCGCATGGCTTTCACCAGTCCGCCGGCTCTTAAAATATCCATGAGATTCTCCGGCAGGGAAGCGATCGGGTACTGTTTTCCATTGTGATCCACATGCTGATTCATGACAACGGTGACTTCATCTCCTTCTTTCACATGATCGTGAAGTTCCGGCTGCTCGATGAGCAGAAGACCATTGTTGATGGAATTGCGGAAAAAGATCCGCGCGAAGGATTTTGCAATGACACACTGAATCCCCAGTGCTTTGATGATCTCCGGAGCCTGCTCCCTGGAGGAACCGCAGCCAAAGTTCTTTCCGGCAACGATAATATCGCCTTTCCGGATCTCTCCGGCCAGTTCCGGTCGAAGGGGACTGAAGCCGTACTGTTTCATATCGTCAATGGTCTTGAGCGCCAGGTACTCGGTGGGGATAATGATATCCGTATCGATATCATCTCCCAGAACCCAGATCCGTCCTGTAAATGATGTCTCCATAATGTATTCTCCTATCTGCTGTTTCCATCTGCTGTTATCTGATCTCACCTGCCAGAGCGATCTTTCCTGCGATGGCAGAGGCTGTTACCGTTGCGGCAGAACCTAAGTAAACCTTGGAACTCGGATGGCCGGCGCGTCCCTTAAAGTTTCTGGTTCCGGTGCTGATCAGCACTTCATTTTCGCCGATGACACCCTGACAGCTTCCCCAGCAGACACTGCAGTTGGGGTTCATGACGATGGCTCCGGCTTCCATGAAGATATCGATCAGACCTTCTTTTAAAGCCTGGCGATAAACGGTAAGACTGGCAGGAACGACCAGAAAACGTACCTTATCTGCAACTTTTCTGCCCTTGATGAGCTCTGCTCCCACCCGGAGATCTTCGATCCGTCCATTGTTACAGGAGCCTAAGAAAGCTTCGTCAATGGGAAGACCTGCGACCTCTTCAACCGGAACCACATTGTCCACGAAATCCGGTTTTGCGGCTACCGGACGGACTTTGGAGAGGTCGAAGGTGTACTCTCTTGCGTAAACGGCGTCAGGATCGCTCTTGTAGACAGCCTTGGGCTCTCTTCCGTGCTCTTTTAAGTATTCCAGAGCCTTCTCATCTGCTTCAAAAATACCGGTCTTTGCTCCGGCCTCCACAGCCATGTTGCAGAGCACCATACGGTCACTGATGCTTAAAGTCTTCGCTCCCTCGCCGGTGAACTCCATGACCTGGTAATTGCAGCCATTGGCGCCGATCTCACCGATGATGGTAAGGATCAGATCTCTGGCATAAACGCCTTCAGGCAGTCTGCCGATGAGATTGAACTTTACAGTTTCCGGAACCAGTACCCAGGAGGTACCCGTTACCATGCCGTAAAGAAAATCCGTACAGCCCACACCCGTACCGAAAGCACCAAGCGCTCCGTAAGAGCAGGTATGGCTGTCTGCACCGAAGATCAGCTCGCCGGGACGGACATAATTTTCCATCATCACCTGATGGCATACTCCCTTCCCCTCCCAGAAATCGATCTGATTCTCTTTTGCAAAATCACGCATTTTTTTCTGAGAAGCAGCGGTCTTCGGATTATCAGATGGAACGTTATGATCCACGATAAATACCAGCTTCTTTGTGTCCTTGATATGCGGATGTTTCAGTTTATTCCGGTACATATCCACCGTCAGATGCGTGGTTCCGTCATTGCTCATAAGACGGTCCAGTTCCACTGTATGGATATCTCCCGGTTTTACAGAATCCACTCCGGCTGCTGCTGCAATGATTTTTTCGGCGATGGTCATTCCCATTATTTTTCCTCCTCCCGGTTCAGAGAAGCGATCAGGCCGCCCTGGTTCAGTATGTTCTGCATGTATTCCGGCAGTTTCGTGCAGGAATACGTTTTCCCGTTGGCTTCAGCTGTTCCTTCTGACATATGAAGGATCATCGTATCGCCGGTCTTTACTTCATCAGGAAGGTCCTTGCAGACGATAGCCGGAAGTCCGATATTGATGGCATTTCGAAAAAAGATCCGTGCAAACGATTTTGCGATAACTGCCTGCACACCCAACGCTTTCAGTACACCGGGAGCCTGCTCTCTTGATGAGCCGCAGCCGAAGTTTTCACCACCAATGACAAAATCTCCCGCTTTGACTTTCTTGGAAAAATCCGGGTCCAGAGATTCAAACGTGTGGCTTTTCATCTCGTCCAGGTTTGGAAGCAGAAGATACTGAGATGCTATGATCTGGTCGGTATCCAGATCGTTATGAAATTTGAAGATTGTTCCTTTTTCCATAAACAGTTTCCCTTTCTTTGAAAAAAACTCCCGGAATCTTATTCCCACTCCAGAACAGAGTGTTCATAAGACTCCCGGAGTCTTTCCTGATTCAACTTTTCAGTTTCTCACAGATTAAGCGTTCATCTGTTTTGCAACTTCAGCTGCGAAATCCTCGTTCTTCTTCTCAAGGCCTTCACCAGTCTCGAAACGAACGAAGCCTTTGATGGTGATGTTAGCGCCTGCAGCTTTTGCTACAGAGTCAACGTATGCTTTCACGGACTGTTTTCCGTCCTCAGCTTTTACATAAACCTGGTCAAGCAGGCAGATCTCTTTCAGCTCTTTGTTTACACGGCCGTTGATCATGCCCTCGATAACCTTCTCCGGTTTAGCAGACTCTTTCGGATCGTTTTTGATCTGAGCAAGAAGGATCTCTTTCTCATGTGCGATATAGTCTGCGGAGATCTCGTCTCTGCTGGTGTAGAGCGGTTTCAGAGCAGCTACCTGCATAGCTACATTCTTAGCCATCTCTTTAACTTCGTCATTTACCACGTCGGTAACAACGTCAACCAGAACACCGATCTTTCCGCCAGCGTGAATGTAGGAAGCAACGAAACCGTTCTCCTCTTTCACCTGCTGGAAACGACGGATCTTCAGGTTCTCGCCGATGACTGCGATCTGAGCTGCCAGCTCCTCAGCTACAGTCTTGCTCTCATCCAGGTGCCATTTCTCAGCCAGGAAAGCGTCGATGTCGGCTGCCTCGGTGGTCAGAGCCTGATCTGCAACAGTCTTTACATAGTTACGGAATTTCTCGTTCTTTGCAACGAAGTCGGTCTCAGAGTTAACCTCTACGGCTACTGCACTCTTGCCGTCCTCAGCTACAACGTCAACTACGATACCCTCAGCTGCGATTCTGTTGGCTTTCTTCTGAGCCTTTGCAAGACCTTTCTCTCTCAGGAACTCAACGGCTTTGTCCATATCGCCGTCGGTCTCAGTCAGAGCCTTTTTGCAGTCCATCATGCCTGCGCCGGTCATTTCTCTCAGTTCTTTTACCATTGCTGCTGTAATAGCCATTTTTACATTCCCTCCGTCGTATGATGATTACTCTTCTACCGGTGCTTCCTCGGTCTCCACGTCGGTTCCCTCGTAAACTTCTTCCTCAGCACCCTGATTTGCCTCGATAACAGCGTCTGCCATCTTGGAAACGATCAGTTTTACGGCACGGATTGCATCGTCGTTACCCGGGATCACATAATCCAGCTCTTCCGGATCACAGTTGGTATCAGCGATACCGATCAGCGGAATACCCAGAGTATGAGCTTCCTGTACGCAGATTTTCTCTTTTTTCGGATCTACTACGAAGATTGCATCCGGGATCTTCTTCATATCTTTGATTCCGCCCAGGTTCTTCTGCAGTTTGTCCATCTCTTTGCGAAGAGCGATAACCTCTTTCTTCGGCAGTACCTCGAAAGTACCGTCCTGCTCCATGGTCTCGATCTCTTTCAGACGATTGATACGGCTCTGGATGGTCTTGAAGTTGGTCAGCATTCCGCCGAGCCATCTCTCATTTACATAGTACATTCCGCAACGCTCAGCCTCTGTCTTTACAGCGTCCTGAGCCTGTTTCTTGGTACCAACGAAAAGAATGTTGCCACCCTCAGCAGCGATATCAAATACTGCCTTGTATGCGGTGTCAACCATTCCTACAGATTTCTGAAGGTCGATGATGTAGATGCCGTTTCTCTCGGTGTAGATGTAGGGAGCCATTTTGGGGTTCCATCTTCTGGTCTGATGACCAAAATGTACGCCGGCTTCGAGTAACTGTTTCATTGAAATAACGCTCATGTCTTTTATCTCCTTTGGTTTTGTTCTTCCGTATGTTTTATTCTTCCTTGGAAACCTTTTCGGGCACCGTCCTCGGAATCCACATACGTGTTTTATTTTAGACTAGGGCAGTATACCACAGATCCTGCCATTCTGCAAGCTTTTTTTACCTGGATCCTGCAGAAAACCCCAGATTCCGTAGATCTCTTCGCAGAATTGAAAAAAGCTCTCCGGCTTTTTCGAATGACCGGAGAGCTTTTTTCATTATTCGTGACGCAAAGCGTCGATGGGGTTCAGATTTGCCGCCTTGATGGAAGGCAGAAGTCCGAAAAGAATACCGATAAGCATGGAGAACAGAACGGAAACCACAATAACCGGCACGCTGATGGCTGTTGGCGTATCCGTCATATTGGATATGACTTTCGCCAGAATGTTTCCAACGATCACGCCGATGATTCCTCCCATGCTGGTAAGAACAGCAGCTTCCGTAAGAAACTGGGCCAGAATCCTTTTTTTCTTGGCTCCGATCGCTTTCTTAAGGCCGATCTCACTGGTACGCTCGGTAACGGTCACGAGCATGATGTTCATAACACCGATACCACCGACCAGAAGAGAGATCCCTGCGATCCAGATGAGCTGCTGATTGGCAGCCGTGTTCATCTTCTGCTCTTCCTCGATCTTCTCGATCATCTTGTCTGCTTTATACTTAATGTCGGAGCTTTTTCCCACACTCAGAAGATCATTTGCAATGCTTTTTACATCTTTTCCCACAGTCTTCATATAATCCGTGTTTTCTGCTTTGATCACAATGTTCTGCGGTTCATCATACTGAAAGGAAATCCCCCAGTCAGCAGAAGGGATATACACCACGCCGCTGCTATCAGAATCGCTCATAAGGCTGTAATACTCATCAACGGAATTGATTACCGGCTGGTACTCATCCTTTTTCTGTGCCACACCGACAACGATATAAGGAGAACCACTCAGTTCAATGGTCTTTCCCAGCGGGCTTTCTTCCTGAAAAAGACTGGTGGCAGCCGTATCATCCAGGATAGCTACCCGGCGGAAATCTGTATAATCCTTCTCTATAAAGCTTCTTCCTGTCCGGATCTCATAGCCGCAGGTATTAAGATAATGGCTGTCAATCCCCATAATGGACGCACCCTGAAGATTTGTATTCTGATACCAGATATCACTGGAATAGCTCCGGCTGTTGTAAAAGGCAATGTCTTCGACACCTTCCACATCCAGCATTTTTTCACGGTCGCTCTCTGAAAAGACCGGAACTCCTGCCGGAATCCCACTGTAGTTATCAAATTCATACTCTGAATCAGAGCGGCAGAGTTTTACATTAACGGTATTGTTTCCTGCTCCCAGAAGATTCTGCTTCAACTGCTCATTGGTTCCCTGAATGGTGGACGCAATGGCAATGATGGATGCGATACCAATGATGATACCCAACATAGTCAGAAGAGAACGCATCTTGTGAGACCAGACTCCCTGAAAGGATAATCTTATATTTTCTAACACTTTTTTCTACCTCCGAAAATCGCCTCTGGCGATGGAATTTTGACTTAACCGTGTAAAGCGGACATTCGCAATCTGCCGCTTAGTGCTCCGCGCACTTGAAGCGGGGGAATGCTTATCTGCGATCAATAAGCTGCTTCCTCGTAGGCACCTTCGTCGTAAGCTCCTTCCTCATAGGATCCTTCCTCAAAGCTGCCCTCGTCGTAGCTGCCCTCGTCATAGTTTTCGCCGTCTATATTGTCCATTCCACTGTCAGAATTCTCCATTCCGGAGGAGTTGTCATCCTCATCGTCTGCATACTCGCTTGCTACCTTGGTCTTCGCTCCCTCTTTGACATTTTTTCCATAGGGAAAAGCAATCGCATCATCGATACTCAGACCCTCTTTGACCTCAATGGTACTGCCGTAAAGAGTCTTTCCTGTGCGGACATACTGTTTTTTCAGCAGACCGTCTTCTCCCTTAATGTATACATAGCTCTGGCCGTTTTCTTTTCGGATATACATTTTATCAATGTAAATACTGTTTGAAGAGGTACTGGCATCTTCTTCGATCTTCAGTTCCGCATATTCATAATCGGAAAGACCATCTGCATTCTCAATGTAAGCCAGGAATGGATAACTGGAGGCATTCGGATTCATATCACTGGACCAGTAATTCTGGGAATTGGTAGGATATTTGGAGATCTCCGTGATTTCCGCAGTAAAAGAAGTATAGGATTCATAGGAATAACCGCTGATCATGCTTCCAACCTTGACTTTTCCAAGATCCGACTCGCTCAAGGTTCCCTGAACATAAAGGCCGGAATCACTGGTGACAAGGATAAAGGCTTTTCCATCCACCTCACCGATGGAAGGATCTCCCACGCTCTTTACTACTCCATGGATACTGCTGGTAATGGTAGATTCGTTGATCTCACGCTGTGCTTTTTCGATTTTCAGTGCATTCTCTCTTTGATTCAGCTTCAGATCTTTGATTTCTTTTTCCTTATCTTCAATCGCCTTCTTCAGTTCAGATGCCGTATAACCGTCACCGCTGTTATCATCCCAGGGCGGCTCATACCAGTCATCGCTTTCTGTCTCCGGTTCTTCTGTTTCATCCGGAAGTTCCGGAACCACCTTCTGCAGCCCGGAGGTCGTAAAGATCCAGCTGAGATCCGGTGCAAAAGCTTTTTCCGTAGGAGTGGTGCCGCGGATGATAATGGATTTGATAAAACCGCCGGACATCTCATCGCCCTCACGGATCTCAAGAACAGCATAACAGCCTTCCCCGTCTCCCTTCATTCCTCCATTCTTTCTGGAGGTTCCGGCCTCATTAAAGCCCAGGATCCGGTTCATAAAGGATGCCCGGATCACTGCTCCGTCTGCGCAGAAGAATACATAAGGAGATTCCTTTGTTCCTTCCCCTTTATAAGGTTTCGTATTGTATGTCAGGACTTTTTTTGCCTTGATCTTATCCAGCGGAGAGGGTTCCGGTTCTTCTGTCTCTGTTGCCGGTTCTGTCACTGGTTCTTCCGTTTCCGTTGTCGGCTCTGTTACCGGCTCCTCCGTCTCTGTCACCGGCTCTTCCGTTTCACTGACCGGTTCTGTTGCCTGCGTCTCTGTCTCACTGCCTGGCTCCGTTGCCTGTGTTTCTGTCACAGGTTCTGTTGCCTGCGTTTCTGTGACGTGTTCCGTCTCCCGCGGTTCTTCTGTCTCCGGGGAACCGTTTTCCGTCGGATCTGTCTCTCTGCCTGTGGTGTCACTCTCGCTCTCCGTACCAGCTGCCTCTGTGGGATTGGTATTTCCGCCGATAATGATATCCGTGATCTCACCGGAACCATTCTGATTTCCGGAAATATTATTTTTCCCTTCATCAGAAATCGTCTCTGTCCAGAAATCTTTTCCATTTTCTGCCGTCAGCCTGCTTCCGTCCCCTTCTGTCTCGTTTACAGGAAGCTGTACGCCTGTCGATGCAAAGCGCCATTTCGTATCTTTATCAAAAGCCTTATCCGTTTCTTTGGTTCCATCGATATCCAGAGTGTTCAGGACCTCGCCGTCAGCCTGATTTTCCTTCCGGATCTCCAGTCTGGCGTAACAGCCCTGGCCATCCTCTGTCATTCCGCCGCCTTCTCTTACGGAACCGTCTTCTACAAAGCCTAGGATCTTATTTAAGAAAGAACCCTGGATCACCGCTCCGTCTGCACAGAGAAACACATAGGGATTTTCTTTTGTCCCGTCTCCCTCTGAGGGTTTGCTCCGATAAGTCAGCATTTTAAGGATCTTATCCTCCGTCTTGACCGCAGGTGCGGGATCATTTCCACCCAGTCCGTTTCCTGATGACGGATCCAGTGTGATCATATCAGAACTTTCTGCTTCCTGATCCTGTACAGCCGCAGCCCCGGCAGATGATGGTTCTGGCACTGTCGTTTCCGGTGCTTTTGTTTCCGGTACCGCTGTCTCTGCTGCCTGTGTTTCCGGTGCTGCCGTCTCTGGCGCCTGTGTTTCCGGTGCTGCTGTTTCCGGTACTGTCGTTTCCGGGCTTGTCTCTGGCGCCTGCGTTTCCGGCGCTGCTGTCTCTGCTGCTGCCGTTTCAGGCGTCTGCGTTTCTTCTCCACCCTCTGCCGCTGCGGTCAGATTCATCGGATTCAGGATTGCTTTCGCCTGATCATCGGTCATGCTGTCAGAATCCGAATCGCTTCCGCTGTCATCATTTTCCCAGTTGGAAAGATCTGATGAGCCAGAGGAAGAGCTGTCTGCCACCGGTGTGATACTCTTCAGCTTCTTCAGATCCTTTTCTGCTCCCTTGATCTCCAGTTCTATGGACTTTCCTTCCAGCTGATAAGATTCCAGATTCAGCTCCAGAAGCGTCGTATCATAAGATAGAAGCTTATCTCCCACTTTCACCTTGTCGCCTTCTTTTACATAAACCTGGTCAACAAGATTATTAGATTCCAGATGGACTTCCTGATTTGCTTTTGAGGTAATGGTTCCGCTGGAACTGGTCTCACTTCCCCAATATCCCTGGTTTAAATTCGCCACAGAGGTAACCTCCACCGGATCACCTCCGTTTTTCACCAGATGGTAAATGCCATAACCGCCGCCACCTACTGCTGCCAGTGAAAAAATTGTGATTAGTATGATCGTACGCTTTTTCACAGCGTCACCTCCTGAGGCTTGTATTCCGATATCTCACCATCGAAAATGTCAACTCTTCGTTTCGCAAATCCGGCTACGTGACTGTCATGGGTGATCATGATCACGGTCACTCCTTCCTGATTCAAGGTAGTAAAAAGATCCATAACCTGGGCACTGGACTTGGAATCCAGAGCTCCGGTCGGTTCATCGGCCAGAAGGATCTTCGGCTGGTTTACCATAGCCCTTGCAATAGCAACTCTCTGCTTCTGACCACCGGACAGCTGGTTCGGCACGAAATCCAGACGGTCGGACAGTCCTACTTTATCCAGAGCTGCCGCCGCCCGTTTTAACCGTTCCTTCTTGCTCACACCGGCATAAATGAGAGGCAGGGCCACATTTTCCACTGCTGTCTGTCTGGGAAGCAGCTGGAAGTTCTGGAAAACGAACCCCAGTTTATTCAGCCGTACATCCGCCAGTGCATTTTCACTCAGATTCAGGATATCCAGGCCATCCAGTCTGAAATCGCCCTTCGTAGGCTTGTCCAGACAGCCAATGATATTCATCAGTGTCGATTTTCCAGAACCGGAAGGTCCCATGATCGCCAGATACTCTCCGTTTTCCACATTCAGATTGACGTCCTTAAGCACAGGAACCACCATGTTGCCCGGATAATAGTCTTTATAAATATGATGCATTTCCAAAATCAAGGCTTATTCCTCCCCTGCGCCAGCGGTCTCTTCTTCTCCGTTTGTGAAATCTGCGTCTCCGGAACCATCCTCATCCAGATACTCTCCGTCATCCGTATAGGCACCATCCTCATAATAGGCATCGTCCCCTTCCAGATCATCACTGCCGGCCTCCAGACCGGCCTCATCATAGGAGCCATCATCTTCCAGATATTCTTCTCCTGTTTCAGACGTATCACCATCATAGGAATTCTCATCTTCTTCGCTGTAATCACTATAGGTTCCGTCTCCACCGTTGATATAGGTCTCCCCGTCTCCGATACCGCTGGCACTGGCTGCCCCGGTTCCGATGGTGGCATTCTCAACATTGCGTTCTGCTTTCATGCCAGCCTCGATGTCAGAAGACGGAAATGCAATATAATCTTCTCTGGTGAGTCCGTCTGTGATCTCATAAAGATCCAGTTCCTCATCGTATTCTCCGAGAGTGACCTTGCGCTCCTCCATCCGGTCTTTGGAATCCGCTGCCCAGACGTAAGCGGTTCCATCACCATTCTGCACAAGATAATAGCTGTTCAGCCAGACGCCATCCTGATGCTTGTACTGCCCGTTATCGATCTCTACATAGACATGCTGACCCAGGATCAGATCACTGGAATCATCCAGTTCCACATAGAAATTATAATTGCTGCTGGTGTTGTCACCGGAACTGCCTCCATAAGAATAATTATCATTGTTGTTCTGTGCAGTCTTCTCCGTATCCAGGCTTCCCATGGTGCCGTTCCAGGTTTCTTTATCATTCACTCTGGAATGAACAATGACAGGAAGACCTTCCTGAACGGAATTGCGGTTCTGCTCATTGGCAGTCGCTTTTACACGGTAATTTCCGGTGGAAAGAACAGTCATAAAGGCGTTGCTGTCATCGTTGCCGTATCCAGAAGAACTGCTGCCTGCATCCTCATTGATGCTCTTGATAATTCCATCCATCTCCGACTGTACGGTAGCGTTTGCAATCGTATTTTTCAGCTGCTCGATGGTCACGTTCTGTTTCTTCAGATCATACTGGCTTTTCTTCAGCGAGTTTTCCTTGGTCTGGATCAGGTTCGTATATTCCAGACGCTGATCCTCGTCCTTTACCTTGGCCAGTTCCTTATTCATCGTATCGATCTGTTTCTGCGTCGTCTCGATATCAGAAGTCAGACGATCCAGCTCGATCTGGGCATCCACCAGGTTCTCTTCTGCTTCAGAAGTATCATACGTAAAAAGATCCTGTCCGGCTTTTACCTGATCTCCCTCTACCACATAGATCTCTTTGATCTTTTTATCGCTGGAGGCCTCGATCTTCCAGGTCTTCTGTGGTTCAATGACACCACTGAAGCGCTGATTCACACCACTCACTTCCGGATTTAATATTTTCTCAACAGAATCCACATAGACACTGCCTTCCGTTGTATTCGTTTTTTTCAAAAAAGACAGTTCCAACGTTCCGTCCTGTACCTTTTTCCAGACAACGACACCGGAACCTCCTGCGGCAATGACAGCCACAAGAACCACTCCGGCAACCACTTTCTTTTTTTTCATGGTCTCCTCCTAACAATTGATGCACTCATCAGGCGCCTTTCATCCTTCCTGCTCCTGTTTACTGTGCCATTATAGCACGTTCATTTAGGCGTGCCTACTTAATTTTCCCTTAACCTTCCGTATTTTATCTGAATTTTGTGTTGATTCTGTGAAGCTTTGTCTTATTTCTCTCCCAATGAAGCCAAAACCTGGGTCTTTCCCGTATGGATATTTGACACAACGCCCCTTTTCCGATAAAATGAGGATGCTATATATTACCCTTGCTAAAGAAAGGATTTTTATGATGCGATTATTCATCGGATGGTGCATTCTTTTCAGCTTCATCGGTTTCTGTTCCATGGGGATCGACAAGAGAAAGGCCCGGCTTGGGAAATGGCGGATCCCTGAGAGAACCCTTTTTCTCATTGCCATTCTCGGCGGTTCTCCCGGTTCTATTGCCGGTATGTACCTGTTCCACCACAAAACACGGCATCCCTCTTTCCGTTATGGCTTGCCGCTGATCTTTTTCCTGGAGTTTGGTGCGGTCTGCATGCTCTGCCGCCTGAGATTTCCAGCCTGACCGACGCATAAGGAGGCGCTTATGAAAAAAATACGGAATATCCTTTTTCTCTTTCTGGCTCTGCTGCTTACGGGCTGCGGTGCCAAGACACCGGAGAAGCTGGTCCGTTCCGAACTGGAGCAGATCAAAAAGCTGGACGAAAAGACCATCCGGAATTTTGTTTCCTACCAGGACATTGTCCAGAATAAAATGCGGGACACCGATGTCGGAGAAGAAACCACTGAAGCCGTCCGGCTTTTCTTTCAGAATTTTGACTACTCTGTTCTTTCCACAGAATCTGCCGATGACAAGGCAGAAGTCATCGTAGAGATCCGGAACCTGGATTCCCGTTCCCTTGCCCATGATCTTTGCCTGTCCCTGACCCGGATCGCTGCGGATCCACGGGCATCCCAGACGGATACCATGAATTCCTACTTTACAGTGCTTCGTGATATCCTGAAAAGCAACACCTATGAGACAGCCCGCACAGAAGCACATTTTAACCTGATCCGTCAGTCCGGAAACTGGGTCATCCAGACCACCGATTCTCTGAAGGATGAAATCGTCGGCGGTCTTATCAGTGCCCTGCAGGATCCCTATCTCCTGACACCAGAAGAGGTAGCAACTGCCACACTGGATGTTTTCACCGACTTTTCGCCGGAAGACTGGATCTCTTACCTCGACATGCATGACGTCTTTGCCATCGGAAGCGAACAGTCTGATCAGGTAGATCAAAGCCTGGCAGCCCGGATTGCCTCCTGCTTTCAGTATAAGGTCACACAGCTCCGTGTCGATCATGAGGACGCCACAGCCAGTGCAGACATTACCAGTCTCGATATGACCTCTGTACTGAAAGCTTATCGTAAAAAGCTCCTGGCTTACGCAGAAACCACAGAATCGCTCCGGGCTTCGGATTCTGAGATCGCAGATAAATCTGCCGGATTTTTAAAAGAAGCACTGGATGAAAACGAAGACACCATCCTCCGCTCTGTTCCCCTTACCTTTCATAACAACGGGTCTGCCTGGGAAATGAGCATCGGTGAAGAATTCAGCGAAGTGCTCCTTGGCGGCTCGGAAGATGCTTTAAATGCTTTTCATGACAATGAATGACAAATCACCTTTAAAAACCGCTGCCCGGTTAAGAGATACTCTTTCCTGGCAGCGGTTTTTTGTTTTCGATTATAAGTCTTTTTTCTTTACTTTTCTGCATAAAAGCTGCGGATATCCGTATAGCCCTCTTTTTCAAGCTGGTCTATCTGGAATTTCCGGTTTTTCTTCATCTGTACCACATTGACCTGTACGCCTTTGGCTCTCTCTGCCTTTGCTTCCTCGAAGACTTTGATCAAAGCCTCTCCTGCAATGCCTTTCTCAATCAGGAAAGCTTTTTTCTCCTTTCTGGTAGGGATCTGGTAATCCTTCTCCAGAAGCAGCATAACAATACGCTCAAATCCGACGGAAAAGCCGCAGGCCGGTGTATTCTGACCGGTGAAGCGTCCGATCATCTCATCATAACGTCCGCCTCCGCCTACAGAACCGCCAAAACCGTCAATACTGATCTCAAAAATAGGACCGGTGTAATAAGACATTCCGCGTACCAGGGTCGGATCAAATACCAGATGGAAGTCCGCAGTTTTTACTGCCTCCACGCTGGAAATGATGGTTTCCAGATCTTCTGCGCATTTCGGATCCAGGAAACCGGTAAGTTTCTCCTTCAGATAACGGATACCGGAAAGATCCGGTGTCACTTCCCGGTAAAGCTCCAGATATTTCTCTGCTTTCTCTTTCTCATAACCTGCTTTTACCAGCTCTTCTTCTACACCATCCAGACCGATCTTGTCCATTTTGTCCAGAATGATAAAGACTTCATCGTATGCTTCTTCCGGAAAACCACTGTATGCTGCCATGGCCTTCAGGATCTTCCGGTCATTGATGCGGATGGTAAAGCCCTGGAAATCCAGTTTTCCCACAAGCGTGGAGGTGGCCTGGATCAGTTCGATCTCAGCCAGGATCGTGGGCTCACCCAGAATATCAATATCACACTGCATAAACTGACGGTAACGGCCTCTCTGCGGGCGGTCTGCTCTCCAGACATTTCCCATCTGCAAAGCCTTGAACGGACTGGGAAGCTCGTTGGCATTGTTGGAATAATAACGGGACAACGGAACCGTCAGATCATAACGGAGACCGCCATCCACCAGGTCTGCCTCGCTCTGAGCCGTATCCAGTTTCAGTTTTTCTCCTCTTTTCATGATCTTAAAGATCAGTTTTTCGTTTTCTCCGCCCTGTTTGCTGGACAGGTTTTCAATATGCTCCACACAGGGAGTTTCAATATTTGTAAAACCGAACATTCCATAAGTTTCCCTGATCAGATTCATCACATAATTGCGGATCTCCATCTCCCTGGGCAGAATGTCTTTCATACCGGTGACCGGTTTCTTTTTCAATGCCATTATCTTATGTCCTCCTCATTCAGGTCCAGGACCTGCTTATTGATTTCTATAATTTCTTCTATATGCGGCCCGTGGACCACTCTCTGAAAAGCCAGAAAAACACCCACATCAAAATCCTTGATCTCATCGATCATCAATGCCACTGCCTCTTCCATGGAAAAAGCCTTGCGGTACGGCCGGTCTGAGATCAGCGCCGCAAAGGTATCACAGACTCTTAAAATCCTTGCCCCCAGAGGGATCTCTTCCCCTGCCAGGTTGGAAGGATATCCGGAACCGTCATAATTTTCATGATGATGCAGAATGGACTGCAGGATAAATTCCGAATAATGACGCTCATTCAGGATGGCATATCCCATAGTGGAATGTGTTCTCACATATTTCAGCTCTTCAATCGTCAACGGATCCGACTGCCTGCTGTAAAGATATTTGGAAATTTCAAGCTTTCCGATATCATGGACGACTCCCGCCACTGCCAGCTCGTGGCAAATCTCCGGTTCCAGTCCCATTTCACACGCCACCTGAAATGCCAGATTGCTCACGCACATTCCGTGGGTCAGCTCTGAGGCAAGGTCCAGCCGTAAAATGTGTCCTGTTGTTCTTTTCTCCATTTTAAAAAATCCTTTGTATTTTGTATCTCTGGGGTCTTTTTTTCAGACTTCTGCAAAAAATTTCTTTTTCCGCTCGATCATTTCATCAATACGGGAAAGATACGATGCCACATCTTTCACATTTTCACACCGCTCGATGCGATGTGTTCCGTCTTCATTGGCTTCCGGCCAGACACGCTTGGTGGAGGCACCGGCTCCAAGAGCAAGAATAGACTGCTTTTCCTCCATGATCAGAATGTTGTAAATTCCTTCTTTTCCCGGACGGGCGTAACCCACGTTCTCCAGATTACCGGCCATATTTTTCTGACGGTAAAGATAATAGGGAAATAGACCGGATTCCATACAGGCCTTTTCGGTCATATCCATGATCTCCATATTATTGATAAAGGACATTTCCTTATACTGATCTTTAAACATATTCAGCCGGGCGGCCCGTTTCACTGCCAGAGAGTGGACTGTCACACTGTCCGGATCCAGTTTCCGGATTTCCTGAAGGGTATGCTCCACTTCCTCTTTTCCTTCACCGGGAAGACCAACAATGAGATCCATATTGATATTATCAAAACCAAGCTCTCTCGCCAGAAGAAATGCTTCTTTTGTCTCTTCCACCGTATGTCTCCGGCCGATGATCTCCAGCGTTTTCTGGTTCATCGTCTGTGGATTGATAGAGATCCGTGTGACCGGATGCTTCCGGATCACTTCCAGTTTTTCCCTTGTAATGCTGTCCGGTCTTCCTGCTTCTACCGTAAATTCCTGAACCTTGCTGAGATCAAAATACTTCCCGATCTCCGTAAGCAGCCGGTCCAGCTGCTCCGGTTCCAGAGTCGTAGGCGTTCCGCCGCCAATATATACGGTATCCAGCTGCCGGTCTCTGTAAACCTCCGCTCCATAAGCGATCTCTTTACAGAGTGCATCCAGATAATCATCGACCTTCTTTTTCCAGACAGAAAGAGGACTGGAACTGAAGGAACAGTAGAGGCAGATACTCGGGCAGAACGGGATCCCCACATAAAGGCTGTAACCGTTATCATAATCGATATCTCTCAGAATATGCCTCTCCCGATTGGCAATGGAGATGCCAAGTGACGTTTTCTCCGGACTGATCAGGTACGTCTTTCGCATATGATCTGCAATCTCACGGTTACTCATCCCCTGCTCCAACAGGGCCATAGGGATCTTGGTCGGGCGGATCCCGGTAAGTGTTCCCCACGGAAGGGTCATTCCTGTGTAATCGCTGAGCATCTGGTATACCCGATACTTCAGGTGATTTTTTGTCTCCTTCCGGTTCTTTTCATATTCCACGGTCTCCGTATCTTCTTTTACTGTCTGACCGTCTTTTTCAAACCGGATCTTAATTTCCTGTTCTTTATAGATCACAGAGATTTTCAACAAAGCCTCACCGGCATTTTCCGGTTCTTCATAACAGACCGTCACATCCTCTCCCGGATAAAAAGACTTCACCAGAGAATGCAGATCATACTCAAAATCCTGTTTGTTCAGCTGTATTATGATCATTTTGTTTCTTCCTTACGCATAGGGATTCCAACGCCTTTCCTGTTCAATGCTCGTGTCACCTTCATGCCCCGGATACACTTCCGTATCTCCCGGAAGCTCTTTCAAAAGCCGGCGCACAGAAGTCCTCAGTGCAGAACCGCTTCCCCCGGGGAAATCGGTTCTTCCTACGGAACCGCAGAAAAGCGTATCGCCGGAAAAGAGTACCTTCTCCTCCGGAAAATAAAAGCAGCAACCTCCCGGCGTATGTCCCGGCGTATGAAAAACACGAATGGAAAATCCTGCCAGTTCCAGCTGATCCCCATCCTTCAGAAGCTTATCCGCCTGCATGGTAAACGTCTCTCCGAAAAGACCGGAAGAAAGGTTTTTATCCGCACTCCCAAGCATTTCCTGATCCGCCTCTCCCACATAAACCGGGATTCCGTAATGTTTCCGAAGCTCCGGCACTGCTCCGATATGATCTCTGTGCCCATGTGTCAGCAGAATTGCTTTTGGTGTCACGCCTTCTTCTGTGAGTTTTGCCGCCACAGCAGCCGCTCCGTCTCCCGGATCAATGATCAAAGCTTCTTTTTTGTCCGTCCGGATCATCAGATAACAGTTGGTTCTGATCGGTCCGAGATGGAGTTCCAACAGCTTTCTGTTCTTTGCTTCCTTCATCCTGTCTTCCTTTCTGTCAGCCCGTACTTCTCTCAATATCAATAACGCTCTCAACCTGACGGATCTTCGCAATGATGGAATTGAGTTCTTCTTTACTGTGTACATCAAAACTCATGGTGATCGTTGCTTTGCCCTGCTTGTTGGTTCTGGAATTGACTCCTGTCAGATCGATCTTCATTTCTGTGAGGATCTTGGAAATATCTACCAGCACGCCGGTACGGTTGTTGACATAGATTTTAATCTCTGCCGGGAACCGCTCATTGGGATTCTCGGATTCTGCCTTCTGCCACTCCGCATCGATCAGACGTGCCCTCTCTTCTGCACTCAGATTGATGATGTTGATACAGTCCGTCCGGTGGATGGAAACACCTCTTCCTCTGGTAACGAAACCGACGATCTCATCTCCAGGCACCGGAGAACAGCATTTGGAATAACGCACTGCCAGATCATGGAGGCCCTTTACCACAATGGCACTGTGGTTTTTGCTGCTGCGGTGCTCAATGTCCTGTGCATGCTCCACAACAGATTCCACCAGTTTTTCATCTGTCAGTTCTTTCTTTTTCTTCTTCTCGTAGCCCTCCATGAGCTTATTGACCACCTGGCCCTCTTTAAGGCCGCCGTGGCCAATCGCCGCAAGAATGGAATCCCAGTCCCGGAAACCGTACTTCCGCATGACAGTCTCCATGAACTCGTTCTTCAGGATGTCATTTAAAGGGATCCCTTTTGCTTTACAATAAGCCGACATGAGCTCTTTTCCTTTGATGATGTTATCATCCTTCAGCTCATTTTTAAACCACTGGTTGATCTTGTTCTTTGCCTGTGTACTCTTGACGATCTTCAGCCAGTCACGGCTGGGGCCCTTGGAATTCTGGGAAGTAATGATCTCGATCCGGTCTCCGTTCTGGATCACATAGTCAATGTTTACCAGTTTTCCGTTGACTCTTGCACCTACCATCTTATTTCCGACAGCACTGTGGATGCTGTAGGCAAAGTCAATGGGAGTGGAACCATTGGGCAGATTTTTCACGTCTCCGGCAGGCGTAAAGCAGTAAACACTCTCCGCAAAAAGGTCAAGATCACTTTTCAGAAGACCCATAAACTCCCGGTTATCAGACATGTCTCTCTGCCATTCCAGAATCTGACGGAGCCAGCTTAACTTTTCTTCCTCCTGCTGGGCTGCCGGTTTCACACCATTGGCTGCCTCTTTGTATTTCCAGTGCGCTGCAATACCATACTCAGCGGTACGATGCATCTCAAAGGTACGAATCTGTATCTCAAAAGGCTGCCCGTTAGGACCGATCAGTGTGGTATGAAGAGACTGGTACATGTTCTGTTTGGGCATGGCGATATAGTCTTTAAAACGTCCCGGGATCGGCTTATACATCTCATGGATGATACCAAGGGCCGCATAACAGTCCTTTACCGTATCCACAATGATCCGGACCGCAAAGAGGTCATAGATCTGATCCAGGGTCTTTTCCTGGTTGACCATCTTTTTGTAAATGCTGAAGAAATGCTTTGCCCTGCCGTCGATCTCCGCTTTGATACCGGCTTTATCCATCTGTTCCCGGACATCCTTTACGATGCACTGGACAAACTGTTCCCGCTCACTTTTCCTAAGAGCGATCTTCTCCACCAGCTCATAATAGACCTCCGGCTCCAGATATTTCAGAGAAAGGTCATCCAGCTCTACTTTGATCTTGGAGATACCGAGCCGGTGAGCGATCGGTGCATAAATCTCCATGGTCTCACGGGCTTTTTCTTTCTGTTTTTCCGGCTTCATATATTTCAGCGTACGCATATTGTGAAGACGGTCTGCCAGTTTGACCATGATCACACGGATATCCTTGGCCATGGCCAGAAACATTTTTCTTAAATTCTCCGCCTGCTCTTCTACTTTATCCACTTTGTAGGACAGCTGTGTCAGTTTGGTGACACCATCAACGATCACTTCTACTTCCTCACCGAATTCCTCTTTGATCTCTTCCGGTGTCATGACGGTATCTTCCACTACATCATGAAGAAGGCCTGCCACAATGCTCTCTTTATCCAGCTCCAGATCTGCCAGGATGATCGCCACACAAAGAGGGTGAATGATATAAGGCTCCCCAGACTTACGAAGCTGTCCTTTATGTGCATCGTCAGCGATATGATAAGCCTTCTCTATCATGGAAATATCTGTGGAAGGATGGTATTTCTTTACACTGTCGATCAATTCCTTATATAGAATATCCGGGCTGGTAAAATCTGCCATGGTCTTTACGCTGGCATCCGCTTTTTTCACTTCATCTACTTTATAGTTTCCGCTCTCGTCTTTTGCCATATCTATCACCGCTTTCCGTATCGTTTTTTCACAGTCTCAGACCGTTATTTTCCTTCATAGCTGATGACAGAAGCCACATCATAACCGTTCAGACGTTCTCTGCCCTTCAGACCTTTCAGCTCCATTAAAAAAATCACCTTGACAACTTCTCCACCCAGACGCTCGATCATTTTGATACAGGCCTCCACGGTTCCTCCGGTAGCAATGAGATCATCTACGATCACAACCTTCTGTCCCGGTTTGATCGCATCCTTATGCATCTCGATGGTCGCACTGCCATACTCCAGATCATAATCCTGAGAAATGGTCTCCAGTGGAAGTTTTCCTTTCTTTCTCACCGGAACGAAGGGTTTCTTTTCTTTATAAGCGATGGGTACACCGAAAATAAAACCTCTGGATTCGGTTCCGACTACCACATCAAAATCCGTGCCTTTCAGAAGATCATCCATGGAATCAATGGCCAGCTGCAGACCGTCTGCGTCATTCAGCACACTCGTGATATCACGGAAAATAATACCCGGTTCCGGAAAATCCGGAATACTTCTGACATACTCTTCAATTTTTTTCATCGTCTTGTCCTCCAGTTTTATCTAAGGCGTCTTTCCAACGCACTTTTATTTTTTATGCTGTTGTGTCCAAAAGGCATTTTCGCCACAACGGTTACCTGGGAATTTCTTTGCTGTAGAACAGCAGCTTTTGAACGCAGATAAGCATTCCCCCGCTTCAAGTGCGCGGAGCACTAAGCGGCGGGTGAGGGGGGATGCTTATGTCAGTGGGAGTTGAAAGCTCCCACTGACAGATCGCGAAGCGACTGCGTTCATGAGCAAGTAGCGAAGCGGATTGCGAATGTCCGCTTTACATCATTCGTTTCTAACTATAGTAGTATAACATCGGAAAATCATGATTGCAAGCCGAGATACACAAAAAGGCTTCATAGAACATCCCTGTTCCATGAAACCCTGCTTTCTGCATTGTCACAAAAAGAAAAAGTGCGGAAGGCGGGACTTGAACCCGCACGGTATTGCTACCACAGGCACCTGAAGCCTGCGCGTCTGCCAATTCCGCCACTTCCGCATTTTTGTTCTTATGAACTTTTCTGTGCTGTCTCTCAAGCACAGACCTATCATACAACAGGATCTCTTGTTTGTCAACACCTTTTTTGAATTTTTTATTTTTTTCGCAAATTTAAAAAATTTTGAAAAATTTGAAAAAAGTAGTTGACGAGTTGAAAAAACGATGCTATAATCTGTCTTGTTCCTGAGGAACACAAAACTTAATAAAGTCTGCGGGAGTGCTGGAATTGGCAGACAGGCTAGACTAAGGATCTAGTGTTGGCAACGACGTGTGGGTTCAAGTCCCATCTCCCGCATCCTTCTTAAAAAGTTGGATGCAGCGAACGAAATGCGGAAGTGGCGGAATTGGCAGACGCGCAGGCTTCAGGTGCCTGTGGTAGCAATACCGTGCGGGTTCAAGTCCCGCCTTCCGCATTCTTTTTTTATTTGTAACTGTTCAGAGTCAAGCAGATTTTCATGCAAAAGTGTGAATCATGCTTGCATGAATGAACACTTTTACATGGAAATCTATTTGGCGGATACGCCACACCGACGAAATGCATAGCATTTTGGAGGTGGTTCTGAATCGTTACTTTTATTTATATATATTTTCTTTACACCCTCTTCTATCTTACCATTCATTACCGTCTGCAACACTCTGTCCTCTCTTCGTGACTGACATATACAAGCAGCTCCAATCGCATCCTTAATAAAAACAAAAAAAGATTCAAAACATTCCATTTTTATTCTCCCTGAAATGTTCTGAATCTTTTGTTTCGTTTCTATAGAAGCCTGTAGGAGCACCTGTTTTTTGTATCATGATCTGCAAAAGTTTTCTCTCCCGCCCATTGCCTTACACAATAGAAACAAGAAAGATATTGAAGCAAAAAAAGAATGCGGAAGGCGGGACTTGAACCCGCACGGTATTGCTACCACAGGCACCTGAAGCCTGCGCGTCTGCCAATTCCGCCACTTCCGCATTTCGTTCGCTGCATCCAACTTTTTAAGAAGGATGCGGGAGATGGGACTTGAACCCACACGTCGTTGCCAACACTAGATCCTTAGTCTAGCCTGTCTGCCAATTCCAGCACTCCCGCGCATTCTATGAAGTTTTCTGTTCCTCACGAACATTTAGTATTATACATGCAATTGCATCATCTGTCAACTGTTTTTTTCAACTTTTTTCCATATTTTTTATTTGCAAAATTTAAACGTGCATCTATATGCAAAAAAGCCACTCTCCTACCGTACGTAGAATCCGTTTTCCTCTATGATCTCCATATCAACACAGCTCATGCGGTCGATCCAGGCATAGCTCATACGGTTCAGCCGTTCCAGAAGAGTTGTAATAGCCGCTGGATCTCCCTGCACTTCCATTTCCACACTCCCATCCCATTCATTTTTCACCCAGCCGGTAAGTCCCAGACCGGAAGCCATCCATCTGGCTCTGGAACGAAAGCCTACTCCCTGGACATTTCCATAGAAATAAAAATGCTTCCTTACTTTCTTCATATCGTTTCCTCCGGATAAAACAAAACCCGCAGCAGGCTGCGGGAATTCTTCCTATTATAAAAACATCTTTAAAACGAGCAAAACGATAAGCCGGGTTATGTCATTGGATGGTCATCTATCTAGACCTGCTGTTACCAGCAGGTTCAAGCGACCTACCTGAGACCGACGGGCCGCCGTATGTCTCTATTCGGTCTTGCTTCGAATGGGGTTTACATATGCCCCGTCTGTTACCAGCCGGGCGGTAGTCTCTTACACTGCCTTTCCACCCTTACCCGCCAAAGCGGGCGGTTTATTTCTGTTGCACTGTCCTTGGAGTCGCCTCCACCGGATGTTATCCGGCATCCTGCCCTGTGAAGCCCGGACTTTCCTCGCCTGACACCTTTCGGTCTGTCAGCCGCGACCACCTGTTTTACTCGTTATACTTCTGCCATAGAGAAAAGGCAGTCTTGCCCGGATCTCTCCGCTCAATCTGCCTTTCTGTTCAGATCACATTAAGCCAGTTTGCTTTTTGCCAGCTCTGCCAGAGTTTTGAAGCCCTCAGCATCGTTGATAGCCATATCAGCCAGGATCTTTCTGTTCATCTCAACGCCAGCCAGTTTCAGACCATACATGAATCTGCTGTAAGAAAGTCCGTTCATGCGAGCTGCTGCATTGATACGAGCGATCCAGAGCTGTCTGAACTGACGCTTTCTCTCTTTTCTTCCTGCATAGGAGCTGGTCAGAGCTCTCATGACAGACTGTTTTGCTACTCTATACTGTTTGGAACGTGCGCCTCTGTAACCTTTTGCCAGTTTCAGGGTTCTGTTATGTCTCTTCTTTGCGTTCAAGCCGCCTTTAATTCTTGCCATCTCTTAATTTCCTCCTTCAGTCTTTCGATTATAAATACGGTAAGATCTTCTTCATGTTCTTGAAGTTGGTAGCGTCCACGATCGTAGCCTTTCTCAGGTTTCTCTTTCTCTTCGTGGTCTTCTTGGTTAAGATATGGCTCTTATAAGCTTTATTTCTCTTTAATTTACCGGTTCCTGTCTTTTTGAAACGTTTTGCAGCTGCTCTGCTGGTTTTAATCTTGGGCATTCTTATGTTCCTCCTTATTCTGAATCTATCGCGGCTATGATACCGCACGGTCAAACCCGAAGGTTTTTCCCTATTTTAACTGCGTGATTAACGTTTTTCAGTTAAAAACATTGTCATATTCCGACCCTCGATCTTCGGGGGTTTATCCACGCTGGCAACATCCTTCATCTGTTCTGCGAAATCATCCAGAATGTGTCTGCTGCTCTGCATATGAGCCATCTCGCGTCCACGGAAACGCAGGGTAACTTTTACCTTGTTGCCTTTCTCGATGAATTTTCTTGCCGCTCCTACCTTGGTATTCAGATCATTCACGTCAATATTCGGTGACAGGCGAACCTCTTTGATCTCGATGGTCTTCTGTTTTTTCTTAGCTTCTTTTTCTTTTCTTGCCTGCTCATAACGATATTTTCCATAATCGATGATCTTGCAGACAGGCGGTTTTGCCGCAGGAGCAATCTTTACCAGATCAAGCTCTGCCTCTTTCGCCATCTTCATAGCATCTCTGGCAGACATAATACCTAACTGTTCTCCATTTTCTCCAATTAAGCGGATCTCTTTATCGCGGATCTGCTCGTTAATCATTAATTCGCTAATTGTTTTGCACCTCCGTACCGTTCTTTGTTCATGATGATCAGCGGACATAAAAAAAGATGGACGCGATTGTCCACCATACAAATGCCCCGTTTCAACAGGGAAATCTATAAACCGCCAGTCACTGAAGCGTGCTGAGGTGAGAGTGGACACTCTGCTTTCTTTTCTTAACCTATATTAAGATACCATAGATTTCCCTCATTGTCAACCTGTTATTTTTACTTTTTTATTTTCCGCAGCAGCAACAGAAAGTTCCGCACTGGGTCTCGTCTTTCTCTTTCGCAGAAGCACCATCGATATCAACCTTCGATGCGGTGCAGCACTGTTCTTCGTTATACTGACAGTGACAGGCTTTACAGCCCACATGAATGGTCGCACTGGGAACACCGGCACTGTCCGTCACTTCATTCCCTCTTCTTGCCATAAAGCTCTCACAGCAGGTTTCTTCCGGCTGACCCGCTTCTTTTCCTCCGACTGTGATATCTCCTTTGCTGCAGTATTCTCCTCTGTTGTAGATACAGCTCATTGCAGAACAAACTAATAACGGCATGATATTACCTCCTTTTATCCATCTGATACAAGAAATAATATCTGCCGTTATCCTTCTTTTTATTCACGATTCACGCAAATGTTTTTCTGCCTCGTGATCAGCCGCGTCGACAAAAGAAAATCTTAATGATTATGCTTCCACCTCTACCTTACGGTTCTCACGATTTTTGATCTCTTCTTTTATATCGGAAATAAATGCATCCAGACCCTTCTGGCCTTCATCACCTTTGAAACGGCTTCTTACAGATACCACGCCGTCCTCTTCCTCTTTTGCTCCGACTACCAGCATGTAAGGGATCTTCTGGAGTCTTGCCTCACGGATCTTATAGCCGATCTTCTCAGCCTTTGTATCGATCTCCGCACGGATCCCGGCTGCTTTCAGCTCTGCAAGAACCTTCTGACCATACTCCATGTATTTATCAGAGATTGGCAGTACACGTACCTGTACCGGAGACAGCCAGGTCGGGAACGCACCTGCGAAATGCTCGATAAGAATACCGATGAAACGTTCGATAGAACCAAATACCACACGATGGATCATGATCGGACGATGCTTCTCTCCGTCAGCTGCAATGTATTCCAGGTTGAAACGTAAGGGCAGCTGGAAATCAAGCTGAATGGTGCCGCACTGCCAGGTTCTTCCCAGAGAGTCCTCCAGATGGAAGTCGATCTTCGGACCATAGAATGCACCATCTCCCTCATTCACTGCATAATCCAGTCCCAGATCATCCAGTGCCGCTCTGAGCGCATCGGTAGCCATCTCCCAGTCTTCATCACTTCCCATGGAATCCTCCGGACGGGTTGAAAGCTCTACATGATATTTAAAGCCGAACAGGCTGTATACCTCATTAATAAGTTTCGCAACACCTTTGATCTCATCGCGGATCTGCTCCGGAGTCATAAAGATATGTGCATCGTCCTGTGTGAAGCAGCGTACACGCATCAGTCCGTGAAGCTGACCGGATTTCTCATGACGGTGAACCAGTCCCAGCTCTCCCATGCGCAGAGGCAGATCACGGTAAGAGCGCGGCTCAGACTCATAAACCAGAACGCCGCCCGGGCAGTTCATCGGCTTGATGGCAAAATCCTGCTCATCGATGACGGTGGTGTACATGTTCTCTTTGTAATGATCCCAGTGACCGGAGGTCTCCCACAGCTGACGGTTCAGCATGATCGGAGTGGAAATCTCTACATAACCGGCTTTGTTGTGGATCTCTCTCCAGTAATCCAGCAGCGTATTTTTCAGAACCATTCCCTTCGGCAGGAAGAAGGGGAAGCCCGGTCCTTCTTCTCTCATCATGAAAATACCAAGCTCTCTGCCCAGCTTTCTGTGATCTCTCTTCTTCGCCTCTTCGATACGGCCAAGATACTCTTCCAGATCTGCCTTCTTGGTAAATGCGGTACCGTAGATACGGGTCAGCATCTTGTTTTTCTCATTTCCTCTCCAGTAAGCGCCTGCCAGGCTGGTAAGCTTGAATGCTTTTACCGGTTTGGTATTCATCAGATGCGGTCCTGCACAGAGATCTACAAACTCACCCTGGCGGTAAAAGCTCAGCTCTGCATCCTCCGGAAGATCCTCGATCAGCTGTACCTTGTAGGGTTCTTCTTTTTCCTGCATGAACCGGATAGCCTCTTCACGGGTCATGGTGAAGCGCTCCAGACGAAGTCCTTCTTTAACAATTTTCTTCATCTCTGCTTCGATCTTCTCCAGATCCTCTCCCGTAAAAGGAGTTTCTCTGTCTACATCATAGTAAAAACCATCCTTGATAGAAGGTCCGATGGCCAGTTTTGTCTCCGGATAGAGACGTTTGACTGCCTGTGCCATGATATGAGATGCGGTATGACGGAATGCTGCCTTTCCTCCCTCATCTTCAAAGGTAAGGATGTTCAGCTCGCAGTCGGAATCCACAATCGTACGAAGGTCAACCTCCTCGCCGTTGATCTCTCCGGCACAGGCAGCCCTTGCCAGGCCTTCGCTGATGTCCAGTGCGATGTCATAAACGCTTTTTGCTTCTGCGTACTCTTTTTTAGAGCCGTCTTTCAATGTGATGATCATAATTTTCCTCCTTACAAAATTAAAAGCCCCCTGCAATCCTTCTGTTGAAAGATCACAAGGGGCGAGTTATCTTTTTCCCGCGGTTCCACCCTTATTTCTGGCATAGCCACTCATTCTGACGATAACGGTGTCAACCGGGCCGGATTGGGGCCGCTGAACGGAGCTGGTCTTCAAATGGTTCCTGCCGGGATGCTCACACCTACTCATCCTTCTCTGAGACATTCTGCCATTCTACTCGTCTCCTCGACGCTTTTCCTGACCTTGATTATAATCACCGATTTCCGGTTTGTCAACCCGTGATCTGACTTTTTTCGGAACTCACCTGCCGGACACTGTTTTCCAGTATCGTACGAATGTCTTCCGGAAGATCACTTCCCGGTACGATAAAGGTCTGCAGATAGTTATTTTCTTCCCCGTATGCGGTGATGCAGTAAATATCCTTATCGCTCTCCGGCGCGATACAGTATTGATAGGAAAGCATATCCAACAGTTCTTTTTTCTGACTGTCTGAAATGAGATCCGTTTCTCCGGCTCCCACAGCCAGAAGGTTCACTGCAACATCACTGTTTTCATACCAGACAGAAAGTTCCCTCACCTCGTCCGGATCCAGCGTTTCCGGAAAAGTAACCCCGAATTTTTCCAGCACTGCAATGGTTTTTTTAAACCGCCGGAGAATCGGATAGCCATTATCCTCATCACTGATGAGACTGGTCGGCAGTATTTCGTTTCCTGTTTCCTGTTGTTCCGGCTCATAGCTGATCGTCATATTTCCGAGAAGATCGCTGCCGGAAAGATCACTGTAGTTCAAAGTCAGAAGATCCTGTTTATAGGCTTCTGCAAATTCTTCTTTTTCCTCTTTGGAACGGAACGTGTAACTTCCGCTTCTGGCATTTACACCGTATGCCCAGATAGAAGAAATCTCACTGCTTCTTCTTCCGAAGATCGGATACATGGCTTTGATAAAGCCCGGTTTTTCATATAATTCATCCGCATTTTCCTCAAAGACCTGGCTGTCCACCGGATATGTCCGGTAAACCACCCTGCCGTTTTTCAGGTTATAGCGGATATCCACCAAAATCCGGTCTCCATCTGCCGCTTCTTCCAGTGCTGCATTTTCGCTCCCGTTCTCTGCCATGGCATAAATAGGTTCAAACTCTGTCAGCTGATAGGCATCCAATGTCTGCGTGCTGTCCTCAGTGGTGGTACTGGTACTGGAAAGCTCCGTATAAGTCATCACCTGATGATAGACATTGGAAAGCAAATTGTTATTTACAGACATGCTGGCGATCTTATCCGTATCCGGAAGATAAGAGTCATATCCCAGAAGGTCAAAGCGGAACACCAGCGCAATACCAAAGGTCAATGCAGTAACCGCCAAAAGTTCCAGTGGTTTTTTCAATACATTCCGGATATCTGTATAAAATATAAAATCCAGAACTCCTGTAAAAACCAGGATTCCAAGTGCAATCCCTCCAAAAAACCAGAGATCGCTCTGCGTATAAGAAAAGGTCTTCAGGCAGATCCCCACTCCCAGGGATGCCGCACACACTGCCAGAAGCTTAATAAGGATCCCCAGTTTCGGAAATACCACCGCATTTCCCGCCGCCTCTGTTCTTCTGTTCCGATACAGGCAGACACAGAGCATGATCTCCAACAGTAGAAACAGAATGAGAAGGATCGGTTCTCTCCAGGACATTTTCCCGGAAAGACCATTTTCCACGTACCGGTTCCACCTTTCTGTAAGATCCAGCATACAGGTGCCCGGCGAAGGATATTTTCGAAAAAGATTATTGCTTTCAGACCCCAGATACCCTGTATAAAAAGTCTTCTGAAAAAGCCGGTAAAGCCAGCTCACAACTCCTGTAAAGCCCAAAAGCACCGGTGTCAGAAGGATACCGGTCGGAAGTTTTCCCGTCATCAGCATGGCTAGCAGACATAAAAAGTAAGAAGAGAGAAAAACCAGAAGATACAGAAAAAACTTCCCCAGAACAGCTTCTACAAAACGCAGATCTGTCACATGATAGAACACTCCCATAAAAAGTTCTTCCAGCACAGCCATTCCCGCTGGCAGTGCAAAGATCAAAAAGCTTGAAACGGTTTTCAAAACCAGCCAGCTCTCCCTTTTTACCGGCAGACTGTGATAAAAATCCAGTTTCTGTCTGGAATAGATATAAGAAAATCCGGTAAATGCACAGAATGCAGCCAACAGAAACACAGCCATCGCATAATAGTTATTTCCGCTGTAGGTAAGCGCATTCAGAAAACGGCTTTCCACACCCTGCTCTCCGTAAATACTGATCATCCCCTGCACATTATCCAGAACGATCCCCGGAAAAAACAGACAGAAAAAGAGAACGGAAACCAACATAAGCCAGCTTCTCTTCTTCAGATCATCCTTTAACAGCATCGTGAATGATTTCTTTGATATCATATCCGGCAACCTCCGTCTCGCTGATAAATATTTCTTCCAGAGTCAGTGGAAGCACCTCGGAAAACACCGGATTCTTCTCCTCTATACTCATGAGAATCTCCTGTCTCGTTCCCCTGGCTATGACGGTGAGGAGCGAGCCTCTTTTTTCATATTGTACCACATTCAGTTCTTCCAGCAGTTCTTTTTCTTTTTCCGGGTCACGGATCACACATTGAAGCTTATGAATGTGATATTTCATATCTTCCAGATCTCTGGAAAGAAGGATCCCGCCTTTATGGAGAAGACCGATATGATCACAGATATCCTCCAGCTCCCGCAGACTGTGAGAAGCGATAACAGCTGAAAAATCTCTTTTTGCAAGTTCTCCCGCCAGGAGACTTTTCATAGACTGGCGCATCAGCGGATCCAGACCGTCAAAGGTTTCATCGCAGAACAGATATTTCGTTCCTGCACAGATCCCAAGAAGCATGAGCACCTGACGCTTCATCCCTTTGGAGAAGGAGGCAAGCTTTCTTTTCCGGTTCAGTTGAAACCGCTCCATGAGATCAAAAAAACGATATTCATCAAAATGCGGATACAGGATCTCATAATATTCCGCCATACTCTCACCTGTGGCATTCGGGAAAAAGTAGGCTTCATCTGAAAGAAAACAGATTCGTTCTTTGATCTTCGGATTTTCATATACATTTTCTCCGTCCACCATGACACTTCCCGTATCCGGGCAGATCACGCCGCACATGATCCGAAGAAGCGTGCTCTTTCCAGCTCCATTGGTTCCAACCAGTCCGAAAATACTCTTTTCCTGTACGGCAGCAATGACATTATTCAGGGCAGCTGTCGTAGAAAATTTTTTATTTACGCCATTTATCTCTATCATAGTTTTCTCTCATGCTTTCCTTATAAGAGTTCCGGATCATAATGAGCTCTCTCTCCGCCTACGAACTTTCTTCTCGTCCGTGCGCAGACCACTCTGGCCGCGCCAATGGTTCTCTGGCTGATCCTCACCGGCACAGCCACTCTCTTCAGATGCATGCCAATGAGCGTATCACCAATATCCATCCCCGCATGCGCCCGGATCTCCTCCACAGCCACAGGATCCCGAAAACCTGCATACGCCGCCGTAGCAAAAGAACCGCCGGCTTTCAGCTGAGGAACCACATTCACCTCTTCATAACCGTACTTCTCTGCTGCAGCCCGTTCCAGAATCAGTGCCCGGTTCAGATGTTCACAGCATTGAGCCACCAGAAAGATACCCTTTTTATCCAGTTCCGCCTTAATGCCTTCAAAAACAGCTTTTCCGACCTCTGCACTGGAATGCGTGCCGATCTTCTCTGAACCGATCTCGCTGCTGGAACAACCCACCACCAACAGTTCTCCTTCTTTCATTTTTGCCATTTCCAGAAGCTGAGCCGTCGCACTGGCCGCTTCTTCTCTGATCATTTCAAGTGTCTCCATCTTATTCCTTTCCGGCTTCCCGCCTGTCAAAGGGTAATATCCCCTTTTCCTGCTGCTTTTATCAGAGCAAAAAATTCCCGCACCAGATAATGGATCTGATAAAGAGGATCCGAAGGGGCCGCCACCCCCACTGTATGCGTGTATCCCTGTTTTTCTGCCATTTTCAATGCCCGGTAAATATGGAAGTTATTCGTCACCAGACCGATCTTTTTTTCACGGTCGATGAGTTCTCCCGTATATCTCAGATTTTCACTGGTCGTTGTAGATCGATCCTCCATAATGATCCGGTCTTTTTCAATCCCAAGCTCCAGAAGATAGTTCTCCATCGCTTCTGCCTCTGTGATTTCTTCCCCGGCTCCTTTTCCACCGGAAACCACAACTTTTGTTTCCGGATTTTTTCCAAGATATTCTGCCGCAGTATCCAGCCGTTTCTTCAATGCCCGGCTCGGGACTGTTCCCCGTACCTGTGCTCCCAAAACCACCAGATAGTCCAGTCCTGACTCTCCTTTTGCAAACATTCCGGTCATGATCAGTCCTTCGATCCCTGCGAAAACGAGAAGAAGAAGCAACAGGCAGCCACCTGCCGCCACAGACACCGTTTTCGGCAATTTCCATTTTCCAAAATGGCGGAAAAGCCCCACCATCACAGATCCTGCTCCGGCCAGCAGCCAGATCACTGAAAAATCCATGCCGACACCAAGAAGGAGCAGAAAATAAAGCAGACAAATCCCTCCAAGCACCATCCAGCCCATACCCATTCCTCCGTATGACAAAGGAAGGCGCCCGTTTTCCACAGACGCCTTCTCCCTGATTATTTATTTCTGCCGCAGCAGTATTTATATTTCTTTCCGCTTCCACAGGGACAGGGATCGTTTCTTCCGATCTTCGGTCCTTTCACAACGGTGTTTGCTTTCTTCGCTTCGATGAAGAGTTTCTTCTTGTGATCCGGCTCGAAAATCTCATCCCACATGGGCAGCTCATACAGCCAGTCAGCTTTGGCATCTACCATATTCTTGTAAAGCATCTCTTTATCAAAAGCCAGAGTCACCTCGGTATCCTCGTCCATGGTCTCGATCGGATTCGGCACCTTCAGGCTGTCATTAATACCATCCAGGAAACCAGCCATGGTCAGCACTTTGATACCATATTTCTCAGCCAGTTCTTTTACGGTTCCTTTTACTACTTCGTCCGGATTGGAAAGGAGCTTCTCATAGATTCCTTTTTCAATGAGGAAATACTCGGTCCAGAATTTCTGCAGCTGTTTTTTGTCAGTCTCCTGATTGTAGGCAATCTCACGCCATTCCTGTAATAATCCCATTTTACTTATACCATCCTTTGTTTCAAATTGATCATCTCCATGTCATGAAAACATGGGGTCCTATGACACGTTCATCCTATTATATACTAATTTCTGTTTTTTTTCAACGCTTAATCCAGAAACCTTTTCAAAAATGAGAGGAATCTCTTCCTTCCGGTCTTGTGGCATCGATCCGGTCAAAAAGCTCTGCACAGGCAAGTGTTGTGCTGTGCGGGACCACCGGACTTTCTGTCAGCCCGCCACGGATGCAGCGGATCATCTCCGCAATCTCGTAGGTAAAACCGTTCTTTGTCTCTTCATCCCGGAAATGCTCCAGAAGTTCTCCTTTTTCCCCATAGAGAAAAGCCTCCGATGCATAATGGGGATAGGGAAGCTCGATATGTCCTTTGCTTCCATAGATCACCAGACGTTCATCCGTATCAGCCGCAAAGGTCGTCATCAGACTGGCCAGTGTCTCTTCAAATTCCAGTGTCACAAGACTGCTTTCATCCACACCACTCTCACTCCAGACTGCGGAAACTGTCAGATTCTTCAGCTTCTGGCGGAGCAGATACGTTGTGATCTCATAGGCATAGACAGTAATATCTTTCGATGCCCCGCCTCCGAGTTCCGGTGAATAATATCTTCTTTTGGGATCCGGATCCGCCCGGAATCCAATGGTACAGCTGGCAATCTTCGCCTTGCCGATCCGCCCTTCGTCCAGCCATTCGCCGACTTTACATACAGCCGGAAGGAAGCGGCTCCAGAGAGCTTCCATCACAAAGATGCCTTTTTCTTTTGAAACCGCAAAAACTTCTTTTGCCTCCCGGCTGTTTTGAAACATCGCCTTTTCGCAGAGCACCGGAACGCCATATTTCAGGCAAAGCATGGAAAGGCGGTAATGATCGTTCGGTGTCACCGCAATATAAGCCCCGTCCGGTTTTTCCATCCGGAGCATTTCTTCATAATCCCCATAGGCCTTAAGAACACCATTTTTTTCTGCAAAAGCTGCTGCCCGCTCCAGACTCTTGCTGGCTACTGCAGCAACCGCAGCATGTTCCGTAAGGGAAACAGCTTCACAGAATTTTCCGGCGATATTTCCTGCGCCCAGGATCACAAAACGAAATTCTTTCATGGCAGAAACCTCCCTGATCCGTTCTATACTTCCATAATGATCGGAATGATCACCGGTTTTCTCTTGATCTTCTTCCAGAGGAATTCATCCAGGGCATCCCGGATCTCTCCTTTGATCTTGCCCCATTCCCGGTAATTCTTCTTTTCACAGCGTTTCACTGCCTCCAGGGCAACCGTGCGGAGCTCCTGCATAAGTTCCCCGGACTCTCTCACATAGACAAAGCCTCTGGAAATGATATCAGGTCCTGCCAGAAGGCTGTTGGTTCCCTTTTCCAGTGAAAGCGTTACAACAATGATTCCGTTCTCGGAAAGATTCTGACGGTCACGGATCACGATATTTCCCACATCACCAATGCCAAGGCCGTCTACAAAGACTTCTCTGGCTGTAACTTTTCCGGTAACCCTGCCTTCTTCCTCTGAAAGCTCCAGCACGTCTCCGGACTGGATGAGCATGACCCGCTCCTCCGGAATACCAAGATCTTTTGCCAGACCTGCCGCAGCGGCTCTGTGGCGATACTCACCGTGAACAGGGATCGCATAGCGGGGCTTTAAAAGAGAATAAATAAGCTTCAACTCTTCCTGACAGGCATGACCGGATACATGCGTATCCTGAAAGATCACATTGGCTCCTTTTTCTGTCAGCTCATTGATGATCCTGGAAACCGCTTTTTCATTTCCCGGGATCGGATTGGAGCTTAAAATAATCGTATCGTTTGGCTTGATCCGTACTTTTCTGTGCGTACCATCTGCCATACGGGACAGAGCCGCCATTTCCTCACCCTGGCTTCCGGTCGTGATAAATACCAGCTGTTCATCCGGATAGCGGTTCATATCGTTGACGCTGATCAGAGTCTTCTCCGGAATCTTCACGTAGCCAAGATCTGTAGCGATCTCAATGACCGTCTCCATGCTCCGGCCCTGAAGGATCACCTTCCGGCCATATTTATGAGCGGTGTTAATAAGCTGCTGCACACGATCCACATTTGATGCAAAGGTTGCAACAATAATCCTTCTCTTTCTGTGCTCTGCAAAAAGAGTATCAAAAGTCTTGGCAACCTTGGTTTCAGACGGGGTAAAGCCCGGGCGGAGGGCATTGGTGCTGTCACTCAGAACAGCCAGCACTCCTTTTTTACCAATGATGCTCAGGCGCTGCAGATCAATCGGTTCTCCAAAAAGAGGCGTGTAGTCCACTTTAAAGTCACCGGTATGAAGGATTACTCCTGCCGGTGTATAAATAGCCAGTGCTGACGCTCCCGCAATGCTGTGATTCGTCTTGATAAATTCCACACGCATTTCACCAAGCACCACATAACCGCCCTGCTTGACCACTTTCCGTCTGGTCTTACGGATCAGGTTTGCTTCTTTCAGCTTATGTTCGATGAGCCCCATGGTAAGCCGTGTGGCATACACCGGTACATTCAGCTGAGGAAGGATATAAGGAAGGGCTCCGATATGGTCCTCGTGACCATGGGTGATAACGAAGCCTTTGACTTTCTCTTTATTCTTTACCAGGTAGGAAACATCCGGGATTACCTTGTCAATACCCAGCATGTCTCCTTCCGGAAACGCAATTCCGCAGTCTACCACCACAATGGTATCACCGTACTCGATGGCAGTAATATTCATTCCGATCTTGTCCAATCCCCCTAAAGGGATGATTTTTACTGATTTACATTCTTTTTTGTCCGTTTTCAATTTTCATCTCCTGCTGTTTTTTTCGCATACCCCCACGTTCCGGGCATGCTGTTTCGTTATCTTTTTCATTCCGCCCGGTGTCTCAAAAACAGAGACACTCTCTTTTCACCCTTTTTACAGTATAACCATTTTTTTGCAGATAGGCAAGCCCCGCTTTTTTAATTACCGGATTTTTTCCACAGATTTTTTCCACGACAATAGAAAAAAACGCCAGAAACTGGCAGTTTTGCAGGTTTCTGGCGAATATAATACTTATTTGATATCCTCTTGCGGAAACTTCCGTACAACTGAGAAATAGGTAGTGACCAGGATCACATCGGCCAGAACCCAGGCGGCCGGTGAAGCAAAGGCAACACCCAGAAAGCCCAGTTTTCCAACCAGACCAAAGGCCACTGACGCCCGGCCGACCAGTTCAAAAACACCGGCAAACATGGCGATAAAGCTGTAACCCATTGCCTGAAGGCTGTTTCTCAGGATAAAGATCAGGATCAGGAACGGATAGAAGGATGAGATCACCCGCAGGAAAAGCTGGATCTGTCCCATCAGTTCCATTTCTCCGGCATCGATAAACAGCAGTGCGATGTATCTGCCTGCCAGCCAGACCACAGCAAAAGAAAACACGCAGAGACAACCGGAGATCAGACAGGCACAGCGGATCCCCTTCCGGATCCTTCCGTACTCTTTTGCTCCCAGATTCTGGCTGCAGTAGGTTGCCATGGTGGTTCCCATACTCTCAAAAGCACTGGAAAAAATAAAGGAGATCTTGTTTCCTGCAGTCATCGCCGCTACAGAGACAGAACCAAGGCTGTTGACTGCGCTCTGAAGGATCACACCACCCACAGCAGTGATTGAAAACTGCAATGCCATAGGGATTCCCTGTTTCAGAAGTGCCGCCATTTTTTCCAGAGACACCCGGAATTCTTCTTTCCGGATCCGAAGCTCTTCATAATGCCAGAACATATAAAAGAGACAGAGAATTCCGGAGATCCCCTGGGAGGCTACAGTAGCCACTGCCACTCCTGTGGTTCCCATATGAAAAGCAAGAACAAACAGAAGATCCAGAATGATGTTCAGCACCGATGAAAAAAGCAGGACAAACAATGGCGTCCGGCTGTCTCCGATCGCCCGCAGGATCGCTGATGTCGCATTGTAAAGCATGGAAAAGAAGGTGCCTGCCAGGATCCAGATGAGATAATTGTACGAGTCTGAAAAAATCTCCTCCGGCGTTCCTGTCAGTTCCAGGATATCCTTACAGAAATACATGGTCAGCGGCGTCATGATGGCTGAAATGATGATGATCAGATAAAAACCATTCGCCACATAATTTCTCATACCTTCATAATCCTTCGCTCCGAACCGCTGTCCCACCTTAACGCCGAATCCAATGGTGATGCCCATGGCAAAACCAAGGATCAGAAAGTTGATGGAACCGGTCGCCCCGACACCGGCCAGAGCATTGACCCCCACAAATTTTCCCACCACAATGGTATCCACCATACTGTAAAACTGCTGAAACAGGCTGCCGAGAAGCACGGGAATAAAAAATTTCAAGATCAATCCCAGAGGCTTTCCCCGCGTCATATCCTTACTCATTTGTTTTCCTCCTTTTGTCCGATACGTCAGATGTCATGAAAAGTATAACAGGAGTTTTTCCAAAGAGCAACTGTATTTTTGCCTACCAGCGCACCAGCCGGTAATAGGTCCGCGCCGTAAAAAAGTAAACCAGTGCATAAAAAACCAGAAAGATCAGGAACGTCAGAAACACACCGGCCAGAAAGATTTTCTGGTTGCCAAGGTTCAGAAGAAGCAGAATCCTGCTCATCATCGGATAAGCAAAAATCATATGAACACCCGCCGCCAGCACCGGCAGAAGGAAAACCATCCTTACCTGGCTGTTGATGGTCCGGCGCACTTCACTCTTATCCATCCCCACCTTCTGCATGATAACGAAACGGTCATGATCCTCATACCCCTCCGAAACCTGCTTGTAATAAATGATAAGCACGGTGGCCATGAGAAACAGAACGCCCAGAAAAATACCGACAAAGAAAAGGCCGCCGTAAATAGCATAAAAATTCTCCCTGGACGCAGCCGCCCCTTCGACATATGTCTGGCTCCCCCAGTCCTTTTCCGCCAGAAGGGTGGACAGTTCCGCTGTCATTTCCGCCTGTTTCTCACTGCCCCCATCCAGATCCACACCCAGAAAATACTCCCAGGTCCCGTCCGGCACAAATTCCCGGGTCAGTTCCCGAACGGCTGCCTGATCCGGAAAGATCAGATAATAGATGGATCCCATCATGACCCGCTGGGCACTCACGGAATCCAGTCCCGTCACAAGTCCGCGTACCTTCCACTCTTTTCCCTGGATCGTCACACTTCCCTGCAGTTTCTCCTCACTCCTGCCATAAACACTGTCATAAAAGATCTCATCCTGAGCAAGCGTAAGCTGCTGCCCTGTGATCCGGTTGAAATCCTCCAGCGTCAGACAGTAAAGCTCCGTTGCCGTTCCAAAAACGCCCTCCGGGTCATAAGTAAAGCTTTTTCCCTTCTCCTGTGCAAAAAAACTCCGGTAACGATAGTTTTCTTCGTTATTACGGACAGAAACGCCGCATTTTTCCGCCGTTTCCAGGACGAGGTTTTCCAGTTCCTCTATTTCTCCATCTGTCACGTTTCCGGCCGTCACCTGGATGTTTCTGGGAAAGCGTGTACGCATCAGGTCATCCATCCCGAAATAAAGGCAGGCGGTCGTGGAAACTATAAGAAGTACCGCTGTAGACATGATGCAGATACTGGCAAGCCCTGCCGCATTCTGTTTCATCCGGTAGAGCATACCGGAAACACTGGTAAAATGACGGCTTTTATAATAATAATTCCGATTCTTTTTCAGCACCTTCAGCACAAAAATACTTCCTGCTGTGAAAAGACAGTAGGTTCCCGCCACAACCAACAGCACCGCCAGAAAAAAATATGCCATGGCACTCAGAGGTGACTCGATGGTCACTGCCAGATCATACCCGCTTCCCAGAAAAAACAGCCCCAGAAGAGCAAGAAACCAACGGTTTTTCGGTTCCCGCTCTCCTGCCTGAGCGCTTTTTAAAAGTTCTGCAGCTTCCGAATGTGAAATCTGCCGGATGCCATGGACAGCAAGAAGCAGAAAGATCCCCCCGAAAAGAGCACCGGTATTCTCCATGGCTTTTACAGAAAAATCAAACCCCAGGACCATCGGTTCATGAAGGATCCGGCAGAGTAGAAGAAAGACTGCCTTATAAAGAAGGGTTCCCGTCAGGATTCCAAGTGCCAGACCGGCCAGAACCGTGTAAAAAAGCTCCAGGACCAGAAGCAACGCCACATGACGTTTTTCCAGACCCAGGATATGATACAGACCGAATTCTTTCTTCCGGCGCTTCAGAAGAAAGCTGTTCGTATAAAACAAGAAGATCAGAGAAAAAAGACCCACAACCCACCGGCCCATACGGAGGATTTCCACCATAAAGCTGCCGCCGAACATAGAGGCTACCATCTGGCTTTCTGTCAGGGTCCCCATCACATCATAGATTGCTGCCGTCCCCGCCAGCGTCAGGATAAAAGGCAGGCAGGTCTGACGGTTCTTCTTCAGGTTCTCCGCTGCCATTTTAAAGAACATGGTTTTACGCACGGTTCTCACCTCCCTCATTCAGAACGGTCATGGCATCCGAGATTTTCCGATACATCTCCTCCGGAGAACCGGCTCCACGGTAGATCTGATGGAACACTTCCCCGTCCCGGATGAAAAGCACTCTCCCTGCATGAGCTGCCGCCCGGAGGCTGTGTGTCACCATAAGGATGGTCTGACCTCCCTCGTTGACCTTATCAAAAAGTTCCAGAAGCTTTCCGGAGGCACGGGAATCCAGTGCCCCTGTCGGTTCATCTGCCAGAAGGAGCTTTGGATTGGTGATCAGGGCACGGGCTGCCGCCGCCCTCTGCTTTTGTCCTCCAGAAACCTCGTACGGATATTTATCCAGAAGTTCTCCTATCTCCAGTTTTTCTGCCAGAGGCTCCAGCCTGGCTTCCATTTCTTTATAGGGTACCCCGGAAAGGACCAACGGCAGAAAAATATTGTCCCGCAGGGAAAATGTATCCAGCAGGTTGAAATCCTGGAATACAAAACCCAGATTTTTCCGACGGAACGCCGCCAGTTCTTTTTCCCGGATATCTCCCATACGCTGACCGTTCAGGCGGACTTCCCCCGCCGTAGGCCGGTCCAATGCAGCCAGGATATTGAGAAGTGTAGTCTTTCCGGAACCGGATTCTCCCATAATAGCCACATACTCTCCTGCTTCCACACTGAAAGACACCTGTTTCAGTGCTTCTACCTGATTTCCGCCAAAACGGGTGGTATAGATTTTCTTTACATGACTGACTTCAAGAATTGCCATAAGATACCTCTTTTCTCTTTTTCTCTGTACTTTTTTCACACATCAATTCTGTAACTGCCCAGGCACGAAACCGCTACAGGCATACTATAACAAAAGAGGAAAATGTCTGCCATTTCTTTGGCTTACATTTCCCTCTTCTTCCTTACAAAACGGAAAGGTTGCTTTCTTTTCAGTCATATTCCCGTTTTTCCTGCACAAACCTCAGGACAGCCTTCGTTCCCTTCCCCGGGACAGAAGTAATGGTGATCCCATGGCCAAGCTTCTTCAGAACCTTCTGGCACAGATAAAGACCAATACCCGTGGATTTTTTGTCCAGACGGCCATTGTAGCCCGTATATCCCTTCTCGAAGATCCGGGGCAGATCCTCTGCCGTAATGCCGATGCCCGTATCCTCGATAGAAAGGAAGCCGTCTTTACCATAGATCCGGATGGTACCTTTTTTTGTATATTTAAGAGCATTGGACACCAACTGCTCCAACACAAAAACCAGCCATTTTTCATCCGTGACAACTTCCATGCCTGTCTCATGGAAGTCCAAAGCGATCTTTTTCCGGATGAAGGATCTCGCATATTTCCGTACAGCCTGGCGTACACAGCTGTCCACCTTCACAGACCGGATGGCCAGATCCGGATCCGGACTCTCCAGACGGAGATACTGCAGTACCATCTCCACATACTGCTCGATATGAAAAAGTTCCATGGAAAGTTCGCCATTTTCCGGTGTGTCCTCCTCCTGGAGAAGCAGGCTCATAGCGGCGATGGGCGTTTTGATCTGGTGTACCCAGAGTGTATAGTATTCTTCCATATTCCGGAGTCTTTCCGCGGTTTCCGCATCTTTCCGACCCTTCTCCTTCATCAGGGATTCGATGAGTTCCTGATAGACCTCTTCCTTCGGATCTTCACTCTCCGGAAGATCCCGAATGGAAAAATCCTTCCTCTGCTCTCCTGCAAGCTGTCTTAACAGCTTTTGTTTTTTCCGGAATTTTCCAAAACCGGTAAACAGCCAGAGTGCTTCCGCAAAACATACAAGAAGCGCACTGTACCAGACCGCCTCCAGTGGCAGCTGGTAGAGAAAAAGCACTCCGGAACTGATCAGCAGCCCCAGTGCTGCCGCTCCAAGAACCTGCCTCTTTTCCAGAATATATTCTTTCAGCTCAGTCTTCATCCGAAACCAGATACCCCATTCCCTTTTTGGTCACAATAAAGTCTGAAAGACCCGCTTTTTCCAGTTTCTTCCGCAGACGGGTAATGTTCACCGTCAGTGTATTTTCATCCACAAAACTGTCCGTCTCCCAGAGTCTTGTCATGAGTGCTTCCCGGCTTACGGTTTTCCCCTTGTTCTCCAGGAGCATTTTCAAAATTTTGTAGTCGTTTTTCGTAAGATCGATGCGCTGCCCCTGGTAAGTCAGCGTGGCATCCGCAGTGTTCAATACTGCTCCTCTGTGGGCAACCAGTTCCGCATTAGCTGCAAAATCATAGGTTCTGCGGAGGATCGCCTGGATCTTCGCAGCCAGTACACTCCGGTCAAAGGGTTTTGCAATAAAATCATCCCCGCCCATATTCATGGCGATGACGATATTCATGTTGTCAGAAGCAGAAGATAAAAAGACCACCGGCACCCGTGAGATCTTCCGGATCTCCATGCACCAGTAAAACCCGTTGCAGGATGGAAGCGTATTGTCCAGAATCACCAGATGCGGATTGTAGGAAGCGAAGATATCAAGCACCCTGGTAAAATCTTCCACGCAGCAGGCTTCCCAGCCCCAGTCTTCCATCAGTTTCTGAACAGAGCGGGCGATGACCTCATCATCCTCCACAATGAGAATACGATATTTATTTTTCACGGCGAAGATCCTTTATCAATGCATCCACATCCTCTTCTCTGGTAGCCCAGCTGGTGCAGATCCTCACCATACTGTGAGAAGCATCCACCCGCTCCCAGTAGGAAAAGCTGTATTTTCCTGCCAGCCGGCTCAGCTCAGAATCCGTAAACACGGCAAACTGCTGGTTGGTCGTGCTGGCGATAGGCATCGGGATTCCAAGGTCCACCAGAGTTGCCCGGATCTTCATTGCCATGGCGATGGCATGGGCAGAAAGGTCAAAATAGAGGTCGTTTCTCATCAGTTCCTGGAACTGGATCCCCAGAAGCCGTCCTTTTGCCAGCATACCTCCCCGCTGCTTGATCAGATAACGGAAATCTTTTCCGAGAGCCGGGTTTGTGATGACCAGTGCTTCTCCGAAAAGAGCACCCTGTTTGGTTCCGCCCAGCGTAAAAGCATCACAGTGGCGGGCAATAAAAGGAAGCGTCAGGTCATTGTCTCTTGCCATGAGTCCATATCCCATTCTGGCTCCGTCAATGTAGAGATACAGGCCACAGTCCTGGCAGGCACGGTAAAGCTCCTCCAGCCCTTTCTGATGATAGATCGTTCCGATCTCCGTGGGATTGGAGATGTAGACCATGCCCGGCTGTACCATATGCTCATGGGTCGCATCTTCCCAGTGCTTTCTCACAACCTCCCGGATCTGCTCCCCCTTGAGTTTTCCGTTTCTGCAGGGAAGAGCAAGAACTTTATGGCCGGTCGCTTCGATCGCTCCCGTTTCATGACAGTTGATATGACCGGTATCTGCGGAAATGACTCCCTGCCAGGGCTTCAGACAGGCCACGATCACGGTCAGGTTGGTCTGGGTACCACCAACCAGGAAATGAACCTGCGCCTCCGGCATTTCACATTTTTCCAGGATCATTTCTGCCGCCTGACGGCAGTAATCATCCTCTCCATATCCAACGGTCTGTTCCCGGTTGGTCTCTGCCAGTCTTTTTATAATATTCTCATGTGCTCCTTCATTATAATCACAGTTAAAAAAGATCATTTTCTTTTGTTCCTCCTATTAAACATCTGCCTTATACCCTATCACATTTTCATCAGAATTTCCATCCTTCTTTCCTTGCAATTCTTTGCCAGAAACGCTATAATAGCTTCGAAATCAGCTGAAAATGCTGAGTTTTCGCCGTTTTTACGGCAGAATGGAGCCTTATGAAAAATTTCAAACGCATCCGTCAGATCTTTGCCTGGATCGGCATCGTCGTTCTGCTTGGTCTTTATCTTACCAGTCTGGTCCTGGCCTTTTCCGGAAGCCCCATGGCACAGGCGCTCTTCCGCGGTTCCTTTGCGGCAACTGTGGTCTTTCCGATACTGCTCTATGCCATGCAGATCATCTACCGTGTCCTGAGACCCGGTGATCCCACTGATGAGCCGAAAAAAGATCCGAAAAAAAAGAAAGATGAAAAGCACTGAGACTTTTCATCTTTCTTTTCTTTTAAAAGACAAATCCATATTCATCCTGTTTTTCTTCCTGTCCCTGCAGCATGCTGCTGACCATCTGCGGGAGGGAAGCACTCTTTTTATAAGTCAGAAGGACTTTGCCTTCATCCAGACAGGAAATTTTCATCTCCGGCTCTTCAAAAAGGCTTCTGCAAGGACCAACCCCACGCGCAATAGCCGTCGTAAAGGTCAGATACTCGCCTTTTTTCACCCGGCACATCTCCCGCTGGTAATCGGTGATCCGCCCCGGATAGAGACTGTTCAGCGTAGCCTGCAGATAAAAATCTGCCAACAGTTCTTTCCGGTGATTCTTCATCCATTCCAGATCCCCGTTCAGGATCTTTTCACATTCTGCCCTGGTGAGCTTTACGCACTTTTTAAAATAAAGTCCGTTCTGTGTATATTTTTTCTCCAGGAAGATCTGTTTCTCATCCCGGTTCTTCATACAGAGATAATAGCCTGCAACCGCCTTTTGCTGCCCAGCTCCCTGGAATTCCAGTTTTCTCAGATGAAATTTTTCTATCTGTGCGTTACCGCCTGAAAAACCGGCTTGTTTCAGTTCTTCAAAGCGTTCCTCTGTGATGCTGTCTGTCTGTGCATAATAGGTCGTATATATCACTTATGATCCCCCTTTGATGCTGCTTGTCTGTAGCTTCCTCCGGCAGCTTTCTCCACGAAAACTCCCCTTACCGGATACTAAAAGTATATCAGAGAAATGTGAAGATGTCATGTTAAACTTCTAAATTATTTCTAAATTTTAGAGTGCTTTTTTATTATTTTTCGACACATTATACAAACTCCATCCGTCGGGTCCATAGAAAAGCCGCCCCGGAAAATCCCGGAACGGCCTCTGTTTTTGATTATTTATTTCTGTAGATGATGTCCTCACGACCCGGTCCGTTGGAAACCATGGTGATGGGGAAGCCGATCTGCTCTTCCACAAACTCGATGTATTTGCGGCAGTTTTCCGGCAGATCCTCGTATTTTTTGATGCCACGGATATCACATTTCCAGCCCGGCAGTCTGGTCAGTACCGGTTTTGCCTTCTCCAGAGTCGGAGTGGTCGGGAAATCAGTGGTCACTTTACCATCAATCTCATAACCGGTGCAGACAGGAATCTCATCCAGATAACCCAGAACATCCAGAACTGTGAAAGCCACATCTGTGGCTCCCTGCATACGGCAGCCGTACTTGGTAGCCACACAGTCAAGCCATCCCATTCTTCTGGGACGACCGGTGGTAGCACCGAACTCTCCGCCATCTCCGCCTCTCTTACGAAGCTCGTCAGCCTCTTCGCCGAAGATCTCGCTGACAAAAGCACCTGCTCCGACAGCACTGGAGTATGCTTTTACAACGGTAACGATCCGTTTGATCTCATAAGGCGGAAGGCCTGCACCGATGGCGCCGTAAGCAGCCAGAGTGGAGGAAGAAGTTACCATAGGGTAAATTCCGTGATCCGGGTCTTTCAGAGAACCGAGCTGACCCTCAAGAAGGATCTTCTTGCCCTCTTTCAGTGCGTTCCACAGGTATGCAGAGGTATCACATACAAAAGGAGCCACCATATCACGGTATGTATGAAGCTCTTCCATGATATCCTCAACCTTCAGAGCCGGTTTGTGATAGAGGTGTTCCAGAATCACATTTTTCTGCTCCAGAACGCGTGCTACTTTGTCTTTCAGGAACTCGTCATCAAAAAGCTCGCAGACCTGAAAACCGATTTTTGCATATTTATCAGAATAGAAGGGAGCGATTCCGGACTTTGTAGAGCCGAAGGATTTCTTTCCAAGACGCTCTTCCTCACACTCATCGAAGAGAATGTGGTAGGACATTACGATCTGAGCACGGTCAGAAACCAGGATCTTCGGAGCGGGAACGCCTTTATCCTCGATGCTCTTTGCCTCTTTGAAAAGAAGCGGAATATTCAGTGCAACACCATTTCCGATGATGCTTGTGGTGTGATCATAAAAGACGCCTGACGGAAGCGTATGAAGGGCAAATTTTCCATAGTTGTTTACAATGGTATGTCCGGCATTTGCGCCGCCCTGGAATCTTACGATAATGTCGGCATCTTCAGCCAGCATATCCGTAATCTTACCCTTTCCTTCATCTCCCCAGTTTGCTCCTACAACAGCGGTAATCATATTCATTCCTCCTATAGAAATGCGTTTTTATTTACTTTCATTCGATGTCTGATCCGCAGACAGTTTATATTATAACGCATTTCTTTTTATAAGTAAAGTGAATATTATTTATAGTTTTCATAAGTAAACCTTATATCATTCTTTTATTCCCTTATCTGACGTGGATTCCAGGACTTTATCTTCCTGTATCATCTCCATCAGCTTCTGGGCCGCGGAGGACAGAGTCGCATGGCTTCCCTGAACGATACAGATAAACCGCTCGGGGATCTTTTTCTGGATCTTCAATTCGAAGAGTTCGCCGCTCTCCAGAGCTTCCCTGGCAAAATCATAGACCACAGAAGCCACGCCCAGGTTCCGTCTGGCAAACTGGACGATCATATCACTGGTGGCAAGCTCGATCTCCGGATGGATCATTACCCCGCTCTCCTTCAGGAACTGATCCATATACCGTCTGGTGCTGGTGTTTTTCTCCAGACAGATCAGCGGCACCTCTGCCAGCTCACTCAAAGGAATGATCCGGTTCTTATACTCCCAGAATTTGTATCCCGCCACAAAGATATCCTGTATGGGGCGCACGGGATAAACATTCACTTCCTCATGGCCGGTCACAGGTGAGGTCACTACCCCGAAATCAATGCGCCCCTCCTGCATATACCGGAGTGTCTCCGGTGTCGGTCCGTTGGTGACGGTGATCTTGATCTTCGGATAAGCCTCATGAAATTTCTGAAGATAAGGCAGAAGGAAAAAGCGAAGGGTCATATCGCTGGCTCCGATCCGGAGCTCGCCACTTTCCAGCCCCTTCATTTCCCGGAGCTTTTTCTCCCCACGCAGGATCGTTTCATAGCCATTCTGTACATAAGAATAAAGGATCTCCCCTGCCGGAGTCAGGCGCACGCCTTTTCCAGTCCGCACAAACAGAGGGATCCCCACGGCAGATTCCAGAGCCTTGATGGCCTGGCTCACAGCAGGCTGGCTGACGGAAAGCTCCGCCGCCGCTGCCGTGACGCTGCCCTGCCTGGCAACGTAATAAAAAATTTTATAATATTCCAGATTGATATTCAAAGAACACCTCAACTCCTGCAAAGATCAGAGCTCCGCGGCCTGTGCCGGGAGCTCCAAAAATCCGGAACAGCCGAAACTGCTATCATCAGACATTGATTTCTGCTTTGACTCCAAGGATTTCTTTGTTTGCCTCAAGGATCGGATCCACAACATTTTTCAGGAAATTGTCCACCTGAAGCGGAGCACGGCCTACGTATTTCGCCGGATCCATCGTCTTCTTGAGATCCTCCAGGCTTAAATTAAAGGCCGGATCTGCTGCAATCAGCTCCAGAAGGTTATTCTCTTTTCCTTCTACTTTTACGGTACGTCCTGCTTCCATGGAAAGCTCACGGATCCGCTCATGAAGTTCCTGACGGTCGCCGCCTGCTTTTACGGCATCCATCATAATGTTCTCCGTAGCCATAAACGGAAGCTCACTCATGAGACGCTTCTCGATGACCTTCGGATATACCACCAGTCCGTCTACGACGTTCAGGCAGAGATCCAGGATACCGTCGATAGCCAGGAAGCCTTCCGGAACAGAGAGACGCTTGTTGGCAGAGTCATCCAGGGTACGCTCAAACCACTGGGTTGCGGAGGTGATCGCCGGATTCAGGGCATCTACCATCACATAACGGGACAGGGAAGCAATACGCTCACTTCTCATCGGATTTCTCTTGTATGCCATAGCGGAAGAACCGATCTGTGTTTTCTCAAAGGGCTCCTCTACCTCTTTCAGGTGCTGAAGGAGACGGATATCGTTGGAAAACTTATGCGCGCTGGCTGCAATGCCTGCCAGAACATTCAGCACACGGGTGTCCACTTTTCTGGAATAGGTCTGACCGGATACGGGATAAGCCGCTTTGAAGCCCATTTTTTCAGCGATCATGGGATCGATCTTATCAATGGTCTCCTGATCTCCGTCGAAAAGCTCCAGAAAGCTTGCCTGGGTTCCTGTGGTTCCCTTAGAGCCGAGAAGCTTCAGGGTGCCTGCCACATATTCCAGATCCTCCAGATCCATCAGAAACTCCTGCATCCAGAGAGTTGCCCTCTTTCCTACCGTCGTCGGCTGAGCCGGCTGGAAATGGGTGAATGCCAGTGTCGGCTGGTTTTTATATGTATCAGCAAAGTTACGGAGCTCGGCGATGACGTTAATGAGTTTTTTACGCACCAGCTTCAGGGCCTCGTTCATCACGATAATGTCAGTATTATCGCCTACATAACAGGAAGTAGCTCCCAGGTGGATGATTCCTTTTGCCTTCGGGCACTGTACGCCATATGCATATACATGGGACATGACATCGTGGCGGACGATCTTTTCCCGTTCTTTCGCCACTTCATAATTGATATCCTCCGCATGGCTTTTCAGTTCCTCGATCTGTTCGTCGGTGATGGGAAGTCCCAGCTCCTTCTCTGTCTCTGCCAGTGCGATCCAGAGCCTTCTCCAGGTGCGGAATTTCATATCCGGCGAAAAAATGTACTGCATCTCCTTACTTGCGTAACGCTCGGATAACGGGCTCACGTATTTGTCGGTACCACTCATCTTTTCCAGTCTCCTTTTCTTATCTTTTTTCACTTGAAGAAAGGGGCTGATGTTTCACAGCCCCTGTCCGATTCCTCTTGATTATAGCTCAAAGTATTTTTAAAAGCAAGAGTAACTATTCTTCATTATATTTTCCCAGAAATTCCTGCATTCTCCGGTTGTCTGAATGGAATACTTCTTCCGGGCTTCCTTCCTCCACAATGACGCCTTTTTCCATAAAGATCACATGATTTGCCACATTTTTTGCAAAATTCATCTCATGGGTGACAATGACCATCGTCATATGCTCTGCTGCCAGATCCCGGATGACCTTCAGGATCTCACCGGTCAGCTCCGGATCCAGTGCGGAAGTCGGCTCATCGAAAAAAAGGACCTGCGGATTCAATGCCAGTGCCCGTGCAATGGAGACTCGCTGCTGCTGACCGCCGGAAAGCTGGCAGGGATAATATGCCTCTTTATCGGAAAGTCCCATCTTCTTTAAAAGCTCTCTGCCGATGCGGTAAGCCTCTTCCTTTGATTTCTTCTGGACATGGATCAGCGGATCCGTCACATTCCTGAGCACACTGTAATGCGGAAAAAGATTGAAATTCTGAAAAACCAGACCAAACTTTTTCCGGATCTCCTTCAGTTCTGCCGGTTTTGCATAAACGGACCGGCCCGAAGCATCCATGGAGACTGCCTTTTCTCCCAGATAACTCAATTCTCCGCCATCCATGGTCTCCAGAAGCGTCGCACACCTTAAAAGTGTGGATTTTCCGGAACCGGAAGGACCGATGATAGCCAGCACCTCTCCTTTTTTTACCGTCAGGGAGATGTCTTTGAGCACCTCCAGATTTCCGAAGGATTTTTTGATATGATTGATTTCCAGATAATTCATGATTTTATCTCTCCTTAACGGTAGTAATCGAGTTTCTTTTCCAGCTTTTCCATGACCACGGCTACAATGAGGTTGAACACATAGTAGAAAACAGCTGCCACCACAAAAGGCATGAAGGTGGTCTTGGAAGCGGCGATCTGTTTTGCGATGGTAAACATCTCCATATAAGCCACGGCAAAGGCAAGGGACGTATCCTTTACCAGCGTGATGACTTCATTGGTAACGCTCGGCAGGATCCGTTTCACCACCTGCGGAAAGATGATCCGGAAAAAAGTCTGGCTCCGGCTGTAACCAAGAAGCTTCGCCGCCTCATACTGGCCAACGGGCATGGACTCGATACCGGAACGGTAGATCTCCGCAAAGTAAGCGGCATAATTCAGGGAGAACGACAGGATAATGGCAATAAAACGCCAGTTTCCTCCGATATTCATCCGGAACAGGTAGTAAGGTCCGAAGTAAAACACCATGAGCTGAAGCATCAGCGGCGTCCCTCTCATGACAGAAATATACAGTTTAAACAGGTTTTTCAGCACCGGATTCTTCACCATCCGTCCAAAAGAAACCAGGAGTCCCAGCGGCAGAGAAAAGATCAGCGTCAGGAAAAAAATACCGATGGTCCGCACCATTCCTCCGGAAAGCTGCGACAAGATCTGTGGTAAGCTCATAAATAACATCCTCCGTATGAAACGTCTGTAGCCCCCGGAAGCACCGTCGTCTCCCGGGGGCTGTAAAAAATGATCGTTTTGATAACTGTTCCGCGTCAGATGTTATTCTGCTGCACTCTCTGTTTCGCTCTCAGCCATCTCTGTTTCTGCTGCTGTTTCGCTTTCTGCCTCAGAGGAAGCTGCCTCAGAGGAAGCTTCCTCACTGTCATCATTTCCCAGGCAGACCATATCGGTAAGCTCGTATTTTTCTGCCAGCTTGTCAAAGGTGCCGTCTGCAAGGAGTTTATCCAGATCGGCATTGACGGTATCACAGAGCTCTGTGTTTCCTTTCTTGAAGCCGATCGCATATTTTTCAGAATTGAGGTGTTCCTCCAGGATCTCGTAATCCTCTCCGTTATCCCGGTTCTCGATCTGATACTTGGCTACTCCGATATCCATGGCGATGGCATCCACAGCGCCTGCCTGAAGCTCTACAAACGCACTGTTGTAGTCTGCAAACTCCTGAAGCCCTGCAAAAGTATCTGCCAGAGCCTTCTGCTGCTCCTCATCCTGCAGAACCTGCAGTGCCGCACTGGCAGCCTGGACGCCTACTGTCTTTCCGGCAAGATCCGAAAGAGCGCTGATGCCGGCATCCTTCTTTACCACGATCACCTGACTGTTATCCACATAAGGTTTGGACCAGGTGTAATCCTCTTCTCTTCCGGTCATGGTGAAACCGTTCCAGATACAGTCGATCGAACCGGAATCCAGCTCCATATCTTTAGAATCCCAGTTGATCGGTGTCTTCACCAGCTCCCAGCCTTCCAGGTCGCAGACTGCCTGTGCCAGCTCCAGATCAAAACCGGTATACTCTCCGTCATCACCCATATAACCGTATGGCGGGTACTCTGCATCAAAACCAACGGTAAATGTTTTCGCCTCATCATCTGCAAAAGCTGCCATTCCCGTAAGAGATGCCGCCATCATTCCACAAAGTACTGCACAGATCACTTTCTTTCTCATAACAGATATCCTCCTTTATCGGCAGGCGGTTTTCTTTTTCCTCATAACCGTTCATAACAACAGACCACCGTGCTGCATTCGCAGTTTTTGTCTGAAACCATGTTCTGAACTGGTATTAATATTTTATCAATTGACCACTCTACCTCGCTAAATTAACCTGCCGTTATACTATCATACAGGAACTTCTCTGTCAACCCCTAAATCCCGCATCCTCCCAAGACAAAACGGACCGCCGCATATTCCTTCATGCGGCAGCCCTTCTTTCTCAGGATGCACAGGTACTCTTGTGATAAGCCAGTTTTTCTTCTTCCAGAAAGGTCTGAACCGCCTTCCATCGCTCTTTTTCATCCGTTTCCGGTTCCTCCGGAAGTGCCCGGCATTCCTTGAGCCAGGCCTCAATCTTCTCTCTCTGGACCTTTGGTACCTTCAGCTCATCCAGGCGTTTTTCGTAATCCTCCCTGGAAAGGAACAGGGAGATCGTTGCCAGATATCTCCGGTAGATCTCGTTGGAACGAACGGTCTCATAGGATTTCCAAAGACAGTCTGCCGCTTCTTCAAAGAGAAAAAGTCTCGCGTAGGCAGAGGCCAGATTGGCATAAACCGCCGCATAGAACTGCACGCCCATTTTTCCCGGATTCCGGTTTTTCAGAAGGGTGGCATATTCCTGAATGGCGTTATTATACATCCGGTACTCCACCAGATAGTCCGCCTTCATTTTCCGTCTGAGATCCTCCGGCTGAATCTCAATGGTCCGGATCTTCTCCTGAAGCTCCCGGAACTCGTCATGGGAAAGATAACCGATTTCTTTGAAAATCGGGAGAATAAAGTTTCCGATGGTTTCCCCGTTTTCCAGCTGCTCATAGAGCTTCCGGTAAAGGCGGACAAGCCCCAGCTCATCCCGGATCCAGTCCAGAAGCTTCTCATTGATGATGGTCTGATCCAGAAGATAGATATTTTTTTCCAGATAAAAACAAAGCTCCTCTATGGTAAAAATATTCGTGCTGATGCTCTCGATGAAATAAGGATGTCTGGCCTTTTTCACCTGGCAAAGATGGTAGCCGCTCATACTTCACTCTCCTTTCCCGGCGTCTTTTCCGCCGCAAAGGTAATGACTGCTTCCCAGTGTTTGCCGGAAGACGGATAAAGACTTCCAAGGCCAAGATCCGTCACCCGGACACGGCATTTCCGTTTTCCGATGAAGGAAAGCGACAGATGAAGCCTGGTCGCCCGGTTCGGCCGGTCAGGGAGCCCTGGAAGCCGTACCGTATGAGAAAGCTCTTCTCCTTCCATGCTCTTGGAATACAGGATCACCTCACCGGTATCATCCAGGACAAACTCACATTCCGCCCGTGCCATATACCAGTTGACTCCGGCACTGATCATGGGGTAAAACTCCCGGTGCCCGCGGATGATCATCTGCATGCCCATGTTCTGCTCAATCATATCCGGTCCGGCGTAGAGATAATCGCCTACCCGGCTCATGCGGGCATATTCCATAGCGGCATAGCAGGCTCCCTTGGTATAAAGGTTCTGACCCATAAAAACCTTCCGCCTGTTGCAGAGAAATGCCAGCGAGTTTCCCATCCAGCTCTTATCAAATTCTTCACCCACAAGATAAACACTGGAAAACGTCCGTTTTCCGAACATTTTTTTTGCAAGCTCCAGAAATTTTTCATCCTTGACCTCCAGCCAGAGCTTCTCCGGTCGTCCTTCTCTTGCCATCTCATCCAGATAAACCATACCCTTTTCATCGATGGAAACGAGTGCCGGACGGGTCTTCCTGTCCACAGAAAGCTCAAAAGCCGTCACTTTTCCCTTTTCACAGGAAAAAAGTGCCACCTGGTAAGTCCAGAGATCTTTCCTCTGGTTCATCATATACCAGTAAAAGCTCTCCCGGTAATCCTGAAGAAACACATGATCTCCCGGAATGCCAAGACGTTCAAAAGCGGCGCGGATCCCGTCTGCCCAGGTACCGTTCATTTTCTTCATCGTTACCACCGCAAGAATGGAATCCGGTTTTCCGGCAGTGGCAAGAAGTTCCAGACACTGACCGAAAAAGTCCGCCAGCAGAGCCACGCCCTCCTCGAAATGCTGTTCCATGGTCGAAAACAGTTCTGCCGGCGTGGTGATCTGATAATTTTCCTCTCCCGGCACTACGCTCACGGTTCTCGGAGCGGAATTCTGCCGGTTATAAAAGGTAAGCTGAGAATTCACCGGCCCCAGATCGATTCCCAGCGCCAATTCATTGATTTCACTGATCATTTATTTTTCTTCTCCTCACATCAGCCTGAAAATATGGTCCGCCAAAGCTTCCTGCTCCTTAAACTGAAGAATGGCAAATTCCGCATCCTCCAGATTCTGTTCCAGGAAAGCCTTGGACATCTGGTTCAGAAGATCGTAACGGCTGCTGCGGGAAAGATTGATATCCTGATAGTTCTTTTCCTGCATTTCACTCTCTTTTGTCTTCTGATCCCACTCCTCCATGACCTGATATTTCAGATGATCTCCGTAAAACAGGGTAAATTCTTTCACAAAAATCCCTTCATAGACCCGTGTCATAGGCTCTGTGATCACACGGCCGCCCTTATCCTTGCCATCGGTGATCTGATAACGGATATTGACCAGAGCGCCCGGATTGGCACGGTACTCTACAAACGTCTTGTCATAAAGCTGGCAGGCTCTCTGATCTTCTGCCGGGAAATCTTTAAAAAACGCCATCCTCACTCCCCGGTTGGTAAAGCTCTGAAGAAGCTCTCTTGAAAGCTCCCGCCGCTTCTCTCCCGGCTCCTTCAAAGAGCCATAGAACCGCAAAAGAGCCAGCAGGCAGACATCCTCTTTATTCTTGCCCTTCACATATCCGCGCTCTATATAACGGAATACCGGCTCTTTCACCGGCAGATCCTTCACCAGATAATCATAGGCCCGGTACATGACATAAGCCTGAAGGAGCATTTTCCGTCCCAGTGCCTTCCGGTAGGAATCAAAGATCTCCTCCGTATGTTCCGCCCCGCTCCTGGTAAACATCACCATGATAAGGATTTTTTCTTCCAGAACGAAAGTATCCGCTTCAAAATCCTTTCCAGCCAGCCAGAGTTCTTTCATACTCTCCACCGGTCCGTCATAATAACGGAGCAGATAAGCAAGGATCACTTCATCATATTTCTCATGGACAAAACAGTAATGGCAGAGCGCCAGAAGCATCTCGTCCTCTCCGTACTCCATGGTCAGCACCATCCGGTGACAGAGGCTCACCAGAGAAAGAAGGTTCAGCTTCTCCGGTCCGTAGATCCCCGCCAGCGAAAAAGCTTCCCGGCTCATTCCTTCAGAGATCAGAAGCTCTGTCAGCCGGCAGCGGTCCGTTTCAGCAAAGGGGATCAGATCAATCTCATGAAGAAACTCATAAAGGCTGTCTTCTCCCGGATTCTGATCATAAAAATCCAGAAGTTCCTGCCGGAGTTTCCGCCTGTAAGCATCCCTGATCTCTTCCAGTTCCAGAAGAGCCGCATATTTGGGCACAGTTTCCTGATCCGGCTTTCCACTGCTGCAGATATTCAGAAGAAGCCCTGCACTGTCAGGCGCCAGCTTCAGACAGTATTCCCGGAAACGGAGATCCGTCAGCATATTTTTCACCGTATAAGGAACGGAAGCTTCATACCGGTTTCCTTCCCCGTCCTCCAGAAAGATCCTGTGGTTCTCCGTATAGATCTGAACATTGGCTCGGCCGTTTTTCAATGGGCATTTTTCCTCTTTTTTCAGTTCCTCATGATAGACCAGAACATAGCGGATCGAAGGATCCTCCACCCGGATCTGACAGGTAAAGAGAAGTCTGGAGAGATTCTCTGCCATTCTTCTGTTTAAAAGAGATTCACTGATGAACATTTCATAAAGAAAAGCCAGATCTTCATTGATATGACCGAGCATCAGCTCATCCACCATAAATTTTTCCATGGCAGGGCGATAGCTCTGGTACGCCTTGGGATCCTTGTCCTTGTTTCGGATCACATTGGCATAGACAAAAGCCTTTTTCCGGTAATCCAGTGTATTATTATAGGAAAAATACATGCGGATGATCTGTGGAAGCGGCTTCTCCATCGGTCCTTCCATGGACTCGATATAGTATTCGTAAAGTCCCGTGATCCGAAGATCCTGCTCCACGCCCCGCTCATACCAGACAAAACAGTCCTTGTCCTTTTTCCGGCCCTTGAGCAGAAGGCTTACAATCGCACGCAGAAGACTTTTGGTCGGGTTTTTCGCATAGATTTTTTTCAGCGTCTCCACAAGACCCTGATGATATTCCCGGTACCGGCCTGCCAGCTCTACGATCTGCATGATCAGCTCCGGGTTCAAAAGATCTTCCTTCACCATAAGGCGTAAGACACAGATCTCAAAATCCTCCAGACGCTTCAGAAGGAGCGGCGATTTCTGAAGGACCAGAGCCGCTTCCAGATACATGATCCGGCTCGCACAGCCATAAATATGCTGCTGACGGATAGCCTCCAGCTTCTGCCCCGGATGACGGAGATAATTCTCCCGGATATACAGCAGGAACCAGGTCAGCTTCCAGTTCTCCGGATTACGAAGGCTGAGTTCTCCCAGCTTCTCCTCCACATAGTCGATGTATTTCTTATCCTTATTATAAAAGGTGGTCAGATACAGAAAATATCCCTGCTGCTCCGGTGCGGTCAGATGATTGCGCTGCTGCTCCATCCGGTCCAGAAGGAGGCAGGCCTCCTCTTCTTTTCCCGCAGAAAACAGAAGATGGATATGGATCAGTTCCATCATCGTTCCTGTTCCGCCTGCCTTCGTATATTCATCCCAGGCCTTCAGCGAACGTTCCACCCAGGTCTCCGCCTGGATCCGTTTCAGCCGGAAATCCATATAGCATTCATAGAGTGCGGCAATCTCCTGATGCTGCCGCTTCAGATTTTCCTCCTGTTTCCGCAAGCTTCCGCCGTGGACCTTCACCTCAAAGGTCAGTTCTGTCCCGACTCCATGGATCCGGATCTTTCCAAAATTCCGCCCTGCGTGAAGCGCCTCCCGGTCGATGAGATAATTCAGGGTGTAGGTGCTCCCGATAAACTCATCGGTGGTGACCACCGGACGCTCTACCTTGAGAAAGTCCGCATCAGAAGTCACCTCCAGCTTGAAAAATCCCCAGTTGCTCTTCGTCAGAGTCAGACTCTCCCGAATGGTCTGGGGCATGGCGTCATAAGAAGCCTCCGTTTTATCCGCCTGGATCACCACAGGCTCCTTCAGGCCCGCCGAAACCAGAAACTCTTCCAGACTCCGGTAACTCATGGCACTGCCCTGAAAACCCTCATAGAGAAGCGCCAGCTCCGGTGCTTTTTCACGCAAAAACTCTGAAAATCCTTCCGATGCAAAAAAAACATATGCTTTCTGAAAATCCTTCTGGGCAAGAAAGACAAAGTCCGCCAGACTCTCGCAGGGTCTGACCGTTTCCTTCACTTCCGATGCCTCGATCTCCAGACGATATGGAATGGCATACTCGCCCAGACTGGAAGCCACCGTCAGTTTTCCTTCCAGCACATCTCCCTTTTCCATGCCTTTGGTATCGATCTCATACAGCACCTTCTCACTGATGGAAGAAAAAGCCGCCGGTTCAAAAGCGACTCTGGGACTCTCCGCATAGAGAAATCCCTTCACCTTCTTCTGAGCCGGATTCTCCAGCTGGAAGGTTCCCCGTACCGTCTTGCCTTCCCGGACCCTTGCCTCTATTTTATCCACGGATATCTGAAGTTTCGGCGTTTCATATTCAAAAATTCCGTTTAACAGCTGTTCGATTCTTCTCTTCAAAACTTTCACCTGCACTTTTTCATTGGCTTTTCGTTGCTACATACTCTTAGGAAGTATAACACTAACTCCGGTGGTTCCGCAAGGTTTGTTTTCCTTACAGAAAAAGAGAACAGGAAACAAAGACGGATCCTGTAAGGCCTTTCGTTCCGCCCTACAGGATCCGTCCATCACTTCACGATCCCATCATTCGATTTTTATTCCAGTACCATCTGCGGTGTCCGCTTGATCACACGCACCTTGGTGATCGGACCAAACTGTGCCGGAGCAGACTCTCTGATGTAACTGTCTTTTGTAAATACCTTTATTTCATCGCCTTCCCTCAAAGAAGCATAGCTGATCCTCTTTCCGTTCTGGTCATAAATCCTGGCATTCTTCAGACTGATCAGGAATTGTGATCTGGTGTATTTATTTGTGCTTCCCAGACGCGTATTTTTGCTTCCTATCAAAGACATCGACGTATCTTTTCCAACCAGCTCTTCGATCTTTAAATACGTATATATGGATGTGTTTTTTCCTGTCTTTTTATCAAAGGTATACCAGAAGGTATGACTTTTGGCCTTCGTAGAGATCCGCTTTCCGGTCTTGTCAAACTGATACAGGCTGCCGTTGATCTTATAAAAACAGTTCTTTAAAAGCTTCCCTCTGGAATTGTAATAATAATAAGCCCCGTTCTTCTTCACCCAGCAGCTCTTCAAAGTCTTCTTTGCTGCCTTTTCCGTTGCCTTCGGTGCAGCGGCCTGAACAGAGACTGCTTTCTCATGAAAGCCTGCACATAACAAAAAAACACCAAGTACGATTGCAAATCTTCTGATTTTTGATTTCATAACAAACACCTGCTTTCTCTTCTTTTTTCATCACTTGTTTTTATTCTTTTACCACTTATTATGTTCACCTCTTTCCAGTGGTGTGTCATGTTTCCATTTATAGATTCTTATAAAAATAAGAATATCAATTATTTTTCACATTGTCAAATATTTTTCAATTATTTTTTCTTACTATTTCCTTATGTTTTCCTAAAATAAAGTGTATGTTTTCCTATGTTTTCACGACTCTTCTTCCCCTCTCTTTCCAACTTTTTTATTTTATACTTATATTTATATAAATATATAATACCTTCCTTTCTTGTAATGTCAAGTGAATATCTGTTTTTTATGATACTTCTGATTTTTTTATAAACATTATGATATTTATCAATTTACGATATTTACTTTTTTCCTTTTTATATTATAATAATGTTGAAATCAAACCCCTTATCGTGCAGGCACGAGCAGTTTTTGACACTGGTAACAAGTAACTGTTCGGAACTGTTACACAATAGCAAAAAAGGAGATCCTATGAAATCATCAAAAAAAATCACGCGCAGTGAGGAAGAAGTTCTGACCACTCTCTGGAACGCCGGAGTGCCTCTCAGTTCCTCACAAATTGTTAATGCTGCTGAAAATTGCAGTTGGAAACCAAGCTACACCCATTTACTTCTCAATTCTCTTCTGAAAAAAGAATTGATCCGGGTTGCTGGATTTCAGCAATCTGCCACCAATTATGCCCGTGTGTTCGAACCCACGATCACTCAGGAAGAATACACTTCTTTTCTGCTAAGCAGACAGAAACCTACTTCGTCCACACTGACCAGTATCTTTGCCACTCTGATCAGTCAGGAAACAGATCCCTCTACGATTGATGAACTGGAGCTTTTGCTGGAGAAAAGGAAAAAAGAACTGGAAGAAAAAGCGAAAAAATAAGTTTTACGACGGTTATTATTGTTAGAGGAGATTACACTTGATATGATAACTTTTTATTCTTTTTGCTGGTCTGTGATTATAAGCAGTATTTTTGTACTTGCACTATACTTTCTCAGGAAAAAAACATTCTTTATTCTCAACTTTGGTGTTCCTATCCTGCTGTTGCTTTTTATATTTTCTCTTGTACGAATTCTGATTCCGTTTGAATTTTCCTGGCAAAAAATAATCAATGATCAGTACATTTATGCTGTTCTTATGTATCCATATGTCTGGGCAGAAAAATATCACCATTTCTTATTTTCTGTTGTTATAGGTATTTGGATCATTGGAAGCTGTTTCTTTTTCTATCGCTTTTTCAAGAAAACTTCTTCTTCCTATGCTTATCTGAAGAAAATTGATAAACAGGCTTCTGATCGCATAACAACAATTCTTTCCAGAATAGATGCAAAAAGCAAGCTTTCTGTTTATGAATCCTCTACCATTGAAACACCCTTTTTGGCTGGTCTTTTTCGACCGGTAATTTATATTCCGGCCTATGAATACACTGAGGAACAGCTCTATTACATTTTGCTTCATGAGTATACGCATTACAAAAACAAAGATCTTTGGGTAAAGCTCCTATGCAATCTTTTCTGTATCGTTTTCTGGTGGGATCCGATTGTCTACCTGTTGCCTAAAGATTTAAACGCCATTCTGGAACTGAAATGTGACGCAACTCTTGCAAAGAAATTGACCGAAGAAGAACAGTTTTCTTATTTAGACACAATTTTATTTACCTTGCATTGTATAAAAAATAGTAACAAAATATATACCGACAAACTTCCATTCACGACTGCATTTGTTCGCCCCATTGATGACCTGAACAAACAACGATTTCAATCTTTGACAAAGAGTATCCAAAAGACCAACTGGATTTCTTTTTGCAGCAAATTTGCAGTTGTTTGTCTGTTATTCCTTGCATTTCTTTCATCTTATTATTTTATATTACAGCCTTCCTATGAGACTCCTGAAAATGAATTATGGGAGGAAGGTGTAGATGCTATTTTTGACCCCAGTAATTCTTATCTTGTACCTAATGAAACTAGCGATTACAATCTTTATTATAACAACGAATTCGTGGGAGTTATTTCTTCCAAAGATATTCAGTCAGGATTTTGTGATATTCCTATAAGAAAGAAGGAGAAAAAATAAAAATATGAACTTCAAATTTATAAGAAACTTTTTTCGTTTTTGCACTACTTTTTCTTGTTTCAATCTCAAATAGTTTTTCTTTCATATGTAACGCATCTGAAATCGTTATGCCCTATGCAGATGTCTATGTTTATAAATACCGACGCAAAAATGGTATTCTTCAAAAACGTCTTTGGAATTCCTCAAAAAAGCTTTGGGCCGAACCCTACTGGCATGACGCATAATTTGCTTTCTCTTTTTATGCAAACAGGCAGGAGCATTTACCTCTCCTGCCTGTTTCACTACTTTTCCGCTTTTTGTTTTTCATTTTTTTCACAACCAGCCCCGCGTGCATACACCCTCCGGATTTCCTGTGGAAGCGGAGCAGAAATTCTTGGCCTGCCGGGAACTGCGTTATGAGCAAAAATCCATTGTCTGAGCGAAGCGAGTTATGGATTTTTGTGAATGATCTTAGCAGTTTCCGGCAGGCCTTAGAATTTCGCTCTGCTGCAACGGAAAGCCCGGGAGGGTGTATGCGCGCGGGGCGTCCACGAGAACCAAACCATTTTATTCCCTGCTTCTGGTTTGAATCTTCTGCTTTCCTATTCCTCTACATTATTGATTGGAACTTTAACAAATTTGCTGTACTCATTTTTCCCCTGTAAAGTTCTCATATATCCACAGATATAGTATTCATGATACCCCTGGTATTTCCCGTCCATCTTTCCACTATTCATTTTTTTAATAAACGTGCTGTTTCCGGTGCCTTTTATTGTTTTTACTTTACTCATTTTTCCTGAAGGAAACGATTTCAGATAAATACAATATCCGTCCGCATTTTCCATAGACTTCCAGGAAATTTTTTCTGTATAAACTCTTTTTACGGTCTTTTTCTGCGGCACGATTTTATAATTCCACTCACTCTTCAGAATAACCGGCCTGCTCTTCTTAAACTTTTTCAGTTCTCTTTTTTCTGCCTTTTCCGCAATGCGATAAATATGATTCATATAATTTCTTATTTCCGGAGCTGTCATTTTATCAAACTTCTTGCTATATTCATCCAGAATAAGATTTTCCGAAACATGATCTGCCAAAACAGGCATAGAATGTCCCGTAAGCATTGCCATACACAACAAACCTATAAAAAGTTTCTTTCTTCGCATACAAATTTCTCCCTTCGTATGTTATTATATTTTCGCTCATAGTGTCTTATAATAATATAAATATCATATATTCTTCATTCTGTCAAATCTATTTTTGTTATTTCTCTTCTTATGCAAACAGGCAGAAGCCCGCAAACTTCTGCCTGTTTCTCATTCCCCTTGTCACAACTACCTTCAAAAATTGCTTCCGTCTCCAAGACCAGCCCAGCCTGCTATTTCCCGTCGGGCTTCATGTGGAAGCAGGCCTTAGTATTTCGCTCTGCTGCAACTGAAAGCCCAGAGGGAAATAGCAGGCGGGGCGTCCTCTCATCTGATAATCGCCATCTCAAGACAGATTCTCATGTCACTCCTCATCCTTCGCCCAATGCAGCGCATACTTCACAGCCTTATTCCATCCCTTCAGCTTTCTCTCCCGCTCTTCTGCCGTGATCTCCGGCACAAATGTCCGGTCAATCGCCCAGTTCTTCCGGATCTCCTCCTGATCCTTCCAGTAACCTACTGCAAGCCCGGCAAGATAAGCAGCTCCCATGGCAGTCGTCTCCACACACTTCGGCCGGTTCACCGGTGCATCAATAATATCCGCCTGACACTGCATGAGGAAATTGTTGGCACTGGCTCCGCCATCCACCTTCAGCTCACTTAAGGAAATACCGGAATCCGCCCGCATGGCTGCCAAAACATCATGCACCTGATAAGCGATCGACTCCAGCGTAGCCCTGGTAATGTGGTACTTATTCACGCCCCGCGTGATCCCGACAATGGTGCCTCTGGCATACTGATCCCAGTGCGGAGCCCCGAGACCGGTAAACGCAGGAACCACATAACAGCCATGCGTATCCTTCACCTTCCGTGCCAGATACTCCGAATCCTCAGCCGAATCGATCAGCCGCATCTCATCCCGGAGCCACTGGATCGCTGCTCCGGCCACAAAAATCGACCCCTCCAGCGCATAATTCACCTTTCCGTCAATGCCCCAGGCAATGGTCGTAACCAGACCATTACTGGAAAATACCGGCTTCTCTCCCGTATTCATCAAAAGGAAACAACCGGTGCCGTATGTATTCTTGGCATCTCCTGCCTGAAAACAAGTCTGACCGAAAAGAGCCGCCTGCTGGTCTCCTGCCGCTCCGCCGATGGGAATCGGCCCGCCAAAAAACTCCGGTGCCGTCTCTCCGTAAACACAGCTTGACGGCTTCACCTCCGGCAGCATACAGACCGGAATATCCAGTTCCCTTAAAATATCCTCATCCCAGGTCAGCGTATTCAGATTAAAAAGCATCGTTCGCGACGCATTCGAATAATCCGTCACATGGATCTGCCCCCTGGTCAGCTTATAAATAAGCCAGGTTTCCACGGTTCCAAAAAGAAGCTCTCCCCTCTCGGCCCGTTCCCGCACGCCCGGGACCTCATCCAAAATCCATTTCAGCTTTGTGGCTGAAAAATAAGCATCAATCACCAGACCGGTCTTCTCTCGAAAACGCTCCGTCAGTCCCTTTTCCATCAGAGAATCACAATACTTGGATGTTCTCCGGCACTGCCAGACAATGGCATGATACACCGGCTCTCCGGTATTCTTATCCCAGACGATCGTCGTTTCCCTCTGGTTTGTGATACCGATGGCTGCGATATCTGCCGCCTCTGCTCCCGCCTTCTGCATCGCCTCCACAGCTACGCCGAGCATCGTGGACCAGATTTCCCCCGCATCGTGCTCCACCCAGCCAGGCTTTGGAAAATACTGGGTAAATTCCTTCTGAGCTACGCTCACCATCGTTCCTTCCCTGTCAAATAAAATACAGCGGTTGCTGGTCGTCCCCGCATCCAATGCCATTACATATTTCCCCATGCTCTGTCTCCTCCTTCGTTGCATATGGGCAGCCGTTCCATAGATCACGAACACTGCACACATCTCTTTACGACCAGTGTAACGCGGCAAAACTTATCTGTCAACGATGGTTTTTACCTCGCCTCTCTTGACAAATGACAGCTGATTCTTTAGGATAAAAATAAAAACAATTGGAGGTATACGTATGGCCAGAGAAGATTACCACAGTGCGCGGGTACAAGGCCGCAGAGCGTACCGGGCAGATGTACAGGCCGGCCGCTATCCCTATCTGCCCGCCCTGGATGATATGATATCCTATTCCGAAACCCAGGGGGAATACCCCTTAGGCCGGGTAGACATTCCCCTGAACCTGATCGTGGGCACCAAAACAGCCGGCCGTCAGAAAGCCTTTGCCAGCAATTTCATGCCCCTTCTGGGTGAAACTACCGAGTTTGGCATGAAATGGGCCACTCTTTATGATTCCCAGCTCAATGAAGGCATCCGGGAGCCTATCAAAGTCTATGAATTCATGAATAAATTTTATGTAGAAGAAGGAAACAAGCGTGTCAGCGTCATGAAAGCCGTGGACGCCGCCTATATTCCCGCCAATGTCATCCGGATCCTTCCGAAACGGACAGAAGAAAAGGATAACCTGATCTACTATGAATTCGTGGATTTTTACAGTGTCGCACAGACCAATGAGATCTGGTTCAGCCAGGTCGGAAGTTTTCCGGCTCTCATCCAGGCCATCGGCAAAAAACCGGGAGAGCCATGGGATATTGAATTCCGCCGGAATTTCTTTTCCCTTTACAACACCTTTTCCGAGTATTTTCTCGCCAAAGGCGGTGAAAAGCTCCCTGTGACCACAGCCGATGCTTTCCTCAAATATCTGGAGATCTATGATTATGAAGATATCCTGAAGAAAGCCCCTGCCGAGATCAAAGAAGATGTCAACCGCCTCTGGGACGAGTTCTCCATCACCGGTGAAGGCGAAGGATCCGCTCTCGTAAAAGATACCGAAGACGCTCCCGCTTCCTCCAAAGGTCTCTTAAGCCTGACCAGACTCTTCTCCGGCAGAACCCAGAAGGTCAAAATCGCTTTCCTTAATGAAAAAACAGGAGAAACCTCCAGCTGGACCTACAGCCATGAACTGGGCCGCCTGTATCTGGAAGAAACCTATCCGGACAACGTGGAAACCTTCCACATCGACAATATCGAGGAAGGAGAAAGTGCTGAAAAAGCCATTGAAGCGGCGATCGCCCAGGGCAGTGATCTCATTTTCACCACCTCTCCCTGTCTCATCAAATCCAGTGTCCGGGCAGCTGTGGCCCATCCGAATGTTATCATCCTGAACTGCTCCTTAAACCAGTTCTACCACTCACTCCGCACCTATTACGGCCGGATGTACGAAGCCAAATTCCTGATGGGAGCTATCGCAGCCGCCATGTCTGAGACCGATCATATCGGTTATCTGGCCGACTATCCCATCTACGGAACCATTGCCAACATCAATGCCTTTGCCATGGGTGCGAAAATGATCAATCCCCGTGCCATGATCCATCTGGAATGGTCCCGCATCAATCACTGGAGCGGCCGCCATCTCTCGGAAATGGATGAGGTCCAGGTCATTTCCGGTCAGGATATGATCCGGCCAGATGCTCCCTCCAGAGAGTTTGGTCTCTATATGAAGGGAAAGAACGGGATCGAAAACATCGCCTCCCCCATCTGGCACTGGGGTAAATTTTACGAACAGATTGTACAGAACGTACTGGACGGCACCTGGAAGAAAACAAAAACAGCTATGAACTACTGGCTGGGACTCTCTTCCGATGTCATTGATATCGTTTATTCCAACAGCCTTCCTGTAGGCACCCGCCGGCTTCTGAAGTTCCTGCAGGCCTCCATTATCAAGAATACACTGGAACCGTTCTATGGCGTCCTTTATTCCCAGGACGGCATCGTACAGAAATCCGAAGACGAAAGTCTGACACCGGAACAGATCGTGACCATGGACTGGCTGGCTGACAATGTTCTCGGGGTGATCCCTTCCTTCAGCGACCTGACGGATGAAGCCAGAGAACTGGTGCTTCTGCAGGGCCCCCTGAATACAGAGGAGTAATAAACATGAAAATTTTAGTGATCGGCGATCATGAATCCAAATCTCTCTGGGATTTTTACGATCCTTCAAAGCTGGAGGGCATTGACCTCATCATCTCCTGCGGGGATCTGAGTCCCAGATATCTCAGTTTTCTGGTAACACTGGCGCACTGTCCGGTTCTCTATATTCACGGAAACCACGATGACAAGTATGAAATGACCCCTCCCGAGGGCTGCATCTGTGTGGATGATGATCTCTATGTCTACGAAGGGATCCGTATCCTCGGACTTGGCGGTTCCATGCGCTACCGCTACGGCACGCACCAGTACACCGAAAAAGAAATGCGGACCCGCATCCGGAAACTCTGGATGAAACTGATCCGCTACAAAGGCTTCGATATTCTTTTGACCCATTCCCCCGCCCGGGGGCTCAACGACGGGGAAGATCTTCCCCATCAGGGTTTTGAATGTTTCCGTACGCTGATGGAAAAATACAAACCCAAGTATTTCATCCACGGCCATGTTCATATGAGCTACGGCCGGAAATACAAACGGATCGACCAGTATCAGGACACGGTCATCATCAACGGCTATGACCAGTATGTCTTTGACTATGAAAATCCTGATTTTTCCTCCGAGATCAGCCGTGCCGGAACCCATATGAGCAAATAGCTTCAGGAAAAACGGACCATCTCTTTCCGCAGCCGCTTCATGATCTTTTTCTCCAGACGGGAAATGTAAGATTGCGAGATTCCCAGGATATCCGCCACTTCTTTCTGGGTCTTCTCCTCCCCGTCCAGAGAATTGATGCCGAAGCGCAGGGAAACGATGGTCTGTTCTCTTTTACTGAGTTTTCTTATGGCCCGGTTCAGAAGCCGGTATTCTGCCTCCGTTTCCATATCTTTATAGATCACATCTTCATCTGTTCCCAGAATATCCGATAAAAGCAGCTCATTTCCATCCCAGTCAACATTCAGCGGTTCATCGATTGAAACCTCCATGCGTGTCTTGCTGTTCCGGCGAAGATACATAAGGATCTCATTCTCAATGCAGCGGGAAGCATAGGTGGCAAGCTTGATCTTTTTCTCCGGCACAAAGGTATTGATGGCCTTAATGAGCCCTATGGTTCCGATGGAGATCAGATCCTCCACTCCCACGCCCGTATTATCAAATTTTTTCGCTATGTATACCACCAGTCTCAGGTTGTGCTCGATGAGAAGCGATTTTGCCTCTTCACTTCCGTTCTTTCCCAGGCGTTCAATGGCAGAAGCCTCTTCATCCGGCAGAAGGGGCGGCGGCAGTACATCGCTCCCGCCGATATAGTGGATCTCATTCTCCTTCTGAAAAAGCATCGTCTGAAAGGCCGGAACCATGCGAAACTGAAATTTACCCGGCATTGCTACTTTTATCACCATCATCATTCCCTCCTAATCATCGATCAGCGTACTTGGCAGGATCATCTGATATCTGCCTGCGCCATTCAGTGTTTCTTTACTCACTGCCACGATGGGACGGTCGATCTTTTTTTCTTCTCCATCCCTGTTGATAAAAAGACAGTCCAGACAGATCCCCGGCATACAGCCATTCTGCTTTCCTACCGTATGGTAAGGGATCCACAGGACCTTCGTTTTCTGATTAAAAAGCTCTTTTACCGCCTGGTACTCCACCACAGCTACCGGTTTTCCATGGTAAGGATCCACCAGCCGGTTTCCCGTATCCCGGAGACCGGACAGTTTTTTCTGCCTCCCGTTCCACAGAAGCGTCACTTCACAGAGATTCTCTGTCTCGTACTTCCACTTCTCCTTCAGGCGGAGGGCAGCGTAGATCAAAGCCGTCCCTGCAATACCGGAGAGGATCACCGGCAGTGTAACCCAAAGCCGCAGCACCGGAAGAAGCCCTCCCATCAGAAAGGCCATTCCCAGAAAAACAGCGGTACTTCTTACCAGTCTTTTTTTCTGCCCAAAGGAGATCTGAAAGCTTCCTTTCACCATCAGGAGTGCCAGGACTGCCGCTGCTCCTGTCAGAAAAACGCCTCCCTCCGGAAAAAGAAAAAGCAGCGCACAGCTCCCGACACTTCCACAGGCTGCCCATGCCGCCATGCGTCCAAAGCGGACCGGCAGTTTTGCCGCTATTCCCGTCAGAAAAAGCAGCAGGAAATCCAGGCAGAAGTTTTCCAGAAAGAATGCATCCATATAAAGCTCGTAATACACAAAACACCCCCTGTATCCTTCTGAGCCTCGCTTTTTCAAGCAAGATCCATTATAGAATACAGGGGGTGCATATTTTGTCATAATCAGGAAACGGATCCGTCATTTTCATCGACAGGATTCGTCAGAGAACCGATGGATCAGTCTGCGTAACCGTTGGGGTTATTGCTCTGCCATCTCCAGGAATCTTCACACATACGGTCGATTCCATACTGTGCTTTCCATCCCAGCTCTTTCTCAGCCTTGGATGCATCACAGTAACAGGTAGCGATATCGCCTGCACGACGGGGTTTCACTTCGTAAGGAAGTGTCTTTCCACAGGCTTTCTCAAATGCATGGAGTACATCCAGAACACTGTAGCCAACTCCGGTACCAAGGTTGTAGATATTGACACCGCTGCCCGGTGCCAGTTTCTGCAGAGCCTTCACATGGCCTTTTGCCAGATCTACTACATGGATATAGTCACGTACGCCGGTTCCGTCCGGTGTATCATAGTCATCACCAAAGACTCCCAGACATTTCAGCTTTCCTACAGCCACCTGTGCAATGTAGGGAACCAGGTTGTTGGGGATACCCTTCGGATCCTCACCGATGAGTCCGCTCTCATGAGCACCAATGGGATTGAAGTAGCGGAGAAGCAGGATGTTCCACTCCGGATCTGCTGTATGAAGGTCTGTCAGGACCTGCTCCAGCATGCCTTTGGTACGACCGTAAGGATTGGTGATCTCACCCTTCGGACACTCTTCTGTGATCGGCACAAAAGCCGGATCTCCGTATACGGTTGCGGAGGAGCTGAAGATCAGGTTCTTTACACCATGATTTCTCATGACATCACAGAGATTGAAGGTTCCGGTCATATTGTTGTGGTAGTATTCCAGCGGCTTTGCCACGGACTCACCTACAGCCTTCAGGCCTGCGAAATGAATCACAGCGTCAATCTTCTGTTCCTCAAAGATCTTGTTCATGCCTTCTTTGTTCAGCATATCTTCTTTGTAAAAAACAACTTTCTTTCCAGTGATCTTTTCTACCCGCTCAAGAGCCTTTTCGCTGGCATTGTAAAGGTTATCCATTACAACTACCTCATGACCCTCATTTAAAAGCTCGATGCAGGTATGGCTGCCGATATAACCGGCTCCGCCCGTTACTAAGATTTTCATAGCTGTGTCCTCCTTTTTTTATCAAAACGCTGATGCGTTTCAGGCTTTACAACAGATATGGGACCACAAATCGGGTCCCATATCTAACAATTATCTCTTTCTCAGGAAGTCCGGAATCTGGATATCTTTCTCCTGGATCTTGCTCTCCGGAGTTCTCAGTCTGTTCAGACCGGAAGTGGGAGCAGCAGGGGTCACAGAAGACTTCGGCTGGCTGTAGGAAGGAGCAGGGCTCTTCTTCGGAAAAGCACTGACATTTGCTCTTTCACGGCTGCTCTGGAACGGATTGCTGAAAGAAGAAGCAGAAGTATTATTTACTTTGTGTGTCTCTACACCGGCATTCTGGTTATCCTCTGTATGAAGACCGGTAGCAATGACCGTGATGCTTGCCTCATCTGCGTATGTATCATCATACATCGCACCGAAGATGATGTTTGCATCCTCTCCTACCAGTTCCTCTACATAGCTGGCTGCATCATTGGCATCCATCAGGGAAATGTCTCCGGAAATATTGATGATGACATCGGTCGCACCTTCGATGGTGGTCTCAAGAAGCGGGCTGGATACCGCCTGTTTTACTGCTTCCATTGCCTTGTCATCACCCTTGGCCTGTCCGATACCGATATGGGCAATACCCTTATTAGTCATAACCGTCTGTACGTCTGCAAAATCCAGATTGATCAGGGCCGGCATATTGATCAGGTCTGTGATTCCCTGAACGGCCTGCTGAAGAACCTCATCGGCTTTCTTTAATGCCTCCGGCATGGTGGTCCGGCGGTCTACGATCTCAAGAAGCTTGTCATTGGGGATCACGATCAGTGTATCCACATTGGCTTTCAGTCTCTCGATACCGGCAAGAGCATTGCTCATACGGGTCTTTGCCTCAAAACGGAAAGGTTTGGTCACTACGCCGACAGTCAGGATACCCATATCCTTGGCAAGTCCTGCCACGACCGGAGCAGCTCCTGTTCCGGTTCCGCCGCCCATACCACAGGTAACGAATACCATATCTGCACCCTGCATCACCTGTTTGATGTCCTCTGTGCTCTCCTGGGCTGCCTGCTCGCCTACCTCCGGCTTTGCACCTGCTCCCAGTCCCTTGGTCAGCTTCTCACCAATCTGGATCGTGGTGGGAGCCTTACAGAGCTGCAGTGCCTGCTTATCGGTATTGATCCCAACGAACTCTACACCGCCGATGGTCTCGTCTACCATTCTATTTACAGCATTATTGCCCGCTCCGCCGACACCGATGACGATGATCTTTGCAGCAGACTCAGTTTCATTTGTCATAATTTCTAACAAGGGTATTTCCTCCTTCTCGCGTCTATATACGACCCTTCAGGCCCCTGGCGGAACACTGAACAGCATCTTTCTTTCCGGATTACAGCACACTACACCCACTGCCGCAATCTTTATCATATATCATATAGGTTTTTCCCGAAATTATCAAGTATATATTTTAAAAATTTTCACCAACAGTTCCGAACATGAGCGAAATGAAAAATCAGACTATGCAAACTTGTTTGCAATAGGATGTATTTTCATTTCGGAATGGGCAGAATGCCCATTAGCCTCAGACCTAAGCTGCGAATGCAGCGAGAGCGCATGCAATGCGCGTGTCTGTGGCCTATTGTTCGGAACGTCCGGAACAGTTACCCGTTTCACCAACAGTTCCGAACATGAGCGAAATGAAAAATCAGACTATGCAAACATTCTCTTTACTGGATGTAAGCTCCGGTATAGGGATCGATATAGCCGTATCCGTCTGTAATAATCTCTCCATTGCTGTCCACATAATTGTAGGAATCCACGTTGTAGGTGATATTCCCTTTTTTATCAGTATAATACCGGTTGCCGTCCGCATCTTCGGCAAAGGTTCCGTCCGATTCCTGATAGGTAGGGGCGCCACTGTCCTGGGTAGCAGGTGTCTCCTCACCGTCAGAGCTTCCTGCGATCACATTTCCGTTTTCATCTGTTTCTGTCTGGACTTCCGCTTCTGTTTCCGGTGTGTCACGATACGTTACAGACTGGGACTGACTGGAATAACTCTCCATATTCAGGTTCCCGCTCTTCTCTGCCACATTCGGAAGAATCGATGACAGCACGGAGATCTTGTCCTCCAGGGAAGATTCGTCTCCCATAAGCACATTCAGCTTTCCGAAGATCAGGATCAGTTCCTCTTTGGTGGAATACCGGATTTCATCCGGCACCAGTCCCTCCTGGTTCAGAAGATCTGCCACCCGGATCACCGTATCCAGTTTATCCGGCTCCGAAGCAGAAAGGGCTTTGTAAAGAGTGACCTTATCCACCGTCAGCCCTGTCACCTCCGGCACATTTTCATGGCGTTTCTGGGAGCTTTCGATGACCAGGCCCGTCCGGTCAAAGTAGACATATTTTCCCTGCGTCCGCACATATCCCACGGCCATTTTTTCATAAACATGAACCTGCACCTTAAAGGGACTGACCATTTTCACTTCCACGCTGCTCAGAAACGGCAGTGCATTCTCTGCTTTTTCTTTATCGTTGTATTTCCATATAAGATAAAGAGTATTCTGGCACAGGCCATCCTGAAGGATAGCCTGCTGGATCTGGGTAGAAGTAAAGGTACTGTTTCCGGATACGGAAATTTCCTTTACCCGGAACAGTCCGAAAACAACTGCCGCCGTCAGGAGCAGGATTCCGATGATCCCCCATTTCACTCTGCCTTTTCTCTTCCGTCTTTTATGACTGTTCTTCATTGTGTCCCCCGTAAGTTCTTCTGTCACAGCGGTTCCGTACCCTCAAAGTGGTTCCGGAACGGCTGACTTTTTGTCTATGCAGGCCCCCAGCATTCTCAGATCTCCTGCCAGGTCCTCATAGCCCCTTTCCATGTATCCGTCATCCTGGATCCGTGTAGTCCCTTCTGCTCCAAGAGCAGCCAGGACCAGGGCAGCTCCGCCCCGGAGTTCTTTTGCCCGGACAAAGGCGCCACGAAGGGAAGAAACGCCCCGGATCCTGGCACGGTTCCCTTTTATTTCAAGATCTGCTCCCATCCGGCGAAGCTGATCCGCCGTCTGAAAACGTGCTTCAAAAATCCGTTCCTCGATCTCACTTCTCCCCTGTGCCACCGTCATGGCGGAAAGAAGCGCCGACTGAAGATCCGTTGGAAAGCCCGGATAAGGTCTCGTTGTCACTTTTCCAACCGGCAAAAAAGCTTCTCCTGCATCCAGAAAAATCTCTTCCGGAGCGGTCTTCACCACAGCTCCTGTCTTTCTTATCACATGCAGGACTTCTCCAAGGCTTCCTGCTTCCGCACCGGAAAGAAGTATCCTTCCTCTGGTCAGAACCCCTCCGAAGAGATAGGTGCCGGTCACGATCCGGTCAGTTCCGATGGTAAATTCACTGTCCTGCAAAGCTGTGACGCCTTCCACCCGGATGGTATCTGTTCCATCCCCTTCAATGCGAGCGCCTTTTCCCCTCAGAAACCGGCAAAGTTCCGCGATCTCCGGCTCTTTTGCCGCTCCGGAAAGGACTGTCACTCCATCTGCCAGCACGGCAGCCAGGATCACATTTTCTGTAGTTCCCACGCTTGGAAAAGGGAGAACAAGTCCGGTACCGCAAAGACCGGTACTCCAGGCCTTCAGTAACTGCTCCTCTTCCTGAAATATTGCCCCCATCTGCGTGAGCAGGCGCAGATGAAGATCAATGGGGCGTTTCCCGATGGTACAGCCGCCCGGATAAGGCAGAACCGCTTCTTTGCATCTCCCCAGAAGACTGCCCAGAAAGATCACAGAGGAACGCATCTTCTCTCCCAGCTTTTCCGGGACTTTCGTTTCATTCAACCCCGCTGCATCCAGGATCAGCGTATCCTTTTCCCACCAGACCGTGCAGCCCAGGCTTTCCAGTATCTCAAGGGTATATCTGACATCTGTAATATCCGGACAGTTATGAAGCACTGTCCTCCCTTTGTGAAGCAAGGCTCCGGCCAGAACAGGCAGTGCCGCATTCTTGGAACCCTGGATCTTCACTGCCCCGTCAAGAGGCCTGCCGCCCGATACTTCATACCACGTCAACGAACGTCCCCCGCTTTCTTCCCCTATACCACAGGGTATGCAGTCAGGAAAAATCCGTTCCTTTGCATTTCCGGCTGATCCCCAGGACCAGCCCCATTTCAGCCAGGAGAAAAAGGATCGAAGTCCCGCCATAGCTGACAAAGGGCAGCGTAATGCCCGTATTCGGTATGGTATTGGTGACGACTGCCACATTCAGGATCACCTGAATGGCAATGTGTGCCATGACTCCTGCCGCAAGGAGAGAGCCGAAAAGATCCGGTGCATGGACAGCGATCAGAAAAAAACGCCAGATCAGCAGAAGAAAGAGAAGAAGCAGGATTCCTGCCCCGAAAAGCCCCAGTTCCTCACAGATGATGGAAAAGATCATATCATTCTGCGCCTCCGGAACAAAACCGAGCTTCTGAATGCTTCCGCCAAGGCCGGTACCGAACAGGCCGCCGGAACCAATGGCATAAAGTCCCTGGATCGTCTGGAAACCTTTTTCATAGCTTTCCGGATTTCTCCAGATAGCGATCCTTTCCAGACGGTAACTCTCCATTCCCAGAAAAATTCCCATAAAACCGGCTCCCGCCCCGAAAAGACCTGCAAAAGGCAGATAAGAAGGGCTGGATACAAAAACCAGGATCACAGCAATGCCAAGGATAATGACCGCCGTGCTGAGATTGCTGGTCCCTACCAGTCCTACAATGGGCAGGATCAGGATCAGCGTCCGGAAGAGCTCCAGCATTCCTTTTTTCTTGTTCTCCCGCCTGCTGATGACCCTGGCCAGAAATAAGATCACGGCAGGTTTCGCAAACTCTGACGGCTGAAAGGACAGCGGACCAAGGCTCAGCCACCGTCTGGATCCATTGATGGAGGCTCCCACAAAAAGTACCAGGGTAGACAGAACAAGCGACAGCAGATACGCCGCTACTCCCCATTTTTCCAGCCGGTGATAATCCAGTTCTGCTGCCAGATACAGGACAGCAAGCCCCAGCACGGTGGCAAAAAGCTGTTTTTTAAAATAACTGGCAGGATCAGAAAACTTCACCTGCCCGTTGTATGCACTTGTACTTAAAAGGACGGTCAGCCCGAACAAAAGCAGGATGACCACCAGTATCAGGAGTGTGTGATCCACTGTCCCTTTTTTCCGGTCCATGGCACCCCCTGTTTCACTTTACAGCTGATTTACAAATTCCTTGAACTGCTTTCCGCGGACCTCATAGCTCGGGAACATATCCCAGCTTGCACAGGCCGGTGAAAGCAGGACCGCCTCTCCGCTTCCGGCATGGGAAGCACAGAATTCCACTGCCTCTTTGAGAGAATTTACAAAATAGACCGGCTCAAACCCACAGGCTGCAGCCGCTTCTGCGATCTTCTCCTTTGTGGCGCCCAGAAGAACCAGGCCCTTTACTTTTCCATCAAAGGCACGGATCCATTCCTCATAGGAGGAACCCTTGTCGTAACCGCCGCCGATGAGCCAGGTGGGCCGGTTCATCGCCTGAATGCCTTTGATCGCCGCATCCGGGTTGGTCCCCTTGGAATCATTATAATAGGCAACGCCGTTTTTCTCCGTCACATACTCGATCCGGTGTTCCACCGCATGGAAGCGGAGCAGTGCATAACGGATCTCTTCCAGACTGACACCATAGGCCAGAGCCATGGCAACTGCCGCCATAACGTTTTCAAAGTTATGAAGACCTAAGAGGTTCAGTTCATCCGTATCACAGATCTTGGTAAGAACCGTACCGTCATGGTAGAAGATTGCGCCGTTTTCATAATACATTCCCTGATTCAGCTTACGTGCGCTGGAGAAAAATATGACTTTTGTTTTCAGCGTCTCCCCGAATTTTCTTAAAACCTCATCCTCATAGTTCAGGACACAGGTATCTTCTGCCGTCTGATTGGCTGTAATGAGTTCCTTCACCCGTATGTACTCTTCCATCGTATGATGACGGTTCAGATGATCCGGAGTGATGTTCAGGATCGCACTGACCTTCGGATGAAAATGCTCTGTGGTCTCCAGCTGGAAGCTGCTGATCTCTGCCACAGTGACAGAATCCTCCTTCATCTCTTCCACTGCTGCCGTGTAAGGGTTTCCGATATTTCCCACCACAAAAACAGAACTTCTGGCATGTTCCATAATGGCACCCAGAAGACTGGTGGTCGTCGTCTTTCCGTTGGTTCCCGTAATCGCCAGCACATCGCCCTTTCCAAAAGCGTACGCCAGTTCCACTTCTCCCCAGATCTTCAGACCTTTTTCCTTAAAATGGAGAACCAGGGGAAGATCCGTGGGGACACCGGGGCTTAGAACCACCAGAGATAGTCTGTCGATCTCTTCCTCCGGCAGGTTTCCGACAAAGATCTCTGCCTTCGTTCCCTCTCTCAGCTGACTTTTTACCGCAGCCGGATCTGTTTTCTCATTTCCGTCATAGAGAACCGGAATGCTTCCCATGTCCTCCAGAAGTTTTGCGGCTCCGATACCGCTCTTTCCCGTGCCGAATACCAGCACACGTTTTTCTTTCAAATCCATGATATCCTCCTAGAATAAACCACCCTTACTCAGCGGAGCAGCAAAAGCCCCACGATGCACAGAAGCATGGTAACGGTAGAAAATACGGCAACGATCCGTGTCTCAGACCAGCCGCAAAGCTCAAAATGATGATGGATCGGCGCCATTTTAAAGAAACGCTTTCCACCTGTCTTTTTAAAATAAGTCACCTGGATGATAACAGAAAGGACCTCGACCAGATAGATCAGACCGACAATCAGGATGATCCAGGGCATGCGGAGCATATAGGCAGAGCCTGCCACAAAACCGCCCAGAGCCAGTGATCCGGTATCTCCCATAAATACCTGTGCCGGATGCACATTAAACAGCAGAAAGCCCAGAAGTGCTCCTGCCACAGCTGCTGTCACCGGCTCAATGCCGCCTCCGAGAACCAGAGAAGCGATCGTAAAGAAGACAGCTACCACAGCCGTCACACTGGAAGCCAGACCATCCAGACCATCGGTAAAATTCACGCCGTTATCCGTTCCGATGATGGCAAAGTAAGCCAGAGGGACCGTGATCCATTTGATATCCAGTACATAATCAGTAAACGGAAGAACCATCGTCAGACCGCTCTCGTCCTTCAGGATCATGTAGATCACAAAAACAGTGGTCACTGCCAGCTGACAGAACATCTTCTGCTTGGGAAGGAGTCCGTCGGAACGCTTCAGCACCACCTTCAGATAATCATCCAGAAAACCGATGATCCCAAAGCCCAGCGTCAGAAACAGGACCGGAATGATCCTGGGATAACGACCCACAAAAAACAGACAGGTCACCAGAACACTGATCAGAATGATGGTTCCGCCCATGGTAGGAGTCCCTGCTTTCTTCAGATGGGACTGAACGCCCTCGGCTCTTTCTGTCTGTCCAACCTTCAGTTTCCGAAGGAAGGGAATGACAAACGGACTTAATGCCACACTGACCGCAAAGGCGATGAGCAGCGGGAGCATCACGGAATGAATGATTTCTGTACTTATAACCATTTTGCACCTCTTTAATCTTTATTTTTTCGAATAGTTACAGTATACGTCTTTTTTCCCTATTACGCAAGGTTTTCTTACCCTGCCTCTCCCTGTACATCCGTCACAGGCTCTTCCCGTTTCACTCCCAGGTAAGGCAGGATATTTTCAAAGATATCCCGGATCACCGGCGCTGCCACCGTGCCGCCGTAATAGACTCCCTGCGGATCGTGAATGACACAGATCCCCAGTACGGTTGGATTTTCTGCAGGAGTAAACCCCAGAAACGAAGAAATATAACGGTGTGCACTTCTCGGTATAGTCTCCGAAGTAGCCGTTTTCCCGCCGATGGAATACCCTTCGATGGCGGCATTTTTCCCGGAACCTTCACTCACCACTTCTTTCAGAATCCCACGGACCGTCTCTGAAGTCTCTTCTGAAAGGATCCGTTCTCCCTGTGGATATTCCAAAACTTTTAAAAGTGTCCCATCCCGTTTCCGTACCTGAATGCCAAAATGAGGCGTCACTCTTCTGCCGCCATTGATCAGGGAGCTTACCGTTGCTGCCAGCTGTACCGGAGTCACCTGAAAGGACTGTCCAAAGGAAACGGTAGCCAGTTCTACCAGTCCCATATTTTCCTTCTGATGCATGATCGTCCCTGCTTCTCCCGGAAGATCGATGCCAGTCTTTTTCAGCAGTCCGAACTGCTGAAAATAGCGGTAATAGATGTCGATCCCCAGCCGGAGCCCTACCGTGATGAACACCGGATTACAGGAATTCATGGCTCCATGGACAAAATCCTCACTTCCATGACCGCCCACCTTATGGCAGCGGATCCTCCGGTCCTCCACGATACAGTAACCGGGGCAGTAAAAGGAATCCGACGGATGGACCACACCTTCTTCCAGGCCGGCCGCCATGGTGATGATCTTGAAAACAGAGCCCGGCTCATACGTATCATTGATACAGCCGTTTCTCCACATACGGTTCCTGGCATCCTGAAGTTCCTGTTCCGTCATCCCCGCCGTATCCAGTGTGCCCGGATCAAACGGTGCATTGAGATCAAATTCCGGTACATTGACACAGGCATAGATCTCCCCGTTCTGCGGATTCATAAGAAGGATCGATACTTTTTCCGCCTGCTTCTCTTCCATGACCTTCCGCGCCGCCTGTTCCGCATATTCCTGAATGTTCCGGTCGAGACTGAGCACCAGATCATTTCCGGCCACAGCCTCTTTTCTCGCTTCCCCGGCATCTGCCAGTTCCACTCCTCTGGCATCTGTGAGTGTCAGGATCTTTCCATCCGTCCCCTTCAGTACCGCTTCGTATTCCACCTCCAGGCCGATGATCCCCTGATTGTCACTTCCGGTAAAGCCCAGTACTTTGGATGCCAGGCTCCCGTATGGATAATACCTTTTGAAATCCTCATCCACCTTTACACCGGCCAGATTGTATTTCCGGATCCTGTCGCCGGTCTCCTTCGGTACATTAGTCCGGATCCTTTCCAGTGCACTGACCTTTTCCACCCGTTTCCGTACCTTGTCTTCCGCAAGCTCCAGTTCTTTTGCGAGTACACGGATGACTTCCTCCGGATCCTTCAGCTGGTTATGTACCACAGAGACCGTACAGACCGGCTGATTATCCGCCAGCACTGTCCCGTTAACATCCAGGATCCGTCCTCTGGCCGCCTTGATATCCCGTTCTCTTTCATGAAGATCCGCAGCCTTTTTATAATAATATTCCGAACGGAACAGCATCAGCCAGGCCAGACGCCCCACCAGCCCAAGCAGCATGACTGCACAGAGAACGAAAACCAGCAGGATCTTTTTTTTATGAAAAATCTTCAGTGAGGACATAAAAAACCTCCGGAAAAGCTTTCTATTATGTATAGTCGCTTTTCCGAAGGTCTATGCTTTTATTCTTCTCCCAGATCTTCTCTGGTGATACCGGCGTTATCCGGTACGCCTTCCTGCTGTTCTTCCTCTGTCTTCTCTGCAGGAGGATTGGAAATATTGGGGTTATCTGCCACCTGGCTGTCCGCACTCTGAATCACATTTCCGTCTTCATCCGTTTCCGGTGTCTCTGTTTCTGTGATTCTTCCGGCCTCTGCCTCTTCTCTGGTGATTCCATGATCTGCCAGCTCCTCATCGGTATATTCCTCTGTTACAGGAATATTGAGATATGGCAGGATTTCCATGAGGATCTTTCTGGACATGACATGAGGATATCCGCCCTGGGTCTGATCGTCTACATTCGGCTCATCCACAACCGAATAGATCATCACCTCAGGATCATTGATGGGCGCAGCTCCGATAAAGGAAACGATATAACGTCCCTGCCAGCGCTGTCCGTTCTCCGGATTGATCTTCTCGGCAGTACCCGTTTTTCCGCCCACCCGGTAACCGGGCACCCAGGCCTTCCGGCCGGTTCCGTAAAGAACACCCATCTCCAGAGCTTCCTGAAGCACTTTGGAGGTCGATGCAGAAATAGGCTGACGCAGAAGAATGGGATCATTGGTCTTTACCACGCCTCCCTGGTCGTTTAGGATCTGCTTTACCATATGGGGCTGATAATAATAACCTCCATTGACTACTGCACAGAAGGCAGCCGCCTCCTGGATCATCGTACAGGTAAAACCCTGACCGAAGGTGTTCGTCGCAAGCTCTACCTCATGCATATTTTCTGTGCTGTAAAGACTTCCGATATTCTCATTGGGAAGATCGATGCCGGTACGGCTTCCAAAGTTAAAAAGGCGCTGATATTTACAGAATTTCTCCACCCCCAGCTGGTAACCGATCTGCATCAGTGCATCATTACAGGAATTCTGAATGGCTTCCCGTACGGTCTCCATGCCATGACCGTTAACATTGTCACAGTTGATCCTGGTATCTGTGATGAACTCATAACCGTCACAGTAAAAAGTATCATCCGGATCAATCGAACCTGTCTCAATGGCCGATGAAACTGTGATCGGTTTAAACGTGGAACCCGGTTCAAAAGCATAGGAAACACAGAAGTTACTCCAGAGATCATTGTAAACCTCCGCTTTTTCCTCATCCGTCAATGTCTCCAGATCTTTCTCCTCATACCAGGAGCTCACATCATAAGGATCACTCAGATCATAGCTGTGGTTGGTCGCCATGGCATAGATCTCACCGGTTTTTGGATTCATGACGATCACTGCGATATTTTTCGCTCCGTGACCGTTCAGTTCCTGGTTGGGACCGTCACTGAGTTCTTCATCCAGCTGTTTGATGTATTTTTCCACGATCTGCTGAATGTTCACATCCAGCGTGGACACCAGGCTGTAGCCGTTCTCCGGTTCGATGACCGTACGCTGCAGCTCGGAATCTTCATTGAGATAGCCGAACTCCCGGCCGTTTACACCATTGAGTACATCCGTATAGTACGACTCCAGACCTACGATACCATCACTGAGATCATTGGAAAAGCCTACCACCGTACTGGCCAGGGATTTCATCGGATACTCCCGGACATAGTTCTCTTCAAACCAGATTCCCTGCACATTCTGCCGCTCGGCAATCTCTTTTTCGGTAAGATCTTCTCCCGAAGTGGAGATAGAGGTCTCATAGGCATCTTTTTCTTCCTGTGTGACCTTTTTTTTCAAAATCTGATACTGGCTGTTTCTGGTCGCCTCCGCTGTGATCAGGCTTCGAAGCTCTGTTTCATCCAGTCCGAAAGAAGCAGCCAGTGCTTTTACCGTAGGCTCCAGATAAGCCTCTTTTTCATTGACTGCCTTACAGTCCAGGATCACCGTGTAAACCTTTTCGCTTCTGGCAAGTACATTCCCGTTCCGGTCCCGGATCTCTCCTCGCCGGTAAGGAATGCTTCTGCTGTCATACTCCTTCTGGGAGAGTACCTGTTTGGCATATTTATCGCCACTCTTGATGTTGATGTAGGCGATCCTCAGATTTAATATCACTAAAACCAACAAAACAAATGCAAAAACGCCCAGAAGCTTTTTTTGCATTTGTTTATCAAATTTCTGCTTTCTTCTTCTTTTTTTCAATCAAACCACCTGTATACTATTCCTTCGGCACTTCCTCGTACTGACGGACATAATCTTTGTCCTGTTTGTCGTAAGTAACGATCTGATCCTGGTTTGCGTAAACCATGCCAAGCTCATTGATGGCAATATCGCGGATCGCATCCAGATCCACGGAAGAAACTGCTTTAGAATAAGCTGCATCGTTCGACAGCTTCAAGTCACTGTAAGAACTCTCCATTCTGGAAATCTCTTTTCTGGATTCCGTCACCTGCGCCTGCAGTTTCAGATAATTGACACAGATAAACAGACAGGCTACAGCGGCAATACTCAAAAAGCCCACATAGCCCATATTCATCTGAAAAGCTCTGGCTCTGGCCCTGCGTCTGGCAAGTGCCTTCTGCCTGGTTTTCGGCCGGCTCTGGCTGTTTTTCCTCTGCGGTGCCTGCTGTCTCTTCTCCGGTGCATAATGCCGCTGCGGCATTTCATCCGGCACTGCCTGTTCATACTGTGAAAGTTTTCTCACGGCGGTACCTTCGATATAAGCTCCACGGTTTATTTTTTTGTGAGTGTTCATCTGGCTCCCCATGATATCTCTCCTTTCACCCGGTCATTGCCTGCCTTCCTCAGAGAATGATCTTCCGTTCAAAAACTCTGAGTTTGGAACTCTTGGAACGCTTGTTTTCCTCCAGTTCCTCTTCACTTGGAATAATCGGTTTTCTTGTTATAACCTTTCCCTTGGATTTCCTTCCGCACACACAGACAGGAAACTCTTTGGGACAGATACAAGGATCTTCGTTTTCTTTAAAAATATTCTTTACGATACGGTCTTCCAGAGAATGGAAGGTGATCACTGCGATCCTGCCTCCGTCATCCAGAAGATCGATCATATCTCCAAGGGAATCTTTCAGTACATCCAGTTCCCTGTTCAGTTCGATTCGAATCGCCTGAAAGGTTCTTTTGGCCGGGTGTCCGCCTACGGCACGGACTTTCATCGGAATCGCTGCTTTTATCACTTGAATTAACTCCCCAGTTGTTTCCAATGTTTTTTCACTTCTCGCGCTGACGATGTGTTTTGCGATATTTTTCGCAAATTTGTCCTCTCCGTAATCCCGGATGATCCGATACAGCTCACTCTCGCTGTAGCCATTGACAATATCTCTGGCTGTCATTGTCTGTCTCTGATCCATCCGCATATCCAGTGGGGCATCCTCCCGATAAGTGAAACCGCGTTCCGCGTTATCCAGCTGATAGGATGAGACTCCCAGGTCCAAAAGAATTCCGTCCACTGCTGTAATGTGTAATTTTGTCAGTTCTGCCCTCATATTGCAGTAATTACTGCGAATGATGGTCACTTTATCCTTAAACTCCCCTAAGCGCACCCGTGCAGCTTCTATGGCAGCTTCGTCCTGGTCGATCCCGATAAGGCGGCCTTTGTCCGAAAGCCTGCGGCAGATCTCATAAGAATGTCCGCCGCCGCCCAATGTGCCATCCACGTAGATACCGTCCGGTCGGATGTTCAGTGACTCCATACACTCACTGAGCAGTACAGATTGATGTTTAAATTCCATATTGTCCTCCCCTGACTATATGCCTAAGCCTAAATCTGTCATCTGTTCAGCGATCTCGTCCATTGCCACATCGTCCAGGGAATTATTTTCATTCCACTTGTCCTTGCTCCAGATTTCGATTCTGTTCAGCATACCGGTCAGCACTACATCTTTTTCCAGACCTGCAAATTCTCTTAAGGTTGCCGGTAAGAGAATTCTCCCCTGCTTGTCCAGTTCACAGGGCGTTGCACCCGCTACGAAAAAGCGGGCAAACTGCCTGGCGTTCTTATTGGTAAGTGGTAACGATTTCAGTTTGATCTCAAAAGCTTTCCATTCTTCATCAGAGAACACAAACAAGCAGCCGTCCAGTCCCTTCGTGACAACAAATGTCTCTCCAAGCTCCTCGCGGAACCGGGAAGGGATGATCAGCCTGCCCTTGGTATCAATCGTATGACTGTATTCTCCCATGAACATGGTGGCCACCTACTTTCTGTAAAAACACAGATCACGTCTCATCCGTGTCCTGTGGAAAAACGATATTCTGTGAACCACATGCTTCACTTTCTAACCACTTTCCTCCACTTTCTACCACTTATGGGATAATAATAGCTCATTTTTTCTTAAAAAGCAATGGTTAATTCGGATTATTTTTGCCTTTTTCCTAAACACTTCCGTACGGGATTTTTCTCCGGACAGACAATAACCCCCACTTTTCTGCCACCTTCCTGATCTGGTGGTAAAAAGTGGGGGTTTTCATCGCTTTTCTTTTTCAGGCACTCTGAAGGTCCAGATATTCTTCAACCAGTCTGTCCAGTACAAGACTCTGCTGATAAGTGGCCTCCAGATCATTTTCCAGGGTAAGACGATCCAGTTTCTCCCGTTCTTTTTCAATGCGTTCCCTTAAGTTTTCCATCTGATTCATTGCGTCTGTTTTCTCCTTTCGGTGTATCCCCTTTTTTTCTCAAAAGCACGATCAAAAGTATCGAAACAACAACCATCACACCGGCCAGAAGCTGTGATACCGGCCAATGGACTACGGGAAGCAGAAGCTGATCGGTACGGAGTCCTTCGATCCAGACTCTTCCGAGGCCATAGCCACCCAGATAACACAAAAAAACTTCACCATTGAATTTCCGGTGATTTATCTTATAGAGTAAAAAAATGAGTACGCCTGCATTCCACAGTGATTCATACAGAAACGTGGGATGCACCTGGATGAACTTCACTCCGTCGATGATCTGCAGATGCTCCATCATCTGTGCCGTCACCTCACCGGAGCGGACAGCATCCAGCGGAAGCTGCATGGCAAGAAGGTTATCGGTATATCCGCCGAAAGCCTCCCGGTTGAAAAAGTTTCCCCAGCGGCCGATGATCTGCCCGAGGATGATGCCGCAGCAGGCGGTATCTCCCAGAAGGCCAAAGGGAATTTTTTTCTTCCTTTTAAAATAAAGCATCGTAAGCATGGCGCCTATGACGCCTCCGTAAATAGCCAGACCGCCCTCCCGGGTGTTCAGGATACTGAGAAGATCATCCTTGTATTCTTCCCAGGAAAAGATCACGTAATACAGTCTGGCACAGATCACAGAGATCACGATCCCGACAATGGCCATGTCAAAATAATCATCGGGATTCTGCCCGGTCTTCTTTGCCACATAAAGCGCCAGGAAAATCCCCGCCATCATGGCCACGGCAATGGTCACACCATAATAGGCGATCTCAATGCCGAAAACCGAAAAACTTTTTCCCACATGCTCCAGACAGATGCCAAGATGTGGAAACCTGATCGCTTCGCTCATAAAAAGCTTCCTTTCATCAAACGTTGAAGCGGAATAAAATGACGTCTCCGTCCTGAACTACATAGTCTTTTCCTTCCAGACGGACCAGACCCTTTTCCTTGGCTGCCGCATAGGTCTTGGAATCCAGAAGCTCCTGGTAATTGATCACCTCTGCGCGGATGAATCCTCTCTCAAAATCCGAGTGGATCTTTCCTGCTGCCTGCGGTGCCTTGGTTCCTTTGGTAATGGTCCAGGCTCTGGTCTCCTTCTCACCTGCGGTAAGGTAGCTTAACAGGCCAAGAAGGCTGTAGCTTGCACGGATCAGTTTCTCAAGACCGGACTCGGAAAGTCCCAGATCCTCCAGGAACATAAGCTTCTCATCATCATCCAGCTCAGAGATCTCCTCCTCGATCTTTGCACAGATCACAAAAACCTCACTTCCGGATTTCTTTGCGTACTCGCGCACTTCCTGCACGTACGGATTTTTGGCTCCGTCATCTGCCAGATCATCCTCGGATACATTTGCTGCAAAAATCACCGGTTTGGATGTCAAAAGATTATAGGTAGGAATCCAGGCAAGCTCCTCTTCATCCTCTGTTTCGTAAGAGATTGCAAGGTTTCCCTCCTCCAGATGTGCTTTCAGGCGGTTCAGAAGCTCCAGCTCTTTGGCAAGGGTCTTGTCATTTCTTGCTCCTCTGGTAGTCTTTGCAATTCTTCTCTCCAATATTTCAAGATCAGAAAAAATCAGTTCCAGATTGATGGTCTCGATGTCACGCACCGGATCAACACTGCCGTCTACATGGATCACATTCGTATCTTCAAAGCAGCGTACCACATGAACAATGGCATCCACTTCACGGATATTGGCCAGGAACTGGTTTCCCAGCCCTTCTCCCTTGGATGCACCCTTTACCAGACCGGCAATATCCACAAATTCAATGACAGCCGGAGTGACCTTCTCAGAATTGTAAAGGTCAGCCAGAAGCTTCAGTCTTTTATCCGGTACGGCAACCACACCCACGTTGGGATCAATGGTACAAAAGGGATAGTTGGCTGACTCTGCGCCTGCCTTTGTGAGGGAATTAAAGAGAGTACTTTTTCCTACATTCGGTAATCCTACGATTCCTAACTTCATCTATTAAAACTTCCTTTCTTATCTTTTGTTGTATTGTATGATACTTAATTTTTTCCTGCCCATGAGACAGTTTAGCACAGGAACGGACAGAATTGCAAGTGCTTTGACAGAGAAGTCTTCGACACGATTCGTCAATCCTTTGATTCCATCACAAGGAGTTTTCCGGATGAAAACGAGATATCCCCGTTTTCTGCGGTTATTTCGTTGCTGACTCCCAGAGGGTTCTCCGCCTCCATGTCGTATTCTGTCAACGGATAAAAAAAGCCCCGAAGGGTCAGCCCCTTCACCTGTCCGCCGAAGGCGAACAAAGAAACGTACTTGCCGTACTGTTTCTTTTTTTCGATCGTCAACGGCTGATCGATCAGCCGGATCCGGTTGTGCGCATCCATAAGAATGCATTCTTTTTTCCGCTCGAGTGCATGGGAAAGAAGTTTGATATTTGCCACCACATGATCCAGTCTGGTACCGGTGCCTCCGAGGATATAAATCCTGTCTGCCCCTTCTTCCATGGCAAGCTCCATGGCAATGGAAGTATCTGTAAAATCTTTTACCGGATTAAAGGTACGGATCGGGATCTCCGGAAACTGTTTAAAGTATTCCAGTGCTTCTCCGGAAGCGGAATCAAAATCCCCCACGATATGCGTGGGATGAATCTCTTTCTCTTTCAGGAAACAGATCCCTCTGTCGGCTCCAATGAGAAGCTCCGGTTTTTCCTCTCTCAAAAAAGCAAGGGCAAAGTCCGGATCCAGACTGCCCCCGCTGATAATAACGGCTGTTTTCATTTCTTTTCCTCATAAGCTTTCATGGCTTCCAGAAATGCATGGACATTTTCTGCCGCATTTCCCCGGAATACACTGCTGCCGGCTACAAGCACATTTGCTCCGGCGTCCAGGATCTCCGGAAGGTTGTTAAGGCTGACACCGCCATCCACTTCGATATCGATGTCCCGTCCTGCTTTCGTCAGCATTTTCCGGAGATCACGAATCTTATCCGTCACCGCCTGGATGTAAGGCTGACCGCCAAAGCCCGGGTTTACGCTCATCAGAAGGATCATATCGGTCTCATCCAGCACATAATCCAGAACAGAAAGCGGGGTTGCCGGATTCAGGGCCACACCTGCTTTTTTTCCAAGGGAACGGATATGCTGAAGGGTCCGGTGAAGATGGGTACAGGCCTCTGCGTGTACGGTGATGATATCGGCACCGCAGTCTGCAAACTCGCCCACATAACGATCCGGATCCTCCACCATCAGATGTACATCCAGAACTTTATCTGTCATTTTCCGAAACGCACGGACTGCCGGCATTCCGAAATTGATACTCGGGACAAAACTTCCATCCATGACATCCACATGGATGTACTGGGCGCCTGCCTCATCAATGGTACGGATCTCCTCTCCCAGTCTGCTGTAATCCGAAGCCAGCATTGATGGTGATAAAAGATACATATTAATATTTCCTCCTGTCTTTTAACTCTTCCAGCATTTCCAGATAGCTTTGATACCGTCTTTTACTGATCTTCCCTTCGGTTACGGCATCCTTGACACCGCAATCCGGTTCTCTGTCATGAAGGCAGCCCTGGAATCGACAGTAAGGTTCAAAGGGTGTAAAATCCGGAAAATAGAGCTGTAATTCTTCTTTTTCCATCTCAGGAAGCATCAGGGAGCTGAAGCCCGGCGTGTCCATGAGATAGGTTTCCTCTTCTACATAGAAAAGTTCCGAATGGCGGGTCGTATGCTTTCCTCTGTCGATCTTCCGGCTGATCTCTCCGGTCTCCATAGAGGCACCGGGACAGAGCCGGTTGATCAGCGTGGATTTTCCCACGCCGGATGGCCCGGCCACGGTGGTGGTCTTTCCTCTCAGGATCTCACGGACAGCTTCCATGCCCTTTTCCTGACCGGCACTGACAAAAAGCACCTGACTGTCACAGCCGTCGTAGATCTGCTGAAGCTCTTCCATCTCTTCTCTGGTAGAAAGATCTTCCTTATTGAAGCAGATCACGGTCTTCACTTTCTGGTACTCCATCATGACCAGAAAGTGATCGAGCAGATTGAAATTCGGTTTCGGCTGATTCACTGCAAAAATCACCAGCGCCTGATCCACATTGGCTACCGCCGGACGGATCAGTGTATTCTTTCTCGGAAGGATCTCCATGAGATTTCCTGTCTTCTCTTTCTCATCCAGGATCTCAATGCCTACATCATCTCCCACCAGAGGCTTGATGCCGTTTTTCCGGAAAATCCCCTTCGCCCGGCACTCATAGATCACGTTATCTCTGGTATGTACATAATAGAAACCGCCGATTCCTTTGATTATCTTTCCTTTTTGCATAAAGTCTTCCTTTTACTTAAAAGGTACATTGTTATAGTCGTACTGATATTTCACTTCTCCGCTATCCGGATCCAGGATATAGATCGTGATGGTTCCGCTGCTGTTGGATTCACTGCTCCATTTTACGGAATAGGGGAAGGTGAGCACTTCACCTTTTACCAGAGTCGTGGAATATCCATCCTGTGTGATAACCAGATCTATCGGCTCTCCGGCATAGACATCCGGTGCCTGAAGACTCACGTTACAGGAATACGCTGCATCTGCCGTGGTCGCAGCTTCAGTGGCCGGTTCCGGAGAAGCTGTTCCGTTTCCGGACTCGGCCGGATCTCCGGCTCCTACGCTGACGGTCAATGTGACGGTACTTCCTGCTGCCGGGCTTCCATCGATAGGATCCTGACTGATCACAGTCCCGGCTGCGATATCCGCGCTGACCTGCTCAGTGATCTTTACCGTATAACCGGCTGCTTCCAGACCCGACTGGGCATCAATGATGCTCTGGCCGGTGTAGTTTTTCAAGGTCTGCGTGCCGGCGGAAGAAGTATCACCGTCTGCCGGCTGACTTACCCAGAGTTCAATGGTATCGCCGGCCTTTACCGTACTTCCTGCCTCGGGATTGGCATAGATCACATGATTTCCTTCCACATTCTGATTCGTCGTATATTTTACATTGTATTTGATACCCACTTTATCGCAGGCACTCTGTACATCGCTCAGGAGAAGTCCTGCCACCTCAGGCACCGTAACCTCCGTCACACCGCTGCTCACTACATAATAAACGGTAGTATTTTTCTCCACAGAGCTTTCTGCTGCCGGTGTCTGTGAAATGATCTGGCCTGCCGGATAATCGGCAGAAGGCTGCTCGCCGCTCTTGACTCCGCCGATGCTCAGGGCATTCAGAGCCTCCAGCGCTTCTTTTTCTGTTTTTCCGGTAAGAGACGGTACGGTAACGGGAACATTGGCTTCCTCTGTCACCTTCTGTACGATATCACTTTCGCTCTCCGTGCCGGTGCCGGTCTCTGTCTCCGTAGAGGCTTCCGTTGCGGGCTGCTTCAGTTTTGTCTTGCTTCCTTTAAAATTGAAAAGCCCCGTCGCATTTCCCACCAGTGCCAGGAAAATGCAGAGAATGATCAGACCGATGATGATGCTTCCAATGGTCATGAATTTTTCCAGTCTGGGACTGATGCCATCTTCATCCTCGTCCTCATCGGGATCAAAGTAGTTCTCCTGATAGGGATTTCTCTGAGGTGGATAAGAGCTGCCGGCTCCCGCCGGACGGTTTCCCTGCGGAGGATACGCATTTCCATAACTGCCGTAACCTGAATTTCCATTTCCGGGAGCTACTGCCGGTCCCTTCTGTACCGGAGGCACATTGGGAACACTGTTTCGCTGAGGATTCACTGGCGTTTCCCCATAACTCTGCTTGATCTGATTCAGCTCGTCTCCGGAGATCACTACCGTACGGGCATTGTTGTTGATGGGTGTCAGCTGCACAAAATCGCCCTCGGGATTGACCAGTGATTCTTTGAGATCACGGATCACCTCCGCCATATCATTGTAGCGGCGGTCCGGGCTCTTCTGTGTACATTTGTAAATGATCTGCACTGTGCTCTTTGGCAGATCCGGCACATATTTTCTCGGGGAGGGAAGCTCCTCCTGGAGATGTTTGATGGCAATGGCCACAGTGCTGTCCCCGTCAAAAGGCACGGTTCCTGTCAACATCTCATAAAGTGTGATGCCCAGGGAATAGATATCGCTCTTATAATCGCTGTATCCGCCTCTGGCCTGCTCCGGTGAACTGTAATGGACCGATCCCATAACGCTGGAATTGATCGTATTGGAGCTGGCTGCTCTGGCAATACCAAAGTCCGTAACTTTTACCTTTCCATCCGTGGAAATAATGATATTCTGCGGCTTTACATCCCGGTGGACGATCCCGTTCCGATGTGCCGCCTCCAGTCCCATGCAGACCTGAATTGCAATACTGGTCGCTTCGCGGACTGCCAGCCGTCCCTTTTTGTCTATGTATTCTTTCAGAGTGATTCCTTCCACCAGCTCCATGACAATATAGCTGATGCCATGATCCTCTCCTACATCATACACATTGACGATATTGGGATGGGCAAGACCTGCCGCTGACTGGGCCTCCACACGGAATTTGGAGATAAACGCCTTATCTTCCCGAAACTCCTGCTTCAGCACCTTCATCGCCACAAAGCGGTTCAGCTTGTGGTCCTTTGCCTTATAGACATCTGCCATCCCGCCGGAACCGATCCGTCCGATGATCTCATATCGTTCCTGTACAAACATTCCTTCTTTTAACATTCTTTCACCTCACCTGGTAGTGGCTCCACCAGAACAACTGAAATGTTGTCCTTTCCACCGTTCTGATTTGCCGCTGTAATGAGTTTCCTGGCTCTTTCTTCCACATCTCCTCCGCTTGTCACGATCTCACGGATCTCATTGTCCTCCAGCATATTGCTGAGGCCGTCAGAACAGAGCAGTATCTTATCTCCTTTCCGTATACGCAGATCAAAGAAATCAATGTTGACTTCCTTTTCCACTCCCACGGCTCTTGTAATCACATTTTTATTGGGATGGTTTCTGGCTTCCTCTCTCTTCAGCTTTCCGCTTCGCACCATCTCTTCCACCAGGGAATGATCCTTGGTGATCTGACGGATGTCCTTGCGGATCAGATAGAGACGGCTGTCTCCCACATTGGCCACATAAAGGTATCTGTCTTCGATGACAGCAACCACCACCGTAGTCCCCATTCCCGCCAGATTTTCATTCTCACGGGATTTTTCATATACCCGGCTGTTGGCCTCTTCCACCGCATTCCGGATAATTTTGATGGGATTCGTCTCCTGGCTTTTTCGAACACTGTCAAGCAAAGTACCAACGGTATCTCTGGAAGCGGTATCACCGGCTCTGTGGCCTCCCATTCCATCTGCAACCACAAAGAGGTTCGGAAGATTCCCTACCGGTGTCTCAGACGCGAACACAAAATCCTGGTTCATGGACCGGCTCTGGCCTACATCAGTGATGCAAAACGCCTTCATATTTCTTCCTCTCCTTTGTTCTTTTCCATATAACTTCTTCGAAGCTGTCCACAGGCCCCATTGATATCCCGGCCCATTTCCCTTCTTATAGTAACATTTATTCCGTATTTTTCAAGTTTATTTTTGAACGCCTGCGTCACGCTGCTGCTCGGCTGCACAAAATCCCGCTCCTTGATGGGGTTTACCGGGATCAGATTTACATGACCGTTCAGCCCTTTCAGAAGGTCCGCCAGTTCTCTGGCATCTTCTGCATGATCATTGACACCGCCTACCAGACTGTACTCAAAGGTCAGTCTCCTGCCGGTTTTGTCATGATAATAACGGCAGGCATCCATGACCTCAGAAAGCTCATACTGCTTCGCGATCGGCATGAGTTTTTCCCTTTTCTCCTGACTGGATGCATGGAGAGAAAGGGCAAGTGTGATCTGAAGTTCCTCGTCTGCCAGCCTCCGGATATTCGGCACGATGCCGCATGTAGAAAGCGTGACATTTCTCTGACTGATATGTAAGCCGTTCTCATCCGTCAAAAGCTGAATGAACTTCCGCACATTGTCATAATTATCCAGCGGTTCTCCTGTTCCCATAAGAACCAGGTTGGAGACCCGTTCTCCGGAAATCTTCTGGATCTCATAGACCTCTTCCAGCATTTCCGAAACGGTCAGATCCCGTTTTTTTCCTCCGATGGTAGAGGCACAGAAACGACAGCCCATACGGCAGCCGACCTGAGAGGAAATGCACACGGAATTTCCATGGTGGTATTTCATGAGCACACTCTCAATGACATTTCCGTCTTTCAGTTCAAAAAGGTATTTCTGTGTGCCGTCAATCTCGGAGGTCAGGATCTCCACCGGCTTTAATACCGTATATTCCGTCTCTTCCGCCAGCTTTTCTCTCAGGCTTTTGGAAAGATTGGTCATCTCGTCAAAGCTTCCGGCCAGCTTCTGATGCATCCACTGATAAAGCTGACCGGCCCGGAAGGGCTTTTCCCCCTGTTCTTTGAACCAGGCTTTCAGTTCTTCCAGAGACAATGATCGGATATCTGTTTTTTCCATCATTTTTATCTGTTCCACTTACTCCTCCACACGTTTCAGTCTGGCAAGGAAAAAGCCGTCGCTCTCATGCACACCAGGCAGCAGCTGAAGATAACCGGCCCGGGTGGTTTTTCCCTGCAGTTCTTCCGGAAGATAGGGATCAATGCTTTCCAGCTTAAAAGGATAGTTGTCCAGGAACCATTTGAGATTGTACTGGTTTTCTTCTGCTCCGATGGTACAGGTGCTGTAGACGAGCGTGCCTCCCACCTTCACATATTTCCAGACGGTATCCAGGATCTGACGCTGGAGTTTCACGATATCTTCCTGTTTTTTTTCTGTCATCTTGTAACGGATATCCGGTTTTCTCCCGATCACTCCGAGACCGGAGCAGGGAACGTCTGCCAGAAGTACGTCCGCTTTTTCCACAGAAGCCGGCAGAAATACCGTAGCATCTGCCACAACGGCATTCATATTGATCAAAGCGGTCCGCTCAATGTTGTCCTGCATCAGCTGTACCTTGGACTCGGTAATGTCTCTTGCCTCCACAAAACCACTGCCCTCCAGCTTATCTGCCAGATGAAGCGCTTTTCCTCCGGGAGCCGCGCAGACGTCGATGCAGTAATCTCCCCATTTGGGAGCCGCCACCTCTGCCACCAGCATGGAGCTGACATCCTGCACCTGGATCCAGCCATTCCGGAACGCATCCAGCGCTTTCAGGTAGTTATAATCGGAAAGGTTCAGCGCATAATCCAGGTACGGATGCTCCGTCACCGTCACGCCCTGGCTTTGCAGACTCTCCATGATATCCTTTTTGGAAGCCTTGTTGAGATTGCAGCGCACGGTAGTGGCATGCTCTTTGTGGATCCCACGGCAGATCGTCTCCACTGTCTCAAAATCATAGAGACGAAGCCAGCTCTGAAGGATCCATTCCGGCATGGAATAGGTAACGGAAAGATACGGCACCGGCATTTCCTTCGGATCCGGATATTTTACCTTGTCCAGATTCCGTGCCACACTTCTCAGCACACCGTTTACAAAACCTTTCAGATTGAAAAACCCTTTTCTCTGCGCCAGCTTCACGCCTTCGTTGCAGACGGCAGAATCCGGCACGGAATCCATATATTTCAACTGATAGACCGACATCCGCAGGATATTGCGGATCACCGGTTTCATACGGGAAACCTTTACACTGGAAAACTGAGAAATGATATAGTCCATCTCAATGAGATTTTCCAGGGTTCCTTCGGCCACTCTCGTAATAAAGGAACGGTCTCTTTTCTCCAGATACTGATATTTTTCCAGTACCTCCCGAAGAACAATATGGCTGTATTTATCCTCCTCCAGAACTTCTGTAAGAACGGCAAGTACGATTTCTCTTGTATTTATCACATCAGTCACGGTCTTTTCTTCCTCCTGCCAGAATGATCAGTCTTAAAAGCTGCAGAACAGAGGCAGCAAGACTTGCCACATAAGTCATGGCTGCTGCCCGGAGTACTTTTTTGGCTCCGTCGATCTCTGTCGAACCCAGCATTCCCGTATTCTCCAATACCCGAATTGCTCTTGCGGAAGCATTGAATTCCACAGGAAGCGTTACCAGCTGAAAAAGGACTGCCAAGGAAAACAGCACGATCCCCACCATCACCAGTGCTCTGAGAGACATGACAAGCCCCAGGATAAAGATCGGCCATGCTGCAGTGGATCCGAAGTTTGCCAGCGGCACCAGGGTACTCCGAAGCACCAGAGGGCCATACTGCTTCTGGTCCTGGATTGCGTGACCGCACTCATGGGCGGCTACACAGACGGCTGCCACAGACCGGGAAGCATAGGTGCTGTCCGATAAGCGTAAGACCTTGCTCCTTGGATCGTAATGATCCGTCAGTTTTCCGGAAATATGCTCGATGGAAACATTGTAAAGACCACAGCTGTCCAGAACTTTTCTTGCTGCTTCCGCGCCGGAAAGATTGGACATGCAGCGCACTTTGGAATACTTATTAAATGTGCTGTTTACCACACTGGAAGCCCAGAGTGATAACAGAAGGCCAATGATCACAAGAATGTACGTCGGATCGATATGATAAAAACCATATCCGCCATACCGGTAGGCTGCTAACAGCATAAATTGATCCCCTCCTCAATCGTGTAGCCGCGGAGAAAAGCTGCGGTATCCATCCGTTTCTTTCCTTCCAGCTGAAGCTCCGTGATCTTTAACGCATCCTTTCCCGTCTGAATGAGAAGTTCTCCTTTTCCTCCGGAAAGAACGGTACCGGGAGCCTTCGTCTCATCTCCGTCCGTCACCTCCGCCCGCCAGATCTTCAGTGTCTTGCCGTGAATATGCGTGTAGGCACTTGGCCACGGATTTAAGCCACGGATCAGACGTTCCACAGAAACGGCATCTTTCTTCCAGTCAATAGCCCCCATGTCCTTGGTAAGCATCTTTGCATAAGCCGTCGGGCTCTCCTTTCTCTGTTTTTCCGGTGTTACCGTACCTTTTTCCAGAGCGTCCAGCGTTTCCAGAAGAAGCTCTGCACCGGCAACACTGAGCTTGTCGAAAAGGCTTCCTCCGGTCTCCTCTTTTTCCAGAGGGATCACTTTCTTTAAAAGCATGTCCCCCGTATCCAGCCCCTCATCCATCTGCATCGTGGTAATACCGGATTCTTTTTCCCCGTCAATGACAGCCCACTGGATCGGAGCTGCACCGCGGTATTTGGGAAGCAGAGAACCATGTACATTGATGCAGCCGTATTTTGTCAGTGTCAGGATGCTTTTCGGGATCAGCTGACCAAAGGCCACTACCACAATCACATCCGCATCAAATGTTCTTAATTCTTCCACAACTTCCGGATCCCGCACTTTTCTCGGCTGCAGGACCGGAATATTCTCCCGGACGGCAACCTCTTTGACCGGTGTGGGCTGCATGGCCTTTCCTCTTCCTTTTGGTTTGTCCGGCTGTGTGACAACAGCCACAACCTCATGCTCAGACTTTACAAGCGCTTCCAGCGTTCCTACTGCAAAGTCCGGTGTTCCCATAAAAATGACTTTCACTCCATATCCTCCTCTTCTTCTCCGGCCGGCTCTACATCCATAAGCTCGCCTTCCACTTTGGAAACATACATCAGTCCGTCCAGATGATCGCACTCATGACAGATCGCTCTTGCCAGAAGACCGGTACCCTCCAGAACAAATTCTTCCATATTTTCATCCAGGGCTTTTACCTTCACATGATCCGGCCGTGTCACGATACCGGCTTTTCCCGGAAGGCTTAAGCATCCCTCCTGACCGGTCTGAGAACCGGAACTCTCAATGATTTCCGGATTGATGAGTACGTAAGGGTCTTCTCCTGTGGTATCGATGACAACGATCCGTTTCAGGATGCCCACCTGGTTTGCCGCAAGGCCTACGCCGCAGCCGTCATACATGGTGTCAAACATGTCATCGATAAGCTGGCGTGTCCGCGGTGTCATGCTTTTCACCGCCTTACAGGTCTTGTCCAGTACATCGTCACCCATGATTCTTATATTTCTGATTGCCATTTTTATATATCCTCCTTCGTTTAAACTCTTTCGTATTGTATATGGATCTTCTGATAACCTTCGTTCATTTCAATATATTGTTCCACTTTTTCTTTTACTACAGTCAACCGTTTTTCATCGGAATGACGGATGTAAAGCACTTTCCGGTACACATCCTGAATCCTTGCAATCGTCTCATCTCCGGGACCGATCACCTGGATCCCGGTACGGTTTTCCAGAAGCTCCAGAAATTTCTTCAGGTATTCCATCGCCATGGTCAGATACGCTTCATCCTCAGAAGAAGCGTGGACCGCCAGCATACCGCCTGCCGGCGGATAGCCTCCCAGAATCCGAAAAGCGATTTCCTGCCGGTAAAAGGCTTCGTAATCCTGCTCTGCCGCAGCCTGAATGCTGTAGTGTTCCGGATCGTAAGTCTGAATCACCACTCTTCCCGGAAGCCCACCACGGCCCGCTCTTCCGGCCGCCTGGGTCAGAAGCTGAAACGTCCTCTCTGCCGCCCGGAAATCACTGGCATGCAAAGAAAGATCCGCCGCCAGGATCCCGACCAAAGTCACATTTGGAAAATCATGACCTTTTACGATCATCTGGGTTCCTATGAGGATCTCCGCCTCTCCATTTGCAAAAGCAGACAGAATCTTTTCATGGCCATCCTTCTCCCGGGTGGTATCAAGATCCATACGTAAGATCCTCGCCCCCGGGAATTCCCTTGCCACCACAGACTCCACCTGCTGCGTTCCGATCCCGAAATCACGCAGGAACGGACTTCCGCAGGAGGGACAGGTTTTAGGAACGGTTGTTTCATAGCCGCAGTAATGGCAGACAAGCCGGCCGCCCCGATGCAGAGACAAAGACACATCGCAATGCGGACACTCGATTACCTGACCGCAGGAACGGCAGGAGAGAAACCCCGCATAGCCTCTCCGGTTCAGAAAAAGCATCATCTGATGGCCGGCACCCAGGCATTGGGCCATTTCTTCTTTTAAAGCATTGCTTAAAACAGAACGGTTTCCCTTTTTCAATTCTTCCCGAAGGTCTACGATCGAAACCTCCGGAAGGGCTGCATGTTTCACCCGCTGCCGGATCGTGAAAAGCCGGTATTCTCCCTTTTCCGCCTTATAATAAGCGTCCACGGAAGGGGTTGCTGTTCCGAATATCACATGCGCATGCTCCAGTTCTCCCCTTTTTACCGCTGTCTCCCGGGTCAGATACCGGGGGACGGTCTCACTCTGATAGGATGTCTCATGCTCTTCATCCTGAATGATGATTCCCAGATTGGGAAACGGGGTAAAAAGAGCGGATCGTGGGCCGATCATCACATCAATGAGGCCTTTTCTCGCCCGCTCATACTGGTCAAAACGTTCTCCCGGAGAAAGCCGGGAATTCATAACGGAGATCCGGTCCCCGAACCGCCGGTAGAAACGCATAACTGTCTGATACGTCAGGGCGATCTCCGGAATCAGGACAATGGCCTGTTTTCCTTCTTTCAGGACACCGGCAATGAGCTCCATATAGATTTCCGTCTTCCCGCAGCCTGTGACACCATGGATCAGACAGGGTCTTGCATTTTCGTTTTCCCATTCTTCCCGGATCCCGTCCACCACGCCCTGCTGCTCCCGGTTCAGGATGACGGCCTGCTGTCTGGCTGCTTTTACATGAACGGGGTTCCGGTAAACGGTATCCACCTGGATCTTCAGCAAGCCCATTTTTTCCACACTCCGGATCACTGCAGGAGGTATGCTAAGCTTTGCGGTCACAAGTTCCCATGGAAGGCAGCCTTCCTCTAAAAGTGCTTTCAACAGGCGATATCGGGCTGTCTGATGCTTCTTTTCAAAAAAGGTCAGGCGCTCCCGGGCTTCTTCTTCGGATACCGCCAGCAGCACCTGTTTTTTTTCTTTTGGCTTTTCTTTTTTCCGCACCGGGATCACGGTCTTCAGCGCCTGGATCATGGTAGCTCCGTAATAATCCCGCATCCATGCTGCCAGAGCGATCAGCCTGGACTCTACGCCAATGCCGTCTGTGGAAACCGCATGAATGCATTTGATACGTTCCGGCTCGATCTGCGCCTGTTTCGTTGTTCCTATGACATACCCTTTGATCAGCCGGTCTCCCCGGCCAAACGGGATTTCCACCACCATTCCTGGCAGAAGTTTCCCCCGCATATCTTCCGGGATCCGGTACTGAAAAGGTTTATCCAGTTTTTCGTGGGAAATGTCCACGATAATATTGGCATATGGATCTGTCACTGTAATTTCTCTTCCTTCAGGATCTCCTGAATCAGTTCTCTTTCGTCCATGTGATACTTTCTGCCCTCGATCTCCTGATAATCCTCATGACCTTTTCCGGCCAGAACAATGACATCGCCGGGCTGTCCGTGAAGGATGGCATAACGGATGGCCTCCTTACGGTCTGCGATCTTGATGTATTTTCCATCTGTCTTTTTGATTCCGGTCTCGATATCATTCAGGATATCCTCCGGCTTCTCAAAACGAGGATTATCGGAAGTGATGATCGTAAAATCAGCCAGTCTTCCGGAAACCTCTGCCATCTCAAAGCGGCGGGCTTTGGAACGGTTTCCGCCACAGCCAAAGAGGCAGACCAGTCTGCCCGGCTCGTATTCTTTCAGGGTAGTAAGAAGGCTTTCCAGACTCATCGCGTTATGAGCATAATCGATCATCAGGGTAAACTTGTCGGAAACCTTGACCAGTTCCACTCTTCCCTTCACCGTTGCCTGTTTCAGGGCAATCTTGATGTCTGCCTCACTCACTTTAAAATGCAGGCAGACAGCGATGGCCGCCAGAGAATTATAAACACTGAATTTACCCGGAATATCGATCTCCACATCCATATCCAGAAGACCGGCAGCATGATAGGCGATGCCGAGATAACCGGGGGTATGGATCATTTTGAGATTTTCTGCACGAAGATCGTTTTTCTCAGAAAGACCGTAGGTCTCCACTTTACAGGTATGACCTTCCAGGACTTCAGAAAGATGCTCTGCATCTCCGTTTACAATACCGATCCGGCACTGACGGAACAGCAGCCCCTTGCAGTGCATATAATCTTCGAAGCTTTTATGCTCTGCCGGTCCGATATGATCCGGCTCAATATTCGTGAAAATGCCAATCTCAAAGGGAATTCCTGCGGTACGGTTCAGCATCAGTCCCTGAGAAGAGACCTCCATAACGGCTACATCACAGCCTTCTTCCAGCATCCGGTGAAAATACTCCTGGATCTTTACTGATTCCGGAGTGGTGTTGCTGGACGGGATGTGCGTCTCACCGATGATCGTCTCAATGGTTCCGATCAGACCTACCTTATGACCAGCAGATTCCAGAATGGATTTGATCATATAAGTGGTAGTGGTTTTCCCCTTGGTTCCGGTGATGCCGATGACTTTCAGCTTTTCTGCCGGATAATCATACCAGGCGGCAGAAACCAGAGCCATGGCATAACGGGTATCTTTCACCAGGATCACTGTAACAGACTCCGGCACAGACACCGGTTCTTCCACCAGGAGAACAGCAGCACCCTTTTCTGCCACTTCCGCAGCATAAGTATGCCCATCCGTCACAGCTCCCCGGATACAGAAAAAAAGCGTCCCGGGAACCACCTGTCTGGAATCATTGGCGATACTCACGATCTCCCGATCCAGACTTCCCTGTACGCAGGTATATTCCAAACGTTCCAATAACTGTTCAAGCTTCATATATCATTCCTCCATATGGCGCCCGGCCATAAAAGCGGGCGGGTACAATCGCTTCCTTATAGGATAACATATGGGGGAGGATTTTTCAAGAATTTGGAGGAGGGTGTTTCTGGCTTTTTGCAGGGCCACTGCAGAACAGGCGGCTTCGGGAAGCCATGAGGAAGCTTTTGTTGATGGGCGGCTTTGGAAGCCGGCAGGGAACGTAAATGCGAGGGGGACGGCTCCAGGGCCGCCCTCCCCCTCAGCCTCCCCCTTATGGCACTTTAAGGTCAAAAAACAGGGGGCTTACGTCAACAAGTAGACATTATACGTCTGTTGTGGCGTGACAACAGGAAAGATATGTGATATGGTAAATAACGCAAGCATGATTCATGGATGATTTATGGATGTTTTTCGGAGAATATACGGCCAGCCACCTGACTTGCTACTCACTCAAATAAATAAAAAGTTTCTTTATATTATATGCTATACGAATCCACGACTACCCGTCATTTCACGCATCATCTGTATGACGTAAGCGCCACTATTTTCCAGCGTGCCCTGGAAGGGGGTGCAGTGGGAAACCAGGACTAGCGCAACTCCGATGGTTTCCCCCTGCATATTTTAAGAAAAAATCAGAAAGGAATCTCTTTTATGGAAAAATTTACCGGCAATAAAATCCTCGTCCTCGGCTGCTCTGGCAGCGGCAAAAGCACTTTCTCAAGAAAGCTTGCCGCACGCACCGGTCTCCCTCTGATCCACCTCGACAATATCTGGTGGCGGCCTGACCAAACGCACATTACGCGGGAGGAATTTGATCAGAAACTTAATGAAATACTGCATGATGATTTCTGGATCATTGATGGCAATTACAGCCGGACCTATGAAGAGCGGATCCGTGCCTGTGACACCATTATCTTTCTTGATTACAGCGAAGAGGTCTGTATGGACGGAATTACCCGCAGAGTAGGACAAGACCGCCCAGATATTCCCTGGACAGAGCAGCATCTGAATCCTGAACTTGTGAAGTTTGTTCATGATTTCCACGAAACCGACCGTTTTCAATTGCTTGCTCTTATAGAAAAATATTCCGATAAGAAAGCTCTTATTTTTAAAATCCGCGAAGAGGCTGGCGAGTGGTTATCGCAGACTTAAAAAGGTTTCGCAGCTTTTTCTGCGAAACCTTTTTATTGTATACTTATTCTGAAAATCAGCGGATCAGTCCGACGCTTGCGATGAGTTCAACCTCACACAGAACGTTCTTCGGCAGAGTTTTTACTGCGACACAGGAACGTGCCGGTTTGGAAACGAAATATTTTGCGTAAACTTCGTTGAAGGCTGCGAAATCATTCATATCTGCCAGGAAGCAGGTGGTCTTGATGACGCTGTCAAAGCTTGCGTGAGCCTCTTTCAGGATCTCGCCCAGGTTCTTGCAGACCTGCTCAGCCTGTGCTTTGATGTCACCGTCTACCAGTTCACCGGTCTCCGGGATGATGGGAATCTGTCCGGACGTATACAGGATATCGTTGGCAACGATGGCCTGAGAATAAGGTCCGATTGCTCCGGGTGCTTTATCTGTGGAAATCACTTTGTTCATGGTATGTTCCTCCTTTTCTGCCGGTTCGATGCGGCAGTCATTTTTTCGACATCCGGGAAAGTTCTTTTACAAAAATTTTCCCGTATCGTCTCTTTATTACATACAATTCTATTGTATCACAACTTGTTTTTCTTTTCTACTGAATTCTGTCAGATGATGTCTATATAGCGCATTGCCTCATTCCAGTAAAAAACTGTTATTTTTCCTTTGTCCTGCTCTCGCAGCTGTTTTTCCCGGAACATCCGCTGCAGCCGCAGCCACAGCCTCCGTTTTTGATATCCCGGTGTTTTTTCCGGATCACCAAAAACGCATACAGGACGATCAGAAGAACGATCACAATTCCTGCTATCATATATCTATCCATCCTTTCCGCCAAACACGCTTTTTTCATTTTCTGTCAGCCGATGAACAGTCTTCCGATCTGATATACCAGAAGTGTCACTACCCAGGCGGTCCCAAGCTGAAACAGAGCTGCCTTCAGAGCCCATTTCCAGCCACCCATCTCTTTTTTGATCGTAACAAGGGTGGCTGCACAGGGAATATACAACAGGCAGAAGATCATCAGACAGTAGGCATTCAGACCGCCAAAGCCCATACCCGCAAGCAGCTTATACAAACTGTCCATTCCCGTCTGAGAGTTGACATTGGAAATTCCGAAAAGTACGGCACAGCTGGTAACAACCACCTCTTTTGCAGAGATTCCGGCAATGAGCGCCATTGCGATCTGCCAGTATCCCAGTCCCAGTGGAATAAAGAACGGCACGATAAACTTTCCGAGAACTGCTCCAAAACTATTTTCCATATCCGTCGTATAGCCGCCGGGTCCGAAGTTCAGGATAAACCACATGATAACGGAAGCCACAAAAATCGTTGTCCCTGCTTTTGTGACAAAGTCCTTTACCTTTTCCCAGACGTAAATTTCCACGGTCCGGGCGCTGGGAGCCTTGTACTCCGGAAGCTCGATGAGCAGGATGTTTGGATTTTCACCTTTGTCTGTCAGGTGAAGGATCGCAGCAATACCAATGGCTACAAAAAGTCCGATCACATACATGGAATAAGCAGCGATCATCGCATGCTTTCCAAAAAACATTTCAGAAAACAGGATATAGATCGGAAGTCTCGCGCTACAGGACATAAACGGTGTCACCAGCATGACCCGGTACCGGTCTTTGGGATTTTCCAGTACTCTGGAAGCCATCAGTGCCGGAACGCTGCAGCCAAAACCAAGGATCATCGGAATAAAGGCACGGCCGGAAAGTCCCAGTCTTCCCATAATACCGTCCATGACATAAGCCACTCTGGACATATATCCACTATCTTCCAGAAATGCCAGTGCCAGAAACAGGATAAAAATATTCGGAAGGAAGGTCAGCATACCGCCTACTCCGGCAATGATACCGTCCGTCACCAGTGAAATGATCTCCGGCTGCACATGAAGCGAGGTCAGCCCCTGCCCTACTGTTTTCGAAAACAGCTCCATCAGAAGCTCCACATAGCCCTTCAGCCAGTCACCAACCGTAAATGTCAGAAGAAAGACCAGAGCCATGATACCAAGGAAAATGGGGATTCCCCAGATCCTGTGCGTCAGGAAATGATCCACCTTATCCGTAAGTTCTGCTTTTTGTGCCTTATTCACCACAACTTCTTCCACGATCTCCTGGATAAAGTCATACTTCTGATTGATGATATCTGTCTCATAGCTCCGATCCAGTACATCCGGCAGTTCTACCGGATATTTGGCCGTGATCTCCGGATCCTGTTCCAGAAGCTTTAAAGCCACCCAACGATGATTGGTGATCTCCGGATAGTTACGCTTCAGTACATCCTTGATCTGATCGATCTTATCCTCGATCTCATCAGAATAGACCATCGCATAATCTTCGTGATGATTATGTCTGTGATGAGAAACGCTGGAATGATTGTGTTCCAGTCCTTCCGGATGGGAAGAATCTTTATGATGCTCTGCCGCATGGATCAGGATATCAAGGCCTGTCCTTTTTCTGGCAGAAACCGGAATAACCGGGATTCCCAGCATTTCCGGAAAACGGTGCAGGTCGATCTCCATGCCCCGCTTTTCCACGATATCCATCATATTCAACGCCATGATCACCGGTTTTCCAAGTTCCAGCAGCTGCAGCGTCAGGTAAAGATTCCGTTCCAGTGCAGATGCGTCCACCACATCAATGATCACATCCACCTCATCACTCAGAATAAACTGCCTGGATACCTGCTCTTCCATTGTATAGGAAGTCAGACTGTAGGTTCCCGGAAGATCTACCAGTTTGAATTCATGGCCATGGTACTTCATGGCTCCTTCTACTTTTTCCACCGTCACGCCCGGCCAGTTGGCCACCTTTAAATTGGCACCGGTATAGGCGTTAAAAAGAGTCGTTTTTCCACAGTTTGGATTTCCAATAAATCCGATTCTCAAGTCTTCACTCATGCCTTTTTCCTCACCGTAATCTGTTTTGTGATTCCTCTTCCCAGGGCAAACCTGGTTCCCCTGACATTGACGATCAAAGTTCCCCTGCTCTTGGCATTCAGGATAAGAATCGAGGTTCCCTCCGTCATCCCCAGAGCCTCCAGCCGTTTTTCCAGTTTCAAAGGAAGCTCCAGCTTTTCAATCGTATAGGTTTCATTTATTTTTCCGGTATCGAGAGTCATAAGAAATCGCCCTCCTTTTTCTGTTTTTCAAGGGCTATGATAGACTTGTTGATAACTTTTGTCAATAAGCAACTCTTTCGAATGTGCCACTTTGCATTCGCATTTGCAGCTTTTGTCTCCCGTTCTGCCAGATCCGGGATCGTTGTTATGACAGACTCATCTCTTTCAATGCAGCCGCCGCCCGATGCACCTCTTCCTCCGTATTCCCATGAGAAAAGCTGAAGCGTACCATTCCCTGTTTTTCTGTATGAAACAACCGATGCATCAAAGGTGCACAATGCCCGCCCGGCCGGGTACAGATCCCGTACTCCTGAAACAGCCAGTCACTGACTTCTCCGGAATCTTCACTTCCCAGATTCAGAGAAAGCACCGGTGCGCGCAGTTCCCCATCTGGATCTCCGTAAAAAAGAAATTCCGGACAGTCCTTCAGTTCTCTGTAAAAAAGATCCGCAAGACGCAGTTCCTTTTCCTGAAATTCCTTCCGGCGTTCCTCTTCCATAAGATACCGGACACCGGCCAGAAGTCCGGCAAGCCCATGTGTATTCAAGGTTCCTGCTTCCAGTCGTACCGGCATGGCAGAGGGCTGTTCTTTTTCAAAAGTAAGGATCCCGCTTCCTCCGGAAAGCAGCGGCTGTATCTCCACACCCTTCCGCACACAGAGTCCGCCTGTCCCCTGAGGTCCCATAAGACTTTTGTGACCGGTAAAGCAGACCACATCGATCGCATCCTCTTTCATGGAAATGGGAAAAATCCCGGCTGTCTGTGAGGCATCCACGATCAGAAGCGTCCCGTTTTCCCTGCAGATTTTTCCGATCCGACGAAGATCATTCCGGTTTCCTGTTACATTGGAAGCATGCGTGACCACAGCAAGCTTTGCTCCTTTTCGGATCTTTTCCTCCAGATCTTCATAAAGAAGACGCCCCTTTTCATCACAGTCTGCCAACAAGAGGGCAACTCCCTGTTTTTTCATTTCATAAAGAGGTCTCAGCACACTGTTATGCTCCATCACGGTAGTGACCGCCAGATCTCCCGGCTTTAAAAGGCCTTTGACAGCCATATTCAGACTTTCCGTAGCATTTGCAGAGAAAGCCACCCGTTCCGGTCCGTCTCCGTCAAAAAGAAGATTCAAGGCTTCTCTGGCCTGAAACACCATGCGGGAAGCCTGAAGAGCCGGTCCGCAGCCGCCCCTGGAAGGATTTCCAAACGAATTCATAGCCTCCGTCACCGCCTGCAGCACTTCCGGCGGGCGGTGAAAACAGGTGGCTGCACTGTCCAGATAAATCATCCCTCTGCCTCCCTTATAAGCGAAAACAGGCCTTCCAGAACACCCCCGCCGATGCATCTGGCTTTATCAGAAATCGTAAAACAATTTTCATATTCCGACAGTCTTGGATCCACATCTGCCATCTTAAGTCCTTTTGTCACAGGAAAACCGTCCGGAAGGATTCCTCTTAAGAGACCGGAAAGCGGTGACGGAACTTCCACTTCTCCGATTTTCCCCAGTGCCTCTCCTTTTTCCACGGAATCACCGATATCATGAAAAATATGAAGGTTCCCTTCCACCGGTGCGTGAACCACCCGTTCCTTTCCATAACCGGCAATGACCCCCGGCACTCCCGTATTCGGCATAGCCATTCCTTCCCGTATAATCCGTCCAAGCGAATGTCCGCGCATGGTCTCGATCACCAGATCCACATCCACACCGGCTGTAAATCCCGGCCCCAGTGCAATGGTATGTTTTGCCATCGTTTTGTCTGTTCCAAGATTCTGTTTTGCCAGAATGGCATCCACCAGCGCCATCGGTTTTAATTCTTTCAGATAACTGCAGTCCGCATCTACCAGAAGCGGAATCCGTCCTCTTTTCCAGACTTCTTCGATCTCTTCCGGACACTCGATCCGCTCTGCTGTCACTTCTTCGACGGCAGCTGTCCCTTCATAAACCGCCTGTGACAGAGCCACTTTCCTGCGGATAGCCGTAGGGCGGTCTGTTTCCAGGATCACAACTCCAAAGCCACTGTTCCAGAGCTTCTGAATCGTTCCTGTTGCAATATCTCCGCCTCCACGGACAACTACCAGTTCCTCTCGTTTTCTCTGCATGTTTCCTCCATTGCCTGTGTCAGGCTGCTCTCTTCCTTACGGCTTTACGAGCAGGTCCGCGTGTGTCATACGTTCTGCGATCTCATACATATTCGTCACCTGCCCAACAGCCAGCTTTTCTGCCAGGTTATAATGGTTCAGGCAGGTTCCGCAAGTCAGGATCTCCACACCGCTTTCCTCCAGGAAACGAAGATCTGCCAGAGCTTCACTCCCCTCAACCGTCATGAATGCACCACTGTTATAAAACAGCAGGGTCTCCGGAAACTTGTCCTGCTGGGTCAGCGCATAGAGAAAGCCCTTTAAAAGCAATCTTCCCAGGACAGGATCTCCCTCTCCCATATGATCTGCACTGATGACCGCCACCATGCCTCTGCGCCGCTCATCTTTTTTCTCCGGTTCCAAAGCCGCTTCCTCTTCCAGCTTTTTCAAGGCTTCCTCACCGGAATCTCCGGCCACGATCTTGACCAGATACTCACGGTCCCCCGTCTTTGCAGAAGCAGAAGCCAGACCTTTGTGTTCTGCCATCTTCATAAGATTCTGCACAGCGATCTCATTGTCCACCAGGATCTCAACTACTTCTCCTTTTTCCGCATCTTTCAAAGCATTTTTTGCTTCGATCACCGGTAAGGGACACTGTTTTCCTCTTGCATCAATTTTCATTTTCTTCCATCCTTTCAGTTTTCATAGACTGCTTCGTAAATCACTCTGCTGTTTTCCGCCAGTTTTTCCATTTCTTCCCGCCAGGAGCGCTCCGCCATCCAGGCAAGACCACAGCCTGCTGTGATCTCACCCGGCACCGGAACCAGACGCCCCGGAAGACCTGCCGCATGACAGCATGCTTCCATCTTTATGGCTTCCGTCGTATTGGGAAAAGTCATAAAGCAGCGGTTTTCTCTGTCTCTTCTGAGAAAATTCCGACGGGTATGTGTCTCTTCTGCCATATCCTGTTTTGAACCTTTCTTTTATATAACGTAACTATTCAGACCCCATCTCGATTCCGCTTCGCTACATCTCGATGTGGCTTCTCGCCAAATAGATTTTCAATCAAAAGTGTTCATTCATGCGAGCATGACTCACACTTTTGACAGAAAATCTGCTTGGCTCTGAATAGTTACTATATAACGTTCTTTCTCATTCATCATACGTGATACTTGATGAAAAATCAATCGCCGAAGCGTACATTTGAAAACCCCGAAAATTCCGGCTTTCATCCGCATTTTCGGGGTTTTGCATCATACAACAGCAGAACGCCGGCTGTTCCCGCATATACCCAGACAGAAACCGCCCAACCAGCTGCATGATTCAGTTGAAATATACCATTTCTTCCGCGGGTGCCTCACAGGGAACCACATCAGAAGCATAGAAAACCGGTCCTTTGCCGCGGTACTGCTTGGAATATTCGAAAGCCACTTTCGCAGTCACCTGTACCCACTGACCGTGGCGGAGGTTTTTCGCCAACGGTGTCTTGCAGATATAACCAATGACACGCGTATCATCCACACAGCAGGTCATGGCTTTTCTGCCGGGAACAAAGTACTCTGCCTCTTCTTTGCGGCTCTTCATCGCACGGGCCTTGAAACGTACCGTCTTGCCTACATATTTCTTCGGATTATCTTCCATATCAATGTAGAAAATACCGTAATCCACATCATCGATATCAATGATATCCGCATTCATATCATACGGCATACTTTCTTCAAACAGATCAATGATGTCACCATTTTCATCTTCAAAGCTGATATCACAAGCCGGATTGACTACCTTCAGGCCTCTCCGGTAATTCGCCAATGACATCGTTGTCTTACAGCGGTTAAAGATCACCATATCCGCATCCTGTACCATCTCCGTAAAGACAGACTGCATATTATTGCGGTAGATCTCATAGCTGCCGCCATCGATGATAACGATCTCCTGACAGATCCCCCATCCCGGAGGCATCTCCATAGCTCTCAGCTTATTAACTCCCCAAAGAGGATTGTACTCAATGATCACGCGCTCTGGCCGGTATTTTTTCTCCAGTGCCCTTAATGCGGAAAGTGTCAAGTCCTCCGGTTCTTCCATCGTTGCCACTACCGTATGGTATTTCAGAAGATCTTTTTCATCGTACTCTTCCTCACCTTCTTCACAGTTGATCAGAAGAGTGGTTCCATCCACCTGAAAGTAATCCTGACGAAGGGTGAAATTCAGGAAAGATGTTTTTCCGCTTTCCAGAATTCCATCCACCAGATAGACCGGCGTTGAAATTTCAAAATCGTCCATAATTAACCTCTTTCAAACCAGAGTTTTTCCAGTTTTTCTTCATCCATTTTTGAACCGATCACACAGATACGGCCTGTATACTCCGGATTTCCGTCACGAAGCTCATACTCTTCCGGAACCATATCGAAATATGTCCAGACACCGTTCTCATCCTCCAGCATACCCTTTGCACGAAGGATCACGCCGTAAGAAGCATCCTCGGAAAGAGTTTTCAGGATCTCCTCGATCTCAGCTCTGCTGAATTTACGAACGGTCTCCTTGCCCCAGCTGGTAAATACCTCGTCGGCATGATGATGGTGGTGATGATGCTCGTGATCATGGTCGTGGCAGCCGCAGGTGCAGTTCTCATCATGCTCGTGGTCATGATGATGCTCGTCATGCTCGTGATGGTGCTCATGCTCTTCGTGGTCATGGCAGCCGCAGGTGCAGTTCTCATCATGCTCGTGGTCGTGATGATGCTCGTCATGCTCGTGATGGTGTTCATGCTCTTCGTGGTCATGGCAGCCGCAGGTGCAGTTCTCATCATGCTCGTGGTCGTGATGATCGTGATCATGCTCCTCCTCTACATGAGAAAGATCAATTTTCTTGCCCTCGATCGTATCAAGGATCTTTTTGCCTTCCAGCTGTTCCACAGGAGTGGTGATGATCGTTGCATCCGGATTCAGCTCACGGATCATGGCGATAGCAGTTTCAATCTTTTCATCCGTAGCTTTTGAAAGATCGGTACGGCTTAGAATAATGGTTCCGGCAGCCTCCACCTGATTTTTGAAAAACTCACCGAAGTTTTTCAGATACATTTTGCATTTCAACACATCCACAACCGTAACGGCACTGTTCAGGACTACATCCTGATCATGCAGACGCTCTACCGCATGGATGACATCAGAAAGTTTTCCTACACCGGAGGGTTCGATGACGATACGGTCCGGATGATATTTCTCCACAACTTCTTTCAGCGCAGTTCCAAAATCTCCCACAAGAGAACAGCAGATACAACCGGAATTCATCTCACGGATCTCGATACCTGCATCCTTCAGAAAGCCGCCGTCAATACCGATCTCACCAAATTCATTTTCAATCAGAACGATCTGCTGACCTTTGAAGGCATCCTGTAAAAGTTTTTTGATCAAAGTGGTTTTTCCGGCACCAAGGAAACCGGAAATAATATCGATTTTTGTCATTTTCTACATCTCCTGTCTTTTACTACAAAAGCGGACGAAGAATCCCTCCGCCCGTATTATCTCTTAAAGATACTGCATTTATTACCTTTTTCTTTCCAATGCATGATTATACTACGAAAAAAATTTTCTGTAAATGGCATTATTGAAAACTTTTCTCTTCGTACCGCTATTTAGAATCTGCTTTCTTTTCTCTTTTATTTGATAATTCCCCATGTTCTTCCAGATATTTCAGGAAGCCTTCGCATCCCTCAACCACATCCTCATAAGTTTCATCAAAATTGCCTGTGTACCACGGATCCGCTATATCTCTTCCCGATCCAGCAAATGAAAGGAATTTATACACCTTCCCCTCAGGATCTCCTTTCAGCATCCGGTTAAGGTTCCGTATATTGGCGGTATCCATGCCAATAATATAATCAAACTTATCATAATCTGCCAGCGTGATCTGCTTTGCTCTATGAGGCACCAAAGGAATCCCTACCTCCCTTAATTTATTTACAGTTCCTCTATGCGGAGGATTGCCAATCTCCTCCCGGCTTGTTGCAGAACTGTCTATCACAAACTGATCCGCCAGACCAAGAGCCTTTACCTTGTGTGTGAAAACGCTCTCGGCTAAAGTTGACCGGCAGATATTGCCGTGGCAAATGAATAGTATTTTTATCATTGTTGCATAACCTCGCATTTCTTAGTTTTTCTTGGTTTTTCGGGCTTTGTAAGCCTTTGTGAATTTTTCTTTTCTGGCATAACCTGGTTTATTTTCTCATAATATCGTCCGCAAAAGGTGTAAAATAAGGTGTATGTTTTTCCATTTTACACCTTGCTATTTTCAATTAAAAATCGTAATTACACAACCTGAATCCGGGCAACTTCTTCCCTGGCATCCTCAAGATTTACGTGCGTATATGTATTCAGCGTTACGCTGATGTCTGAGTGGCCCATCAAATATTGCAATGCTTTTGGATTCATTCCGGATTTTGCCATATTTGAGCAATAGGTATGCCGACATACATGAGGGGTGATGACAGGCATCTGTACTTTGTAAGTATTATTATACTTCTGAATGATGTGTTGAAAATAATGCTCCCAGTGCAGGGAATAACAGATACTTTCATTTTTATCAAAGTATAAGAATCCACTTTTTCCATCTACCATAGGTTCTGCTTTGGGCGGGTTTCGTTTTTCTATAATTTTCCGAAAACATTCCTCTACATCTGCAGTCATAGGTATCTTTCTTGTTCCGCTGGTTGTTTTAGTCTCTTGAATATAATATCCGATTTTTGATTTTTTCTGCAATTGATGATCGATGTTGATCGTATGCTCCTTGAAATCAATATCAGAAATCGTCAAACCACAAAATTCCGAGATGCGAAGGCCTGTTTTAAATAATATGTAAATTCCTTCATAATACCTGCAAAAATGAGGGTCTTCCTTCACAAACCGTAGGAACTTTCGTTCCTCAGCCCTGCTGATTGCCTCTCTTGTCACACTGTCATTCACAACCACTTCCATTAGCTGAAACTGAAATGGATTTTTCCTGATCAGGTCATCATCCACTGCCAACTGAAATGCCGGACGAAGAACTCCTCGGATTGAATGGATGGAACTATAGCTTTTCTTTTCTACCTGCTGAAGATGTATCAGCCAACATTTTGCATCCGAAATCCGAACCGTATCAATCCTTCTTTTTCCAAATGGATCTTTCTTCAATAAATTGATAACTGTTCCGTATCCTGCAACTGTAGTAGGTCTGACACCGGTTTTTGTTGATATATATTTTTCAACCAGTTCCAGTACCGTCATATTTCCGCCATTTGTTGCAATCTGTTCAAAATGATCTGCCTGGATTTTCTTCTCCATCTCCCGAAGCGATAAAGCCCGGCGCTTTCCTTTCGGAGTTGCATCGTTATGGTCTAAGCGCCAGCTATATACGCAGCGCTCCTTTCCCATCTCATCGACATACTTAAATCTATATCTGCCATCAGATAACTGTATTTCTCCATTGTGTAATATACGTCCTCTATGATCTCTCCTTTTTTCACTCATAATATTTCGTCTCCTTCATTAAATGCTCATTTAACTTGGAAGACCGTCTCGGTTTATTCATTATACCACAAGACCTTCTCTTCGCTAAGATAAAATGAACATTATTTTCATTACCATTTCTTCTATTCTGTCACTTAAACTGTACTGGCTGTGTCCAGATAATCTTCAAATAATTTTCTTTTGAACCGGATATGCGAACCAACTTCCAAAATAAAATCTGCTCCTTCATTTTCACCTGCGATTTGTCTCAATCTCTTTTCTCCAATTCCGTAATATTCTGCTGCTTCGGAAACATTTAAAGAATATTTCTTCCAAACAGGTATTGTTTTTTCTGTATGATTCATTCGCATTCCTCCTTCCCTCTGTTTGTGTTCAACAGCGTTTTCGCTTTCTCCATTTTCATACTTGCAATCGCTTCTCGTTTGCTTGTGCCTCCAACATACACGGGTGTACACATTTCTAAAATACGGTCATAGATACGCCTTTTATCCAACATGGTCTCGCTTTTTATTTCTTTCAGCGGAAGATTCGTTGTGATGATCAAAGGTCGTCCCGAACGGATCCTGCGGTCTATGACACTAAAAATAATTCCTAACGCATATTCTGAATTTCGTTCCACTCCAAGATCATCAATAATCAAAAGCTGATAAGACGCCAATGCATTGATATATTCCGTTTTGTCTGCCAGTGGAAATATATCATCAATAATGGTATTGAAATTTGTCATCTTTACCATTACTTCTTGCTTAAGAAGTTCATTGGCAATGCACCCCGCAATAAAACTTTTCCCGGTACCAACCGGTCCCCAGAACAAACAGCCTATATGATTTCTTTTCATTTCCTCCCAGTTATCAACATATTTTTTTGCTCTATGCATTACCGTATCTGACATATCTGCATTCTCAAATGTCCACTCTTCCATTCTGCTCTCGTCAAAACAGATGCTCGTATTTCTGCTGACTAATTCCCGGTGCTCTTTGTCTTTAAAATATTTTTGTTCTTCTTCATACGCTTTTCTGTCACAGGCACATTGCCTGGAATGTTTCTTCATCCCCATAAATCCACCCTCAGGAAAAAATGCTTCTTTCGCTTCCCCACAGACTTTACAGTATTGCAAACCATCACTGCCTACACATACAGTATCTTCTTCTCTCATCACAAACTCTCTCCTTCCCCATAGCAATAATTTACTTCATGATATTTATTTCTTTTATATTTCTCAGTTACTTTACTAGGTGCCACATTTCCGACTCCTGCACAGCCATTTTTACGACCAGATGAAGGTTGCTTTTCCGACTCTGTTGCAACCATCTTTTCAACCGCCTTATTCTCAACCAGCTGTAAACCAATCTCATCAGATGGAATTTTTACATATAAATGATTGGGTTTTGAAAAACCACCAGATCTGCGAACCAATAGTCCCACATCATCTAATTCCTTCAATGCTGTTTTTACAGAAGATTTACATTTGCCGATTTGAGCAGACAATTCCTCTATCGGAAAAATCAGATAAACATTTCCATACTTGTCTATCCAGCTATTCTTTCTCGATATCCGTGCCCGGTCATACAAAATCATATAAAGAAATTTTGCAGTTTGGGAAATGCGCAGTTTGAGCAAAAACTTCGGAAACTGGAAGTACTGAAGCATCTGCTCTGACTCCTTCATGTATTCATATTTCATTCTTTTCTCGCCTCGTTTCTGTTTCTAATTGTTGTAAAAATCATTTTTATACCGGCTCAAAAATGTCCTTACACATATTCAAAAGATGAAGGGCATAAATACAGGTTCTTGATAAAAATTTTTTAAATTTTTCCTGTCCAAAATACCCTTACATAAAACGAAACGCTGAGAGGCATTTTTACAGCCCCCTAATGAAATTTTTTTAATTTTTTTGATTAATTGAATATTTGAAAACAAAAAAACACTCACCTATTCCAGGTGAATGCCTTATCAAAATTTCCTTATTTTGTTGTCTATGACGCTTATTCAGATATGCCTGCATATCTGCTAAAATGTAATTGCCAGCAATTATATTTTCACGTGGGTATGGGGACGTAATCCCCATCAAGTCTGCCACTCGTAAGTAATACAATATTGTCAAAATGACAATACTGTAATACACGGGTGGATCTTGCTCTGGTTGTAACGTATGAATTCATACAATAATAGGCCCAAATGGGCACTTTCACCATTTGAGCCTATATATTATATATGTCTTTCAAATGATAGCTTAAAAAATAGCTGTCTAGACGGTATGTTTTTAACGTAGAATTGATTTTATGGAAGACAAGGCATGGAATGCTTTGTACCTTTAATGGAAAAATTTAATGATATTTACCATGTACAAAAAAGAAACGGCAGATAAAAAACATCACACGAATCCTTATCGTGCTGTAAACTATATAAGAGATGAGAACGGAAATCCTATATGCCCTAATGGACGTAAATTTCTTTTCAAACGAAAACAACATGTAAGATATAAAAAATATGGACGTACAGAAGAAATCTATCCAAGCTTATTAAGTGTACCCTTTTTACATAAAACAGTGACGATTTTCAAAAAACATATATTAATGTAAAGAAACGCCAGAACCAGCATTTGTCGGAACTAGCGTTTCTTTAGCAGAGACTTATTTTACAGCCCCGTTTTTTGCTTATATTATTTTCCTCCGTTGGATTTCAATTTTGGAAAGAAGATGACTATCTTAAAGCCCTTTTCCCACGGGGAAGCAGCTTCCAGACGAAGGTTTAGATCGTCAGCCATCTTCTTAACCAGGTAAAGCCCTATACCGGTAGCTTTCTTTCTGCTGTCAGTAGAATCCCCGGTAAAGCCCTTTTGAAAAATATACGGCAGATCATATTTTTTTACACCGATGCCATTATCCTCAACTGAAAGGACATCTGCGATCTCCGAATGTATCATAGAGATTGTTAGCATGGGACTATCGCTGCTATATTTTATGGCATTGCTCACGATCTGTCCCAACATAAACTGAAGCCCTCTACGGTCTGTATAGACTGTTTCAGATTGCAGTTTATTGATAATTACAAACTGCTTTTCTTCCAGAAGTGGGGCATAGTCCTCCAGAACTTCCCCCAAGCAGTCATTCAAATTGATATCCTTAAACTGATAATCCTTTGTACTGCTCTTTAACCGGGCATAGTATAACATCTGAGTGACATCCTCCTGAAGCTGACTGCGGACATAATCCAGTTTTGCTTGCAGGGGAGGAGACATTTCGTTGCTCCGATTATCCAGGAGCATGGTCAACAACGATAGGGGCGTTTTCGCTTCATGTGCCCAGCCCTCCACATATTCTTCATAGTCCTGTAGGGCATCTGCCATACTGTTACTCTCAGTTTTGTGTTCCTGTAAAACTGATGCCAGAAGCCGGATAGATTCTCCTTCTTCCCGGCTGATGGCACTGAGCAGCCGTTCCTCGTTGCAGATGGCAGGATCACTGAGGAAATCCCGGAACAGCTCTCGGCGGGTGGTCTCCCGCTTGTTTAGTACAAACAGAATTGCTGAAAACAAAAGGAGGCTTGTCAGAACTACTAACCCACTCAAGGTTTGAAATGCCTGAATGTCAGAAATCCAAAGAATGATAGCACAAAAGCAATCCACGCCCAACAGCAACAGCAGCCAGGGGTAGTACCGTTCTATCATGCGCCAAAGCCGCTTCATGGAGCCACCCCCGTTTCCAGACGATAGCCCATCCCACGAACCGCAACGATTCGCTGCTTCATCTCAAGACCGGACATCGTCTTTTTCAGCCTGGTCAGATTAACCTGCAAGGCATTTTCGTCTATGTATTCCGTGGTTCCCCATAGTGCTATGCAAAGTTGCTCCGTCGTGACCAGAGCATCGCCGCCGGACAAAAGAGCAACCAACAGTTTTCCCTGATTTTTTGGAAGCACGACAGAGGTATTATGAATATAAAGCGTGTAGGTCTGCTGGTCTAACAGGAAATCTGGTCCCTCTATGAGATTGGTACGGCCTTCATACCTTTTGAGAATATTGGATACCCTGGCAAGAAGTCGATCTTTTCTGCACGGCTTCGTCAAATATTCATCAGCACCCAAGTGGAACGCTTGCAGTTCATCCTTTACCTGATCTCTGGAAGTCAGTATCAGGACGGGGATAGCGGTTTTATTCTTTAGTTCCTGGCAGATTTGAAAGCCACTGATCTCCGGCAAATTCAGGTCTAAGATCACAAGGTCAGGACGGAGGGCTGCCAGGAGCCGAGCGGCATCTTCCAACTCGGTGATTGCCTCCGCAAGATATCCGTCCTTTTGAAGCATATTGCAGAGTTCTTCCCGCATATAGACTTCATCTTCCACAACAGCAATTCTTTTCACGGCAGCACCTCCTTCCAAATTATTCTTCTCTCTGTGGCTGCATCAGTGTCAGCAAATACCGATCACTGGAGCGCTTGACCACTCTCATATAAATATATTCTATCACGCAAAGCAGCAAAATCATAGCAGCAGATACAAACATCATTTCAGCCACTGTCCCACGGGTTCGGGACGAGAGTATCCCTGTAAATAACGCCCTGACTCCAAACAAACTGCTGACAGCCGCAACCAATACAGGAAGTCCCATAAACCAGGTAATTTGCTTTCCAGCAGACTGGCAAAGGGTTTCGTAAGTAGCTCCCAGGCGGATCAGAGTCTGGTATCTGCGCCCGGTTCTCTGCTGACTCATCAGGAACTGAACACCCACGATGGTGTTGGCAACTACCAGGAAAACAATCGCAAGATAGAGGGTAATATAACTGGATGCTATGGTGTAGAAAAGCTGACGACCCATATTCTGAAGATAGCTTTCATATTCAATGTCAGTTTCGTCCAGCTTCTCGTTCAAATCCAAATATGCAGTCATAAGGCTATTTCCATTCAGAGCTTGCTCACTGAGCACCGCATTGACATGGGTATCATACATTCCCTGACTATAATATAGGAATGCTTCATCCGGAAGAATCAATGCAAAGGACAAGGTTATAGAACGGTCCGTGACCAAATTCACAGACTGAACCTCTCCTGTAAGATGAATCGGACTACCATCCAGTTCCACCTTGGGATGCCCGGCCAATACTTGGTTCAGCATTGCGGTACGGCTTACCGTAGTAAACTCTGTATCAATATAGACAGCGGCCTCCTTTTCGCCTAATTGGAGAGCCGGATTGCCGGACAATTCCAACAAACGATTATAGTCCGATAAACAAATCAAATATGGGTATGTGGCATAACCAAGATTGTTCAGAAGGACATCCCGGTCTTCCGACTGGGGCAGGCTCCGAAGAGAGTCCATAACAGCGTCCATGCTGTAGGCATTATCATAATCTTCTGTGGTGCGAATACGCCCAACCCTCATTTCAAAAAGCTCTGAAAATTGATTTTCCAAACTGTTTTCTTTCAGGACTGCCTTTATATTCGGAAGAACCTGCGATGAATCTTCTGCAGTATGATCTTCAAAAGTATAGTCGATTACATGGTCAGAAGACAGGTTATTCGTTCCTGCAATTCCTACGCCCGCACCAAAACAACACAGCGCCGCCAGAATCAGCAGGGAGCTGATGGCCATGGAGTTTGACTGATGAATGACATTCTCCTGAATCTGCCGGAAGGTAAATACATGAAGCTGCTTATTTCCTTTTCCTTTCTTAACAATCAAAGCAATCAGTGCACGCATCCCATAGAAAAGCAGCATCGTACCAACTATGCCCAACAGCAAAGTCAGTCCCATCATACTTACCTTTGTCCATGCAATTCCCTGAATCGCCATGTAGTAAGCCACTGCCAACATCACACTTCCGCATATAGCAGCCAGTCCATAGATAACAGATGGCATTTGCTTTTTGGGGCGGTTCGTTGGCTGGGATAGCAAAGTACCGATCTCCTGGCGGCTGATTCGTCCACTCAAAATCAGAAGTGCCGTCAGCTTAATTGCCAGAAATCCTGCCAGCGTCCATTCAATCGCAAACCAGGATAAAGAAAACTGATGACCGATGATCCCCATGCCTACCAGCTTGGCGGTGACAAGACTGACAATTTCTGAAAGCACCACAGCCACAGGTAATCCTATGAGCATGGCAAGAATACTGGTCAGGAAATCTTCCGCCAGAAGCATACCAAACAGTTTACTTCTACGCATCCCCAACATTAGATAAACACCAAACTCATGCCGTCTGCGCTCGAACTGATACTTGCAGGCAAAATAGATCAAAAAGAACAGAATACCGAGAGTCATCCCATAAAACGCAGGAATCAGAAGCAGGAGTTTGTCAACTGCGTCACTCTCCATTTTCTGCAAAAAGAGCATCACATCTTGAGTGGAGATGGAAAGAATCATGTAAAATGCAACAATAGAAATCACCAGGGAGCTGAAAAACAGACCGTTTTCCTTTCGGCTGCGGCGACTGTTCCGAAGAATGAGATTAGAGAACATTTGCGCTGCCCCCTCCCAGTTGCGCCATCACCTTCAGGATGCGCCCGTAGAACTCCTGCTGGCTTTCGTCTCCACGCCGAAGCTCATGAAAGATCACGCCATCCTGGATGAACAGGATGCGCTTACAGAAGCTGGCGGCATTGGAATCATGGGTTACCATCAGGATCGTAGCTTGTTCGTCACGATTCAGGCCGGACAGCTTCTCCATAAGACTTCTTGCGTTCTTAGAATCCAGCGCACCCGTCGGTTCATCGGCAAGGATCATTTGGGGATGTAAGATCAGAGCCCTTGCTGCCGCAACACGCTGACGCTGGCCACCGGACATCTTGGACGGAAACTTATCCAGAACATCAGAAATTTCCAGATAGTCAGCCAACTGCTTCAGCCGCTGGCTGCTTTCTGTTTCGGCTACCCCATGCAAGGAAGTCGGGAGCAGGATATTTTCCCTGCCAGTCAGGTTGTCCAGCAATTCAAAGTTCTGGAATAGATAACCAACTTTTTTGCCACGGTACTCGGCAAGAGCCTTTTCCTTGAGGGATTGCAGAGTATCTCCCTCCACCTGAATGCTTCCACCTGTAGGCTGAATCACAGTTGCAATACAGTTGAGAAGCGTGGATTTGCCGGAACCACTGCTTCCCATAATACCGAGAAACTCTCCCGGCATGACCTGAAAAGTGATTCCGTTCAGTGCTCTCGTCTGGTTTGGCAACGTCCCATAGACTTTGGTAAGATTTTCAATATTCAAAATTGGTTTCATGTGAATGCCTCCTATCCATTTCTGGGTAAATGATAGCACAGAAGCACAATAAATAACACTTACAGTCGCTGTAAGGATTCTGTTCCTGTTTTCAGAACAAGAATGACGCATCAAGCGGAATAAGTATATGTTTTGTAAAAACGTCGGGTGACAATGAAAAAATATACTGGACTACCGGATTGGCTAACTTGCATTTCTTTGTCAATTCTGGTAACCGCTTCAAACATGGAAGTTTCTGTTCTTACTTTTATTATACTCAATCAATAAAATCAACACGGTTCAGCAAATTTTAATTATTTCCAATATGACAAAATTGCTTCCTGTTATATTTATCTATTTCTTTATTTCTCTATTATTCCGATCCGGTCTTCCAAAGGTATAAATAAGGTGTAAATTATTCGTCAATCATCAAAAAATCCTTTAAAGCCTAGGCTTTCACAGCATCCATTAAACACTGCCGTGGCAGATGAAAAGTACTTTTATCATTGTTTTATTTCTCCTTGATTTGCCCCGGAATGCCCTTGTTTGCAAGGGATTTCGGGGATTTGTGAAATGTGTGATTTAGGTGGCATCTTGGCAAAATAGGGCAAGATGAAGCAAGTTGTTGCGGGCTGTTAGTAGTAAAAATAGTAGTAAAAGGAAAATACTTACTACTAAGGATTATTAAATTCTCCCGTGACATTTTTTATATTTTAATCCACTCCCACACGGACACTTTTCATTTGGATATATCTTTTCCTTTCTTCTTTCCTTTGTTGGAAATTCAACTGGCAAAGGTTTCACTCCCTTTGATAAAAGTTCAAGTTCCCTTAATCTATAAAGATATTCCGAAATAACTAAAACTGTTTTAAACATAGATAATGCCTCTATTTCAAACTCAAGCAAGTATTCCGATAATTTCTTCTCTCTCTTTCTAGGATCTGGGATATATATTATTTTTTGAGTTGAGGTTTCATACTCAACATCATTATGTCCAATTGCATTTCTAAGTTTTTGATTATACCTCACATCTATTGTGCGCATATAAATTTCATTTGTATTATACAAACGGAATCTATGTGCTTTTGATGAAGTTATGAATTTATCTAATGAAACTATTCCAGCATCATTATTAATAAAATTATTGGCATCATCTCTGTTTTTTATATTATCAATCGCCGCAGGAATAATAAGCAAATTGCCCAATGTTTCATATGTATCTAAATAAAACTGTTTTACATCATCGTAGGTACTCGTTGTAGTTCCTTCTGTTTCAAAATCAATATTCTCTTCTTCACAAAACTGTAATGAAAAAGCCGGAACTAAATAAGGAAACGTTTCTATGAACTCACCCAGCAAAACATTAATTTGTTCTTGCATTTGATTTAATCCATATCCATCATGAGAATTAAGATATTCTATAAAAGAATTTATTTGTTCCTTTTCTAATTTCAAAATGCTTGAACCGATTTCAGGTAAACTTATAATTTCAGGTTTAAGTGGTAAAAGGAATCCATGAACTTCTATCATACGAACTGCACGTATAATTTCAAGTTCATTTCTACACATAATAAAATCCTCAGGAAATATCTTCTTAATCTCTTGAATCAAATACTCCCGGTTTCCACCCTTATACAATTGCAATACCCTCTTATATTGAGGCCAAATATTAATTGTATGCTTAAGCGTTGCCACTCTTCTTCCAAAATCTTTATAATTATTAAAGTCGGTCATTTTCTGCTGATATCGAATAAATGGAGTAACAAAGTTGTCTTGTAACACCCATCCTTCGCACATCTTTATTGTGGGGAACTCTCCCGAACATTCCACTACATAATCCGGCAAAGTAGTTGGAGTAGCATTTACCATTTCGGCATTTTCAAATTTAAACTTAAGCTCTGGAATTTCTTGTCCAATCTTTACTTTTCCTTTTAATGAGATGCCACATTTTCCACAGGTTACAGCAATTGGATGTTCATCAAGCCAACCGACTTGTAATCTTATTCTAGTAACACATCCGCAAACCTCACACTTTATAAACTCATTATATACCAATGACCTCACACTCCTGACCGTCTTGATTACATTGTTTTAACCGCAACAAATATAATAATGCATATGCTCTATTATACAAATATTCAACAAATTGAGAGTCATTCAATGCTTCTCTTTGCTGTTTTGCACCGTTTAAATAATCATTATGTCTAATATCAAAATACTCATTTGATAGTTTCATTAACTCATTTAGTTCGTTTTTAACCACAGCATATACTTTTGAATTCGTGTCTTTGTTAACAGACAAGGCTAACTGAGAATATTGACTATTTCTATTACCTTCTTGTGTTGATATCAAGTACTGTAAAGCATCAATCAAAAAATCCAAAGCACTTTTTTTCTCCATAAGATCATTGCTATTAATCATATCTTCAGAAAATCTGATTTTTCTTTCAAACATACGATAATTCAATATTTTATCAATACCATAAGTGCTCTTATATCTTCTTTTTCCTCAACAACCATTGGATTTGAAATCGCCTTATTAACTTTTGTAATATAATCAATTACCATTTGTGACTTTCAGGCAGCATGTTTCTGATGTTGATGCTTCTGTTAAAGCGGCTGATCAGAGAATAGCACACATCACCAGTGAGCTAAGCACGCAGAAAGTCATTCAGAAACACTGTGATTCTTACCGGCTCTGCCGTAAAGTGATAGAAGATTGCAAATCTGCAAAAAATCCAAAAGAATACCGTTCCAAGCATCTGGCAGAATACCAACTCCACGATTCACTAAAAAAAGAGCTTCAGGATCTCGGTGTTACCAAAATCCCTAGCTCTGAAAAAATCCAGAAGCGGATTGAAAATCTTGAATCTGAACAAGCTGCTACCGTCCGGGAAAAACAGAAATTACAGAAAAAGCAGAAAACACTGGATATCATTCAGCAAAATTTCTCTGTGCTGCTCGATGCTCCTGAAATCAATTCAGACTTACTTCCGGCAAAACGGGAACCTGTTTCTGTCACAAGAGATAAATAAGATTGCACTGACAACTCAATTATTCTCTTCCAAATCTTCCCAAGGTTTCAGACCCATTTCCTCCCAGGTGACACCATACGGTGCACCTCCGGAGGTATAACCGGCAATAACGAAAAATCTGTCATCTTGCAAGATTTCTTCTTTAGCCAGATTATCTCTTGTTTCTTGTTTCCGTCTTGCTCGCCTCTGCTGCTTCTTTTGTTTCGCAACAGCTGCTTTTTCTTCCGGCGTTTTCTTATGTTTTTTTGCCATAAGTGTTTCTATTATAATTCCATTCTGAATGTCTCTCAGGATACGTTCTTCATAACTCTTTTCACGCTTTTCAACAATTTTATAAAATTCTTCATATTCCGTTTTAGGAGCAAGCGATTGAACTGCCGTAAACAAACTTTTGCATATATCATTCATTTCAGTAGCATCCGGCATTCGCTGATTCTCAAGATAAAACTTCAAGTGCATTTTGTATGTTTTATCTGCTATTGCACTCTTCTGTTTTTGTTTTAAGTCTTTATAGCTTCTGTCGTTCCTCTGCATCTACAATTCCTCATCTGCCTTCTTTCTCCCGTGCCATCAAAAGCATTTTTTCAAAAGACTGAGCGAATCTTTCATCATCTTCCTCCGTCCGCTTCTTCGGTCCCTTGACATGACATTTACGGGAACTTCTTCTGGCTTTTTTACTCAGGTGACGTTCCATTAGCATCTGATCAATATTATCATCCGTGTACCATTTACCTGATTGATGAATAGCATAAGCACCTTTTCCCAATGCCATTGCAGCCACACCATAGTCCTGTGATACGACAATATCTCCTTTATGGCAGATACTAATCAGTTTATAATCTACTGCATCTGCTCCTGCACCGACAACAACAACTTTACTATAAAAACTCTTTTCCGTGCTGCTGATAAAGCACAATCAAGTTATAGTCGTCAGACAGAGAGCCAGTCTTAATTCCGCATACATTTTCGTTGTAATATTCGGATGTCGGATCAAGGAAGGCGTTTGTATTCTGCCATATTTGTGTACTGCCATCAGGCAGTGTTGCCGTATAAGTGTTTTGAGATACAATTTCTCTAAACCACGAGTATTCCAACAACCGATATACTACTTCTTTCAAATCTAAAGTGGTGGTAAGTGCCTCCATATCAAAACCACTCGGATCATATAAAACTGTGTCTAAGTACCCCTGCTGTTGCAAATGCAGGTTTAAGTTCTCCATGAAAATCCTCACACGCTCTTGACAGCTTTCTGCTTGCGGCGAAAGTAATCCTCCACAATAATCAGCAACCACATAAGCTGCGTCATTCCCTGACGGTACTAACATTGCCGCAAATAGATTGTGTAAAAAGTATTCTTTTTCCTTGATTTGAGCAACAGACGAGCCAGGTTTCGTGAGTGAAATAGCACCATAGTCTGCAACAACGATACTATCAAGGTCTGCTAAAGTTGACGCATACTCAATAACAAACAGCTTGGCTAAACTTGCAGGAATTTGTGGCTCGTTCTCGTTTTTTGAAACAAATATTTCATCATCAGAACAATCCACCAAAATCAGCGATTTTGCATTATAAGAGTCAGGAAAATCTTCTTTGTAGAGAAAACCATTTATTTTATTCTTTACCTCTCTGAAATTTTCCGGCTGCATTGCCCACGGCACAAACATTATACCTATGCCGATACAAACTACAAGCAAAAACAAAAATACTCCAAATCGTTTTTTCTTACGGCGTTTTCTCTGCATATATGTGCTCACCTCCCAACACCAAAACTCCTATGTGCCATTTTTAATCGGCATAATTTGCCTGAATACACTCTGTAAATCCAGACGGATCTCCCAACTTAGCTTTATCAATATTATCACGAAGATATTTGCGTGTGGCGTCATCACAGCGATCTGTTCCCATATAAGGCATATCAAAGGCTTTTTCGAGTTCAGCTAAGGCTTTTGCCGCCCTTTCCGAATCCGTATTGTAAGTATCAAGCCATTCCTGCATCCAAGAATATTCCCAAAGGTTAGATGCTCTTGTATCGCCATATCCTATCTGAAAAGACGCTCCCGTATCTTCGCCTTCCAAAGCATCAGGCGGCGTAAAGCCCTCCGGCCAATTCAAACTCTCAATGGTCGTTAGGTATTCTTCTTCAATGGTAGCAAAGTCCGTGAAACCTCTTGTGTTTGTGTCGGAGTCCGAAGAAGTGGAGCAGCCTGCCAGCATAATCACCAGCAAAGAAATCATAACACACAATAACAGTCTGTACGGTCTTTCGGATTTTGAGATTGTTCGTTTCATTTTGTTTCCTCCTTGAATTGAGTTTTATTATCTAAGAGCCAATGCAGGCTCTAATTTTGCTGCTTTCAATGCTGGTAATAATCCGCCCAATAATGCTGTAAGCACAGACACAGCAACTGCAACAACAGCAACGCTGATTGGATAACTCGGTGTTCCCACCGGGGAATCCACAGGGAGCAACGCTCCAATACAATGCACCAAAATCAGCGAAATCAAAATAGCTGCAAAGCAAACGAATATTGATAAAATCAACTGTGAGCCTAAAACCAATGCCACAATATTTGTTCGTGAAGCACCTATCGCTCTGCGGATCAGCAACTCATGTGTGCGCTGTTCCAATGAAGATAGTCCGATATTGATCTGCCCTAATACGGAAACAAACAGCAACAAAAGCGAAGTAACCAAAAGCCCTAATTGCAGTATGGACAATACCGAATCATAGGTATCTCCAATATCACTCCGCCCAGCACTTTCCCAGTAACCGCCAATGGTATCAGTCAAAATGTCGCCAAGGGCAGAATGTATCTGTTCGATTGTCAGTCCTGTTGTGGGATGCCAATACACATTTGCATTTTGTACTTGCCACATTGCTGGTGCGAAATTGAGGATCGCCGCAGAATCCGCATAGATAGTCGGAAAATCCCTGCCATCGTTTACTACTCCGACAATATTGAATGGGGTTAACGAAAGTGTGCTTTTTACATTTCCTGCAGCATAGGGCGAATCATTAAAATAGTTTTTAGCTTCTTTGTTTATGACCACTTCAAGCGATCCGCCCTCACTCGAAGGCTCTAACCATCTACCGGATGTCATTGGAAGATTATAGACTTGACTATATGCCTCCGTGGTGCAAACTAAATCAAAAGCCATCAGGTTTTGGTAAACATCATTCGGCGGTATTGGCGTTAAATCTTTCATTGGTGCAAATCGAATATCTTCTCCCATAGAAAAAGTAACAGCGGCTACATCATCAATGGCTTCAAATCTCTGGAATAATTGTTCCATTTTATTTCTATCGTGAAAATCGGATTCCGTTATCACGAATGAGTAAGTAGGTGACCAGCCATATACCTGTGCGTTTACGGAAATCAAATACTCCCGTCCAAGCGTACCAACTAATACCGATCCAAGCATTGCGATAATGCCTACAAGCATTGAAACACTTGTCAGAATACTTCTAAGTGGAGACAGACGAAGGTCTTTAAGTATCATTTTTAGCACAAGTTATCCTCCCTCCATCCATTTCAAAAATCGTATCACAGGTATCTGCAATATCAGGATCGTGCGTAACCAACAGCAGCATAATTCCATTTTCTTTTACGACGCTGTGCAACAGTTCCATAATCTGCGTTCCCGTCTTTTTATCCAACGCTCCCGTAGGCTCATCACATAAAATGGCTTCCGGAGATACTGCAAGCGCCCTTGCGATTGCAACTCTTTGTTGTTCACCGCCGGACAAATTGATTGGGTAATCATTTTCCTTGCTTTCTAAGCCGACACTTTTTAGCAAGCCTGTAATTATCTCGTGACGCTGTTTGGCGGTAAACGACTTTTTGGCATAGAGTAGGGGTAATTCGATATTTTCCCATACCCGCAAGTGCTTAATCAGAGAGTAGTTCTGAAATACAAATCCGATATTATTGGCTCGCAGTATAGACAGATCACGGTCTTTCAAAGCAGAAATAGATATACCATCATAAAGGTACTCGCCCTCATATTCCCGATTTAACAAGCCAATAATGGATATAAGGCTTGTTTTGCCTGAGCCGGACTTTCCGACAATGGCATAACTGCGCCCTCGTTGCAATTCCATATTAGCGTTGGTTACTGTTGTCAGCATATCGCCATTATTCAATTTGACGCTTGCTTTCAAATCCTTTATTTTGATTAAAGTCTTTTCGGAAATTCCTTTCATTTTATCAAATCCCCCTCGGATCAAGGTTTGGCGGAGTAGCAGAAACTACATCGCCCTCCTCTAAGCCGGACAGTATTTCTATATTGGCTCCGTCTGTCACACCCAATGTCACTTTTGTTTCCACTCTTTCTCCATTCGGAGTAATTACAGTAACCAATCCCGTCCCTTGTCTACCCGCTATTACCGACAGCGGCAATATAAGGACATCATTTCTCGTTGTCGCCGTTATGACTACCGTTGCACTTTGCCCCGATTTCACATCGACTGTTTGACTGATCAAGCATTGCAGAATGCCCTCTTGCGGCACGATTCCCGTAAACGCATTTTCATCTGCGGCAGGCGACACCACGGCAATCATATCGGTTGGTCCTACACCATCATATACTTGAAATTTTGCTTTCAACTCTGCATACTCCGGTAAGGTACTCAAAAAATTATCTGCCTCTACATTGAGGGCAAATCCTGTATAATGCACTATCGCTACGGGATAATTACTCGGTACGCTTTCATTGGATGGGGCAATAGAGGTAATTGTACCATCCACCGGAGATTTCAATTCTTTGCCGTTCACAGTTCCAATAATTTGCCCGGCAGTGATTTTTTCTTCTAATTCTACCGCTGTATTAAATATGCCATTTTCGGGTGAGAAAATAATAAACGGTACTGCCGGAACAATAGTCGTTTGCGTTGAAACGGTTGGAGTAATTGTCCCTCGTACAACTGATACCGTTTTTTCTGCGGATGTTGCGCTATCTGTAAGATTGTTTTCGTCTGTCTGCCCAATTGCAGAGCAGGCAGATAGCGTAAATACAAGAAACAAAATAGAACATAGCAGCATTTGTTTTCTTAGCAACTTCATCATTCCTCCTTATGCTGTATCACAAAAAATACGAGCCTCTATCTTGATACTTTTATTGTACCAAAACAGAAGCCCGTATTTTCTTGATTGCTCGTAAGATATTCCTCTTTTTTTCTATGCAAATTCTTACAATTTTCCTACGCCAACGGCAAAGTAATTGAAAACTTGTTTTGATCCTCTTGGCTCTCTGCAACGATTGTACCATTGTGTAGTTCAACAATCTGCTTTGCAATCGCCAAACCTAATCCAGCTCCTCCACTGCTTGTACTTCTCGCTGCGTCAAGCCGATAAAACTGCTCGAAAATCCTGTTTAACTTTTCTTCCGGCAGAGTATCGCCGTGGTTACAAAAAATAATGCTGACCGTATCTTCCTGACATTGTGCGCTGATCGTGATATCCGTATTTTCAAAACTGTAGATAACCGCATTTCTCAAAAGGTTATCAAAAACACGCTGAATTTTGTCTGCGTCACATCGAAGCATTATATCATCATCAACACAAAGATTACATTGCAAATTCTTTGATTTGAGCATAGGCTTAAATTCATATACAAGTTGCTCCAGCAGGCGAGTTAAATTGATTTTCGTGTATTGTAATGTAATATCGTATATATTGAATCGTGTTATCTCGAAAAACTCGTTAATCAGATCCTCTAACCGTTCTGCCTTACCAAGAGTGATTGAAAGGTACTTTTCTCGAAGTTCCTTTGAGATTTGCGACTCATCACGCAGTAAAGTAAGATACCCGATTACAGAAGAAAGCGGTGTTTTCAAATCGTGTGCAAGATACATAATCAGGTCATTTTTTCGCTGCTCATTTTCTTTTGCAAGCCTTGCATTACTTTCAGCCTCTTGTTTTAACTGATTGATGTTAGCGGCGATTTCACTCAACTCCGGGGACATTTCAATGTAACTGACATTCTGATCGAACATTTTTCCTGTCGCAGCCTGTACCTCGTACACATAGGCGACTACTTTTTTCAAAAGTAGGTATGTCATGTATATAATACAGCCACCCCACACGATTACAGCCACTATATAAAGATATACTGTTCTGTAATACAAGTAATAATACAAAACATACTTGCGGAGAATTTCCTCTGCCATAATTCCTAAAAGAAAAGTACCGCCAAAAATAAGCACAGAGCAAATCGCACATTGAATTACATACCCTTTGAACAAGGTAGAGAGCAGATAGTTTTTTTCTTTTTTATTCAATTTCATACCCTACCCCCCAAACAGTTTTAATGAACTTCGGATTTTTTGAAGGTTCATTCAATTTTTCCCGAAGCCGCCCAATGTGCGCCATTACCGTATTGTTACTGTTGCGAAGATACTTTTCTTTCCACACGGCTTCAAATAATTCCTCCGAGGCGACAACTTTACCCTGATGTTCGCACAGATACCACAGAATAGAAAACTCCAACGGAGTCAAGGCTATTTCTTTGCCATACAAGTAGCACTTGTGGCTGACTCTGTTTATCAGTAGACCTCTGATGTCATACTCGTCTTTTTCTTCGGATTGGCTCAAATTAGGACTGTTATAGCTCTGATAACGCCTTAATTGCGTCTTTACTCTTGCCACAACCTCTAAAGGATTAAACGGTTTCGTTATATAATCATCCGCACCAATCGTAAGCCCCATAATCTTGTCGCTATCCTCAATTTTGGCGGTAAGCATAATAATAGGGAAGTAAAACTTTTCCCGAATTTTTTGGCAAAGTCGAAAACCATCAATATCCGGCAGCATAATATCAAGTATCGCTAAATCAATCTGCGACTGTTTGATACATTTCATCGCCTCTAACCCATTATAACATTTATATACTGAATAACCATCGTTACTCAAATACACTTCAAGCAGATCAACGATTTCTTTTTCGTCATCCACAATTAAAATCTTCTTGTTCATTGATCCTACACCTCATTTTCGGGTACGGCTTCCATTATGTCGCCAAAATCACACTCTAAGTATTCGCATATATTCAACAGCACGGGAAGGGTAACATTTTCATTTTTTCCGAGTTTCGCAAATGTACTTTTGCTTGCCCCGACCGCTTCTCGTAATTGACTCTTTTTCATTCCCTTGTCAATCAGAAGTTTCCAAAGTTTGTTGTACCGTACTTTCATTTCCGCACCTCCACCCAAATATAGTTTGTATTATAGCACTTTGAGAGTGAAATCGCAATTATTAAGTCTGTATTTTGAGACTTTTAGTTTTCAAACCGGCACAATATCTTTCTGATATGTAATCCAACCGCCTGCAAAATGCAGGCGGCTTGTGTATTTTAATAGGCAGGTGCGCCGTAGCCAAGAATCTCGTAATAACCGATAGAATACTCATTGACTCGGCAACTGTCGCCGGAGTTGCCCTCGACCGTATAAACCTTGCCGTTTTCGACCTTTTGAACAATACCCGTATGGTCGGATAATCCATCCTGACCACTTTCGTCTGCCCAATCGAAGAAAATAATCATTCCGGGGGCAGGCTCGGCGCTGCCATCCAGCCATTGTCCACGATCCTTAAACCATTGTACTCCGTTGACACAGCCTGCATATTTTGGGATAACTCCAGCGTCGATATAGCCGCACTCGTTGGCACACCAAGATACAAAGCAAGCACACCATTCTACACGGGAGTTAAAACCGTACCACGACCAATACGGCTGACCGCCCACATTGCCAACCAGAGAGAGTGCAACGGTCACGATCTGTCCGTCGCCGCCTGTAATGCCGTAAAGCACCTGTGACCAAAGGTAATTGTTTTCATCTGCAAGCAGTTCAGCGAGGTAGCCTTTCTGTTCTTCGTTAAAACCATATTGCGCCGCCATTTCCTCGGCAGTCTTGTGGCTGACGGTAATATACAGATAGGTTTGTGTGACCGTGCTTTCAGTTTCCACGATATTACCGTGTCCGTCATCGGTTTCGGTAATAACTGTTTCGGTCTTGCTCTCTGTTCGGGAAGATATTTGATTCATCTCCCAAAAGATGTCTTTTAAGAGTTGCTTTTTGCCATCGTCCATTGTGGCAACCTCTTGGGGGTTATCTTGATCCGTATTCGTTTTTACAGAGTAAACGGCAAGCACCTCTTTCCAAACGGCTCTGCTGCCACTCATTTCAAGAACATCATAGGATACCGAGTTCTTTTCCTCTTGCAGCTTGGTATCGTATTCGGTATTGATTTCCTGCACAACGGTCTGCATACTCATTCCAGTGCCGGAATCTTCGTCTGAGAAGAAAATGCCAAATACTGAGCCGAGGATCATACCAATCAGGCAAATCACGATAATAACCAAAACCGCCACCCAGCCGCCTGCGGCGATAGCGGCAATCAAGGCTTTCGTTCCGGCAATAATCGCTTTAATGGCAAGTGCGGTCGCTTTGGCAATCGCCTTTACCGTAACCACGGCGGCTTTTGCCGCAGCCCTTGCCGCTTGTGCTGCTCTCTGTGCAGTTTTAACCGTAATGATTGAATCCACCTAAAAATCCTGGATTGCTATGCCCCCGCTTATGCCCCTTGTCATCATAATGGTTTAAACCGCCAAAGAATCCTGGTCGACTCTCACCTACTTTATGCCCGTTATTGTCATAATGATTCATACCACCAAAAAAGGAAGGCGAACTATGTCCGATTTTCTTTCCATTTGCATCATAGTCGTTCATACCACCAAAGAATCCTGGTCTGCTCTCGCCTACTTTTTTCCGTTTGCATCATAATGGTTTATGGATCCAAAGAATCCTGGTCTGCTATATCCTTTTTTACTCATAATGTCATCCTCCTGACTCTATTAGCCTCTTGTTTGATCTCAGAATAGCACACTTTTCTCATTTGGAAGTCGCATAACAGGCGACATTCTTTTATCGCATTTACATTCATTATACCATTTATAATTCTTCCGACAATACGCAATAAAGCCGGAAGCCACGTTATCATCCATGACCTCCGACTCGTTCTGCTTATTCTACACTGTCCTTACACCCAAATCAACTCCTCTCTCCGTTTTATCTTTTCCCTGCTTTTCTTGAATAATCCTCTTATTGATCTCAAGCCGTTCATGAATGGATAATTTCTTATCTTTTCCATCTACCGCCTGCTTCTGCTGTGCCGGTTTTCTATCTGTTTTTCCTACATCCTTAACAACTTCATTCGCTTCGGTACTTGTTACCCTCTCATCTGCTCTTCCTTCATATCTTTCTGCTATCTGCTGTTCTCGTCTCTCCTTCACACCTTTTTCCTCCAGATTGCAAAAACTCTGCAGATACGGAAGCACATGATTCTGCATGTCTGTCAGATCTTCCATATACTTTTGGAACTCTTCACTTCCTTTGCCTTTCTGGTAATTGATCCAATACTCATCTGTAAGCTTCATTTCATTATCATACTTCAACTGACTCACAATACCGCCATGTCCATTTCCAATATCCATTGACTTCTTAAAATGATGCAGCATCTGTTCACCTTTTTCCGCATAATATACAGTCACATATATCTTTGCAATTTTTGTAGGTTCCTCTGTCTTCGGATCACGTTTTGCATACCATTCTTTATCCATTTCTGCTGTTTTTGCATCCAGCTCAGACAGCTTCTGACATCTTGGATTCATGAGATCACTTTCTTCACAATAGTTTACATACACCATTGGTTCCATATCCTTTGGAAGTTCAGGTTCATAGGCTTTCAGTCTTTCAATCAATACTCCTGCACGAACAGACAGATCGCATTCTTCGTCTACAATATCCTTCAGATATGAAATATAGGAATGAATATTTCCACTTCTCAAATCCAGCATTACTTCCTGCACCGTATTTTCTCCCCTCTCCACATTATCTCGATACTCATACGGATCAAAAGCTTCTGCAATCTCATCCAGTGCCTCTGCCAGCTGTTCTGTGGTCATTTTCTCAGGATACATTGCTTCTCGAACATCCCTCATCGGTACATACTTGTAGTCCGGCAATGCTTCATGAATTTTCTCGATCCCTTCCCGTACCAGTGCAAGTTCTCCATAAAATCGAACATCATCCATCAGATTTCCGAATACGGTATTCCCTTTAACGATCGCAAATTCGGCTTCATCATAGTAACTGTCTTCCGGATCACGATAAATAATTCCCATTGAGCATCCCAGATACGCAGTTTTAGGATTCTCCCTATATTTTTCATAGACCGCAGCAATCTGATTAACATCGGTACTTTTTTCATAAGCTCCCATATCATGGAACTCATCACATTCTGTGGCGAAATATTCCAGATAAGGCTCTTTCTTCGGTGGCATATTATTAAGGACGTTATCAATCATGTTATAATTCGCCTCTTCCAGTTCCTCCACCTTTGCCAAAGGCTTATATTCGCCCTGGCTTTTCTGAATCTCTGCCATTACAACTTCATCCATTTCTTCTACTTTTTCCATCAACTGATCATAATCTCCACGGATGCGTTCTCCAGTCCAGCCTTCGTCTTCCAGAAGTTCCTCTGCCGCTTCTTCAATAGAAATTTGATCATTTTCATAGACGCCACCATCCATCAGACGAAAATCTTCATCGTAAAACGAATAATCATATCCTTCTTCTGTTCTCTGAATAGCAAAGTAACGTTCTCCTACCTCATATGCCAGTTCACTAAGAACCTGTTCTTCCAGATTCAGGAAAGAATCCAGCTGTTCAAAACTGATACTGTCTACAAAATGAGCGGTTACTTTTTCCCCGTCATTCAGAACTATGATATCACTGACAGACAGGGAATGCCCACGGAAATCTTCCGGTCTATCAATGTTGAACCTTTCAAAAATATCATCCAGTGACATATTTCCCGATAATTCCCCAACATAGACCAGCTTATAATCTTCTTTTTTTATCTGCATACCATGACTTTCAATAAAGCGCATATTCATAAATGCATAGTTTTCGCCCGGTGAATCGTCCTTGATCTGATAAATACCAAAGGTTCGCCTTGTTCCTAACAACAGGTTTGCCTCTTTCAAAGACTGAATCTGCGGATATTTCTGCATTTCCCATTCCAGGTTACGGAAACGCTCCAGTTCTGTCATAGACATCTGATAATGCTCCGGTCCTCGTTCAATTTCCATGCGTTCCGTGACATACATTGGTGATGAAAAATTAGTGATCAGATAGATATCTGCTCCGGCATCGTATAATTTCAGTGCTTCTTCCTGCTCAATGACACTCATAGGCTCCTGAAATGCTCCAAAATCTTCATCGGCATAATCCAGGTCATTCTCCTCTATCCGTTCCCACATCTGCGATTCCATGCCAAACAGACCTTCATGCGCCTGTATCATTTCTTTACTTGCATACTCTCCCTTGCTGCCATCGCTGCCCAGGCAATAAATCTTAGAACCCATTCTGTGATAATCCAAAGCTGCTTCTTTTCTAAGCGGCACCATGTCTTCTGCTGTATATCCATAATCACGTAATTCCAGCTTACCTATGGTTGGATCTGGTAGATCCTGAATATCCATTCTTGCATCATCCAGTAGATCCTCTACCCCTTCTTCATCTGCCTGGATCACTGCATCTGCTAGATTTCTTACCAGAGTCCTAACTTTCTCTTCCTCACCGATCAGATTCGCATATTCAAAAAGCTGTTCTTTTACATCTGTTGGAAATTCTATGCCTCTACGCTCTGCCTGACTGATCTGTCCCTGCGTGTATTCCTGCATTTTCTGTGTTTCTCTACCCGTTATCCTGTTTCTTGCCATATAAATTCCTCCTGTGTTCTAAAAAATGGCATAACCGACAGAACCTTCTTCTACCAAATTATGCCATCTTTCCTCTTTATTCCAGACCGAAGTCCCGTTTTCTGGTTTCCTTGCCAGTTTCACTTTCCCGCTGACTCTTTTCCTTATAAATCTGCAGTTTCTCATGGATAGAACCTCGTGCCGGTCTTTCTTCTTTCTCTTTTGATTCCGACTGCTCTGTTTCTGTATCTTCCCGTTCATCCATATTGAGAAGTGCATTTAACTCTGACAGTCGCTCCAGTTTTTGGTTCAGTTCCTCTTCTTTTGGAAATGGCTTCCCGACTTCCTCTTTGGCGTTTGTCATCTGCTCCTGTACCGTTTCCAGCCGTTGTTCTGCTTCTGCCAGTTTCTCCGGATAACTTTCTAAAAGATTATTGATACGAGTGATATTTCCTAGAGCATCGGCTCCCAATCGAACTTTAGCTACCGATTCATGCTTTACAGACAGGATAAACTCTTTGCTCCAACTGTCGAATTGGATTCTCATGTTAAATCCCTGATAGCTTCCAATATCCATAGCTGCATCCACAGACTTAATTTCTTTGCAGACCGCCAGAAGAGCCGCTCCTGCCTCTTTCTTTTCTGTGAACACTTTGCCACTGATTTCCATAGAAAACTGCTCTGGATCTGTGATTTTGTACTCAGAAAAATGAGCGATGTCTGCCTTGTAGCTGTCAATGATCTCTGTCAGTTTTGCAATCTGTTGTGGAAAATTCCTTGCAATATCATCTTCCAGTCGATACTGGTTATTCATGTGGTTGGCTTTTAAAAGTTTTAATTTTGCCACATCAACATCCAATGCCATCTTCTCTTTTACTGCCGGATTTCCGGTTGCAAGAGCTTTGACCTCTGCATAGGAAAGTGCCGCTTCGTCTACATCTTCACAGCTTCGCACAGGTGCTTTGCTGGTCATAATCTGAGAAATGAATTTCTGCTTGTTCTCAATCAACTGCCACATGTAGCTGTCAAATGTGGATTCAGTTACATACCGGAAGATATGAACCTTTTTATTATGGTTTCCCTGACGGATAATACGTCCTTCCCTCTGTTCCAAGTCAGATGGTTTCCAGCCAATATCCAGATGATGCAACGCAATCAGACGATCCTGCACATTGGTTCCTGCACCCATCTTTGCTGTAGAACCAATCAAAAAACGAACCTGTCCGGATTTCACTTTTCCAAACAGCTCCGTCTTCTTTGCTTCTGTATTTGCATCATGAATAAAAGCAATCTCTTTTTCCGGCACTCCTTTTTCCATCAGTTTCCGTTTCAGGTCGTCGTAGACATTAAAACTGCCATCGCCTTTCGGTGTACTCAAATCACAGAAAATCAATTGTGCTGATTTCTGTGCTGCTGTGTCTTTCCAGATTTCATAGCTTTTCTCTGCACAGACTGATATCTTGCTTTCCGGATTGTCTGGCAATAATTCGTTCACTAAACGCTGATCCAATGCTAACTTTCTTCCATCATTGGTGATTTTCAGCATATTATCAACCGCGGCATCTACTCCGCCATTTCTGACAACTTCCGCACGTTCTCCAAGGCTTTCTACGATTTCTTTCTGCTGTTCCGTTGGTTTCAGCACCACTGTTTCATATTCTGCTTCCGGCACAGGAAGCTTTAACTGATCGGAAGTCTTGATATCTGCAATCTCCTTGAACATATTCATCAGTTCCGGGATATTATAAAACCGTGCAAATCTGGACTTTGCACGATATCCTGTTCCTTCGGGAGCAAGTTCGATGCTCGTGACAACTTCTCCAAAAGTGGAAGCCCAGGAATCAAACAGTCCAAGTCCCATATTTTGTAATTTACTGTTCTGCAGATATCGCTGCATAACATATAATTCCGTCATACTATTGCTGATTGGTGTGCCCGTGGCAAAAGTAATGCCTTTTCCTCCAGTAATCTCATCCAGATACTGACATTTATTGAACATATCTGCCGACTTCTGTGCTTCGTTCTGTGCAATCCCGGCTACATTCCTCATTTTTGTATAGAGAAACGCATTTTTATAGCTGTGTGCTTCATCTACATACAAGTGATCTACTCCCAGTTCTTCAAACGTAACTACCTGATCTTTTTTTTCTTTCTGATTCAGCTTTTCCAGCCTTGTCTGCAGTGTCTTTCTGGTTTTTTCAATCTGTTTGACGGTATAACGTCCGCCATCCTGTTCATACCTTGCACTCTGAATCGCCATTTCCAGATCATCAATCTGCTTCCGCAGCATAGCTTCCTGCCTCTCATCAGAGATTGGTATACGCTCAAACTGGGAATGACCAATAATAATAGCATCGTAATTTCCCATAGCGATTCTGGCACAGAACTTTTTCCGGTTCGCCGGTTCAAAATCTTTCTTGGTTGCTACCAGGATATTGGCTCCCGGATATAACTGCAGGAATTCTGCTCCCCACTGCTCTGTCAGATGATTCGGCACGACAAATAAATTCTTCTGTGATAATCCCAGACGTTTGCTCTCCATTGCAGCCGCTACCATCTCGTAAGTCTTCCCAGCTCCTACTACATGAGCCAGAAGCACATTCTCTCCGTAAAGCTGATGTGCAACAGCATTTTTCTGATGCGGGCGAAGCTCTATTTCCGGATTCATTCCTGGGAAAGTCAAATGACTGCCATCATATTCACGGGGACGGATACTGTTAAATCGTTCATTGTAAACTTTTACCAGTCTTTCACGCCTCTGCTGATCTTTAAAAATCCAATCCTTAAATGCTGCTTTCATGGCATCCTGCTTCTGTGATGCCAGCATGGTTTCTTTCTTATTGAGGACACGGATTTCATCACCATTCTCATTGACACTCTTATCATAAATGCGGACATCTTTCAGGTTCAGGGTATCTTCCAGAATCTTATAGGCATTTGCTTTCTCAGTTCCATACGTTGCATAGGCAAACGCATTCCTTGGACTATCTGCATTTTTTCCAGTAATACGCCATTCACCATTGACCTCAGAGTATTTTACCTGTATTTCCTTCTGTGCAAGATACCACGGGGTATGAAGCAGTTCCACCATAAAAGCCTGATAATCCGAAGGCTCAATCCATGTAGCTCCAACACGCACCTCAATCTCAGACGCTTCCAGATTTCTCGGCTGAACTGCCTCTAATGCACGGACATTCGGTGTAAATTCCGGACGATTCTCTGCAAAGGTTCTCGCAGTATTTAATTTATCCCTGACATTTCCGGACAGATATTCATCTCCGCTTTCCCACTGGTCTGTCAGTGGATTCTTAAAGATAACTCCAACCAGTTCTTCTGTGATTTTCTCTTCGGTCTTTCCAGTCAGCTTTGCCATATAAGGAAGGTCTACCTTTGCCCTTTCGTTAAGAGACAATGCAAGTGCTTCTGTGGCTGTCTCAACGCTTGTCACAGCGACCGCCTTTTTAATGGTTCGCTTAGTAAACATGTCCGCTTTTCGTTTCAGCGTTCCATCTTCATTCAAGTCTTCCAGTGAACACAGCAGACAATAAGAAGAGTCATCAGAAAATGCACGTTTGTTAGCATTACTTCCAATGACTCCATACTTTGCTGTGTAGGTATCATATACCTGATTCAGTTTCTCCTGCTGTTTCTGGATTTCTTCGTCTGCTACAAATTCCTCCATCTGCATGGCGATCAATTCACGAACAGTATCACGGATTGCAACCATGCCTTTCACACGTTCTGCAGTGGCGGCAGGCATTTTCACCTGATTCATCAAAGAGTTGACACGGTAATATACCTGATCATCTACCACCGTATAGCTGTAATTTCTGACATTCGGATCTGCCGGAATACTCTCTGGCATCTCATCCAGTTCTGTTTCCACATCTACTGCCGATACCATGCTTCCATGAATGTTCTTGACCGCTTCTGCAAGCTGGAGTTCAAGGTCAGCACCTTCTATCGGCATACAGGTTGTTTCCATACCATATGGACCCGATACTTCTTTCATCTCACCCAGAATCATTTCAGGATGGTCTGCAAAATACTGGTTGACTGTAATTCCATTGGTATCACTTCCAAGATTCACCCACTCCGGCATCTCTTTTGTCATGCTGTCACGCTTCTGGAAAAACAAAATATCAGCACTGACTTCTGTTCCTGCATTTGCCTTAAAAGCTGTGTTGGGCAGTCGGATTGCTCCCAACAGATCTGCCCTCTCTGCCAGATATTTTCGAACTTCTGGTGATGCCTTGTCCATAGTTCCCTTTGTTGTGATCAGAGCAGCCACACCACCTGGACGTAACTGATCTATCGTTTTGGCAAGAAAGTAATCATGAATCATGAAATTGAAGCGATCATACTGACGGTCATTGACCTTGTATGCACCAAATGGCACATTTCCGATTGTCACGTCAAAGAAATCATTGGGATAATCTGTCTTCTCAAAACCTTTGATCTGAATATTGGCATCAGGATAGAGCAGCTTTGCAATTCTGCCGCTGATGCTGTCCAATTCCACACCATAAAGTTTGGACTGGTTTAGATTCTCCGGAAGCATTCCAAAAAAGTTCCCGACTCCCATAGATGGCTCCAGGATATTTCCCTTTGTAAATCCCAGATTCTCCAACACCTGATACATACTGTCAATCACAATCGGCTGTGTATAATGAGCATTTAAGGTGGAAGCTCTGGCTGCCGCATATTCCTCTGGTGTAAGAACCGTCTTTAATTCCAGATATTCTGTCTCCCATGCAGCTTTTGTTTCATCAAATGCATCTGCAAGACCTCCCCAGCCAACGTATCGGGATAAGATTTCCTGTTCCTCTGGTGTCGCATTACGGTTCTCATCCTCACATTTCTTTAACAGCTGGATAGCCATGATATTGGCACGGAACTTTTCTTTTGCTGTCCCCTGCCCAAGCTCATCATCTGTGATGCGGAAGTTCGTTGCTGGAATCGGTTCTGATATTCCGTTAATCTCTTCCAAAGATTCTTTTTCTTCCGATACCTCAACTTCTCCAGATAATTCTTTTTCTTTTTTATCATAATCTGTCCACACACGATTAGAAATAGCAGTGAAATACGAGGACTCTTCCTCCATTATTTCTTCCCTGATTTCCCGTAATTTATCTAGGGTATCCGCATTTACTGTTTTGTTGTGATAATGATAATAAAGTACTTCTTGTCCAAGTTTTACATCCAGACGTTCCAATTCTTGTGTTGACATTCGATTCCAAATATCATCTTTTTCCGTATGAATCGTGAAACCTTCTCCATCATCATGATATTCTAATGTGTATTGAAGTTGATTCTCTTCTCCCTTAACTTTGCAATCAAAATCATGAATTGTTGTTCTGGTACCAGACATATATTCTGAATCAACTAATTGCAAATCAGTTATATCTTCAGCGGTTAAAGTATCCTGCTCCTGTTGTTCTCCTAACATCTGCTGTGCTTCTTCCAAGTCTGCCAGTTTTTGTGCTTCCTGTCGCTCTTCGTACTTTTCCATTTCCTCCGATGACAAATAATCATCTGTGCGGATTAACTGGCGGACACGTTCTGCAACCTTATTCCACTTTAATAGAACTTCTACTTCTGGATTGCCAATTTTTCCTTTTGCAAGTTTTAATCCTTTTGCATCATGTGATGCGTCGGAAGCACCTGCTCCTGGTATTCCGGGTGAAGAACCACCTGTTCCATATTCATTTTTCAGGAACTCAGCTGCATCTTTCATATCATAATGTTCCATGAAATATTCGTAAATCCGGTTACGTCCTCCGGCAGTAATGCCACCTCTTCTTAACACTGCATCAATTTCATCCTGTGTGATAAAGGAAAGCCCTAGACGTTCTACTTTAAATTGTTGATCCACCCAGGAGAAATCTCTCTGAAGGTCACGAAAACGCTGAGAATATACTGGATTGTGCTGAATTTCCCAACGATGATAATTACTCGGATTTTCATTCATATCCGCTTGTAACCATTCAAACTGCTGATAGATTTCTTTTTTTCCTTCTGGATCTGTCCAAGCGTTCCGAATGGTATCCTGCCAATCCGTATAAGACCGGTATTCTTCCGTATTTCTATTTGTATCTCGGAAATGAAGTGCCAGAAGATCTGTCATTTCTTTCTGTTCCTGCTCGATAGCATTATTGGAGATAAGATTATCAACGTAATTTCCCTCCTCATACATATCCCGGATCCTGTCAGCAGCTTCTTCCCACGTAACGATACGGTCAAAGTTTCTTCTTGCAGAGTCACCTCGCCGGATACGGATACCATCGTTGTCGTACCAGATACTGATTTTCTGATTATCTATGGTAAATCCTTTTCCTCCGGTGCCATATTCATCTTTCAGGAAGCTTTGCATTTCTTCATTGTCCAGACCTTCGATCAATCTTGCAGTAATATGAAACAGTGTATTTTTCTGCCCACTACCTGTGCGAAGGATATGATCGACTACTTCATCGGAAATAAGAAAAGCGGCCGGCTGTTCTAATGCAGCTGCCGCTTTCCTTATTTCTCCAAACTGTTCCTCTTCTGTTGGGAACAGGCTTAACTGTAAATAATCTCCTGGATCACCAGTTCCTCTGCCTGTGCTTTGATCTGGTTCATGTGTCTGGTCCATGCCATTGTGTCTGCCATCTTGTCTGGTGCCGGATCTTTCTCTAGAAGTTCGTTCATCAGGTTGTCTACTCTCTGTCTTGCCTGACTGTCGATCTCCATCAGATGACTGTCCAGACGGTTCTGCAGTGTCAGAATGTTGAACCTGGCTACCTTGTAATTTCTCAGATACTCTTTCCTCATCATTCCGTACTTCCCGATTGTTCCTCTTGTCTCTTCCAGGCTGATATCTGGAATCTGATACTCTCCGTTCTGGCTGTAAGTGATCTCTCTCATGCTCTGTTTCCTCCTTATTTTTTTCTCTATCTTCTGTGTTCTTTGTTTCACTTTCACGAATTAACGTGTTAAATTTATTATAAGCTACTTTCTTTTCTTTTGCAACCGTTTTCAGATCTTTTTCCAGATCATCCAATACATATCGTCCAATCTGCATCAATACCGGTCTGCTGATCTCATTCACAGAACTTCCAAGATGTCCCATAACCTTTAACTGGTTAAAATCCGTAATATGCCGAAAATCCTCTGCATCCAGATATTCCTGTACATCCAGTCCACATCGGTTCAGTAATACATACCAGACACTGTTTGTCATCAATTCCCGGAACTCCACTTTCTGATTCTGCTCGTCCAAATCTTCCAGAAAAGTACCTGATACATCCATTTGCAATTCATCGAAAGCATCCGGTAGCCAGGCCTGCACACTTTCTTCTGCCGCCTGGTGAAGAACCTCTGGCAAGCCTCCCTCTGTTGTTTCCAGTGCAAGCTGTTCCTGCAGATAATCTGCCACCAGTTGTTCTCCTTCCGGATTAAGGTTCCATAACTGTGGATCTCTGCCAAGATTTTTTACCTTATAAGTATCCTGCACATCAAAAACATATCGTAACTTCGTTTTTGGTCCGGATGTGTTATCTATCAGGGCAATTCCTTTGGAACCCTTTTTAATCCATCGGTACATCTTCTGGTTCCAGATTTCCATGGAAGCCACCGCTGTTGCTCCCGGACGCTGTGCATAGATCAAGAGCTGTTCCGGAAAAGTGTACCGGTACAGCCTGGATGCAGTATTTAGAAAACGTATCCACTCCTGCGGATTAGCGGAAACGTCCTTTGCCACTTCCTCCGTCAGCTGCTCCATTGCATATAATTTATTTGCCATCTGTTACTCCCTTTCTTCTTCCCACTTTTCTTCTACAACATCGGCAATCCGTTCCATTGCCCTTGTCACGGAAGGAAAGCTACTGCTATTATTTGCTTTTCCAATCTGATCAACAAGAAATTCCGGCATATCTGCAAGTGCTCCGGCAATCATAGCCTTTACCCTGATATCCTCCAGCATAAGAAGTTCTTTCACACCAAACTCTTCGCCAAATACATCCTGATATCTCCGTAAATCATCCAAAAGATATTCCGGTTTTAAATCTCTATCAATTTCCCTCCTTTTGTCTTCACCATATAAACACCAATCCATATTCTTTTCTCCTCCAACTTCAAAAAATTGGGGACTGCTCTGCACAGTCCCCATAAGCCATCGTTTTCTTTTCACTTTATAATGCTGTAGCAAGATCTCTCGCCTTACTCTTTGGGATTGTATCCGTCCCTTTTGCCTTGATTTCTGCCTTAGCTTTCTCCAATCTTCCATGGATTCCACCTTTTACTTCCGCTTTTTCGGCTACTTTTTCTTTCTCCAGACGTGCTTCCCTGCGCTCAGCATTTTCCAATACTGCGGTCTTTTTGTCACAGAACTGAACCTTATCAGAAAGCTGTTCCTGTCTTTCCACTTGTGTCTCATTGACTTCCTGTACCATCGCATTTAATTCTGGAACCTGTAAAATACCGTTATCCGGGAGAATCAGCACTTCATGAACGGAAGATGGGATGACAAAGTAATCACTTCCCAGGCATTCCCCAATCTGTTTTCGAATATCTTCCTGCAGTAACAGGGAAGCTCCATTCATCTTAGATTCATTGGTAAGGCAGAACATTGGATTCTCCACAGTTTCCATATCCAGTTTTTCATTCAAAAGATTCTTCGGTGTTCCTCCAAAAATCATAGATTCGATAATCTGTGTCATATCCACCAGTTGCACGCCTCTGTTCTTATCTGCCATCATCGCATCTGCCTGAATCTGTTCGACAGATACTCCCCATTCGTTCATCAGAGAAACAGTTACTGGAATACTGCTGATTCCCTCTCCATTTTCCTCCAGATTTACTGCATAATAAGCTGCAAAATCTCCGTGTTCTGTGACTACTTTGTCTGCCAAACGATCGGTATTCCATTCTTTGTCACAAATTCTCATCTGTAATTTGTCCTTCATCTTTTCATAATCAAGAATATCCGGAACTCCCATATCAAAAAATTCTGCTTTACCCTGTGCTTCAATACGCATATCAGCTACATCCCCAACACAAGAATCTACATCTTTCCCATTGATATATTCCTGGTAGAGGGAATCCAGATAGACTGTCGGTACGATTCTCTGATTCCCATTTGGAATTGTAATGCCAGTAAGCTTCAGTCCATTGTTTTTTTCTACTTCCTGAAGTTTAATTTCTGCGTCCCTGTAAGACTCTGGCAGATACTCCTTTACATTGTCTTTGACATATTCATAAAATTCTTTTCTGTTCATCATACGCTTTTACCCCTTTCTGATCATGTGATGGTTCATTCTTTTTCTGTTGACCATCTGCTCAGCTTTCTTCTGATAAGCCATCATTCTCTTTACTGTTTTCTCCTGGTTTTTTCGTGCTTCCTGTCTTTTTTCCATTGCTTTCATCATAGTTTTCTGTTCCTTTCTGTGATTTTTTGTATGAAAAAGGGAGCCTCACATAGAGGCTCCCAATCATAACCGTTGGTTTTAGTTTCCTTATTTGTTTTTCCTTTTTCTGCTGATATAAAGTCCTGCCATACCTCCTGTGGAGATTATCAGAAGCAGGATCGGCAGCCAGATATTTGTGCTGTCACCTGTTTTTGGTGCGTTTGATACCTTCGTCTCTTCATGGGACTGTGGTGTATCCGGTGTGTTCGGTGTTTCTGGAACTTCCGGCTTCTCATTTGTCAGATTAAAGGTAACTTCTACAACCGGTGTACTGTCATCTGCATAAGCAAATGTCACTTCATGCTTGGTTTGATCCAGTGTGTATCCATCCAGTGTCTTTGTTTCCACCAGATAATACTTGATCGCTGTATCATATTTGCCGTTCTTAAATGTGGCAATCTCATACAGCTTACTTTCTGCATGACCGGCAGCATCTGTCTTTAAAGTTTCCAGAACTTTTCCTTTGCTGTCACGGAGTTCAAATTCTACCCCTTTCAGTGGTTCTCCTGACGATTTATCTGTCTTATTGAGAATCACTTTTCCCTTGGCAGTATCATCTTTCATAGCCACTTTCTGGATTTCTCCGGTATCTTTCACCTCAAATGTCACATCGGCTGTCAGAAGATATCCTTTCGGTGCCTGCTCTTCACGTAAGGTGTATTTACCGATTGGCAGTTTTTCAATATAGTGTGCTTCCTCTGTGGAAATCCAGCTCTCTACTACCTGATCATCCTTATCGAGAATTGTCAGTTTCGCACCCGGAATCTCAGTTTCTCCTGTGATATCCGTCTTACTGATCTGCACTTTTGTCACATCATCTTTCATCTCATGCTTCTGAACCTCTGCTGTATTCTCTACTGTGAAAGTAATACTTTCTGCAGTGACATATCCATCTGCCGGTTTTGTCTCTGTCATGGTGTATTCCTTACCAACAACCAGTTCTTTGATCACATGGGATTCTTCCGTAGAAGTCCATTCATCTACTGTATTGCCATCTGAATCCGTTACTTTCAGGTGTGCACCTGGAAGTTCTTTGCCTGTTGTCAGGTCTGTTTTGGTCAGCTCTACTGTGGTTGGCTGATTTTCAAAAGTAAAGTCGTAGCTTACTTCTGCCTGGTCTTCTCCAGCATATTCAAAGGTAAATTCCTGTACTTCATCTGTTGTAACAAATCCGTCTGGTGCAAAGATCTCTTTCACATAGTATTTTCCGTCTACCGGAAGATCTGCCGTAAAAGTGATCTGTCCTTTTTCATCCGTTACCCGCTGCTCAATCAGACTGTCTTTCTCAAGAAGTACCTCGCCCTTTGCATTTTTGATATTTTCACTGGTATAAAGACCGAAGACACCACCTGCAAGGACACGTTCTGTATCCTTTTCTTTCTTCAGAACCGTAATCTTTACTTTCTGACGGGCATTCTGCCATTTCTCATCATAAGTGATGACTGGTGTGTCCTGATCACGGTAAGAAAGATCAACATATCTCGGCTCTTTGTCCAGCACATAACCATGGGCTGTTTTTACTTCCTTCACATAGTATTTTCCAGCCGGGAGATCTCCCATCTGTGCAATACCATTGGAATCTGTAGTAATGGTTCCCACTTTTTCATCTGCTTTGAAATAATCTTCACTGACACCATCTGCCGCTTTGATATCTTCCGCAGCAAATACATCGAACGTCACATCTGTAAGGCTTCCGGTTACATACTCAAAAAGATGCTCCACGGTACCTTTTACATGATCCAAAAGTGTTATCTTATCCAAAAACTCTCCATTTTTGTTGATGATCAGAAGTCCTGTCGGTACTTCATCTTTCATCTCTACTTTCTGAATCTCGGCGGTATCTTCCAGAGTGAACTTCACATCCGTTGCTTTCAGATATCCATAAGGTGCCATTTCCTCACGAAGAGTGTATTCCTCTCCAACTGTCAGGCGTTTGATCACATGTGGCTGATCTTTTACAGACGTCCACTGATCCACAACATTTCCTTCTTTATCAAGAACGGTGAGTTTTGCCCCATCCAGCTCCACACCTGTTGTTACATCAGATTTCGTGATTTCTACTGTTGTCGGCTGGTTCTTTTTCACAGTTTTCAGTTTTACTGTCTTCACATCCTGTCCCTGGTAAGAAGCATCCAGATTCAGAACTTCATCAGAGGATACAAATCCCGCCGGTGCCTTTAACTCCTTCACATAATACTGTCCAAGTGGCAGATCCAGCGTACATGCCGCAAGACCATCATTATCAGAAGTCATTTCCTGTAAGAGTGTGTCTGCTTTCACGATTGCTTTTCCATCTGCCTTGATATCCGCTTTGTTATAGATACCAAAGACAGCTCCTGCTACGGTTGCACCATTTTCTGCATCCTGTTTTTCTACCTGGATTGCAACTTTCTGTCGGTCATCGCCAACAGTCACTTCCTGTTCGATCACAGGTGTATCCTGATTGGCATAGACAAATGCGACTTCTGATCTGTCATGGTTCAGTACGAATCCTTCCGGTGCAGTCTTTTCTACCACATAGTAAGAACCAAGCGGCAGATTCTCTGCAACTGCTTTTCCGTCTTCTCCAGTCGTTACCGTTGTTACCAGTGCATCTTTTGCATAGATCAGCTGTCTGTTTCCGTTTTCATCTTTCTGATAATCCGGTGTATAGATATTTTCAGCTGCATAGACATTAAATTCCGCACCCTTAAGGTATCTTTCTTCATAAACAAAATCCTTTTTGAATCCGGTCAGCATTTCACCTTTTTTATAGATCGTCAGCTTTCCTTTTACCGGATGGTTCTCGTAATCTACCGTAATAATGGCATCTCCGCTCTCAGAATCCATCTGGTATGCTGTGTTTGCATCCACCGCAATCTCTACATAGTTCTTGTTGATTGTGTACCCTTCCGGTGCGTTGACTTCCTCAATGCGGTAATGTCCGATCTTCAGATTCTTCGGCATGATCAGATATCCCTGGCTGTCCGTAAAATAGGACTTATGGGTTGTTGTCACTGGGTAAGTTGTTACCTGTTCCACATACTTCTTGTTGTCCAGGTCGTACACTTTAAATTCTGTTCCTGCAATCAGGACGGATTTCTTTGTTTCATCGTCTTTTTTCACGATTTTCAGTTTTGCCTTAAACTCTTCATCCAGAAGCACTCGCCAGATCTGTGGCTCATTTGGATGATGCTCTGTGATATTCACTTCAAAATCATCGACTGGCTTGTAGTTGTGCGGTGTTGTTGTCTCACGCACGATATAGCTTCCAAATGGTAATGGAATACTGCAGGCATACCCTTTTTCATCTGTGAAAATCTCAGTTGCTCCTTTTTCTCCACTCACTACTGGTTTTGCAGAATCAAAATCATAACTGCCATCTGCTTTCTTTGTAAGGGAAGATTTCAGATAAACTGTAAATCCAGCTCCGGATAACAGATCTGCATCTGTCTTTCCATTGTTGGCTGCTTTAATAATCTGGAATGGCTGCTTGATGACCTGCTCACTGGAAGTGCACTCTCTTTTCACTTCTGCTGTCATATCTCCTTCATAACTGCACGTAAGATCATGCTCTTCTGTATCTGCCAGGTATCCGGTCGGAGGTGTAATCTCTTTGATATAATATTTGCCAAGATACAAGCCATTTACAGAAGCCTGTCCTTTGTCATCTGTTGTAAGAGATGCTATCTGTTCTCCTGCTTTATAAATAGTTCCGGTTGCTCCGTCCGGATGCACAATATCTTCACGGGCATACAGACCATAAACTGCACCTTTCAGTGTGGCATCTCCCTGCGGTACTGCTTTTCCTGTTTCTTTATCAACTTTGAATAAATTGATCTTTGCTGTCACACGGTCATTACTGAAGGTATGGGCAAAAGATACGGTTGCTTCTTTATCATTGGTGTAAGAAAACTTGAACGTATACACATCTTCTGTATTTCTTACATAGCCTTCCGGTGCCTGATCTTCTTTTACAAAATAGGAATATCCAATCGGAAGATCCGCTGTGAATTTTGCATTCCCATCTGCTCCAGTAGTTGCTTTCTCAATCAGTGTTCCTTTTTTCACAACAACGGTTCCGTCTGCATTTCTAATATCATCGGATGCATACAGAGCAAAAATACCGCCATTCAGTGGTTTCTTGGTGTCTTTATCCTGTTTTACTACGGAAACATCTGCTTTCTGTCTCTCGTTGTTAAAAGTCACATCTGCAAATACAACTTCTTTATTCTGTCCGGCATAGGTCAGAGTCACTGGCTTTTCTTCGCTGCCGTTATAGAAATTGTCCGGTGCTTTTGCTTCTTTTACCACATAGGTTCCAAGATGCAGGTTTTTCAGTGTGACAGAACCATTCTCACCTGTTGTCAGATTTTCTTTTACCAAGTCACCTTTGCTGTACACTTTTGTGCCATAAGCAGTTACGATATCCGCTCCGGCATACACGTTATATACTGCATTTTTCTGTCTGCGGTTCTCATACTGGAATACGGTTCCACTCTCACTGACTTCTGCACCGATAAGAACCTGACCTTCTTTGTAAATGGTAAGCTCTGCCAGCTGCTCCTTGTTTTCCACGGTCACAGCCGAGGTCTTACTTGCTACCAGTTTCACATTTGTTGCCGTTGCATTTACTACATATCCCTGTGGCGCTGTGATCTCTTTCAGATAAACGGTATCCTGTGTCTTGATGATCGTAACAGAGGATTTTCCATTCTTATCTGTTGCCGGCATCTGAGTGATCAGCTTTGTACATGCCTCATCGCTGTATACACCGAATACTGCACCTGCAAGATTGACATCCGCTGTATCGTCTTTCTTTACGATTTCGATCGTAGCCTGTTCAATCCAAGACACTTTGAAATCAATATATTTTTCATCTGTCACACCTTCACCAAATACCAACGCAAGATCCTGCGTGTCAGATCCGGTGGTGATTTTATAAGCAGAGTAATCTTTTGTAATACTTCCCTTCATTGTAGAAGACCAGCTCTGTGCCACGTCACTCACCTGTGTCAGTGGTGCAGAAAGATAAAACTTTGTTCCTCCGCAAATTTCTACACTTGCACCAGCTTTACTTGTTGTGCCTGTGCTTAGATTATGAAGTTTCACACCAGACGGAAGCTTCATCGTAATTGTCTGTAGCTTATCTGCTTTGAATGTAATATCTTTGGTTCTCTGTGAATTGCCATCCACATAAGCTTTTACATCTCCATCAGAAAATGACATTGCTACATCCGGTATTTCTGGCTGTGAAACACAATAATTATACAATTTCATTGCTAAATTCTTGGCTGTACTATTCGCTCCGGAAAAAGCGTCGCCACTTCCATTAGCATAAGAAGCCGCCAGATGAACAAGAATGAATTTTGCTCCAGCACTAAGATTTCCATAACCATTCTCTTCTGTAAAGAATCCTTCATCTCCTGCTGCCTTGGTTCCGTAATAACATACCTTAGCTAATGTTTTTCCATCTCCGACTTTACTAATCGTGTAATTACCTGTTCCTGGTCCCGGTTTTGATGGCTGTACACAGTAAGCAGTCGCAGATACATTTCCAAACTGAACCGTATACTGATAGGTAAGATAAGAACCATAACCATAATCCGCATAACGATACAGAGTTCCTCTTGTAACAGATACTTTCTGTACACTTCTTGCACTTGTCTTTGCCATAAAAGTGACTGTTTCACCAGCTTCCATGGCGTATAAATCAATTCCTTCCTCTTCCGCCTGCTCCATTGCATCCGATACTGTAAGACCTGTTTCCGAATCCGTTGTATTTTCAGTATCTTCTTCCATATCCGGTAATAGTTCGCTTGCCTGAGAATCAAATTCTTCTATCTCGCTTTCCGTCACTTCCTCTGTTGGAAGCAATTCCGAGTCTGCTTCTGAATTCTCCGTTTCCTCTGTCTGCTGTTCACTGCCAGCTGTTTCTGATTCGGTTACTGCTTCACTCCCTGCAGTTTCTGTCTGCACTTCTGTTTCTTTCTCACGCACAATCAGCTTTCGGCTGATCTGGTACTTCGGATGCTCCTGATTTACCGGTTCCACATAATAGACCGCTTTGTAAGTGTCCGCATGATCTGTCGTAAAATCCTCATTCTTATCATTCTTTGCTTCCTCAAATGTGACTTTACACTCATAGTTGTTTTTTCCATAAGATATTGTTCCTTTCGTAGATTTTGTTGCGTCCGTCTCTTCAATGGTCGTTTCTCTGCTACCGCTCTTGGCGCCTACCAGTCCCTGCAGTAACAAAGGCTTGTTCATTGAGAACGGAATGAAATTGTCAAGGTACAAATCCGTCACATCATTTTGTGTAACTTTTTATTGTTTTCATGAATATTTTAAGCTATAATGTAACCGAAGTCCAAAAACTGACGGTAACGCTAACGGTTACGAATTAACGATTGGAATGAGGTATGATATGCCATTAAACTGGAATGATGAAACGATTCCATCAGAAGCAGATAAAACAACAGATATATTAGGATTTAAAGAGATCGGTGGTGTCGGCCAACTGATTTACCATCCTTTCCGCTTCAAGAAATATGAACTTGATATTGATAAAAGCGGTGATTATTGCGCAACACCATTTTGCCGCCCCGGATATGAACCCATCTTTCCTAAAGAAGATTTTCTTTCTGGGCAGGGACTGCTTGCCAGCCTTTGCAATCTAGCAATGCAGATAAACAGCTTTGATAATAAAATTCCATATACACAGCTCATCATGGAATGGTGTACAAATAATATGCATCCATATACTATTGATTTCATCTATTCTGAATTGAATGAATCATTTGATATAAATAGCTTCGATGCAGAAATGGTAGAAAGAGACGGAACATTTGAGATTAACACCTTCCTAGATGATCTTGGAAAATTATATAATGCAGTCATGTTTTATGTTGCTCTCGAAGGTGTCTGTATTGCCGATGACGAATCTGCATATGATTTATCCAAAGAAGGAAAATACTTTGAGGGGTACTCTTTCTTTGATAAATATAAGCATCCTATCATTGCAATACCGGATGACTTAGATTATGGAGATGCAAAAGGAAACCTCATAGAAGAAATGCGAATTGATAATGAGTACATTAAAAATCATCCGGCAAAAAAACCTCCAACCGGAGAATTTGCTATTACACCATATGACGATTACGATGAATTGCGGAATGCGCTTATTGACATCATTCCGGAATTTACCATGAAATTAAAGGTAGATCTCCGCACTAACCGATTAGAATTTTCTACCGATATTAATTCTGTATTTGATATTGCATGGCTGACACTTGCAAGAATGCTTTCCGAAGACCCTGCACCAGAAGATAAAGGCAAATCGGATAATCGTCCAGAAGGCATTATGATTCGTTGCCGGAACTGTGGTAAATTCATAATTCGAAAAAGTAACCGACAGGAATTTTGTGATGCCGAAGAATGCCAAAAAGTTCGAAATGCCCGAAAGCAAAAGGCCTACCGTGAACGAAAAGCCATTGAAAAGGCTCAAAAAAGTAAGAAAAAAGCACATTAATTTATATAATTTGGCGGAAAAGCAAATAGATTATTGTATCTAATGTCAGCCAGATACATGCAATTATGTGCTATGATATTATATAAAATATGTTTAAAAGACACCGGAATCCCCCTATGCAATTTCGCGAAAAAACGAGTGTGAGGGGGCATCTGTCTTTAGGACAAAAAGGCACAGAGATAATACTCCCCCATGGGGGCTAAAGGAGGACATATGGCAAAAGCAAATATCGAATTACCTATGTTTTCAACAGATATAGATGAAATAAAGATTTATGAGCTTAATCACGTGATTTTAGATTTATTATTAGCAGACAAAAGTTCCAAAAGAAACATTCTGTGGGCCACAAAAGACTATCTCTCGTATGGTAACTTATACGATGAACATTGTCAAATAATGCCGGAGCAAATCACTTATGATAATCTAAATGTTATTCAACCACGTGTTTTGAAAGAGAAAGACAAACAAACATCACGTACAAAAGGAAAAGCAGAAGTTTTTACACCAGCTTATGTTTGCAATAAGCAATTAAATCTTGTTGATGATGCATGGTTTGGTCATAACAACATTTTTAATAAAACAACACGTTTTGGTTGGAAAACAATAAAAAGAAAAATCGTATTTTCAGATAAAAAGCCTTACAGATGGCAAGATTATATTGACCTAAAACGTCTTGAAATCACTTGCGGAGAAGCTCCATATATAACAAGTAGATATGATATGCAGACAGGTGCTTTTATTCCTGTACAAGACAGAATAGGCATACTTGACCGAAAACTACGCATTGTATCCGAAAATACTTCTTGTTTAGAGGATTGGATAAAATGGGCAACACGTAGTATCGAAAGCGTTTATGGATTTGAATTTCAAGGAGATAGTTTAATTATTGCTAGAGAAAATGTACTATTTACATTTATTGAAAATATGTACATGAAATTTGAATGTGTTCCAGATGTTAAATTGCTCAAGAAAATAGCCAATATTATTGCATGGAATATATGGCAAATGGATGCATTTACATATTCTATTCCCTACAAAAAAAAATTACCTCAATATCAACAAACCAGTCTATTTGCTGATGAAGTGAAAAATAATCTTTGTAAGATAAAAGATTGGCGTTCAAAGGAAACCCTCACATACTCAGAATTATTTAAGGAAGGTGATTGATTTGGAAAATATAGAACTTATTTCAGAACTAATAACAGGCCGAGTTAAACCTCATATTTATGCATTTACAACTAATACAATCCCAAACTATTTAAAAGTTGGTGATACTTATAGAGCTCTCACTGTAAGACTGAACGAATGGAGAAAACACTTTCCAAATTTACAACAAGTGTACAGTAATCCTGCATCTATTGATGACGAGATATTTTTTAGAGATTATGCTGTGCATGATTTTCTCATTCACGAAAAAGGGAAATATCGTTTATTGATTGAGGATATGGTTGATTTTCCTCCCGGCACTTATTATTCTAAAGAATTTTTTAAGGATACTACCAAAGCTGATGTTGAAGAAGCTATTATTGATATCCAAACAAGCTACAAGAATAATGACAATAAATATCAATTCTATAATGCCAATACTGCTCTACCGGAAACATATACATATGCTTCAACCGGATATTGGACTCCTAGACCCAATCAGCAGGAAGCAATTGATAATTTTATAAATGCTGTAGATAATGGCAGAACTAATTTACTGATGTATGCAGTAATGAGATTTGGAAAATCTTTTACTGCAATGTGCTGCGCTAAAGCCAAAAATTTCAAAAAAGTTTTAGTCGTATCTGCGAAAGCAGACGTTCGAGAAGAATGGAAAAAAACTGTGCAAAGCGCAGATAATTTTAATCAAGATTATGTTTTTCTATCATCAGAAGAGTTATTAAGAGATGAAAATATCGTATCAGATACATTAGCTTCAGAAAAAGGAATTGTACTTTTCTTGACTCTTCAAGATTTGCAAGGCACCGAAATTAAAACTAAACATAAAAGCGTGTTCGAAAATGAACTTGATTTACTAATAATCGACGAAACTCACTATGGAGCCAGAGCCGAGAGTTACGGGCGAATAATAAAAACAGCTAATACGGTCAAAGATATTTCCTTAAATCTATCTGATGATGGCGATGATTCTGTAGATGCAAACATTGTTGATAAGCAAATAAAAGAATTAAATGTACGAATAAAGCTTCATCTTTCAGGAACACCATATAGAATACTAATGGGAAGTGAATTTTCTCAAGAAGATATTATTTCATTTTGTCAGTTTTCAGATATTGTAGCAGAACAAGAATTATGGGATAAGCAGCATATCTCCTATGAAGATGATAAATATATTGAAGAAGACGAAGACAAATATCAAGAATGGGATAATCCTTATTTTGGATTTCCACAAATGATTCGATTTGCATTTACACCAAATGAGTCTGCACTAAGAATTTTGGATAGTTTAAAACAAAATGGTTCTACATATGCACTTTCTGAATTATTAAAACCTATGTCAATAAAAAAAACATCAGATGGAGACCATAAAAAATTTATACACGAAAAAGAAGTATTAGACTTGTTTGAAGCAATTGATGGTTCCAAAGACGATGAAAGTATTTTTGCTTTTTTAGACTACGATAAAATTTATGAAGGAAAAATGTGTCGACACATGGTTATAGTTTTGCCTTACTGTGCTTCATGCGATGCATTAGAAGAATTGATTATTACTAATAAGACTTCATTTAAAAATCTTTGTAATTATGAAATTATAAATATATCTGGTGTTGACGGTGCCCGAACATACAAAACTGTACAAGCTATAAAAGATAAAATCAGAAATTGTGAAAAGTCTGACCAAAAAACTATAACTCTTACAGTTAACAGAATGCTTACCGGAAGTACAGTTGAGCAATGGGATACAATGATTTTTCTCAAAGACACTTTCTCTCCTCAAGAATATGATCAAGCCGTATTTAGATTACAAAATCAATATGTTCAATCTTATGTAGATGAAGAAGGAAAAGTCATTAAGTTTAATATGAAGCCACAAACATTATTAGTAGACTTCGATCCTCATAGAATGTTCATAATGCAAGAACAAAAATCTTTAATTTACAATGTGAATACTGATAGTTCAGGAAATCATCATCTTAGAGACAGAATGGCATCTGAACTTAAAATATCACCTATCATTACTATCAATAAGGGAAAAATCCAGCAAGTATCAGCAACGGATATTATGGCTGTTGTTAGCGAATATTCAAGCAGTCGTGGAGTAAAAGATGAAGCAAACGACATTCCTGTAGATGATAATCTATTTGATATTGATGAGATAAAATCAGAGATAGAACGTCAAGCTGAGCTTGGTTCAAAAGGTGGATTAAAGACTGAAGCACACGAAGGTAATGGTACAGGATTTGACAATACTGATGAAAACGATGGCAATCGTAATGCAAATACTACAGGAACAAATTCAAATGGTGGAAATGATGATACTGCTGCTTCATCTACAACAGATATTGAAAACCAGATTCAGATTTTAAGAAACAAATTTAAAACATACTATTCCAGAATACTCTTTTTTGCATATTTGACAGAAAAAAAAGTCACTTCATTATCCGACATTATAGACATTTCTACAGAATCGGATAGCAAAAGAATTATGAAAAATCTGGATATAGATATAAATATCTTAAAGCTAATGGTTTCTCATATGTATCCATTTATACTGACCGCTTTAGATTATAAAATACAAAACATAAATGCTCTTTCCCATGACGAAAGCATTCCTGCTATGGAAAGAGCAATTACTGCTATGGGTAAATTCGGTAAATTGTCTGAATCTGAGATAACTACTCCTATTTCTGTAGCAACTAAAATGATTGAACTAATTCCAGATGAAGCATTTTCATCATTAGCAAGAGACAATCATCACATATTGGATATCGCAAGCAAGATGGGTGAATTTGCAATTGTAATATTTAACAAATGCACTTCTCTTGGAATAGACATAAATCTCTACAAAGATAAGATTTTGTCCGTTCCAACTTCGTCCGTAGCATATGAATTTACACGAAAGATTTATTCAATTCTAGGAATGGATATTTCATGTATTGCAGAACAGTTTACATCATACGATTTATTAAGTATTGTTGATGATACCCAAAATGTAGATTATGCTCATATACAAAAAATATTGTCACAAAATAAATGTTTTGCAGATATTTCATTAGAATGCGATGCAAAGGAGGTTGAAACATTGAAATTTAACGCAATTGTTGGTAATCCACCATATCAAGAAGATGACGGCGGCGCCGGTGCAAGCGCAAGACCATTATATCCATATTTCGTTAATATGGCGAAAAACTTTTCATCAGAATATTCAACCCTAATAATTCCAAGCAAATGGTATGCAGGTGGAAAAAATCTTGATAATTTCCGTGAAATGATGCTGTCAGATAAAACAATTAAAGAATTACACGACTGTTTACATCCAGAAGAATACTTCCCAGATACCAATAACCGAGGCGGTATATGCTATTTGTTATGGGATACTCAATACGATAATTCACATTCAAAAATGAAAGTAGTAACCCATGAGGGATCAGGAATTGAAACATCTTACATAAGAGATTTGAAAATACGTGATTTGGATATTTTCTTCCGAAACAATAAGGCTCTTAGTATTCTTGATAAAGTAATACCCGATAATACTACACCTGTTTTGCGAGATTATGTATCAGCTGCAAAGGCTTTTGGTTTCCGTACTTTTTTCATTTCTGATGCTCGATTTAGACCAACTCCGAACGGACTTACCGAACCAATCAAGTGTTACGGACGTGCAAACAATATTGGATTTGTTGAGAAAACGGAAGTATCTTCACACATTGAATGGATTGATAAATGGAAAGTATTTATTCCAGAATCAAACAACATAGGTACGGAATTAAACGATGATAATCAGAATTCATTTGTTGGTGCACCGCAAGAAATCTGCACAGAAACATTTTTATGCGTAGGAGCTGAATTAAATCTAACTCAACAATCAGCAAGAAACCTATCAAATTATCTTAGAACTAAATTTGCACGTTTTCTTCTAAGTCTTGCAAAAATCAGTCAACACGGAACAAGTAAAACATACCGATTTGTTCCTCTTCAAGATTTCAACGAGGAATGGACTGATGAAAAGCTTTACAAGAAATATTCACTAACACAACAAGAAAGAAATTACATAGAATCAAGCATCAAATCGATGTAGAAAAAAGCCACAATCCCGGTAGTCCTACTATCAACGATTGTGGCTTTTACCGTAATCGCAAAATGGTGTTTACCTTTTACCCTCTCTATTCACTTAAGCATTCATCCTTGCTCCGTCAGTAGTAAGGTCGGTAGTATCGCCCTTTCCCTCTGCCTTATTCTGCCCTGTGTTGCCCCAGTCTGCGAAGGTATGCATTATCATAAAACTGGAGTGCCGTGGCAGATGAAAAGTACTTTTATCATAGTTTTGTTTCTCCTCATTTCGCCCGGGAATGCCCTGTTTTGCAAGAGTTTTCGGGATTCATGTAGTTTGCTCTAAAATTACAGATTGTGGCAAATCAGAGCAGAATTAAGTATCACAACTGTAAACTGGTACCAATCTGATCTAAAAGACGGCTTTTTACTTTCATTTTTCCATTTCTAATCACTTCTCCATATCCATTGCCATATGTATCATTTTCTCGAAGGATTCTCTGAAATGCTCATCATCCTCCGATGTCCGTTTTCTTGGTCCTTTTAAATGATTCTTTCCGGATGCCCTTCGTGCCTTCTTATTCAGATGCCGTTCCATAAGCATCTGGTCAATATTCTCATTGGTATACCATCTTCCGGATTGATGGATCGCATACGCACCTTTTCCAAGAGCCATTGCCGCCACTCCATAATCCTGTGATACAACAATATCGCCTTTATGACAAATACTGATCAATTTATAATCCACTGCATCTGAGCCGGCTCCAACTACAATCACCTCACTGTAATCAGAAGACAACACATGATTTGTATCACACAATAACGTTACTGGAACACTGTGCTCTTTTGCAACTTTTTCAACAATGCCAACTACCGGACAGGCATCTGCATCAACAAAAATCTGCATATTCTTTCCTTTCATTACACCTGAACGGACTGCGAACCTCAATGAGATTACCACTCGGATCATACAGCCTTACAAGCTTCTGTCCACCTGCAAGTTCTGTCAATTCTGTGGCATATCGGACGAAATACTTACCGGATTCATATGTTGCAAGCAATCCATCTATATCAAATTCCTCGAAATACAGTTCCATCCTGTTATTGAATGGCGTGGAAGTCCCATCCAGCGTCTTCCTCCATACATCAGCATCCTGCAAAACAAGACCCTCCGATAAGATCACATTACCTTCATTTTTAAGAATCACTTGCAGTTCAAATAAGTCCCTATAAAACTCTATGGATTTTTCTATATTGTTCACCACGATCAATACATTTTTCAGCATATCCGTCACCTCGCAATCCGCATGCGGTTAAATAATCTTTCCGGACAAATGATCAATTTCATGCTGACAGATCTGCGCCGTCCATCCGGACAGTTTCTGACGCTGTTTTTTCCAGTTGAAGTCATAATACTCCACTTCTATTTTCTGGTATCTGGTCGTCTTACGAACACCGTCCAGGGACAGACAACCTTCTTCTGTCTCATACATGTCATGCTTTGAAACGATCACCGGATTAAACATCACAACATCTATGAATCCCATATTCACAATGATGATATTCTTCTTTACACCAATCATATTCGCAGCCATGCCAACGCACCGTTCCCGGTTTGCTTGCAACGTATCCTGCAAATCCCTTCCAACCTGGATATCTGCTTTCGTGGCTGGTTCAGATAGTTGTCCCAAAAAGAAAACGTCTCTTACGATTTGTTTTACCATTTATTTTCTCCCTGTAGCTTTTTTCCAATTTATTATTTATATCGAGACAAACTTCGTCTCCTTCATTCACTTTTTTCCTGATAAATCCACAAGAGTCACTATTACCATGACTGGTGCATCATCCGATCGTTCTTCACAACCAAAATTCAGATTTTCCTTTTAAATGATCAGTTGCTCCTTGCAACCGTCTATAGGTATCTGCCGGTTTACGTGCAAAGTCGGACACGGTTCTTTTTTCAACGATTATTCCATTCTTTATCCACTTCTATCGTTGCTGTATCATTTCGTTTGTATGCGTTCGATTGGTATAAATACGGCTTCTGAAGATCACTTTTTACAGTGAGTTTTTTCGTCTGGTCATTATTCTGTGTTTCAAGCATATAGTCTGGTTAGGTGATATACTATCATTGATTTTATTTTCGATATCCAGACAAGCCTGCTTTACATCTGGCAATCCTTTCACATTTCCATCATCATCAACACCAAAAAGAATTGCTCCACCATTGTAATTCGAAAAGGCACTGACTGTTTTCAAAAAAGTATTTGAACTTGCCATTAAGGCATCCATCCGGATGCCAAGTGATCTGCTGAGAGTAGTATCTGCCATTTCGTCAACAGGATCAACCATTTAATTCCTGGAACATTTTTCTGCATCAATCGCAAGTACAAACATCAGAGCATCCAATGCATTTCCCGGATCCTGTACATCAATAACATATGTATCCGTCATATGAAACAGTTCTTTACTAACCCGTGCAATTGAATAACTGTTTCGATCAAGAATGGTATAATCCCATTCCATAATGGTTCCATCAATATGCCATCCATTGTAGTCAATATTATAATGTGGTGTCAGGAATGAGAACTCTTTGCTCAGGCGTCCGATATAACTGCCGCTTTTATAAATCTCAAATTTTGGAAGAAAAGTAAGAACTTTCTGAACAACCATTCCTACTTCATTTCCATAGGCATCATAAATTACAAGTTTATGTCCCCAGGACAGCTGGCCTTTTACTATATAAACAGTGTTGCCGGCTTCATCATAAATATCATAGCTGTCAAACCATGAAAACAACCTTTGTTTAAACAATAGCTTCATAACTTTTCACCTCTCTCTTCGACTATTTATCATCTTTGCAATTTTCTTATATTATTCCCTAATATATCTGCTTCACTTGTGAATACTTTAAATAGAATATCCCATATCGTAGGCTTTTTGGAAAATACTTTGGTTCTTGACCAATCCAGCATCCATCACGTTTGCTGCATATAGCTTTCCTGCAATCCTGTATTCTTCCAGATGCTCTACAAAACCATTCAGATCACCAAGGGATCTTTCAATAATGTCCTCACCCAGACCAGCCGATATAATATAGTAAACCTCTTTTTTACCAAGATGCTGCCAGATTGGATAAGTACGGTCAATAAAAGTCTTCATCTGGGCCAGCCATATCATCTTTTAATACACAGATGCCGCCATTTCTCATACAGCCGTCACAGGCTCTGCAAAAGCCTATATTCTTCTCCATGATACGTACGATTTCCACCTGATGTCCTTTTGCTTCTGCACCTTTTTTGAACACAGATAAGCATTCCCCCGCTTCAAGTGTGCGGAGCACTAATCGGCGGGTGAGGGGGGATGCTTATGTCAGTGGGAGTTGAAAGCTCCCACTGACAGATCGCGAAGCGACTGCGTTCATGAGCAAGTAGCGAAGCGGATTGCGAATGTCCGCTTTACCTGCTCACACAAAATTTGTGAATTTCCTTTTTTTCTTGGTGAGCTTGAAATTATCAATACATTTTTCATTGTTTTGTCTCCCTTTGTTTAAAAATTTCCCATTTCATCTATGACATCTTCTGCTTGTAGAAACACTCCGATTCTACAACGTCGGATATGCATTTTCGGGTACTAAAAATAAGCAAAGGAATGCTCCTGTATGGCATTTTTTGCCCAGGTCACGGAATCCCGACAATAGTTTTACCCCATAATCCAGCCCATCAGTGCTGACATTACGATCATTACCATGGAAAACAAAAAGGAATTTACCGATATCAGTGTTGCCCTCTGCCCCGATGGGATCATCTCATTTAACAGTACATCTGTCCGCACTTCCAAAAAATCATCGGACAGAGCGCCGACAAAACCGCCCAGAATCATAAGATAAGGTCTCCCCGTAAAAGTCATCCCAAAGGCAAACAGCACCCCTGCTCCGCCTGCCAGCAGCATTCTGACATAAGAACAGTCGGAAAAATACTGCGATATTTTTGCGCCTGCTGCCGCGCCGAGCCCCATCACAAACAGGGCCGGTCCGAGAAGAGCACCGTCAAGTCCCGCAAGAGGAAGTTTCGCCTGCAGGAAAAACAATACCAGCGTTGATACTGCGCCGATCAGCGCATTTGTAATCATGATAGTTCTTGCTCTCTTATTTGAGCGAAGAAAGGTCCAGCTTTCTTTTACAACCTCAAAAAGCTGTTCCCTGCTGCTGTTGTTTTTTGTCTTCGTATCTTCCATGACCTCCTGAAGGCTGCCTGCAATGAAAAGGGCGACAAGGCAAAACAACAGATCCAGAGCATAGGCCTTCCGATAACCCAGCCACAGTGCAAGCCCTGCACATAAGGTAGCCGCAGATTGCGTGATACGATAGAACATCATCTCTGTTGATGAAAATCGATTATAAGAGTCTTCATTCCCGTCTTTCTTAAGACTGTCGTAAGCCAGAGCCTCCCGCGTTCCGGAGGCAAGATTATAACTGAGGGCGCTGCTGCTGATGGCCAGTGCCACGGTTCCAAAACTGTCTGACAGGATCATGAGTCCCCCAGACAAAAGCATCATCACCTGACTGAGTACGAGGGTCTTTTTCCGCCCAAACACATCGGCTATCACACCTGATGGCAGTTCAAAACAGAAGCTCACGATATGAAAAATACTTTCCAGCAGTCCGATTTCCAGAACAGAAAAACCTCTCAGCGCCAGAAGAGCCACCCAGGAGGAACCTGCCGGCAGAAAATATCCCACAGCAGTTAAAAGATACAGCTTATTGATTTGTTTTTTTGACATAAAAAATCTCCTTTTTAAAATATTGATAAGATATCTTAATCAGGAGACAGTGCTTGCTTTTTGTCCGTTTATTATAAACTGTTTACCTGAAAAAGAGCGCACTATCCCTGTAAACAGCGAAAACGTTACCTTTCATCAGATGAAGTGTTGTTGTTTTCCAGCTCATTGTGTGCTCCTTTCCTGTCCATTTGGTATTAGATTATCACAGAAATCCGCGGACTGCAAGAATTTCTTAAAGTGCGGTTCCTTTCTTCGGAACAAAGAAGCCTTTCTTATTCGTATGCTCCAGCTCCAACAGAGCAATTTTCTTATCCATCCCCCCTGCATAACCCGTCAGGCTACCGTTCGTTCCCACCACACGATGGCAAGGGATAATAATGGAAACCTCGTTGTGTCCCACCGCCCCGCCTACAGCCTGGGCAGACATGGAAGACGTGTTTTGCATAGCCGCCAGTTGTTTTGCAATCTCTCCGTATGTAGTTGTCTGCCCGTATGGAATCTCTAGCAAAATCTTCCACACGGCCTGTCGGAACGGAGAACCTGCAGGATGAAGCGGCGGCGTAAAATCCGGTTTTTCTCCAGAAAAATAAAGATCCAGCCACTTTTTCGCCTCAGCGAGCACCTGCGTCTCCTCCGAAATTCTTTCCTTCGGAAGTGTATTGGCAAAATACTTCTGTCCCTCAAACCATAGCCCCGTAAGCCCAATTTCATCTGCTGCCAGCAGAATACCGCCCAACGGTGACTGATATGTGCTTGTGTATGTCATATTTCTCCTTGCAGTAATCTCCGTTTCTTTAGATTCAACACCAGGAACTGTTCTTTTTAAATATAAAAGTGTCTTTAATAATAAACTCTATTGTTTTTTCCTTCATAAACTTTTACCCCTTTATCATTTTTGTTTTAACAGTTTCTTAAAATATTGTGCCAAGGCAGTATCTGTGCAATATACATAACATCCCTTCATACCTCTTGTCATGAGTGTTCTGTATGTATTTTTTATAATTTCATCTGCAACCTGATTCGCTTTTTCTTTATCTTTCTTTGCTAGTGTTTTTATTCCTTTCAAAGAATTATCGGTCTTTGCACGTTTTGTGTAGTCTGTAATCACTTTCCCGTTTTCATATCGCAGATCATCACCAATAATGACACCCGTATAATCAAATTCTAGTCCTTGCGATGTATGAATACATCCAGCTTCATGAACTGACTCTTCACTGATTGCAAAAGCATCTCCACCATTTAGATTCCAGCTTATGGAATAATCTCCGATCTCGATATCATGGAAATCGGCTTTTATAATCAGATTACTTCGGTTTCTTTCTTTTCCCTGTTATTTTTTCTACCTCCAGAACATATACCAGTGTTCTGGAAATTGCTGCCGGATTAAAATAAACATCTTTTCCCTTATGATAATGAGCCATAAGTTTCTTTAATGCATCCATTTTTTCTTCTTCATCAAGAATTCTAATCTGCCCTCTGCCAATCACACTTTCATATGCCATTGTACAATAGCCTTTTTCCTCAAAATACTGGAGTTGATGTTTACAATCCATTTCAAAAGACGCTCTGTTATCTTTTTTAATAAGGTCTACTTTATAACCTTCAAGCGCACTGTGAAAATACAGGTTAACTTTTCCATCGACTATTTCCATTCCAAAATTCAATGGTAAAATATACGGATACTCATCATCGTTAAGTGCCAATCTGCACACATCGCAATTTTTCATAACTTCTATGATTTCATTAAACTCTTTGATTTCTCTATTTTCCTGTCTCATATTTACCTGCCTCTCCTTGCTTTTGTGTGAACCCCAGACAAGAGAAAATTGAGTAAAGCGGACATTCGCAATCCGCTTCGCTACTTGCTCATGAACGCAGTCGCTTCGCGATCTGTCAGTGGGAGCTTTCAACTCCCACTGACAGAAGCATCCCCCCCTCACCCGCCGCTTAGTGCTCCGCGCACTTGAAGCGGTGGAATGCTTATCTGCGTTCAAGGTATATTATATCTACATAACTGCCCTGAAATTATCTGTAATGTATTCCGCTCCAGTAAATATTATCTTTCACGATTGTTTCCGGTGGAAGCTCCACACCATCCAAAGCCCATTTTTTATATTCTGCAAAACCCACACGGTCTATAATATATCCCACATGTTCCTTACCGCCAGGCGCATTTGGATCAATATATTCTTTCACAAATTTATAGGTATTCAGGATTACTTTGATGATGGTGTCTTCATCTGCCCAGATCAGAAAATCTTCTCCCAGACGTGGATTTTTCTTTCCTGTTCGTCCCATAAGTGTCAGACGATAGTATTTTTTTGTGCTTCTGGTCCATGCTCTGGTTGGACATTTTGTCACGCAGACTCCACATCCTACACATTTTTCCTCATTGCGCACGATCCGGTAGTTTTCCATCTTTAATGCATCCACCGAAAGCTTATCACAGCCTTTTACACAAGCGCCACAGGAAACACAACGGTTAGGATCATACTGTGGCTCTGTCATACCAATAATTCCAAAATCATGCATTCTCGCCTTGATACAGTCATTGGCACAACCTGTAAGTGCAATTTTAAAATGAAGATCATTAGGAAATATAGCCTTTTCAATTCTCTTTGCAAAAGCTGCTGTATTATAATTTCCAAAAGGGCAAACTCTGTTTCCGATACATGCACAGACATTTCTGGTTCCTGATGCAGGATATCCGGCACCTGGAACCATTTGATTGATATGGAGATTATCAATAATCGGTTGAAGCATCTCGTTAACTTTATCCATATCTTCCAGATGGATCCCTTCGATTTCAAATCCCTGTCGTGTGGTAAGATGGATCTGGCCGTTTCCATATTTTCTGGAAATATCTACCACCTGCTGCATAACATCTGCATTACAGCAGCCTCCCGGAACACGCACTCTGGAAGCCGTAAGCCCACGGACCTTTGATACACGGAAGGCATTTTTCTTCAGTTTCTTTGTATTGATATCCATTACGATTTCCTCCCTAATCAAACAGTTTTTTACCTTCTGAATAACAGAATACCGGACCATCCAGACAAATATAGGTGTCATTCATTCGGCAATGGCCACATTTACCAAGTCCACAACACATTTTTCTTTCCTGTGAGATCCAGATTTGTTCTTCTTTCATTCCCAGCTTTAACAGCTCTGCTACTGCAAATTTCATCATGATCGGCGGTCCGACAACAATAGCTGCAGTCTCATGAATATTATCAAGTTCAAGTTCCGGAATATATTTTGTAACAAGCCCGGTTCTATAAGAAGGATCATCGGATGAATCCACCGTCAGGATCATATCCATCTGCTGCTCCCATCTCTTCAGATCATCACGGAATAAAATATCTGACGGAGATTTAAATCCCAGGATCGTATGTAATTTTTTCACTTCATCCGGATGCTCACCAAAGTAGCTGATCACTCCTCTCACAGGAGATACTCCTGTTCCACCAGCTATCACAATCAGTTCTTTTCCCTGATAATTCTTCTTTTCAAACCCATTTCCATAAGGACCACGCATAAAAAAGCTGCTTCCCTCATTCAGTTCAAAAATTTCTCCGGTTACCTTGCCAACCTTACGTATCGTCAGATCAACAGAATCTTCTCCTATGCCACTGACAGAAATCGGCGCCTCTCCATATTTGGGAATAGAAACTTCAAAAAACTGTCCTGGTCTTACTTCACCTACATATGTCATACGGAATGTATATTCTGTCTCTGTATGCTTTACAATTTCTTTTATCTTAGATAAGAAAGGAATATATTCATTTGTCATCTTATTTTTCCTCCTTTTCTTTCAGTTTCCGAAGACATGCAATATAGGAAATATACTCCGGACAGACATTTTCACAACGTCCGCAGCCAACGCACATATGGTATCCAAATCTTTTCTTATAATCTGAAATTTTATGTAATACTTTAAAACGCATTCTTTCGCCCTGGCTCTGACGGAAGCTGTGACCACCGGCAATGTCAGAATATCCATCCACCTGGCAGGAAGCCCATACGCGGCGTCGCTCTCCAGCCTTTGGATTGTCTTTATAAAAAATATCCTGCATAGTAAAACAGGTACATGTCGGACAGACAAAATTGCAGCGACCACAGCTAATACAGCGGCTTCCATATTCCTGCCACATGGAATCCTGATGAATGGTATCCGGAAGTTTCTCCGGAACCTCTACATGGATTTCATTCTTTTCTACAAAAGTCAGCTTCTCCTGAACATTCTGCCCATAATCCCATAATAGTTCTTCCAGCTCTCTACATCCCAGTTCCATGTAACAGCCCTTTTCATCTTGAAAAATATACATATCATATTCTTCGCAACGATTTGTACCCATACTTACACAAAAACAATTTTTGCCGGATTCCTTGCAACCCATCACAGCAAAAACTGTATTTTCCCGCATCCTTCTGTAATAATAATCCTCTGCACCGTTTTTCAGGTACATCTCATCCAGACGTCTCAACGCATGAAAATCACAGCTTTTCAAAAAAATCAATCTCTGCCTTGCTGCTCCGTCTGCTGTTTTCATCTCATTCTCCGTAAAATAAAGAATCGTCTCTGAGACCGGAAATAGCACTTCCTTAAAACTGTAATCCGACTTCTGGTTCCAGACAAGTTCTTCCCAACTGTTCAGCCGTCCGTAACGAACTACATCTGTATCTGAAAAACAGCCGGTTCCCCGGTAAATTTTCGGTCCATACACATCATAGGATTCCTGCAAAATTTCAAAAATCTTCTGCTTCTCATCACTGTTGAATCGTTTTCCCATCAAATACTCCTTTCTCATGATCACATTTTGTAAAATTCCGCAAGACCTTCAAAATTTATCAGTGTAAATCGCTTATTACCATAACGGATCAGACCTCTGTCCGTTAGAACCTTACAGGCACGAGATACATTTTCTCTTGGCGCTCCAACCAGATCCGCCATCAAGGTAATCGTAAGATCAATATCTATCATCTTCCCGTCTTCCGTATCTATGCCAAAATCACGACCCAGCTTCCACAATTTTGCAGCTATTTTTCGCTCCATCTGCATGTTTCCGGTCGTATTTTTTAACTGATGACCCATTCGCCAGAGATTTCTTTCATATTCTCTCAGAACAGCTCTTGTTAAAGCATGACTCTGCTCCATAAGATGAAGAAATTCTTTTTCTGCAATCTCCATTACCTGCACCGGACAGGCAGCTTCACAAAAAAGTGCGTTTGGCTTTTTGCTTACAATACTCTGATTTAAAAGCCGTCCTTTTCCCAGGATAAAAATCACCTTTCGATTTCCGTGCTTGGTCAGATTGTAAAGCATCACCTCACCAGAATACACAAAATATACTGTCTTCGTTCTGCTGCGTGAATGAAATATCACTTCTTTTTTCTTATAGGAAACAACTTTACTTTCATTAAGCAGATTCTGCAGAATATCCTTTGGGATTTCTTTAAAAAAATCCATATTCTCCAGTTCTCTGATTGTTATCTGTCCCATTGTCTCAACCTCGCTGGCATAACTTTTGCAGTCTTTGATAATAAACCACTTCTGTCTTGCTTTCCTTTTGCATTATAATGAAAAAGTTTATCCTTTTCCGTGATGTATGTCACATTTTTATTTCAGAGACGAAACCATGTAAAACGGACATTCGCAATCCACTTTCGTGACTGCGTTTAGACAGTCAATTCAAAATGGTTTCTTTTTGTTTTTATAAAGCCTTCTTTTTGCAATTTTGATATTTCTGCAGACATTGCCGCACGGTCAATGCACAGATAATCTGCCAGCTGCTGACGGTCAAAGGGAATATCAAAGGACAGAGATGAATGTCTGGTGGATTCTGCAGACAGATATGATAACAGTTTATCCCTGGTCGTTCGCTTGCCAACATGCGTGATTTTATCGTTAAGAGTCAGTATCTTGTCTGCCTGGACACTGACCAGGTTGCGGATCAGCTTCTGATGATGTTCGCATGCAGTTGGGCAGGAAACCAGAAGCCTCTGGACATTTAAAAAAATAATCTCACAATCCTCATCTGCCACCACACTGATATTCAGAACAGCTCCTGGGCTTGCTGCGTACGGCTCACCAAAAAAATCACCGACATGACATTTAGACAGAATATTCCGATGCCCCCAGAGATCTTCCTGAATAACAAGAACACAGCCGGACACCACAAGTCCCATTACTTCGGTAGAATCTCCTGCTCTGAAAATATAAGAGTCTCGTTCTTTGAAAGTGGTTGTTGCATTTACACAATGCAGGATAGATACTATCTCGTTATCCGAAAGGCCTTTAAAGAAAGGGCTGTTTCTTAGGACTGATAAATATTTTTTCAAAATCATTCCTCCTGTTGGAAATCAAACATACAAGTTGTATTTATCATACTATAATGTCAGCAGAAACAAAAGTAAAAGATTGCTGACGGAGGGTAAACATGATAAGAAAGATTATCCGGATCGATAAAGAAAAATGTAACGGCTGCGGTGCCTGTGCAGATGCCTGTCATGAAGGTGCCATTGATATCATTAACGGAAAAGCAGAATTGGTAAGAGAGCATTTCTGCGACGGACTGGGCGACTGTCTCCCGGAATGTCCTACAGGTGCCATTTCTTTTGAAGAAAGGGAAGCGCCTGAATATGATGAAGAAGCGGTAAAAGAAGCGCAGAAGAAACTATTTGCCAAAAAACAGGCAATGTCTGCACATACCGGCTGTCCCGGATCTAAAAGCATGCAGATCCAGCGGCCGGTAACACCGGAAGCCGTAAAACCATCTTCAACCGCAGATCAGGTATCAAAACTTCAGAACTGGCCCGTACAGATCAAACTGGCACCTGTCAGTGCATCCTATTTTAACGGTGCAAAACTTTTGATCGCAGCCGATTGTACTGCTTACGCTTACGCAAGCTTTCATCAGGATTTTATCCGGAATAAGGTGACATTAATCGGCTGTCCTAAGTTGGATCAGGTGGATTATAGTGAGAAACTGACTGCAATCATCCAAAATAACGACATTCAAAGCGTAACGATCGTAAGAATGGAAGTTCCGTGCTGCGGCGGTCTGGAGATGGCAGCCAGAAAAGCGCTTCAAAACAGTGGAAAATTCATTCCCTGGCAGGTTGTAACGATAAGCATTGATGGAAAAATATTGGAATAAAAGGAGAATAGACAAATGGATAAGAAAATGTTTTGTTTTCAGTGTGAACAGACCGTCGGATGTACCGGCTGCACAGGAAATGCCGGTGTCTGTGGAAAAAAGGCAGATACCGCCAGATTACAGGATGAACTGACGGGCGCCTTGATCGGTCTTGCAAGAGCTGTCGATGGCGCAGAAACTATTTCCAAAAGAACCGGACAGGTCATAATTGAAGGACTTTTTACTACCGTTACAAATGTGAGTTTTGATGATGAAGCAATCAAAACTATGATACAAAAGGTCAGAGCTGAGAAAGAAAGCCTGGTTCCTGACTGCAGCAACTGTCAGTCACCTTGCGGCCGAACAGATGAATACGATATGCAGCAGCTGTGGAATGCTGACGAAGATATCCGCTCTTTGAAGTCTCTTATTCTTTTCGGGATCCGCGGAATGGCTGCCTATGCCTATCATGCAAATGTTCTGAATTATGAAGATACCGAAGTGAACCGCTTCTTCTGCGAAGCATTATTTAAGATCGGTTATGAAGAAACCGTGGAAAGACTGCTTCCTACGGTACTGAAAGTAGGAGAAATCAACCTGAAGTGCATGGCACTTCTTGATAAGGCAAATACAGAAACTTATGGAACACCAGAACCAACCGATGTTACACTCACTGTAGAGAAAGGACCTTTTATTGTCGTGACCGGACATGATCTGAAAGACCTGCAGCTTTTGCTTGAACAGACAGAGGGAAAAGGAATCAACATCTATACACATGGTGAAATGCTTCCTGCCCATGCCTATCCACTCTTAAAGAAATTCTCTCACTTAAAGGGAAATTTCGGAACTGCATGGCAGAATCAGCAAAAAGAATTTGATCATCTTCCAGCCCCGATCCTCTACACCACCAACTGTCTGATGCCCCCAAAAAACAGCTATGCTGACAGAGTGTTTACAACAGAAGTGGTGGCTTTCCCGGGTGCTGTTCATATCAACGAGAAAAAAGATTTCACACCAGTTATTGAAAAAGCACTGGAACTGGGTGGTTACAAAGAAGATCAGAGATTCTCTGGCATCAACGGCGGTACAAAAGTGACAACCGGTTTTGGTCATGCAGCGATCCTGTCCCATGCAGGTACTGTAGTAGAAGCCGTAAAATCAGGCGCGATCCGCCATTTCTTCCTGGTTGCCGGCTGTGATGGGGCCAAACCGGGTCGAAACTATTATACAGAATTTGTGAAACAGACACCTTCTGACAGCATCGTCCTCACCCTGGCCTGCGGCAAATTCCGTTTCAATGATCTCGATCTGGGCGAGATCGGCGGGCTGCCACGACTGATGGATATGGGCCAATGTAATGATGCCTATGGTGCGATCCAGGTTGCTGCAGCCCTTGCGGATGCATTTGGATGTTCCGTAAATGAGCTTCCGCTTTCCTTCGTTCTCTCCTGGTATGAGCAGAAAGCAGTCTGTATCCTGCTGACCCTTCTGCACCTGGGTATCAAAAACATCCGTCTTGGTCCTTCTCTTCCGGCATTCCTGTCTCCGAATATTCTGAACTTTCTGGTGGAAAATTACGGTATAGCACCTGTCACCACACCGGAAGAAGACATCAAAACACTGATGAACCATTAAAAATAGATTTTCCTCCATAAATCACAAAAAGTACGCCATCTTCCTGTTTGCAATTTCATCAGATAGCAGAAAAAGACCTCCCGCTGAATCGTCTTCAACGAGAGGTCTCTGTTCTTTCTTATTTTCTTATTCTGATACGGTCTCTGTCTCAGCTACGCTTTCCGTTTCAGCAGCTGTTTCTGTTGCTTCTTCAGATGCAGCCTCTGTTTCGCTCTCAGCCTCAGACTCTGCAGCCTCTGTGCCGTTCTCAGTCTCTGCTGGCTCTGTCTCTGCATTCATCTCTGACATATAGTCATCCAGTGCTGTACTGTCTACGGAATACGTATTCACTACCGTCGGCTTGTGATTCTGGTAAAAAGAATAACCTGCCCATGCAATAAGAGCAACTACAACCACACAGACGATCACTTCCGCGATGATACGCTCCCTCTTCTCACGCTTCATGATCTTGTCGCGGTTCTTTTTCTGCTCCTTATACTTGTCTACTTTTGCCTGGCTCATTTTTTCCACTCCTTGTAAAGTCTTTCCTGGCAGTGCCGTTCTCCGTCACAGCCATTTTCCCTATTATACAATACATTTGTGAAAAATGCATGTACTTTTTACATAAAAATGATGTTGGGGTCAAAAGGTCTTTTGCCCCCAACTGATGCCTACGAATTGCTCCGCTGCAAAGCAACTCCCGCAATTCTATAAACATTCGAAATCCGCTGATTTACTACGTAAATCGCTACTTTCTCATGTTTGGCGGGTCCCAAGTTCAAAAGCCTTATCATGCAAGCATGAACAGCTTTTTGACCTTTTGACCCTAGCATCATAAAAATCAAGCCACCACAATAATTCCGCCATCATTGGCATACATGCTGCTGACTCCTGCGGTATCCAGGACAAGTACTCCCTTTGGATGAAGCCTGTTTATCAGGGTTTCTTTCACCATCTGGGCACGTTCCGGACAATTACAATGAGAAATGGCGATGAGTGTCTGCTCTGGGTTGCTGACTTTCTCCACAATGCTGTCCACCATACGTACCAAAGCCTTGTTCATTCCTCTGGCCTGATCCAACTGTGCGATTTCTCCCTCAGGAGTAGATACCATCACCGGTTTGATTCTGAGAGCCGTTGCCACAAAAGCCTTTACTTTACTTAAACGACCATTCTTCCTTAATGTTTCCAGATTTTCCAACACGAACCAGGTCATCTGGCTGTCGATATAAGCCTCCACTTTCTCAATGATTTCTTCAAAAGAAAGTCCCTGTTCCTCACATTCCTGGATCTTAAGACCGATCAGAGTCTCACCAACGGATGCAGAACGGGAATCAAATACATAAATCTTTGCGTCCGGTTTTTCCTCTTTCAGAAGATTCATTCCCAGAACGGCACTGTTATAGGAACCGCTGAGCTTCGCTGATAAGGTAACTGCGAAAATGTGATCTGCATCGCAGTCAAAAGCGGACCGGTAAGCCTCCGGTGAAGGACAGGAGGATTTGGGACAGTTCGGGCTGGCTGCCACTCTCCTCAGGAAATCTGCCTGGTCAAAGGATTCATCATCTATAATATTATGATCATCCACCTGTAACATAAGAGACGCTGCCTTAAAACAGCCACTTGCTTTCATCTCATCTGTCAGCTCACCACAGCTGTCAATCACTACTCTGAAACTCATATATCATTCCTCCAAATGTGGATTATTATGTTCTGAACTATCACGAAACATAGTTTTTAATACTACCTCATCATAGCATATCCCTGTCTGTTTGAAAAGAGTTTTTTCAAAAAAACTTTTTCATTGTCAAATTTCCTGATTCGGGCTATGATATAGGAAATGATTTTTTCCGGAGGTTTTATCCATGCGTGCATTTCAGATCCAGGATGTGAAAGGTTTCATGTCCCATCTTCTCTTATCTACTACCTTCGACCGTTTTCTTCTGGCGGAGGCTTCTATCACGACCTTTAATACCTTTTTTATTGATGGACATTTACATAAGGACTACTTTTCCTATGATGAAGAGGAACAGGAAACGGCAGAGCTCTGTACCTACTCCTTCTGGGAACAGCTGCGTCCCTTCGCGCTCTCTCTTATTAAAGGAAAGAAGACACCTCTGGCCATGAAGATCGTCTTCGCTCTCGCCCCGAAAAATGTAGAAAAACTGATCCAGCAGAACCATCTTTCACTCCGGCCGGAAGAGATCGGAGGTCTCTTTTTCAACGTTCTCTACGATGGTCAGAAGCTTACCGTCACCACCGGTGTTTCGTTGAAAACCTTCACTCTGGATCAGACGCTTTCCCAGCTCTGGGATGAACTGGCAGCCGTATTTTTCCGGAAACACGGGATCCCTTTTACAACTTTATAAAAAATTTACATTCTTTACATAAACTTGTTAGCACTCACCTCGTTTGAGTGCTAATTTTCTCTTGACTTTTCACGGGAATGGTATTACACTGAGAAACAGCAGGGGCCGGAACGGTATCGGTACACGAAACGGCCCGCCGATTGATAAAAAAAGGAGTGTTTCATATGAGTAAAACCGGTAATTTATCCATTAACAGTGAAAATATTTTTCCGATCATAAAAAAATGGCTCTATTCTGACCATGATATTTTTGTCCGTGAGCTGGTTTCCAACGGCTGTGATGCCATTACCAAGCTGAAAAAGCTGGAAGCAATGGGGCAGTACACTTTCCCGGATGATTACAAAGCAAAGATCGAAGTCATCTGCGATCCGGATGCCAAAACCCTGAAGTTCATCGATAACGGTCTTGGTATGGATGAAGATGAGGTGGAGAAATACATCACACAGATCGCTTTCTCCGGAGCTACCGACTTCCTGGAAAAATACAAAGACAAAGCAAACAACGATGAGATCATCGGTCATTTCGGACTGGGCTTCTATTCTGCTTTCATGGTTGCCGATGATGTATACATTGATACGCTTTCCTGCAAGGAAGGTGCAAAACCCGTTCACTGGGAGTGCGACGGCGGATCCGAGTATTCCATCGGTGAAGGAAACAAGACGACCGTTGGTACCGAGATCACTCTTTTCCTCAACGAAGAGAGCGTAGAGTTTGCCAATGAGTACCGTGTGCGCGAGGTTCTGGAAAAATACTGTTCCTTCATGCCTGTTGAGATCTTTCTGAGCAAGGCAAATGCGCCTCAGGAGTATGAGACCATCGACGAGAGCGAGCTTCGTGACGATGATGTGGTTGTTGAGCACATCCACGAAGACGCAAAGACTGAGGAAAAAGAGAACGAGAACGGTGAGAAAGAAACCGTTGAGATCTCTCCGGCCAAAGATCAGGTGAAGATCAACAAGCGTCCGGTTTCCATCAGTGATATTCATCCGCTGTGGACCAAACATCCCAACGAATGTACCGCTGAAGAGTACAAAGAGTTTTACCGCAAGGTCTTTATGGATTATAAAGAGCCCCTGTTCTGGATCCATCTGAACATGGATTATCCCTTCAACCTGAAAGGTATCCTTTACTTCCCGAAGATCAATACCGAGTATGATTCCATCGAGGGAACCATCAAGCTCTACAACAACCAGGTATTCATCGCCGACAACATCAAAGAAGTCATCCCGGAATTCCTGATGCTCTTAAAAGGAGTGATCGACTGCCCGGATCTGCCGCTGAACGTTTCCAGAAGTGCACTTCAGAACGATGGTTTTGTTAAGAAGATTTCCGATTATATTACTAAAAAGGTTGCAGATAAGCTCACCGGCATGTGCAAGACCGACCGTGAAAACTATGAGAAATACTGGGATGACATCAGCCCGTTCATCAAATACGGCTGCATCAAAGAGCAGAAATTCAGTGAGAAGGTCCTGGATTACACCCTTCTGAAAGATCTGAACGGCAAGTACTTCACTCTTCCGGATTACATCGCATCCGTAAAACCGGCTGAGGAAGAAAAAACAGAGGAAGCTGCTGATTCTGCTGAGAAAAAAGAGGATGAGAAGAAGCCGCAGACTATCATCTACTATGTGACCGATGAGATCCAGCAGAGCCAGTATATCAACATGTTCCGTGAGCAGGGTATGAATGCTGTTATCCTGAAGCACAACATTGATTCTGCTTTCATCACTCATATCGAGCGTGAGAAAGAGAAGGAAAACATTCATTTCCAGCGTATCGATGCAGATGTGACCAATGACTTCAAGGAAGAAGTTTCCGCCGACGAGCTGAAGGATGAGACCGATACTCTGACTGCACTCTTCCGGAAAGCTCTTGGCAAAGACAAACTGGAGGTCAAAGTAGAAAAACTGAAGAATGAGAACATCTCTTCTATGGTTACTCTTTCTGAGGAAAGCCGCAGAATGCAGGATATGATGAAGATGTACGGTATGGCAGGCATGGATCCCTCCATGTTCGGAAGTACAGAGACTCTGGTCCTGAACGCCAACAACAAACTGGTTCAGTACATCTTTGAGCACAAGGACTCCGAGAATGTTCCCATGTTCTGTGAACAGCTCTATGATCTGGCTCTTTTAAGCCACAAACCGCTGAATCCGGACGAAATGACCAAGTTCATCGCCAGAAGCAACGAGATCCTGATGCTCCTTGCAAAATAACTTGTAACTTTTCAGAGCCAAGCAGCTTTTCGACAAAAATGTGAGGCATGCTTGCATGAACGAAAAAACGGGACTCCCTCAAGGGAAGTCCTGTTTTTTTGTCCACCTCTTTTCTTTTAAAGGCTTGTCTGCTATACTATTACAGTCAGGGTCAGAATGTACTGCTTCTCCGTCAAACACACAGACAACCAATCAGGTGCAGCCTGTTCTTCAGAAATATTGTTCCGACCCGACAAATTCGATTTCTCCAGGAGGATCTTATCCATGATGGAAAAACTTGCCCCGTACCGGGTGTTTACTTCCAGTTCTTTAAAACTCATTGCCGTCATCACTATGTTCATTGACCATTTCGGAGCCACTGTCATGGGGCAGGCGGTTTTAAGACTTCCTGCCGTCAAGGCAGATGCCGTTCTTTACCAGAACATGCTCCTGCTCTACCGCCTGATCCGCTATATCGGGCGTATTGCCTTTCCTATCTATTGTTTTCTTCTGGTAGAGGGTTTCCTGCATACCCGTAACAAAATGAAATATCTGCTGCGGCTTGGGATTTTTGTACTGATTTCCGAGATTCCTTTTGACTATGCGATCTACAATCACTGGTTTTATCCGAACAAGCAAAATGTGTTTTTCACTCTGTTTTTCGGTATGCTGGTCATGGTACTGGCTGACCGTTTCCGGAATGACTGGCTGCAGTTTCTCATCATGGCTGCCGGTGTTTATCTGGGATGGCTCTTTAAGACTGACTACGGTGCAAGAGGCGTTTTCCTTATCTGCACTCTGTTTCTGGTGCGTTACGCCCGTCCGATCCAGTGTCTTGCCGGTGCTCTCATCATGCAGTATGAACTCACCGCACCGCTGGCATTCATCCCCGTTCTTCTTTATAACGGAGAAAAAGGAAACTTAAAAATGAAATATTTCTTCTACTGGTTTTACCCGGTTCATCTTCTGCTGCTGGGTCTTGCCAGAGATATCGTCCTCTTCTATTTCGGATAATATCTGTCCTGGCTCTTCTGTCTGGCAGGCGTAGATCAGCACTCCACTCCGATCATTACGAAACAGCTGCACAACCATTTACAGCCCGCAGGTATCACTCACATTTCTGTGAATGAGCCTGCGGGCTGTTTGATCTGATCCAGATTCTCTTCTGGATCATTCCTGCTCTTCTGCAAGTTTCTTTAAAATTCCCAAAACACCATTTTCTTCATAAGAAGGCGCCACATATTTTGCGGCCTTTTTCACTTCTTCAGCGGCACTGGTCACGGCATAGCTCGCTCCTGCCTGCTGAAACATGTCGATGTCATTGAAATTGTCACCAAATACCATGGTTTCTTCTTTTTTGATCCCCAGGATGTTCTGAAGTTCTTTCAGCGCATTTCCCTTGTCTGCCGCCGGATCCACGAAATCGATCCAGCACTCTCCTGCCTGGAACACCCGGAAGGTGTCCTTCCACCTTGCCTCTACAGCGTCCCCAATCGCCGCGATACCGGCTTTCCGGTAAAGGGCCAGCTTCTGGATCTCCACCGGCTCCTTCGTCACATCTTTTACCAGATGGATCTGATTGTGATAGCCTTCCATCTGAAGCCGCTCAAAATCCTCGTCCTGCTGTTCATAATAGATCCCGTCCAGAGTAGATGCCGTAAAAATACAGTCCGGAAGCGTCCGCATGTAGACGATGAGCTTCGCCACATCTGCCTGGTTCATTCCCATGGAGTAGAGTTTTTCGCCCTTCCGCATGATATTGGTTCCGTTTCCGGAAATGAAAATGATATCGTCAAAAACCGGATCCAGAAGTGCCCGCATACTGCTGTACTGCCGGCCGCTGGCTCCTGCAAAAAGGATTCCTTTTTTCTTCAGTTTCCGGATGATCTCATAGAATTCCGGATCAATGCTGGTGGTTCCCTCCGGCACCAGAGTTCCATCGATATCAGAAGCAACCAGTTTAATCATATTTTCCCTCCAGGATCTCCCGTAAGGTATCTTCAACAAGAGCGGTACGGTAAGGACAGATTTTCTTCACCGCTTCGGGGGCATTTTCCATAGCCACACCGTTTTTCACTTCTGAAAGCATCTCCAGATCGTTGTAATTGTCACCGAAAGCCATGATCTCCTCCGGTCTGACGTTGAACTGTTTTTCCAGTGCCCGGATGGCCGAACCTTTATCCACGCCGTCCTGGATCGTGTCCAGCCACTCCATTCCAGAGGTCACGACACGAATCAGCCCTTTGAAGCGTTCCACCCACTCCTCGTAATGCTGAGCGCCGTCTTTTTCATAGAGAGAAATCTTGATGTAAGGCTCTTCCACCTTGAAAATGTCATCCACCACGGTGACGTTATTTTTCACCACATGGATCAGATGCTCCGCATAAGCCGGATCCTTTGGCTGCACATAGCAGGTATTCATTCCGGAAAGAAGAAGCTCCGTATCCCCGTGCTCCAGGATGATCTTCATGATCTTCTGTCCCAGTTCCCGGTCGATGATATGCTTGTCGATGACCTGACCCTGGTACATGACCAGCGCACCATTTTCACAAATATAGGCGATCTCATCCTCCACGCCATGAAACAGACGGTAAAGATTCGGATACTGCCGACCGCTGGCTGCCGCAAAGATCCGTCCCTGCTTTGTCAGCTCATGGATCAGCTCTGCGGTACCGGGATTTAAAGACTGGGCATGATTTAAAAGAAGCGTTCCATCCAGGTCACTTGCAATGAGTTTTATCATCGTTCTGTCTCCTTTTCTACAGCAAACTGAAAAATTTCTTCCGGTTTCGCTGCGATATGACAGGCTTCGCTTTCTTCCAGTTCTTTTCTGTCACGGAAGCCCCAGAGAACGCCTACTGTTTCCATTTCTGCTGCTTTTCCAGTCTCCATATCGGTAGCAGTATCTCCGATATAAAGGCAGTCCTTTTTTTCTGCCTGAAAAAGCTCTGCCAGACGGTTGGCACCGATGGGTGAAGGCTTTCTCGGAACGCTGTCGGTCTGTCCCTGTACCGCATCAAAATAGCCTTTCCCAAAAAGTGTCTCCACCACATCCACTGCCTGGGCATGTGGTTTATTGGAAAGAACCGTGATCCGGATGCCTGCTTCCTTCAGCTTTTCCAGAAGCTCCGGGATCCCCGGATAAGGAACGACCTTGTACATGCAGGTCTCACTGAAATATTCCCGGTATTTCCGGTACATTTCTTCATAATGGGCACACTCCATATCTCCGGCAGCCCGAAGACAGCGCCGGCAAAGCTCTTTCGCTCCGTCTCCGGCGAAATATTTAAAACTTTCTGTGGGCTGTTCTGGCAGATTCAGCTCTCTTAATACCCGGTTGGCTGCTACAGCCATAGACTCCAACGTGCTGGCAAGCGTGCCATCCAGATCAAATATACATAATTTCTTCATGAAAAATCACTCTTTCTTTTGTTCTTGAACACGCTTAGGATACCATGTTTTTTTCAGGTTTACAATGGACCAAAAACACAAAAAAAACGCCTTACCAACAAGGAATGAAGGTAAGGCGTACAATTTTATATCAGACCTTTCTGGTCAGTTTCAGCAAACGCGCTGCTTTTTTCTGCAGCATTTTCACAATAAGCCTGTCTTTTTCCAAACGACAGTTGCATCGTTCCTCTCTTGGATAGAGCACAAAAACGTCCGCAAATTCTTCCGGGCTGTTCAATAAAATTTCCGCTTCATCTGTCCCTGATGTCCAGACAGAAAGATAAAGATTTCTTCCTGTATCTATCCCATAAGCCAGAACATCTGACTCCAGTGTACCAAAGCCTAGTGGAAATACTGGCACTCCCTCCCGGACTTCTTCTCTGATTTCCTTATATAAAGCAATTCCTTCCTTTAAAAGATCCATGGATTTTTCGCCTAATTTCCAGACCTGGCCGCTCATATACGGGCGCAGCAGAAGCCCGTTTACCATGTTGTAGATAACATGCTCTTCTTCATCCTCGTAAGGATAAACCCACATGCCTCCCTGCTCTGGTGTCACAGCACTGGTTACATTACAGGCAATATTGGCATTGCAGGTGACATCCGTCTGGTCACTGGTAGACTGCAGGCTCAGAAGCTTCAGCAGGCCATAATCCATACGCTGTCCACCGGAACCACAGTTTTCAATAACAAGTTCCGGATAATCCCGGAAAATTTCTTCATACCAGCGATACAGACACTCATAATGATCTCTCATAGCTGCCGCACAGCTGTCGCTTTTATAGTCGCTTCCATATCCCATCGTCACATTGTAATCGATTTTAAAATATTCTACGCCATAATCGCGTATCAGCCGATCCACCACATCCCGGCAATATTTTCTGACCTCCGAATTCCGAAAATCCAGAAGATATCTGCCATTATCCACATGACGTTTCCCATGTCTGCACACAAACCAGTCATCCGGAAGCTGCGCTGCCAGCTCACACTGGGTACCCATAGCCTCGATTTCAAGCCAGAGTCCCATCTTCATTCCTTTGCTGTGAGCATAATCACAGATCCTTTTCATACCACCATCGGGAAATCTTGTTTTTGACTCCTTCCATTCTCCTACCCGGTCCCACCAGAATCCGTCATCATACCAGCCGCAGTCCATGCAATAATATTCGCAACCCAGCTCTGCCGCCCGATCAATCATCGGTAGTTCTCTTTCCGTTGTCGGATCTCCATCCAGACAGTTCATGTAATCATTAAATACTACATTTAATTTTTCATCATCCGCATTCGGCCTGCGGATTCTTCTCCGGTACCTGGTCATTGTTGCCATTGCCGGATTTAACCCGAAACAGGATATGCAATCCATTTTCCTCAATTTCTATCGTTTTCATTTCAACCCTCCTGGTACCTCTTATTACTGCTACTATATCAGAAAATCTTCCAAATGCCCCGCGACTTTTTTTATTTTTTATGATATAATTTGATTGATATTCAGCAAAATGCGAGGTTTTTTTATGAAAAAATACCAAATTCCAAAATCTTCTTTCCTGTATAAATTCAGCATGCGTTTTCTCCTGCTGATCCTGATCCCGGTTATTGTGGGGTGGCTGATCTTCATCGAGGCCATGAATTACTTTTATGTGGACAATCTTCTCACTGCCCAGCAGATCAGCATGGAAAAATCCCTCTCCTCGCTGGAGACCTCACTGAACGCCACCTCCAACGCCATCACTGCCCTGGAAAGCAATACGGAGATCATTTACTACCTCGATTACTACTCGGATAAACCGGAAATGCTCTATTCCCTTGAAAAAAACATCCGCACCTTCTGCGGCAGCCTCTATTCCATGAGCCCCTATCTTTCCGGAATCAAGATCTATAGCGACAGCCCGATCCTTCTCTACTCGACGCCTTTTGAAAAAATGGAAAACATTCCGCTAGAAGACGAACAACTGGACGCGCTCCTCTCCTCCAAACCGCAGGAATCCGTCTGGCGGGTTGTCATGGATGAAAAAAGAGCCTTTCCTTCGATCTATCGCTATCAGAAATTTTACGCCTACAATTATGCCAAAGTCATCGGCTATATTGAGATCAAAATATCTCCACAGATTTTTTCTGACTACTTTGAACTGCTGGACAGCATGGTGGGAAATCCGGATTCCTCCATCACTCTATATCACAATAATGCTCCTATTTACTCCACAGACGAGCAGATGAAATCTTCCATCTCTTACTCTGAAATTCAAAATGGCTACGAGATGAATTACTGGAAACAGACCTATGAGAACCGACTCAAAATTCCGGAGCTTCATTTCTGCCTGATCCGTACCGGAAACCTGAATGATCTTAATGCAGCCGGAGGGAAAGTGATCCTCACGGTCATCAGTATTGTAATCGTATTTCTCCTGCTCCTCATTCTGATTTATTTCTCCTCCGTGGCTTCTCTTTCCAAGCGGATTCTGGATTTTTCTTCCTTTATCCGCCACTCGGACACGGATAACCTGGCTTCCTATCAGCCGGATCCCAAATACCGGGCGGACAGCGACGAGCTGGCTCTTCTCATCAATGCCTATAATGAGATGATCACCGAGAATACCTCACTTATCAGTAAGGTGCAGAAAATGGAGCTTTTGAGCCAGAATGCCCGCTATCAGGCGCTTCAGGGCCAGATCCACCCTCATTTCATCTACGGAACGCTGGAGGCCATCCGGATGACTGCCCTGCAGAATAAAGACCGGGAAGTAGCCTCCATGATCTTTTCCCTCTCCGCCCTGATCCGATACTCCATTTCCATCTCTCCCAAGGCCGTCACCTTAAAAGATGAAGTAGAGATCGCATCCCATTACCTGAACATCCAGAAGATCCGCTTCGACGAGCGACTGGAATACGAGTTTTCCATTGATGAAGAGCTCCTTTCCATGGAATTGCCCTCCTTCATCCTCCAGCCTCTCTTGGAAAATGCCATCATCTATGGAGCCTCCAATTCCCTGGAAACCTGCCGTCTCCTGGTTTCCGTCATCCGGGCAGAAGGAACCGTCACACTGAAGGTCTCCAATTCCGGCCTTCCTATCACGGAGGAGCGACTCAAAGAAGTCAACGACCTGCTCTCCGGTCAGCTGGAACCGGAAAATTTCCACGGCAACCGCAATGGCATGGCCTTAAGCAATATTCGTGAACGTCTCCTGATCTTTTTCCACGGAAACGCTTCCATCTGCATGACCTGTGACGGCATTTACACCAGCACCGTCATTACCATAAAAAATCATTTTTAGGAAGGAAAGAATTGAAATGTTTCGTATTTTAATCGTAGATGATGAGAGAATTGTTCTGAACGGCGTTCGCATGATGATCGAGGAAGATCTGGCGCTTTCTTTTCCAACGGATATCGCCACCGCTTCCAACGGCCCCCAGGCCCTGGAACTTCTGAAAAATTTCACGCCGGATCTGATCCTGACGGATATCCGTATGCCCGTTATGGACGGCTTCACCCTGGTCCAGCATATCCGGGAGCGGTTTCCGGATATCGCCATTGCCATCCTCACCAGCCATGCGGATTTCGACTATGCGATAAAAGCCATCCGCTATCAGGTCACTGATTTCATTCTGAAACCCATCGATGAAAACCAGCTGAAGGAAACCATCGAAAAAGCCCAGGTCAAAAAGACCCAGGCAGAACAGGCGCACCTTCGCTCTTCGGTTCTGGAGCTCCGGAATATGATGCTTTATGATCTTTCTCCCACTGAGCTGATCTCTTCCTCCGAACAGATTCAGCAGCTCTTTCCGTATACCTATTTTACGGCTATTGTCCTTTCTTTTTCTGAGCTGTCCGGGCAGAATGGCTCTGAGGCGGTATTTCAGGAAATCTTCAGCCGCTATTACGATGTCTGCCACACCTTCCTGCTCCCTGACCGGAAACAGATTGCTGCCATCTGTAACCACGAACATTTTTCCGTAAAATCCACAGGACTGAAGCGAAAACTGGCAGAACTTGGCACCTCGCCGGATTTTTATATTGGAATCAGTATCAGTTCCAATTCCTACAAATCCCTCCACAATCTGTACAGCAATGCCGTTCAGAGGATCTTTTATGAAAAAAGTTTCGGTAAAGACTCTGACCTGACTGGATTTTCTCTGCTCACTTATCAGGATTGTGTCCATATTTTTACGGAAAAAGATCCGAAAAAAGCCCAGGAGCTTCTGCGGGAATACATCAAAAACAACTGTTCCGTTTCTCTGGAGGGTCTTTCGCCGAAGTCTGTTTTCAGCAGTTTCTTCCATAATATTTCTCTTTACCTGGAAAGTGTGGAACTCTCTCTTCCAGAAGACAGACAGGCTGTCTATTCCGGTAAAGAAGATTTTTTCGGGCTTGCAGATGAAATTTTCCAGGCGCTCTCTTCTGTGAAAAAGACACTTCAGCAGACCGCCGACCATCAGAGTTCCGGAAACGATGCTCAGATCCAGCAGCTCCTGGAATATATCCGAAAAAATTATCAGTACGATATCTCCCTGGATGACCTGGCAGAAGCGGTAAAAATGCATCCCAACTATGTCTGCACTCTTTTCAAAAAACACATCGGTCAGTCTTATCTTTTCTGTCTTCATCAGGAGCGCCTTCGTGCTGCCAAACAGTTGTTGATCAATACAGACTTCACCATTGAAGAGATTGCCAGACAGGTCGGATATAACAGTGCCTCACAGCTGGCCCGTGTATTCCGGAAATATGAATCCACTTCGCCCTCCGATTTCCGGAGCAAACATTAAAAAAATGAGGCACCTGCCATTTTAATTGATGACAGTGTGCCTCATTTTCATCTCTTTAGTTCAGTTCTCCATCCAGGATATAAAGCATACCTGCTTTCAGTTCAAGCTCTGCCTTTTCTCCTTTTCCAATACGGACAACAATGTTCTTATCTGTATCGGAATAAAGCTGTGCTTCTGCTTTGCCGTTTTCCCAGCTGATATCCACGGTGATATCCCCTCTGGCTTTCAGACCTGTCACCTCACCTTTTTCCCATTTTCTGGGAAGTGCAGGAAGAATATGGATCACACCTGCATGACTCTGGAGCAGAGCTTCTGTCACCCCTGCTGTATATCCAAAATTTCCATCGATCTGATAAGGCGGATGGGCACAGAGCAGATTGGCATAAACACCGCCTCCCATCACCTGCATCGCTTCATCCGGTTCCACCAGATGAAGGATATGCTCCAGAAGTTCACCTACATGAACACCATCTTTCATTCTGGCCCACATAAGGATCTTCCATGCCAGACTCCAGCCGGTTCCTTCGTCTCCTCTTCTTAAAAGACTGGCCCTTGCTGCCTCATAAAGTTCCGGTGTCTTCTCCGTGATTCCACGTCCCGGATGCAGCTCATAAAGGTGAGAAAGGTGACGGTGGTGCTGATCCACCTCTTCAAACTCCTCATTCCACTCCAGAATCTGTCCTTCGCTTCCGATAGCAGTCGGCACCATCTGGGCTCTCACCAGTTCTGCCTGTTCTGTCAATTCATCTTTGATCCCCAGAAGCTGACTGGCTTCCAGATAGTCTCTTAAAAGATTTCTTATAATGGCATTTTCGTTTTCTGTATACTGAGCCACAGTCAGCCGTTCTTTTTCAAAGAAAAATTCATTTTCCGGAGAAGTAGCCGGAGAAGCTGCATAGCCTTTTCCTGTCTGAACAACCGTTTCCACACAGAAACGTACATTTTCCTTCAGGATTGGATAGATTTCTTCCAGATATTCTTTATCTTCCGTAAACAGATACTGATCATACAGATTTCTGCAAAGCCATGCATATCCGAGAGGCCAGAAATTCCACTGAGCTCTTCCATCCGCAGGAGTCGTCTTTCTCCAAAGATCTACGTTATGGAAGCTGCAGGCTCCCTTGACACCGAAATAGTTTTCTGCCGTTTCTTTTCCATCTGCTGCCATCTCTTTACAGAGTTTTAATAGCGGCTCTCCCATCTCTGCCAGGTTACAGGGGCCGGCCGGCCAATAGTTCATTTCTGTATTGATATTGACCGTATAATCCGAAAACCACGGTGGAACCAGCTCTGCATTCCAGATTCCCTGAAGGTTAGCCGGCTGAGTCCCCGGTCGTGAGGAAGCAATCAGAAGATATCTTCCATACTGGAAAAGAAGGGCGCTTAAGGCTATATCCTCAGGGTGGTCTTTAAAATCGAGCAGACGCTGACGAAGATCTCTCTCGTCCTCCTCTTCTCCAAGTAAAAGCCGAACCCGGTCATAATAGCTCTGATATTCTACCAAATGCTCCGTTCTCAGAGCCGGATAGGACTTTTCCGTACAGGAAAAATCTTTTTCCAGGAGCGGTACCGGAGAAACTCCTTCCAGTACCGGATGTTTGTCAGAACCGTTAAAACTGGTACGGATCGCATAGTAGAGTGTCAGCTCTTTCGCATTTTTTACGATAAGCGTATCTCCTGCTTCTTCTGTCTCTCCGTCTGTTACAGCTTTTCCCCAGCCTTCATACCACATACCCTGTTTTTCTGGCTCTTTCGGGAATACAGGTACTGCCTTTTCAGAACCGCCCTCACCTACGGTAAAAGGAACCCTTCCCGGGCATTGCCCTTTTGTTTTTAAAACACCCGCTTCACAGCTGGTTTCCTTCGGATAGCCGCCTTCTACATAAATTTTCAGAGAAAATGCTTTCTCCGAATGGATATGGTAAACCAGTACCTGGGCCGGATGGCTGATCAGACACTTTCTTTCTACCTGTGCGCCATGATTTTTATAAGATACGGTCACTTCTGCTGTATCCAGGCAGAGTTCTCTGGCGTAATCTGAAATTTCTTCTTCCTCCAGCATTTCCATACAGAGATTACCGAACGGTATATACATCTGCACATCTTCTGAAGTTTTAAAACAATTCTCCAGATACTCCAAGGCTTTCTGATACTCTCTTTTTTCTGTCAATTCCCGTACTTTGGCAAGATATCCTTCTGGAAGTTCTTTCTGTGTTTTCTCCGGATATCCTGACCAGAGCGTTTCTTCATTCAGTGCCAGTGTTTCTTTTTTGGTTCCCCCATACACAGTGGCACCCAGTCTTCCATTCCCAAGCGGAAGACTCTCATGCCAGTTTCTGGCTGGCTGGTCGTAATACAGTTTCATATTGCCTCCTCCATTTCCGTCCGTTTTTTCGGTCGTTTGATGTACCTTCATCATAGCTGAAAAAACAGCTTCCGGCAACCGTTTTTCCTATCAATTTTCACCAAAAGATGCCTGGATCGACCGATCATTCGCTGTCTCTATACAAAATATTCTTTCTGCTGTCTGCATTCAAAAAGCAGGTGATATTCTTTTCCGGGCTCTGTTACAAATTTATAGATTTTGTGTGTTTCATCCCAGGTGCCTTCCATTCCTTCCACTTTTTTTAATCCGACAGCCTTTACTCTACAATTGCCTCCGTTCTTCGAAAAAATCACCGCGGACTGCAGCTGGCCTTCTTTCCATACAGCAGAGACTTCATATCCGCCTCGTGCACAAAGCCCCTGGAAATTTCCATCTGGCCAATCAACCGGAATGCATGGAAGGATTTCCACATATCCCTGATGGCTCTGTAAAAGCATTTCCTTTACTCCGGCTCCTGTACCAAAGATTGCATCTATCTGCTGACTTCCCTTTGTCAGAAGGCCACAGCCAAAATTCTCTCCTATACTCTTCAAAATATGTCCGCATTCCAGAGAGTTTTTAAATCTTGCCATCAGAGAAACCCTCCAGGCACCCGGCCAGTCACTTTCTTTTTTTTCATGGAGCATCCTTCGCTCCAGACTCTTTCTCGCTGCCTCCAGAAGCTCCGGTGTTTTTTCTTCATTGATGACAGAAGAAGGATATACCGGATACAAATGAGAAATATGTCCCATTCCCGGCGTGCATTCTTCATAATCTTCATACCACTCCAGCAGTTGTCCATAGCGACCGATCTTATACGGTGGGAACTTTTGCATAACCGCTTTCAACTTATTTTCCAGATCCTTTTTCTCTCCCAGAATGTTTCCCGCCTGAATCGTGTTTTGAAACAGTTCTCTTAAAATACTCATATCCATGGTTGAAGCCTGTGTTACTGCGCTGATTTTGGGATGGTTAGAGGAACAACGGCTTCCTGCTGCCATTTCTTCTGCCAGAGCATCCAGTTCCTCTGCATTTCCCATAAAAAATTTATTTTCGGGAGAAATGGAAGGTGCCGTTACCAGATAACCCTCTCCGTTTTCCACCAGCTGTTCCAGCAGAAACTCACAGGCGCCTTTCAGCACCGGATACATTTCCTCCAGAAATTTTTTATCCCCTGTATACTCATAATGCTGCCAGATATGTTCACAGAGCCATCCTCCGCCCAGAGGCCACCAACTCCAGGAAGCATCCTCACAGCTTGGTTCCGTTGAGCGCCAGAGATCCGTATTATGATGCGTCACCCAGCCAGCAGAATGATAATATTCCTTCGCTGTCTGTTTTCCTGCTATGGAAAGTTCACGGATAAGCCTCATCAACGGCAAATGACATTCTGAAAGATTTCCTGCTTCTGTCAGCCAGTAATTCATTTCTACATTTATATTGTTTGTATAATTACTGGACCACGGAGGCATTGTTATGTCATTCCAGATTCCCTGCAGATTCAACGGCTGGCTTTCCGGCCGTGATCCTGAAATGATCAAATAACGGGCATATTGAAAATAAAGAGCATAAAGAGACGGGTCATCCATTCCTCCTGTTGAGAATACCATTCTCTGGCTGGTAGCCATTTTTTCTCCTCTATCTCTTCCAAGATCCAGATCTACCCGGTTATAAAGAGTCTGATAGTCCTTCTGATGTTCAGCAAATACTTGCTCTCCGCTACACTTTTTTCTTTTAAATTTCTGAATTTCTTTCTGAAGCTTTTCCTGAATTTCTTTTTCCCCTTTGAACCGTTTTTTCTGGAATCCCTCATAGCTGGTTCCTGTCTTTATGATGATCCATACATAATCCGCATCATTAACATACACGCGACGTCCATCAGCCCATACCTTTCCATTTGTCTCAAAGACTTCCGCGCAACAGGCGAAGCGCAAAGCCTTTGATTCTTCCTGATCATTGTAGACCAGAGACGGAGTAATCGTCGTATAACTGGGTTCTGCGTGGTCAGGTGCAATGCCTCTTACATAAGCCCCCTCATCCATGGTTCCATTTACTGCATGTAACTTGGAATCCATCCCAAAAGCCAGATTCAGACAATGTTCTTCTTTCCCTCTGGCTTGAATAAATACAAAAGCAGCATCTTCCGGATAACTTACAAAATACTGCTGCTGATAGCTGATTTCGTCCCGTTTCCAGGATACAGAACACACAGCCCGGCTCAGATCCAGTTTTCTTTCATATTCGGAAATATCACCTGGTTCCGGTTCAATGACCTGTTTTAATGGCATATTCCGTCTGTTATCTCTCTGACCAACCGTCAGATGAAGATCCGCCATAGGAAGATAGGTTTCAAACCATCTCCCTTCCATTTCATCATTGATGATCTGGTTTGCTTCTTTTACATTGCCGGAAAGCACCTTCTTCCGTGCCTCCAACATACATTCATAATGTTGCGCATTCTTATGGAAGCTTTCACTTCCGGACCACAAGGTATCATCATTAATATGCAACGTTTCTTGCGGAACTGTTCCCTTGGATGTAAGTCCCAGTCTGCCATTTCCCATATAATATGCGTCTGAAAAAGTTTCAGCTGGTGTATATTCACGCAAATAATAGTCTCTCATTTTTCCTCCATAGTCTAAAATAGTGGAGTCACGCTCCAGAGGAACATGCTCCACTATTTTCTTACAAGAATCAGAATCCAAACTGTTCTCTTACTTCTTTTACTTTTTCTGTCATGTAGGAGTTCAGCTCCTGTACGCCGATCTTATCCAGCAGATTCATGTAGTTCTGGTATGCTTCCTCGAAGGCCTCGTCGGAATCTGCGGTATAGATTTTAACCAATTCCGCCGGTTTTGCTTCGTCGATCTTTGCCTTGATAATACCCATATCAGAGGTGGAAACCGGCTGTGCAATGGCAATTTCCGGATAGTTGGTGATCTTGTCTTTGTTCTTTCCAAAGATCTCTACGATTTCCGGATCTGCGCTGGAATAATAAGCATAAAGCTCATCCAGTTCAGTGGTGCACATATAGTAGTTGTTATTGTATACGGTGTTCATCTTATCGCCGTCTTTTGCAGTCTCAACCCACTCGTCAGAGAAAGAAGGCATACCGTTGTCACCCAGGGTCCAGTCAGTTCCTTCTCTTCCCCACATAGCCAGGTGCTGTCCCTCGGAGCTGTTCATGTAAGCGATCATCTTGATAGCTGCTTCCGGATCTTTGCAGTTCTTGGAGATAAATACGCCTGCCCAACCGGCATTGCTCCGAACCAGTCCCTTGGAATCATCTATCAGCGGAGCCAGCGGAACCCACTCTGCTTCCGGAATATTCTGCTGGGTGGAGGTATTCAGCTGATCCAGATGGGTCGGTCTTGCACACCACTCATACATGAAGCATTTTCCGTTCAGAGCCAGCTGTTTTGCATCATCCTCATTTGTAATAGCCAGATCCTCTTCCGGGAAGAAACCTTCGCGGTACATATCGTTAATGCATTTCAGATAATCGTGATAGTCTGCTGTGGTATCACTTAAAACGGTATTTCCGTCTTCATCAAAGATATAAGTACCATTCACGCCGTACCATACCTGCATGGCCTGGAATCTCCAGCTCGGATTTCCTCCGTTTAAGGGGATCATATCCGGATACTGCTCTTTTACCATCTTTAATACGTTGATAACATCCTCTATTGTATCCATCTTCGGGCTTCCCAGTGCCTCCCAGATGTCTTTCCGGTAGTATGCGCAGGGGATTGTAGGAACAACTCCGTCAGCTGCATTTGCCCAGTCATCGGCACTGTTGTAGTTCTGGATGATTGTGTAGTAATGTTCATCATCTGCACTGGCATTGTGGCTTCTCGCAATGGCAATCCGGTCATCGGAAGGGGTCCAGTCAACACCGTACTGTTCGATCAGCTCATCATAGCTATAGCAGAGATTGCTGTCGCTGAGACGATCGATTTCCTTATCCGTAAAAATCACATCCGGAAGATCACCGGAAGCAATCATCAGACCTAACTGGCTGTCATCTGCGGATCTCGTCACATCAAAGGTAACGCCGCCATTTTCCGTCAGGGTCTCCGGAATGATACCGGTCCAGCTGTCTGTGGGGAACCAGGTAAAGTCCAAATACAGATCCAGCGTCACCGGCTCGTCCGCCGACACGGTCATACCGGTCATCATGGAACCGATCATACTTGCACACAGCATGGATACCAACACTTTTCTCTTCATAAATCTTTCCTCCTTTTTTCCGCTTTCCGCGGAATTTCACGTTTTTCTCTAAGCTTCACCGGCAGGACCGGAAACTTATTCTTTGACTGCTCCTACCATCATTCCTGTAACGAAATATTTCTGCAGGAAGGGGTAGATAAAGATGATGGGTACCACAGAAACTACCATGGCTGCCAGCTGAATGGAAAGGCTGGTGGTCCCGGAGGTCTGATGGGCTGCCGCATTCATATTTGTACTGCTGCTCGTCTGGAACTGATGCACAATCTCCATCATCAGATATGGCAGGGTACGCAGGGACTTTGTTTTCACAAAGAAGGTAGAATCATACCAGTTATTCCAGTGGCCAACACCGATGAACAGCGCCAGTGTCGCCATAAAGGGCTTGGAAATCGGAACGATGATTCTCGTAAATACCTTAAGTTCTGTCGCTCCGTCGATCTTTGCCGATTCTCTAAGTGCTGACGGAATCCCTTCAAAGAAGGTTCTTCCGATCGTGATATAGAAAAGACTCAGCATACCCGGAATCACATACACCGCAAAGGTATCGATCAGATGCAGAGTTCTCAGCAACGTATAATAGGGAATGATACCGCCCGAAAAATACATGCAGAAGATCACGAAGGTCATGTAAGCTTTTCTTCCCACCAGATCCTTGAAGGATAAGGCGTATGCCACCAGTGTGGTAAAAGCCACGCCAAGACCCGTTCCGACGAGAGTTCTGAGAACAGAAACCCCGAGGGCCTGCAGCCATTTGACATCATCGAAGAAACGGCTGTAGTTGGAAAGGGTAAATTTTCTCGGGAACCAGTAGATTCCGCCGAGACTCGCATCAATTCCTTCATTGAAGGAAAGCATAAATACATAGTAAAAAGGATATACCGTCATAAACAGGATGATGATGGACAGGATATAGATAATGGTATCCATGATCCTGTCTTCCCTGCTTCTTCTTCTCTTTGACTTTGTTCTTGCCATCTCATTTTCCTCCTAAAACAGTCCCTGGCTGGTCAGCTTCTTCGATACGAAGTTGCTGACGAAAATAAGAATCAGAGAAATCACCGACTGGATCAGTCCTACTGCTGTCGCATATGCGTAACGTCCCTGGGAAAGTCCCACATCAAACACATAGGTCTGAATGATATCGGAAGTCGCCGCATTGACGCTGTTTCCGAGAAGGTAACACTGTTCAAAGTTGGAACCGCTTAAGCCACCACCGAAAAGATTTCCCATGGTCATGATCAGAACGACTACGATAGTACTCTTGATACAAGGCAGAGTGATATACCAGATTTTCTGCAGTCTGCTGGCTCCGTCAATCTCAGCAGCTTCATAATAATCCTGGCTGATACCAGTAATAGCTGCCAGGAAAATGATCGTCCACCAGCCCATTTCCTTCCATACATCCAGAAAAACTGCCAGCCCCCAGAATTTACTTGCCTCGGTAAGGAAGCCGATGGGTTTGCTCGTCAGATGCAGCGCCTGAAGCAGCGTATTGATGATTCCGCTCTGGGACAGGAACTGATAGGAAATGCTGGAAATAATAACCCAGGAAATGAAGTGTGGCAGATAGCTGCAGGTCTGAAGGATCTTTTTAAAAGGATAATTGTGAATCTCGTTGATCATCAGAGCAAACAGAATCGGCAGCGGGAATGTGAAGATCAGCTTCAGCACACTGAGCATCACGGTGTTTCTCACCAGTGTCCCGAATTTGTAATCTGTCACAAATTCCCTGAACCACTTCATTCCTACCCAAGGACTTGTAAAGATTCCTTTCACTCCACTGGTGATGGAATAATCTTTGAATCCCATAATAATTCCAAACATAGGAATCAGGTTGAAAATAATGAGATAAATCATCCCCATCCATACAAACACCTGCAAAGCTCCCTGTTTCCGAAACAGCTCCCATTTTGTTTTCTTTTTCGTTTTCATTCTCTCCTTCCTCCCGTTCTTTTCTTAAGATGTATTTATTATAACAGGCTGATATCCTCGGGAAAATGAACAATTTTTAATCCATTCCACAGTTCTTAATCATTGATACAAATCTTCAGAAAAAAATGGAGAGATGAAAAGAATCATCTCTCCGGGGATTTTTTTGAGTTGCATCAAGTTTTATTTTGGATTACTGCATAATAAGTCTGTGTTGCAGTTGAATTTTTCTCTATGACCTGCAATAATTTTTCTATCTGTGCCTTTCATAGACACTCATTCGTGTCATTCCACAACCACCACCCGGAAGGGAAGTTCTTCTCCCATTCCCAGATAGCTGCCTTCTCTTTTCTCTTTTATCAGTTTCTTTTCATTCTCTTTCCACCGGAACTTTGTCACCGCATATTCACCCTTTTCGAACCCATATCCGTTGCCTGCATCTTCATAAAGAGTAAACTCTGCATTTTTCCCCGGATAAACACGGATTTCAAGACCGTTTTCCGGCCGTTCGTCCGCATACTGGATGCCTCCGGACAATGCAAGAACCGTTCCTTCCTTTACAAAAACAGGGATCTTGTCAAGCGTTGCCTCTGCCTGGATCCACTGTCCTCCGTCATACTTTCTGCCGCTCCAGAAATCGTACCAGTCACAGCCTTCCGGCAGATAGCAGGTTCTTGCTTTTTCTTTTTCCAGTTTTCTGCTTTCTTTTTCATAATATAATGGCTCCAGCACCGGACAGATCAGGAGATTCTTTCCAAACAAAAACTCATCCCATATCTTTTTTGCTGCCTCATCATCTGCAAAATCAAAGAGCAGACTCCGCATGATCGTTGCATCTTCAAAGTACACCTGTGCCGCCAGAGAATAAATATACGGCATCAGTTCATATCTAAGCCGGATTGCCTTCTCAATAGCATCATAGAAAGGCTCTCCCTTTTTTCCAAACTGCCAGATCTCCCTTGGTGTATCCGTTCCATGAGAGCGGAAAACAGGAAGGAAAACAGCAAACTGCAGCCATCTCGTATAAAGCTCCCGGTACCCCAGATCCTTTACACCTTCTTCATAATCCCCTTTCCAGAACCACTTCATGGAAGGATCCTGATCACAGCCGCAGCCCCGATTCTGCCATTTTTTATGAACCGTAAAGAATCCTCCGATATCCAGCGTCCAGTAGGGGATTCCGCTCATGGCCATATTCAGGCCTTCCTTTACCTGGACTGCCAGAGTGTCCCAGGTGGCACTAGTATCTCCGGACCAGAGTACTGTTCCGTACTTCTGGGTGGACGGATATCCGGAACGGGTCAGGTTCATCACCCGCTTTTCTTCCGTCACCTTACGCTGGTTTTCATAAATTCCCCTGGAATGGAACAGGGCATAAGCATTTGCCTGCAAAGCTCCCAGATACTTTTTATGCTCTTCCCCTACCGCCAGATATCGTTCCCAGGGTTCTTTTTTTATCTCTCCGCACCAGTCCGGACCGGAAAAGGGCTCCGTAGAATCACACCACCAGCCTTCAAAACCCTCATCAAGCAGGCCACTTTTTGTCTGGTCAAAGTAAATTTTTCTTGCTTCTTCATTAAAAGCATCATAGGTGGTGAAATCCATGAGCATATGACCTTTTGCAGCCAGTTCTTCATAGTTTTTCCCTCCCGGCGTCATCGTCGGCCAGATGGAAACCATGGAATGGGCATGCATCCGGCTGATCTCTTCATTGGCAGCCTTCATATCCGGGTAACGCTTTTTATCCAGAATCTTTTCTCCCCAGTTTCCATCCTCCCAAGAACACCAGTCCTGAATGACTGCATCAAGAGGGACCTGCCTGCGGCGGTATTCCGCTGTAATGTCAATGAGCTCCTGTTGACTTTTGTAGGCCTCCTTCGACTGAAGATAGCCGTAAGCCCATCTGGGAAGCAGCTTTGCTTTTCCTGTCAGGAATCGAAATCCTCGGATGACTTCATCCATATTGTCCCCGGCAATAAAATAATAGTCCATCTGTTCCACAGCATCAAAAAAGAAATGTGATTCGTTCTCCTGGCTTTCAAAGGTCATCAGCGATGTACAGTCTGCCAGAATCCCGTATCCGTTATCTGAGACAAAGCAGGGCATGGGAATCCGCATATTGTGCTGATAGAGATACTGGGTATGCCCACGATAATTGTAGATTCCCTCTTCTCCCTGGCCCAGGCCATAGATCCCTTCCTCCTGGAGAAATCGAAAACCCAGCTTTCCCCGGTAAGCATCCCGGTCTTTTACTTTTATCAGGTTCTGAATAAAATTTCGCTCCCCATCCACGGTATACACATGATCGATTACCGGTTTTTCTCCTTCCAGCTGATATTTCATAAGAGTAACGGGTGTCAGGCTTTTTTCTCCTTCCTGAAGAAGTTTTTTTCCGGAATCATTCCGGTACCAGCTGATCGTTCCGCTGCCTTTTTCTATTTCTGCCCTTATTTTGCCATAAGAAAGGATCATCTTTCCTTCTCTTTCTTCTTTTTGAAGATCTGACATTTTTTCCGGATGTTCTACCATACAGGAATGATTCTGCACCTCATCCCGACCGGTATAAACAACACGGACTATATTTTCTGAAACAGCTCCAACAAACAGCCGTTTGTTTCCGGATATTTCCATGCGAAGCATAACCTTTCCTCCTGTACTCCCGGCAAATGATTTCTCATTCTTCTACCGTAATCTCCAGACAATTTGTGTACTCAACCGGAAGCTGTTCCGGCAGTTTTGCCACAAGGATGCCCAGGACCTGATGATAGTCCACTGGTCCGTATCCAAGGAGGCTTACTCCCTGTACTTTTTCCTTCTGCAGACTTTTAATTACTGCCACCCTGTTTTCGGGTGCTTTCATCAGAAACGCATATATTTTATTTTCTTTCTTTGTAAAACGATAATCAGAAGAATTCCATTCTGTCTTGTCTTCCTGAAAACCATTGATAGCAACCCGTGTATCTCCTTCACCAAATACCCGGTATGGTCTTGTTCCATGGATTCCTTCCCCGCACACAGCCATCCAGCCTGCCAGTTCTGTCAGAATATACCGGGCCTCTTCATCAATTGTTCCATCCGGTTTCTGCAAAACATTCAGCAGCATCGTTCCATTCTTGGAAACGATATCTACCAGCATTTCAATGATCTGTTCCGGCTTCTTATAGGTCTGTCTGGCATCATAGAACCAGTTTCCAATACAGGTATCTGTCTGCCAGGGATCTGTCTGAAGTCCTGGAAGCTGACTTTTTTCAATATCCAGAGTACCTACACGGTAAATCTCCCTGTTCCTGTTTTTCTGTGTATAAACCGCACTCTGAATACCACGCTGCGAAATGGAATCATTATAAAGATAAGAAACTGCTTCCAGTCCCGGTTCATACCCGTTCTCTTCAAAGGGCAGGCCACTGTCCGAATACAAAAGTTCTGGATGAAAACGGTCGATCATTTCTTTTACAGAATCCAGCCAATATTTCTGGAATTGTTTATTTCCAGTAAGCCACTCAGCCAGCTCACCATGAGGCTGTTTTCCAATATATTCCTGGTTTTCATAATAAAAATCTTTATATTCCGGATCATTGCCATCATAAGGTACTCCTGCATAAGGACCATAACTGTCCGTACCCTTATTCACATACCACCAGGAAAAAGAGGCTCCCAGATGTTCCGTCAGTCCAAAATGCATTCCATATTTATCAGCCGCCTTTTTCCACAGGGCACAGATGTCCTTATGCGGGCCGATCTGCACGGAATTGAAGCGGTTGCATTTGGAATCATAATTAAAGAAATTGTCATGGTGCGTTGCCTGAGCTACGAAATATCTGGCTCCTGCCTTCTGATAGAGTTCCATTAGTTCTTCCGGGTCAAACTTTTCCGCTTTCCACTGCTGACAGATATCTTTATAGCCAAACTTTGATGGATGTCCATAATGACGCACATGATAATAATACTGTTCCGTTCCCTGAATGTACATGTTTCTTGCATACCAGTCGCCAAACATAGGCACACTCTGTGGTCCCCAGTGACTCCAGATACCGAGTTTTGCATCCCGAAACCACTCCGGGCACTGATAGTTTCTTAAAGAATCAAATGTTGCTTCAAATTTTTCCATTGTCGTTCCAGCTCCTCTCATTTATTGTAAAATGAATATTTGCCCTCTTCCAGCATATTCTGGAGTTTTGCCTCAATAGCTTCTTCTCCCGCCAGATAGGTATCCTTTAGAAATACAAAAGGAACCATCTGATCCTCATCCGGCACCTGATATTTTTCAAACAGGTTCTGGATCAGCTCTCCGTTTTCCCCGGTGCGGGATTCCAGCTCTGCAATCTTATATTCTTCTGGAAAATTCTCCCAGAATCCTTCCATATCCTGACATTCCGGGCAGTCCTTCCGGTAAAAATATACCGCAGATATGTCACAAGCTTCCAGGAATGCTTCCTGTAGGTTCTCTTTGATTTCCTCCATTCCCCGGTACATTTTTCCATCCAGCACCATGACAGGATAAATATATTCCTCATTTTTCAGACCATACATTTCCGCTGTCTTTTCCCACTCCTGCTTTCCGGTGGTTTGAAACACATTGTAACATTGCAGTTCATAAGGATAAGCCTCTTTATAATAAGAAATCTCTTCCTGCACCGCCGCTACAAAGTCTGCTGTTCCGTCACAGCTTCCACAGGCAGTATTATGAAAAAACAAAATCGGAAGCTTTTCTTCGGCAGCTTCTGTTTCTGCTGCCTCCATCACCTCTGTTTCTTCTTTTGTTTCCTGCGCTTCTGTCTGAAGACTTCCCATACCAAGTATGAGAATCACTGCCAGAATCCCCAGTCTTTTCATTTTTTCATCAACCCTTTCTCAGAGTAAAACCTTTAAAGCTTGCCATTCCTGCCCCACGATAGGTAAAATACAGGGTATCCGCTCCTTCCGGGAGTGTAAGATCAGAAGAAATATCCGCCCAGATGTTGGAATAATGCAGCGGAATGACTTTTACCACCGGACCGTCAAAAGCTGTCCGTAGCTCCATGCTTCCATAAGCATAGCCACGAATGGTAAGGGTGATTCCAGAGACACCTTCCAGGTTAAAATACCGGAAACCTGCCGTAGCCGAATCCCTGAGATTTGTAAGATATCCTTCATTCCGGTCTCCGTCCCAGCCCTCTTTTACGATTTTCGGAAAGGATCCATTGCTGTACGCCGGCTCTGCACTATTCCCCACATAGAGCACCGGCTGATCGGTAAACAAATGACACGCAATATAGGAAGGATAATAGCCTTCTCCTTTTAAAGGACCTCCGTTCAGACCACAGGAAGTCAGCTCTGCCTGGCCAAAAAATCCATCTTCCCGGATAGGCAGCTTTTCTGCGCAGCCCTGTCTGGAAAACCAGGTGCCGTTTGTGTGTCTGTGATAAAAAATATACCAGTCTTCCCCAATATTTACAACACTGCCATGATTGTTTGCCCCATAGGCCGCCGGAAGATCTGCCGGTTTATAAGTATCGATTCCGATATCTGCATTGCTGTTTAACACACCTCCGTACTGAAAACCGGAAAGTGGTGATCTACTCCAGGCATAACACAGTTCATGCATGACAATAGAGGAATAAATAAAAAGATACAAGTCTCCTTTTTTCCGGATGGATGCCGCCTCAAAATATTCATGCCCTTCAAAACCGGTTCCTTCACTGTATTCACAGCCGGGAGCTACAAATACCGGTCCTTCCGTGATCGTCAGCATATCCGTATCCAGCACCATTCCCATGGCTCCATGTCTGGACTTATCCCCTCTTCCGCAGAAACCGGTATAAAGATACGTTTTATCACCCTCTGTCAGAACGCCGGGGTCAAACTGCGGCTCGTCCTCCGGCCGTTCTCCAAGTCGTTTTCCTTCTTTGTCATGTACATAACCCAGAAATTCGTATTTTCCGGCCGGCTGATCGCAGACAGCCACAGAGATCAGACTTCTGCTGGACAGTGCGTAGTAAAGATAATATCTTCCATCCGGTCCCCTGGTCACATCCGGTGCGTAGAGACAGCCTTCTCCGGTCTTATTTTCCGGATCATCCTGCCGTCCATAGATCACGCCTTCATACCGCCAGTTTCCCAGCTCATCCACCGGAGCCGACCAGCACACATAATCTCCCATGCAGAACACATCACCGTTATAAAAATCATGAGAACCATAAATATAAACTCTTTCACCAAACACATGGGGTTCCCCGTCCGGAACAAACTCCCAGGACGGAAGATAGGGATTTACTGCCTGTTTCTTTTCCATTTTCTTTATCCTCCTAAGCTAAACGTTTAAAAAATCAGCTGATAAACCTTTCCTTTTTCCATTCTAATCTCATAACCATCTTCCAAAACTTCCCAGAAAACTTCTTTTTCCTCTGTCTCTGCTTTCAACGGTGCTTTTCCAATAAATTTCTGTACTCCGTCATGCATTGGCTTTACAATCGCCTGTTTGAGTTTTCCATCTTTCCAGGTTTCGCTGATCTCTGCTCCACCTCTCGCCTTCAGGCCTCTGACCGTTCCGTTTTTCCATTCCGGTGGAAGTGCAGGAAGAAAATGGATTCCCAGATGGCTCTGTAATAGACATTCCGCCATACCGGAAAGAAGTCCCAGATTTCCGTCGATCTGAAATACCGGATCCACATTCAGCCAGCTTTTCCCAAGGCCTTCGTACAGCATATGATGGATCACTTCTCCCGCCATTTTTCCATCCAGGAATCTGGCAAACAGAGAAATCTGCCAGGCTCCCGGCCAGCCGATCGTGTTGCAGCCGCTTGCTCTTCTGACTTCTACAGATTTTCTAGCTGCTGCAAGATATTCCGGTGTATCCTTCCAGTTAATCTCATCTCCTGGGAAAGCTGCCCACAGGTGGGAGACATGTCCCATATCCGGAGTCAGTTCCTTTTCTTCCTTCGCCCATTCCATGATTCTTCCCTGGGAATCAATTCCATTAGGCCGGAGGCTTTTCAGAATCTTCCGGTATTCTGCCTCATGAGGATTCTTTTCCTGCAGGATCTCTGCACCTTCCAGAACTGCTCTCATCAAAGCCCTGATAATCTGGTTGTCCATAGTCGGCCCCGCACAGATGGGCGTATCATAACCTTCCTCCGTGATAAATCGGTTTTCCGGAGAAACGGACGGGCAGGTAACAAGATATCCTTCCGGGTCTTCAATCAGGAAATCCACAAAAAACAGAGCCAGATCATCCAGAATCGGATAATATTCTTTCAGGAACTTTTTATCCAGGGTATAACGATAATGCTCCCAGATGTGAAGGCCCAGCCAGGCGCCGCCGCACTGCCAGAAGGTTGCCGCACTGTACATATCCTGGGTTCCACAATCTCCGTAATAATCGGTATTATGATGGGCCATCATTCCCCGGCAGCCGTACATCTTCCGTGCTGCCTCTTCTCCCGTTTTCTGCATCTTTTTCAGCTGTTCAAAAACCGGTTCATGAAGCTCGGAAAGATTGCAGACCTCCACCGGCCAGTAGTTCATCTGTTCATTGATATTGATCGTATATTTACTGTCCCAGCTCGGCTCAAACTGATAATTCCAGATTCCCTGCAGATTCATAGGAGAAGAATGTTCTCTTCCTGCCGATACGATCAGATATCTTCCATAGGTGAAATACCGGGAAGCCTCAGGATCTTCTTCCAGGCTGAGCCCGCATCGCTTCATATAGGCTGAAAAATCATTCCGATGTCTTTCCCGTATGGCATCATATCCCTGAAGGACTGCTTTTTTCAGGATTTCCCTCACCGTCTCCGGACAGTTTTCCACCCGGTTATCCGTCACCCCTGTAAGATAGATGACTACCTCCTGGGCATCCAAAGCGATCAGTCTGGAGCCGGCATTTTCAAGTTTTCCATCGGTATACACTTCCGCTCCCATGGCAAACGTCGTTTCTGCTTCATGGGCTTCCAGAAGGATCCGTTTATCTTCTTCTATTGTAAGCCTGTCATATCTGGTAGAACCCCAGACTCCTGCGCTGACAAACTTTCCAGGTCTTCGGTCATCTGGTACTTTCCGGTCAGTAAAGGGATAACGGTTCAGCGCAATATCCAGCCGCATGGCCTTTGGCTCACTGCTCTTCAGCCGAATGCAAATCACGTTATCCGGATAACTGACAAACATCTCTCTTTTATAGGAAATCCCCTGATCCGTATGGGAAATGTTGAGAATTCCGTTTTCCATATCCAGATCAGATATATAATTTTCTCCGTCAGATTCCGGAAACCAGCCCATAGCAAATGGATTTTTCTGATTCATTGCCAGATCCAGTTCTCCCATTGTGGAATAATTTCTCATATTAAAGGGTGCAGAGACCATATAGGAAAACATCAGATCCTCTGCCTCCGCAAATTTCTGCTGCAGAACCAGCTGCTGGATCTCTTTTAAGTGTTCTGCCGCCTTCGGATTGATTCTATCCTGCCCTTTTCCATACCACAAAGAATCTTCATTCAGCTGAATCTTCTCTTTTGAGGTATGACCGTAAACCATTGCACCCAAAAATCCGTTTCCCAGAGGAATTCCGTCCTCCCAGCGCATGGCCGGTTCTCTGTGAATATAATGCTTCTGTTCCTCCATAATCCTGTCCCTCTCTGTTTAAAAAATATCCTGGCAAAATAGAATTCTGCCAGGATATTCTTTCACTTATGACCGTTTATTTCAGATTTGCCATATAAGTATCATATGCTTTCTGATAGGTTGCAATATAGTTTTCAACACCCATCGCATTCAGTTTTTCAATATAGGTATCCCAGTCTTTTTCCACATCCAGATCACCGGTGATGAACTGTACACAGGCCTGGTTTACATAGCCACCGATGGTCAGAGTACCTTCGGAGACCACCTGTGCATCCTGTCCTTCAAATACCAGGTTCGGAACGATGGTAGATTCATCCGGTGCAAATTCAGAATACTGCTCTGCTGCTTTCTGAAGGAAACCTTCTCCCTTATCCGGATCCTCTACCCTCTGACTTGCACGGAAAGCTTTGGTACCGCAGCCGATGGTCGCATCTGATGCCCAGTAATAATTCTTACCATAATCCGATTTATATCCGTTTCCAAGCCAGTCATAATCATCCGGAATTGCATGTTTCTCATAAACAGGCGGATTGCCATCCAGACCAACACCCTCTGTTGTATAATCCCATCCAAGGCCTTCCGGTCCACAGGACTGAACGATACTTGGCTCTGTGTTACAGAGGAAATCAAAAAGTGCGACTGCGATCTCCGGATATTTGCAGTTTGCAGAAACAACACCCTGACAGGATGCAAAATAGTTATTCAGACCCATAACAGAAAATCTGACACCATCCGGTCCCTCTACCGGACTGAATACTGCCCAGTTCTGCCACGGTCCGTCGGTGTTGGACCAGAAATGCGTTCCGTCTACCTGCGGAGCACCGCCGGCATGGACTGCTACCAGATTTGCATCCTCATTATCCAGAAGAGAAGTAAACTGGGTGCTGTCCTGTGTAAAGGTCTGGTTGTCCAGGAGACCTTCCGCATACAGTTTGTGGATATACTCCATTGCCTTTTTGTACCCTTCCGACATCGGAGAATACTCGATCTTGCCATCATTAATAACCAGTCCGGCTGCAACGGTCGGATTGGTATTGCTCAGCGGGTTGTTGTTCTCAACAAAGGCATTGACAAGCCAGTTAGTCGGATCGGTAGCCCAGCCGCCGATGTAACCGGTCATGGGAACTTCATCGGCGATCCCGTTTCCGTTCGGATCGTTCTCTTTTACTTTCTTCAGAAAATCATAAAGTTCGTCCGTAGTTTCGGGAACATGACCGTCATTGAGGGATTCTACCCAGGGCATGTAGATATACATACGGTTCTGGAACTGGCAGTGATAACACTCATTGGTCTGACCATAATTATAAATGTGACCGTCTGACATCGTGATATCTCCCAGTCTGCTGGGACACTCTTCGTTCATATCATTCCAGCGGGGTGCATCTTTCAGGTAATCATCCAGCGGAATCACCAAGCCCTGCTGTCCATAAGACTGCAGCTCGGATTTGTTCCAGTTGGTTGCGAGGAAAATATCCGGCATACTGCCAGGATCCGTCATGATCAGGTTCAGTTTTGTCTTCGCATCATCGCCGTCCAGATCATATACGAAGTTCAGATGAATATTCGTCTTTTCTTCGATATAATCGGTCACATAGTTGGTCTGGAAGGTTCCTCCGCCTGTGTTAGTCGCATACACAAATACGGTCAGCTCCAGCTTCTCCTTCAACGGAAAAGTGACATCACTTACGGACTCAAAACTGAACGGATCCTCGTCTGCCGCAACGGATAAGGCTCCTCCGCTCACGGTCATAGCTGCTGCTGTCATCAGCGCCAAAAGCTTTTTGATGGTTCTTTTCTTCATGTTACGTTCCTCCTTTTTTATTCCCTCTTATTCTAAACGGGGACTCAGCGCCCTGTTTATTCATTATTGAATGTCAGCCCTTTACCGAACCGATCATGACACCTTTTACAAAATATTTCTGTACAAAGGGGTAAATAAGCATTAACGGCAGGCTGCTGATAATGATAGTCGCATATTTCAGCATTTCACTTAAGTACTGATTCTCTGCGATCCGCGCCGGATCGATATTGGAAGAGCTCAGATTGACCTGTGACATCAGGATGATCCTCCGGAGAATCAGCTGCAAGGTATACCTATTTTCTGAATTCAGATAGATCATCGGGTTAAAATAAGAATTCCAGAGCCCCACTGCCACCCACAGGGCCAGTACAGCCACGATAGGCATAGACAACGGAATGACAATACTCATAAAAAACCGGAAATCGGAACAGCCATCCACCTTTGCCGCTTCCAGAAGCTCCTGCGGAATATTCTGCCTGAAAAAAGTTCTTGCCACGATCACGTTATAAGCACTGACAGAACCTGGAAGAATCACAGCCCACATGGTATTGACCAGTCCCAGATTCTTTACCAGAAGATAGGTCGGAATCAGCCCGCCTGAAAACATCATGGTGAAAAGAAAAAGTGCCATAAATACCTTTCCGCCTCGCAGATCTTCCCTGGAAAGTGGATAAGCTGCCAGTAATGTCAGTGCAACACTGAGAAGTGTTCCCAGTACCGTATAAATAATTGAGTTCTTATACCCCACCCAGATTGCACGGTATTCAAATACTGCCTTATAGCTCTGCAAAGTCGGTTCCACCGGCAAAAATTTTACCTTTCCTGATACCAGTGCATTGCCCGAACTGAACGAGCAGCTGACGATATAGATCAAAGGATACAAAACGATCAGAAGCATCAGTGTCAGAAAAACATAGTTGAAAAAATAGACAACTTTGTCCTGTGTGATTTTTTTCTTTTTCATATTCCCATTCCTCCAATCAGATAAATCCATCCCCGGTAACTTTGTCTGCAATCTTATTCGTAACCAGGATCAGCACCAGCCCTACCAGTGACTGGAAAAGGCCAATAGCTGTAGAATATCCGTAATCCGGGAAGGTCGATACCAGTGATACTTTATAGGAATAAGTCGTAATAACTTCTGACACCGCCATATTGTTCTGATTCTGCATCGCCAGGACTTTCTCATAACCGATATTCAGAACACTTCCCATATTCAGGATCAGCATAATGATCGCCGTGGGAAGAATTGCCGGAATATCCACATACCGGATTCTCTGAAGAAGTGTTGCCCCATCAATGATAGCTGCTTCATGCTGCTGCATATCAACCCCTGCCAGGGCTGCAATATAAATGATGGCTCCGAACCCTACGCCCTGCCAGACACCGGTCCATACATACAGGGAAGGAAAGATCTCGGGACTTCCAAGCACATTGATTCCAAATTTATTATGAAGAAAGCTTCCAAGCACACCCATCCGGTTATCAAACATCATATTGATGATTCCCACAAATACAATGGTGGAAATAAAGTAAGGACAATAAGTAACCATCTGCACGGTTTTCTTAAAACGGTAATTTCCCACATAGTTCAGACCCAGTGCAAGAAGAATGGCACATGGCATGGACACCAGCAGGGAATAAATGGAAAGTACCAGTGTATTTCTCAGACACTCTTTAAAATTATAGTTATTAAAGAAGCGGATAAAATTGTTCAGCCCGTGGTTTTCTGCCCAAGGGCTCTTCCATATTCCCAAGCTCACCTGATACTTCTTAAATGCAAGAATGATTCCATACATTGGTGCGTAGGAAAAAACTACCAGAACGATCAGGGGTGCCACCAACATCGCGTACAGCTGCCAGTGACCTTTCAGGTAAGTTTTCCATTGTTTTTTTGATCTGCGATCTTTCTCTTTCATATTCCCCAGCCCTCCTTCAACTGCGTATGAATTTTTCTATCCCCACTATAAAAGCCGGACTGGAAAAAGTAAATATACACTTTCCAAATCCGGCTACTCAATAATTTTCAGCTGTTTATATTCTTTTTTTCTGTTGATTATTCCCTTTTTCAACGCATATACCCAGCAAAATTCCTACTTTTTCCGGTATTCTGAGGTATTCATCCCCGTCACCCGGCGGAAAGCCCGACAGAAGGAATTGGCTGAGGTATACCCTGTTTTCTCCGCAATATCTTTTACCGTAAGATCGGTATTCTCCAGCAGTTCCTTTGCCTTTTCAATCCGGACATCTTCCACATAGCAGGAAAACTTTGTTCCCTGTATATTTTTAAAAACAGTGGAAAGATACGATTCACTCACTGAATACAGGGATGCAGCCTGCGTCAGGGACAGAGTACTGTCTGCATAATTCATATGGATAAGCTTTATTACTTCCGTCACCAGCCCATCCGCATCTTGTGCCTGCCTCCGGTCACTTATAAAACTGCACAGCTCCCGGTACAGATTGAGGGTAATATGGATCTGATTGATCAGCGGCTCCCCCTGGTTTTTTTCCAGTCTTTCATAGAAAGGACGCAGTTCCTCTTCTTCCGCATCTATTTTTTCCAGCATCCGAAGAAAGATCAACTGAAGTTCACTGAACAGCATCTGCTGCAGATAGGATGACATACTGGTGCCGAGTACCCATTTTTTCATCAGCTGCTCCAGTTCATCATGCAGGGCAGACTGATCTCCGGAAAAAACACAGGAAACCAGTCGTACTTCCAATGCACCGGAAGGATAAATTTTCCGTCCTCTTCCACCTGCCTGCTGCCAGTAGATCGTTTTCTCTAATTTTTCAATTCCATACTGTTCCAGCCCCATACTGTTCCGGTAAGCTTCACTCAGTTCTGTCAGATGATCCACTGCCTCACTTCCGAAAACAAACAGGTGACTGGCAATTTCAGAAGGCATCTGCTTTTTCATACATTCTACATGCTCTTCCATTTGCTGGCGGAAGGTATCCTTTTTGTCCGTATTGACTGCCATCACAAGCACTGTCTGATTGCTTCCGAGATTTGTAGAAAAACTTCCTGGAAGTTCTTTTTCCATCGCCTCCGTCAAAGACAGTGTACAGGTCGTCACCAGTTCCGGTTCCATGGTATCCCAGGGTATTTCAAAGCTGAACAAAAACAGGATAAACTCTTTTCCTCTATGCTCCAGCCCCACATACTCTGCCCTTTTTTCTGCTTCTTCTTCCGTACTGATATCTCCCAGAAGGAGGCGCAAAAGGAAGGCAGACTTAAGGTAAGGCTTCTGACTTTCAATTACCGCAGACAGATCACTGTTTTGTTTTACGAGATAAGCGAAATTATTTTTCAGGCTGGTAAACACCGGCTGATGATCTTCACCTTTTTCCGTTATTCTTGCAATTTCACCAAGAATCTCGTTGATGGGCACAACCGTCTTTCTTGACATCAGATAGCTGAGCCATATTCCAGCAAGGATACTGAAAATAATGATCAGAAAGGCGATTCGGAAAACAGACAGCATTCTCTCTTTCAGTACATTATCTGCATACAGAACAGAATAGCTGAAGCCAAAAGTATCGGAAGCAGTGCTCATCAGATGATAACTTTTTCCGTCTATTTTCAGGTTCGCAGCTTTTCTTCCATCTTCTCCCGCAGCTTTTCCGGCCAGATCCAGGACCTTTTCCTGATTTTCTTTTACATTCTCCCCGGCTGCATAATAAATTACTTCCCCGGCTGCATTTTTAATATACTGTATGCTGTTTTCATCCAGAGCCGGCATCCGGTTTTCGATCGAAGACCGGTCAAAAAGGATCCAGATACTGGAACGGGTAGCAACATCGCTGGTCAGCAGCGGTTTGGCAAAGCAGAACAGTTTTTTTTCTCCAGTCTTCCGATAAGTATAATTCTTCTCTGGATTCACTCCGGAAACAACAGCATTCTCCAGCATATAGGCTTTCCACTCTTCAAAAGAAGCAAAACCTTCTTCACGCAGATAGAGATCATAGAAATCTTCCCATGTATAAATATCTTTATCGTTGATCACCAGATCGCTTTTATCAAAAAAGATAAAATAATGATCCACGTTTTGGTTAATCAGCCCGATTTTGGGCAATGCATCCCTCAGTTCATTTAAACGATAGCTGTCCGGACTCTGCCACACCTCTGTTCCTTTATACTTCATCTGATTCACATAATTGTTGGTAGTCAGTGTATTGCCGATGCTTTCAAAATCATCAATCATGCTGTCCATCTGGTCTGACGCATGCTCCAGTTCCTTCTGGCGCATGTCAAAATCATCCGTTTCCAGCATTCCTATGATCCGAAAGAAATAAATACTGCAGATCAGAAGCGGCACAAGAAATACGATCAGATATGTAGGCAGAAACTGGCGGAGAATATGGTTTTTCTGCTTTTTTACTTTATAACTGCTTTTATTCTCCACCATATTTTCTGTCCTCCTCGCATTTTCATCAACCAATTACAACCTGCACCTGTTTCATGCCTTCTGCCGATACTGTCAGAACCGTTTTTCCCGTTTCATAACTGCTCCGGATAACAGCTGTTGCATGACCGCCAAAGCTTGTTGTTTTATTATCTGTATAATTTTCTTCTGTCACAGGGTTACCTGTTCCAAAACCTGCCAGATAGCCGCTGCCTTCCGTAAATGCCGTCAGCTCTATGGCTGCATCCGTCACCAGTCTGCCTTTTTCATCCAGAACATCAATGTTTACATAGACCAGATCATGGCCATCTGCCCTCATGACCGTTTTCTCCGGAATGACGGAAAGCTTTGCAGGTTTTCCGGAAGTTTCCAACTGATCCCTACTGATCTCCTGCCCTTTGCTGTAGCTGACTGCCTCCAGTTTTCCGGGCGTATAGATAAGTTCAAAGCTGACAGAACCCGGCATTTTGCCATCCTTTGTAACTGCCTTTCTCTCCACAGGCTGTCCGTCTTTGATAAGCTCCACTTCTTCTGCTCCTGAGAAAATGAGGACTTCCACCGGCTTATTCTCATAACCGCTGTAATTCCAGTTTCTGTCAACCGCCGGAAAGCCCCACAGACTGGTAATCTCTGTCTTTCCATAAGTTTCCGGATGCCTGGAAAACAGATACGTCTTGTCACTTCCCCAGACAACACTCCGGTATGCTCCCTGAGGACGCATGTGACCTGTGATATCAAAATCGGCATCGTTTGCCGTCCTCCAGGGATAAGGCGACGTTTCATGCGCCATTAAAGCTCCAGGTCCTTTTTTCAGCAGTGGATCGTCCTTCTCTACGGATACGGCTTTACCGATTCCTGCCTCTCCGATGTAATCCCAGGCTGTCCAGGTAAAATCTCCGATCACATAAGGAAGCCTCTCCACCATAGGCCAGCGGAAACCGATTTCTTTCGGGAAATTTTCGGACCCCAGGATCACTCTCTCCGGGAAAAGTTCATGGTCTCTTTCGTAAAGATCTTCCATGTAGTTGTACCCGACAATATCCAGCCCATTGGTAAAGGGTTCCGTACACCGTTCCCAAAGATCAGAATGGTTCTCATCCTTCGCATTCTGGCTCTGATCCTGTCCTCTGGCCATGGCATCATCCAGGCCGCTCCAGAAGGAACAGATCCCATTGCTCACCGGTCGAGTCGGATCCAGTTCTCTTATGGCTTCCGCCAGCTGAGTCGCCCGCGTATATCCATTGTTTAAACCGCCCCGTTCCGGGATCTCATTACCCGTAGACCAGATAATGACAGAGGGATGTGGTCTGTCTCTCCGCACAAAGGCTGTCAGATCTTTTTTCCACTGGCTTTCAAAGTACTGGCTGTAATCACCTGTCCGCTTTGCGATTCCCCAGGCATCAAAAGCTTCATCAAACACATACATGCCCAATCGGTCGCAGGCTTCCAGCAGAGCCAGAGAAGGCGGGTTATGTGTGGTCCGGATCGCATTGAAACCGATCTCTTTCAGTTTTTTCACTTTTCTGACTTCGCTCTCATACAGAGAAATGGCACCGAGAAGACCATTGTCATGATGCAGGCAGCCGCCTTTTAATTTTTCTGTTTTTCCATTGATGCGAAGTCCGCGGATGGAATCTGCAGTGATCGTCCGGATTCCAAACAGGGTGGTTGCTTCATCAACGGTATTCTCTTCATTTTTCACAAAATGCGTACGGAAGGTACCGATATTCTCAGCGGTTGCCCTGACCTGATAAAGATTGGGCTTTTCAACGCTCCAGATTTCCGGCTGTTTCAGGTGAAGAGCCATTCTTGCCGTCTCCTGGCTGTTCGGATTTATCTGAACAACACGTTCTGCCTTTGCCTTGATCTTCGTACTTCCTTCTTCCATCAGCATAACCGTCACTTTCACCAGACGGTTTTCCAGAGTGGCATTCGAAAGATCCACCTGTGCTTCCAGGAATGCGGTTTCACCGGTAACTTCTTTTGTATAGACAAAAACTCCATCGTTTTGGATATGTACTCTGGGGCTGTGGCAAAGCACCAGTCCGCGGAAAAGTCCGGATCCGGTATACCATCTGGAGCTCGGCTGCACACCGGTATTCACATTCACCGTGATACGGTTTTCTTCTCCAAAGGCGACATAATCCGTGATATCCACATAAAAAGGCGCATACCCGTAATGATGTTCTCCCACCTTACAGCCATTGATGTCAATGCTTGCATGCATCATCGCTCCGTCAAACTTAAGCCCGATGCATTCCTCTTTCCATTCCACCGGAACTTTTATGTTTTTTGTATAATTACAGGTATCTCCCGGAAAATATCCGGAATCCACACTTGCCGCTGCTTCTTTGGAAACAGAAAGGCTGATCATTCCATCATGGGGCAGATCCACTGCTTTTCCCGGATCTGCTTCCAGCATTCCAATAGAATCCAGCATTCCTCTTCTGAACGTCCATTTCTCATCAAGCATTATCTGCTGCATATTTGTTCCCCCTTTCATTCATATACCCTATATATTTTTAATATAAAATACCATACTTTATAGTGCTTTTCAACAATTATTTATGCTGATTTCCTTTGTTTTGTGTTATTTTTAGACAAAAACAGACCGGTTTAGCTCTTTCTGCATCTCCGGTCTGTTTTTATCTTCTGCCAGTGGCTACGTCGATTGACGACAACGCAGCAGATGAAAAATCAGACAAGTCAATATGGCGGTTACTTAGTATTCACTGTGCTAGTTATCAGAGGATCTCCGAATAGATATCCTTCAGTGCCGGATAAATTTTAGCAAATTTCCGGTATTTTTCTTCGTATTTTCCTGTAAGCTCCGGATCCGGTTCTACGGTATCTACCACTTTAACGATATGGGCCGCCGCATCTTCCACGGAGGTATATTCGCCGCAGGCTACCGCTGCCAGCATGGCTCCGCCAAGACCTGGTCCTTCCTCGCTTTTCATGATATCAACCGGAATACCAAGGACATTTGCCACGATTTTTCTCCAAAGAGGGCTCTTGGCACCACCGCCGCAGATCTTTGTGCGGGTGATGGGAATGCCGAGAGATCTGGCAATCTCAAAGGAATCGCGGATGGCAAAGGCTACACCTTCCAGGACAGCCTGCGTCATATCGGCTCTTGTAGTATCCATGGTCATACCAATAAACGTGCCGCGGGCATCCGGATTGTTGTGAGGAGAACGCTCACCCATGAGATAAGGCAGGAAAAAGACATGATTTTCGCCAAGCTTCGTGATGTTCTTCTGCTCACCTGCATAATCCTTCGTGCCGATGATCTCGTCCATCCACCATTTGTTACAGGAAGCTGCGCTGAGCATGCAGCCCATGAGGTGATATTTGCCGTCCGCATGGGCGAAAGCGTGAAGCGCATTGTTGCTGTCTACGCAGAACTCTTCACTGGAAACGAAAATGGTTCCGGAGGTTCCAAGGGAAATGTTGCACTGGCCGTCGCCGACCGTTCCGGTTCCCACAGCCGCTGCTGCGTTGTCTCCGGCTCCTGCTGCCACTTTGACGTTCTCCGGCAGCTTTAAAAGGGCTGCCACATTCGGTTTCAGAGTGCCGACACATTCATAGCTTTCATAGATCTTTGCCACCTGATCCTTACGGATGCCACAGATCTTCAACATTTCTTCTGACCAGCATTTATTTTTCACATCAAAGATCAGCATACCGGAAGCGTCAGACACGTCTGTACAGAAGGTTCCTGTAAGGCGGTAAGCCAGGTAATCCTTCGGCAGCATGATCTTGCTGATCCGGGCAAAATTTTCCGGCTCATTCTCTCTGACCCAGAGGATCTTCGGAGCGGTAAAGCCTGCGAAAGCGATGTTGGCGGTATATTCGGAAAGCTTGTCTTTTCCGATGACTTCATTTAAGTAATTGGTCTCTTTTCCGGTTCTTCCGTCATTCCAGAGGATAGCCGGACGGATGACTTCGTCATTTTCATCCAGCATGACAAGACCGTGCATCTGTCCGCCAAAGCTCAGGCCGGCAACTTTCTCTCTGTCCGTTTCCGGTACCAGCTCCCGGATGCCTTCCACCACAGCGCTCCACCAGTCCTCCGGCTTCTGTTCTGACCAGCCCGGATGGGGGAAATATAAGGAATATTCCTTTGAAACCATATTTCTGATGGTACCGTCCGCCTTCATAAGAAGCAATTTAACAGCGGAAGTACCAAGATCTACTCCAATATAGTACATATTCATTCTCCTTTTGAATCGTTGCCGTTTTTTGATAGAAAGAAGCCGGACTGCCTGTGACAAGTCCTAAGCAGTCCGGCTTTTTCTTTTGTCCGATGTCAGGCAAAGGGATTCTCTGTCTTATAGAGCATGCCCTTCGGCTGATTGAAACCGATCTCATCTACTTCTACACCGATGTATTTGAATACTTCATAGAGTGCTTTTCCATAATGGCCGAATGCAACAGCTCCATGATGCGGATAGTTCTTCTCAATGAGAACATGACGATAGAATCTTCCCATCTCCGGAATTGCAAAAACACCGATGGAACCGAAGGATTTCGTTGCTACCGGAAGGATCTCGCCCTGTGCCACATAAGCGCGGAGCTTGCAGTCTGCGGTACTCTGCAGACGATAGAAGGTGATGTCGCCCGGTGCGATATCTCCCTCCAGAGTTCCCTGCGTTACCTCTTCCGGAAGAGATCTTGCCATGATGAACTGGTATTTCATAGAACAGAAGGCCAGCTTTCTGGAGCAGGTATTTCCGCAATGGAAGCCCATGAAGGTATCCTTCAGAGTATACGGGAATTTGCCCTCGATGCTCTCTTTGTACATATCCTTCGGAACGGTGTTGTTGATATCCAGCAGGGTAACAGCATCCTCACTGATGCAGGTTCCGATGAACTCGCTGAGTGCTCCGTAGATATCAACCTCACAGGATACCGGAATTCCTCTTCCTGCAAGGCGGCTGTTTACATAGCAGGGAACAAAACCGAACTGGGTCTGGAATGCAGGCCAGCATTTTCCGGCAATGGTCACATACTCACGGTAGCCCTTGTGTGCCTCTACCCAGTCAAGAAGGGTCAGCTCGTACTGAGCCAGTTTCGGCAGGATCTCGGGTTTCCTGTTGCCCTCACCCAGCTCTGCCTCCATATCCTTTACAACCTCCGGAATTCTCGGATCATCGGCATGTTTGTTATAAGCCTCGAAAAGATCAAGCTCTGAGTTCTCCTCGATCTCAACGCCCAGGTTGTAAAGCTGCTGGATCGGCGCATTGCAGGCAAGGAAGTTTAACGGACGGGGACCAAAGCTGATGATCTTCAGTTTGGAAAGACCGATGACTGCTCTTGCGATGGGCAGGAACTCATGGATCATATCTGCACAGTCCTCTGCATCACCCACCGGATACTCCGGAATATAAGCTTTTACGCTTCTCAGTTTCAGGTTATAGCTGGCATTGAGCATTCCGCAGTACGCATCTCCTCTTCCGCCTACCAGGTTGTCACCGCTCTCCTCAGCTGCTGCGACAAACATTTTCGGTCCGTCAAAATGTTTTGCCAACAGAGTCTCCGCGATCTCCGGTCCGAAGTTTCCAAGGTATACGCAGAGGGCATTGCAGCCGGCTTTCTTGATATCCTCAAGAGCCTGAACCATATGGATCTCACTCTCAACGATACAGACGGGACATTCATAGATGTCTGCTGCGTCATATTTCTTTGCATAAGCCTCCACGAGAGCTTTTCTTCTGTTTACAGACAGGGGCTCCGGGAAACAGTCACGGCTCACTGCCACGATACCAACTTTTACTTTGGGAATGTTGTTCATTGTTAAAATCCTCCTTAATATATGTAAATCAATCGAGTTTCAAATTTTCTCCGATGATGCCGTTGAAAGCGCCTTCGATCTTTGCATCCGGATGGGCGATGACCCATTTGTTTGTGCCGAAAAGCAGCTTCTCCTCGTCAGTGGCGTTCTCGTGCTTTTTCATGAGATCCAGGTTGGTTCCCTTCGGAAGAATAACGACCATTCGGAAACCACTCTCCTCTGTGTTGCAGGGTGCATAATGCAGGGTGTCGGCAAAAACTTCCACAGCCGTTCCGGCGGGAACCAAGAATGCCTCCACATTTGCGGAATCATACTGGAAATCCTCGGTGATATCTGCGAGTTTTCCAAGCATCAGTACCAGATCGCTGACTGCCACATCGATCTCGGAAGAACGATGATACTCCAACGCATTCAGAAGCTTGTTCTTTCCGTTACAGTAACCGATCTGTACCGGCATTTCGCCATAGGTACGCTCCACAAGCTCATAGAAAACAGGAAGCGCCTCCAGTTCCGGGACAGAAGCCACATAGACCACATCCTCAGGACAGGGAGTCTTCTTCATCTCCTCAATCAGTTCTTTGAAATCAACATCTTTTACCACACGGCCGTATTTTTTGAATTTTACGTCCGTGACCGGAATCAGGTTCATGAGAAAATTCCTCCTTTTACATTTAGTTTAATGACTGAACTTTTTATTTCAGTATAGAAAAAAAGGAGCTGTTTGTCAACTGTTTTTTCTGATCAAAAAGGCTTTTTTCTATAGCAATTCAATAAAATAATGCAGTCAAGGCGATTTAGCAGGGTGCGAAAGACAAGGATGAAATCTGCAGGCGTGCTGACGCACGACAAAGATTTCTGACACAGTATTTCACACTCTGATGAATCGGATTGGATGCAGTATTTTGCAGAATTGCTATAGCATGGAATCCTGACGGATTCTATGATAAAATGATGCCAACATGAAGAAAGGAGCAGTTTCATGCATTTTTTTGATCCCATTACAGATTTTATTTTTATAGAACATGAAGCGGAAGCGGCAGATGTGATTTTCATCCCAGGAGGCCCCTGCGGAGAGATTGCTCTGCACGCTGCTGAGCTTCATCACCAGGGTTATGCCCCTCTTCTGATTCCTTCCGGAAAGCACAGCATTCTGGATCCCGTCTACCGCGGTGCTCAGTCACCGGAAAAATACCGTGGACGAGAATTCCCGACGGAAGCAGATTTTTTCTCAACGATCCTTCTGGATCAGGGTGTTCCTTCCTCCTGTATCCGACCGGAGCGCCAGGCTACTTTCACTTATGAGAATGCCATCTATACCAGAAAGCTTACGGATGCGCTCGGTCTTACCATCCGGACGGCACTCCTTTCCTGTCAGGCCTATCACGCACGGCGTGCACTCCTTTACTATCAGGCTCTTTTTCCGGATACGAAGATTCTGGTCTCCCCCACCGTCACACAGGGAATCCGAAAGGAAGACTGGTTCCTGAAACCGGAGAGCATCGATGCGGTATTGAAGGAAATGGAACACTGCGGCAGCCAGTTCCATGAAATTATTAAAAAATATCCCGATTACGCCATTCCCATCCACTGATTTCCCCTGATTTTTCGGAAATTTCTGGCAAAACCACCACAAATTTGAATTCCCCCCTTTCTTTTTCAGCTAAAATATATTAAAATAAAAGCAATTACTTCGAAACGAGAAAGGAGATCCCTTATGGCTAGAAATGATAAACTTGGCAAGATCCTGTTAGGAAGTGCTCTGGCAGGTGCTGCTGTAGGTGCCCTTACGTATTTTCTCAAGAAAAAAGGCGAAAACAGCTCCTGGGATGATGAAGATCTGGAGGATTTCGATGATAATCTGAACGATCACAAAGCAGAAGACGAAGAAGATGATGATACTCCCATTTCCAGAGAATATGTGACGATCCATACCGATCACAGTCATGCAGCAGAAGCAGGCGAAGGCAGCGAGTCTTTCGAGAATGAAAAAGAAGATGTCGTTCCGGAAGAAAACGCTTCTGAAAAAGAAACCGAAGAAGCAGAAAAGACCGAAGTTCCTGAGGAAACTGCTCCCACTGAAGAAGCAGAAGAAAACGCTCCGGAAGAAGACTCTCCCGCTGAAGAAGCGAATGAAACCTCTTCCAAAGAGGAAGAAGCCTGAAATCGATCGGATATAAAAGAACGGCCAGCTGATCCTGATATCAGATCAGCTGACCGTTTTTTATGTTTTCCACACGTCTTTCAGAAGCCCAACGGCTTCCCGTATGGCTTCCTCTTTCAGATTTGCATATCCAAGGATCACCGTATAGGTCTCCTCTTTTTCCCTGACATAATAATCCGACAGGCCATAGACATGGATCCCTGCCTGTTTTGCCTGGGCACAAGCTTCTGCTTCTGTTTTTCCGTTCCGGAAACGTACCAGAAGATGAACTCCCGCATTTTCTCCGGAAACCTCTATATCGGGGATCTCTTTTAACCCATCCAGAAGCACATCATGGCGGCTCTTATAGACTGCCCGCATCTTATTCAGATGTCTTTCATAATAGCCTTCCTTCAGAAAACCGGCCACGATCCGCTGATCCACCCGCGATACCGTGGAGGAGAAGGCCGTTCCTCTCTCTTCGTATAATCTCAGAAGTTTTTCCGGCAAAACCAGATAACTCACACGGATGGCAGGAGCTATCGATTTGGAAAACGTTCCGATGTAGATCACCTTTCCATGGCTGTCATAGCCCTGCAGTGCCGGTATCGGCTTTCCTTTGTAACGGAATTCACTGTCATAATCATCTTCAACGATGTATCGGCGTTCGGACCCATCCGCCCATTTCAAAAGCTCCAGTCTCCGTTTGATGGGCATGACCGTTCCAAGCGGATACTGATGCGATGGCATGACATACGCAATCTCCGCTCCGGAAGCCTCCAGCTTTTCCACATTTATGCCGGAACGGTCCATATCGATGACCTGCATGGAATTTCCCAGATTTTCCAATACCCGGTAAGCCTTCTTATAGGTAGGATTCTCCATGGCAATGGAACGTTTTTCCCCGAAAACAGCCCGCAGGAGCATCAGAAGATAGTCGGTTCCTGCTCCCACCACTACCTGCTCCGGGAGACAGTTGACACCTCGGGACTGATGCAGATGTGCCGCAATGGTATTTCGAAGCTCCAGCTCTCCGGCCGGCTCTCCCAGCATGAACAACTCCTTTTCATCCGCCTGCAGGATCGCGCGGGAAAGCTTTCTCCAGGCATTGTGCGGAAAGCTGTCCAAGTCCACACCGTTTGGTGAAAAATCAAAGCGGTAGTGTTCTTTTTTCCTTTCTGCCCTTCTGACTTCTCCTTTTTCCTGAAGCACTCCCTTATAGATCCCGTCCAGTTCACTGACAAAATATCCTCTGCAGGGGATGGATTCGATGTATCCCTCAGACAAGAGCTGTTCATAGGCCATATCCACCGTACTCCGGCTCACCTGAAGATACTGGGCCAGTTTACGGGTAGAGGGCAGCCTTTTCTGAAAAGGCAGCCCTCCATTTAAAATTTCAGTCTTTATGTGATGGTAGATCTGTTCGTAAAGAGGCCGGCCGGAACCGGTCTCCAGACTGATGGTAAGCTCCGTCATGCTTATGCCTTGGGAAGCTTAAAGGAACTCTTCAGAGAAACGATCCGGTTGAAGACCAGATTTTCATCCGTAGAATCCTTGGAATCCACACAGAAGAAACCGTTTCTTACAAACTGGAAGCTGTCATAAGCCTTTGCTCCCTTGAAGTTCGGCTCCAGATAGCAGTCTTTTACAACCGTCAGAGAATTCGGATTCAGGTTCAGGGAACCATCCTCGTTGTATACACCCTTGCTCTCATCGATGATATTCTCATAGAGACGGCACTCTGCCTTAATAGCTGTAGAAGCATTTACCCAGTGGATCGTTCCTTTTACTTTTCTGCCGTCCGGTGCGTTTCCACCCTTGGTTGCAGGATCGTAGGTGGCATGGATCACGGTGATATTACCGTTCTCATCCTTTTCACAGCCGGTGCAGGTTACAAAATACGCATTCATGAGGCGTACTTCGTTGCCCGGAAAGAGGCGGAAATACTTTTTCGGCGGTTCTTCCATAAAATCTTCTGCCTCAATGTAAAGTTCTCTGCCGAAGGGAACCTCACGGCTTCCCAGAGCTTCGTTCTCCAGATTATTCGGAGCGGTCAGATATTCCACCTGTCCCTCCGGATAGTTGTCGATGACCAGTTTTACCGGCTGAAGGATTGCCATCATACGCGGTGCTTTGGTCTTCAGATCCTCACGGATGCAGTACTCAAGCATTGCATAGTCTGCGGAAGACTGCGCTTTGCTCACACCACAGAGGTCTACGAACATTTTGATGGATTCCGGTGTAAAGCCTCTTCTTCTGAGAGCTGCGATGGAAACCAGTCTCGGATCATCCCATCCGTCCACAATGCCTTCTTCCACCAGACGTTTGATGTAACGTTTACCGGTAACAACGTTGGTCAGGTAAAGCTTTGCAAACTCGATCTGCTTGGGCGGGAACTCAAACTCGCACTCTTTTACCACCCAGTCATACAGCGGACGATGATCCTCGAACTCCAGCGTACAGATGGAGTGAGTCACACCCTCGATGGCATCCTCGATGGGATGAGCAAAGTCATACATCGGATAAATGCACCAGGTATCACCGGTACGGTGATGATTCATATGGGCTACACGATAGATGATCGGGTCACGCATGTTGATATTCGGGGAAGCCATATCGATCTTGGCACGGAGTACTTTCTCTCCATCCTGGTATTTGCCGTTTTTCATATTTTCAAACAGTTCCAGATTTTCCTCCACGGAACGGTCACGGTAAGGGCTGTTTTTACCCGGTTCTGTCAGCGTTCCTCTATATTCACGGATTTCTTCCGGAGACAGGTCACAGACATAAGCTTTTCCCTTTTTGATGAGTTTGATCGCATATTCATACATTTTTCCAAAGTAATCGGATGCAAAGTACAATCTGTCTTCCCAGTCGGCACCCAGCCACTTGATGTCGGCTTTGATGGACTCTACGAACTCTACCTTCTCTTTGGTGGGGTTGGTATCATCAAAACGCATGTTGAATTTGCCATGATATTTCTGTGCCAGTCCATAGTTTAAAAGGATGGATTTTGCATGTCCAATATGAAGATAGCCGTTGGGCTCCGGCGGGAACCGGGTACAGATCTCTTTATATTTTCCTTCTGCCAAATCCTTCTCTATTATCTGTTCAATAAAATTTTTGGAAACTGTTTCGTTCTCCATTCTTTTTCCTCCAGTCATTACCCAGGAGTATCCCTGGAACGTTCATGATAGTTCAGTCTACCATAAAGTTTCAAAAAAAACAACGCATGAATTGTATTCCCCGTTAAAAAATGCTATGATGTCCGTGGATCATCACATGATTAAAGGAGAGTTTTATGTACTATTTTATTATAAATCCCAACTCAAGCTCCGGAAAAGGCCTTCTCATCTGGAAATCGATCGAGCCTGTTTTAAAGGAGCGGGGCGTCACTTATCATCCTTTTTTTACAAAAGACAGGGAGAGTACTGCTCATCTGGTTCACAGACTCTGTACGGAAAAAGCACCTGCCGTTATCGTGGCAGTCGGAGGAGACGGCACCGTCAACGATGTGCTGAACGGTCTTACAAACTTTGAGCAGGTCACGTTCGCCTACATCCCTTCCGGATCCGGAAATGATCTTGCTCGTGGGCTCCATCTGGAAACGGATCCATTGAAGGCTCTGGAACAGATCCTTTCTGGCGGTCAGACGGGGAGCATCCGGGTCGGAGAGCTGTCCACTCCCGCTTTTTCCAGACGTTTTCTTGTGAGCAGCGGACTTGGCTTTGATGCCGCTGTCTGTGAGGGTGCCCTCCATTCAAAATTCAAAAAATTTCTGAACCAGTTTCATCTAGGAAAGCTCACCTACACAGGCATTGCCCTAAAAGAGATCTTCCTCTCTCACTGCCCGAAAGCAAAGCTCATTCTGGACAACGATACCGTGATCGAGACACCGACTCTTCTTTTTGCCTCTGCCATGAATCTTCCCTATGAAGGCGGCGGCTTTCAGTTCTGTCCGGAAGCTGACTCAAAAGATGACCACCTAGATCTGATCCTGGTGGAAAAAATGCCAAAGCTGAAGGTTTTTCTCCTTCTCCCTACTGCTTTTTTTGGAAAACACACCCGTTTCCGCGGCATTCATATCCATACCTTCCGGGAAGCCCGTCTTGTCACGGAGAAGCCGCTTTTCTTACATACTGACGGTGAAATCCCTGGAAAGACCAGTGAAGTGGTCTGGAGGCTGCTTCCAGAGTCTCTGACCATGATCCTGTAAGAGAAAAACTCCTGCTTTATACAGCCAAAATCTGTATACCGCAGGAGTTTTCTTTAGTTAAATCCGAAAAATTTCTGAGTCAGACGGTAGGCGGCAACAGAAACCTTTCTTCCTCCTTTACCGGGAAGGTTCATGGTCCGTCCGAGAAGGCTGCGGCGCAGTTTGTAATAGAGACGCAGATCCGCTCTCTTCAGATACTGCCAGAGCTCCTGTTTCTTCTCAAAGTTCTCCTCCGTACCGGAACGAAGGAGCAGCACGGATGATACCGTCGTGATGATATCCAGATAACTCATCATATAATTTCTCAGTCGTTTTCCCTTGATATTCCGGCCTGCCATGAAATCGATCATGATCTTGTTTACCCGGATCTGCTGGTCGATACGGCCGATCATAATGCTCTCATTAACCGACTGATCTTCTCTTCCGATAAAATAATGGTAAAACTCAGCATCCAGATAATAGAGGTTTTTTACAAAAGGAAGCGGCTGGAACACAAAAATATTGTCTACATAGAAAGTATGTCTGGGAAGCTTCAAACCACATTCTCGCAGAAGACCTGTCCGGTAAATAACAGAATGCATGAGAATGTAATGCCCGATACGCATGCTTCCCATCTCTTCCCAGGTAAATACGCGGTCTGTCGGCATGGCAGATCGATACTGCATGATCCGTTTTCTTTTCTGACCCACTTTATCATAAATATAATTGCTGATGAACATATCAACCGTATCCGGTCCGGAAATCAGTTCTTTTAAAATACCAATGATCTTCAGAAGGACATCGGAATCCACCCAGTCATCACTGTCCACCACTTTAAAATAAACGCCGCTGGCATTGGCGATACCCGTATTTACCGCTTCCCCGTGACCACCATTCTCCTGATGGATGGCTTTTACGATGGTCGGATATTTTTCCTGATAAGCATCTGCAATGGCAGCCGTCTGATCCTTTGCAGAACCATCGTCTACAACAAGGATCTCGATATCCTCTCCTCCCGGAAGCAGGGATTCGATGCATTTTCTCATATATGCTTCAGAATTGTAGCAGGGAATTGCCACTGATAAAATTTTCATATTGTCCTCCAATCATTTCTTTTTCCTTAGAAAATCCACATAGGCCGCAAAGGCGGAAGGAATGGGATATTCCTGTTCCAGCCGTTCCGGTTCTACGAAAAGAAAAGGCTCTTTCTGATCGTTTTCTCTGTCTTCCAGCCGGATCTGATACCCGATCATCTGCCACTCCACATGGCTGAAGATGTGTTTTGCCTCCGGAAGTTTCCGGATATGTAACGGAGAAAACCCTTCTTTTTTCAGATATTCCAGCACTTCCTCCTGTTTCAGATGACCGGAAAGATTCGGCAGCTCATAGAGACCGGAAAGCAGTCCCTTCGGCGGTCTTTTCCGGATCCCTCTGGCTTCCCCTCTTAAAAGGACCAGCACGGTCCGCTCCTCCAGCCTCCTGGGCTTTTTTGCCGCTTTTTTCGGAAATTCCATTTCGATTCCGTCTCTGTGCCCCCGGCAGATGGCTTTCAGCGGACATTCCTCGCATTTTGCCTGTCCGTTGGGCACACATACGGTCGCGCCAAGCTCCATCAGAGCCTGATTAAACGCCCCTGGCCTGTCTTTCGGCATCACTGCCTGAAGTTCTGTCTCCACTGCTTTTTTTACGGACTGCTTCAGGATATCCCTGTCATCCTCTGTCACTCTGGAGAGAACCCGCAGAACATTTCCATCCACCGCCGGATAACATTTTCTATAAGCAATGGAAAGAACTGCTCCCGCCGTATAGGAGCCGATACCCGGAAGAGCCAAAACCGCCTCATACTCCTGCGGCATGACTCCTTCATAGTCTTCCACCAGGATTTCTGCCGCTTTCTTCAGATTTCTTACCCGGTTATAGTAGCCAAGCCCCTCCCAGAGTTTCAGGAGACGCTCTTCCGGACAGGCAGCAAGCTCGCGGATTCCCGGAAGAGCTTCCATAAAACGTTCATAATAAGGCTTCACTGCCTCCACTCTGGTCTGCTGCAGCATGATTTCCGAAACCCAGACCCGGTACGGGGTGGGCTCTTCCCTCCAGGGAAGGATCCTTGCATGGCCGTCATACCAGGAAAGCAGGGGTTCTGCCAGTTCTTCCAGCATAGTCTTGTTTCTCCTGTCTTTTTCATTTTCGACAGCGGGCAGGCAGCGTCTGATTCCAGTCTGCCCCTGTAATGCTGTCATTGTTGTGTCTGAGGTATTATAGTGAGATTTTCATCTCTTTGTCAAGGACTAACGGTAATAGCAGATGATCGGATAGCCTGCTTCGATGTTTTCGTACATCTGGGCAGCTGCCCAGTTTGGCAGGTTTACGCACCCGTGAGAACCGCTGTAGGTATAGATATTTCCTCCAAAAGCCCCCCGCCAGTTCGCATCATGGAAGCCAATCCCTCCATTGAAAGGCATCCAGTAAGTCACCGGTGTTTCATAGGAATCTCCCGGTGTATCACTTTTCAGTACAAACGGAGAAGTTTTGTAATACAGTGCATAAGCTCCCGCCGGGGTGGTGTTTCCCTTGGACGTATCTCCGGAAACAAAATCGCTTTCCAGGATCACCACACCGTCCCGGTACATCCAGAGATGCTGACGGCTCAGATCTACCTCTACGTAAGAATTCCCCATATCACAGTTTTCTCTGGTGGCTGCCGTCTGGGCATAGACAGGCTCTCTCTCGACCTGGCGTCCATCCTTCAGAATGGACAGCAGCTGTTCATTCTCCGCATTCTGGTCAATAAGCCAGCCATAGGCGCCTCCGCTCACCTCCACATAACTGCCGTCATGCGTCTCAAAATTTCTCGTTTTTCCATACGTATCGTATTTCTGTGCCAGACTGTAAACATATTCTGCAACGGCATCCTGATCCAGAGAAACCGTTCCGTCTTCATCGACCGTCAGCCAGGTATTGATCGTACTTCCGTCCAGTGTTTCCTTTTTATCCCCGAAATCGTAGACTACCCGGACACTGGTGTAATGATACAGCCTCTCATATTTCTTCCGGAGCGTCGGATCACCGGAAGTAAGCTTCGGTTTTTCATAACAATCCTCTGCTTCCAGATCCACCGTTGTCTTTCCTGTCTCAATGGCCTTTTTGATCGCAGCCTCCGCTTTTTCCCGGATGACCTTCTGGCCCTGCTGCTCCTTTTTCATTTCATAGGTGGTGCCATTAAAGGTAAGCTTTGCGTCCTCCGGCGCTTTTTCCATCTCCGGCTTCAGACAGGTCAGCCCGTCTACTGCTGTTTTCAGCTCTGCTGTATTGTAGGTTGCTGCTGACGCAAACTCATAGGAAAAGCTTTGAAACAGCATCAGCGGCCATTTATAAGCCTTCTGTTCCTCCTTAAAGCCTCGGATCTCTCCCGCCGGCGCATACTGATAACCGATGTCGGCTGCCTGAATGGTATCCTCATAACCGCCCCGTTCTTTCACCAGCAGACGGTACTTTGCCACCTGGGAAGCAACGATCTGCTCCACCTCTTCCACTGTGTCGTATGATGCCTCAATGGAATTGATGGTGGTTCCTGTGAAAAACTTATCCTTGAAATAAAGAATCCCACAGGCATAGATCACTCCCAGAAGCAAAATTACCAGAATCAGAGTGATCCCTGTTGCCGTTTTCCACCGGCTGTTTTTCTTTTTTGGTACTTCTGCAAATACTTCTCGCATGTCTTCTTTCCTTTTACCCCTTTTTGCTATCATTCCGCCTCTTATCATACCATTTCCCGGGTATTAGAAAAAGCTATTTTCTTCATATTCAGATAAAATTAAGATTCGTCCGTCCTGGTGATATAAGCAGCATATCCAAGACGTTTCAGCTTCTGTTCCATTTTCACTGCATTATCCAGTTTCTCATAGTTTCCCACCCATACCAGGAAAAAATCCTCGTTTTTTCCGATCTCTGCCGGAAAACACTGTTTCAAAAGCTTCTGATAAAGTTTCCAGGCATTTTCCTCCCTCCGGAAAGCGCCGGTCTGTACCCGGTAACGGAAGCTTTTGTGTTCACTCCCGTCCGGCTCCTCCGAATACTCCAGGGCAGTGCTTCTGTTTTCTTCGGAAAGAAGCCCGTTTTTCCGAAGCGTCATCAGGATCCCGTCAGCAATAGCCCGGACCACTCCGTCAAAATTCTGATCCAGCAGTTCATTGTCTGCCTGTGTATTGATAAACCCCACCTCGATCAATGCTGCCGGCATCCTGGTCCGCCGCAGGACCACCAGTCCGGGGCGTTCCCGTATCCCAAGATTCTGAAATCCCTCTTTTGCCAGCTCTCTGTTAATATTCTCAGCAAGCTCCTTCTTTATTCCGGACTCATCATACAACAGGGTCTCCACGCCGGAATACTGATCTTTTTCCGGACTGGAGTTTCTGTGGATCGAGATAAAAAGGTCCGCTCCCTCCTGATTTCCCTTCTGTGCTTTCTGAAAGGGTGTCTCGTAAGTATCATCCGTTCTGGTATAAACCACATCTACACCATTTTCCGCCAGAATACTTCCTACTGCCAGCGCCAGTGCCAGGTTGTCATCCTTTTCCCTTCTTCCATCAGACACTGCTCCGGGATCGCTGCCGCCGTGCCCCGCATCCATCACCACTTTTGCCATAAAAAAACTCCTGCACATGCTTTCTTTTCAGCATATGCAGAAGTCCTTATGATGATACCAGGGTTCCAAAGTCAAACGCTGTTCGTGCTCGCACGATAAAGCGTTTGACCTTGGAACCCGCCAAACATGAGAAAGCAGCGATTTACGCAGTAAATCAGCGGATTTCGAATGTTTGCAGAATTGCGGGAGCTGCTTTGCAGCGAAGCAATTCGCAGGTATCAGTTGGAACATAAAAGTCAAAACGCTGTTCGTGCTCGCACGATAAAGCGTTTGACCACTGTATCACACCCTTGCTTTCTCGATCAGTCCACGGATTTTCACGGCCGCCCAGTCTTTCAGCTGATAGGCGAGGATCACCAGCTGCCTGAATGCTCTGGAAACGACCAGAACCATACAGATCATCGGAAGAGCAAATACACATTCCCAGCGGAAAATGGAATAGATCCCAAGAAGACCGGGGAACAGAATAATTCCAAGAGCGAAAATTCCGATCAGGATCACAGTCATCGTCCTTCGTACCCAGTTCATGGGCCGGCAGACCTCGATAACGACCATAAAGCTCACAGTACCGCCAACCAGCAGGTTGAACATGTACGTCATGGTCGGATCGTCGTTCCAGAAAGGTGTCAGCACCTGGATCGTCAGAAGACACACCACCATAGCCAGTGCCTGCGGAAGCGCGATCCGCAAAACATGGCGCAGGAAACCGCCGCCGTCCATGCTTTCGTTCTGCTCCAACGTCAGTAAAAAGCTCGGAACACCGATAGCCATGGCACTCATCCAGGAAAGCTGGATGGGAATAAAGGGATATTCTCTCGCCAGAAGGATAAACAGTACACAGAGGATCACGGAATAGACGGTCTTTGTCAGATACAGAGAGCTCACACGCTCAATGTTTGCAATGATCGTACGACCTTCACTGACAATGTTCTTCAGGCAGGAGAAATCCGAATCCAGAAGAACGATATGTGCCACCTGTTTGGCCGCGTCACTGCCTGCCGCCATGGCAATCCCGCAGTCCGCATCCTTTAAGGCAAGAACATCGTTGACACCATCACCGACCATGCCGACCACTGCCTTGTTTGCCTGATAAGCCCGGATGATGTTCTGCTTCTGTTCCGGTTTTACACGACCGTAAACGGTATAATCACCAACCACCTGTTTCAATTCTTCAAAGTCCTCCGGGAGCTCATTGGCATCAATATAATGCTCTGCTCCGTTCAGACCGGCTTTCAAAGCAATCTGTGAAACCGTAGCCGGATTATCTCCGGAGATCACCTTGATGTTTACATTCTGATCTTCAAAATAACGGAAGATTTCCGGTGCCTCTTCGCGAATGCAGTCGGAAATAATGATCAGTCCCATGGGTTTTACACCCCATACCATTCCATCCTCTGCCGTGATGGTATCACAAGAGGCAAGAAGCAGGACTCTTAAGCCCTCTGCTGCATAGGAATCCACCTTGAGAAGAAGCTCTCTTTCCTCTTCTCCCAGCAGAAATTCCGGAGCTCCCAGGACAAAACAGCCTGCCTGGTCATAACGGATCGCCCGGTATTTCCGGTCTGATGAGAAAGGAATCTTCTCCAGAGGACGCCAGCGGCTGCTCTTTTTGAAATATTTCATCAGAGCACTCTGCGTGTTATTGACATCATCAAAGGCAAAAGCCATTTCATTCATTACCGCTTCTACCTGTGCTCTTTCCGTATCTCCTACCCCTACGACATCCACAACCTCCAGTTTTCCGGTTGTGATTGTGCCGGTCTTGTCCAGACAGAGTACGTTGACACGCGCAAGCGCTTCAATCGCTTCCATCTCCTGGACCAGGGCTCTTTTTCTGGCCAGACGGCCCACGCCAAGGATAAAGGAAATACTGGTCAGAAGTACCAGTCCCTCCGGTATCATTCCGATCACACCGGCCACCGTACCTACCAGACAGTCGGAAAAACCACTTCCGGCATTCTTCTGGGAAAGATAAAGCATGATACCGATAGGAATGATAAGTGCACCAACCACTTTGATGATCCGGTTGATGGTCCGCTGCATCTCAGAGCTGGCCCGCTTCTTGGTCTTGGCTTTCTTCATGAGCTGATAAGCGTAACTGTCTTCGCCCACATATTCCACCTGGACCACACCGCTTCCGGCAGTCAGAAAGCTTCCTGACATGAGACGGTCCCCGGCATTTTTCTTCACCGGACGGGATTCTCCTGTCAGCATGGATTCGTTGACTTCCATTCCGTCAGATTCCATGACGATCGCATCGGCACAGACCTGATTGCCTGTCGTAAGGACCATGGTATCCTTCACGACTACCTCATGGATATCGATCTCTTTGACCTCACCATCACGGATCACAGCCGCTTTGGATGCAGTGATCACTGCCAGCTTGTCTACCAGTTTTTTTACCTTCATCTCCTGAACGATACCGATCAGGGTATTGATGATGATAACTCCCATAAAGGTGATGTTCTTAAACTGACCGGATACCAGGATCAGGATTCCCAGGAAAAGGTTCAGGAAGTTAAAGTACGTCAGTGTATGATCCCGGATGATCTCTTTATTGGTCTTGAAAATATTTTCTCCGGTCTGGTTTACACGACCCATGTGTACCTGGTTTTCCACCTCGGCTTCTGTCAGGCCCTTATAAACATACGTACCGTTTTCCAGCTTTTCCTTCGCTTCCAGTTCGGCTTTTTTCTCCGCATCGGAGTACACCGGGATCTCCACATAAGGTTCCTCTTCCGGTTCCTCCGGCTCCTGTTTCTTTTTAAATGGAAGATGAAAGCCTCTCTTTTCCTTTTTCTGCTCCTGTTCAGAAGCTTCTTCCTCATTTTCTCCTTCAGACGACCGGACTGTGTCGGCTGCCTCACTCTGCTCTTTGGCAGACACCGGAGCTTCGCCCGGCTGCGTGCTTTCATCCGCTGGTTCTTTCTCCTTCTTCTTTCTGAATCTGGAAAGGAACTTCTTCTTTTTGGGGGCTTTCTCAGCAGCATTATCTGCTGGCGGCTCCTCTTCGGAGTTTTTTTCTGACTCTCTTATTTCCGGCTCTTCCTTCGGCTCTTCCGTCTGTCCGTTCTTTTCCCCGGCTTCTTCTATTTTATCCTCTTGCCCAAACAGAGGCTCCATATCCGGATCGGTTTTTTCCGGTTCTTCCTTTTTTTCCGGCTCTTCATCAAAGAGAGCCTCTTTGATCTCAGTCATATTTCCCTTCTTTCGCTTCTTCCACAATGCATTCATGGAAAAATACTGTATTTTTATCTTTTGATTCTAATACAAATCCCAATAATTGGCAAGCCTGTCCGGGAAGTTAATGAAAGCTTAATCTTTGCAACAAAAACCTTGGAGATTTATCTGGTGATTTTTTCGAAATTCTTTACAATTGAAAAGTATTCCAGACCGTTTTTTATAGATTCATATATGGAATGATTCATTCATCTGTCATTCATTTTTGAATCACAGTCATACAAAATGTTTTCTTGTCGTTTTCGAGCTCTTCTGCTATAATTTGACAAGGTGCTTTAGCACGATAAAGGAGGAAAAGATAAATGTCTTATGTAGATGAAACCATTGCAAGAGTAGTAGCACAGAATCCCTCCCAGCCTGAATTTCATCAGGCCGTCAAAGAGGTTCTTGAATCTCTCCGCGTAGTGATTGAAGCCAATGAAGAAGCTTTTCGTAAGGATGCCCTTCTGGAGCGTCTGACCACTCCGGAGCGCATTATCATGTTCCGTGTTCCCTGGGTAGATGATAAGGGACAGGTTCAGGTAAACAACGGATACCGCGTACAGTTTAACAGTGCCATCGGCCCGTACAAGGGAGGTCTCCGTTTCCATCCTTCCGTTACTTTAAGTATTATCAAATTCCTGGGCTTTGAGCAGGTATTTAAAAATTCCCTGACCGGTCTTCCCATCGGCGGCGGCAAAGGTGGCTCCGACTTCGACCCGAAGGGCAAATCAGACCGTGAGGTCATGGCTTTCTGCCAGAGCTTCATGACTGAGCTTTGCAAACACATCGGAGCAGATACGGACGTTCCCGCCGGAGATATCGGCGTAGGCGGACGTGAGATCGGTTATCTCTTCGGTCAGTATAAGAGAATCCGCAACCTCTATGAGGGCGTCCTCACCGGAAAGGGCCTGACCTACGGTGGATCCCTTGCAAGAAAAGAGGCTACCGGCTACGGTCTTCTTTACTTCACCAAAGAGCTTCTGAAGCTCAACGGAATCGATATCGCAGGAAAGACTGCCTGCATCTCCGGTGCCGGAAATGTAGCGATCTATGCAGCTGAGAAAGCAACCGAGATGGGCGTTAAGGTTCTGACCATGAGTGATTCCACCGGATGGATCTACGATGCAGAGGGTATCGACCTGGATGCAGTCAAAGAGATCAAAGAGGTGAAAAGAGCCCGCCTTTCCGAGTATACAAACTATCGTCCTAACGCTGAATATCATGAGGGCAGAGGCGTATGGAGTGTGACCTGTGATCTGGCACTTCCCTGCGCTACACAGAATGAGCTCCTTCTTGAAGATGCAAAAGCTCTGAAAGCAAACGGTACCATCGCTGTCTGCGAGGGTGCTAACATGCCGACCACTCTGGAAGCTACCCAGTATCTCCAAGAGAACGGTATCCTCTTCGCACCGGGTAAAGCTGCCAATGCCGGCGGTGTTGCCACTTCCGCTCTGGAAATGTCCCAGAACAGTGAGCGTCTGAGCTGGTCCTTTGAAGAGGTTGACGCAAAACTTCAGCAGATCATGATCAACATCTGCCATAACATTTCCGATGCCGCTGAGAAATACGGTCTGAAAGGAAATTATGTTGCCGGTGCCAACATTGCCGGTTTTGAAAAAGTTGTTGATGCCATGAATGCTCAGGGTATCTGCTGATTTTCACAGGAAAGCTTCGAAATTTTGATCATACCCCCTAAAAAAAATCCTCTGTCTGACGACAGAGGATTTTTTTATTATGGAATCAGATTTGCAAAAATGGAAGCACCAACCACCGTCAGGATGCCTGCCACTGCAATGGAAAGGCTGCTCATGGCTCCTTCGATTTCGCCAAGCTCCAGTGCTTTGGAGGTTCCGATGGCATGGGCAGAGGTTCCAAGAGCCAGTCCTTTGGCAATGGGTTCCTGGATTCGGAAAAGTTTGAACACCAGCTCTGCGATTACATTTCCCAATACACCGGTGACAATGATCACTGCAACGGTAATGGTCGTAATACCATGAAGCTCTTCAGAAACGCCTATACCGATCGCTGTGGTAATGGACTTTGGAAGAAGCGTCACATACTGTTCGTGATTCAGTCCAAAGGCAAGTGCCAGAACAAAAATACCTCCCATGCTGGCGATCACTCCGGACACGATGCCCAGGACCACTGCCAGAAGATTTTCTTTCAGAAGCTTCAGCTGCTGATAAAGAGGAATCGCCAGGCAAACCGTAGCCGGTGTCAGAAGATAACTCAGATAACGGGCTGTCTCGTTATAAGTTTCATAGTCGATCTGAAAGACCTGCAGAAACAGGATCACAAAAACAATCGACAGAAGAAGGGGATTTAAAAATGCCCACTTCAGTTTTTTCTTCAGAAAAAGCCCAAGCCCGTAAGCGATCAGGCTCACTGCCATACCGAAAAATAAAGATTCTTCCAAAAAAGCGGTCATTTTTCACTCTCCTCCTCACTTTTTTCTTTTGTCAGCCAGATCACCCGCTGAGACACCCGGCCGGTCACTACCATAACAACGACGGTTACAACAACGGTGATCACCAGTACAGGGATCAGGACCGGTTTCAGATCCGGCCATGCCGTCAGAAGACCGACGCCTGCTGGAATAAACATCGGAGGCATAATATCCAGCAGAAAATCTCCTGCCACCTTCACCTGTTCCAGTTTGATAATTTTTGTACACAATGCAAAAAGCATCAGAAGAAGGCCATAAATGCTGGCAGGGATCGGAAGCGGTAAAACCGCATGACAGATCTCACCCAGAAATGTTACAGCCATGATCACTCCAAATTCATAAAGCAGTTTCATTTAATGTCTTTCCTCCCAGTTGTCATAAGTTTCGCAGTATCGTCCTGCAAAGGCAGGCTCTTCACCGCCTGCATACAGATGAGAAACATCTCCGATTCGTGTTGCACGGAAATATGCTTTTCCCTTTTCTCTTTCTTCCGTGACCAGTTCTGTCACAGAAGTAGGTGCCATCATCAGAGAATGCCATAAACTGAAAGGTGAAATTCCCCAAAGATAAGACAGCATCACACAGCTGACACCAAAATGACAATAGAGAGCAATGGTATCCTCATTTCCTTTTTCCGTGTGATAGAGTTTTCCCTCTCTGCAATATCCGTGAGATGCCAGAAGTTCATCCAACCCTTTTGCCACTCTGTCATAAAGCTCCGGCATACCGCTCATAAGAGCAGCTTCTGAGGTTCTCCAGCCGTCCTTCGTACAAAGTTCCGGATGGTTCATCCAGTACTCCGGCAGCATATCCCATACCACCCGGTTCACTGTATTTTTATGTGTCCCGTAAGCATTTTTCAGCCCTATTGATTCCTGCGGATTCAGTGTTGCAGGAAATTCCTCCATCCAGTCCAGTATCGTTGCTTCTCTTCCGGTCTTTTTCAGCGTATAGTCGATCGTTGCCCGTGCTCTTCCCAGCGGGGACACATAAAAAGCCTTTACCGGCACATGCTGCATTTTTTCCGCAAGAAGCTGTGCTTCCCGGTGGCCTTTCTCGGTAAGAGAATCGATTTCATAATCCGGATCTCCGTGCCGGATCAACAACAGTTTCATTTGTCTTTTACCTCTCTTCTATCGATTTCTGCATTATTTTATCACAAACCATATATTATGAAAAATAACAATTCTGCATGGTTACCATAAAAAATATACCCCAAAACCGGAATAGCACCGATTTCAGGGCATAAAAAAAGCGCGAGACGGGACTCGAACCCGCGGCCTCGACCTTGGCAAGGTCGCGCTCCACCAACTGAGCCACTCGCGCATTTCTGTGCTCTTCTCTGAGGTTCTTTGTTTTCCCTCAAGCACAGGTATATAATATCATGAGATTTCCAGAATGTCAAGCATTTTTTAAAACTTTTTTGAAAATTTATATTTTTAACAAAATACTGATAACATACTGATTATTCGGGATGGATTTATGCGTGATATTATTCAGCTTGATCAGATCCAGATCGATCCATACCTCTTCCGCTGCCACCATCACATTCGCCAGCATGATCCCGAAATTCAGTTCGGTAAACGGATTCAGAAGACTCCGCTCTCCCAGCGGCTTTTTGGAAAACACATGGATCCGGTTCTCATAGACTACAAAGCGCCATGGCTGGCTGTTTGTACTGGATGGCGCCAGACGGGCTGCTTCCAGCATCTCTTTGACCCAGGCCTTCGGAGGCTCCTTATACACGCACAGTTCATCCAGGGCCATGCGTTTCGGCTCCTTATCCCGGAATTTATTCGGATCCTTCGGCATGCCGAAAGCAAGAATGATCTTCTGGACAAAGCCCTTCGCTTCCAGTTCCTTATCCCGGTGCTTTGCCATTCCCACAAAACAGCTTCCTATGCCTCTGGTCTCCAGATACAGGGACAGCTGTTCCATGAGAAAACCTGCATTCATATCACTTTTTTCCTTTGGTTCCGAATAAAGCACCGCATAGTAAGGCGCCTTTACATTACAAAGGCCACCGATCTTTTTCTTTCCCGTACAGCGATCCACAATTCGGATCTCTGTGCGTATATCAGGAAACAGCGGCTCGACTTCATCTAAAAAATCCAGAATCCCTTTTAAAATTGTATCGTCTAAAGGCTCCATCCGGTAAGCCCGGACAGACCGCCTTGCATAAATCGCTTCATATAAATTCATAGTACGCTCCGTTATTTTTTTGTAATATAATTGTAACATACTTTTTTTATTTTACAACCCATACGGAGCAATTTCAGAAAACCTTAAGAACTACCCTTCGTATTCAAGGATATAAAGCCGGCTTCCTGTTTTTTCCTGGATCAGGAAAGATTTCAACAGCTTCAGACCATTACTCTCCCTGAAAGCACTGTGAAAAGCATTTTCTTCCGAAGTGTAAAGGAAGAGACGGCCGCCTTTTTTCAAAAGCTCCGGCACCCGTGCAAAAAACGCCTGGTAGAGTTCCTTCAGCTCCAGAAGATTTCTGCTGCGTCCGGTAAGCGGAAGATCCGAAATGATCTCATCAAACAGATATTCATGGCGGAAATCGCGGACATCACGGTTGATGTAATGGATCGTGATACCGGCCGCCTCCGCATTGACTCTTGCCTTCAGCACAGCCTCCTCATTGATATCCAGTCCGTAGAGCGGATCGGCACTTCCTGCTTTCACACGCTCCACCAGAAGTGTTCCCACGCCGCAGAAGGGATCCAGGACCTGTGCGCCTTCCACAAACCAGGGTCTGGAAAGTTCCATAAGAAGAGCTGCCTGGACAGGAGCCATAGCTGCCGCATAGCTTTCCTTCCGATAAGAGAAACGGCCGTCTTTCAGCGTAAACAGCTTCAAAAGCGGTACAAATCCGCCATTCTTTCCTTCGATCAGACGAAGCTCCACTTCATAGTCCGAAGTGGAATTGACCAGTTCTCTTCCGGAAGCTTTCTCCAGTGCTGCAGAAAATACTTTTACCCAGGAGGCCTTTTTCTCCGGAGCCGTCGGACTCTTCAGCTCTGTACGGAAGTAGAAGGCACCTCCGCCTGTATGAAGGCTTTTCAACTGTTCCAGCACAGGCGCTGCCAGCTGTGAAGCCACGTTTTCCGGTGTTCCGCTGACGGTTTTCAAACCTTTTACCGGGAAGAGAAGTTCTCTCCAGGTCCGAATCGGAAGTATTGCCTCCAGATCACAGGTGAAGAAACGCATGCCTCCTGCCAGCATGGTCACTTTTTCTTCTTTCAGCTGATTTCTTGTAGCTTCTCTCTGTTCCCGGTTGGTGAGAAGGATCACTTCCACCTGCCGGTCAAAACCGTCAAACGTATGCTTTTTCCGTTTCTCTTTCTGAGAGATCAGCTGCTGAAGCATACCTGCCTCTTCCCGGATATGCTTCTGATTCGCTTCTGTTACCGGTTCCTGATCCAGTTCCTGTAACCGTTCCTTTAAATAAGGAAGCTCTTCTTCATAATTCAGATTCAAAAGAGCTTTCAGATAAGCACTTTTTACAAAAAGAGTATCTTCTTTTTTATAGGCATTCAAAAGCACCCGTACCAGATCATCACTTTCCATGGCTCCGAGAACCAGTGCCGCGTTTTTCCGCACCTTGGGATCTCCATCGGAAAGACAGCGGGTCAGGACCTTGAAATCGCCTCCCAGCTGATATGCCAGTTCTCTCCTGTTTTTCTCTTCCTTCAGAAGATTTTTTATTTCAATCAGTCCGGCACGAAGTTCTGTCCCTGTACTGATTTTTTCATAAGCATTTTTTAATTCCTGTTTCAAATAATTTTTCCTCCTTCAGGCATGTGCTGCCAGAACTGTCTCTTCATCAGAGCAAACCTTTTCCCACAGTTCTTTTCTCAGTATACATGGCTTTATCTCAAAAAGACAGCAGAAAACTCTGAATTTTTTATGAAGAAAAAAATGCCCTGCAGGCAGACCTGAACGGATCTGCTCTGCACGGCATCTTGATCTTTCACAATGATTCTTATTCGTCTACGCTGTAGTTCGGTGCTTCTTTGGTGATGTGAATATCATGCGGATGAGACTCTTTCAGAGAAGCGGCAGAAATCTTAACAAAACGGCCATTCTCTTTCAGTGCTTCGATCGTAGAAGTTCCGCAATAACCCATACCTGCTCTTAAACCGCCCATCAGCTGGAATACGGTATCTTCTACACTGCCCTTATAGGCAACGCGTCCTTCCACGCCTTCCGGAACCAGTTTCTTCGCATTGCTCTGGAAGTAACGGTCTTTACTTCCATTCTCCATAGCAGCGATGGATCCCATACCACGGTAAACTTTATATTTTCTTCCCTGATAAAGCTCGAAGGTTCCCGGGCTCTCGTCACAGCCTGCAAAGATGGAACCCATCATGCAGACATTCGCACCTGCTGCGATTGCTTTGGTCATATCACCGGAGTATTTGATTCCGCCATCTGCAATGATGGGAACACCATACTCCTTGGCAACCTCGTAACAGTTCATAACGGCACTAATCTGCGGAACACCGATACCTGCTACCACACGGGTAGTACAGATAGAACCGGGTCCGATACCGACTTTGACAGCATCCGCACCAGCCTTGATCAGATCTCTGGTTGCCTCGCCGGTAGCCACATTTCCTGCAATGACCGGAAGCTCCGGATATTTCTCTTTGATCATCTTCACGCAGTTCAGTACATTGACAGAATGACCATGAGCGGAATCCAGAACAACAACGTCTACGTGAGCTTTTACCAGAGCATCCACACGATCCAGAACATTGGCAGTGATACCTACTGCAGCTCCGCAGAGCAGACGGCCCTGTGCGTCCTTTGCAGACAGGGGATATTTGATCTGTTTTTCAATATCTTTGATAGTGATCAGACCACGGAGGTTGAAATTATCATCCACGATCGGAAGTTTTTCCTTTCGTGCTTTTGCCAGGATCTTCTTTGCCTCATCCAGAGTGATGCCTACCTTGGCAGTGATCAGATTTTCAGAAGTCATGGATTCTTTGATCTTCTTGGTGAAATCTGTCTCAAATTTCAGGTCACGGTTGGTAATGATACCTACCAGTTTTCCATTTTCAGTAATGGGTACGCCAGAGATCCGGAACTTGGCCATCAAGTCATTGGCATCTGCCAGTGTATGCTCCGGTGACAGATAAAAAGGATCTGTGATTACGCCATTTTCTGAACGTTTCACCTTATCTACCTCATCTGCCTGTGCTTCAATGGTCATGTTCTTGTGAATGATACCAATTCCTCCCTGACGTGCCATAGCGATCGCCATCCGATGCTCTGTAACCGTATCCATACCGGCGCTCATCATCGGAATGTTAAGCTTAATGGTCTTTGTCAGATATGTGGTCAGGTCTACCTGATTCGGAATTACTTCAGAGTATGCCGGCACAAGCAGCACATCGTCAAAAGTAATACCATCGCCAATAATCTTACCCATTCTTATCCTTCCTCACTTTCAGATTTTAACGTTAATTTTAGCACAGCGTGTCACAAAATGTCAACCGCTCAATAGATCAGCTCAGTATTTTTTTCAGTTCATCCATGAAAGTGTTGACATCTTTAAACTCCCGATAAACAGAAGCAAACCGTACATATGCCACGGCATCCAGGTTTTTCAGCCGTTCCATAACGATCTCACCGATGACTTTGCTGTCGATCTCCTTTTCTTCCCGGCTGAAAAGTTCGGTCTCCACAGAGTCTACCAGCTCATTCATTTCCGACACCGGGATGGGTCTTTTATAGCAGGCACGAAGTACACCCGCCTCCACCTTTCTCCGGTCATACTGCTCCCTGGTCTGATCTTTTTTGATCACGATCAGTGGAATGGTCTCTACCTTTTCATAAGTTGTGAATCGTTTGCCGCAGGCATCACAGAGCCTCCTTCTACGGATCGATGAATTATCATCTGCCGGTCTCGAATCCACAACCCGTGTGTTGTCCTGATTACAGTAAGGGCATTTCATAGGTTTCCTCCTTATCGTACATTCCGCTACTCTCCATAGTTTTGAGTATAGTCAATCTGCGAAACGGTGTCAATGCATACTTGCGACTTTTTTCGCATATTATAGAAGGAATAACTCCGGAGGTATCTCGTTTGCGCCTTCTGGAACTCCGTCAGAAAGAAGTCATCAATATCCGTACCTGTGCTTCCTTAGGCTGCGTCATGGATCTTCTCATCAATGAGAAAAACGGCTGCATCCTCGCACTGATCATCCCCGGTCCCGGACGGTTCTGCTGCGTCCTCGGCCGGGATACGGAATATATCATCCCCTGGCAGCAGGTCTGCCAGATCGGCCGGGATATCATTCTGGTAGACATCGATGAAAAAGAATGCCGGAAAAAATGTGAATGAGTTTACCCTTCATCCGCCGGGAAATGGATTCCTCCGTCTTTACGGGCTGCTTCCAGAAGCTTCATGACCGTCAGGCTGTGCTCCAGAAGCCGGTCTGCTGTTTCCCGGTCATCTTCTGTCAGAATCCGGTCAAACTCCAGCATTTCATCCACCATCCGGTGTCTCTTCTGATTTTTTGTGAAAGTCCTGGTCACTCCACCGGCAAAAACCGTCAGCTCTGCCACCTGGCTCGGAATACCATTGACCCGGATATAGCCGTCTTCTCCCTGAATGACTGCATATCCCGGACTCTCCGAATCCTTGGCTCCCGAAAGCACCGCATGAAAATCCGGATATTCCAGCACTGCCGTTCCGGAAGTATCGATCCCGTTGAATCCGATTCTCGGATAATAATGGATCTTCTCCGGCATCCCGAAAAGCCCTGCCGTAAAATGCAGGTTATAGATATTGATATCCATCAGGGAACCGCCGGAAGAAGCCGGATCAAAGGCCGGAAGCACTTCCCCTTTCCGATACTGGTCATAGCGGCTGGAATACTGGGAATAATTACACTGGACCATTGTGATCTTTCCCAGCTCCCTGATGTGTTCCCGGATCCAGTGATAGTTCGGAAAATGAAGAAGTGTGATCGCTTCCAGCAGAAACAGCTTTTTCTCTCTTGCCAGCGAAACCAGTTTCTCCGTCTCCTTCACCGTGGAAGTGAAAGGCTTTTCGTTGATCACGTTCCGACCTGCCAGAAGCGCTTTTTCCGCATAAGCCGCATGCATCTGGTTGACGATTCCAAGATATACCGCATCCATCTTTGCTTCCTTCAGAAAGCTTTCATAATCGGTATAAAGAGCCGGGATCTGATAGATTTCCTGCAGTTCCCGCCCTTTTTCCACACTCCCGGGGCGGCAGACCAGTGATGTCACCTCGATCCGCTCCTGTGTTTTCTGCATTTCCAGAAATTCCCGGACAATTTTTCCGGTTCCCACAATTCCTACTTTCATCTTCACTTCCTCCTTGATTTTTCTAACACTATAACACACTTTTTCAGAACACGCCACAGACACACGGCAAACGGTCTGTCTGAGACAAAAAGAAAGCCGCCGGGAGAAAGAGTTCGCGGTTACTCTGCTCCGGGCGGCTTTCCTAATATGATTTAGGAGAAAGTATGAAAAAGAATATCTTTGTTGCACCTTTAATATAATGGCAAAATATGTCTAAATTATGAAGAAGGCCGGAAGGTTTTGTGAACTTTTTGTCAGCTTATCTCAGATAATGACGCAGTGTTCTCAACGCATTTTTTTCCAGCCGGCTGACCTGTGCCTGAGAGATCCGTATAAAGCCTGCCACCTCCATCTGTGTCTTTCCTTCATAAAAACGCAGACGGATGATCTGCCGTTCCCGTTCTGTCAGCTTTTTTACTGCCTCATTCAAAGCAAGCACTTCGATCCAGTTTTCTTCCCTGTTCTTTTTATCGCTGATCTGATCCATGACATAGAGCGTGTCACCTCCTTCTGTATAAACCGGATCATAAAGACTCATAGGCGTCTGGATCGCATCCATGGCGTAAACGATCTCTTCTTTTGGAATACCGATCTCCTCTGCGATCTCCATGATGGTCGGCTCCTTCAGATTTTTCTTCACATAGCCATCTCTGGCATAAATGGCTTTATAAGCCGTATCCCGGAGTGAACGACTGACCCGTATGGAATTATTGTCTCTGAGATACCGGCGGATCTCTCCGATGATCATCGGCACCGCATACGTGGAAAATTTCACATTCAATGTGGGATCAAAATGATCAATGGCTTTCATCAGTCCGATGCAGCCGATCTGAAACAGATCATCCGCATTCTCGCTGCTGCTTCCAAAACGGCGGATCACGCTTAATACCAGTCGCAGATTTCCTTTGATATACAGTTCTCTTGCCTCCAGATCTCCTTCTTTTATCCTCTCAAAAAGTGCTTCCTTCTCCTCATTTTTCAAAAGCGGCAGCCTGGCCGTATTGACGCCGCAGATCTCTACTTTATTCAGAGCCATGGTTTCATCCTCCTATACAAGCTGTTCGTCTGTACAGTAAGATCATTCACCATCTGATTTTCAAGTATACGTTTTTCGCCAAAATTTTAGAAACTTTTCGGCCTTGACAAAAAGAGCGTGACATTTCGTGCAAAAAAGGTATAATGAAACTGAAGCATTGATCCGAAACTTTTACCTGAAGGAGGAATTTTCATTATGCGTGTATTATACAAGGATTTTTCTGACGGATATCTGTCTGTGGCAGAAGTGACCGGCACTACTTATTACGAAGAAGAAAAGGTTCTGGAATTCATTGGTTCCGACCGTGATTTCGCCATTCAGGCCGATGAGAAGCTGGCTGAAAAACTGGTCCGTGAGCTTTATGAAAACGGCCGGCTGGATGTCAGCGGATATGAACCGGCAGATGTGGATTTCCTGTTTGAAGAGGATGAAGATTTCGAAGAGGAGGATGCGGATTTTGATGATGACGATGTTCTGAATGTTTATTTCGCTGATGACGAAAATGACGGCATCCGGATCCCCCGCACCATCCGTTTCCCGAAAAAACCGTGATAAAAAAGCAAGCCTATGCAGCGATCCTGCCATAGACTTGCTTTTTTATTTGTAACTGTTCAGAGCCAAGCAGATTTTCATGCAAAAGTGTGAATCATGCTTGCATGAATGAACACTTTTACATGGAAATCTATTTGGCGGATACGCCACACCGACAAAATGCGAAGCATTTTGGAGGCTGGCTCTGAACAGTTACTTTTATTTTTTGAAAAGAACCGCGATCTTCGTTCCTTTTCCTTTTTCACTTTCCACCCGGATCTTTGCCTGATGAACCATAGCTGCATGCTTCACGATCGAAAGCCCAAGCCCCGTTCCTCCGGTCTCTCTGGAATGGCTTTTATCCACCCGGTAGAACCTTTCAAAGATCCGTTCCTGGTCTTCTTTTGCAATGCCGATCCCGTTATCCTCCACGCTCCAGGCAATGCCCTCCGGCACTTCCCGAAGGTCCACATGGACTTTTCCCTTCGCTTCTGTGTATTTCACCGCGTTATCCGTCAGATTATAAAAGATCTCATAAAGCAGCCGGTAATTCCCACGGATCGTTCTCGTATCTTCTCCGGTGAAAATAAGAGCAAGCTCTTTTTTATCCGCCTGCGGTTCCAGATTTTTCAGCACTTCCCGGCTCATTTCACCGATGTCCACGGTTTCAAGGGGCAGTTCTCCGCTGTTTTCATCCAGCTTGGAAAGTTCAATGATATCCTCCACCAGATTCTTCAGCCGCGTGGCCTCATGATGGATCCTTCCCGCAAATTCCGGAATGTCCTCCGGTCTTACCATACCGTTTTCCATGATCTCCGCATAACCGGAAATGGACATGAGCGGTGTTTTCAGTTCATGGGAAACATTGGCAGAAAATTCCTTTCGGACTTCTCCCGCTTCCTTTAGTTCTTCCATCTGCTGCGCGATCTGCCGCTTCTGTTCATCCAGACGCACCAGCAAAGGCCGCATTTCCTCGTAGACCACATTTTTCAAAGGATGTTCCAGATCCATCTCGTTGATCGGCTTCATGATCTTCCCCGTCTGCACCGTGATGATACAGAGGGTAAAAAGAAGGACCAGAAGAACCACAGCACCGAGGATCAGTGTGCCGGAAAACAATGTTTTAAATACACTGTCAGTTGTCCTTGCCACACGAAGAATCTCACCGTTATCCAGTCGCACGGCATAATAGTACGTCTGCCTGGAAAGTGTTTCGGAATAACGGACCATCTCACAGGAGCCATTTTCCTGTGCTTCCACAAATTCCGGACGGTCCGCATGATTTTCCATGGTTGCCGGATCTTCTTCTGAATCATAGAGAACCGTTCCTTCCGGATCTTCCAGAGTGATCCGGTTTGCTGTCGTCTGACCGACGGTAGACACCAGATAAACGTCCCCGCTTGCTCCCGGTTCCCTAGCTGCATCCATCAGCGTGCGCACATACTCTGCCTCGTCCCGGATGCTGCTTTTCACTGCCTCCCGTACCTTTTCATACATGACAAGACTGGCTGTGAGAAACGACAAAAATACTGCAACGATCACCAGAAAACTGGCGTTTTTCAGCATTTTTTTCCTCATTTCAGCTCTCCGATCCGATATCCGACTCCACGGACGGTTTCAATCAAAGTACCGGCATCTCCCAGCTTCTGTCTGAGTGAACGGATATGGACATCCACCGTCCTGGTCTCTCCATCAAAATCATATCCCCAGACATGGCCGAGAAGCTGGTCTCTGGTAAGTACGATGCCTTTGTTCTCTACCAGGTATTTCAGAACTTCAAATTCTTTCAGTGTCAATTCCACAGGACGACCGTTTTCCTGTACTTCATGCCGTTCCACCAGAATGGTGATCGGACCGCAGTTCAGTTCCTTTTCCCCCTGTTTCTGACCGCTCCGCCTTAACACGGCTTTTACTCTCGCAAGGAACTCCATCATACCGAAGGGCTTGGTGATATAATCGTCCGCACCCCCGTCCAGACCTTTTACCTTATCAAATTCAGCTCCCTTGGCCGTAACCATGATCACTGGGATCTCCTTTGTGGAGTTGTTTGATTTCAGTTTGTCCAGGATTGCATAACCATCCTCACCCGGAAGCATGATATCCAGAAGGATCAGTTCCGGGCGGTTGTTCTTCAGTTCCTGAAACAGTTCTTTTCCGGACGAAAAGCCCTGTGCCTGATATCCGGTAGTACTCAACGTATAGACAAGAAGTTCCCGGATATTTCGGTCATCTTCCACACAAAAAATCATAATTTTCCTCCTCGCTTACGGGAGAACATACTGTTCCCTCTCCTGTGCCACGATCCGGTGGAATTCTTCATTGCTCTGGGATTTTACCTGCTCCAGATAACTGTGCGTATCGAAAGAATCCTCCTGCACCTGAAGAATACAGACGGCAATATTGGAACAGTGGTCTGCCACCCGTTCCAGATCGGTAATGATGTCTGACAGGATAAAGCCCATTTCAATGGTACACTTTTCCTCTCTCAGACGCTGCACATGACGTTTTTTCACTTCCTGGTTCAATTCATCGATAACTTCTTCCAGCGGTTCCACCTTACCGGCAAGAACCGTATCTTTCTCTTCAAATACACTCACTGCTGTTTTTACAATATCTTTCACTGCCCGGCAGAGGACATTCAGTTCTGCCAGTGCTTCGTCAGAAAAAGCCAGTTTTTTCTGATCCAGTTCCCTTGCCGCTCCTAGGATATTCACCGCATGGTCAGAAATACGTTCAAAATCTCCGATGCAGTGAAGCATAATGGACAGATCATGGCTGTCCCGGCTGCTGAGATCTTTCTGATTCAGTTTCACCAGATAGGTACCCAGTTCGTCCTCGTAACGGTCTACTTTCTCTTCTGTATTTTCTATAAAAGAAGCTTTTTCTTCCTCATAACCCCCAAGAAGGGACAGTGCCGCTGAAAAAGATTCTTTTGCACACTCTGCCATTTTGGCTGCCGCATGGCGGCTCTGCTCCATAGCAAAAGCCGGTTTTTCCAGAAAACGCTGGTCCAGTACAAGAAAGTCTGTATCCACTTTTTCCACTGTCTGGCTGTCTTTTTTGTCCCGGATGGTAAGACAGGCCAGCTTCTCCAGTCCTTTGGAGAAGGGCAGAAGAACAAGCGTCGCAAAAATATTGAACATACTGTGGATCACTGCGATACCTGCCGGACCTGCTGCCTGAGACATAAATGAAAAGTCAACAAAAAGATGCAGGAAATAAAACAGCAGCATAAAAATGGTCGTTCCGATGATGTTAAAGTAAAGATGTACCATAGCTGCCCGTTTTGCATTTTTGCTGGCTCCTACTGCAGAAAGAAGAGCCGTCACACAGGTACCGATATTCTGACCCATGATAATAGGAAGTGCCACATCATAGCTGACTGCACCTGTCACGCAGAGCGCCTGCAGGATACCTACGGAAGCAGAGGAACTCTGGATCACGGCAGTCAGAAGTGTTCCTGCCAGCATACCGAAAAGCGGATTGGAAAAGTGGGTCAGGATACCGGTAAATTCCGGCACATCTGCCAGGGGTTTTACCGCTCCGCTCATAGTCTCCATTCCGGTCATCAGAATGGAAAAGCCAAGAAGGATCGCTCCTACATCCTTCTTTTTCTCACTCTTGCAGAACATGACAAGAATCACACCGATAAGAGCCAGTACCGGTCCGAAAGTGGTCGGTTTACACAGCTGAATAAAAAAATTGCTGCTTTCGATACCGGAAAGGCTTAAGATCCAGGATGTCACAGTCGTACCGATGTTTGCACCCATGATAACGCCGACTGCCTGAGAAAGTTTCATGATCCCGGAGTTTACAAAACCGACTACCATAACCGTTGTAGCGGATGAAGACTGGATCACTGCTGTTACACCGGCTCCAAGAAGCACTGCCTTGATAGGATTGGAGGTCAGATTCTCCAGGATCTGCTCCATTTTTCCACCGGAGATTTTGGCCAGGCCGTCACTCATCACATTCATTCCATAAAGAAACAGTGCCAGCCCGCCAAGAAGTGTGATTATACTAAAAAAATCCATAAGTTATAAATTCCTCCCTCGATTCATTCATCTTCGCATGGTTTCGAGGTATTATACGGAATTTATGTTAAATCAACGCCGGTATTATGTAAAATCTATGTAAAATCTCCTGCTGTTTTTCTGTTTACAGAAGTTCTGTGAAGTCATGGATAACGAGATCTGCCGTTTTCCGGATGTTTTCCCACTCTTCTTTTGAGCAGTCATCCAGGATTCCCGTCGTCCCGAAGCCGCCATCCCGTGCCCCCCGGATCCCTGCTGCAAGGTCTTCAAAAACCATGCAGTCCGCCGGAGCCACACCGATCCGTTCTGCTGCCGCTTCATAGATATCCGGAAAACCTTTCCCTCTTTCCACTTCTGCCACCGTCACAAAAGCATCAAAATACGTATAGATCTCATTGTGTTTCAGACAGGGTACAAAAAGCTCTCCGTCGCCGGAAGTCGCTGCTGCAATGGGAATGCCCTGCTCTTTCAGCAGTTCCAGATATTCTTTCACACCCGGCTTTAAGGTCACATGAAAGGCATACGCCTCTCTTGCCATCTCACGCCATTCTTTCACAAGCATCTCCGGTGTATCCGGAAAACCAAACCGCTCTTTCGTATATTTTGCCGCTTCCGGGAACCCCATCGCTGCAATCTTCTGCATGTAATCCTCCGGTACAGCAAGGTTTCTTTTTTTCAGGAAATCAATATCGACCTGGCTCCAGACTCCCATGGAGTCCAACAGAGTGCCATCCAGATCAAAGATTGCTCCTTTCCACTGTATTTCTGCCATTTTTTACTCCTTTTTACCGAATTTTTCTATTTTGTCCGGCTCTGTGTAAAGCGGACATTCGCAATCCGCTTCGCGATCTGTCAGTGGGAGCTTTCAACTCCCACTGACATAAGCATCCCCCTCACCCGCCGCTTAGTGTTCCGCGCACTTGAAGCGGGGGAATGCTTATCTGCGTTCATTCTAGTATAAACCCGGACAATTGACAACATCTTTTCTGCATAGAAATATTTCTTCTTGACAACTTCCTTTTTTCGTGTATAATACAAAGCCATAGAGCAAAGGCGTTCTGGAAGACTTCCGGAGCGCCTTTTGTTTATCATAAGACCGGTTTTGTCGTTGGACAGACCAGAAACGTAAGGGCGCGTTTTTTCCAGGTGGAAAGAGCGCGTTTTTTATTTTCTCTTCAGACATGCCGGTCAACAAAAAGGAGGAGAAAATTATGGAATTCTCAGCAGTAAACACAATCTGGGTCCTTGTAGGTGCCGCTCTGGTCTTCTTCATGCAGGCCGGTTTTGCCATGGTAGAGGCTGGCTTCACCCGTGCAAAAAATGCCGGCAACATCATCATGAAAAACCTCATGGATTTCTGTATCGGAACCCCCGTCTTCTGGCTCGTCGGTTTCGGTATCATGTTCGGAGCCGGCAACGGCTTCTTCGGTCAGATCGGCGGTATCGCCTCGGAAGCCAATTATGGAACAGCCATGACACCTGACGGCGTTCCTTTCTGGGCTTTTCTCATTTTCCAGACCGTCTTCTGTGCAACTGCTGCCACCATCGTTTCCGGTGCCATGGCAGAACGTACCAAATTTCTTTCTTATTGTATTTACAGCCTGATCATCAGTCTGGTGGTTTATCCGGTTTCCGGTCACTGGATCTGGGGCGGCGGCTGGCTTTCCCAGCTCGGTTTTCATGATTTCGCCGGTTCTGCCGCTGTTCATATGGCCGGTGGCGTAGCCGCTTTCATCGGTGCCCTGATCCTTGGTCCCCGTATTGGAAAGTATGACAAAAACGGCAAGCCAAAAGCCATTCCCGGCCACAACCTGACCATCGGTGCCCTTGGTGTTTTCATCCTCTGGTTCTGCTGGTTCGGTTTCAACGGCTGCTCCACTGTCAGCATGGAAGGAGAAGCGATCGTCACCGCCGGCAAGATCTTCGTCACCACCAACCTGGCAGCTGCTGTTGCCACCTGTACCGTTATGATCATCACCTGGGTCCGTTACAAAAAGCCAGATGTTTCCATGTCCTTAAACGGAACCCTGGCCGGTCTGGTAGCCATCACTGCAGGCTGCGATACCGTTTCTCCGACTTCTGCTGCCATCATTGGTATCCTGGCCGGTTTCGTCGTTGTTTTCGGTATTGAATTTGTTGATAAAGTCCTGAAAGTAGACGATCCGGTCGGGGCAGTCGGTGTCCATGGGCTCAACGGTCTTTTCGGCACTCTGGCCGTCGGTCTTTTCTCTGATGGAACCGGTACCGAATGGAAGGGACTTTTCACCGGCGGCGGTTTCCATCTCCTTGGCATCCAGATCCTCGGCATTATCTGTGTTATTGCCTGGGTTGCCGTTACCATGACGATCGTTTTCCAGGTTCTGAAACACACGATCGGTCTTCGTGTTCCCGCTGAGGAAGAGATCGCAGGTCTTGATATCGTCGAGCACGGCATCGCAAGCAGTTATGCCGGTTTCTCCGTTCATGATAACGTCGGTCCGGTTCCTGCTCCGATGACCGGTGTCACCAAGGTTTCCGCAGGTACCGCATCCGCCACCCAGGCTCCTGTTGAAGTTTCTCCTTCCGAGGGCTCCCAGGGTACGCATAAGCTCACCAAGGTGGTCATCGTCACCCGCCAGAACAAACTGGAAGAGTTTATGCACGCCATGAATGCCATTGGTGTCACCGGCGTCACCGTTACCAACGTTCTTGGCTGCGGTGTGCAAAAAGGTGCTTCTGCTTACTACCGCGGCGTCGAGATGGATATGAGTCTCCTGCCCAAGGTAAAGATCGAGATCGTAGTCAGTGCCGTTCCGGTACAGACCGTCATCGACACCGCCAAAGCCGTTCTTTATACCGGTCAGATCGGTGATGGAAAGCTTTTTGTCTACGATATTGAAAATGTAGTCAAGATCCGTACCGGTGAAGAAGGATTCGATGCCCTTCAGGATACGCTGCAATAACAACAAAAGCCCGCGTCCGGCTGCTCTCTACAGTCAGGACGAGGGCTTTCTTATGTTTAGAAAGAAAAGATCGCTGCTCCGAAACCGTTCAGATCATAGCAGAAGGACTGCTGCATCTGACCGGAAGGGATCGATTCTGCTTCATATACCTCCGCTTTTTCTTCTTTCTCTCCGCCAAATCTTTTCCAGCTGCTGTCCAGAAGCAGTTCATAGCTTCCGCTCTCCGGCGTTCCCAGGCGGTACTCTTTCCGCTCCACCGGAGTGAAATTGATGACAAAAAGAAGATTTTTCCCTTTTTTTCCAAAGCGTGCAAAGCTAACAATGCTCTCTTCGGAATCATCCGGATCCATCCAGCGAAAACCGGCCGGATCATAATCCAGCTCATAGAGAGCCGGGTACTCCCGGTAGATCTCATAGAGGGCTCTCATATACCGCTGCATCCCCAGATGCTTCGGCTCGGTCAGAAGAAACCAGTCCAGTTCCCGTTGTTCGCTCCACTCCCGTTCCTGGGCAAATTCCTGCCCCATGAAAAGAAGCTTTTTCCCCGGATGCCCCATATAAAAACCATAATAGGCCCTGAGATCTCCGAAGGGATCCAGGCCTTCCCCTGCAGGCATTTTTCCCAGAAGGGAATGTTTTCCGTGGACCACCTCGTCGTGGGAGAGTGCCTGGATAAAATGCTCCGTATAAGCGTAAACCATGCCAAAAGTCAGATGGTCGTGATGATAGCTTCGGTAAATCGGGTCTTTTTCCATATAGGCCAGGGTGTCGTTCATCCAGCCCATGTTCCATTTCATATGAAAGCCCAGACCCTGCCCCTCCGGCTCCCCGGTGACACCCGGCCAGGAAGTGGATTCCTCCGCGATCATCACGGTTCCGGGAGCAAACTTCCGGGTCGTCCGGTTTAAAAGCTGGAGAAATTCCACTGCTTCCAGGTTCTGATTGCCGCCGTAAATATTGGGAATCCACTCCCCCGGTCCTCTGCCGTAATCCAGATAGAGCATGGAGGAAACCGCATCCACCCGAAGACCGTCCAGATGGTATGCCTTCAGCCAGAAAACTGCGCTGGCGCAGAGAAAGTTCCGCACTTCTTTTTTTCCATAGTCAAAGACCTTCGTGCCCCACTCCCGGTGCTCGCCCTTCCGGGGATCTTCGTACTCATAGAGGGGCGTCCCGTCAAAGCAGGCCAGCCCGTGGGTATCCTTCGGGAAATGAGCCGGTACCCAGTCAAGATACACGCCGATCCCTTTCCGGTGCAGGTAATCCACCAGATACATAAAATCTTTCGGATTTCCATATCTGGATGTAGGTGCAAAATACCCGGTTACCTGATAGCCCCAGGACCCGTCGAAGGGATACTCCAGAATCCCCAAAAGTTCCACATGGGTGTAGCCCATCTCCTCCGCATAATCTCCCAGCGCATGAGCCAGCTGCTTATAATTAAGGAAGCCGTCGGGATCCGCCTCAGTTATGGGCCGTTTTTGAAAGGAGCCCGGATGGACTTCCAGGATATTGATAGGCTCGGTCCGATAGTCTTTTTTCTCCCGCCTGGTCATCCATTCCTGATCCCGCCAGCGGTAATCCTCAATGCCGGCCACCCGGGAAGCGTTTCCCGGTCTTACCTCGCTCTCGAAGGCATAGGGATCTGCCTTATAAAGGACCTCACCGGTCCGTGTGTGGATACAGTATTTATAGAGATCCCCCTCGATGGCTCCCGGCACAAAAAGCTCATAGATTCCGGAAGCTCCCAGCCGCTCCATGCACCCGGTAGCCTCCCGCCAGCCATTAAAAGTCCCCACCACGCTGACAGACTTCGCCGCCGGCGCCCAGACAGAAAAACACACGCCTTCCATCCCGTCTTTCTCCGCCAGATGTGCTCCAAACCGTTCATAAACCTCAAAATGCTGCCCGATTCCAAAAAGATACTGGTCCACCTGCCCTGTCATGGTCACATCCTGATACCTCTTCATTCTCTCGTACATCCTTCCCAAACAATTCTGTCAATTTCTGTTTACCATAATAGCATTGGATGGGGCGGATGTCTACATCGTAAACATCACAATCAGCATTTCCACGCTCATCTGGTCGTTCATGCAGCCTGTTTTGACGGCTTCTTCGGCTTCTACGCACTCTCTGACGGCCCGTTCCAGTTCTTCGTAGGTGAAACTTTCCATCTGCCTCCAGGAATTTTTTACGATAAAAGGCTGGATTTTCATACGGGAAGCGATGCTGTTCTGGTCATAGCCCTGGTTTTTCAGTTCTTTCATCTGCAGAAGCTGATTAAACTGCCGGGCGATGAGGAAGAGGATCCGCATGGGTGGCTCCTTCAAGGCCAGGAGGTCATAATAAAGGTCCATGGCTTTTTTCTGCTGCTTCTGAGCCACCGCCCGGATCATATCAAAGATCTTGTTTTCCGTCCGGGTGATGCAGATCTCTTCTACATCTTCCGGGCGGATTTCGTTTTTGTCCAGCGTATAGCAGAAAAGCTTCTCCAGCTCCATCTGGATATTACCCATGTCGTCCCCGGCCTTCTCAAGAAAAAGATGCATCGCGGATTCCGTGATCTGTTTTCCCTCCTTTTTCACACTGGAAAGGATCCAGCGCATGAGGCTCCGTTCGTCCTGACGGCCGAATTCCACAATACGGCCTGCTGCTTTCACTGCTTTATAGAGCTTTCCTCTTTTGTCCACTTCTTCTTCCACGAAGACCATACAGGTGGTGTCCGGCATAGTTTTTATGTAGTCCGCCAGCTCCGGGCTGGCGTTTTTGAAAAAGCCGGTATCCTCCAAAAGGATCAGCCGCTTATCCGCAAAAAAGGGCATGGTCTCCGCCTGATCGATGACCGCTTTCGGATCCACGTTTTTTCCCGTATAAATGGAAAGATTCATCGTATCCCCCTCAGGAAGCACGGCCTCCGTCAGCTTTTTCTTATAGAGCTGGCGGAGATAAGGCTCCTCCCCGCAGAGAAGATATACCTTTTGAAACTCTTTTTTCCGAATGTCCTCTATTAAATCCTTCATGGTTCCTCCTGTTGTCCGGTAAAATTACTGTCTCCATTATAGCGCATTCTCTTCTTCCGGAAAACCGGAAATTTTCCGGCTTTTTATTCCGCTTTCTCTGCCACCTGTTTTTTCATTTCTTTTTTCCGGCGGGTCATAAGGCCTCCCACCCGGCCGGTCTCCTTGGCAGACAGGCTTCTCCAGCCGTCCTTCATTACCCGGTCCAGAAGCCCCAGTTCTTCCGCGATCTCGTATTTCAGTTCCTCTTCCGGTGTCAGATTGTGAAGATCGATCTTTTTCTTCTTTGACATGATAAAAGCCACACTCCTTTTTTCTTTTTCTGGAGTATGGCCTTTTATCGTTACTCTTATGCTTCTTTTTCGAAATCCACCTCAATCTCACCCATTCCACATTTCAGAGTGAATTTTTTGTCGGAACCGTTACTGATCTCCTGGCCGCTGCCAAGGCCTGAAAAATCGCGATCCCCAAGACTGATGTTACCCATTCCGCATTCCAGGCTGTAATCGTAATCTTTTTCGGAGCCGACAAGATTCAGATACATGTAACCGATGCCGCATTTCAGATTTCCAAATTTTTTAATTTCCCCGGAGAAATCAAACTCGCCGACGCCGCATTCCCCGTCCAGCTCTTCCACCTGAAGACCGTTCACTGTGAGCGTTCCGACGCCGACCTGGGCTTTCAGCTTCCTGATGTCCGTTCCTTTCGGCACCTCCAGCACAATGGCCACATCCTTGCTTCTGTCAAAGCTGGAAATATTGATGCCAAAGAAATACTGAGCCTTTTTCGAATTGACTTTCAAGGTCGTTCCATTCTGCTCGCAGAAGAATTTGCCGGTTCCGACGGAGCGGAGCACGAAATCCTTACCGGATCCATAGCAGACCGTGAGCTCGCCCACGCCCATATTGAGATCCAGATTTTCTATGTTCTGAAAATGCTGTTCCTCTCCTTCGGTCACCTTTATCTGATCGCCGGTGACAAACGAATGTTTCTCCGAATCATAGCTCACAGAAAGGTCGCCGACTCTTCCTCCCATGGTGTAAGCGGTCAGGCAGAGCACAATTCCAAGAAGCAGAAAGCCTCCTGACAAAATAAGAGAAATCTTCGTAAATCTTTTCATGCCCTTGCTCCTCCTCTTCTATGAAAAATCTTTCTGCAAAGCCATTTGATCCCCCGCCAGCAGGCCGGAACGCCTCTTCCGATCACCCACATGAGGAGAAGCAACAGCAAAATTCCTACTGCCAGGCAGATAAAGCCGCTGCCGCAGAACATCAGAGCCACGCCGGGTGCCAGAGCAAGCCTCGCAACACCCACAACCAGAAATACGATTCCTGCAAAAAAGCCCGCCGCCATCACCATAGCCACAGACACAGCCAGAAGTGCCACACAGACCAGGGCCGACAGGGCCAGGGCAAACACCGTAACCAGCACCGGAATGCCAATCGGGATTCCGATAAACAGCACCAGACAGACGATTCCGAAGGTCCGCCAGCCGCTGGATTTTTTCGGCTGCTTCTCATAGCTTCCGTAATTTTCCGGAACCGGGCGACTGGAGGTGTTTTTATCGTAAGGGCTGCCGGCATTCTCGTAGCTGTCCGTTCCAAGACCGGTCTTCAGGCCGTTTTTGATCTGCTCGGCGACCTTCTCCGGGCTTTCCAGCTCCCGGATTACCTCCGCTTCCCGGCCTTCGCCCGCATCGTCAAAATATCCCCTGTAAAACTCCAGAGCCGCCTCCCTCTCCTCTGCCGGAATGTCCTGCAAAAGAGCGGCGAGCTTCTCCAGAAACTCCTGTTTTGTCATGGTTTTTTCCTCCCTGTAAAGATACTGGTAATTCTCTCGGAATATTCTTTCCACTCGGTAATATAAAGATTGAGCTGGCGGCGGCCGCTCTCCGTGATCTTATAATACCGGCGGTTCCTTCCTCCGTATTCCATGTCATAGACTTCCAGGCAGCCGTCCTTTAAAAGCCGCCGCAGGACCGGATAAAGGGTAGACTCGGAAACGTCCAGGACTGCCCGGACTTCCTGGGTGATCTTGTACCCGTAGGTTCCTTCCTTCTCCTCCGACACCACAGCCAGGACAATGGCATCCAGAAGTGCTGCACCTGTGTTAAATACCATTTGATCAACTCCTGTGTGATTACTATTTCATGAGCAATACTATATATTATATAATATTGTTTGTCAAGTATGTTTGAAATAAAAAAATACACAGAGCATATAACCCTGTGTATCTTTTGTTATTTCTATTATTTTGATATGAGTGTCAAAAGGTCTTTTGACACTCATTTGATACCCGGATTGCTACGCAGCTTCCGCAATCCTCCAAATATTCGAAATCCGCTGATTTACTGCGTAAATCGCTACTGTCTACGCTCCGCTTCGGTCGGTGCAAAACGAACATCCACTGGATGTTCTGCACCTCATATTTGGCGTGTCCCAAGTTCAAAAGCCTTATCGTGCAAGCACGAACAGTTTTTTGACCTTTTGACACTGGTATCATTATTTTCTCATCATATATGCATGAAACATATCCAGCACACCCGACAATTCTTCTTTCGTCTGAATCGCAGACAGGAAGATTGCCTCGAACTGGGACGGTGCGAAGTGACAGCCGTTTTCCAGCATGTACTTGAAGTACTCCGCGAAGGCTTTCGTATCAGAAGTCTTTGCTGTTGCATAGTTGACTACCGGAGTCTCTGTAAAGAAGAGGGAACCGATGGAACCCACATGGTTGATCTGGTAGTTCTTGCCGCACTCTTCCAGAATATTCTTCATCTCACCGAAGAACCAGTCACTCTTGGCGTTGAGCCCAGTGTAAACCTCCGGATGGTCTTTGAGGTAATTAAGTTGGGCAAGGCCTGCGGACATGGCTACCGGGTTTCCGCTTAAGGTTCCTGCCTGGTAAACCGGACCTGCCGGTGAGATCAGGCTCATGATCTCTCGTTTTCCGCCGTATGCACCCACGGGCATGCCTGCACCGATGATTTTTCCAAAGGTGGTCATATCCGGCTGGATTCCGTAAAAGCCCTGGGCTCCGTCCAGCTGGAGACGAAAACCGGTGATGACCTCATCAAAGATCAGCACCGCACCGTACTTCGTGCAAAGGTCTCTTAAGCCCTGAAGGAACTCTCTTTTCGGCTCCACCACACCCATATTGGCAGCCACGGGCTCCACGATGACAGCGGCGATCTCCTCGGGGAAGGTCTCGAAAAGGGTCTTTACGCTGTCCGCATCGTTATAAACGGCAGACAACGTATCCTTCGTGCAGCCTCCCGGCACGCCTGCGCTGTCCGGAATACCGGCCGTCATGACGCCGGAACCGGCCTGCACCAGCATGGCGTCAGAGTGGCCATGGTAGCAGCCCATGAATTTCACAATCTTGTTTCTTCCGGTGTAGCCTCTGGCCGCCCGGACTGCGCTCATGACAGCCTCGGTTCCGGAGTTTACCATGCGGACCATATCGATGGATGGCACGATGCCGGTGATGAGCTCTGCCATCTCCACCTCTTTTTCCGTGGCGGCGCCGTAGCTTAAGCCTTTCTCGCAGGCCTTGATCACGGCTTCCCGGATCAGAGGATTGTTGTGGCCCAGGATCATCGGTCCCCAGGAATTGATAAAGTCAAGATATTTGTTTCCGTCCACATCGTACATATAAGCGCCGTCGGCGTGGTCGATGAAACGGGGGCAGCCGCCGATGGAGCCAAAAGCCCGGACCGGACTGTTGACGCCGCCGGGAATGAGCTTCACCGCTTTTTCAAAAAGTTCTTCTGATCTTGTCATTATCCAATTCTCCCTTCATCCATGAGACGTGCGATCTCCGGTGCAAAATAGGTCAGATAAATATCTGCTCCGGAACGGTAAACACCGACTGCCATTTCAGAAATGATCCGGTCTTCCTCTATATAGCCAAGGGAAACACCTGCCTTTACCATGGCATACTCACCGCTGACGCTGTAAGCTGCTACCGGGACATTGACGGCATCCCGTACCCGGGTAATCATATCCTGGTAAGCCATGGCCGGTTTTACCATGATGATATCAGCGCCCTCTTCCACATCCATCAGGGCTTCCTTAATGCCCTCACGGCTGTTGTGGAAATCCATCTGGTAGCTCTTCCGGTCGCCGAAGGACGGAGCAGAACCGGCCGCATCACGGAAGGGACCGTAGAAACCGGACGCATATTTTACCGCATAGGACATGATCGGCGCGGTGTAGTGGCCGTTGGCATCCAGCATCTCACGGATGGCACGGACACGACCGTCCATCATATCAGAAGGAGCTACCATATCGGCTCCGGCTTCTACATGGGAAAGGGCTGTTTTTGCCAGAAGCTCCAGTGTCCGGTCATTGTCCACGTCGTGGCCGCAAAGCACACCGCAGTGACCGTGGGAGGTGTATTCACACATGCACACATCGGTGATGAGATACATCTCCGGGAAATCTTTTTTTGCCTGACGAAGGGCTTTCTGGACGATACCTTCCGGATCGTAGGCTCCGCTTCCCACCTCATCCTTGTGATCGGGAATCCCGAAAAACATCACATTTTTTACACCTGCGTCCTGAAGTCTGGAAAGGATCTCTCCCTGAGTGTCCACACTGTAGCGAAACTGACCGGGCATCGTAGGGATCTCCTCGATAATTCCGCTTCCTTCTTTTACAAACATCGGATAGATCAGAGATGCCTTATCCATTCTGGTCTCCCGGACCATTTTTCTTAAAACCTCACTGCCCCGCAGTCTTCTGGGGCGCTTCAACATTTCCATTTTTGCTTCCTCCTTCTTATCTCTCACGGCAGAGCTTTTCCACACAGGCTACCACACTGTCCATAGTTGCCTTCTCTGCCATATAAGTCTCCATGCCAAGGGCATCGGCTGCCGCTTTTGTCTGACGGCCGATGCAGACGGCTTTCACCTTTGAAAAATCGATTCCTTTTACTGCCTGTTCAAAGCCACGCACAGTGGATGCGCTGGTAAATACCGCATAGTCTACGGTCCCGGCATCAAATTCCGCTTTTTCATCCACAGCTCCCGGTGTCTCATACAGCGTGTCATAGGTGGGAATATCATCCACAACAACACCTTTTTTCTGCAGTTCTTCGATCAGCTCCCTGCCTCCGAGAGCTGCCCGCGGGATCAGGAGCTTCTCTGTACCGGAAAGCTTTTCCGCCAGTGCTTTTCCGAGCGCTTCGCCATCAAAGATCTCCGGTATCAGCTCCGGATAAAGACCGTGGCTTTCCAGAACCTTCGCCGTTCCGGAACCAAGAGCCGCGATCTGAAGGTCAGCCAGAGCACGGATATCTTTCTTCTCCGCCCTCAGCTCATCAAAGAAAATACGGACTCCCGAAGGACTGGTAAATACCAGCCACTGGTAGGTATCCAGTTCTTTGATGGCCTTTTGAAGAAGCGCATTATCCGGGATCGGCACCGTACAGATAGCCGGAAGCTCCAGAACCTCTGCGCCTTTTTCCCTGAGTTTCCGGCTCATGGCTGAGACAAGCTCTCTCGGACGGGTGACCAGGATCTTTTTACCTGCCAGCGGAAGCTCCTCATACCAGGCGAATTCCTGTGCAAGATCGCAGACTTTGCCCACAACGATGATAGCCGGCGTTTCTACCCCCTGACGCTCCACCTCTTCTTCCAGCGTAGAGACCGTAGCAACGATCCGTTTCTGACCTGCCAGTGTTCCTTTCTGAAGAATGGCCGCAGGCATAAACGGATCACAGCCATTTTCCAGAAGTCCCTTCATGATATCCGGCAGTGCTTTCACTCCCATAAGAAAGACCAGCGTTCCCTTTGTCCGCACCAGCGCCTCAAAATCGATGTCATATTTTTCATCCTTTTTCTTATGACCGGTGATGATATGTACCGAAGAGCAGAAATCCCGGTGCGTCACAGGGATCCCGTTATAGGCAGGAACCGCAATGGCACTCGTCACACCAGGCACTACTTCACAGGGGATCTTTTCCAGCTTTAAAAGCTCCATTTCTTCGCCACCCCGGCCAAAAAGGAAGGGATCTCCGCCTTTTAAGCGGACCACACGTTTGCCTTTTTTCGCCTCTTCCACCAGGATCCGGTTAATGGTTTCCTGCGGCGCCAGATGATTGCTGGAACGCTTGCCTACATTGATAAGCTCTGCGTCCTTCGGGATCATGGTCAGAACTCCGGAGCCTACCAGTGCATCATAGACCACTACCTCTGCCCTGGAAAGCACTTCCTTGCCTTTCAGGGTAAAAAGCCCCGGATCACCGGGACCTGCTCCGACCAGCCAGACTTTTCCGACAGGCACCTGCTCTTGTTCTTTCCGGTAATCCTGACGAAGCTTGATGGCAAGATCTCTTCCAAGCGCTTCCGCCCGCTCCGGATTTCCTTTTACCGTTCCTTTTTTATAACCGCCGGTTTCCTCATCATAGTAAAGTCCCATAAGGAACAGTTTGCCATTCTGCACCCTTGCATGGGCCGCTACCGGTGAAGAACAGCCGCCGTTTAATGTCCGGACAAAAGCTCGTTCGCAAAGTGCTTCGTAACGGGAGGTCCGGTCATCGTAGCCACTCAGATAGCCATAGCCTTCCTCCTGTCGGCCCTGAACAGCCAGAATTCCCTGTCCTGCCGCCGGGATCACCTCTTCCGGCTCAAAATAACGGGAGATCCGGTTCTCCAGGCCAAGTCTTTTCAGTCCTGCTGCTGCCAGCACCAGTGCTCCATATTCTCCGCTGTCCAGCTTCTGCAGTCTGGTCAGTACATTTCCCCGGACAGATCGAAACTCCGCCTTTGGAAACAGTTCTTTCAGCTGAAGAATCCTTCTTAAACTGGAACAGCCGATCGGTTTTGAAAAATCCGGTTCCCGGACTCCTTCCGGCAGCACCAGTACATCCCTCGGATCCTCTCTTCTTGAGAAAGCCACCAGTGGAAGTGCTTCCGGTACTTCCATCGGCATATCTTTCAGGCTGTGAACCGAAAGATCACTCCGTCCCTCGGAAAGTGCCCGGTCCAGTTCTTTTACAAAAAGTCCTTTTCCGCCCACCTTGTCCAGTGTCCGGTCCAGAATGATATCCCCGGTCGTCTTCATGGTCAGAAGTTCCACCTCCAGATCCGGATGATGGGACTTGATAAAATCCTGCACCATCTGAGACTGGATCACTGCCAGGCGGCTTTCCCGGCTTCCGATGATAATTTTATTCCCCTTCATATGTCTTTTCCAACCCTTCTATACATTCTTCAAACGTCTCCGGACAGACCGTATCCCTTAGACCGAACAACATTTTGTTCACCGATTTTTCCGCCGCCTGTTCCACATTCTTCAAAAGCTCCTCCTGGTGCTCCTTTTCCAGTGGAAGCGTATGAACGATCTTAAGCAGTCTTGCCAGCATATCTTCTGCTGCTTCTTTTTTCAGCTTCTGGATCCTCGGCACCATATCCCGGCATTCATACCAGCTGTCAAATTCTTTCCGTTGCTCTTCAAGGATGACCTCTGCCTTTTTCAAGTTCTCGATGACCTGTTCGCTGCGGACGTCCACATGGAAATCATCAATGTCGTAGAGACGGATATGACGGAGTTTTCCCACCTCCGGATCCACGTCACGAGGTACCGCAAGATCCACCACAACGAGGTCATGCTCCAGATCCACCGGACGGACATTCTCTTCTTTCAGGGTGAAATTGGGGCTCGCTGTGGCACTGACCACCAGATCGCAGGCCGGGAAATACCCCATACGCTCGCTGTAGTCGATCCTGCGGCAGCCTAAGGGAATGTCCACAATACCACTCCGGTACTGACGCACGGTAACGGTCACATCCGCCCCTTCTGACAACAGCGTGGAGGCCGTCAGTTTTCCCATTGCACCGTTTCCGATGACCATACACTTCCTGCCCTTGACAGAAAATCCCTGTTCTTTCAGAGTAGCCAGTGCCTGATGGATCACGGAATGGCTGGCTCCTGTAAGGACCACCTCCGTTTTTACCCGCTTTGCCGCTGTCACTGCCATGCGGAAAAGAACCTCCAGCACATTGTCTGCCGCATAGTTTTCCCTCGCAAGAGCCAGAGCATCCTTTACCTGGGTAATGATCTGATCCTCGCCGAGGATCCGTGATTCCAGACCTGCTGCCAGACGGAACAAGTGGGCAGCTGCCTCTTTTTCTTCCCGGAAACTGAAATATTCCCGGTATTCCGGCCATATTTCTTCCGGAAGCTCCCGCACCCGGCAAAGCAGTTCATAAAGATCTCCTTCGTATCCCTCTTCGGTACTCACATAGAGTTCCATCCGGTTGCAGGTGGAGATCAGAACGCAGCCCCGGATTCCTTTTTCTTCTTTTATAGAAATCAGTGCTTCTGCACTTTTTTTCTTGGTAAATGAAAATACCGTACGGATATCGATCACCGCTTTGGTATGATCGATCCCTATCATCTGTATCGCCATGAGTCTTTTGATTTCCTCATTTCTTATGGATTTCCCGACGGTTTTCCGCCGGTCGGGCAAAATAGCCCGATTTTCGTTCCTATCATACCACAACACTTCCGGAAATTCAAGAAAGCCTGTGCATCTGGCACAGGCTCTCAAAGTACACGATTACTGCTGATTTTCCACGCTTTCTGCTGTCACCCGCACATCTTTGGTCAGATCCCTGATGACCTCTCCGGCAATGATAAGACCTGCTACAGAGGGAACAAAAGCCGTGCTTCCGGGAATGTCCCGGCGCTCCGTACATTTATGTTCGGCTCCCGGCGGGCAGATACAGTTCGTCCGGCAGCTGCTGGCCATATCATTGATAGGTCTCGTGGGAAGCTCATCGGAATAAACGACTTTCAGCTTCCGGACACCTCTTTTTTTCAGTTCCCGGCGCATGACCTTTGCCAGTGGGCAGACCTTGGTCTTGTAAATATCCGCTACCTGAAAACGGCTGGGATCCAGCTTGTTTCCGGCTCCCATAGAGCTGATGACGGGAGTTCCCGCCTCCTGGGCTTTCATGACCAGGGAAATTTTTGCCGTTACCGTATCTACGGCATCCACCACATAATCATACTGTTCAAAATGAAATTCCTCTGCGTTTTCCGGCAGGAAAAAGCATTTATGAACGGTGACATCCACCTTTGGATTGATATCCAGCATTCGTTCTTTCATCACATCCGTCTTATACTGACCCACGGTCTTTCTCGTGGCAATGATCTGACGGTTCAGGTTCGTCAGGCAGACCTTGTCGTCGTCAATGAGATCAAAATGACCCACGCCGCTTCTCACCAGGGCTTCGCAGACATAACCGCCCACTCCTCCGATGCCGAATACTGCCACTCTGGAATTTTCCAGTTTTTCCATAGCTGCTTTCCCGAACAGAAGCTCGGTCCTTGAAAACTGATTTAACATAAAACCTCCGATCGCTCTCTTTTTACAATGGGAACTCAATAATGCAAGGGGTGAAAAGTCAAAAAGCCGTTCATGCCTGCATGATAAGGCTTTTGCCCCCGAATGGTTCTTATCATACATCAGTATCCCTGGATTTTCAATAGAAAATCCCGATACCATCAGAAGCGTTTGACTTTTTCCCATGACGATGATACACTGACAAAAGATTAACAAAGGAGGTTTTCCACTTATGGAGAAACATACGAAAAAAGCGATCCTGGTCGTGAGCTTCGGCACCAGCGTCAACGAAACCCGTGAAAAGACCATTGACCGCATTGAGGCCGATATCCGGAACGCCAATCCGGATGCTGCCATCTACCGTGCCTGGACCAGCAAGATGATCATCCGCAAGTTAAAAGAGCGGGACGGGGTTACGATTCACACGGTAAAAGAAGCGATGGAAGCCATGATCCAGGATGGCATCCGAGAACTGATCGTTCAGCCGACCCATATCATCAACGGTATCGAAAACGATCTGATGAAGGAGGATGTGCTCGCTTACGCCGGTCATTTTGATTCGATCCGTTTCGGCACGCCGCTTCTGACCAGTACCGACGATATCGAGAACGCCATCCATGCTTTCATGGAAGACTGGAAAGGACTCCCGGAAAATGAGGTTCTGGTCCTTATGGGCCACGGCACCACACACTATGCCAACACAGCTTATGCAGCTCTTGATTATACCTTTAAGGATCTTGGCTATTCCAATGTCGTGATCGGTACCGTGGAGGCTTATCCGTCTGTTCCTTCCATTCTCCGAAGCCTCGACGCACTCCACCCGGAAAAGGTCCATCTGGCCCCCTTCATGATCGTAGCCGGTGACCATGCCACCAACGATATGGCCGGCGAAGAAGAAGACTCCTGGAAAAACCAGTTTGAGGCCGCCGGTTATCCCGTGGAATGTCATCTGAAAGGTCTGGGCGAATATCCGGGGATCCGGAAAATCTTTCTGAAGCATATTGAAGAAAGCAAATAAGCATTCTGTAAATTTTACTTGCGTCCTGGTGCAAAATGTGCTATAGTAAATACAAAGTTAAGGGAAGCCAGAGACATACGGCCTACCCTAACGATGAACAATCAAATGCTTTTCAGCATCAGCCGTTCACTATTGGTGGTAGTGGGCGGCTATTTTTTTCTCCCGAAGATTGTATAACACAATCCTATGAGAGCGACAATGAAGATACCTATTTGGATCAGATCCGAATATGTAACGTACATTGGCATCCCTCCTTTCTTTCATCTGGAGGGTTGCCCCTCCGAAGAGGGCAGGCCGCCTTGGGTTGTTCTGACTTCCCATGAATTCAGTATAACATGTACTTTTAATGATTGCAATCCATTAGTTTATTTTTTTTCATCCTCTGTCATCATTGATCATATACAGCAGTGCATTGACGATGCAGGCTGCAATGTTGCTTCCGCCTTTCCGTCCGGCTGCAACGATATAAGGAACGTCAGCGTGCATGATCAGTTCTTTGGACTGGACCACGTTGACGAAGCCTACCGGAACACCGATGATGAGTTCCGGATCCAGTTTCTGATTCTCGATGAGTTCATAAAGACGCACCAGAGCCGTGGGGGCATTTCCGATGGCAAAGATCAACGGTTTCTGAAGAGTCAGTGCCTTGTCCATGCTGGCCGTGGCTCTGGTCGTCCCTTCTGCTTTGGCTTTGGCTGCCACATCCTCATCCGACATGAAACAGCAGACCTCTCCGCCATAGCGGGCCAGTGCCCGTTTATTGATGCCCGCTTTTGCCATCTGGGTATCCGTCACGATCCAGGCACCGTTCCGGATCGCATCTAGGGCTTTTTCCACTGCACCGTCGGAAAAGCGGAGGTTTTTCGCATAATCAAAGTCTGCGCTGGTGTGGATGCAGCGTTTTACGATAAGCTCCGTTCCCGGGATCAGCTGGGTATCGCCAAGCTCCTCGGTGATGATCTCAAAACTTCTTCTTTCAATGTCTCTTGGAAGGACATTTTCCAGTTCTACCTTCATCTCTTATTCCTCCAGTCCCTTTTCCAGAATCTCATAGATCTTATCCATATCCAGATGCGCTCTCAGACCTTCTGCCAGCTTGTCATACTGACTTTCCTTAAAGGCGGTAAAATCAATGGCTGCCACAGAAGACATATCAATGCCTTTCCGCTCGCCCAGAGCCATCACGATGGTCTTCACCACACCCTCTTTATCAAACACACCATGCACATAGGTGCCGTAAATATGATCCTTGCAGGCTCCGTCCAGCTTTACGGCTTCTTCTTTTTCTGCATGCTTATGACTGTCTGCCGCATGGTTCCGGATCTTTGTGGACGCATGACAGCCTTCTTTTCGCGTGGTGGCTCCCATATGGATCTCATAACCTTCGATGGCAACGCCGTTCAGTGACCGCAGCACTCCGGAAAGCCCTTCAAAGCAGCCGCTGACCCGTGTTCTTGTCTTTTCTCCTTCGAAAACCGTATCAATGGGCAACAGTCCCATGCCACGGATCTCGCCTCCGGCTTCCACACCCATGGGATCCTTTAAGCTCTCTCCCAGCATCTGGTATCCGCCGCAGACACCGAAGATCACCGTACCGGCTCCCGCTTTTTTCAGGATCGCTGCCTCCAGGCCGTTCTGACGCATCCAGAGCAGATCCTCCATGGTGTTTTTCGTTCCCGGAAGGATGATCATATCCGGATTTTTCAGTTCCGCCGCATTCTGCACATAGCGCAGAGATACGCCTTCAATTCCCTCAAACGGATTAAAATCCGTAAAATTCGAGATCCTTGGAACCCGGATCACTGCGATGTCAACAAGAGCCGCCTCCTGGCTTCCGTGGAACCGCTCCGTCAGGCTGTCCTCGTCATCCAGCTCCAGCTGCATATAAGGAGCCACACCCACAACGGGAATATGCGCCAGCTCCTCCAGCATCTCAATACCGGGATCCAGAATGGTCTTATCTCCACGGAATTTATTGATGACGAGACCTTTTACCATTTTCTTTTCTTCTTCGGTAAGAAGCATCACCGTCCCTACCAGCTGGGCAAAAACGCCGCCCCGGTCGATGTCGCCCACCAGAAGCACCGGAGCCTTTGCCATTTTGGCCATCCCCATATTGACCAGATCGTCTTTCTTGAGATTGATCTCCGCCGGACTGCCCGCTCCCTCGATAACGATGATATCGTACTCTGCCGCCAGATGATCAAAGGCTTCCTGCACCTTCGGGATCAGCTGCTTTTTAAAAGCGAAATATTCTCTCGCCGGCATATTTCCAAGAACTTCTCCGTTTACGATAACCTGAGAGCCCACATCGTTGGTTGGTTTTAACAGGATGGGATTCATATAGACGCTTGGTTTAATGCCGGCTGCCTCCGCCTGCATCACCTGCGCTCTTCCCATCTCCAGTCCTTCTTCCGTGATAAAGGAATTTAAGGCCATATTCTGGGACTTAAAAGGTGCCACTTTATAGCCGTCCTGTTTAAAGATCCTGCACAAGCCGGCTGCCAGAAGACTTTTCCCGGCATTGGACATGGTGCCCTGGATCATGATTGTCTTTGCCATATTGATTTCCTTTCTGTATCCGTACATCCGCATCTTTGCCGCTTCGGAAGCGCTCAGCGCAGCACCTCTTCGAAGGCCTGCATCAGTGCTTCATTTTCCCGGTGTCCCCGCACGGCAATGCGGAAATAACCCTTTTTCAATCCCCGGTAATTGCTGCAGTCGCGGATCAGGATCGCCCTCTCCAGCAGTCTTTCCGCCAGGTCTTCCGGTCCTTTAAAAAAGATAAAATTGGCTCTTGCCGGAAATACCGTAAGTCCCATTTTCCTCATCTCATGCTCCAGAAAACCTCGTTCCTCACGGATCATGGTCCGTACCTCATCCACATAAAACTCCTCTTCCAGAGCCGCCTCACCTGCCACCTGTGCCAGCGTGGAAACGCTCCAGGGCTGCATGACAGAGCGCATGTTTTTCCGGATGCTTTCGCTTGCCGTCATACAGTATCCAAGCCGCAGTCCCGGCATCGCATAGATCTTGGTAAAGGCATCCAGGATCACCAGATCCGGGTATTGTTCCAGATAAGGCTTCATGGTAAAACATTCCGCCTGATCCAGAAATTGATTGAAACATTCATCAACCACCAGAATGCAGCCGCACGCCTGACACCGTTCTGCCACCGCCAGAAGAAACGGACGATCCACCGTTCCCCCGGTGGGATTGTTCGGATTGCAGAGAAAAACCATATCCAGTTCTTCCGTGATCTTCTGAAGATAATCCTCCTGATAGGCAAAACCGTTTTCTTCCTTCAATTCATAAAAGAATACCTCACAGCCGCAGCCGGAAAGTGCCTGTTCGTACTCTGCAAAGCCGGGTGCCGCCACCAGAGCCTTCTTCGGTCTGCATCCGTTTGCCAGTGCGAAGATCAGCTCTGCCGCTCCGTTTCCGCAGAGGATAAAATCTGCAGGAATCCCTGCTTTTTCAGAGAGCATTGCCCGCAGAGAACGACATTCCACATCCGGATAATGCACCAGCCGTTCCAGAGAAGCACGAATGGCTTCCACGGAACGCCTGGGAAGCCCCAGTGGGCTGATATTGGCAGAATAATCCATCGCGATCTCCCGCGAATAAATATCTCCGCCATGCTTGTGTTTTTCCATTTTTGTCTCCTTTTTTCTGCCCGCTTATTCTGCATTTACATTCTGCCGGACAGTGCCAGTATCAGGATTTTCACCAGTGAAAATATAAGAAGAGACAGGAGCGCCGTTGCATACAGAAGCCGGTTGGCTCTTCTGATATCTTCATATTCCACCGGTCTTAGATCATCTCCGATGGTCGGTTTCTGATAAAGCTTTCCAAAATACCAGGCATCACCTGCCAGCTGGATCCGCAGCGCACCTGCCATAACGGCTTCCGTCTGGGCAGAGTTGGGGCTGGCATGATTCTTTCTGTCACGTCTGAAGATCTTCCAGGCGTTTGCCCGGTCAAAACCGGAAAGGCCGGAGGCCAGGACCATCAGCACACCGGAAAGTCTGGCCGGAAGGAAATTCACCACATCGTCCAGCTTCGCTGCAAAACGGCCGAAATACAGGTATTTGTCATTTTTATATCCCACCATGGAATCCATGGTATTGATGGATTTATAAAACCAGCCAAATACCGGTCCTCCGACAGCCATAAAAAGCATCGGCGCAATGATGCCGTCCGAGGTGTTCTCCGCCACGGTTTCCACAGCAGCTTTTGTCACACCTTTTTCATCCAGAGCTGCCGTATCGCGTCCTACGATCATGGAAACAGCCTGACGGCTCCCCGGAAGATCACCGGCTGCCAGTTTGTCATAAACCTTCATGCTCTCATCCTTCAGGGATTTGGTCGCCAGAAGCCAGTAGCAGAGGATCGTCTCCACCACAAATCTGGCCTGTACACACCAAAAGCTCGCCCCGAAAACAAGCAGAGCCGGAACAGCCGTTGTCACCGCTATCACCAGGACCGCCATCAGGATGCCGCCAAAAAACTCCCCTCTTTCCGTTTTTGGAAAGAGCTTCCGGATCCATTTTTCCAGAAAAGAAATCAGTGCCCCCACCAGCCGGACCGGATGGTAGAGAAAATGCGGATCTCCGATCAGAAGATCCAGTAAAAAGCCCGCCAGAAGGGCTAATAAAGATATCATTGTTTCGTCACTCCCTTCTGTTTTTCTTTCCCCTTCCTCCTCCGGTCAACACAGGCTGACAAAAATTCTGCCGCCAGTGCCGGATTGCTGTAATAATAAAGATGCGGGAAACCAAAAAGCTGGGATTCCGTTCCGTGGATACAGTCCCAGGAACGCTTGCGCAGAGGTTTTTTCGCATGGAAATCCGTTCCGCAGGAGGTGCTGTCAAAATAGTGGAATTCATGCGCCTTCAAAATCCCGGCCTTTTTCCCCAGGAACTCCCTGTCTTCTGTGTTTCCGCTAAGCTCGATGTAACCGAAACGCCCCAGCTTCTCCGTTTTATATGCTTTTCCGTCGATGACATCTGCCATCTTCCAGGCTTTTCCATCCATATCCTCCATGGTCGTATGAAGATACATAAAACCACCGCATTCCGCCAGACAGGGAAAGCCATTTTTTAGAAGTGTCCGGATTTCCTGACGCATGGACACATTGCCGGAAAGCTCCCCGGCATAAAGTTCCGGGTATCCTCCATAAAGAAGCAGCCCGTCGATTCCTTCCGGAAGTGCCGGATCGTGGAGCGGTGAAAAAAAGGTGATTTCTGCTCCCAGTTCCTTCAAAAGGCCAAGATTGTCCTCATAGATAAAGCAAAAAGCTTCATCCTTTGCCACAGCGATCCGCGGTTTTTCCTCATGGAACCCTGCCGCCTGTCCAAAAGCCAGAACTTTTTTCAAAGCCTCCGGAACTCCTTCCTCACTGCACTCCAGTGCTTCCGCCTCTTTCGCCAGTCCGATCAGGCCATCGATGTCCAGAGACTTTTCCAGAATTTCCGCCAGATGATCGAATTTTTCGGACAGCTCCTTCACTTCATCCGGAAGCACCAGCCCCAGATGACGGCTTTCCAGATTCAGTTCCGTGATCTTCGGCACATAACCAAAGACGCGGATACCAAGCTCCTCCTCGATCTGTTTTTTTATCTCCGGATAGAGCATGGGAGACATCCGGTTGAGGATCACCCCTTCGATATGGCTTTCCTTTTTATAAGAGAGAAAGCCTTTGATCTCCGCAAGGGCAGAAAGGCTCATGCCACGGGTATCCACGACGAGCACTGCCGGTGTTCCGGTCACAGCTGCCAGATCATAGGCACTGGCCTTCGTATCGATCCCGCCCAGTCCGTCATAATAACCCATAACGCCTTCTACCACAGAAATATCCGTATCCTCGGCTCCCCGTTTCATCAGATAACGGGTGGTCTCTTCATCCGTAAAAAAGGTATCCAGATTTCTGGATTTTGCTCCCAGCACACGGGAATGAAACATGGGATCGATGTAATCCGGCCCGCATTTAAAAGAAGAAACACGAAGTCCTCTCTTTCTTAATGCCGCCAGGAGCCCGCAGGTGACAAGCGTTTTTCCGCTGCCGCTTTTCGGCGCTGTCAGAAGGAAACGGGGTGTCTGCTTCTCAGTCATCTGTCTCCCCCTTTCCGGTACAGGAGATCACGTAAACAGGGTTCTGCCCCATCATCATATGATATCTTCCGATCTCCTTTGCTTCTCCGATCATGGCTGTTACAATGTCACTGTCTGTCACCGGAAGAACCTTTAACGCTTCCAGTGCTTCTGCCACGGTTTCAAGTGCAATGGCATTAATGACAAAACGTACCGCCGGATTTTTCTCCAGAGCAGTCCTCATGATGGAAAGGAGATTTCCGGAAGAACCACCGATAAATACATGTGTGGGTGCCGGAAGGTCCCTTAAGGCTTCCGGTGCCAGCCCCGGTACAATGGTCAGATTGTCCAATGCAAACTTTCTCCTGTTTTCCTCCAGAAGTTCCACTGCTTCTTCCTTTTTTTCAATCGCCCAGACGGCTCCTTTGAGACACTGTCTTGCCATTTCGATGGAAACGGAACCCGTTCCGGCTCCCACATCCCAGCAGAGAGAGTCCTCCTGAAGACTCAGTTTAGAGAGAGAAATGCTCCGGATCCCCTGCTTTGTCATGGGGACTTTGGCACGAAGAAACATTTCATCGGAAAGACCATGGGTCGTCAGCTTCTCCGGCTCTTCATTTACCAGCAGCACCACAGAGAGCGCATCAAATTCCCGGTCTTTCAGGCTTTCTGCCGTGCCCTCCGTGATCCGCTCTTCCGGATAGGAAAGACGTTCTCCCACATAAAGCTTTATCTGATCCATTCCATAGGAAAGAAGCCTGTCACAGATCTTTGCAATACCGTCTTTTTCCCCTACCAAAGCAAAGACCTTCCGATTCCGTCTGACCGCTCCAATGAGATTCTGCTGCCTTCCATGAACACTCATGAGACAGACATCCTCCCAAGCCATATGCAGCTTTCCAAGGAAATAGACCACAGAGGAAATACCGGAAGAAACCTCGATTGTTTCACCGGCAAAGGCTTCGTAAAGCCGTTTCGCCCCACTGTAAAAACCCACATCTCCGGAAAGAAGGATGGCAACCCTTTCATACTCCGGATGCGCATAGACATAAGAACGGATCTCCTCCGGCCGGTAGGAAGCAAATTTCGGCTTGCCATAACTGTCCGTTTCCTGAAGCATACGCCCGGCACCAATGAGTACATCTGCCTGTCGGATGGCACGCTCCGCCTCCAGGGTCCGGTTCTCCGGATTTCCCATACCGATGCCGATGAGATAGATGGTCCTTCTGGCCGGAATGGAATAACGTTCCATGAGAAGCTTTTTCACTTCCGAAAATGATCTTCCTTCTGTTCCCGGTTCCTTCGGCCGACCGATCAGGATGACTTTGGCTCCCGCTTCCCGTGCAGAAAGAAGTTTTTCCTCAAAGCCTCCCACTTTTCCGGAATCCTTTGTCACCAGATAAGCCGCCTCAAACTGCCGAAGCATAGCCGTATTCAGTTCCCGGCTGAACGGTCCCTGCATACAGATCAGATGTTTTCCCACAAAGCCAAGCGAAGCCGCCATAGCTGCAACCTCCGGCGTGGAAAGCACCCGTGCATAAAGCCTTTTTTCAAAATCCGGAAGGGCCGTAAATGCTTTCAGTTCCTTGCTGCCGGTCGTCAGAAGTACGTTTCCTTCCGTCTGTTTCAGATACTCCACGGCTCCTGCCGTATCTTCCACAAAAATACAGTCCGCCGTATCACTGCTCTCTTCTCTTAACAGGCGGATGTACTCGGTTTCCGTATGCTCACAGGCCTGACGGATATTTTCGGAGACCACCACTGCATACGGATGCGTGGCATCCACCACGGTTCTGATCTCTTCTTCCCGGAAAAAAGCTTCCATCTCAGCCTCTTCCATCCGACCCTGATGGATCTTCAGAAAAGGTCCAGGAGAAAGAAGGGTCTCTCCGTATTCCGTCGCTACGGAAACCTCTACAGGAAATTCTCTTCCGCTTAAAAATTCGGCCAGCTCCCTGCCTTCCGTCGTTCCTGCAAAAATCAGGATCTTACTCTTCTTTTCCATGTCTGTACCCTCTCGGAGTAACCATCTTTCCGTTGATCTCTTTTGTCATGGAATTACCCACAAAAACAGTCGTAAACATATCCACCTGGGTATCCTTAAGTTCCTTCAGCGTCAGGACGCGGTAACACTCTTCCTCCCGGCCGATGTTCCGTACAAGACCGCAGACGGTTTCCGGGGCTTTGTGCTGCAGCATAAGGTCACAGGCCTTCTGAAGATAATCCTTTCTCTTATGGCTGGAAGGATTATAAAGGCAGATCACAAAATCTGCCTCACTTGCCAGAAGCAGTCTTTTTTCAATCTTTTCCCAGGGGGTCAGAAGGTCACTCAGGCTGATAAGGGCAAAATCATGGATCAGGGGTGCTCCCAGGACTGCTGCTCCGCCTGTAGCCGCCGTCACGCCGGGGATCACTTCCACTTCTACCTCCGGATAATCCACACCGATCTCCAGCATCAGGCCGGACATCCCGTAAACACCGGCATCTCCGCTGCAGATCATGGCTACTGTTTTTCCTTTTCGAGCCTCCTCAAAGGCAAGAATGCAACGGTCTACTTCCTTTCTCATAGGAGTGGTGAGGAATTCCTTTCCTGCAAAATGCTCCTTCACCAGATCCACATAAACGGTGTATCCCACAATGGTATCACAGGATGACAGGGCATTGGCCGCCCGCATCGTCATCTGTTCGTATTCTCCCGGGCCGATGCCCACCACATAAATCTTACTCAAATTCAACGCTCCAATCTTTCACAGCCAGGGCAACGGTGACACCGTTTCCTGCTGTTTTTTTCTGTATCAGTTTACCGCCGCCGCTGAGAAGAACAGCGCTTCTCTCGCACACATTATCCACTCCCGCCACCTTTTTTACAAAAGCGGACGGGGTGAAATCTCCTTCTGCTTCTAAAAGAGCTTCCGCGGAATACGTCTGAAAATCCAGTCCGTATTTTTCACAAAAGCCAAGGATTCCTTTTTCTTCCGCTTTCAGATCGATGCTCGCCGCTCCCATCAGACTGTGTACAGACAGATGGTTTCTGGAAAGTACCTCCAGGACCGCCTCTTCAATGGCTGTTTCTTCTTTTTCCTTCCGGCAGCCGATCCCGAGAGCCACACGCTTCGGGATCAGATGCAGCGTACAGGGAAACGGCCGGAACTCTTCGTTCCATGCGATAACGATCCCTGTCTTTCCATCGAAAGGCTCCGTTCCTTTTAAAAGCTCCAGTTCCTCCGGAATTTCACCCAGGATCGGGAAATCCGTCACCAGACCGATCTTTTTCTCATCCAGGATATCGGCAGAAACCTGTTTCGCTGCCTTCATGTCTGAGATCCAAAGCTTTTGCTTTTTGGCAAACACATCCACGGCAAAACGCCCGTTGACGTCCGTGGCCGTAGTAATGACCGGAATGGCGCCCGTCAGATTGGCAAGCGTTCCAGCCAGTTCGTTTGCGCCCCCGATATGACCGGACAGAAGGGAAATGGCAAAGATCCCTTTTTCATCCATGACCACCACGGCAGGATCCTTTCGCTTATCCGCTACAAAAGGGGCAATGCTCCGGACAGCGATCCCTGTGGCTCCGATAAAAAGCAGGGCATCCCGGCTTTCAAACATCCGGCCCGTCCAGTCATGAAGAGAACAGGAAAGAGGCGGAAGGCCACTGCTTTCCGCATATTTTGCCAAAGCTGTACTTTCCACATCGATGCCTTCCCTACGCAAAAGCTCACTCACCGACCGGTTCAGTCTGCTTCCCCGTTCGGTGAAGCTGATGACTGCCAGTTTCATTTACTTGCCTCCCTAAATTCCGTCGTAAAGGCCGGATTGTAAAGCTCGGAACGGTTGTAATGACTGTGTGTCACCACATCACCGATGATCATCAGGGCTGTTTTTGTGATGTTGTTCTTTTTCGCTGTCTCTGCCAGGGTTCCCACCGTGCATACAAAAGCTTTTTCATCCTCCCAGGTAGCCTTGTATACAATAGCCGCCGGTGTGTCCTTTGTATATCCGCCTGCGATCAGGCGCTCGGAAAGCTTCTCCAGCATTCCGGTACTCAAAAATACTACCATGGTCGCATGGTGTGCCGCCAGAGAAGCGATCTCCTCTTTTTCCGGCACCGGTGTCCTTCCTGCCATCCGGGTGATGATCACGCTCTGAGACACATCCGGAAGCGTATACTCCAGATTCAGGGCACTGGCCGCTCCGCAGAAAGAGCTGACGCCCGGACAGTAATCGTATGCGATGCCTTTTTCATCCAGTACATCCATCTGCTCCCGGATCGCACCGTAAAGACAGGGATCTCCGGTGTGAAGACGCACCGTCATAAGACCTTCCTTTTCCGCCTCAAACATCACATCCAGCACTTCCTCCAGCGTCATGACCGCACTGTTATATACCTTGCAGCCTTCCTTTTTTTCGTCCAGAAGCTGCGGATTGACCAGAGAACCGGCGTAAATGATCACATCGGCTTCCTGAAGAAATTTCTGTCCCCGGACAGTGATAAGATCCGGTGCTCCGGAACCTGCTCCTACAAAATGTATCATAAGTTATGCTCCTCCTTTATCACGATCAGTGAATAGTAACCTGCGTTCTCCGGGATTTCATCTGCGGAGGCGTAAATTTTTTCATCCGGCATACCGCAGTTTTCAATCATCACGGCATTTTTTCCGAACCCTTTCACCTGCTCTTTTACGTACTTCATCTGTTTTCCTGCTTTCATCAGCACCTTGGTCCCGGGAAGCTTTAACGCCTCCTCAATCTGATAGGAAGCCGGGATCACATGAAGCGGTTCGCTTCTCTCCACCAGACTCATGTTCATTCTGGCTGCCACCGCACAGAAAGAAGTGATCCCGCTGATGATCTCCACCCGGTAGCCTTTTTCTTCCAGGCGCTGATGGACATACATATACGTAGAATAAACGGTAGGATCTCCCAGCGTAAGGAAGACCACGTTTTTCCCCTGATCCAGCTGATCGGCAATCTTCTCTGCCGCACGGTCATAGTTTTCATTTAAAAGCGCTTTATCCTTTGTCATAGGCATGGTCAGTGCCAGAAGCGTCTTGTCCGCAAGCTCCGGTACTGCCTGCACGGAAATCTGATATGCTACCGTTTCCTCCGGTTTTTCTCCAGGAAGTGCGATCACCTCATTTTCCCGGATCAGCCGCACTGCTTTTAAAGTCAGAAGTTCCGGATCTCCCGGTCCGATCCCCACACCATATAAAGTACCTTTCATTGTATCTCTCCTTCTTTTACTGTTTTTCTTTGTCTTTCCGGAAATGCTTCAGCATTTCCTGTGCTCCGGCCGTTTCTCCCAGAAACCCGTATTCATTGGAGAAAAGAATGGCCTCCGTCGGAAACGCCTCTCCGATCCGATGCTGGAGATAATAGTGGATCCTTGGCAGGATCTCAGCCATCGTTTTTTCCAGAAGTCCTTTTTCCTTTAAAATACCAATAGCTTCCACGGTCGTAATCGTCTCAAGGAGCTGCTTTGCCGTCTCAAGATCCGCCCCGGCCCGGATGGCAGCCGCCGTCATAAGCTCTGCCCTGGAATCCGCACAGCGGGAATGGGTATTCATGATTCCGCCGGAGACTTTGATAAATTTTCCGATATCTGCCACAAAGAGGATTCCACGGATGCCGAGATTCACTGCATAATCCAGTGTTTCTCCCACATAATTGCTGCACTTGACGGAATTTTCCACATCCACATCCGGGTAGCTGCTCACAAAAGCGGCTCCATAGTTTCCCGGTGTGATGAGAAGATAATCCCCGCCGTTTTCTTTTCTCAGACGCATCTCCGCGTGAATGCTGGCGATCAGTGCATCTTCACTCATAGGTACCACAATGCCGCTGGTTCCCAGCACAGAGATCCCTCCCAGGATCCCAAGTCTCGGATTAAAGGTCTTTTTAGCCACCTCTTCCCCGCCGGGGATCGAGATAACTACGTTAAAGCCCTCTGTGTAGCCGAAGGCATCCGCAATGTCCTCCACTGCCTCTGTGATCATGGCTCTTGGTGTCCGGTTGATGGCTGCTGCTCCAACCGGCTGTTCCAGGCCTCTTTTTGTCACACGGCCGACTCCCCTGCCTCCGTCAATGGTCACACCGCTTTCTTTTTTCTTCCGCACAGCAGCGTATACCAGAAGACCATGAGTCGCATCCGGATCATCCCCTCCATCCTTTCGGACGGCACAGGAGACTTCCTCCTCACCCTTATGGATATCCAGAATCTCCAGATGGAGCAGGATCCCTTTGGGCGTCATCAGATCGATGTTTTCTACTGTTTCTCCGGTCAGGAGCATCCGCGCAGCTGCCTTTGCCGCCGCAGCTGCACAGGAACCGGTGGTGTAACCATACCGGAGTTTTTTGTTGTTTTTGATCACATAGTAATCTTCCAGTCCGTTCTTCATAGAACACTCCTGCCTTTCCTTTTGCCGACCTCCGCATTTTGTCTGCAAAAACCGTTTTCATTATATTATGCGGGGGTTTTGCTGTCAACAAGCGGGGCATAAGAAAAAGACCGCCGCAGGGATTTTCCGTCTCCCGCAGCAGCCTTGTCCAGTACTTATTTTTCCATCGCTTCTTTCTTTCCGAACTTGGTGGAGGTCACCTTTCTCGGCTTCTCCGCTTCCTTTTTATCCCAGGGCAGAACATCTCCCGGTTCCTTCAGATATTCCAGGATCTGCCAGATCCCTTCTCCTGTATAAGAGCTTACCCGAAACACGGTCTCACAGCCGCAAAGGCGAAGCCAGCGTTCTGCCTGATCCGGGTCTGCCATCGGTGCATCGATCTGGGTCACGATACCAATGACCGGCCGCATGGATTGGGCCACGATATTGGGTGGAAACAGGGAATAGGGCTCCTCCGCATTGATGACCAGTCCCACCACATCTGCCTCATAAGAGTAAAGAGCCAGTGCATAGCCGAGCCGGTTGGTCTCTGCATATTCTCCCGGCGTATCGATCACCACATCAAAATGATTGACGTACTGTGTCTTGTGGTAATGGAGCGTATCTCCTTTCAGTGCCTGGCGAAGGGTGGTCTTTCCACATTCACTGCGCCCCATAAGAATGATCTTTTTCATCAGGTTCTCGTTACTTCACAGATCGTAAAGCCCAGCTTTTCCTTCAGGTACTGATTGATCTCAATGATGGCGTTCTCCACCTCCGCCACTTTTCCTGTAAAGAGCAGGGTTCCGCTGAAACGGTCAATAAAGCCCATATCGATGTTTGCTTTCTTCATGGCAATGTCGGCTGCGATCACGGAGATCTCTGCCGGACTTAAGCTTAAGATCCCGATGGCCGCCCGGTTGTAGTCCAGTTTGGGGTCCAGTCCCAGTTTCCGGTAAATAACAGGATCAGGACTTGCGATCACATGGGCCAGTGTCACCTGCTTGCCGGGAACCAGTTCCTGAACGATTCTCATCTTCTGTTCACCCTGTGGGATGAAATCTTCTATATTCATCTTTTTTTCTCCCTTCGCTTCCTGCTTTTTCCTTCTGTCATAACGGTTCCGCAGCTTTCCCGGACCGTTATCTTCTGGCATCATAATACCACACAAATCAACGAAAGACAACAGTGTTTTCTTTTTATAATAACTGTGTTATGATGATAACAAGTGCGTGACAAACGCGGATCGTAAACGTCCGTTTCCCGCGATTGTACACATAAACAGGAGGATTTACCACCATGAAAAAGATTCTTTTGATCGCCACCGGCGGAACCATCGCTTCCAAATATACCAGCGAGGGGCTCTGTCCTCAGATTTCTTCGGAAGAACTCCTTTCCTACGTTCCGACCGCCCGGGATTTCTGTGAGATCGACGCAGTCCAGCCTTTCAATCTGGACAGTACCAACATCAATGCTTCCCAGTGGCTGGCACTGGCTTCTCTGATTCAGAAGAAATACGAGTATTACGACGGCTTCGTCATCTGTCATGGCACAGACACGATGGCTTATACCGCCGCGGCTTTATCCTATCTCATCCAGAATAACCGGAAACCGGTGGTCATCACCGGAGCCCAGAAGCCCATCGACCTTCCCATCACCGATGCCCGGGCCAATCTTCTGGACAGCCTTCGTTTTGCCTCTCACGACAGGGCGCACGGAGTCAACATCGTGTTCGGCGGAGAAGTCATTGCCGGAACCAGAGCCAAAAAGGAGCGTTCCAAGAGCTTCAATGCTTTTTCCAGCATCAATTTCCCGCAGATCGCCATTATCCAGGACTCCCGCATCATCTTTTATATCGATGACAAGGATCAGAGCACCACACCGTTGAAATTCTGCCATACCTTGAATGACCGGGTTTTTCTCCTAAAGCTGATCCCGGGCATCAGCGGCAGGATCCTGGAAGCACTCTATGACACCTATGACGCAGTCATCATTGAGGCCTTCGGTGTCGGCGGACTTCCCAATTACGGGGACGACAGTTTTTATGAAATGATCCAGAAGTTTATTTCTTCCGGCAAGATCGTCATCATGGCTACCCAGGTCACCCACGAAGGAAGTGATATGGAGATCTATCAGGTCGGAAAAGTAATGAAGGATCAGTTCAATCTGATCGAATCCTACGATATGACACTGGAAGCCACCGTAGCCAAGACCATGTGGGCACTCGGTCAGACCAGTGATTCCACCGCTTTCCAGGAGCTTTTCTACAGCACCATCAATCATGACCTGCTGTTCTGGGACGAGGCCGGAAGCCACCAGTGAACTACTCGGTAACTAAGTTACCAGAGCATCTGAAATCTGGCGGGATACCGCCTTTTTTCAGGGTGCGTCCATGACACCAATACTGCTTGCCTTTCGGCTATACAGCTACTTTTATGATTTCTGGATTTTTTAGTCCGGTTACGGACAGTTCCTTTTCCTTTCCGGATATGGAAAGATATTTCCGCAGGATATTAAATGCACCCACTGCATCTGCGTTAAATCTTACTCCGCCAGTTATATACATGCCCCGTTCTTTTCGATTGAATGCTTCTGCATATCTTTTTGATACTTCTGGTGATAATGGACTGCACTGGCTGGTATAGCTTTCTTCCTGTTTTATCAATGGAATCCCATACAGTTTCAGTTTATATTCCAGCATGATATACATCTTGTTATAAGGCAGTCCGTGAAGCTTCTGGTTGGTCTTGTGTCCCAGATCTTTTCCTCTACGGATATTCCGGATATCTCCCACAACCACACAGCGGATATCTTCCTTTCTGCAGTATTCCGCAATCCATCTGGTCACTTTGTGAAGGTAATCCTTCACTACATTCTGCTTTTTCCTGTAAAGTCTCTGGATATGTTTCGATGATTTTGGATATTTTATTCCTCTTTCCGACTTCTGTGCATACCATACAGACTGCACTCTGGCAATCTCTTTATGAAAGTATCTTTCCAGAGAAAGATATTTTCTTCCCAGAATAAAAGTCCTGCCATTTCCGGAATCATAACAGGTCATCAGATTATGAAGTCCAGGATCAACAGATAAATAATGTCCATTCTGGGAGAGCTGCTCTGGTTCTTCCATCTCATAAATAACGATAAGGTCACATGTTCCATTTTCCGGGGGATAGATCCGCAATTGTTTTATGTGATCCATGTCTTTGAAAATCTTATTTTCAAGATATAGAAATTTTTCATGGATCCCGTAGGTTTTTTCCATATAGCTTTTCAGATCCTTTGGCAGAGACAGCCGCAGCTGGTCTGAACCTTTCTCATGCCGGATCCCCATCTGCATGTATGTGACTGGTATATTGTCCTGTTTAAAACGGGGCGGATTTGGATCTTTGATCCCTCCGGTCTTTTTCAGGACATAAAAAGATTTCCACGCCTTATCCAGCTGCTTACAGGTCTCCTGCGCTGTCTGTGACGGAAGCTGTCTGTACCACAGATCTCCTTTATGCGCTTTTTTCTGATAATACCAGTCAGGATACTTTTCCAGTCCCAGTTCTTTATAATGATAACGTTCGTAGTTGCAGACATTCCAGAGTTTGGAAGCTGCATAACACATATGCCCTATGATATTGGAATATTCCGGCCGGATCTTTACCGATGTTCTGTGTGACAGCAGCATTCCTCTTTCCCCCTTCAGACAGTCATGCGAACCAGTATCCACAGTCCGCTTTAAATCAATACGACTTGCTCTGATGTTCAATATAACGGCGGATATTTTCCTCCGGTATTTCACTGACCATACCATATAGTAGTTGATATTACACACGCAAGTCCTATAATGCATAAAATTTTCTTTTATATGCATATATATAGTATAACACAAGAGCCAAAAACACGCAATAATTATACAAACATATTTTCGATTATTTACATGTGGGTTACGGAATTAAGAGAAAACTAGTAACTGTTCAGAACCCCTTCGGGTTCGTTGCTAGGTATTGTGCAAAATAGAGAATCGAAAAATCTTTTCTACTCTGATTTGCTGTTACTCTGTGGATAAAAGTGATGAATTTTTATTTGTATATCAATCTTGTGGATATTCCTCAAGCATCTGTCTTTTATCCGCTTCATTTTTGTCTTTTGAGACGATTTTACATATATTTATAAGCATTTACACCTTCAAATTTAATACTTATCCACCGTCATTTTGCCGAATGGATTTTTCGACAGATTCGCTTTTTTACAGCGTTTCCGCTATAATGAAAACATAAAATCCAGCGGAAAGAAGGTGGTTTGAATGCCCGTTAATATCACAGAAGAATTCGTTCATCAGCTTATGGGACAGATTGATTTTCTGACAAAGCAAAACAGCACATTAACAGCTACTGTTGACAGCATGAACCTGACAATTGCCGAGCTGAATCAAACCATCAAGGAACTGAAAGAACAGCTAAACAAAAACTCCAAAAACAGTTCCAAGCCGCCTTCATCTGACGGACTTAAGAAACCTGCGGTAAAAAAGAACCGAAGCTTTCGAGAATCTTCCGGGAAAAAACAGGGTGCCCAGGAAGGACATGATGGAGTTCATCTCTCTGTCATTTCCAATACGGATCATACCAGGGATCATATGCATTCTGACTGTGCCGGATGCCCTTATCGCACAACATGTCTTGATAAGGCTTGTGTAAAAGAAACCCGTCACGAGATTGATGCAGTTGTAACTGTAGACGTCACTGCGCATAATCTCATTGAAGTGCACAAATGCCCTTTGCATGGTGGTGCGAAAACAGGAACATTTCCCGAAAACATAAAAGCAACTGTCCAGTATGGTAAAAATCTTCAGGCGATGGTTGTAGCTTTCAACACGGTTGGCGCAATCAGCATCAACCGTACTCATGAAATCCTGTCCAGTGTGTTTAACATTCCATTAGCAACGGGAACCATTAAAAACATGGTAACCCGCTGTGCAGAATCGCTGAAAGATACTTATGAACAGATCCGTTTGAAAATGATCGCACTTGGACTGATCCATTGTGATGAGACCGGGAGCCGCGTAGATGGAAAAACCTGCTGGGTTCACGTTGCATCCGACCAGGATTATACATATCTGACCATAAATCAGAAACGTGGACAGACAGGCATGGATGCTGCGGATGTGCTGTCACATGTCCACGGGATCATTGTGCATGACTGCTGGGGTTCTTACTGGAAGTATCAGGATGTGACACATGCCATCTGCTGTGTGCATCTTCTCCGGGAACTAAACGGTGTAATTGAAAATCATCCGGAGCAGACATGGGCAGTCAGGTTTAAGAAACTTCTGCTCGATATGAAAAAGGCGCGTGATAAAGCACTTCTTTCCGCTAAGGATGAGGTCAGCTACTATCACCGTCATAAATTTGATATGGAGTATGATTCCATCATCAAAACTGCATATGAGGAAAATCCCCTTCCTGAAACTCCTGCTAAAAAGCGTGGTCGCAAGAAAAAGGGCAAAGTATTAAATTTAATCTGCAGACTGGATAATTACAAGGCATCAGTCTGCCTGTTTATAAAGAATCTCTGTGTACCCTTTGATAATAATCAGGCGGAACGTGATCTTAGAATGATAAAAATAAAAACCAAGGTCTCTGGATGCTTCCGAAGTGAAGAGGGTGCACAGGAATATCTTACAATCATGAGCTATATCGGATCAGCCCGCAAGCATGGAATAAATGCTTTCACAGCTATCCGTGAAGCACTGAACGGAACCCCTGATATCATTTTCAACTAATGGGGTCCTGAACAGTTACGAAAACTATTAATATCAAGTATGAGGATTATTGTACTATTTGTACTATTTGCACTGTGCAGATATGCACACTCCTGCGCTTTCATCTCGGTAATTGAATTGCCGAGGATTCCCGCTTATTGTCCTAAAGTTCCAGTTTTCTGCCGTCCAGAACGGCTTCGGTCAACTGGTCACCGTTTTCATAAACCAGTTTCAGGGAAAAAACCGGATGATCTTCATTCAAAAGCCGAAAGAAGATCTTATCGCCTTCCCAGAGGTTCAGCTTATAAATCTCATCTTTACGAACCCATTCCAGCGTTCCTTCGGGACAATCCGTAAGTTTTCCTTCATAGCCGGTGGCTGTGTAAAGGAAGATACATTCCGATTCCCAGGGTTCACAGATAAAGGTGAGAATGCCTCTGAGACGGTAATCCGTCAGTGTCAGTCCGGTTTCTTCCCTGGCTTCTCTTAAAAGGCAGTCTTCCGGACTTTCGTCTTTTTCAAATTTTCCTCCGATACCGATCCATTTATCTTTGTTGACGTCATTCTTTTTCCTGATGCGGTGAAGCATGAGGTAACTGTCCGAATTTTCTATATAGCAAAGTGTTGTAAGAAGCATATCTAAAATCCTTTCTTATGTAAAAATCAGAGTTTTCCGGGCGTTGTAAAGCGGATTGCGAATGTCCGCTTTACAATGCCGGATCAGATCGCAGATACTCCGTGAAATCCAGTGGCAGCGGTGACTCGATCACCAGTCGTTCCCCTGTGACCGGATGAACCAGCTGCAGGACATGGGCATGCAAAGCTGCCCGCGAAAAATCTTTGCAGTCCTTTCCGTACAGGGGGTCTCCCAGCAACGGATGACCGATCCCTGCCATATGCACCCGGATCTGGTGTGTTCGTCCGGTGGTGATATGGATCCTGAGTAATGCAGCCTCCGGAAATTGTTTTTCCAGTTTCCAGTATGTATGGGCTTCCTTTCCGTTTTCCGGATCCGTTTTCATCCGGATCGGATGACTCCCCGGCACCTGGCTTACAGGGATATGGATCTCCCCTGCGTTTTCCCCGAAGCATCCTTCCGCCAATGCCAGATATTCCTTCTCATACCTTCCCTGTTCCCGCTCTTTGGAAAGACGGGCTGCCGAAAGCTTTGTTTTTGCAAAAAGTACTGCACCGGAGGTGTCCTTATCCAGCCGCCCGATGGATCGCAGAACCGGAGTTTCTCCTCTCTTCTGAAAATATCCCATAAGCTGATTGGCCAGTGTATCCTGATAATGCCCGCCGGAAGGATGCACCAGGATCCCCGCCGGTTTATCTACCACCATGAGATCCTCGTCCTCATAAAGGACGGAAACCATTCCTTCTGCCGGGATCAGCTGGCTGGAGCTTTCTCCCTCCTCTTCCACAAGAATTTCCAGAAGATCTCCCGGTTGAAGTTTCTCCGTCACTCTTCTGCGGCTTCCATTCACCCGGATTCCATTTTCCCGAAACTTCAAAGCACTGATCTGCTTTTTGGAAAACCCAAGCTTCTTCCTCAGAAAATTTTCTATGTCTGTATTTTCTTCAATCCGATAAGTAAGTATACGTTTCATAAAGCTGTGACCAATCCTGCCGCCTCTCGTAAAATATGTCTCCTCTATCGTATCACATTTTCTTTTTCTATCAAAGCCCCTCTGTAAAACAAAAGCGCCCCGCCTGCTGTTTTCCAAAGCAGGTGGAGCGCCTGTGAATCGTATGCGTTTACCATGTTTCTGTCAGTTCTGCCATCAGTTCTTTCACCGTCGTCATTTCCCGGATTCTTCCGGTATTGGCTCCGCAGAAGACCAGTCCGTTTTCCACATCACCCTTTACCGCATCGATCAAAGCCTTTGTGATGCAATAAGGTACCTTCGCCGGATTGCACTTTTCCAGACAATTATAACATTTTTTTACAGGGATCCGTCCTTCCGCCACGGTCTCTGTCAAGTGGTTTCGAAGGGCCCGGCCCGGCATTCCGACCGGACTCTGGATCAGCTGGATTTCTTCCTCTTTTGCCTGAATATAAGCATCTTTATAGAGCTGGGAGGCATCACATTCCTCCGTTGCCACAAAACGGCTGGCGATCTGCACTCCGTCTGCACCAAGAGAAATTGCATGGTCGATATCCTTCCGGTCAAAAATCCCTCCTGCCACAACGACCGGGATTTTCTTTGAGAACTTTTCTTCATATTCTTTCTTACAGCTGATGATCTCCCGGATCTCCCGATCAAAGTCCATTTCTTCCCGATGCTCCAGCTGCTCTCTGGAAAAGCCCAGGTGGCCTCCGGCCTCCGGTCCCTCAATGACCAGAAAATCCGCTGTGCGCTGATAATGATGATCCCACATTTTCAGGATCAGCGCTGCTGCTCTTTTCGATGAAACGATCGGTGCGATCTTTGTCCCGCACTCCTCCGGCACCAGTCCCGGAAGATCCATTGGAAGCCCCGCGCCGCTGATGATCACATCCGCTCCTGCTTCGACTGCTTCCCGCACATGTTCTTTATAGTGTTTCAATGCCACCATGATATTTACGCCCACCAGGCCGTTTCCTTGTGCAAGCTCTTTCGCTTTCCGGATATGTTTTCGGATGGCTCTTAAATTACAGGCTGCCTGATCGCTCTCAAAGCCTTCCTCATCATAACCGATCTGGGCTGTGGAAATAATCCCAATCCCGCCTTCCTTTGCCACTGCTCCAGCGAGGCGGCTGCGGCTTACACCGACCCCCATGCCTCCCTGAATGATCGGAACTGCTGCCGTCCGTTCACCGATCTGTAACCCTTTCAAACCACTTTGCTTCTCCATACTTCTATACCTCCATAACCATCGCGTTTATAGTAAAGCGGATATTTGCGATCCGCTCCCTCTGTCTGCTCATGAACACAGTTGCTTTCTGACTTGCGTTCAAACGATTTCAGTATAGAACAATATTGTTTTCATGTCAACTTTTTCTTTTCTTTATAACTCTTTTATATAGTTTTTATTACTATATTCGTGATATGATGCCAGGGTCCAAAAGTCAAAAAGCCGTTCATGCTTGCATGATAAGGCTTTTGACCTTGGGCCCCACAGCGGAGCTATTCCCTGACCTCTGCTGCCGAAAAGCTTTCTTTTGCCTTCCGGAAATTCGTCTCACCTTTCACTGTGAGAAGAATCTCTTTTATGGAAAATGGCTGGCTGTACTGTTCGGCCAGAGTTTTTGCCTGATCAATAGAAAAACAGATCCGGTCTGCCGGTTCCTTTAAGATCGCTGCCACGCGGCAGGAAAAAGTCTGCTCCGGCCGTTCCGGGAAGGAAGCAGTCAGTATAAGATCCTGATAGCCTTCGAGGAGCTGATTCAATCGCTTTTCTGAGATCCGATGACCATTGCTGTCTGAAAATGCAGAAAGTGCTTCTTTTCCTATAAGAAGCACCGGTGTCCGCCCCAAAGCAGTAGCAGAGACCTGCTCCGCCTGATACTGAAAATCCGCAAGTTCCACGCCAAAAAGCTCCGTGTCCATAGCATACTCTTCCATGCTCAGATGGACAGTCAGCAGGGCAACCGGCGTAACAGACTGAATTCCGGGAAGTTTTTCCGCTTCTTTTAAGAAATCCTCATCATAAGTGATCCCGTTCAGAGGTATCTGCTCCTGAAAGATCTTCTCCTCCCTTGAAAACTTCATGAAAAGAACAACCAGCAGAAACAGTGCGATCGTTCCCAGAAAAACCGGCAAGATCAGCCATACCTTTTTCATCGGCCGGCCTCCTTCAGAAGCTGTATTTTCCGGCGGAGGCTCCTGACAAGTGCCAGAACCAGAAGGAGAAGAAAGGCTGTCACCACAGCAAAGACCGAATACCACCAGGAATTGCCCGTTTCTTTTTCTTCTGAGACATGCAAGGAAAGGATCTGCGCTTTTTTGATCTCTGTCTGATATTCCTTCGTTTCTTCATGAACATTTCCAAGCCCGTCCTCATAAGTCAGCGTCAGCGTTCCACTCACCGGACCATATTTTTCTGCGTCACTGTTTCCCGGATCGTTTCCGATCTCTTCCATGGTCCGGGTGCCCACATAGACTTTCATGACTCCTTCTTCCTCCGTTCCGGCCTCCAGATTTCCCAGAAAAACCTCTTCCGTTGGAAAAAGTCCGGTTCCGGAAAGACAGATTCTGGCGTTGTAGACCTTGGTCCGGCTCAGATTCAGTGCTTTTACCGAAAGTTCTTCCGTATCGGAAGCATAAACAACGGTCGGAAAATCCATGCTCTCCAGTTCCATCCGCACCGGCTGGGTAACGGTAAGCGCCAACGTTTCAGTACCTGTGGAAGCGGTCCCTTTGGAATCCTCATATTCAAATGTAAACGTCAGCGTGTTTTCCGCACTCTCCGCATCTTTTGCCACGGTGAGAAGACTTTCCAGGACAGCATTTTCCCCCGGAGAAACTTTTGTAAAATACCAGGAATTTTTCCCGAGTTTCACACCGTTCCCTGAGGAAGCCGCCGTGATCTTCAGGTTGTACATCTCCTCGGAAGCACTCCTGTTCTGAAAGGAAGCGATCAGATTCTCACTGCTCCCGGCCTCCAACATTTTTCCGGACAGATTGCAGGTATCCAGAAGCATCTTGGGCTGATGGATGATTTTTTCTGTCTCCGGAATTCCGCCTCCACCGCCCTGCTCACCGCCTCCGCCAGCGGGTTCGTCTCCACCGATGACCACCACATCGCTGTCGTCTTTTTCCGGAATTCTGACAAACAGACGATATTCCAGAGTGACCTTTTCTCCTTTTTCTGTATAACCCAGAGCTTTTACTGTGACAGGATACTGTCCCGGCTCCGCTGTGGAAAGGAACTGAAGCTTCACGCGGTAAACATAGGCTTCCGTGCTTTCCGCTGCTCCTTCTTTTTTCTTGAGTGCCTTTCCATCCCGGTCAAAACAGACGGTCTTTTTGTCCACATCCTTCTGGTAATTCTTCATCTCGAAGGGAACCGTGCCCGTGGAGGCAAATTCCAGGCTCACCGTGAGACGATCATTTTTCAGAGGACCATCCGCCGTGAAGGGAACCACCAGAGTGGCAGAACTTACTGTCGTCGTTGGTGCATATCCCTGGGAATAGGTGGCTGTCATGCCGGAGTAGAGATGACGATTATCGATGCCGAGATGGATTTCGCCGGAAGCAGCAGCGGAAGGATTTGTGGATGGTTGTTCCGTAACAGGTTCTGATGATGCTGGTGACGCCGGTTCCGTTGCCGGCTCGGACGGTGCAGGGGCCGGAGATTCCGTTGCCGGTTCTGATGATGCAGGGGCTGGAGGCTCCGTTGCCGGCTCGGACGGTGCAGGGGCCGGAGATTCCGTTGCCGGTTCTGATGATGCAGGGGCCGGAGGCTCCGTTGCCGGCTCGGAAGGTACTGAGACCGGTGGTTCGGTCACCGGCTCCGACGGCACAGGGGACGCTGATTCCGCTGTCGGCTCTGAAGATGCAGGAGCAGATGGTCCGGCATGTGGTTCTGACGCTGTGGAAGCCGCTGCTTCGGCCGCCGGTTCTGTCGGTTCAGCTCCAGAAAGTCCGCCAGCAGAGTCCTCCGCCGCCTGCACGTTCCGATTTTCCCAGCCATTTATGGAATTTCCTCCTGTTCCTTGTATAAGCAGGACTGCCAGCATAGCCGCCAGCACCTTTCTTCCTCTCCGGTTTTTCATCTTTTCCATCGTCCTTTCTTGTCCGTCGGATATTTGCAATCCGCTTCATTACTTGCCTGATTCCGTTAAAATCCCGCCATCCATCTCATAGACCCGGTCACAGAGGAGCCGGATATCCTCCTCATTATGACTGGCCAGAAGAATGGTCTTTCCTTCTTTTTTCAGTTCCAGAAGAAGGGAACGGATTTCTGCCACGCCGTTTTTGTCCAGACCGTTAAATGGTTCATCCAGAATCAGAAATTTCGGATCTTCCATAATGGCCTGCGCAATGCCCAACCGCTGCCGCATCCCCAGAGAATATTTTCCCACGGGCTTTTTCATATCCGGATCCAACCCTACCTTTTTCAGAACCTGACGGATTTCTGTCTCTCCGATCTTTCGGTTTAAATCTGCCAGAATTTTCAGATTTTGGATGCCGGTCTGGTTCGTGAGAAAGCCCGGTGTCTCAATGATCACACCAAGCGATTCCGGGAAATCTCTGTCCACACCGATCCTTTTTCCAAATACCCGGATCATACCGGAAGTAGGCGGCAGAAAACCGCAGATACACTTCATAAGAACCGTCTTTCCTGAGCCGTTGTTTCCTGCAATACCGTAAACCTTCCCTCTCTCCAGAATAAGATCCACCTTTTTCAGTACCAGATCCTCCCCGAAACGTTTCGTCACACCTTCTATCTCTACGCAAGGTTCTGCCATATGTGCCTCCTGTTTTCCTGCTTATCAGATTTCCTCTGTCCTTCGATACAGCACCACCCCATGAGCTGCCATACTCCCCAGTAAAAGAAGCAGCAGAAACAGCCACAATCCCATGTTTTCTTCTCCCCAGTCACCGCTTCCCTCGATCCACCCGGGAGGATAAAGCCAGAAAGCCTGTTCAAAATACCGGTCATGGAGAATCATGCAGAAATAGTAGGCCACAAAGGGCAGCCCCCAGGCCATATATACCGACCTGCACACAACTGCTGCCGTTCCGCCAAGCGTACTTAAGATTCCACCCAAAAGCCCAAGCCGGAGCAGAACACAGAAAAATGAAATACCTTCTTCCAACGGAAAATCCCCCTTTTTTTCCAGTGGAAAAAAAAACACAAAATAACCGAAAAGCACCAGTATGCCGGCAAGAAACCAGGCAAGAAAACCGCTGACCATGACAGTCACAACTTTATTCCCCACATAATCCAGACGTCCGGTCCGTGGAAGAACCGCCTTCAGAAAACCACCTTTCCACTCTCCCAGAAAAGAATCACTCCAGGGAAGTACCGCTGCCAGTGGCACAAAAAAACAAACCGTTTCCGAATAAAAGGCTTCTTTTTCCATAGAAAGAAAACTCCAGGCTGAAAGAAGTCCATCTTCAAGCTTCGGATAAGCCGCTCCCAAAGCGATCCCCAGTGCTCCCAAAAGCACCGCCGCCCAGAAATTTTTTCCGGATAGCATCCGTTTGTTTTCGCTCCTCATTCTTTTTCCCCCAGAAAAGTAAAGGGATACCGCTTCAAGGCTTTCATGGAAAGCAGTACCAGCAGAATTAGCAGCCCGTCAAAGACCGCCAGTGACTGCACCACTGTAGGCAGCCGGTCATAGCCGAAATTATGACGGGCATAGACCGCATGACTCAAAGGGCTGATCCAGCCTGTCAGCACGTTGACCTTATACATCTCATAACTTTCCATTCCCAATAGGCTGCCGATCGTCTGCGGATCCAGAAGGAACCCAAAGCCACTGAAGAAAAGCCCTGCAATCATTCCTTTGTTTCCTTTAAAGATCAGATTTCCTGCCAGGATCACAAAGCTCAGGCAGAGGGAATAAAGAAAAATCAGGGCAGCCACCTGAAGCGCACAGCGGTAAGGCGGCATACTCTCCATGACTTTTACCGTAGAAGGAACGCTCAGGTCTTCCCCCAGTTTGGAATACGCCAGCATGGCTGCCGTCTCGCTCCAGACATCTCCCGCATAGCTGTTTTTCATGCAGAGAAGCACGGTGGAAAGAAGCATGAAGCCCGTATAGAGAAGGGTCGCAGCCGCTACATAGAGCAGCTCTCCGGCAAGCCACTTTTTCCGCGTCATCCGGATCAGGTAGTAAGGAGAAACCGGTGTCAGCCCCGGAAGATCAGCAAAAAGCAGCAGAAGCAAAAGGGAGCTTAAAAGGATCGCCGTACTGTCTCCGAAGGTCCAGAGAAAGGGTTCCACCGCCTGCACAGGTGTATGATAGGCTTCCATAACCACCATGATCCTGGTACTCAAAAGATAGGAAAGTACAAACCCCAGAAGGAACGTCAGAACCACCCTGGGATTTTTCCAGAAACCCCTAAAGGAAAATTTTGCTGCTGCCAGTACCTGCCTCATAATCAGTACCCCAGGTTCCTGTCGATGATACTTCCGTCGATCGCATTGATCGTAAGATAGCTCTGATAAGTCATATTATTTGTGCTGGTAACGCCCTCATAGGTACTCTCAAAGCCGCCAAAGAAATCCCAGGCGGGAACCAGAATACCGTTTTTTGGATCACTGGCCGGTTCATAGATCCTGGTATAGCCAAAGGTGATCCGGTTGATATGGTAGATCCGTTCCTGCTCATAATTCAGAGTATCCGCATTCTGAACCAGCATCATTTTCTCATAGATCTTCATGATCTCATCAAAGGACAGCAGCTTCAGATTCTCTGTCTTCACTTCCCCTTCGTCATAACGGTTATCAAACTCCAGATATTCCACTCCATCCGCATTCACTACAAGATCCAGCACCTCATAGCACCAGGTTTCCATCTCGCTCTCCATGCTCTCAAGACCGCCGCCATATTCCATGGTATAAGTGATGGGAATCTTGTTGATCTTCCGCACATAGTGGAACTGATAACCGGCAGCGATCTGTTTTTCCCGTGTGTATCCCCCTGTTTCCGTATCCGAATTCCAGAGAAGCGCATATTCCCACTCTCCCATCACCATGTCCGGAATATTGAGTTTTGCCACTTTTTCATCCGCCAGTTTTTTTGCTTCCTCGAAGCTGATCCCGATATCATTTTTTATGGTCTCTTCATCCGGAACCTCTGTCGTATCTTTTAATCCTCCATAGCCTGCCCAGAAACTGGTATCCAGATTGGAAAATTCTTCATAGAGCCTGGAGATTCTTATGTTCACAGGCATGCTGGAATAGCCAAAAACCGCATAATCATACCATTTCCCGTCTTCCGTCTTTGCTGTTCCCATAAAGCGGTTTTCATCTATGTAAGTGCCGCCCTGGCCATCTTCTTTTTCCAGATTCAGTTTCGCCGGGACTTCCTGCAGCTGCTTTTCTTCAGGCGCTTCCTCATAGGCATTCTCTGCGTTTTCAATGGCGTTGTAGATATCATAAACCAGACTCCCGTCTTCATCCGTCCCGTAGCCGTAGGGATCCAGATTGCCTTCTGCCAGATACCCTTTCAGTTCTTCCAGCTTTTTCTGCAATTCCGGCTTTGTTGGCTGATAATAACTCTCCTGTGAATAAAACACCGCATCCGGCAGGAACGCTTCCGTCACCTGATCCATCAGCGCCTGATCCAGAGGATGCTGGCTCACTGAAATCGCCGACACCTTCGAGGCCTCCGGAATCTCCACATCGGCATCTGTCAGGATCTGAAGTTTTCCTGTCTCATCTTTCACCTCGCTGCTATAATGCTCCGGAGCTCCGAGGGCGCTGCGAAGCACAGAGGAAGAAGTCTCACTGGACTGGGGCGTCTCAGCTGTTTCTGTGCCGCCCTCGTCACCAGGCGCAGTTGTGCTGTTCTCCGTCTCGGTGCTGTCTGCCTCCAGATCATCAGGGTTCTCCGTCCCGGCCGCACTCTCCTGCGCCGCCAGAGTCTCGCCTTCTTCATAATTTTTCAGGCTGGCCGCGCCTTTCTGGCGCACCAGAGAGCTCTCTGGAGTCTTCGCGCAGCCTGCCAGCATTCCGGCTATTATCAAAATGCCAGCTATATTCAAAACTCTTCTATTCTTCATTTCAAATCCTCCTGACCTTTTTTCTGCTCTTAGCCTATCACAGCTCCCTTGTCAAAATCCTCGCTGAGTTGTAACCGTTCTGTAACCGCAGTTCGGCTTTGGAAAGCCGTTGGAAAACATATGCGAGGGGGACGGCTCCTGGGCCGCCCTCCCCCTCAGCCTCCCCCTCGTGGCCCTTTAAGGTCAAAAAATATGGGGCTTACGTCAACAGTTTTCCCCCTTACTGATGCGAACGCAAGTCCCTTTCCCTTCCTCACTTTCCAGGGAAAGCCGCGCCCCGTGCAACATCGCAATCTCCTCACAGATCGCCAGCCCCAGTCCCACGCTTCCCGCGCTCCGTGCTCGGGCTTTATCTACCATGTAGAAGGCTTCCGTCACCCGCGCCAGGTCTTCCAGCGGAATCCCTTTTCCCTCATCTTTCACTGAAAGCTCCCTCTCATCCGCCCGAATCCATATCTTCCCGCCTTCTTTAGAAGCCTTCACAGCATTATCCACCAGATTCATAACAAGGCTCATCATCAGATCCTGGTCCATGGTCTTCGTAAGATCCTCTGGAGTGCAAGAAATCTCCAGGGAAAGCTTTTTCTCCTGCAATCTCCAGAACGTAAGCTCCTTCACTTTTTCGATAAAAGGCAGCACCTCCACCTCTTTTTTCTCAATGGTGCTCTCCCCCATCTCATAAAGGCCGGTGAGCTCCAGCATCTTCACCGACAACCGTGAAAGCCGCCGGCACTCGTCCCCAATATATTGAAGGGCCTGCTCCCTCCGCCGTTCGCTCAGCCGCAGCGTCAGGAGCGTATCCGCATAGCCGATGATGGCTGTCATGGGCGTTTTCAGTTCGTGCGCCAGACTTCCCAAAAGCTGTCTCTGCGTCTCATTGACTGCTGAGAGTTTTTCCACATGCTCCTCGATCTTCTCTGCCATCTGGTTAAAACTCTCCGTCAGCTCTGCGATCTCATCCTTTCCCCGGACGGGCAGACGGATCCCATAGTTCCCATCTGCCAGCAAAGCTGCCGTTTTTTTCAGTTCCACCAATGGCCGGATCGTCCGGTATATTCCATGAAAAAGAAAAGCCCCGATAAAAAGCAGGGCTCCTACGGTAAAAAGAAGCCCTTCCAGAAAAAGCTTATCAAAGCGCTGATAGATATCCGTTATATCCTTATAGTAAAGAACGCGGTAATTTTTTCCAAAAGTCAGCATATCCCAAAAAAGTAAAAGCCTTCTCTCTCCGTTCTTTAAGAGAAGCCCGTTCTCCCTGTCATCCGTCCGTTTAAAAACATCTTCCACCTCATACTCGTAGGCACTGATGTTAAAAAGCTCCTTCGTCCCCCGGTAAAGGATTCCCTGGCTTCCCACATACTGGCGGAAAGCGCTGGCCACGATCCGGTCCTGTATTTCCTGTTCTTCCGTTTCATACATGCCTCTGAGCTTCTGGTCCAGTTCTCCTGTTTTTCCCCGAAAACTGAGTTTCTCATAGTACTGGATACTCTCCACCGCCTGCCGCCTTGACTCATAGATCAGGTAAAAAAACACTGCCTGGGACAAGACCAGAAACGCCAGAAAAATCTGCAGAAACAACTTTTTAAAAAGCTTCACTCATCCACCTCCAGCCGGTACCCGATCCGGGGAATGGTCCGGATCACGTCCTGGAAACCAAGTTTTTTCCGGATCCTGCCCACATGGGCGTCCACCGTTCTGGTCTCTCCCTCAAAGTCCACGCCCCAGAGAGCCTTCAGGAGCTGCTCCCTCGTGAGGGCCTTATTTTTGTGCCGGACAAACATCAGAAGGCAGTCGTACTCCATAGGCTTTAAATAGACCTCCTCTCCCGCCTTCGTGACGCTCCTTTTCTCCGTATCAATCTCCACATCCTGAATTTTCAGGATCTCTCTTCCTTTCTGATGACGCTCCAGTACTTTTTCCACACGGACCAGAAGTTCCAGCATCTCAAAAGGCTTTACAATATAATCCTCCGCCCCTTCTTTCAGTCCCCGGACCTTACTCTGGACATCCGCTTTCGCCGTCAGGAAAATCACCGGAATCCCTGCCGCCTTCAGCTCCGGCAAAAGCGCAAAGCCATCCTTTCCCGGAAGCATGATATCCACCAAGGCCAGATCAAAATCCGCCTCTTTTTTCAGAGTTTCCTCCGCCTCCAGCCCATCCAGACAGGAAACGACCTCATAGCCCGTCACCTCCAGATTCATGGAAATCAGGTCGTTGATGGCCATTTCATCCTCTATCACTAAAATTTTTCCTCGCATATTTTCACCTCAGTTCCATTTTAGCATAAACCCACTGTGGAAGGTTGTAACCGTTTTGTAAAAAAAGAAAGGCGCGACCGAAGTCACGCCCAAACTCTTTATTTTTCTTTTTTCCGTATGTAGACCATGCAGAGGAGACAGAGGATCGTCTGCACCGCTGAAGACATCGGAGTCGCAAGTCCGATCCTGAATAGCGATGCCCCCGCCTGGCGGCTCATGATAAAGGACACCGGCACTCTCACGAAGAAAGCGCCCACGATTCCCTGAACCATGACAAATTTTGTGAGGCCAATGCCGTTATAGAAGCCCACATAGCAGAAGAAAATCGCCGTCAGCAGACAATCGATGGCATAAGCTTTCAGATAATCGGCTCCCGCGGTCACCACCGCCGGATCCGAAGAGAAAATACCGGCCAGAACGATTCCATGATAAAAGGAAATGTAAAACATCACCACGCCGATGGCAAAGGAAAGCGCCACGCCGTAATGCAGAGCTTTTTTCGCCCGATCCATCCGGCCGGCTCCGTAATTCTGTGCCACAAAGGCGGACATGGACTGCATGAAAGCCGAAGAAATCAGCATAATGAAGCTACAGACTTTTTCTGCCACTCCCACACCGGCCGAGGCCGTCACGCCCATGGAGTTGACGATGGCCAATATAATGAGGAAAGAAATGCCCACGAGAAGATCCTGCATGGCGATCGGAATCCCAAGACCCGTCATTTTCTTCACCAGGACGCCGTGATGAGCGGCGTGTTGGAATCTCCTAAGCCCCGGAAAATGCAGCCGATCAGGTTGTAAGCTACTATGATGAGGGTACCGCCTCCGCAGATCCGGACATAGGCCACAGTCTTATTGAAGGCCTCCTCCGGCGCGTTCATAATCCGGCAGAGCTGCGGCGCAAAAATGAGGATCAGCACGGTCATCGTCAGAGCGATGATACCAAAAAGCACCATGGCCGTTCCGATCGTCTCGCCGCCTTCTTTTCGCTTGCCGCTTCCGATCTGCTGCCCCAGAAGAATTGTCGTTCCCATAGCGAAGCTGCTGATCAGGTTTGTGATGGTCGCCATCAGCTGAGAGCCGGTGGACACCGCCGATACATCCACAGAAGAAGCAAATTTTCCCACAACCAGAAGATCCACTGCGCCGTACATGGCCTGCAGAAACAAGGCCAGCAGCACCGGCAACACAAATAAAACCAGCGGTTTTAAGATTTTTCCTTCCGTAAAAGTTTTCGTCTCTTTCATATTTTCCTCCTTAAACATAAAAAAAGCTGAACAAGATGCAGGCATCTCAGCCTGCCACCTTATCCAGCTATTGTTTCTTACGAACAAATTACCCTCCGATGAACCACTGTCATTCTATCCTGTTCTTCTCGCAAAGTCAAGAGATTCTTACTGCGGGAATACCACGGTGAGGAGCATTTTGAAAGCCTCCACTGCGTATACGGCATGGGGGATTTTAGCGGGCATTACGAGAGCCTCGCCTGCTTTTACCTGATGTTTTATGCCGCCTACGGTGAACTCGCCGGTTCCCTCGAGAACCGTTACCATAGCGTCGCCCTCGGAATCATGAGTGCTGATCTCCTCGCCCTTTGCGAAAGCGAAAAGGGTAATGCTCACGGCGCTGTTCTGTGCCAGAGTACGGCTTACAACCTGTCCGTCCATATACTGAACCAGTCCACCTAAATTTACTACTTTTTCAGGCTCGATATTTTTAATGTATGCCATTTTTAAAATCTCCTCTTTATTTGTTTTTTGCCATAAATGCTTCGATCTCGTCCGGATCGCGGATGATCGCATCAGAAAGAACAACGCAGCCATCCTCGGTGATCAGGATATCGTCCTCGATACGGATGCCTATCTCCCACTCGTCGATGTAAAGGCCCGGCTCGTCGGTGATGATGGCTCCCGGCTGAAGCTTTTCGCTGCCTGCTGCTGTCACGTCATGAACGTCAATGCCCAGATGATGGGAAACGCCATGCATATAGTAGGTGCCGATCTCGTCCTTGTTCTCGATGAGACCTAAGCGGATGCAGCCCTCAGCCAGCACATCTTTGGTGATCTCGTTGAGTTCGCGCAAGGTCATGCCCGGTTTTGCCACCTCAGCCACCTTTCGGTTTGCTGCCAGAACAACCTCGTAAACCTGTCTCTGGCGCTCAGAATATTTTCCGTTCACCGGATAAGTTCTGGTGATGTCGGCGCAGTAGCCGTTAAATTTGGCTCCCAGATCCATGAGAAGAAGGGTTCCGTCCTCGCAGACGTCCTGGTTGGTCTCATAGTGAAGCATGGTTCCGTTGGCTCCGCTCCCGGCAATCGTCGGGAAGGAAGTGCCGTCCGCACCCTGATGGTGAACCATATACTCGAAATCAGCCTGTGCCTGATATTCAGTATTGCCCGGTTTCAGATTTTTCATGACAAACTGGAGAGACTTGTCCGTGATGTCGATGGCCTTTTTCACCAGCTCGATCTCGTCCTCATCCTTCCACATACGAAGAGCAGCGACAGTCGGAGCGATGTTTTTGATCCTGCGGCCCGGATATTTGTCGGCAAACTCCTTCGCTTTTACAGCGTTGTAGTCCGGAAGATCCTCGTATTGGTAGCGGAAGCAGTCGAAATACAGGGTGGAAATGTCCTCTCTGTCCATCATGCTGCTTACCATTCCTTCAAAGGAATCCAGGAAACGAACATCCTCGATGCCGGAGATCTCCTGTGCCTCGGAGACAGTGACTTTTCTTCCGAACCAGCGCTCCTGGGTCGGGTCCGCCTCCTCGATGAAAAGGATGCTCTTCTCTTCTTTTTCCGTCTTTTTCATCAGCAGGATCATATGGTCTCTGCGGAGTCCGGTCAGATAGAAAAAGTTCCGGTTTGCCTCAAAAGGCAGGTACTCGTCCGCACTTACATGAAGCTCGATTCCTGAAAAAAGGATCAGTGCAGAATCCATCTCCATGGTATCAAAAATTTTTGTTCTTCTTTCTGTAAAATTCATTTTTCTTTTCCTCCGTCTGTTTCTTTCGAAAACACTGTACCCTTAGGATAACACGTTCTCTCCTTCTTGCCTACCCTGTTTTTTCCGTCAGAAAAACAGCTTGCAAACTTTTTCTGTCTGCGTTATAATGTTTCCGGACAATTTCATGAAAAGAGGGGAGCTGGCGAAAGCCGGCTGAGAGGAAACGTGATTCCGTTTCGACCCGGAACCTGATTTGGATAATGCCAACGGAGGGAATACATACCAAGATTATTTAGAGGTGCCCCCGCATCTCTTTTTTATTCTGGACAGCGCAGGATCTCCATTCAGGTGGGGATCCTTTCTTATTGAACATCTGACGACTGAAAGGAGAAAATTGTCCATGAAAACCAATCTCTCAACAAAAAAAATTGCACTTGCAGGCGTATTCACCGCTCTTGCTGTTGTAGGAAGCTTTATCAGCTTTCCGGTAGCCGGCAGTAAATGTGCCCCGGTACAGCATATGGTCAACATTCTGGCTGCTGTCACCTTAGGCCCCTTCTGGGGGATCGGCATTGCTTTTATCGCAAGCCTTCTCCGCAATCTTCTGGCTCTTGGAAGCCTCATGGCTTTCCCGGGAAGTATGGTTGGCGCACTCTGCTGCGGTCTTGTTTACCACTTCTCACATAAACTGAGCCTTACCTGTGCTGCGGAAGCACTGGGAACCGGAATCCTTGGCGGCATCGCTGCTTATCCGGTAGCTGTTTATCTGATGGGCCTTACACCTGCCGGTATCTTTGTTTACGTTGTACCTTTCCTGATCTCTACCGTAGCAGGAAGCATCCTTGCGTTCCTCCTGATCACGGTGCTGGAAAAAGGCGGCGTCATGAGAGAGCTCTCTTCTGCTCATTAAACAGAAAATAGGTTATCTGCAGATACAGACCCTTGAAGGACAGATAAAATCAGACTTTACCTGTCCGGCGGTACATTGGGGACACCACCTTGTGCCGCTTTAAAAAAGCCGGTTTCATCCGGCAAGAAACCATCACTTGAAAAGATGAAGTTTCAGGCGTCAGTATTCCGGGCTGCTCATGCGTGCTGTCCGTGTTTTGCTGACGCTAGGATTCCAGACTCAAATCATGAAGGAGGCAAAACAAGCATGAGAAATTACACAACCCAGATGGATGCTGCCAGAAAAGGCATCCTGACACCGGAACTTGAAATTGTCGCAAAGAAAGAAAACATGACGACAGAAGCTCTTATGAAGCTTGTCGCCGAAGGAAAAGTTGCCATCTGTGCAAACAAAAATCATGTCGGCCTGAACCCGGAAGGCGTGGGAAGCATGCTCCGCACCAAGATCAATGTAAACCTTGGCGTTTCCCGTGACTGTAAAGATTACGACATCGAAATGCAAAAGGTCATGAGTGCTGTAAAGCTTGGTGCAGAGGCCATCATGGATCTTTCCAGCCATGGAAACACCCAGCCTTTCCGTCAGAAGCTGACACATGAATGTCCTGCCATGATCGGAACCGTTCCCGTCTATGACAGTGTGATCCACTATCAGCGCGATCTGGCTACTCTGACCGCCCAGGATTTTATCGATGTGGTCCGTCTTCATGCGCAGGATGGCGTGGATTTTGTTACCCTGCACTGTGGCATCACACGCAAAACCATTGAACAGATCAAGAAACACAAAAGAAAAATGAACATTGTCAGCCGTGGCGGAAGCCTTGTCTTCGCCTGGATGAGCATGACCGGTGAGGAAAATCCCTTCTATGAACATTTCGACGAGATTCTGGACATCTGTGAGGAATACGATGTCACCATCTCTCTCGGTGATGCCTGCCGTCCGGGCTGTCTGGCCGATGCAACGGATGTATGTCAGATCGAGGAGCTTGTCCGTCTGGGCGAACTGACCAAACGTGCCTGGGATCATAATGTACAGGTCATGGTGGAAGGTCCCGGTCATGTTCCCCTGGATCAGGTAGCCGCAAACATGAAGGTACAGCAGAGCATCTGTATGGGCGCTCCTTTCTATGTCCTCGGTCCTCTGGTAACCGACATTGCTCCTGGCTATGATCACATCACAGCTGCCATCGGCGGAGCTGTAGCTGCCATGAACGGAGCAGCCTTCCTTTGCTATGTGACTCCTGCCGAGCATCTGGCTCTTCCCAATGTAGAAGACGTAAAACAGGGCATCATTGCCTCCAAGATCGCCGCTCACGCAGCAGACATTGCCAAAGGGATCCCGGGAGCCCGGGACCAGGATGACCGTATGGCAGATGCCCGTCAGAAACTGGACTGGGAAAAACAGTATGCCTGTGCACTGGATCCTGAAACTGCCAAGGCAATCCGTGACAGCCGCAGTCCTGAAGATGACCACAGTGACACCTGCAGTATGTGCGGAAAATTCTGTGCTGTCCGCAGCATGAACAAGGCTCTGGCCGGCGAATACATCGATATCCTGTAACAGATAAAGTCCCCTGCTTTTTGTAATGGAAGCAGGGGACTTATTTTTTTGAACATAATTCGGTCAATCAGACATTCCTTTTTCCCGCAAAAATGATACAATAAAATCACCATAAAACTTAGGCAGAAATATCTGCCGGAAAAGAGGTCCTAATGACTGCAAAGAAACCGCCTATGGGCTGGAACTCCTGGAATACGTTCGGGGAGAACATCAATGAAAAGCTGATCATGGAGATGGCAGATCAGCTGGTGAACGACGGATATAAGGACGCCGGTTATGAGTACGTGATCATCGACGACTGCTGGTCCTTAAAAGAGCGTGTGGACGGAAAGCTCGTTCCGGATCCAAAGCTTTTCCCCAGCGGAATGAAAGCACTTTCCGATTATATTCATTCCAAAGGGCTGAAATTTGGCATGTATTCCTGTGCCGGAACAAAGACCTGTGCCGGCTATCCCAGCAGCTACGGTCACGAATTCGAGGATGCCCGCCAGTTCGCCGAATGGGGTGTGGACTACCTGAAATATGATTTCTGTAACTTCCCGGTAAGCGGCGATGCGAAAAACGCCTATCTTACGATGGCTATGGCCCTTCGCCACACCGGCCGCGACATCCTTTTTGCCGCCTGCAACTGGGGTAAATACGATCCCTCTGGCTGGATGCGCTCCAGAGGCGCTCACACCTACCGTTCCACCGGAGACATTTTCGACGTGCCGAGAAGCTATCAGGATATCTTCAAACAGCAGGTGGAAAACATCGAGGGCAACGCTCCCGGCTGCTACAATGATCTGGACATGCTTATCGTTGGCATGCACGGAAAAGGAAACGTCGGCATCGGCGGTTGCAGCGATGAGCAGTATCTCCAGCACTTTGCCATGTGGGCATTCCTTACTTCCCCGCTGATCATCGGCGCCGATATCCGGAGCATTGACGGGTCCAACAAAGCAACTCTTCTGAACAAAGGCCTCATCGCCATCAACCAGGACGGGGAGTGCTGCCCTGCTTTTCTCATTGAGAATGTCGGTGACAAACACTATACCTTAGGCAAAATCCTCTCCGGGAACCGCGTGGCCATCGGCTTTTTCAACATCGGCGAGCCGACCGAAGGCCCCTGCCATATGAGCATCTGCTTTGACGATCTCGGCATCCATTCCGAGTCCGGTCTTTTCCTGAAGATCACCGATGCCATCACCGGCGAAGAGCTTGGTACCTTCCAGGATGCCTACACCGCCGTCCTTCGCGGCTGCCAGTCTCAGGTTGTCATCGCAGAGCTGGTAAAACCGGAGAAATAATGGCACACTGTAAAGAATGTGGGCGCTCTCTCACCAAAGACGAGATCGCCCTCCACAAAAAGATCTACAACCGTGACGCCGAAGAATTTTTCTGTATCGACTGCAGTAGCCGGTATCTGGATGTATCTGTTGATCTGCTTCGCCAGAAAATCGTAGAATTTAAAAAAATGGGCTGTACGTTGTTTGAAGCGTGATATTCCGCTCTGCAGGAGCGTAGCCGATTTCTCTGAAATCGTTCAGGGATTTGGGGTGTTTTCCAAAAGCAAAACGGACAGGCGCTGTCAATGGTGACGCAGCCGTTCCTCTTGACCATTGACAGCGGTCGGCTGTTTTGCTTTTTATCTCAGAAATGAAGCACATTCTATTGGAGGTTATATGAGGTTACTATTTGAAATGGATAAACGCGATTATGACAATTGCACTCATGGGTTTGTGCGAAATTCGGCAAGAAGCATCATAATCCGCGGAAAAAAGATTGCTATGATCCATAGCTTAAAATATGACTATTACAAGTTTCCAGGCGGTGGAATGGAAGGAGAGGAATCTCCTGTCCGTGCGATGATACGTGAAACTCGTGAAGAAGCAGGTTTGGTGGTCAGACCTGATACGATAAAAGAATACGGCTATGTGCATCGTATTCAAAAAAGTGATAAAGATGCAACGGAATGCTTTGTACAGGATAACTATTACTACCTCTGCGATGCTGAAAACGAAACTGTTGCACAGTGCTTAGACAATTATGAAGCAATGGAAAGTTTTACATTGGAATTTGTCGAACCACACATTGCAATTCAAAAGAATCGTAATGTGTGGAACAGTCCCCATAACTCTATGATGTTCGAGCGTGAAGCCCGGGTTATAGAATTGCTGATCGAGGAGGGACTGCTGTAATCGCAAATTTCATGTAAATGCTATAACTACAGTACGTCCACCTTCACGTTTGTGAGGTTCTTAGAATCTCATTATTTTCTGTGATTTTCGTGTCTTTATTGTCCTGTGTTATAGGATTTCTACGCTATATTTCTGTTCTCTTCATTTTTTAGTATCAAAATGGTATCACAGCCAGATTTTCATGAGCTGTCAACTTTCCGGTTGCAGATTCCCACCTTGACTGTTATAATCGAAACATGGGTGCTACCATAACGGTAGGCGGTTAGTCCTTCTCCAGAGGGTTGCAGAGTGCTAGTAGCACTCGTTTTGCAACGACCGAGGTGAAACGGAGACCTGTGACCCTCTGATTACATAGAAACTCGCAAGAGAATCCAGTGGAAAGGAGGGCTAAGCCAATGAGTATTGTTGACTTCATAACAGTAGTGAGCTTCGGCTTAACCTGCTTTAGTATCGGATATACATTAGGCAAAGATAATCATAAACCACAAAAATAACCGCCCTGTCTGCAAACTAAGCGGTTATCTTTGTAATCAATAAGTATGTGGACTAACCGTCTATCGGTAGCACTCTTTTTCTATAATCATATTAGCACGCATTTGTGAGAATGTCAAAATTTTTTTATTCTACATAGTGTAACGTCTCGACCCGCCGAAAATTTAATTTTCTCTTTTATGTCTATCTATAAGCAACAGAATAAACATAACAAACCATATCGCCCATGCAATTAAACAACCAGTTCCTATATACCAAATATCTATAATCATTCCAGCAATAAAAGGAAGTGACATAAACATCACTCTCTTCCCATATGCCTTACACATAGCATTTTCATCATATTTTTTTCGTTCTTCTGCCGATTTCATATTATAACCAGACAAGAATTTAGATGCTTGTCCTTTTGACCTATAAAACCATATTCCAAATAAAAGCATAATCACTGCCATTGCAAAGTCAAAAACAATATAGAACATCTAATGCCTCCTTTCAGTCGTTTCCACAAGCTTGGAGTTACTTATCTTCTGCATCCAAACCAAATTCTTTTTCGTTTTGGATATCTTCATCTTCATCAGTTTTCTTTCCAGTGATAGCACTGTAGGCTTCTTGGATGCCATTTTTCACTGCCCATTTGATAACAAAATACAGCGCAATCAAAATAACAATTGCGGTTCCTCCACTTATACCTAATTCATTCCACATAATTCAATCCTCCAAATTCCAATTTTCATTTCCGCCAATCGTAAGTTAGCTATTTTTTCATTCCTTGCTCTGTAAAATGCTTATGCAGAAAAAATTCTGTCGGAATAATTGTAAGCACCATAATTCCTAATTGTGAAAACACCAAATAAACAGAAATCATTTCAAAGTTTGTATCATCTTTCGTTAAGATCAAAATAAAAATAGATAGTATCAGCAGAATAATTCCTAAAACAAAGTTTATGCCGCCCCAACATCTGTGTGCATATCTCCATGTTTCATCATTCATCCTTGACATAGTAGTTCGATATCCTGAATTCCCCTGCCGATCTTTAGGAGGCTTATCTTTCCACGTATATCCCAATATAATCATGGATAACGGTACTAAAAGTGAACACACGGATAAAAATATAAACATTACAGAGATCTCCTTCGGTAATTTTCAAAATTTTATTTAAAAATTTTCGTTTTATCTTTGCTTTATTCTACCATGGTTCATTTTAAAATACTATTCCAATATACACAAGCAGAAAAAAAGAGAGCTTTTCCACCTTCACGGTTGGTGAACCTGCCTTTATTATATCACGGGAGTTTTTTCACACAACGCTAAAGCTATTTTGACCTGACAATAAGAAAAAGGACCGTTTTCTGCGACGGTCCTTTTTCTTTTCCGAAATCTTTTCATCTGGTCTGCTGTCCGCTGAACCAGAGACGCCGCTGCTGCAGTCAGAAGCGCCCGGTTCTTGATCTGCGGGATCAGCAGAGCCATCCGGCAGATCATAGCACCTTTTCCATGCAGGCCCACACAGTTTTCAGAACGCCTGCCAGCACCATGACGAAAATCGGATTTTTCTTAAATTTCTGGAGAAGTACCATGGAGATCACAAAGATCACCACCAGACTCCAGTTCGTATCCGGAAGGGAAACAGACGCCCGTCCTCCCCAGAAAGCCGTGATCAGAATGGCAATTCCTGCGGAAGCGATCATAGCTACCACTGCCGGTCTTAAGGAACCCAGGATTCCCTGGAGCATTCCCATGTTCCGGTATTTCAGATACAGCTTTGCCAACAGAGTAACGATCACACAGGATGGAAGAATACAGCCAAATGTCGCCACGACCGCCCCCGGGATCCCGGCAATCTTGATGCCCACAAAGGTAGCCGAGTTCACGGCAATGGGACCGGGAGTCATCTGAGAGATCGTGATAAGATCTGTAAATTCCTCCATGGAAAGCCACTGATGAAGCGTCACCACCTGCCCCTGGATCAGAGGCATGGCCGCATACCCGCCGCCGAAGCTGAACATTCCAATCTGAAGAAAGCTGATAAACAGCTGCAGATAAATCATGCCTTTTTCCTCCTTCCACGGATCCAGGTCCGCAATGCACCGATCAGTCCGCTTGCGATAACCACATAGATCACATTGACTTCAAAGACACAGGCTGCCAGAAACGCGCCTGCCATGATCACCAGGGAAAAAGGATCTTTTTCCTTCACAATCCCGCTTCCCATATCAAAAACCACAGAAGCGATCACAGCTCCCACGCCGGCCTGCATACCGTTCAGCATCTGACTCACAAAGAAATTACTCTGAAAGACGCTGTAAAAAACAGACAGGATCGAAAGGATCAGAAACGGCGGCAAAATAGTCCCTGCGATTGCTGTCAGTGCACCGACAAGCCCCGCCAGTTTATAACCAACCACAATGGCCCCGTTCACGGCGATCGCCCCCGGTGAAGACTGTGCGATCGCGATCAGATCGAGCATCTCCGGCTCTTCGATCCAGTGATAATCATCCACAAATTTCTTTTTCATCAGTGTTACGATGACGTAACCGCCGCCAAAGGTAAAAGTACTGAGATAAAGTGTGGATACAAACAATTTCCATAACAACTTTTTCTTTTTCAAAACCGCCCCTGCTTTCATTTCTTATATAATCAATCAACCCAGAAGATTTTTTACCATATCCGCATGGAAGACGACTTCAGAAACATGATCCACCTCGATCTGATACAGGGCATTCGCTGCGAGATGCTCTGCCGCCTGCTCCAGATCACGGATTCCTGTGGTATCTCTGTATTTTTCAATGACCGCATCCAGTCCGTCCGGTGCTACCTGACACTCATTTTCCTTAAGGCTCATCCGTTTCAATACCTTGGGAAGAGCGAATCTTGAGAAAATGACCTTCTTCTCCTCATCCGTATAATCCGGAATGTCAATCACTGCAAAACGGGACATCAGCGGTGCGCTGATCTGATCCTTCTCATTGGCCGTGGCAATGGGATAAACGCCGACCGTCGGGATCATACACTCCATGTAGTTGTCCGTGAAGCCCAGGTTATCGAGAAGCGTCAAAAGCACATCTGCCGGATTTCCGTTTCCTTTTCCGGAAGCAGCTTTATCCAGTTCATTGATGATAAAGACCAGGTTAGACTCTCCTGCTGCTGAAAAAGCCTCCATGATGATACCTGGTTTTGCATTTGCATAAATACGGGAGCTTCCGGTGAGCTGCTCCGGATCGTTGATGGAACTCATATCCAGAGTTGTCCATGGCAGCCGGAGGATCCGCGCCACCGCGTAGGCGATCTGGGATTTACCGGTTCCTGCCGGTCCAACCAGAAGAAGACCATATGCAGGAAGCGTATGTGTCCGGTTAATCTGGATGATGGTCTCGATGATTCTCTGTTTCACCTTCTCCATGCCGTAGAGTTCTTCATCCAGGATCCGGCGTGCCTCCACAGGATCAATAGCTTCAAAATAATTATTTTTCCACTGCACATTCATCATAATGGAAAGAGCTCTCTGCGCATGACGGCGCTCCTCCGGGGAAACCTCATGGGAACGGGCGACTGCCAGGTTTCTTCTGGCCCAGAGGCGGATGTTATCAGGAAGGGTTCTTCCTGCACAGGTCATAAAATCCGTGATGCTCTGGATGCTGGTGAGCTTCATCTCATCACCGGTCTCGTCCTGTTCCTCATCCTCGGTTTCCTCTTCCGGTGCATTACTGGAGAGAAGTCTTTCTATCATAAACTGCAGGAAACCGTCTTCGGCTGAAAGTTTGGTTCCGCCTCCGAAGGCTGTTTCCCTGATCTTATAGACTGCATAGCCCTCCGGAGTATTCTGACCAGAAAGGCGTACATGGATGTGATTGTCTCCCAGCCAGCGGATCAGGCTTACAAAACGGGCATCCACCTTCCGGATATCCGCGCTCATAACGCCATCTTCTTCCTGAAATTCAAAAGCAGTCTTTTTCTCCGGATTGGAAAAAACACCACAGGAATGATGTTTCCACTGTCTCTCGGAATTGGAAAGCACAAGGATCGGCTGTTCCGGTGAAGTCGTGTTCTCGTTGGAAGCAAAAGTGGTATATGTACAAACGGAATCTTCTGTTTTTTCTGTTGATGCATTGCTGAAATCGAATACTGGCATAATCATTCTCCTTTACTTATCTTCCTGCCTGCGGATTGCCTGGCTGCTCCGCAGCTTCCGCAAACCCACAACCATCGTAACTGTCCAGTACCTTCAAAGGGATAGTGGTTCCTGCACAATTACCAAACATCCATAGTCTATCATGAATTTTTATGCACAACAACCGCATTTTCAAAAAAAGAACGGATCTTCTCTTTGTCCAGCTTTTCACCGATGACGATGATCACATCCTGTCCGGCAGCTACCGGTTTTACCGTCAGCTCACGGGCGGTGGCATTGAGTTCCAGCCACTGTCCCCTTTCATCCAGCAGGAAGCCCTTGACCCGGTGGACTTTTCCACAGGAAGGATCCTTCAGAAGATTTTCTGCGATCGTCTTCGCCCGCTCCACCTCTGTCTTCTGATCCATAAAATAAAGAGACTGAAAGACTTCCTCCTCACTCAGATCCAGCTTTCTCCAACTCTCTGCATGAAAACCACTCTCGGAAATGCCCTTCCATTCTTCATCGGTCAGGTCTTCCCACTTTTTCCCGAAAATATCCTTCTCCGGATCCAGTCTCCGGCTGCACTGAACACCTTCCAGTGCCCGGTTTAAGTGAACCTTCGTATCCGCGATTTCCTCCGGTGATGCATCCTCCGTCTTACTTAAGAGGATTTTTCCCGCATTTGCCACCTCGGAAGCCAGAATATAATCTGCTTCTTCGGAAAGCTCCGGAGAAAGATGTGCATCCACAACGGTAAGAACGCTTCCTACCTGGTACCAGCGGTCCAGCGGCTCTTCCCTTAAAGCATCGAAAAATTCATCCACATCAAACACACCGGAGGGCTCCACCAGCACCCGGTCGTAACCGCACATGCCCATGGCGATAAGCTTCGTCTTGAAACGTCTCCGGTGGCAGTCCTTATCACAGCCCCCGGAAACCATCTCCAGCTCACAATGCTCCCCTTCCAGATCCTGCAGAAGCATCATATCTACATTAACTGCACCGAAATCATTTTCCAGAATCCCGATATTTTCTCCTTTTCCCATGAGATATTCCGCATAGTTCCGGATAAATGTCGTCTTTCCGGCTCCCAGGAAACCGGTGATCAGATCGATCTTTACCATTTTTGTGTCCTTTCTGTTCCGTCAGCACACAGATTCATGCTTCTCCTTCACTTCCATCCATCCGCTCTGCGATGGTTCTCGCCACATAGACGCCGCTGGCGGAGGCATGGGACAGGGAATGGGTCACGCCGCTTCCGTCACCGATGATGTACAGACCCGGATAGATGCTCTCCAGATGTTCGTCCAGAGAAACCTCCATATTGTAGAACTTGACTTCCACGCCATAAAGCAGGGTATCGTCATTGGCTGTTCCCGGAGCGATCTTATCCAGTGCATAGATCATCTCCACGATACCGTCCAGGATCCGTTTCGGCAGTACCAGGCTTAAATCTCCCGGCGTAGCTGCCAGGGTCGGCGTTACAAGCCCCTCCGCGATCCGTTTCTCATTGCTTCGTCTTCCTCGCTCCAGATCACCGAAACGCTGTACGATAACGCCGCCGCCCAGCATGTTGGAAAGGCTGGCAATGCTCTCACCGTAGCCGTTGCTGTCCTTGAAGGGCTCAGAGAAATGCTTTGCTACCAGAAGAGCAAAGTTGGTATTCTCTGTCTGCTTGTCCAGTCCCTCATAGCTGTGACCGTTTACAGTGACAATGCCGTTGGTATTCTCGCTTACCACGATGCCGTGGGGGTTCATACAGAAGGTACGGACATTGTCCTCAAACTGATGGGTACGGTAGACGATCTTGCTCTCATAAAGTTCATCGGTCAGGTCAGAGAAAATGACAGCCGGAAGCTCGACACGAACACCAAGATCCACACGGTTGGATTTGGTCGGAATCTCCATTTCCCTGCAGACGTTTTCCATCCATTTGCTTCCGCTTCTTCCAACGGAAACAATACATTGATCACAGTCGAAAGCTTCATCCGCACAGTGGATCCGGTACCCGCTTGCCAGTTTTTCCATTCTCTGCACCGGTTTGTCAAAATAAAATTCCACTTTATCTTTCAGTTCATTGAAAAGATTCTCCAGAACCACATAGTTGATATCGGTTCCCAAATGGCGTACCGAGGCATTCAGAAGATTCAGACCGTTCTGCATACAGATCTTTTTAAATCTGGTTCCTGCCGTAGAATAAAGCTTTGTTCCCTCTCCGCCATGGAGCAGATTGATCTCATCCACGTACTTCATCAGTTCGATAGCCGGCTGTTTACCGATATGTTCGTACAGAGTGCCGCCGAAATCATTGGTGATGTTGTATTTTCCGTCAGAAAATGCACCAGCTCCCCCAAAACCGCTCATGATGGAACAGCTCTTACAGTGGATACAGGACTTGATCTTCACACCGTCGATCGGACATTTTCTCTGGTTCAGCATGTGACCGGCCTCGAAGACAGCCACCTTCAGTTCCGGTTTCTTTTTCATCAGTTCATAAGCCGCAAAAATTCCTCCGGGACCTGCACCGATGATGATAATATCATAAGCTTTCATAGGCTTCCTCCTCTTTTTGTGTACTCTTTTTCTCTTTTGATTATACGAAAATTTCCCCTTGCAAACAAGGGGAAATCCGGCTTTTACGATTTGTTTTTTCCATACAGGAAATGCTTGTTATAGTAGTTATTTGTCTGTTTGATCTGCTCCGCCAGTTCTTCCGTTCCCATGGATTCACAAAGCGTTGCTTCTTCTGAAAAAAGATTGGTTCCCAGCCCCAGCCGGTTGCCCGGAATCTCCACACCAAGAGCTGCCAGTGTCGTCGGGAACAGATCCAGTGCACAGAAGATCCGGTCGTGCGGATCCGCAGCCTCTGCTGCCGGATGGACGATAACGTTGTAATCGGTCCGGTGAAAATCTTCCTCTACAGAATCCGAGTAAGCCGCATCCATCGTCAGATGATCCCCGCAGAGAACGACCGTGGTATTGTCCGCAAAGGGCTGCTCCTTAATCCATTTCACAAAATCAGAAAGCTGTCTGTCCGAGCAGGAAATTACGTTATAATAGGGATTTTCATACGTATCCTCACAGAGTTCACAGGTATAGCCCTCCACACAATGAGTGTCCATGGTTGCCATGGTCAGATTGAAGGGTTCCCCTGTCTCATACAGCCGGTTCAGTTCTTCCTTTGCAAACGCAAAAAGCTTTTCATCCTCAAACCCCCACCACTCATAATAATCCTCCGGTATCCAGCCGTTTTCTTTTGCATAGGTATAATCCCGGATCGCATAATCTCCATGCTGCTGAAAGTAGTGATCTGTTCCTGCAAAAGCCGCCTCCGAACCGATCAGAAGTTCCTGTTGATAGCCTTCTTTTTCCAGAATCTGTCCAAGCGTCGTAACTCCCGGAAGAAAGGTCTCATACATATTATAATCATTGCGGGCCAGAGGGATGGAAAGCGGGATCCCACTGGTCTGTGCTACCATGGAAGCCATCGTCCAGCTGCAGTTCGCCATCTCGGTCATCCCGTAACCTTCCGGCTCTGAAAAATACGTACTTCCCTTTTCCCGCTGAAGCGTTGTCAGATTCGGAAGCAGATTTTCCTCCTGAAATCCGCCGTACTCTCTGGAAGCAAAGGTCTGCTCAAAGGATTCCAGGAAAATATAGACCAGATTCCTTTTTTTCTCCGGAAAAGTCAGTTCTACCGTGTTGGGATCAACGTAATACGTTTCATAAAGCTTTGATGCATGCGTCTGTGCATAAAGATAAGACGGAATGTCAAACCGCCAGATTCCATATCCGGCAGAAGCCAGAAGACAAAGGGCGGAAAACACCAGAAGATGTTTCCGAAGTCCCGTCAGAATCCGAAATTTAAAAATCCTCTCCGGTTTTCTTAAAAGAAGCCAGAGCAGAAGTCCCGTCACTGCACAGGGCGGAACTGCATACAAGAGATAATTCCAGACGATATCCGAATTGGTTCCGGTCATGGGAACCCGCATCTGGAAGATCAGTTTATCCATTGTCAGGTCGGCAAAGTAATTTTCCATCCAGACAAAAGAAGCACTCATCCATACGGCCAGTAAAAGCAGAATGACTGCCGCTTTTTTCGTATTTTTATGTTTTTGTCTTTTCAATGTTATCTTCCCCCTGAATCCCGGATCAGAATCCGCGGATCGCATCGGAACCGTCATCCTCTGTATTTTCGATGGAGCGGATTACTACATAATACGTATAAGAATCACTGACCTTCACAGCTACCCGATCTCCTACTTTATGCCCAAGAATGGCTTTTCCAAGCGGAGATTCCGTACTGATCCTGCCGGAAAGGGAATTTCCCCTGATAGAAGTGACCAGCTTATAGGTCTCTGTTTCATCATCCTCTTCCATATAGAGCTGAACGGTATTATTCAGTCCCACCTCATCTTCCCTGGAGTTATCCGTAATGATCTCTGCATTTTTGATCATCCTTTCCAGGTAACGGATACGGCTCTCATTCTTATTTTTGTCCCTTTTTGCTGCATAATATTCAAAGTTTTCACTCAGATCCCCCTGAGCTCTGGCTTCTTTCACTGCCTCAATGGCTTCTTTTCTCACCACAAGTTTTCGATGATCGATCTCTTCCTGAAGGCGTTCCACATCTTTCTTCGTCAATTTTTCGTGATACATGCTATTTCTCCTCTCACATGCTTGCAGATATCGTACTCCGATATCTGTCCGAAGTCTTATTCTACCACTGGAAACAGAAATTGACAACAAAAGAGGCTGACGGAAAATCTTAAAAATATCTGAACAGGAAGATACTTGCCCGACAACCCAAAATTGATTATACTGTAGACAAGAAAAAATCTGGAGGTTTTATCTATGCATCAAAAGAAAAAGAGCAAAAAACATGGCATCGGCTGGACATTACTGAAGATCTGTGCCGGAATTGCCGGAACTCTGGTCGTTGTACTTGGGATTTATATCATTTACCTTTTTGCAAGCTACCACAGGATTGAAGATAACCTGGAGCTGACAGTGGAAAAGCCCTCCGGAGCAGCTACGGATCATCCGGAAAACACAGAAAAACAGCTGCAGACCGGAAAAGAATATTCCGCACTGACCTACAACATCGGCTTTGGAGCCTATACGCCGGATTTCAGCTTTTTCATGGATGGCGGAAAATCTTCCTGGGCAAAGAGCAAAGAAAGTGTACTGGAAATCATTCAGGGTGCCGGAGCACTGGCTGCTTCCTATGACCCTGATTTTGCCTTGATTCAGGAGGTGGATCTCGATGCCACCAGAAGCTATCATGTGAACGAATACGACCTTTTAAAAGAAAGCTTTCCGGACTATGATTCCGTATTTGCCATGAACTACGATTCCGCTTTTCTTTTTTATCCGTTCACTCAGCCCCACGGACGCAGTCAGGCCGGCTTAAGCCTGTTTTCCCGATATCCGGTCACTTCCTCTCTCCGGCGAAGCTTTCCGGTATCCACTTCCTTCAGCAAATTTTTTGATCTGGACCGCTGCTACAGCATTTCCCGGATCCCGGTGGAGAACGGCAGGGAGCTGGTGATTTTTGAGCTCCACATGTCCGCTTACGGAAACAGTGATGCCATCCGTGAAGGTCAGATCAGCATGCTCTGTGAGGATATGAAAACCGAATATGAGGCAGGAAACTATGTGCTTTGCGGCGGAGATTTCAACCATGATCTCAAAGCCTCTGAAGACGATTCTTCCACGCATGAATCCTGGGCTTATCCGTTCCCAAGAGAAAGCCTTCCGGAACATTTTACCTTCTGTCTGGATCTTTTATCCGAAAAAGAAAAAGCGGATCTCTGGGACAGTGCCCGGAATGCCGATATGGAATATGTGCCAGGTGTAACCTACACCGTTACCCTCGATGGCTTCATCATCTCCGACAACCTGGAGTGTCTTTCCTATGAAAACATCAATACCGGTTATTCCTGCTCCGACCATGATCCGGTATATCTGAAATTTAAACTGAAATAAGAATCCTGCCCGGAAAGTTTTTTGTTTTTATTTCAGAATGATGGCAACGCTTATGAATCTCAGGCAAAAATTGCGAATGTCCGCTTTAGAATCGCTAAAAAATGCAGCTCATGTGAATTTCACACATGAGCTGTATTTTTTACATCGATATCCATCCAAAAGCGTTTGCGACAGAACTGATCAGAATAATAGCTGCAAAAACCGGGCATAAGTAGCGGATCATGAAAGCAAAGATCTTCTTTCTCCGGAAAGTACCATTCTCAAGAAGCACCTCTTCTTCAATTCTCTTTGTCCCCACTACTCTGGACACCAGGATACAGGTTGCGATCGCCGCAATGGGCATCATGACGGAGTTCGTCAGGAAATCAAAGAAATCCAGAAACTGCATGCCAAGGATCTTTACCCCATCCAGAGGACCATAGCCCAGAGAAGACAGGGAACCCAGAACCACCATGATCACTCCCACGATAAGAGCAGATTTTTTCCGGCTCCAGCCCAGTTCATCCTGGAATGTAGAGACGGCACTCTCCGTCAGTGCAATCGAGCTTGTAAGCGCCGCACAGAGGACCAGAAGGAAAAACAGGATCCCGACGAAAGTTCCAAGACCCATACTTGCAAAAACCTTCGGGATCGTGATGAACATAAGGGAAGGACCTGCCTTCAGACTTTCCGCATCACCACCGGAAAATGCAAACACGGCAGGAATGATCATCAGACCTGCCATAATGGCAATGGCCGTATCAAAGATCTCTACATTTTGTGTCGATCCCTCAATGGAAATATCTTTTTTCATATAAGAACCGAATGTAATCAAAATTCCCATGGCAATGGAGAGCGAATAAAACATCTGTCCCATAGCAGTCACAACTGTCATCCATGAAAAATTCTTCACATTGGGAATCAGGAAATATTTTACACCTTCCAGTGCCCCCGGTCTTGTCATGGAAAAAACAGCAATGATCACAGAAAGAACCACCAGAACAGGCATCATACACTTTGACACCCGCTCCACTCCGTTTCTGACTCCGGCATAAATGATCCCTATCGTCAGCAGGGTAAAGATCAGAAAACAGATTTCTGTGGCTGCTCCATCAGAAATAAAGCCTGAAAAATAACCATCCGCTGCCAGGCCTGCCCCCTGACCTGTAAGGTAACTGAACAGATATTTGATCACCCATCCGCCGATCACAGAATAGTAGGGAACGATCAGCACCGGAATAATGGCGTTGATCCAGCCGCCGAAAGACAGCCACTTCGATTTTCCAAAAGAAGCATATGCTCCCACCGGGCTTTTTCTGGTCATACGTCCCAGCGTCGTTTCTGCCATGATCATGGTATATCCAAAGGTAAGGGCCAGTATAATATAGACCAGCAGGAAAATTCCTCCGCCGTATTTTGCCGCCAGATAAGGGAAGCGCCAGATATTTCCCAGTCCGACCGAAGCTCCGGCTGCTGACAGCACAAATCCCAGTTTTCCTGAAAAAGTACTTCGTTTATTATGATGTGTATCCATAGATTTTCTCCCGTTTTTATCTTTTATTCTGCCGTCAGATCTTCAAAGAACAACGGATATCTCTCCTGGAACTCTTTGAGGATCAAACGGGTGATCTCACGGATCTGGGGATGCGCAGCCTTGGCACCGCGAAGACGGATGAAATGTCTCCATTCCCGGAGATCCATTGTCATAACGATCTCTGTTTTCAGAGAGTTCGGAAGGATGCTTCTGGCCTCTTCAGCCCGGGCTCCCAGTTCCAGCATCCTGAAGTAATATTTTTCTGCGGATTCCATAGCTTCCTGCCAGAGCAGATATTTCTGACGGTCTTCCTCTTTATTCAAGTCATAGGCAAAACCGTTTGCAAGATCGATACAGGAAATCTGATTTTCAAATTTATCCTTTGAATAATTGCAGTAACGGGTACTCTCCTGGCTGTAGCTGGCCAGACGATGACGGACGATCTCATGCGTCACTCCACGGTCGCAGATCACTTTCACCGTGATCCCTGCATGCTCAATGACGGATTCATGACCTCTTTTCAGAATGTTCCGGATAAAACGCTCTGCGGAACCGTCCTCAATGCTTTCCTCACTCTTGTAGCAGACACGTCCTGCTCTCTCCACTCTTTTTAACATTTCCTCGTAAGGCTCTGTGCTGATGATTTCTATGCTTGCCGGTACGATCTTCATCCTTGGTTCGCTCCTCTCTTATCTTTTCCTGCCTATTCTGGCAGACCCTTTTCGTCTGACAGCTGTTCGCAGGTTTTCTTTTCGGGATTTTGACAGATTCATGCCAAAACATCTCTCAGGACCGTGGCCCTGAATAGTTACTTCAGACAGCTTGTCCGCTTCTCTCTGTAAGTATTTCCGCATGTTCTTTTTTCATGCGGTATCGGAACTATGTTACCACAGATCGTACGGTCACGCAATGTTTAGTTACCAGAGGCTTCATAGGCCGTTTTATCCTGTGATTACAGCACATACTCCAGCTGCCGGTCTTTCGGAGCGTTTTTCATGTGTTCTTCATCCGGCTCCTGGGCATCCGTGCAGCCTAACGCCCGGTAAAAGAGCTGGCTTTCGATCGCCGGATTTGCAGCGATATAAAGCTTCTGTCCGCCCATGGCCAGAGCCCAGCCGGCAGCCAGATGAAAGAGCCGGGTGCCGATCCCCCGTCCTCTCATATCTCTGGAAACATGAAGGCTGGTAAGATCCCGGTAGGTTCCTGCATAGCCCAGCGGATTCCCGGAAACAGAAGCAAAGCCTTTTACCGCATTTCCTTCAAAAGCACCAAAGACCACGCCGCCTTCCCGGATCGTATCCTGAAGACAGGCCAGCAGAAATTCATAATCTTCCTTTGACCATTCCTCCACCAGGGATACCGGCCGTTCTACCCAGGCATCCCCCTGTTTCTGAAGCTGCCGGTCCACATTCTGCCGGCGCTGGAATTTCCGGAAAAGCTCCAGTTTCAGTTCTTCCATCTCTATCTTTCGATATATCAGTGTATCGTCCATTGTTTTTCCCCTTTTTGATTATTTGCTCCCTTTTTTCTTTCCATCCTCCATGGTACGCCGTCCCAGGCGCACATCCTCCATCAGTTCCGCCATTTCTCCCGGAAGCTGATGGATCAGGAGGTTTTTCGACGGCTCCTGCCGATTCAGATAATCACCGCGGATCTCTCTGCTGGCAGCCTCCATCTCTTCTCTGAGACCTTTCGCAGAAAGCCTTCTGGCTCCCTGTCCCAGAATGATCACCTGTTCCAGTCCGTCTGATGTTGCCACCGTCACTCCGTATTTCCGGCCAATGGCATGAACCGTTTTTTCGATATACTGGTCTGCCGTTTCCGCCTCTTTTGTATAAACGATATGAATGTTGTGGTATTTCACTACTTCTCCCGGATTTCCTTCTACCTTATAGGCGTCAAAGACGAGGATCACATGGCATTTCCGGTAACCCTGATAATTACACAGAAGGTCTGCCAGCTTGTTTCTGGCACCTTCCATATTCACCCTGGAAAGCTCATTTAAATCCTCCCAGGAAAAAATAATGTTGTAGCCGTCCACCAGCAGATACTGCTCCTGCGGGGCCTCTTTCTTTACCGGCCGGCAGGTCTGTGTGCTTTCAGAAGAAGAACGGCGGACTCTTTTTTCCAAAGATCCCCGCTCCTTTCTGACCGGGCCATACGTCCGTTCAAAAATGGCTTTCAGTTCATCCTCCGATGCATAACCTTCCGAAGCCGCTTCTCTCTGCCTCCGGATACTCTCCGTGACCGGCAGACCTTCCGGTTCTTCCTTTGGACTGCTGCCGCCCCAGGCACTTTCCAGGTGCATATAAGCTTCCACCTGATCCCAGTCCACCACAAAACCGGCTCCATGAGCGCAGAAAACAGAGCCTGTGGGATTTTCCGTATCGCCTTCCGGATCGTAAGCGGAAAGAGCCACGATCTCCTCGCTGTTATGGCAGGGCTCATAACCTTTCAGGGCAACGGAAAGTCTTCCTCTGCCTCTGCTGTAAGCTGTCACCTCTCTTGGATAGCCACGCATGGCAGAAACCGGTGCCGTACCGGTAAGGACTGCTGTTTCCCCATCCAGCTCCGGTCCGGAAAAATTCCCGTTCATCCGCTGGATATCCGCCATTGCCCTGCCGACCAGATCTGCCGGGAGCTCCAGCCGGTACTCATACACCGGCTCCAGAAGAATACTTTTCGCTTTTCGAAGCCCCTGGCGTACCGCCCGGTAGGTCGCCTGACGGAAATCGCCGCCTTCCGTATGTTTGATGTGCGCACGCCCGGTAAGAAGTGTGATCTTCATATCTGTGATCTCAGAACCAGTAAGCACGCCCGGATGCTTTTTCTCTTCCAGATGAGTCAGGATCAGCCGCTGCCAGTTCCGGTCGAGCACGTCTTCACTGCACACGGTATCAAAGGTAAGGCCGCTGCCCCGTTCTGCCGGTTCCAGCAGAAGATGAACCTCTGCATAATGACGCAACGGTTCGAAATGCCCCACACCTTCGACCGGTTCCAGGATCGTCTCCTTATAAACGATATTTCCGTCTCCAAATTCCACATCCAGCTGAAAACGGTCACGGATCAGGCTTTTTAATATCTCGATCTGCACTTCTCCCATGACCTGTGCATGGATCTCGCTGAGCCGTTCATTCCAGACAATGTGAAGTTCCGGAATCTCCTCTTCCAGTTTGAGAAGCTTCAGAAAGGTTTCGTGGACGTTGGTTCCTTCCGGAAGCTCGATCCGATAGGTCAGTACCGGCTCCAGAATGGGAAGACTGCCTTCTGCCTCTTCACCCAGACCCTCTCCGGCGAAAGTCTTGCTTAAACCTGTGACCGCACAGATGCTTCCCGGACCGGCTTCATTTACTGTCTGATAACCGGATCCGGAATACAGACGGATCTGATCTGCTTTTTCTTCCCAGATCTCACTTTCTTCCATGCCTTCCCGACGATTGGTCAGCGGCATTTTTACTCTCAGCACCCCTCCTGTCACCTTCAGATGAGTCAGGCGGCTGCCGGCCTCGTCCCTGCTGATCTTATAGACTCTGGCAGAAAACGCTTCCCTGCAGACAGCAGAAGAAGCATACATTTCCAGTCCTTTTAAAAGCTCCTCCACTCCCTGGATCTTTAAAGCGGAGCCAAAAAAGCAGGGAAACAGCTTTCTCCCAGCAATGGCTTTCTTTAGCGTTTCCCGGTCCAGCCTGCCGCTTTCGAGATATTCCTCCAGAAGACTTTCCTCACTCATGGCGGCTTCTTCCGCAAAAGCGGCGTAATCCGTCTCCTCCTGGTTGAAATCCACACAGTTTCCGTCCAGTCTTTTTTTCAGTTCCGAAAGAAGCGTTTCCCGGTCCGTCCCTTCCTGGTCCATCTTATTCACAAAGAGAAACACCGGGATCCGATAATATTTCAAAAGCTTCCAGAGTGTCTCCACATGGCCCTGGACACCGTCTGCTCCGCTGATGACCAGCACTGCTGCATCCAGAACCTGTAAGGTACGTTCCATTTCCGCAGAAAAATCCACATGGCCCGGTGTGTCCAGAAGCGTCACTTCCCGTTCTCCCAGCTTCAGTCTTGCCTGCTTGGAAAAAATCGTGATCCCTCTGGAACGCTCCAGTTCATAATTGTCCAGAAAGGCATCGCCGTGATCCACCCGGCCGATCTTACGGATACTTCCACGAAGATAAAGGATACTCTCCGCCAGGGTGGTTTTTCCCGCATCTACATGGGCGAGAATGCCCAGTGTCAGTTTTTCTGTATGATCCATAAAAATTTTCCTTCAATCTCTTGATACTCTCCGTCTGGCTGCCGGTACTTTCTCTGCTGTTCCGGCAGACTCCTGCAGTCAGTCCGCAATTACGTTTTATTCTATCATTTTCCGGACCGCTTTACCAGAAAAAAATGAACAGAAACCAAAAAACGGAAAAAGCGTCCGAAAGACTTTCGTCCTGCAAACGCTTTTTCCCGTTTATTTTCCATTCAGTTCTTCATTTCTTTTTTCTGCTGCCAGGCGCTTGGGATGCTCCGGTGCATAATGATTCTGAAATCCCTGCAAAGCTGTTTTCAGATATTTCTTTTCCTTTTCCGTTTCTCCCAGCATCCGGAATGCCCGCGCCAGATTCCAGGCGGGCTCCGCACAGGCGATCTCTCCCAGCTTTTTTTCTTCAGCCAGCTGGTAAGCCTCCTTCAGATAAAGCACGGCTTCTCCCGGCAGTCCGTCATCCAGATAGGTCACACCGATGTTGTTGTCCGTCAGGGAAAGGGTATTTCCCTGATCGTAAGCATTTTTCAGCAGTCCTTTTCTCATCAGAAACTGATTCTCCAGCGCCTTTTTCCGGTTTCCCACTCGATTATAGGCCGTTCCCAGTTCTCCGCAGGCTGCAAGATAATTGATATGATTCTTTCCGTAAAACTCTTCCAGCATTTTTTTATGACGTTCCAGAAACGTAAGCGATTCCTCCAGGTTTCCACGGCAGGCAGCCATCTGCCCTTTTATTTGGACCAGACAGAGCAGAAGCCCCGGCGGATTTCCGGTTTTCTTTACCACATCTTCCAGAAGCTCGATCGTCTGAGCGGCTTCTTTGTTTTCTCCGATCCCCAGGTGCGTCATCCCCTTCATGTAAAGGATCATTCCGAGAAGTTCTCCAAAACCGCCATCCACGACTCTCTCCAGCCTGACCTTTTCTTTCTCTTCCCATCTTTTTTCTACGGGAACCGCATGACAAAGGAGCAGCCAGATCCCGTGTTCAAAGCATGTGATCGCTGCTGAAAATTCTGTCCGGTAATAGCAGCACTGCCCCCGGAGGAATTCTCCGTACACTTTGAAGGTCAGACTTTCCGTACATAAAAGGACCCTGACACTGAACGTTTCTGTTTCTGTAAGCTTTCCCAGTGCAAGAAGGTGCTGGCTGTAATTGATAATCACATGCAGGAGTCTGTCTTCGGGAAGAAGTCCTTTCTCTATGTAAGTAACAAGCTGATCACTATAATCAGAAACATTCGTCATAAATTCCAGCTGAAGACTCCTGGCCAGAAAGCGATTTTCCTCTGACAGACCCACGCACCGCTCGATAAGCCTTTCCAGTTTTTCTCCTGCCTGATAGCGTTTCCTCATATAAAAAAGAGCTTTCAGTCCCAGTCCCACCAGATGGTCACTGACCGTTCCGCAGATGGAAGAAACTGCATTCCAGATCATCCAGGCGATCTCTTCCATGACCGGATCCTCTGCCGGTCCCGGCTGTCCGTCAAAGAAACACTTTTCTGCCCGCTCCCAAAAAGGAAGGAACTCTTCTTCTGCCGGTGCTTTCATCCGGATACTCTCGGCAATGACCGGATGCATCCGGTAGCCGTCTTCTGTGTTTTCCAGCCAGCCAAGTGCTGAGAGCTTCTTCAGTTCTTCCTCCAGAAACTCTCCTTTTTTTAGAAAGCCCTGAAAAAACATTCTCGTAAAGGCAATGGATATCTCACGATAAGGCAGGATCGCAAAGATACGTACCAGTTGTCCGCCGGTTTCGGAAGTTCCGGACAGCTGATAAAGCCGCCGGTACATATCACGAAGTCCTGCGTCTCCTGTCGTTTCCACCCAGGCAGTCTCCAGTTCACTTTCCAGTTCCTCCAGCGTCCAGAGTTTTTCCCCTGCTGCCTTTCCAAGAAGGCGAAGTGTCAGAGGATGCTGGAAGATCTGCTTTTCCAACAGCTGATTTAAGCTTTCTCTTTCTTCCATCGTAAGCGTACGCTCATAGTTATCACGAAAGATCAGACCAAGCGCACTTTTTCCTGGTGTCCCCACCAGAAAACTCCGGAATCCTTCCAGTTTTTCCATCCGGCTGGAGACAAAAACAGTACAGGAAAGGTCTTTCAGTTCCAGAAGTGTCGGATCTTCTTTTTCTGTATGGTCAACATTGTCCATAAAAAGAACGGTCTTTTTTCCGGAAAGACGATAGAGACCTTCGTGAAAACGCTTCTCCGGATCTTCTCCCTCCAGATCCTGAAAGCTCCTGTTTATGCTTTCTGAAAGAGTATTGACATACTGGACCACAGCGATCTTTCTGGCTTTTCCTTCTCTTTCACACCAGATCAGGAGCTGACGGAGAAGTTCCGTCTTTCCCATGCCTCCAAGACCCGTAAGCAGGAATTTTCCTCCACTTTCCAACATTTCCTTCAGATCATAGAGTTCCTCTTCTCTTCCGAAAAAATGTTCCACGTCCAGAGGGGCCACACAGAGTTCGCTGTTTCTCGAAGTGAGGAAGACGGGTTGGTGCTTCGCCTGCTCCTGCTCCATTTTTTTCCACAGAAATTCCGGTGCCAGATCTTTCCGTTTCCGGAGTTCCTTCATTTTTTCCATATCCATCTGGTCACCGGCCATGGCATGAAGTGAAAGCATGCTCAGAAGCCAGCCTGCCAGAAAGCGTTCCGGCAGTTTCTTCCGGTTTTTTTCTATATCACTGACCCAGGCAAGAAGATTTCCTGCACATTCTCCGGAAAGCCAGGGATCTTCCCTTTCCGCTTCCAGAAGAAATTCTTTCAGTTTTATAAGAAAAACAGAATGATCATACTCCCGTTCCGTCAGAAATTTTTCAAAAAGCCGAAGCTGCTTTCCAAAGCTCTCTGCCGTCAGTCCGTCCAGTACCTCCTGAATATAGACTTCATACAGCGGAAAATCAGCCCGACGATTACAGATTTCAGAATGATAACGGTTTCTGCTACCGCTGGTCCTCCAGATCAGCCGTCCGTGAACGGTATTTCTCCACTCATACAAAAGATACTCATCCCAGAAACGGACCAGTGTGAGCCCCTTCTTGTTTTTTCTCCGAAGGATCCCGGTGGAATAGACCGGGTAATCCTTCGCTGTAAGCAGGCGGTACAGATTTTTCAGGGAAAGCTGTACATTGTTTCTGCTTTCTGTAGCCATCCTTATATTCTCCCTTTTCTTTTTCCTAAATGATGATGCAGAGCAGGTCTTATCTTTTCCGTTTCCGGCTCCGCTTTCTGATTATAAATACTATCATAAGCATCCTGGCAAAACAACGACTGGAAACGCTTTTGCGCTTTTTGTACACGAAGTTGTCTTTTTTGTTCACAAAAAAGACAACAACAGGAAGAATGGTTTACACAAACCGTTTCTTATGGCATAATGGAGAAAGTTCTAAAGAAACGAGGAAATGTTATGATCATTCAAGTAATCAGCACCATCTACAACTTTCTCTGGGGCGATCTCATCCAGATCCCGCTTCCCGGAGGCAGCAGCATCGGTATTTCTCTCCTGATCCTGCTTTTGATCCCAACCGGCATCTTTTTCACCATCAGAACCCGTTTTCTTCCGATCCGGCTCTTTCCGGATATGCTCCGGGCGCTGAAAGGAACGAAAGGCAGCAAAAACAGCCTCTCCTCCTTCCAGTCTCTCATCATATCCACCGCCACCCGGGTGGGGATGGGAAATCTGGTCGGTGTCGTGGCTGCTGTTTCTGCCGGCGGCGCCGGAGCCGTTTTCTGGATGTGGATCACCGCCATCATCGGTTCTTCTACAGCATTTATTGAAGCGACTCTTGCCCAGCTGCACAAAGAAGAGGATCCTCTCTATGGCGGATACCGCGGAGGACCTGCCTATTATATCCATCATCTGATGGAGGAACGGCTGGGACGGAAAAAAAGATACATGCTGTTTTCTGTACTGTTTGCCATCTCCGGCCTGATCTGCTGGTGCGGCATCAGTCAGGTTATCAGTAACTCTGTCGCTTCTTCTTTTGAGAACGCTTTTTCCATCCCGCCCCTTTACACAAGCATCCTTCTGGTGATCATTTCTGCAATCATCGTTCTCAGAAAACATGCAACGGTAAAGGTTCTGGATACCATTGTCCCCATTATGGCAGTCTGCTACTTCTTCATCACGCTCTTTATCATCGCAGTCAATTACCGTCTGCTTCCCGGCGTTTTTGCCCGGATCTTTGAAGAAGCCTTTGGAGTGCGCCAGGCAGTAGCCGGCGGTTTCGGTGCCGTTCTCATGAATGGAGTGAAAAGAGGACTTTTCTCCAATGAAGCCGGTTCCGGCTCTGCTCCCTGTGCGGCAGCCGCAGCAGAATGCGATCAGCCCGCCAAGGCCGGTCTGGTTCAGGCGTTCGGTGTCTTCATCGACACCATCGTGATCTGCAGCTGTACCGCCATGATCATGCTTCTTGTTCCGGAAGATCTGATTTCCGGTCTTTCCGGTATGACACTCCTGCAGAAAGCCATGGATTACCATCTGGGACAGTTCGGCGTGATCTTCATTGCACTCACGCTGTTCCTCTTCAGCTTTTCCACTTTTCTCGGCATTATTTTCTATGCCAGAAGCAATGTGGCTTATCTTTTCGGAGATAAATGGTGCTGGCAGACCCTCTATAAAATTCTGGCTCTGGTCATGCTCTTCATCGGCGGTATCGCAACTTATACCTTCGTATGGGATCTTGGCGATGTGGGGATCGGTCTTATGACCATTTTCAATATCATCGCTCTTTATCCCCTCTCAGGTCAGGCTCTGAAAGAACTGGAACGATACGAAAAAGACCACTGAGCTGATCTTATTCTTTCATCTTTGGCTGAAAAACAAGACTTGCCAGATAAGAAAAAATCAAGGCGGCAGAAATACCTGCGGCACTGGCTGTAAAGCCGCCCGTAAAAAGCCCCAGGAAACCTTCCTCATCCACAGCTTTTCTTATCCCCTGATAAAGGGTGTTTCCAAAGCCCAGAAGAGGAACGCCTGCCCCGGCTCCGGCAAAAGCCTTTAATGGTTCATAAATCCCAAGGAAGCCCAAGACCGCACCGGAACAGACCAGCAGGACCATAACTCTGCCCGGCATAAGTTTTGTCCGGTCTAAAAGGATCTGGACCAGTGCACAGATCAGACCTCCCACCCAGAATGCATGGATATATTCCATATCATTTTCCTCCATTATTAATGGTCGATATCCACAGGCCTGCAGGCATCCTATTGCTGCAGGCCTGTTTCATTATGTTCCAGTACCACTGCATGAGCGATTCCCGGAACACTCTGCCCTTCATTATAGCTCACGGTTGACAAAAGGGCGCCTGTCGGTACAAAAAGCACCCGTTTCCATTCACCGGAAACAAGCTTCGGCAGGATCAGCGCAGCCAGAGTCACTGCAGAGCAGCCGCAGCCGCTTCCACCGGAATGCGTATCCTGCTTTTCCTGATCAAAAATCTCAATGCCGCAGTCCATATGCTGTTCCTTGATCCTGATCCCCTTTTCTTCCAAAAGTTCCAGAAGGAGTCTTTTTCCCACATATCCCAGATCTCCGGTGATGATCCGGTCGTAATCCTCCGGTTTTCTTTTCAGATCTTTTAAATTCTGTTCAATGGTATCCGCAGCGGCCGGAGCCATACAGGCTCCCATATTCAGAGAATCCTTCACTCCGTAATCCACAATCTTTCCTGGTGTCACTTCCGGGATCCTCACCTTTCCTCCTCTTTTCCCAAGCAGAAAAGCACCGGCTCCGGTCACTGTCCAGGTCGCGGAAAGAGGCCGCTGATTTCCGTATTCCAGAGGAAAACGAAACTGCTTCTCTGCTCCGCCAAAATGACTGCTGGTGACAACTGCCACATGGTCTGCAAAGCCTCCCGCCACCGTCATGGCTGCCAGACACAGTGCTTCCCCGCAGGTGGAACAGGCTCCGTAAAGACCAAACAGCGGGATTCCCAGCTCCTTTACCCCAAAAGATGTGGCAATGAGCTGTCCTAACAGATCGCCCCCGAAAAGGAAACGGATCTCTTTCTCCTGCATGCCTGTCTTTTCCAGAACCTTTTCCAGTGCTGCACGCTGTATGGCGCTTTCTGCTTCTTCCCAGGTGGCTTTTCCAAAAAAAGGATCCTCAAACACCTGATCAAACCGGTCTCCCAGAGGACCCTCCCCTTCTTTTTTGCCTGCGATGCTGGCCGCACACAAAAGATGTACCGCCTCGTCAAAACGGATGCTCTGTTTTCCTGTCATTTCCGCCTGTTTCTTTTTTTCTTCCACTTTTCCGGTTCCTCCTTCCATTTCTGCCTTCTGTCAGACGTTTCCGTTTCAGAAGACAAGCTACCTGTTTAGCCCCGTAAGAAACCAAAGGCCCAGTAAATAAGTCCCAGCCCCCAGCTGGTGATGATGCCATACAGAATCACAGGTCCTGCAATGGTGAAAATTTTGCATCCGATACCAAAGATCTGTCCTTCTTTCTGGTATTCGATGGCCGGAGCAGCCACCGAATTGGCAAAGCCCGTGATGGGAACCAGTGTTCCTGCACCTCCGAATCTGGCAATTTTCGGATAGAGATTAAAACCGGTGAGTATCACGCTGCCTAATACCAGAAGCAGAGAACACCAGCTGCCTGCCACATCCGGGTCCAGTCCCTGCGCTTTGCAGAAATTTAAGATCACCTGCCCCAGAAGACAGATTGTTCCTCCTGTCAGAAAAGCACCTGCCATATTTTTCAGAAGATTATGCTTCGGTGTAACCTGCTCTACATAGTCTCTGTACTGCTGCTTTCTTTGTTCGTTCCTGTCCATATTGTCCCCTTTCTACCATGTTCTTTTCATAAGTTTACCACCGCAGATAAAAATGCAGCAGGCTTCCGGTCATTTTCCCAAGAGCGATCGCAATAACCACCACGCTTAAGCCTCTGGTCAGCCCGATCCGCCGGGCAAGAATGGGAAAAATATTGACAACCTCTGCCAGTGCCAGGATCCAGCCTCCCACAAAGATCCCCGAAAAAAGCCCTAAGACGGCAAGTCCCGGAAGCTCCAGCGGGATTGTCGGCTGATAGACGGTCATCAGTGTCCCGCACACGGCTCCTGCAGAAATTGCTGTTTCATAAATTTTCACCCTGTCAGCCGTATGGCTGATTCCCACAAAACGAGTAATCACTCCAAGCCCCACCAGAAGAGCGGTCACCCCGCCTGCGATGACAAGTCCCCCGGAAAGCCCGATGATTCCCAGAAAGATCTGTTCCTTCAATGTTTTTCCTCCTTTTTCCTCTCCGGTGTTCTCCTGCTCGCCTCCAGAACCGTGGTATCCACCTGATCCTCATAGGAACGCATCTCCACTTCCAGCGGTGTCGGGTCTGCCGTCAGCTTTTTCCCCGCAAAATGATTAAAAAAGACCAGCACTCCCAGACCGATCCCGATGGAATAGGTCACTTCCAGGATGGTAAAGCCATCGGAGACCTGCCCGGTAAACTGTTCATAAAGCTGCCCGAAAAGTCTTGGGATGTCCACGTCGTTATTAAAGGTCATAATTGCAAAAGCTGCACCGAAAAAAGCAATGAAAGCCACAAGTACCGTCTTGCACCAGGCCAGGATCCCTCCCGGCTGTTTCTTTTTTTCAAAGGTCAGGATAAAATCCGTTTCCCCTTCGTTGCTGACTGTGACTCCCGGAATTTCTTTCTGGATCAGAGCGATCACAGTCATCACAGAAACCGGATAACGCCCGGGTCCCTGAACCGTATCCGCCGGAAGCTTCAGCACCCGGATCCGGTTTTCCAGGGCACTGTCATCTGACACGATCTGTGCAATGTCTTTCAGATAAACGCTCCGGCTGCGGATCTGCACGTTTTTTTCAATTTTCAGATAAACGGTCCCGCTCATACAAAGCACCTCTCTTTTTACAACTATTCTTCCTTTTCCGGACAAAAAATATGCAGGGACTCAGAAAAATCTTCCCCGCATTTTTTTCAGTACCTTTTTTTCCATCCTTGAGACCTGAACCTGCGTCATGGAAAGAGCGGCCGCCACCTGATTCTGAGTCTTTTCTTCAAAATACCGCATTTTGATAAGCTTTTTTTCCTGTTCCTCCAGAGAATCCATCACCTCCTGAAGGACCAGATGATCCAGAAGTCTTTCATTTGGATTGTCCTTTTCCTCCAGCCGGTCTTCCAGAGAAATGGCATTTCCGTCTCCCTGATAGATTGTCCGGTAAATGGAATCCACCTCTGCAGACGACTCCATCGCCATAACGATCTCCTCACCGGAAAGCCCGGTCTCCGCCGAAAGTTCCTGCATGCAGGGCTCTCTTCCCAGACACTTTTCCAGCCGTTCCCTGGCCGAAAACACCTTTCTTGCATTCTCCTTCAGGCTCCGGCTTACTTTGATCATCCCGTCATCCCTCAGAAACCGCTTGATCTCTCCGGCGATCATAGGAACCGCGTATGTGGAAAACTGCACTTCAAATCCCGTATCAAACTTGTCTACCGCCTTGATCAGACCGATGCTTCCGATCTGCACCAGATCTTCCATTTCAATGCCCCGTCCCAGAAAACGGCGCACGATGCTGTAGACCAGTCCGATGTTCTCTTCTACCAGTGTATTTCTTGCCTTTTTATCCCCTTGGTGTGATTTTGCGATTAACGCCAGGGTTCTTTCCATAGGCTTCCTTTCACTGTTCAAACTTATTTATCGTTCTTCCGATCTTCTTTTTCATCGTTACCCGGGTTCCTTCGCCCGGACGGGACTCCACCTCCAGCGAATCCATAAAAGCTTCCATAAAGGCAAATCCCATACCGCAGCGTTCGGAATCCGGTTTTGTGGTAAACAAAGGCTCCATAGCCTGATGGACATCTGCAATGCCGCAGCCTCTGTCCTCTACCAGTATCGTAAGCTCCTGTCCTTTGATCATACATTCCACCAGGATCTTTTCCACCTTTCCCTCATAGGCATGGACCACACAGTTGGTCACAGCCTCGGAAAGAGCAGTCTTCACATCTGCCACCTCCTCAAGCGTAGGATTCAGCTGACTCAAAAAAGCTGCCACGGCTACTCTGGCAAAGCTTTCATTGGCAGAACGGCTGTCGAATTCCAGTTTCATTCTGTTTTCATACTCCATCTGCATTTTCCTCCTCAAAATACTTCTGAATGTTTTGGCAATTCCTCATAGATATCGATGTATTTATAAACACCGGACAGTGTCAGGATCCTGCGGATCCGCTCGTTGACCCGCACAGCCAGCACCGTACCTCCGGCAAACCGGATATTTTTATACCGGCCCATGATCATTCCGATACCGGAGCTGTCCATAAAACTGGTCTTTTCGAAATCAAAAATGATACTCCGGATATTCCTTGTTTCCAGCAGATGATCTGCCTCTTTTTTGATCTCCTCCGCATGATGATGATCCAGTTCTTTCGGCATATGGATCGTCAGATTGGTTCCTCTGACCACAAAAGTTTTTTCCATTTCGTTTTGTCTCCTTCCTTTTTAAATCTTTTTTTCAATAAGAAAAGGACGCATGGATTTTTCTTTCCATACGTCCTCTGCTCCGAGGTTTCTCTTATTTACTGAATCGTTGTAATGTCATCCGCATCCACCGGATTGCCGCTGGCGTCTGTTTCTTTCGTCTGCGTCACCGGATTGCCGCTGGCATCTGTTTCTCCTGTCTGTGTTTCTGTCCCACTGGAAGTATTTGTGATATAGGGCTGGATCTCGGAAGCCTTTGCCGGGAACCTCTGCAGTGCTTCTTTAAACGTCTTATCTGCATTGACCGTATCTCCGGAATTCCGGTAAGACCATGCCAGATAATTGATGGCATCAAAAGAGTCCGGATTTGCGGCCACTGCTTTGGTATACTCGGCAATAGCAGTCGCATAATCACCTGCCATGTAAGCAGTGCCGGCTTTATTGTAAGCTTCATTAAACACATAGTCCTGAAGCAGGGTATTCAGGCTGGTGTAAAGATTTTTTCCTTCACCGGTCATGGATTCTCCATCCACCTCTGCCAGCTGGGCTGCTGCAGAAGACTGATCTCCCGTCAGATAAGTGCCTGCCGCTTTCAGAAGCTGATCATAAGACTCCACCTTTTTATTCGCGTCATCCTTTGTCTTGTTTGCCGCATCCACCTCACTCTGGTAAGTCTCGATCTGTTCCTCCAGTCCCTGTACCTGTGCCACCTGCTGCGCCATTTTCGTATTTGCATCCGTCACCTGCTTATTCGCAGACGCATTGACACTCTGACGCGTAGCCGGAACTGCTAAAAACCACACAATAGCCCCGCCCAGGATCAGTCCCAGGAAGATATTAAAAAAGGTAGCTGCCGCAGAGCTTTCCCGAAAAGTAGCCGGCTGAATGATCATCTCATTGCCGTTCATGTAGGTTGTCGCCCCTGTCAGCCGGTTTACCGTCTCTTCACGGGCATACTTCTTCTTATGCTTCACCTCAAGACTGGTGGAAATACCGGTTGCCAGTTCCACTTCCTTCAGATAACGGAGCGTGGTGGTATTCGTGGTATCGATATAAGCCGCCTTTTTGAGAAGCTTTCTGGCTTTCTCGTAGTCCTGACGCTTCAGATAGAGAAGTGCCAGAAGATGATAGGCTTTGATAAACTTCGGGTTCTGGGCAAGAACCTTTTTCAGCTGGATCATAGCCATGTCTTCATTGTCCTGACGACAATAAAGAAGCGCCTGGTTATATTTCCGGATGGTCTGGTTGATGGTATCCAGTTTGTTTTTATTTGACTGCAGCTTGGCTATGTACACATCTGCCACATTGTCGGGTACGTTCAGATTTTTACTGATGACCCACTCACTTAAGGCAGATACCACCTCACCGGTCTCAAAATAGACCAGACCCAGGAGGTTTCTCGCCGCTACATTTTCCTTGTTGAACTTCAGACTCCGTTTCAGACAGGCAATGGCTCCGGAAAGATCACGCACCTGCGCTTTCTCCAGTCCTTCGTTGTAAAGAAGGTTGGAGATCCTTCCGATCCGCTTCAGAAGCGTCACATCCGCACCGCAGCCCGTACAGTAGTCAATGGATGACAACGGAGTTCCACAGTATATACATCTCATAAATTCCCCTTATGATTTCTGTTTCTTTTTCTTTTCATCGTTGATCAGCTCTTTCAGGATATCGGTGACATCCGTGAAATCTCTGTTATAGATCGCATCCTCTGCCTCGTTTACATCCAGGCTTGGATGAAATTTCTTTAATTCTTCTTCGTAATTGATCATGTATCAGCACTCCTTCTTTTTCCGCTCTGCCAGAATCGCCTTCAGCTCACCCACCAGATAAAGAGAACCCACACAGAACAGCATGCCATCTTCCTTCTCCTTCAGGGCTTCCTCGAACGCATCAGCGATCCCGGATACCGCCGTTACCGGTGCGTCCGTATATTTCCGGAAAACAGCCGCCAGCTCTTCTGCCGGTACGTTCCGGTCACCTTTGATCTCTGTGGCAACCACAGCAGAAAGGTTGGTCTCATGGCAGATGGTTTCGATCATGGTCTCAAAATTTTTCTCCACAACGGCAGCAAAGAGCATAACTACCCGACGGCTTCCTTCGATCTCTTTCACCGTCCGGACGAACTCCTTCACACCTGCCGTATTGTGGGCACCGTCCAGAACCACACCTGGCATCACCGTCTCCATACGGCCCTGCCAGCGGGTCTTTTTGATTCCTTCCAGGCGGGTCTCCAGCGAAATCTCATGCGCTTGATCCACTGCATCTATAGCCATAAGTGCCAGAGAACTGTTCATCATCTGATAGTCAGCCAGATAGGGAACTGTCACAGCCGTATGTTCATAATACCCACAATTCAGGTAAAAATCAATGCTTTTGTCTGTCTTAAGGAAAACTTCACACATGGACGGATAAACCGGGTAAGCCGGACTTCCCAGTTCCTTTGCCCGGGCAAGGATGACTTTTTCTGCCTCTGGAGAGCTTCCGTCATAGATCACAGGCACACCCGGTTTGATGATACCGGCTTTTTCAAAAGCGATCTTTTCTATCGTATCACCAAGGATCTCCGTGTGATCCAGACTGATGGAAGTGATCACAGTCGCCAGCGGATGCTCGACGGTATTGGTGGCATCCAGCCGTCCGCCAAGACCTGTCTCCAGGACTACATATTCCGCCTTGAGCTCTGCAAAAAGCACCATCGCCACACCAAAGAGCAATTCGAAATAGGTGGGATGCGGCAGCCCGTCTGCCTGCATGCCTTTTACCACTTCATCTACTTTTAAAAAGGCAGAGAGAAATTCTTCATCCGATACCATCTGATTGTTGATCTGAAAACGTTCGTTGATCTTCACCAGATGCGGAGAAGTAAAGAGAGCCGTTCTCTTTCCGCCCTCCGTCAGCATGGAGGAAAGGAAGGCACAGACAGAGCCTTTTCCATTGGTCCCTGCCACATGGATGATCTTCATGGAACGCTCCGGATGGCCCAGCCGGTTCAGAAACTCTGCTGTATGCTCCGGTTTGTTTTTTGTCGTAAATTTAGGAATATTGTATATATATTCAACTGCTTCTGTATAATTCAAAATAGTCACCTTTTTTCTTTAGATTTGTACAGGCACAGGGGAACCTGTCCTTTTGCCCCTGCATCACCATTATAATATAGCCTTCGATTTATGCAAGAAAATTTTTTCGCAAAAACTGTCAAAAGCTTCTTTCCATAAAAAAGAAGCCCCGGAAAACCGGAACCTCTTTATGGATATTGGTTTATTGTAACTGTTCAGGACGTTCAAAACAACAGGCCACAGACCCGCGCATTGCATGCGCTCTCGCTGCATTCGCAGCTTTTGTCTGAGGCTAATGGGCGTTCCGCCCATTCCCAAATAAAAAATTCATCCTATTGCAAACAAGTTTGCATAGTCTGATTTTTCATTTCGCTGATATTCTGAACTGTTACGATTTATTTGATGATCTTGCTCAGGAACGTCTTCAGACGTTCACTCTTTGGATGTTCAAAGAAATTCTCCGGATCATTTTCTTCCTGTACCTGACCGTCTGCCATAAAGATCACCCGGTCCGCCACCTCACGGGCAAAGCCCATCTCATGCGTGACAACCACCATGGTCATATGCTCGTTGGCCAGTTCCTTCATAACATTTAACACCTCGCCTACCATCTCCGGATCCAGTGCAGAGGTCGGCTCGTCAAAAAGCATTACTTCCGGATTCATGCAAAGTGCCCGGACAATGGCAATACGCTGTTTCTGTCCGCCGGACAACTGACTCGGATAAGCGTTGGCACGGTCTTCCAGACCAACCCGTTTCAGAAGCTCCATTGCCTGCTTCTCCACTTCTTCCTTTGGCCGTTTCTGCAGTTTGACAGGCGCCAGCGTCATGTTTTTCAGGATCGTCATATGCGGAAACAGGTTGAAATGCTGAAACACCATCCCCATCCTCTGTCTGTGTTTATCCAGATCCACATCTTTTCCCATCAGATCCGTTCCGTCAAAATAAATATGGCCTTCCGTCGGGACCTCCAGAAGGTTCAGAGAACGCAGGAAGGTAGATTTTCCGCTTCCGGAAGGACCTACGATCACAACAACCTCGCCTTTACGGATCTCCTGGCTCACACCGTTCAGGGCATGCAGACCGCCCGGGAATACTTTTTTCAGATTTTCGGTCCGGATCAGGACCTCTCCTTTATTAGTGGTCACTGTTACGCAGCCTCCTTTCCAGAATACCAACCAGTTTGGTGAAGATCGTTACCATGACAAGATAGATCAGTGCCACAGTGAGCAGCGGGAAAAATGCGCTGAAAGTACGGCTTCTGATGATATCGCCGCCCTTCGTCAGATCCTCCAGAGCAATATAACCAGCAACGGAGGTCTCTTTTAAGAGAACGATAAACTCGTTTCCAAGTGCCGGAAGTACATTTTTGAATGCCTGCGGCATGATGATATAAAGCATGGTTTTTCCATAACTGAAGCCAAGGCTTCTTCCAGCCTCAAACTGTCCGTCATCGATGGACATGATACCGGAACGGAAGATCTCTGCCACATAAGCGCCTGAGTTCAGGCCAAACGCCATGATCGCCACAAAAACCTTGTCGATCTTCACGGAACCAAATACCACGAAATAGATGATCAGAAGCTGTACAACGACCGGAGTACCACGGATCACCGTGATATAGATTCCGCAAAGGAAGCTTCCGATCTTCATTTTGCCTGTCTTTGCATAAGTAGAACGAACCACCGCTACCAGAAGTCCCAGAACAATACCGATGAGTACGGCAAAGAAGGTAACCTCCAGTGTAACTTTCAGACCATTGGTCAGATAACGCCATCTATTATCGGCGATAAAGTTGTTATAAATCTGCTCGCGCAGCCACTCCATAATTTTACCTCACATCCTTTTTTCCAAAAACAAGGGAGCCAGCTTTCCGGCTCCCCTGCCTGTTACCTATAAAGCGTCTTTCTTACTCCTCAAAATCATCTTTTACAATGATGACCTGTTTGGAGCTGTAATAGCTGTCAGAGAACAGAACCTCTTTCTCACGGTCCGGAGTTACGGTCATACCTGCAACACCCATATCTGCTTTTCCGCTGTTTACTGCCGGAATGATGGAATCAAAAGCCATATCCTCGACCTCAAGCTCCATGCCCAGTTTATCACAGATGGCCTGAGCAAAGTCTATATCCAGACCGGTGATCTCATCACTTTCATAATATTCATACGGCGGGAACTCTGCGTTGGTAGCCATGGTCAGGGTACCGTTGGAACGATCCACATCTTCCGGAGACTCATAATAGTTCTCTCCGGCCGTATCACCAATGTAGGAATTGGCGATCTGATCGAAGATTCCCTCTTCTTTCAGCTCTTTAATCGCCTCGTTGACTTTGTCCGCAAGTTCTGTATTCTCTTTTGAAAAGCAGATTGCATAATCTTCCTGGCTGTATGCACTCTCCAGGATCTTCAGTCCTTCTACTGATTTTACAAACTCTTCTGCCGGCAGCTCATCGATGACAACGGCATCGATCTTTCCCTGAACCAGAGCCTGTACTGCCTCAAAGCCTTTATTGTAACGCTCTACTGCATCGTCACCATATTCATCGGTAACAGAAAGATCTCCGGTAGTTCCAAGCTGTACACCCATAGTCAAGCCGGTCAGATCTACTTTTTTCTCCGTCTCACTTTCTGCTTCGGAGGCTCCCTCAGTCTCTGCTGCAGCTGTTTCAGTCTCGGTCTCTGCTGCTGAAGCAGAAACTGCCATCGGAACGACTGCCATGATTGCGCTTAACATTACTGCTACGATACGTTTTTTCATAATTATACATCCTCCTAAATATTTAAAAATTATCTTCCCTAAAATTAACATTCTTTTCCCCACTTGTCAACTGCCAATTTTCGGTTTCTCTGTCTTTTTTCACCATCATTGTATTTTTTCTGCGAATCTGCCAATATTGGAGACACTTCTTCCGTCACTTTGTCAGACCTGCACAAAGGACGTACTTTCTCCATATTTCGCCTTTTCATCTCCAGAGAGGAATGGACGTAACGGTTCAATGTGATATTGACGCTTGCATGGCCGAGGATCTCACTCAATGCTTTGATGTCCACACCACTCTCTATGCAGCGGGTGGCAAAGGTATGACGAAGTGCATGGAAATTCACCGGCCGGAGCCGACAGGCCTCCTGATATTTCCGGAAATGGTTTTGCAGGTTTCTCGGTTCCATAAAACAGGTTTCCGAACCGGTCAGTAGATATGCTTCTTCCGGGTAACTCCTCATATATTCCATATGTTCCAGAAGAAACGAAGGGATCGGAATTTCCCGGATCGAGTGAAAACTTTTCGGTTCCGTAATGACGATCTTCGTTTTCGGACCTTTCTCCGCTTCTGCTGCCTGTACCCGCTGCATCGTAGCATGGATCCGGAGGATTCCTTCCTCATAGAAGACATGCTTTCGCTTCAGAGCGCAGATTTCCCCCAGACGGATCCCCATATAAAGACTCAGCAGGATTCCCGTCCGGACCGGATCCTTTTCTCCCAGAAGAAAAGCTTCTAATTTTATTTGCGACTGCCGTTCCAGCACAACTGCCTTTTTTTCTTTTTTCTTCACATGCAGAAGTTCCAGCCTGCACGGCGTATGATACCCCAGAAGTTCTCCGTAAGACAGGATCTCCTTCAGGACCATCAAAATGTCTCCCATCGTTTTTTCGGAAATTTTTTCTGCTGTCTCCTCTCTCATCAGCTCCAGTCCCAGCTCTCGCCGCACCATCTCCTCTGCCTGCCGGGTGGTAAGTTCCCCATCCTGGCAGTTTCCAAGAGCGGGAATCAGATGTTTTCTTACTACATTTGCATACTTTGCATACGTGGATTCTTTGACCCGGCAGCGGATGTTCCCCAGCCAGAGCTCTGCCACTTCTTGAAACGTACTTTCCATTTTTCTTCCTCCAGATAAGTTTTTCAGAAAGTATCGTATCAAAAAAAGACTCCGGAAAACGCTTTTCCTGTTCCGTTTCCGAAGTCTTTCCTTTACTCAAAGTCTGCGATCACCGTTTCCCCTGCCGTTGCATGGATACCCGTGTGAAAATGGATCTTCTTTACACCGGCTTCATCCGTCACTGCCAGGATCGTCAGAGCCGTATGGCCTGCCTTTTTGATCTCTTCCGGTGAAAATGTGATAAGCGGTGCTCCTTTTTCCACGTTCTCCCCTATGCTTACATGAAGCTGAAAACCTTTCCCCTTCATATCGACTGTATCGAGGCCTACATGGATCAGACATTCCACGCCATTGACAAATTTCAGCCCCAGTGCATGTCTGGAATCTTCCATAACTGCTGTTACTTCTGCTGCTGCCGGTGCTGTCACCACATGATTTTCCGGCTCGATGGCCACGCCGTCACCCATGATCCCTGCGGAAAATACCTGATCCGGTACTTCTGAGATCGGAATGACCTTTCCATCCAGAAAAGCGGTAAGCGTTTCCAGTTCCTGACCTTCTTTTTTCTTTACAAATGAAAACATGTCAACCCCCCTTTTTGGTTTTTCAGACGCCCTCCCCGTTAAAATCAGGGATAAAGCTCTCTTTTGCTGCTTCCCCTTCCTGAAAAAAGCCGTTTTCAATTCCCAGCTCCAGGGCATAATCCAAAAGCCGCTCATACTCCCGCCTGGTCACTTTCCGGTTGAGTTCCTCAAATGGCAGCTCCTTCGAAAGCGGCGTATACTGACTCATAATGCTGATATAGATCCGGTTTCCATAGGTGTCATGAAGATAACGAAGCACTTCTCTGGAATTTTTCACATGACCGGGCAAGAGAAGATGACGGACAACGACCCCTTTTCTGAGATAACCTTCCTCATCAAAAACGCACGCCCCTGTCTGACAGGCCATCTCGTCAATGGCCTTCATCGCCCGTTCCCGGTAATCCGGCACTCCGGAAAAACGAAGTCCCAGTTCATCATCCCAGTATTTAAAATCCGGAAGCCAGATATCTACAGAACCCTTCAGAAGACGGATCGTTTCCGGCTTTTCATAGCCGCTGGAATTATAGACTACCGGAAGTGTCAGCCCCTGTTCTTTTGCAAGTGTCAGCCCCTCCAGGATCCCGGGAACAAAATGCTCTCCCGTCACCAGATTGATATTGGCCGCCCCTTTTTCCTGAAGTTCCAGAAAAATCTCTGCAAGCCGTTCTTCGCTGATCTCTTTTCCAAGACCGCCATAAGAAAGCTCCCGGTTCTGGCAGAAAATACAGCCCAGAGAACAGCCGGAAAAAAATACCGTCCCGGAGCCTCTTGTTCCGGAAATACAAGGTTCTTCCCACATATGAAGTGCTGCTCTTCCCACACGGAGCACGGAATTTTCCCCACATGCTCCTTTTTTGCCGGAAAGACGATCCGCATGGCACTCTCTCGGACAAAGCGTACAGCTTTGATAAAGCTCGTTCTTCAAGTTTTCACCTTCTTCTATTTTACACCATTTTTCCAAACAGTAAAGCGGACATTCACAATCCGCTTCGCGCCTGCATTCAAATTATATAGTTCTTTTTTGGGATTGTCCATTTATTTCTTGTTTTTATTATTTCTTTTATCTGCATGCACTGTTGTTAGTATCATTCCATTTAAGTTAAAAAAGAAGGTGCTGCCATCAGGCAACACCTTCTCAAACGATCCGTATCTATTATGTGTTTTATTTTTCAACAAGTGCCAGCAGTTTTTCCTTTATCTTTTCCTGCTCTGCAGGATCCGGATACATCCGCTTTGTCCACTCAAGTGCGATCGGAAGATATTCCTCCTTCACGGCCTTATCATCGATCGGTTTGGGATTTCCCGGCTGAATAACGCTTCTGTAAGTATCCCGGTAAATCTTCTTCAGTGCTTCATCTGAGAGATTTAATCCTTTACAGCGGTAGCCATCTGCATTCATATAAACAGCATCTGTTTCCAGACTGCTGCGCAGGCACTCGATCCGTCCTTCCCAGCCTGCCCCGAAAATGTCTGTTCCATAAACAAGCCTTCCGGCATATTTTTCAATGAAATCACGCCATCTTTCATCCCGTTCAAAACCTTCATACATTTCCCATCCTGGGCACAGATCAAACGTCAGATTCGGATACGTCTCCAGCAATTCCTCCGCAAGGTCATACTGATCAGCATTGGAAAGGAAGAAGATATGTGCGATCGTCATGTTCAGCTTCGGATGCTTCTTCAGGATTCCAATCGTTTCTTCCCGGATCTGCTCATGAGTCGGATACGTTTCGTCACAGTAATATCCGGCTTCCATTGCCCACTTTGGAATCCGTTCTTTGTCCCAGAATTCCACCGGATCGTTGGAATGCAGGAGTACCGGGATATTATTTCTTTCCAGAAAATCGTACATCGGATCGTAACATTCATCACACAGAGAAACACCATCCGCCTTACGACATTCCGGTTTTCCGAACAGCAGCTTCATTCCGTCAAATCCGACTTTATGATAAGCCTGTACCTGCCGCAGCAGCTCGTCCGCCTCCGGTGCACCCTCTCCTGTCTTATGAAGGCATGCATAAGCATAGATCTTTTCCGGTGCTTTTTTCTTGATATCCAGAAGTTCCAGATTTCCCCAGACACATTTTGGATTTATACTCCCTGATAAAAGCACATACTGTTCATATTCCGCTTTCTTCACTGCTTTGTTGATCTCTTCGATATCGCCTACATGAATGTGTGTATCGATGATCGGATATTTAAAATACATTTTTTTCCTCCTGTTCCGGCCTTAAGCCTTGGTTCCTGTCATTGCGATTCCCTCTACAAAGCTCTTCTGGAAGAAGAAGAAGAGAAGGATCATCGGCATTGCGGCGATTACGCCGCCTGCCATGAGTTCCGGGTAATTGGTAATGTTCTGTCCTACCATGTTTGCAAGTCCTGCAGACAGCACCATCTTATTCATATCCACGTTGATGATCAACGGCCACATCATATCTTTCCATGCGCCAAGTCCTGTCAGAATACACAGAGCTGTGATCGGTGCTTTCAGAAGCGGGAGCAGGATCTGCAGGTAAATCCGAAAACGGCTGCAGCCATCCAGCATTGCCGCCTCGTCCAGTTCCAGCGGCAGTGAGGAGAAAAACTGCCGCAGCATGAACAATGCAAAAATATTAAAGACCTTCGGCAGCCAGAGCGCTGTCAGGGTATTATTCAGATGCCATGCCACCATGATGTCATAATGTGGAATCAGAAAGATCTGACTTGGGATCATCATCATACTGAGGATCAGCAGAAACAGCAGATTTTTCCCCGGAAACTTCAGTCTGGCAAACGCATAGGCTGCCAGTGAACAAACCAGGATCTGGCTGACGATTGACAGGATCATGACAATAAAAGTGTTCACATACAGTCTCAGGATCGGATAGTTATTCCATACTTTTGCATAATTTGACCATTGAGGGAGCTCCGGAAAAATTACCATAGGGATCTGAATACTCTCGGCATACGTTTTTAAAGAAGTCAACAGCATCCATCCAAATGGAACCAGAGTGATCAGGGCACAGAGGATCAGAAACGCATGGATCGCGATCGTCGCTTTTCGTTTTCTCACTTGTCATCACCTCCGTTTTCTGAATAAACCCATTTTTTCTGAAGTTTCATCTGAACAATCGTGATCACCAGAATGATCAGGAAGAGCATATTTGCCATTGCCGCGCCGTATCCTTTGTTAAACTTGGTAAATGCCTCCTCATAAAACAGCATAACGATGCTTCGCGCTCCCTTCATTCCGGAACTTGTCGATGAGATCATCAGGAAAATAAGATCAAATACCTGGAAGAATCCGATGATTTCCGTCACAACCAGCATAAACGTTGTTGGTGAAAGAAGCGGAAACGTGATGGATCTGAACTTTTGCCAGGCGTTCGCGCCGTCGATCTCTGCCGCCTCATAGTAAGAGGTTGAAATCCCCTGCAGACCAGACAGAAAGATAATAACTGCCGTTCCGATGCTGGACCAGATCAGTACGATACAGACTGCCAGCAGCGACCACTTCGGATCAGAAAGCCAGGCAGGTCCGGTGATCCCGATCCCTGCAAGCATTTCATTGATCAGACCGAACTGGTTGTTAAACAGCCACTTCCACAGCATTCCCACTGCAGTAGGCAGTGTGATGACCGGAAGGTAGATTAGTGTCCGGTAAATCCCCATTCCTTTGATTTTCTGATTCAATGCCACCGCAATAATAAGTGACAAAATAATAACTGCCGGCACGCAGATCACCACATACAACAGTGTATTCTGGATCGCCTGATAAAATTTCGCATCTGCCAAAAGCTTCACATAATTGCTCAGTCCGACAAACTTTGCCTGACCGAGACTTTTCTTATTTGTAAAGCTGATGATGATATTCTGAACGAATGCATAAACATTAAAAATTGACACCCCGACCAGGAAGGGCAGCAAAAAAAGATACGCCTCCATTGCCTCTTTCTTTGCCCGTCTGCTTCTGTACTGCCGCACGTTCTCACTCCCTTTCATGTTCATTCAAAAATACCATCGGCAGGATTGCTGTGAAATGCACGTTATGCAACACATGACGTATTCATCTGCGCATCCTGGCAATCCTGCCGAGGGCTATATCAGATCAGAGACCGAATCTCTTCACTGATCAATTTCTTTTGTTGTATTACTTACCAGCTTCAATAGCGGCATTGATATCTGCTGCCATCTGTTCCAGGCCTTCCTTTACTTCGACATTTTTATTGAAGATTTCAATGATCTGCTCATTCATGATGGAGTTGATTTCATCTGACGCATAGGCCGGTCCCATTTCAGCCGGTTTTGCTGACGGGATCACATCTACAAATGCCTGACCGTTAAATTTGGTAAAGCTTTCTCCATAATATTCCTGGGAGGATAATCTGGCCGGAAGGTCGATTCCGCTCTTTCCGATGATATCATTTGCTTCCTCACTTGCCAGATACTCTAGGAATTTCCATGCCTCGTCTTTGTGCTCACTTGCCGCATTCATGCCGTAATGCATGGTTGCAGCGAGGAAGTCCTGTGATTTTGCAGCCGGGATCTGGATCAGTTTTACATTTTCCATCTCTGCCTGCTCAACCTTCTGTGCACTGAAGGTCGGCAGATACAGCATACATGTCTGTCCGGAAATGAACAGTTCTTCCGCAGCAGTATCACTGATCGTCTGGTAATCCGGAATGTATCCCTCATCGATCATGTCCACCAGTGCCTGAATACCTGCAACTGCTTCATCAGAAGCAAGTGCGCTGGTGCCATCCTCATTGAATGCCTGACCGCCAAATTCATAGATCACAGGCTCCCAGGCTCCATTTGCAGAATTCAGGATAAAGTCCATCGGATAGATTGAATCTCCTGCTGCTTCGATCGCCGTTTTCAGTTCTCCACATACCGTGAGCATATCGTCCCAGGTCCATCCATTCTCCGGCTCTGTCACCCCGTATTTTTCAAACAATGCGGAATTGACGATCACTGCCAGAGAATCGGTTCCCTTCGGAACTGCGTAGTGTACACCATTGTACGTGCTGCTTTCAACTACTGACGGGGCATAAAGGGAAAAGTCGAAATCAGATTTCTCCATATAGTCGTCCAGCGGTTCCAGAATTCCTGCTTCTGCATATTTGGGCACCCAGATATTCATAAAGAATACATCTGCCGCCTGGTTTGCACCTGCTGATGCATCAAATTTTGTCCAGTACTGATCCCACGGAGTAAGCTGCATCTCCACATGGATATTCGGGTTCTGCTCCTCAAAATTGTCGATCAGCTGCTGGTAGACTACGGACTGGATCTCATCCCAGAGTGAAAAAGTGATCGTTACCTGGTCCTCCGCCGCTGTACCGGTTACTGCCATTGAAGCTGCGAGTACGCCGCTTAATACCATTGCTGTAAGTCTTTTTCTATTCATTTACGTTTCCCCACTTTCATTTTTTTGTTTTCATTCTTTTTTCTATCATTTACGCGCTGCGAAACTGCCGGCTTTTTCGCTTTGCAAAATGTTTCTCTGTTTAATTCTGTTTTCTTTCTGCACAGCTGCCCTTTTCCAGCAGCTGAAACCCTTTTAACCCATAGTGTCTTGATTTTCTATTTTCAGTTGTTTCCTTTTCTTCCTCACAGGCTTCCTTTTTTGGAAGCTCAAGGATTTCCATGATCGCCCTTACCAGGGCATCTGCATATGCATCCATCGGAAACGCCATTGTGGTAAGGCGTGGCGTCATACAATCCCCAAACGGGATCCCGTCCAGACCGATCACTGAAATATCCTCTGGAATCTTTATGCCCTGCTGCATCAGATACATCATTGCACCGATGGCCGTCTCATCACTGTAACACACGATTGCGGTCGGCTTATATGCGGAATGCATGATCGATCCGACACGTTTGTTTGCTTCCCTCATCGTACTCACATTATGCAGAACAATATCATCAATATACGGAACACCATATTTTTTGAGTGCCATCTGAAAACCACGCTTTCGCGCCGCTATAAATCCTGTCTGCCTCTCATCCTCTGCAAAAATTCCGCCGATCACCCGATGGCCGAGCCCGATGAGATAGGAAGTTGCCTCATAGATTGCTTTTTCGTTTACTTCTGCCCAGTGATCTTCCCACACCTCATTTGAGTCAAAAAAACAAGTCTGACGGCTTCTTGAGCGAAGAAGTTCTTCTTCCTTTTTACTCGTCTCTTTAGCGCAGAAGACCAGTTCTACATTCTGTTCCTGAAGGCGTTCATATGTCCGTATAAAGTTTTCATACCCCTCCTTCGCAAAGGCCATTGATACATTATAGCCGGCCTCTGTGATCCTGGTATTCAGACACTGAAGCAGATACAAATGATACTGGTTCATTTGTTCCGGAAAAATAATTCCGATCAGCCTGCTCCGTTTCGTTGCCAGCCCTCTGGCCATCGCGTTCGGATGGTAATCGTATTTTGCGATCACATCATAAACTCTCTGTTCCAGCTCACTGCTTACCCGTTTGCTCTTATTGAGCACCCGTGATACCGTCGCCGGTGAACATCCTGCCTTTTTTGCTATAAAATCAATGTTTACTGTATCCATTCTATTCCTCCGTGAAAGCGCTTTCCGTGATCCTTATTCTAGTGGGAAAGCCCTTTCCCCGCAATTGACAAAATATATAAATCAAACCTATCTTTGGTCGATTATTTCCATTCATTTTCTGTAACCATTCAGGATATCAACAAAACAAGAAATCAGACTGTGCAAATTTGTCTGTGACAGGATGTTTTTTTATTCATGTTTCATAAAAAGCAAGTGAGATCCATATATAAAAGAAGGTGCTGCCATCAGACAACACCTTCCAAAACCATTCCTATCTATCTTTCTTTTATTTTTTTGTACTCTTCTTCAATACCTGCGATCAATGTTTCCATTGTATACTCCAGTATTTCATTACCGAACGCTTCCGATGATTCTTTGACCGGATGGCGTCCTGCGATTCCGATCAGATTGCTCTCATCGTCTTTTACCTGTCCAAAGTCAACCAGCTCCGGCCGCACAGCCATTACGATCGAGGTCTCATTCGCTCCGGCATGGTCATTCTGATACTTCAGTCTCTCATCTTTCGCAAATGTCCATGCTGTCAGGATGCGCAGACCATACTTTTCTTCTGCCTCTTCCTTTAGTTCCTGAAATGCATTTGTCGACGGACCGTGTCCATGTCCGACAACGATACGGATTCCCACTCTGGAGAGTTGAGCAAAAATACTGCGCAGATACTCTTGAAACAGTTCCTTTTCCATCCAGTAAGCGCTGCCTTTCAGCTGCTGGACATAATAGGTATGCAGTGCGCCCTCCGTATTGATATCCATTCCATAAAATGCTTTTCCACCGTCATGAAAGATACGGTCGGGTCCCATAAACAGCATCGGAAGCACCACACCGCCGACCTTTTCTGCTACCCGGACAAACAACTCTTTCGACTGAATTCCGTCGGCTCCAAGAGGCATATGGGGGCCATGCCACTCCAGTGTACCCAGCGGCAGGTAAGCAACCGGCATCTCCTGTACTCTCTGCACCAGTTCTTCCGGAAGTAATTCTTCGTACAATACTTTTTTCATAGTCTTTCCTCCATTTCTGATTGAAATTTCCCTTATTGTTTCTTTTGTATCATATGATGTTGGGGTCAAAAGGTCTTTTTCCGGTTCATCCAGATGATCCCTGAGTTCATCGACTGGAATATTCCGAAAGCCGCTAATATCCTTCCCGAAATACAAAATGATTCCCCAAATATATCTTTCATTTTAATTCGACTTATTTCTTCTGTCAATTATGATAAATTGGTAACTGTTCAGAGTCAAGCAGATTTTCATGCAAAAGTGTGAATCATGCTTGCATGAATGAACACTTTTACATGGAAATCTATTTGGCGGATACGCCACACCGACGAAATGCGAAGCATTTTGGAGGCTGGCTCTGAATAGTTACATAAATTGTAACTTTTCAGGACATTCAAAACAGAATTTCCTGTTGCCTTATGATTTCCGCTAATGTCGAGAGTAACTGTTCAACCTGGATCGGCTTTGCTATATGAGCATTCATTCCGGATGCAATCGCTTCTCTCTTATCTTCTTCGAATGCATTGGCCGTCATGGCAATGATCGGTATGCATGCCTTATCCTGATCTGGCAGATTTCTGATCACCCGTGTTGCTTTATAACCGTCCATTTTGGGCATCTGGATATCCATCAGGATCATATGATATGTGCCTGCCGGCATCCTTTCTATCCTGTCTACGCACTGAATCCCATCCTCCACACGTTCTGTTTTCATCCCGGCACGTTCAAGGATTGCTTCCGCGATCTCTGCATTCAGATCATTATCTTCTGCCAGAAGGATCTTCCTGCCTTCCAGGATTTCTCTGCCTGTTCCAGACTCTTCAGCGTGCTTTTTTACATAATAGCTTTCATCCGCTATCCTGTGTTTTAGTGTAACGGTAAAGGTGCTGCCCTTTCCGGACTCACTCTCTACCTCTATGGTTCCGCCAAGCAGTTCCACATATCTCTTAACGATCGACATGCCCAGTCCGGTTCCTGCGATCTTGCTCTTTGTGGTATTCTGCTCACGTGTGAAGGCTTCGAAAATCTTTGTCTGATAATCCTCACTCATACCGATTCCGGTATCACTCACCCTGGTCCTCACGGTCATGCATCCAGACTCATCGCATGGTAATTCCTCTACGTTTACCATAACAGAACCACCGGCCGGAGTATATTTTATGGCATTGCTCAGGATATTGACAAATATTTCTTTTACCTTGGTAACATCTGTCAGTATATGCCCATGCTCTACATTTATCGTGTAATGAATTGCGATATCCTTTTTCCTTGCTTTCTCATCAAATACTACAATCAACATCTGAAGGACATCTTCGATCCGACTATAATTCTCATCAATTTCCATCCTTCCACTCTCAATCCGGGCCATATCAAGTACATTATTTATGATCGACAGAAGAAGATTCCCGGACTGCTGCAGTTTTTCCAGATGTTCTAAAGTTTCCGGCAGCTCTTTTCCTTTCAGTTCATCCTTCATAAGCTGTGCATAGCCCAGGATCACATTCATAGGTGTACGGATGTCATGCGACATATTATTAAGAAACCGGGTCTTGGCGAGACTGGCATCCTCTGCTTTTTTCAAAGCGATTTCCAGCTTATCATTGAGCTTTTGTGTATCATTTGCCGCAAACTTTGCGACAGCTTCTGCTTTTCTTGCCTTTCTTAAAAGTACAAGGATAAGGCCAATGATGCTGATCGTACAGAATCCCACAGTGACAAAAACAACAAGCAGATTGTCTTTTATAAAGTCAGAAAATGTTACTTTATCTGGCATACTGTCATAGCTGGCAAGTGCACTGGTAAGCATGTCAGACGGCATGGTCTTCAAAGTTTTATTCAGTATCGACAAAAGAGATCCCTCTCCGCATCTTACTGCAAAGCATGCCTCCATTGTTTTTGTAAGCGGAACACTCTTGAAATTCCGATTGTTATCATACGTCAATGCCTGACTGGTCCCCATGAGAAAACAGTCTGCTTTTTCGTGACTGACCATATCTGACGCATCCGCAAATGATTCGTAATCTACCAGCTTCCATTGTGGATAACTGAACGCAATATGCTGTTTTAAGCCTTCTTTTCCCTTTGGCACAGCTACGGTATGCACCTCATTCTCATTAAAATATCTCTCACCCGTTACTGCCATCATGCTGTAGGTCCAGGCTGTATTGGTAAGTGCATATCCTTCTTTTTCTGCAAGATCAGGATTTCTGCTGGCATAAAAAATCATGTCAATTTCCCGCTCCTGCAAAGCCTGAAGCATTTCGTCATAATCCTCATATGCCTGCACATGAAATTCCAGTGTCTGATTCCCCAGACAGTCTTTGGCATAGGAAAAATATTCTACCAGCATACCGGTAAGTTCTCCCGTCTCTTCGCCCATGGAAAAGATGGCCGGATCATTGTTCAAAAATCCGATCTGGATACCACCATGCTCCTCTACCCAGGACTTTTCTTTGACAGTAAGACTCTGCTTGTAATCAAGTGTAAAATACTGCTTATACAGATCTGCCTTGAAAAAAGGACTGTCCTGATCCAGCTGGTGCATCGCATGATCCAGCTCCTCCTTGATATCACTGCGCTCTTTATTGATCGCAAAATAGATACCTGATTTGCCAATCGTGGTAACGGATAAGATTCCCTGTTCAGACCAGAAGGATTCCTCCAGAGATACAAAAGCATCGATCTCATGATTTGCTATTTCTTTTCGACATCATCATTATGATACACATTTACATGCTCTGTCTGTATCCCATTCCTGTTTTCCCACTCTGTCAGCATGATTTCAGGCTCTGTACCTAAGAGCACGCCTACACGTTTCCCGTCCAGGAACTCGAAATCCGATATCTCAATGTCCATATTTGACAAATCCGCATAAAGAATGTATTTTTCCTCACCCATCGGTTCCTCTGAAAAAAGCATCTTTTCCGCACGTTCATCGGTGTAAGAGACATCACCCATGATATCGATCTCGCCATTTTCAAGCTTATCAAAACAGTTGGACCAGTCACATTTCACATACTCAAATTTCCATCCGGTATAACCTGCCAAAGCCTGCAAAAGTTCGTAGCCATAGCCTCGTCTGACACCGTTTTGATCAACATAATCGAAAGTATCCTCAAAGGAACCGATACGGATGGTCTGCGGCTGTGTTTCATCGTTATTTGTTTCAATAGCCAGGCAGTGTGCTGATAACATCCCCCACATTCCCAAAACCATGAATATCGCTATACATAATACCGCTGATCTTTCTCTAATTTTGTACATTGTTCTTTTCTCCACAACTTCTCAGAATCATTTCCATTGCTGTTCGAATCAGTAGTTTCTGCCTTTTGTTCCTTTTTCTGTTTCCCTTATCCGCGTGGTTTTTCTGATGTTCCTGTCCCCTGTTCCAGATTCTTCTGTAAGGTACCGATCAGTTCTTCCATAATGATCGGCTTGGATAAAAATCCATCCATACCACATTCCAGCGCTTTCTTTCTGTCTTCGTCAAAAGCATTGGCAGTCATGGCAAGGATGGTGATTCCCGCCAGAGCCGGATTCTCCAGTGCACGAATCTGCTTTGTGGCTTCGTATCCGTTCATGACCGGCATCTGCACATCCATCAGTACCAGATCATAATCGCCCAGTTTCGAATGCTGAACCCTCTCCACTGCCTCTGCTCCATTTTCTGCGGTATCAACCAGAAAGCCGTATTCATTCAGGATCTCCACTGCTATTTCACTGTTCAGCTCATTGTCTTCCACAAGCAATATATGCCTTCCTCTGAAATCCGAGCCTGCCGCCGGAAGGATCGGATGCTCTGCCTCGGCCTGTTTCTGACCGATAGCAGCCATCAAAGTCTCTCTGATATCTGACATAAACAGAGGTTTTGCGCAAAATGCAGTTACCCCTGCCGCTCTGGCTTCCACTTCGATATCTGACCAGTCATAAGCAGTCAGGATAATGATCGGTGTGTCGTCGCCAAGACTGCGGATCTGACGGGTGACTTCAATACCATTCATATCCGGCAGACGCCAGTCGATGATATACGCATGAAAGGCATCCCCGAGTTCCATCGACTGCCGTGCACGGAGAACAGCCTCTTTACCGGAAAGTGTCCATTCGGAACGCATTCCGACCTTTACGAGCATCTTCGTCACACTGTCACAGGTATTGAAATCATCGTCTACCACCAGTGCCTTAAGGCCTTCCAGCTCTGCGATCTTCTCTACACGATGGTTCTCAGGCTGGACGCGGAACGGCAGACGGACAATAAATTCGGTGCCTTTGCCCTGTTCCGTCTGAACTTCAATGGTTCCGCCCATCATATCCACGATGTTCTTGGTAATGGCCATGCCAAGCCCTGTCCCCTGGGTCCTGCTGACAGTGGAAGTCCGCTCCCGTTCAAAAGGAGAAAAGATCTTCTGTACAAATTCCGGACTCATGCCGATTCCGTTATCCTTTACCCGGATCTCATACCGTTCACAGCCGCTCTTTGTACCCGGATACTGTTTCAGCCGGACAGAAACCGTTCCTCCTGCCGGAGTAAACTTGACCGCATTGGACAAAAGATTCAGCAGCACCTGGTTCAGTCGCGTCTTATCACAATAGACATCCTCATTCGTCACATCCATGGCATCCATATAAAGCTCCAGCTGCTTCGCATGAATCTGTCCGCTGATGATCGTCTTCAGATCATGAAGCACATCCGACAGACTGACCTCCGTTTCTTCCAGATTGATCTTTCCACTTTCAATACGGCTCATGTCCAGGATATCGTTGATCAGTGAGAGCAGATGATTGCTGGACGAAAGGATCTTACCCAGATAATCCCGTACCTTTTTTATATCATCAATATTACTTACAGCCAGTGTCGTAAAGCCGATGATCGCATTCATTGGCGTCCGGATATCATGAGACATGTTGGAAAGGAAGGTACTCTTTGCCCGGTTTGCTGTCTCCGCAGCATGAACTGCCTCAGAAAGTGCCTGATTCATTTTTTTGTCAGAGGTACGATCTGACAGAACCAGGATGTATTTCTTTTTTCCGTTTACTTCACTGCCCATGGCAATGTTATGAAACCATCGTTGTTCCCCGGTTTTTTGGTGAACATATTCAAAATCCCATTCCTGCTGTTCATCCACCCGGATCCCCTCCAGATAATTCTTCTCCGGATCTTCAGAGTCACCGGGATTCAGTTTTCCCAGGACACAAATATCTTTCCGGATCTGTTCTACTGTAATACCAAGCAGTTTTTCCACATTCGGACTGACGTAATCTGTCTGATAGGTTCTGGCATCCAGCATCAGGAAAACATCATCCACATTCATCGACAGCTTTTGAAACAGCTCATCCCGATACAGGATCTCGCTATCCTTTTTCTTAAGGTTTATCCTGCTTTTTTGAATGATCAGGCTGATCAGGAAGGCGGCGATACAGAGCACGACCACACTGGCAAGGAGCATCGTGCTAAGCTGCAGGCGGTTCATACTGGCATTGACGATATCTGCCTTTACAAGTCCTAAGAATATCCAGTCCTGAATATCTGATTTTTCATAGACCAGATAATAGTTTCTTCCATCCAGATTTACCAGCATCGCATCGGTATGTCCGGCATTAAACTTCTCCGAAATGGAAAGGATCTCTTCTTCAGACATATTGGAATGCTCTCTCAGAATGCCAAAGAAATTATATACCTTCCCCCATGACTCAGAAGAATGATCGACCACAACACGGCCGTCCGGATGAACAACATAACTCTGGGCATTTCCATTGAAAACAGAGATATCCAGTACCTTTATGATATCAGAGTTCTCATAGGCGATCGCGATCGCATCATATTCAAAGCCCTGATAGCTTCCATGAGCTCTGGGAGTGGCAAAAACAAGCATCTGAGATTTTCCGGGAACCGCTACATTTGTGATCACATCATTCCCCTGCCGGATCTCTTCTTCCATATTTTCCTGTAACCCGAGATACCCGTTTTCCCCTGTCACCATCTTATAGGTGCCATCGGCTGACAGGAAATAGAAATTTAAAAAACCTGCATCTTCCTGTGCTTTCTCTATATAATCACGGATTTCGCTTTCACCGGAAGTGCTCTTTAGATACTCTCCCCACATATGAAGATAAGTCAGGTTCTTATCTGTCAGTTCCTTTAACATATGATCAGACTGGTGAAAAATCTCCGTCAGATGAGAAACACTTTCTTCAAAAACCGTTTTCGACACAAATCTGAAATATTGGAAAACAGACAAAATAATTCCAATGAAGAGAGCAATAAAGACAGCTATCCTTACCCGTTTTCTCACAACACGCTTCTTTCTTTTTGCATTATGCTTTTTACTGTCCATTCTTCTCACCTCAGAGTTATATAGTCTTCAGGCTCTGCAAGAACGGCATCACCATCTGAAACATATCCTGTCCAGGTATTTTTTACGGTGGTATCCGCTCCATCAAATACCACAGTATCATCTGCCGGATAGGCTTCCATGTGTTTTGGTATCGCCAGGCAGGTTACTGTAAAAGTATCTTTGTCCTGAACAGTTTTTCCATCCTTTTTGACTTTCTTTAATATATAACCATCCTCTGTTTCCTTGATCTCCACAGAAATGCCACTGACTACAGGCAGAGAACCACGATTAAAGGGGATGAAGCCTCCCTGGTAGCCTTCCACAAAGTTTCTGACCGTCTCCTTCAGTTCCGCCCCGCTCATCTTGCTGCTGTAAGCGGAAAGACTGTTTGGCATGATCATATTACCCGCCTGTTTTTCCGTATAACCGGCCTTCAGCACATTTCCCGTAAAGCTGTTTCCGGTTGCGATCAGCACATCCGACCCGTAAATGCTGCGCAGCGTATTTGCCATAACCGAATAAGCTGCATTGCCTCCACTGCTATGGAAGCGGTTGGAATAGGACTTCTGTGAATCCAATACGATATTCTCAGAAGTAGCTTCTTCCTCAAGAAGCTGCGTGTTAAATGACTGATAAGCCTGCGCTGCATCGTATTCTCCTGCGATCATCCTGGAAACCACATCCCTGGAAACAGAGAAAAAATCATTTGAGGCAATGCGGATATACATATGGTTTTCTTCGATCACCGGTTTCACATCTTTCAGATATTCCGTAAGCTTAAGTTCCACATTCTGGCTGTAACTCAACAGATCCTGCCCGTCAAAAATGACCCTGCTCTGTGCATCCTCTGAAAGCATGGTGTCCAGTACCTTCATTGCTTTCTTCCGGCGTGTCTCATCCTGTGCCAAATCACGGTTTAAGGCCACCTGAAAATATGGAGTAGTCATCAGCCACTTTTCACCGTCCTCCTGGAAGAATGGCAGAAAGGTTGTATTGATGCCCTGATCCTGAAACATTTTTACACCGGAAGAACTGCCGAAGTACATAGCAAGCTTACCACTTCCGTACATCTCAAGCACATCATCATAATTCAGATCCAGATCGTTCCGGCTCAGGCCGGTATCCTGGATAAACTGCTCCATACGTTCAAAAACTTCCGGCCAGACGCTACTGTCCAGACCTTCTCTCTTTGTATGATCCGGGTCACTGTAAGTCGTGCGCCACTTGCGTCCGTCTATAGAAGACAGTTCTGACGCAGATAACCCCTGCAGGGTTTCCATACAGGTATAATCATAATAATAGTCTGCGGTAAAGCCGCGAATCCCCACTTTTTCAAACGCCTGGCAGGCAGAAACAAAGCTTTCATAGTCGGTCGGCAGAGGAATCTCATACTTTTCAAAAAGATCCTTGTTCACTATAAATCCATGAGCATCCGCACACACCGGAAGCCAGTTTACGCTGCCATCCTCATTCTTAAAATTGTTAAGGTAGGTATCATAGACAGCACCGGCCGCATTGGTTGTGGAAAGATCCATCAGGCTGTCTTTCAGCGGACTGGCATCATGCAGGGAAAACCTGCAGCAGGTTATGATATCCGGCAGCCCTCCGTTTTCATTCAGAAACCGGTAGAAATCCAGGTCATTATTGCCTACTACAAATTCCACATTGATATCCGGAAGCTGTTCCTGGATGTATGGTGCATATTTTTCATACATGCTTGTACTCCATAAATACACCGTGATCGTTTCGGCATCTTCTTTTTCCGCGTTCTTCCCGCCACAGCCTGACAGAAGTGACAGGACTGTCGCCATCACGAAAAATGCCGCCAGAACTCTGTTCCATTTTTTCTCTTTCATTACAATCTCCCTTCTGAAATTGTTTCCGTCTATTCCATCAGCTCATGAATGACCTTTACCAATAATTTTCCATCAACCGGTTTTCCAATATGCTCATTCATTCCTGCTTCTTTTGCTCTCATTTTATCCTCCGCGAAAGCATTTGCTGTCATCGCAATGATCGGAATTCGTTTTGCATCTTCTCTATCCAGAGAACGGATACGCTTTGCAGCTTCATACCCATTCATGACCGGCATCATGATATCCATAAGAATGACATCAAACTCACCAGATCCGCTTTTTTCGAATATCTCAACCGCTTCCTGGCCATTCCATGCTTTGGTCACGACAGCTCCCTCATTCTGGAGCAGAAATTCTGCGATTTCCATATTCAGCTCATTGTCTTCTGCCAGAAGAATATGCAGTCCCCGGATAGAAACTTCTGTTTTTTCTCCAGTTTCCGTTCTGCCGCTCCTGTCTGTATCGATCCGGAACGGGACACGGATCACAAAGGTCGTCCCTGCACCTTCTGCACTTTCAAAGGTGATCGTTCCACCCATTTTTTCGACTAGATTCTTTGAAATTGTCATTCCCAGTCCTGTTCCGGCAAATTTTGTGCGGCTTCCGGCATCTTCCTGTGCAAACGGTTCAAAAATATGTTTCTGAAACTCTTCTGTCATCCCGATCCCGGTATCCCGACAGACAAATTCCATTGTCGTCATTCCCGGCTGTTCGGATGGGATTTCCCTGCAGCTGATATAGATCTGTCCGTTTGCTCTGTTATATTTCACCGCATTCGACAGGATATTCATCATCACCCGTTTCACATGCCCCGGGCTTCCGATCAGATCCCGGTGTATGATTTCTTTTTTCCCCCACACGATCCGAATATTCTGTTCTGCGGCAATCTGTTTGATCACAACAAGCACTTCTCTGGAAATGCTGCTCAGATTAAACGGAATTTCTTCCAGGATCACTTCATCTGACTCCAGTTTACTCATATCCAGGACTTCGTTTACCAGTTCCAGTAACAGATTGGATGCCTCTTTGATCTTTGCCCTGCATTCCGTCTGTTTCTCCATATCGTCTGCATAATGGTCTGCCACATCGAGCATGCCGCAGATCCCATTGATCGGAGTCCGGATATCATGGCTCATCCGTTGAAGGAATTCGGTTTTTGCCTCGTTGGCTGCTTCTGCTTTTTTTGCCGCTATCAGAAGTTCTGCTTTATATTTTTCCTCTTTTTCCTGTTCCTGCTTCTGATGTTCCAGATTGGTTCTGGATATACAGAACCAGAATATACCGAATATCAGCACATAAAGAGAAATGACACCTGCCACGCTTAATGGGAGGTTATGGAATATTTCCGTATCCGGAAGATATGCATAAATATAATAGTCCCGCTGCTTCAGCATGATCCCGTAGCATCCGGTTCCTCCATTCTTCATATGATAAATGTGCTGACTGTCTGTATGCTTTTTCATTGCCTGAACGACCTCGTTGCCGGCTGTATCCTGCCTCAGCAGTTTCTCATCATTGCTGGCAACAATGATCCCATTGTCTGCAACAATAATCGTTCCGTCTTTCTGGATATTGTAACCATTTAAAAGACCCTGTATCGTCAGAGTATAGTTTCTGACAAATTCAGGCGGTGTATAATAATAGATCGCCACGACACCCGGTACATCTTTTCTGGCACAGGCTGCAATATCGATACTTGAACCGTCTTCTCTGGTAAACCGTTCCGAATAGCTTCTTTCTTCATATCCGGTAAAATCCATGATGATGTCTTTTTGCAGATACTCCGTGATCTCATTGGTCAGGGATTCATCCGTGCTGTATTCACAGTCCGTCTTTCCTTCGGTATCCAGTACAAGAATACCGTCCACCCAGAGAGTCTGCAGATTTTCTTTCAGGAACTCCCGGCTTAGCTGACCGCCGTTTTCTGTTTCCATCTTAATATTTGTACTCATCTGTCTGGCACTTTCAATCGCACGGAGGAGACTTTTGGATTCCGAAGATTCATTATAATGGGTATAGGTAGAGCACTGCACTTTGACATAGTTTACAATCTCCACCATCCTTTTCTCTGCTTCCGCCTTTTCCGCATGAAAAAAATAAAACAGAGCGGATGCAGCCACAAAGAGCCCAAGCAGTCCACCGACCACCTGGATCTGTTTTCCTTTCATCTTTCCCTTAATACCCAAGATCATCCACCTCCAGATACTTTTCCGGATCATCCAGATATTTTCCGATGATTTTCAGAGTTGTGCCATCCTGACGCATTTCTTCCAGTGTCTGATCCATCTGCTCACAAATCCCTCTGTCATCCTCTTTTGCAAAAGCAACTCCTATCCCGACGATCATCAGAGGTTCTTCCAGGATACGGAAGCCTGTATCATAATCCTTCATATACTGTACGATCGATTCCTCATGTGCGGCAACTGCATCCACATATCCTTTCCCAAGAAACGTATAGATCAGCTCCCTGTGTCCCAAACTGATCAGATTGCCAAGTTTGGGGATTCTCTCATCTGTCCTTTTCAGAAAGATGCCTTCCGGTTTGGTTGTAGACTGGACGGCCAGATTCTTTCCCTCCAGGTCACTCAGCTTATAAATATCACTGTTCTCATTTACGGCTACTACCTGGCGGCTTGCTATGTACGGTCCGGCCCAGCGGTAATCGTCAAGGCGCCCTTCCATGGAAAAACAGCCCATGATGCAATCGATCTCTCCGCTCTCCACCAGTTCTTTTTTCTTCTCCCAGTTGATCTGGACCACATCCACCTGGTATCCCATTCTTTTGAAAGCTTCTGTAGCCAGTTCTGCGTCTATGCCCGTCGGTATGCCATCCTCATTCAGATAATTGTATGGGGGATAGCTGTCGCTGCCGAGCATAATGACAGGCTTTTCCGGTTCTTTTTTACTGACATCCGTGTTTTTGCATCCTGTCAGGGTGCCAGCTAAAATTCCTGCAAGCAGAATGCCTGCGATTATTCTTTTTCCTTTCATTTTCCTTCCATTCCTGCTGCTGTTTTATATTTCTGTAAATGGTAACTGTTCATGACGTTCAAAACAACAGGCCACAGGTCTACGCGCCGCTTTGTCCATTCCGAACTGTTACCAAAAAAACTGATTTCATTATACTTCCACGTTCCACTATACACAACAAAAACATCATCGCTTTATATATTTTATTATAGCAGATATTAAAATACTCATATCAACCGGCTTCGCCACATGGTCATCCATTCCGGCATTCAAAGCAGCCTGCACATCCTCTGCAAATGCATTTGCTGTCATTGCAATAATAGGAATCTCTTTTCCATCCGGACGGTCCGGCAGATTTCTGATCGCTTTTGTCGTTTCATACCCATTCATTTCCGGCATCATGATATCCATCAAGATCAGATCAAAGGTCCCCGGAGTTGTATTGCAAAACTGTATCAGGGCAGATTTCCCATCGGCAGCTCTGGTCACAGCCATCCCTTTTTCTTCCAATAGAGCAATCGCTATTTCTGCGTTCAGATCATTGTCCTCTGCCAAAAGAACATGCAAACCATGCAGATCCATATCTTTCCTTAACTTTTCATTCGCTTCCGTCCGTACCTGTTCTGCTATAAGCAGAGGGATTTCTACTGTAAATGTTGAGCCAATGCCCTGTCTGCTGCTGACCTCAATTTTCCCGCCCATAAGATCTACATACTGCTTGGCAATCGCCATTCCCAGTCCGGTTCCCTTATAACTGGTTCTTGCCCCATCAGTTTCCTGACTGAACTCATCAAATATTCTGTTCTGGAACTCCTCGCTCATACCAATTCCGGTATCTGATATGCGGTAACGTACGATCATATGCTGCTCATCATTGCCCGGATCGTTTTCTGCAACAAATGAAATGCTGCCTCCATCTTTTGTAAATTTGACTGCATTGCTGATGATGTTGAGCAATACTTCCCGGATCCTGAGTTCATCTGCCATCACATAAGGATTTTTCAGTTCTTCTCTTGAAACATAAAAATGAAGGTCACGGTTTTCCATATAACCCCTTGCAATCGACAAAACCGTATTTACCATCTCCCCAAGATCTACCGGTACTGGTTTATATTCCAGTTTACCGCTTTCAATGCGGCTGATATCCAACACATCGTTAATGAGCGTCATCAGATATTCTGAGCTCTGTCTGATCTTTTTCAGACAATTCTCCACCTCTTTGTCCGGTTTCCTCTTCATGGCAAGCTCTGTAAACCCAACGATCGCATTCATTGGTGTCCTGATGTCATGGGACATATGGTTCAGGAACGTCGTTTTTGCGATATTCGCAGCATTTGCATTCTGTGCTTCTTTCAAGGCTTCCATCTGTTTTTTCCTGCTTACCAAAAGAGAATAGATCAGAAGAAGCAGTACAAAAATGATCACAAAGGAAACTCCGATAGCGAAACCAGCATACTCTGCAAATACATCCTGCAAGGTCATTTTCTTTTCCAAAACGGAATTCTGTGCAAGGACAACGCCATTTAAAATATTGGATGACTGATCAATTGCTTTATTGATAATGGTAGCTGCTCTTCGGTTTTCCCTCGTCGTGAACATTCCCAATTCCTGCCGTTTTGCCATCTCTGCAAATGACAGACTTTTGGTCAGTGGACTTTCATTAAGAAGATTGATCTTTGAAGAGGGAATAACAGTTGTTGCATCCTGGTAAAAAATGGAAAAATCCACGATATCGTGCCTGACACTGCCGATCTTTCCGGCTACACAAAAATTGATCTGAAAGGCCACTACATCCTTCCCGGCCTCATCAATATGCACGTCCACCTCGCCGGAAGCGGAAAGCCGCAGAAAAAACAGCGTGACAATGAAAAACTGGTAAATACCATCATGAGCACCTCACTCACCAGAGCCATTGCTTACCGAATGGTTGCTGGCTTTGCCAAGGACGAACTCTTAAGCGGCGTCACCACGATCCGTACCGTGGGCGGTCTGGGAGATTTTGATACCCGCCTTCGCGATGAAATCAAAGCCGGATCCAAAATTGGGCCCCGCATCCTCGCCTCCAATCAGGGAATCTCTGTGCCCGGCGGCCATATGGCCGGTTCCGTGGCAGTGGCCGCATCATCCATTCCAGATGCCCTCAGCCAGCTCAAAAAATCCAAGCAGGAAAAGGTGGATCTCATCAAGCTTATGATCACCGGCGGTGTCCTGGATGCCAAGGAAAAAGGCGTGCCCGGCGAGCTGAAAATGCCGCCCGAAATGGTTCGGGCTGTCTGTGAAAAAGCCCATGCCGACGGTTATCTTGTCGCCGCCCATGTGGAATCTCCGGAAGGTGTCCGTGTCGCCCTGGAAAATGGCGTGGATTCCATCGAACACGGGGCAAAGCTCACCGACGAGATGATAAATCTCTTTAAAGAGCGGGGCGCTTTCCTCTGTACCACGATCTCCCCGGCCCTGCCCTATGCCTTATTTGACCGCTCCATCACCAACGCCACCGAGGTGGAACAGTATAATGGAAACGTTGTTTTCGAGGGAATCATCGCCTGCGCCAAAGCAGCTCTCGCAAACGATATTCCCGTCGTTCTCGGCAATGATGTGGGCTGCCCCTGGATTACTCAGTACGATTTCTGGCGCGAACTTTACTATTTCCACAAATATGTAGGTGTCTCCAATTCATTCGCCCTCTACACTGCTACCAAACGGAGCGCTGAGCTGGCCGGCATCGGCTCCCTCACCGGTTCCATAGAAAAGGCAAAGCCGCAGACCTGATCGTCACCACTCAGAATCCGCTGAAAGACCTGAAAGCACTCCGAAACCTGGAGATGGTCATGGCTGGCGGCCGCCTCATCGAACAGCCTAAGATCAAAAAGAGAAAGCAGGTCGAGGCAGAGCTGGACAAATTCCTCTGATCTTTACATCTCGCGATTCATAATGGGAGAAATGACAGGCTTCCCTTCTCTGTCCAGCAAGGGTGTCATTCCTCCCGCATTGCCGCTTGTATGAAATACATAGTTTACGCCAGTCTCCCTGTCCACCCAGATTTCCGTTATTGTCAGGGTGCCCTGTGAATAAATTCTCTCAAATCTCTGCTCTTTTGCCATTTTCTTTTCCTCCTTTTTAACACTTCATAAATCCGCGACAGCCAATTTTCGCAAACTCTGAAAAGCCCAGCGATTCATAAAACGCCGCTTTTTCCGGGCTCTGGTCTGTCGTCAGCTCGATTTGGCGAACAGTCGGATAACGCTCAAGAACAGCCTTCACCAGAGCCGTCCCGATGCCTTTTCGCTGTTTTTCAGGAAACACCAGCAGATCCTGAATAAAAACGACCGTAACCCCATCGCCAACGACCCGAATAATTCCAAGCAGCTCTTCCCCCTCATACGCTGCCAGCACCAATAACGAATTTTGAAATCCCAGCTTCAATGCCTGCGGTTCATCCGTATACGCCGTCCAGCCGACACTCGAATAAAGCTTCAGGATCTCCTTTTCGTTGTATGTGGAATAGTTTCTGATTTCCATTTTGCCTCCATTTAAGAGAATTTGGTCTTTTCTCTATGCGATCATGTGATTGATACCTTTCATCTCATAGATTGTAAATGGATCAATATCTATACAATCTGTCTCATCCCAGTTACCTGAAATGTCCCAAGCCAGAGTTCCATTCATAACGGTACAAGCATCTTTAAACTTCTCTATCTTCCTCAACGGTTCAAAGAGCGCTGTCTTTAAATCTTCCGTGACATCATAGTCAACTACTTTCCCATCATCAAAGAAAACCTGCACATGAAAATTATCCAATGGTATTACTTGTACAACTGTAGGAAAATATTCATTCATATATCTTCACCTCCAAGTATTAGATAAGTGGATTTATTCTATTTAACGGCTTCATATCTTTTGCCAATTCCCAATTCTGCATCAATTCATCCTGATGAATCGTACACCATGCCAATATTAATCTTAACTGTTTATTTGGTAAAGAACCTTTTATTACCTGTATATTATTGATATCCACCAATGCTTTGTGTCCATTGTACTCTGCATGAAAATGTGGCGGCATGTGGTCTTTGTAATACATTGTCACTCTAATTCCATAAAATAATGATATTTCTGGCATATTTATTATCTCCTTTTGTAGCTACGAACACTTATGTTTTATTTGATGCACTCATTTTAAATCTTTTCTCAAAATCGGCGCCTCACTCAGTTCTACCTCTGTAAAGCTGTGATAAAACTTATCTGCATTGGCATTTGTGGCTCTGATGAGGTAATATTGGTCGATGCCATTTTTTCTGCAGTCCTTTTCCATTTCTTTAAATAAACTTTGAGCGATGCCTCTGCGCCTATACTCCGGCAAAACATAAACCCAGTCAACATAAGCCATATGATAGCCATCCTGCATACAGCCATAAAAATGATATTCTATGCGCCCAAGAACTTTATCCTTTTCCATTGCCAAAACAGAGGTTGTTTTTCTGAAAAAGGGATCCTTAATTCTTTCTCTCAGACCCTCTTTATCAATCTTGTCTACATGCATCTGCTCCGGCTCAACAGCCAGTGCATGTTCCAAATATTCTATGTATTTTTCTATATTACTTTCATCCAGTTTAACAAAAATCATATGCTCACCACCGCCCCATATTCTTATGAAATTTCTCCGTATAAGCTGCCTTCAGTTCTTCCGCTGTGATTCCATAGCACAGCAAAACATCATTATAATACATGAGCACATCTGCCAGTTCCTCCACCAGATGGCTTCTCTCTGCACTTTCTTCACAGGCCTTATGATCGCCATTCTTTTTTATAACATCGATCACTTCTCCGATTTCTCCCACCATCCAGAGCAATTTATTCTTTCCAATCTCCGGTGAAATACCTTCCCACTTATCCTTATATTTTTCCTGTAAGGCTTTCTGCATCTCAAGCATTTCATTGATTCCAAAATCATTCATGTTAGCTCTCCTTCATCTGTTTTTTCTATGAAATGATGCTCCGACTCATTCCAATATTTTTCTGTTCATACTCCTAACTCCAACACCATCTGCCCATCAATCCAGCTTTCCTGCTTTGCTTCGTGAATGATATCTTCCGGCCTGCTTTGGCCCAGCAGAAAAGGAGACCTAGGATCGTGTCTTTTCATATTTTCTTTTACCAGTTCTGCATTGGCGTTTGCATAGCAATACCTGCACAGATGACCACAGGTATCATAAGCTCCGATATCAACACCGAGAAAGCAGGCGCATTGCCCATTTCTCTGATTTTCCTTTCTTTTTGGCACGTCCAGATGCGTGTGAAGAACCGTCTCAAATGTTTTCACCGTCATACAGCCTGAACAATCCGCTCCGTAAGGCGCCAGCTCTGTCCCTTCCGCGCAGGGCCGGATCGTCATTCCATACCCTTTGGCAATCTCGATAAATGCTTTTCCAATTATCAGTCTGTCATTTTTTGAAACGGTCCTGGCCTCTGGAAAATTCCGCGCAACCTTCTGATAAATATCAATAAAACTGATCACACAGGTTTTTGTATAACCAGAAAGACAGGCCGCCATTTTTTCAAATTCAGAAATATGCCATTCCACCGTATGCTCTCTGTCCAGCAGAATCGGATCATATCTCCAGCCTACACTGTCAATTCCTGCCAGCTTCGACAACTTTTTGAAATCTTCCATTACGATTTTCTTATCCGGCACATTCGGTTCTATCTCTTTGCCGTAAGGTGTGATCGTCACAAACCAATACTGCCCATAGGGCTTCAGCACATCCATGTGAGAAAGCATAGGTCTGGGATTCTTTGTGCAAAACGCGATCAGATCCACAACATCCGGCGATAACCGATATCTTGTCACCTGCTGCTGATTATAGGGATTCCGCACAAGCACATAGCCTTCTCTGAGCCGATTAAGAAACCACTCGGAATAAAATGCCGGGATATCTGTTCTCATTCCTGTCTGGATAATCATTTATTTCTCTCCTGTTTTATAAATCGTATCCACCAGCTTTCCCCTTCATCTTAACACAAAAACAGCGGTACTGCATAGATATTTCCTCTACGCAATCAACCTTCCCTTCTCCGGCACCTCCGAAACTCCAGCGGCGTGACGCCATAAGTTTCCGCAAATACTCCGGCAAATTTTCCCTGATTCTCATAGCCTACCTGATTCGCGATCTCGATTACCTTAAGTCCGGTGTTCTCAAGAAGCTCCGCTGCCTTTTCCATCCGCTTTTTCCGGAAGTAAGAAAGATAGCTATCTCCCAAAATTCCCCTGACATACCATTTGAAACTGCTCTTGCTGATTCCAAAACGCTCCGCCATCTCTTTTGCCGTAATCCGCCTGGAAAGATCCGCAAGAATCAGAGACTCCGCCTCATTGACAATGGCGATCTGCGAGCGGGTAAAACAGGTATCCAGCTCGCTTTCCTTAGGCATATCCTTTATTTCATGCAAAAGCCGAAGGGTAAGATACCTGAGTTCTCCAGGCTCCAGCGCTTCCTTTTTCTCCCAGATCTTTTTCACCACCGTATGGACCGAATCGCTCATCCGATGCAGATAAACTCCATCGTTTCCGCGGAATTTTTCCGCAAGTCCCGCCGGACAGATTCCCAGAGCCGGCAAAAAATCTGTCTCCTCCTCTGCTCTGTTAAGACCCACATAGATCTGGATTCCCTCATACAGTCTGCCCGGATAATAAAAATCCTTCGTGGGCCAGATGGTACTGGCGCAGAGCTGTCCTTCCTTGACAATCGCGTATCTGTTCTGTGCGAGGGACACATCGCATCTTCCCTGGATGCAGAAATTCAGGATCAGCATTTGCCCGGAAAACTGACTGCTGTCTCCCTTCGTCCAGCTGTTCGTATGGATCTCATCGAAGCAAATTCTTAAGCCCGGTGCAAGCAGGTAACTGTCCACCCGTCCCTCGTTTTCTATCTCATGCAGACAACAGGAAAGACGGCAAACACCAGTTTTACCGCCTTTGATAAAAAAGCACTCTCCCCGGTAAAAGGAAAATTCATGGCCTTTGGTATCATCCTCGTCATCTTCCTTTTATCCATGATCTTTGCAGGGGTGATTTCCGGCATCGCCTCAGCTATCCTCACGCCCCTGGCCGCCCTCCTGGTGTCATGTGTGGTGTACCATATCGGGCTGGTGATTTTCCCGTAAAACTTGTTGTGGGATTTATCCTTTCAAAGGACAAATCCCACATTCTCAAATTTTGCACATATTACCTATATTACCTATTTACTTCTGCCTTTGTTATACCCTTAATCAATTTCCTCAAATAATTCGTCAAAGTTGATCTTTATTTGAGGAAAATGAAATAATTGTAATTCGTCTTTGTTTTCTTCTGTAATTACCTGAATCCCCTTTTTAAGGTTTATAATTTCAAGGTTTATCATATTTTTTGCATTTTTTTTGCAAATTTTTCTATATTTTTACCTCATCAAATTTTTCACCTCAGCATCCCCGGCAAATCCACCTTCTTCTCCGTACCCAAAATCATATTCCGGAGGCCGGGGGCGTGCTGGCGGAGCATGATGAAGGTCATGAGGACTGTCAGGAAGCCGGACTCCGGGCCGTACTCCAGGAAGGCCGGGAGGATGAAGGCGGCGGGGATCAGGACCGCGCCTAAGGGGAGATAGCCGGTGAGTAGCACAGCCGTGAGACCGATCAGGCAGGAAAAGAGGCCGCCCATGGGCCAGATGAGGATCAAGGCAGCTGCGTTGCAGGCCACGCCTTTTCCGCCGTGAAACCAGTGCCAGAAGGGATAGTCGTGGCCCAGGATGCAGCCAAGGCCGGCGTAGGCTGCGGCGAGAGTCCCAAGCTTTGCTCCACAGACATAGCGGCAGAGCAGGCAGGCCAGGAGCGTTTTGCCCACATCGCCTGCCAGCACCCGGAAGGCGCAGCCCACGCCGCCCTGCTCTGCCAGATTTGCCATGCCCGGATTGCCTGTGCCGATCTCAAAGGCGCTTTTTCCGATTCGTTCCTGCGCCACCAGTTCCGCTGTCAGGAAGCTGCCGCAGAGATAGCCCGTTAATATACAGAAAATTCTTCCCATCTTTGTCTCCTCTTCTTCCAATTTATGCTTATTTCCGCTCTGCTTCATTCATGCAGAACATCTTCTTTCCCTATTATTTTTCCCGGTTAAGCGTTGACAATTCAACTTTTTTCCACTATGATTAACGTTGAAATTTCAACAAAATCAATCTATCAAAGAAAATGCACGTTCCTTTGACAGATACCAAATATGAAAAATTACAAAGGATTCCCACATTATGCTCGAACGATTCGAAGATCTCACCGCCGGTGTCACCCAGGTTTACAAGAACATTCAGCGGATCAAAAAACAACGGATGAACAGCCTGGGCCTTAAGGGCACTCAGGTCATGTGTATTTATTATCTCTCCATCCACCCGGGGGGAATGACTGCCGCTGACCTTTCCCGTATCACTGTGGAGGACAAGGCCAGCATTTCCCGGATTCTCGCAGAGCTGGAGGAGGAAGGCTACATCACTTATAAAACAGAGCCTGGCCGGAAATACCGGGCTCCCGCCCTTCTCACAGAAAAAGGCCGGGAAACAGCGGTGAAAATTCAGCAGCTGATTCTTCAGGCCACGGAAGCCGGAGGCCAGGGGCTCACTGACGAGGAGCGGGAAATTTTTTACCGGGCACTCTTCCAGATTGCAGACAATCTCTCCGCCCTCCTCACAAACCTGTCCAAGTGACGCCTGATGCGTGTAAAAACCTCATTGTCACTGGCAATACTTCAAAACATGGGCAGCCATATTCACGACTCTTTGCTGCTACACATTACCTTAATACAGCGTTTTCAAACCAGCCAGACCATTGACTTATCTGCTTCTCTTTGAAACGCTATCCTGGAAAGGATCCATCCATGAACCCATTAAAGAAAATTTACTGCCGCACCTTCCAGACGACATTTAAGCTGGCTCTTCCTCTCCTTCCCTACCGCAATCCGAAAATTCTGGGAAGCGTGAAGGAGATCCCGGCTCTTCTGGAAAAGAAAAACTGCAATACCGTCCTTCTCATCACCGACGGCGGCATCCGAAAGCTCGGCCTCACAGAGCGCCTTGAAAAAGCTCTGGCCGATGCCGGAATCCCCAGCATCGTCTACGACAGAACTGTTGCCAATCCCACTACTGCCAACGTCGAGGAGGCCCTGAATCTCTATCTTTCCAACAACTGCCAGGCCATCATCGGTTTCGGCGGAGGTTCCAGCATGGACTGCGCCAAGGCCGTCGGTGCCCGGGCCGCCTGCCCGAAAAAGAGTCTCGCCAAAATGGAAGGAATCCTCAAAGTCCGCCATAAGCTGCCCCTTCTCATCGCCGTTCCCACTACCGCAGGCACCGGCAGCGAGACCACTCTGGCTGCCGTCATCACCGACGATAAAAGCCGACACAAATATCCCATCAACGACTTTTTCCTGATTCCGGACTACGCGGTGCTGGACCCGAAGGTGACACTTAGCCTGCCACCTTTCATCACCGCCACCACCGGAATGGATGCCCTGACCCACGCCGTGGAGGCCTATATCGGCAACTCCACCACTCACGGCACCCGGGAAAATGCCCTCCAGGCCGTGAAACTTATCTTTGAAAATCTCGACACCGCCGTCGAAAAAGGCTTCGATATCAACGCCCGTCGAAACATGCTCCGGGCCTCCTACTATGCAGGCTGTGCCTTCACCAAATCCTATGTGGGCTACGTCCACGCCGTCGCTCATTCTCTCGGCGGAGCTTATAACGTTCCCCACGGCCTTGCCAATGCCGTTCTTCTGCCCTTCGTGCTGGAAGCCTACGGCCCCGTCGTTTACCCGAAACTCCATGCCCTGTCCATCGCCGCCGGTCTCGCTGACAAAAACACCTCTGACGAGGAGGCCGCAAAAACTTTCATCGCTGCCATCCAGGCCATGAAAAAGCGCTACGGCATCGGCGATCACATCCCCGAAATCCGCGAAGAGGATATTCCGAAGCTGGCACGCTACGCCGACAAGGAAGGAAATCCCCTTTATCCCGTTCCTGTCCTCATGGACAGCAAGGAGCTGGAACAATTCTATTATCTTCTGATGGAAAAGGAGGCCTGACCTATGAATGAACAAGAAATTCATGCAATCGTAAAAAAACAGCGCGCCTATTTTTACACCGGAGCCACTTTAAACGTCGATTTCCGGCTGGCCGCCCTGAAAAAACTGAAAACTGCCATTCAGAAGCGCCAGGACGAGATCCATGCCGCAATCCAGGCAGATCTCGGAAAAAGCGCCTTTGAGAGCTATATGTGCGAGACCGGTCTGACCTTAAGTGAGATCTCCTATATGCTCAAGCACACCCGCTCCTTCGCCCGGGAGAAAAGGGTTCCCACGCCCCTGGCCCAGTTCCACTCCAGAAGCTTTACGAAACCTTCTCCCTACGGCTCTGTCCTGATCATGAGCCCCTGGAACTATCCGTTTCTTCTCACGATCGAGCCTCTGGTGGACGCCATTGCAGCCGGGAACACCGCCGTCTTAAAACCCAGCGCCTACTCTCCCAATACCAGCGCCGTCATCAAAGAGCTCATCGAAGACTGCTTCCCGCCGGAATTTGTCACCGTCATCACCGGCGGTCGGTCAGAAAACACCTGCCTTTTAAAAGAACACTTCGACTATATCTTTTTCACCGGAAGTCAGGCGGTCGGAAAGGATGTCATGCGCCAGGCTGCCGAGCATCTGACGCCGGTCACGCTGGAGCTGGGTGGAAAAAGCCCCTGTCTCGTGGACCGTACCGCCAACCTCAAACTGGCTGCCCGCCGGATCGTCTTCGGCAAATTTTTAAACTGCGGTCAGACCTGCGTGGCTCCGGACTACATCTACTGTGATCCGGCCATCAAGGACCAGCTCGTTGAGGAGATCAAAAAAGAGATCCGCCGGCAGTTTACCGGGGATCCCCTCTCCGTATCCACTTATGGAAAAATCATCAACGAAAAGCATTTTCAGCGAATCCTGAAACTCATGGATCCCGCCAAGACCGTCTGGGGCGGCTCCACCCTGCCGGAAAAGCTGAAAATTGCACCTACGGTCATGGACAACGTAACCTTCTCCGATCCGGTCATGCAGGAGGAAATCTTCGGCCCCGTCCTGCCGGTGCTGACCTGGGATTCTCTGGAGGGTGCTGTCGCCAAAATCAATTCCATGGCTCATCCCCTGGCCCTCTACCTTTTCACCAGTGACAAAAAGACCGCCCGCTTTGTGACCTCCCATTGCGGTTTCGGCGGCGGCTGCATCAACGACACAATCATCCATCTGGCCACCAGCGAAATGGGATTTGGCGGTTTCGGTGAAAGCGGCATGGGATCCTACCACGGAAAAGCCGGTTTTCTCACTTTCTCCCACACCAAGAGCATTGTGGACAAAAAGACCTGGCTGGATCTTCCCATGCGCTATCAGCCCTACCGGAAGTTCCATGAGAAATTGCTTCATCTCTTTCTCAGATAAGCAGTTTCCACTCACAAAAAAACACCGCAGTTACAGGTGAGAGAACCTGCCGCTGCGGTGTTTTTTGTGTTTTGATCATTATCATTATGCCAGTTTTCCCTGGCTTTTCTCCATTTCGACCCGATAGACCATCAAACGGAAAAGATAGTCCGGCATATGTCGGTTGCCGAGCTCCCAGTCTTGTACCGTGCGGTAGGGGATCCCAAAATAATCGGAAAACTGTCTTCTGTTCATTCCGGTGGATTTACGAAGCTCCACCAACTTTTCTGCCAATTCCATAACTTTTTCCTCCTCCGCTGTTAACCAAACGTTTTCTCCTGGCTGACGTCTATACTACAACCGTCACCCATACAGTCTGTACCCGTTATTTTTGCATGCAACCTTCGCGTGATTTTGGCATATTCACGCCAAAACACCTCGCAAAATAGTGGTCTCTGAATCGTTATCTTTATCCGACCAAAGCTGCCGTATACACAAGATCATCCTTCTGATACAGCTGCTTCAGCGTTAGTTTTTCCTCGTTATAATGGATCACCCGGTCTTCACAGTAAATGGAATAGATCCCGTCTGCTTTCCATTTCTCCGGTGCAGAAGCATCAAAAGAAGCGGAAACATACACCGGTATCATCGTCAGGAGCACTTCTGCACAGCCTTTTTCTGAAGAATAGGCAACCAGATCATTTCTGCTCGTCCTCTGTAGGCCATCTGCTCCGTCTATATATGCAGTCCGGATCTCTCCGGATTTCATTTCATAATAATGTGCCTGATCCTGCGTGCTGATCGGATAATTCCGAAGATACACAAGACTTTCCGGTCCGTTGTACTCCATGACTGCTGCCGGATAGATATCCTGACCAACCCGGTCAAAAATATGGAACGAATAAGAGACATCCCGCTCATCCAGATTCCGGTAAAAGCCGTCATAACTGGAGATCACTCCCCGTGTATATCCGTTCTCAAGCATCACTTCTGCCAGATAATCGACAAGAAAAGCGTTTTTCATCCAGTAAAAATCCAGATACGTTTCATATCCATGCTCTTGCGTCCAGCTCTGATATTCCTCTGAAACCTCCAGGCACACCTGATTTTCTCCAAGAAGCTTCAGGTCTATGGCTTCCGGGTCTGCTGCAAAGGCTGCCAGAACAGCAAATTCCTCTTTCAGCACTTTGTTCTGCTCCGGATCAAAAGAAGCCGTTTCATAATCTTCCTTACACTGGAAAAGGTTATACATTTCCTCATAAACAGGTCCGAGATACAGATTCCGGTTTCCGTATTGTTCCAACAGTTCCAGAGCCTTATATAAAGGCTCCTCCACGGTCAGGATCTCTCCCGGATGCTGATTGAGCTCATAGAGATTCACAACGTCTTCGAAGCTTTCATCCGCACTGAAAATCTCGTAGGCTTTTACCGTCGCATCACTGTAGAGAATCGTGAGCGCCTTGTACTCTGCTGTGGCGGAAGTTTCCCCTCCGCCCAGCTCATACTGAAAGGTAAATTCATCTCCCACATTGGCCTTTGCCGCGGAGCTCACCTGAATGACCTTCCATCCCGTATCCTCTTTCAGATAGGAAGTCAGGGCATAAGTGAAGCTCACCGCCGCAACCGCCAGGAGCAGGATCACCAGAAATATCCGAAGATAGAGATGCTTCTCCGAAAGCCGGATTTTCTCCACCGGCTTCGGTCTCCGAATATTCTGATTTTTGATCGTCCGCCCCATACCGGCTACCTTATGACAACCAGAAGCAGTGCCAGCAGGAAGATCGCCAGGATCGCAGCGATAACGATAAAGCCGATAATTGCGCCTTTTTTGCAGGCCTTGTAGTTGTGATAATACTGTTTGTGTTTGTAAACCTCTGCCGCAATGATACCAATGATCGGCAGGAAGAAGGAAAGTACCGTATACCAGATGCTTCCGGTATCGTGAACCGGAGTCTTCAGGAATTCATCCTCAGCCTTGGAAAGATGAACCTCATGGGCGGTCTCCTCCACCTTTTCTCCGGGTTTGCGGATCGTGATCGGCTGAAGCGGCTCATCTTTCTCACGGAGTTTCTTATACTCCTCGATTTCTTTCTTATTTCCGTATACATAATGATCGTGTCCGATGTTGACAAATTCCGGTTTATCCTCGGAATAATCATGAATGGACGGATCGTAGGTGTAGAGCACCTTGTTTTTCTCCAGCTGCGGATCCGGAATCGGGATCGCAGAGATCAGAGAATGGGTATACGGATGCAGCGGGAAGTTGAACAGTTCTTCTGCCTCTGCCACCTCCACGATGGTACCTTTGTAAATTACACCGATACGGTCAGAAATGAAACGCACGATGGAAAGGTCATGGGCGATGAAAAGGTAGGTCAGCTGTTTTTCTTCCTGGAATTTTTTCAGCAGGTTCAGCACCTGGGCACGAATGGAAACGTCCAGAGCGGAAATGGGCTCATCTGCCACAACCAGTTCCGGTTCCATGACCATGGCACGGGCCAGGCCGATACGCTGACGCTGTCCGCCGGAAAACTCATGGGGATAACGGGTCAGATGCTCGGGAAGAAGACCAACCTCCTCAATGATATTTTCTACTTTTTTCACGCGGTCTGCTTCATTTTCAAACAAATGGAAGTTATAAAGTCCCTCGGAAATGATATAGTCTACGGTAGCACGCTCATTTAAAGACGCTGCCGGATCCTGGAATACCATCTGGATATTACGGATGACTTCTCTGTCCAGGGAATGAGGGATCTTTCCTGAGATTTTTACTCCCTTATAATCAATCTCACCGGCTGCACAGGGATTCACCCGGATCACTGCACGTCCAATGGTGGTTTTTCCGGATCCGGACTCACCTACCAGTGAGAAGGTTTCTCCTTTGTAAATATCAAAGGAAGCATTTTTTACTGCCTTTACCGCATCCTCTCCTTTTCCGAAGGTGATGTCGATATTTTTCACAGACAGCAGGACTTCTTTCCCGTTTTCTGCGATGGGGCCATGCTCCGGCAGATGGGAGGCACGCACCTTTTTCTCTTGCTCATTTACAGCCACAGTCTGTACCTCCTAAATATTGTATGCGCGCAGCAGCTTCTCGTGGATATCTTGGATAATCTCCGGTTTTTCCACCTTCGGAGCGTTGGGCTCCAGAAGCCAGGTCTTTGCATAATGGGTTTCGGTGACTTTGAACATGGGCGGTTCCGCCAGGGTATCGATCTTCAGACAGTACGGATTACGCGGAGCAAAAGAATCGCCCACGATCTTGTTGTACAGGGAAGGGGGGGTACCCGTAATGGAATAAAGCTTCGTGTTTCGCTCTGCCAGCTGGGGCAGGGAGGACAACAGTGCCCAGGTATAGGGATGTCTGGGATCGTAGAACAGCTCTTCTACCGTAGCCAGCTCGATGATCTGACCGGCATAAAGAACTGCCACACGGTCAGCGATATTTGCTACCACACCCAGGTCATGCGTAATGAACACAATCGTGTAATGATATTCCTTCTGCAGATCCTTGATCAGCTTCAGAATCTGTGCCTGAATGGTAACATCCAGAGCCGTTGTCGGCTCATCACAAATCAGGATCTTAGGCTGACAGGAAAGAGCAATGGCAATAACGATACGCTGTCTCATACCACCGGAATACTGGAAGGGATAATCGTCAAAACGTGCTTCCGCATTGGGAATTCCCACCTTTTCCATCATTTCCAGTGCTTTGCCTCTCGCTTCCACCTCGGAACAGCCCTGATGCTTCATAATAATAGAAGTGATCTGTTTTCCGATCGTGATGATGGGGTTCAGGGAAGTCATGGGATCCTGGAATACGGTAGCGATCTTTTTACCACGGATCTGGCCCCAGTCATTCTGATCCTTGACCTGTGCCAGGTTGATGATACAGGTACCATGGAGACGTTCACTGTTTTCATCCAGATAACGCACACGGAAGGTCACGTTTCCGAAAACCTGGTTCCGCTCTTCTTCACTGTTTAAGTCCACACCGAGCTGCATGGCTTTTTTCAGTTCTGCGATCAGGCCTTTTCCCATCTTAAAGCGTTTTTTGAATTTATAACGGCCAACAGAAAGGTAAACTTCCTTTGCCAGCGTTTCATTTCTCTTTTTCGTGCTGTCGCTGATGTCTTTGGAGGTTTCCTCTGCATACTGCTTTTTCAGCTTCTCCATACGCTCCTGGTAGGATTTCTGATAAGCCGCATCATGAGCCACGGCATTTTTATGCTCTTTGATCTTCTGCTCGGTAGCTTTTTCCAGAGCTTTGATCTCGGCATCCAGCTTCTTGATCTCGGCTGCTGCTGCTTTGATCTCCGCTTTTTCCTTCGCAGGATCAAGTGTCTGCTTCTTGTTAAAGGTTTCCGTCCGTTTCACCTTCAGGGCATGAAGTTCTTTCTCTTCTTTTTCCTTATCAGCGGCACTTAACGTACTTTTCTCCCGCATTTCGGATTCCAGCTCCAGCATTTTGCGGTAAGTTGCAGAACCAAGCTCCAGTCTGGAATTCTCATCCAGCTGTTTTTTATAGGAATTGATGAATTTCCAGGCTGTAGAATTTAATTTCACCACAGTATCGGAAAGCTCCGGATCGTTAAAAATAATAGAACCGTTGCTCACAAAACCATTGCTGTCCAGCATACCGGCAAAAGCTTTCGTAAATACCGATTTACCTGCACCGGACTCTCCTACGATGGCAATGGACTCATCTTCATAAATATCCAGAGAAACTCCGCGGATGGCAGAAAGGATCCTGCCGCGGACACGGAATTTCACTTCCAGATCTTTGACTGATAATAATACATTTTTCTTTTCCATTCTGCCACCTCTTACATATGTGTTCTCGGATCGGAAGCATCACCAAGATTCTGTCCGACCACGTACAGCACGATGGTAATGATCGATGCGACAGCTACCGGGCTCCAGAACTCAAAGCCCCAGCCCGGAGTCAGCATAGCACCCTCCGCCTCATAGATCAGACGGCCCAGAGACATATCGGAAAGTCCCATTCCGATGTATGCCAGGAATACCTCATAAGAGATATAGGAGGGGATCTCCGTTGCTGCCAGGGTCACGATGACAGAGGTCATGAACGGAAGGATGTTTTTCAGCGCAATCCGGAAAATCGAGGTACCAAGGCATTTGGAAGCCAGATTGTACTCTCTGTCACGGATGATGATAACCTGTGTACGGATGAAGTAGGCGATGGTCAGCCAGCCGGTAACGGTCAGGGCAAATACCATGGTCCAGAAGCTCGGGGTGAACAGCATCACCAGTACAGAAATCAGCAATACATAAGGGATATTTCCGATGATGTTGTAAAGGGCCATCATAAAGGTATCAAACTTTTTGGAGAAGCCCCAGAGAGCTCCGATCACAACACCTACGGTCATATTGATCAATGCACAGACAAATGCCAGAGATACGGAAATCCTTGCTCCTGTCCAGAGTGCATCGAATGTGGACTGGCCGCTGGCTCCTGATCCCAGGATCCAGTGGATACTCATTCCCATCTCTTTTAAAGCCTTGGACGGTGAGAGATGCTTGGCTGCGCTGCTTAAAAGGTTCGTGTAACGGTCATATTCCACCAGAAGCGGATAACCGTAAGTCATCAGAAGGATGACGCCCAAAAGGATCAGGATCACAATATTGATCTTTTTCTTAAAAAACACGCGGAATACGGAATGCCAGTAGGAATATCTGGGAGCCGTGATCTTCTCAGACTCCAGACTGCTGTGATCGACCCTGGCAAACAGTTCCTCTTTGGACAAACCATATTTATCTAAATCATAATTCATAACTTTTACCTGTCCTTCGTAGAGAATGAAATACGCGGGTCCACCATGGACATCAGAATGTCACCAAGAATGATCGCCAGAACAGAAAGCAGGGCATAGAACAGTGTCACACCTACGATCACTCCGTTGTCATACTGGTTGATGGCCTCAGTCAATAAGTTACCGGCACCGGGAACCACATACACACGCTCGGTGATGATGGCTCCGATCAGTGCACCCAGCACACTGGCGGGAACTCCCTGTACGATCGGGATCGCCGCATTTTTCAGGATGTGCTTCGTGAAGATCTCGTTCTCGGTCAGACCACCGGAACGGGCAAATTTTACATAATCGGAATTCATCTGGTCGATCATATAACGGCGCAGCCATTTCATCAGGTTTGCCACCTGCGGAAGGGCTAGGGAAATGATCGGCAGGATATACATCAGCTTGCTTGAGGACTCCATGTCAAAGGTCGTGGGAAGCCCCATGCTTCCACCGATGGCTTTAAACAGGAAAATATAAGCAAGGGACGGAACTGCGATGATGAATACAATATAGAGGGTTCCGATCTGATCGATCAGCTTGTCTTTCTTTCTCGCCATCAGGATTCCCAGCGGGATCGCAAGGACGTAAGAAAGAATCACTGCAATGATACCAATGGTAAAGGAATAGCCGATCTTGGATTTTCCGGCTTTTACCGTGTCCACATTGGTGTAGTCATCCACGAAACGGGTCTCATTTACCATGCTGGCTTCTCTGGAGTCTTTCAGATAAGTAGCTGTATGAAGATCATCTGCACTGTTTTCCGTCAGACCACTCGGATAAGTGATCTCCGATTTCAAAAAGGATCCCTGTGCGCGGCTCATGGTTGTAGCCACGTCAATGCCCTCATTGACTGAGTAGGATTTACCCAGATTGATTTCAATGATATTCTGGTGGATATACGGGAATTTGTTGTCAAAATACAACAGATATTTGTGTGTGGTACCGTTCCCGATGATCGCCGGGGAGAATTTTTCTCCGCCGTAGACAGGATCATGAAGGGTGAAGCTGATACCTCTCTCTCCTTCCACCTCCGGTACGTCATGAATGCTTTCTACTGTAATCAGGTTTGAAAAATATTTTGCCAGACGGGTCGTCAGCGGAATGTTCTTGTATGCAAAAAGCTGCTGCTGACCGCCTGCGGCATATTTCTTTTTATTCATCATAACGGCATCCAGACGGATTACCGTGTAACCCTTTGACTCATAAAAGTCAGTGAATTTCTGAACATATTCTTTTACAAGATCGGAATCTTTCTTTGCTTTTCTTCCGATGCTTACAGCGCTGGATCTGGTGTCCTCATCGATCTCTCCCTTTACGGTAAGATCGTTCAGATAATCTGCATAGGTCACATAGTCCAGATAGCCGTATGTTTCCCATTTTTCATAACGGTAAGCTACTTTCTGGTTGTTGCTCTGGTGGGAATAGTTGGTATCCTTCGCAAAGATCAGCGTACGGTCCATCAGGGAATAGATCATTACCATGACGCAGGCAACTACAATCACCACAGAAACCAGACCTTGCAGCAAACGTTTAAATAAATATTTTACCATATTTTTCCACTCATCAGATATGGCAGGGAGTCAAGAGCCACCCCCTGCCATTCTCTTATTTGCTGTCACTGATACCGGAGTATCCGGTCAGTTTCTGATTAATAGATACCGATGCATTTTACCATATATCCAGCATAATCCGGAAGGAAGGTATCCAGATATGTGGACGGATCACCGAAGTCAGGGCTCCATCCGGATACATCGTAAACATCGTAGTTTGCTTCGTAACCATAGTCAGTGTAGTATCCTGCATAATACCAGCCGTCGCTTGTTACGCAGTCAACAAGGTTTACGATTACTTTTCCACCGAGAGAAGCCTCGATGGACTGTTTGTAAGCGTTTGCCTGGTTGCTGTAAGCCTCAAGAGAGGATGCATACGGCATATCAATGTAGATCGGGTTCTCTTCATCAATGGTGATTCCGTCAGCAGAGAGCTCTTCGATTGCGGTATCCAGCTCTGCTACTGCGTTGTCTACGTTGTACCAGCCGTCGAAGCCATCGCTGCTGCCTGCTCCGTCGTTTCCGTCCGGATCCCAGACTTTGATCGCTACGCCGTCCGCATCAATCTGAGCCTGCTCGATTGCTCCGAAGTAGGTGCCTGCCGGGAAGGTGGTGTCAGTTCCGTTGATGGATACGGTAGTATCCTCTTCAAGAGCTACGAAGTTGCCCGGTACATAGCAGTTTCTCAGGGAGTTGACCTTCAGTTCCTCGCCGTTTACCTGTGCGTTGTAGGAAGCTCTGTCCAGACCGAAGGAAATGGCTCTTCTGAAATGAACGTTCTTCATGGCTGCAGCCGTTCTCTCCTGCTCTTCCTCGCTCTTTGTGGAAGCTCCGGTGGTGTTGTCGTTTACGTTTACATAAGCCTCACGGTTGAGGTTGTAGAAGTTCATGAAGGAAGTAGAAGTTGTATCACTCACATAAGAGTAGGTGTCAAACAGATCATCGTTCTTGGCAGTAACAGTGGTAGCCGGAGTCAGGGCAACCCAGTCAACGGTACCATTCTTCGCATCGTTGTACCATTTGGTCACATCGGAACCGTCATCATACAGCCAGTTAACGTTCTTAATGTTGATGTTGTCCTTGTTCCAGTAGGACTCATTTGCCTTGAATACGATCGTATTCTTTTCGGTAGCATTCGTCACTACATAGGGACCGCAGTATGCAATGGAATCCGGTCCTTTACCATAGAGATAATCAGATGCGGAAGAATCAAACTCTGCTCCGAATTTACCGCCTTCAGACTCATAGAAGTCTTTGCTCATCGGTGCAAAGATGCTGTAGCCAAGCATAGTCATGAAGTAGCTGCAGGGCTCCTCAAGGGTGTATACCAGTGTGTAATCATCCGCTGCCTCTACGCCTACCTGAGCGAAATCGGTAACACTGCCGTCAATGTACTGGGAAGCATTCTTGATCACACCTTCCACCAGATATTCCAGACCGCCCTGTGCATCCATCATGTGCTGCATTCCTGATACAAAATCATTTGCTGTCAGGTCAGCCACCTTTCTGCCCTGGGAATCTACCCATTCCAGACCCTGACGGATATGGAAGGTATAGGTCAGACCATCTTCGGAAACCTCATAGCTCTCTGCCAGTGCCGGCTGAAGAACGCCCTCATTGTCGTACTCTACCAGACCATCATAGGTATTTACCAGCGGACGCACCTCGGTTGCTCTGGAGCTTGCCAGAATATCCCAGGTAGCCGGATCTGCCGTATAGCGGTAGTTGTACTCATCTTTCAGAGTATAGCCTTTCTCTTCCAGATATTTTTTAGCCTCTGCCTCGTAAGTGCCGGTTCCTTTCAGCTCTGCCCATTTCTCTCTCAGTGCAGCTACATCCTCAGCTTTGATGAAATCGGTAGCGATCAGTGCCTGGTGGATACGATACTCATCACTTCCCCAAAGGCTGTAGTCGGTGGTATGCGGAGCCATTCTGCTCAGTCTGTAGTCACCGCCCTGGGTTTTGGTCGGAAGCATAACAGCAGACTCCATCAGTTTGGCTTCTGCCTGAGCCATCATGGCATATCTCTTGGAAACGTTGGTCTCCTCTTTTGCTTCGCTGTACAGGCTGTAGAACTCACCCAGCTCGGAATTATAGATTTCAGAAGAAGCGGTGGTATACTCATCGGAAACATCGTCCTCATCATCGTCTTCCTCGTCTGCGTCCTCGGCATCCGCATCTTCAGCGTCTGCCTCATCGGCGTTTTCTTCTTCTGCATCCTCAACGGCTTCGGTCTCGGCAACGGTCTCGGTGCTTTCCTCAGCAAAAACTGCCATGGTCGGAGCGCCGCAGGTTCCTGCAACAGTAGCTACTGCCAGAAGTATGCTTACTAACTTTTTCTTCATCTTTCTTCTCCTTTCGTTTTTCCCGGTTTACAAGTTACATTCTGCTGGCTCATGGAAATCGGTTCAGCATTCAACAAATGGCTGTCGTGCAGGTTTCTCCGACACACAGCTGTACAGCCATTTATTTTACGCTGTACCGGACAGTAGCTTTGAAAAGCATTTGTTTTTCAAGCTTTACAAAGGCTGTCATAAAACCTGTCAAACCTGTATTCTTACGGTGAAATTCTTCCAGAAACTATCTTTGCACCAGAAATAATATCTCAAGGTAAAAAAAATAGAAACTATTCCGAATCTTCCTGTCAGCTACCGTTCAGCATATTTTCTGTCTCAATCTCTTCTGCTTCATTGCGTCACTGCCTCAATGCGTTCAAGCCAAGAAAAAAGCCCCAAACGCAGTGGCTTAAATAAGAATACAGTTGTCCGTCTTCCACTTACAACATACATCTAATTATACACACTGCTGATAATTTGTCAATAGATTTTTGGCTCCTGGTCATAGCAGATATTGCCAGATGCCAGACCGCACTTCGACCGATCTTTTTGTGGCAGCTATATGAAAAGTTTTTTATGCAGGATTTTTCCTGTGTCCCGGAATTGTGAATTTGCCCCCAACTGATGTCTGCGAATTGCTCCGCTGCAAGCAGTCCTCACAAGGTCTCCGCTCCGCTTCAGTCAGTGCAAAACGTGTGTCACTGGCACACAGCACCTACAAACAGTAAAGCGGACATTCCATTACTCCATTCGATAGGGTTTGAAATCTGCTCAATTCTGTTACATCAGATATTTCTCTATCAGATTTTCAACTATTCTGAAATTCAAAGGACATTGTTCTGTCTCAAAGGTGAGAATCAGCCTGTCTCCCGGATAAATATGACTCGTTTGATAAGATTCTATTTTTTTTACTGCTGTTTTTGCATACTCCTGCCTGTCCATCATCCCTTCGTGCTCCCAATAGATTTCCTTTCCTTTTTTTCTGGAGAGAAATGTAAAATCCGGATACACGATACCATAACCTTTTAAATGGAGCGGTTTTTCATATTTGTACGGGATATTTTTTCTATAGAAAGAATCCGCAAGTATCTTTTCTGACTTGGAACGTACCCGTTCTCCTTTTTCCGTCAGGATCACTGCTGTTCCTTCTCTGAATTCTTTTCCATCGTATTCTTCTTCATACCACTTTTTTATCCGCTGATTCCACGTTGCCTCTATTGGAGTTACCAAGGCTTGCCGTTCTTTGTGCATGGATGTATAGATTTTTTCAATTTCATCATCCGAATAATCCTGCATTATTTTCTGAATTTGTTTGAGTCTTGTTTCTACTTTTTTTATCACCGCTTTGTTATAATCTTTCTGTGCCAGCTGTTTAGGCAGTTCTTTTTCGGTTCTTGAAATATAAATTTCATTACCGCCTTCCATACATTGATAGTAACGAGGGTTGTATTTACTTTTTGAAATCCGGAGACGCCCTTCTGGTACTATAAGTGAACTTTTTCTGGCAGCATCAGCAATTTTTTCCAGATATTTCTGCTCTTCTACAAGCATTTCTTTTAAACCTTGCATTTTTTATCCTTTCTGGTATTGGCCTGACTACTAAGTGGAAATCTTTTCAGACCTGCATTAACCTATATGAGACAATATGTTTGACTTGTTCTGCGTTTTGGGAGATTTGAGGCAACCATTTCCTGCCGGGTGATTGACTTGTTTTGCGATTTTGGAGATTTGGGGCAACCATTTCTTGCCGGGTGATTGACTTGTTTTGCGATTTTGGAGATTTGGGGCAACCATTTGTTGGCGCTTGATTGACTTGTTTTGCGATTTTGGAGATTTGAGGCAATCATTTCTTGACGCTTGATTGACTTGTTTTGCGGTTTTGGAGATTTGAGGCAACCATTTCTTGCCGGGTGATTGACTTGTTCTGCAATTTTGGAGATTTGAGGCAACCATTTCCTGCCACTTGATTGACTTGTTCTGCGATTTTGGAGATTTGGGGCAACCATTTCCTGCCGGGTGATTGACTTGTTCTGCAATTTTGGAGATTTGAGGCAACCATTTGTTAGCGCTTGATTGACTTGTTTTGCGATTTTGGAGATTTGAGGCAACCATTTCTTGCCGGGTGATTGACTTGTTTTGCAATTTTGGAGATTTGAGGCAATCATTTCTTGACGCTTGATTGACTTGTTTTGCGGTTTTGGAGATTTGAGGCAATTTCTTAATTTATTATACTTACCTTTTCCATAAATGTCTATTATTATTTTGCTTTTCTTATGAAGTCTTTTGTTTTTGCAGGCAGATGAAAACTCTCTAATCGTTTTTCCAGGGGCAGGCCTTCCCATTCCCGAGACGCGCAGGTGCCAGGGTAGTGTAAATTATTCGTAACTATTCAGCAGCCACTGTCCCGCAAGGTGTTTTGGCATGAATACGCCAAAATCCCGAAAGCTGCATGCAAAATCCCCATCGCCGAGGGCGATTTTTATTGGCTTTTTGCCCATAACTGTGAAGAACTTCCGTCTTTTTATTCAATGTGGAAAACGGATCATCCGTTGCTCCACTTCGTCCTCAAAACACACAGCCTTCAGATATGGCATTTCTCCTGCAAAACAGATCAATTTTCCACAGAAATACTCTCCAAAAAGCGCTTCCTATGGTCTTTTTCCCCAATGCACCCGTTCCTGTGACATGAAAATACAGCTCCTTCAGGCGGTAATTGCCAGCATCAACGTTCCCACTGTAATAAGTAAAACGCCAACCGCTCCTTTCTTTGTCAGCCTCTCGTGAAATACCAGCCACGAAAAAGCAATCGTTACCAGCATACTGAGTTTGTCAATCGGTACTACCACGCTTGCCGGTCCCTCCTGTAATGCCCGGTAATAACAGAGCCACGACGCTCCCGTTGCCAGCCCCGACAGGCTGATAAAACAGAATTCTTTCTTCTCTATCTTCTTTATTTCTTTCTGTTTTCCGGTAACAAACACCATGATCCACGCCATAAACAGCACTACCGTGGTGCGGATCGCCGTACCGAGATTGGAATCAATCCCTTCGATCCCAATCTTTCCCAGGATAGACGTCAGACTTGCAAATACTGCTGACAGCACCGCATAGATCAGCCATCCACCACTCTTTTTTCCCTGATCGGTCTCTATGTCTTTTTTCGTTATCATCATCATCGTGCCGCTTCCGATCAACACCAATGATACTATTTTTGCCCCGGTCACCCCTTCGTGAAGGAAAATAAGTGCCAGAAGAATCGACAATACTGTGCTGGACTTATCAATGGGCACAACCTTATTAATGTCTCCTTTCTGAAGGGCATGGAAATAGCACAGCCACGATGCGCCTGTCGCCATACCTGATAAGATCAAAAACAAAAGCGTCCTGCCATCGATCTGCATGATTCCTCCCCATGTTCCTGTGATCAGCACCATAAGCCACGAAAACAACAATACCACCACAGTCCGGATCGCTGTTGCCACATTCGAATCGGTTTTCTTAATCCCGCATTTTGCGAGAATTGCTGTGATTCCCGCAAAAAACGAAGAACCTATTGCATAAAATATCCACATACCGTAAATCTCTCCTGTTACATGAAAATGGTTATTGCCTACAGATGATTACATCCGAGCAAAACAGCTGTCACTACAAGAATCCTTTTCCTTCTTCTTTTCGGATAAAATCACAGAATCCGTTTTTATCTCCCGAAAATTTGATCCAGGTTTTCCAGGATCACATCCGCATTGATCGGTTTTGCAATATGACCGTTCATACCTGCCTTGATCGCTTTTTTACGGTCTTCCTCAAAAGCATTTGCAGTCATTGCGATGATTGGTATATTGGCACATTTCGGATCATTCAACGTACGTATCTCCCTGGTTGCCGTGTATCCATCCATCTTCGGCATCTGAATGTCCATAAAGATCAGATCATACTTTCTGCCTTCTGCAGATGACATGATATACACGGCATCTGTGCCATCCTCCACGCTATCCACATCCAGACCAATTTCTTCCATGATTGCGGTTGCGATCTCACGGTTCAGTTCATTGTCCTCTACAAGAAGAACTTTCTTCCCTTTATAACTCCTCCGGCTTTCTGCACAGGTCTTCTGCTTCTCATTCTTGAGAATTTCTCTTTGCTCCGAACTCATCAGGACTTCCCGCAGTTCTGAAAGAAACAGTGGTTTCGACACAAATGCAGTGACTCCTGCTTCCCTTGCCTCCTGCTCAACATCTGCCCAGTCATAAGCAGTCAGTATGATGATCGGATACTCTTCTCCAACCACCATACGGATTCTTCGGACTGTCTCGATCCCGTTCATATCCGGCATCAGCCAGTCAATGATGTATACTTTAAATTCCTGATTCTGCTCATAAGCTTCTTTTGCCCGGAGTACCGCTTCTTTCCCGGAAGTCGTCCAGTCTGCCGTCATTTCGATCTCTCGCAGCATCCTACTTACACTCATACAGGTTTCCGCATCATCATCTACCACAAGTACTCTGGCGCCTTTCAGTTCCGGAACAGGTTCCCGTTTCACGGTCTCTCCTGCTGCTTCACATTCCAGCATAACGGTAAATTCCGTTCCTTTTCCGGCTTCGCTTTCAACGCGGATCGTGCCTCCCATCATATCCACGATATTTTTGGTGATTGCCATTCCGAGGCCGGTTCCTCCGATCCCATTTTCCGTAACGGTATGTTCTCTGGAAAAAGAATCAAACACATGCTCCCGGAACTCCGGTGACATCCCGATCCCATTGTCCTTCACACGGAAGACTATCGTTGTATAGCCGGCTCTTCTGCATGTTTTCTCCGAAACACGAATGTTGACTGTACCGCCGACCGGTGTAAATTTCACTGCATTACTGCTGATATTCAGAAGCACCTGTGTCAGACGCAGTTTGTCGGTAATGACGTCTTCATGAAGTACATCCTGTGTATCAATATAAAGTTCCTGTTGTTTCGAATGTACATATCCCTGAATGATCGTTCTCAGATCGTGCAGAACATCCGGCAGATGTACCGTTGTATATTCAATCCGGACAGAACCACTCTCGATCCTGCTCATATCCAACACATCATTGATCAGGCTGAGCAGATGCTGACCGGATGTATGGATCTTTTTCAGATAATCCAGAACAAGCTCTTTACTGCCAATATGTGCTGTTGCAAGTGCAGTAAATCCGATGATTGCATTCATTGGTGTACGGATGTCATGAGACATATTATTCAGAAATGCTGTCTTCGCCTTGTTCGCATGTTCTGCAGCCGCAAGCGCATTTCTCAGATTCTTATCCTGCTCTATCTCTCGCTCTTTTTCTTCTGTCACATCACGGTTCGCAATCAGGACTGTACACAGCTTTCCTTCTTTATCATATCCCTGCGGCACAATGATGAGCGTCAGCCATCTTCCATCCACCGTCTGAGTTGTAAAACTCAGTGTCTCACGTTCCTCCAGACGCTTCGCCACCGTGCTCATATCAACGAATTCCCAATATGCTTCCTGAAATGGTTCTGCAATGACCTGCTGTATCACTTCTTCCAGGTGTGCTCTGGAAAGCAGATCTCCTTTCTGATCCGACTTCATGTATCTTGAAGATTTTACAATTTCGATTTCCTCTGTTTCTATGTTCACAAGGGAAATAAAAGCATAGGCATGACCAAGAGCATTGATCACTCGAAGTCTTTTCTGATCCTGAAGGATGCTTTTCTTTTCTGTTCTGCTCCTGCTTACCCGATAAAGGGAGAAAAGAAGCAGTGCAAGCAGCACATAGATCACACATACCGTATTTCGTGTGAGGTACACCTGATGCTCCGGAAAAAAGATATATGCGTTATAATCTTTGATTTTCTCCCGGCGCCCATACCAGTTTCCACTCTTTGAGTGAAGGTATACAATTCCATTTTTATCTGCCTTGAATTCATTTTCATACAAACTCTTTGAGTCTTCTACAGAACGAGAAGTGAGATCCTGTTTATTTGCGCTGACAACTTTATCCCCATCACAGATCGCAACACTTCCATTCATCTCAAAAGGAAACTCTGAAAATAACGATGCCATCGTCAGATCTCCGTTAAGCTCATTTACCTCCTCTTTCTGTGCATATGCAATCAGGATCCCAAGATCATCCTGTCTTGCCACCGCCGCAAAATCATAGATTTTTCCTTCATTTCTCAGTCGGGTCGTATAAGTCTTTTCCGGATGCTCTGCAATATCATGTACATAATCACTTTCAATCAGCTTCTGCCACAACGTCACTGTATTTCCATCTTTCGCAGTCTGTTCTATCACCTTCTGGTTCTGATCCAGTACCAGTATCCCTGTCAGCCGCTGTTCCCTTGCGTATTCATCCAGCATTTCCGCACTGAGATTTTTTTCCTGTGCTATGACCCTGCTCAGTTCTGTTGTTTTGTCCATAAGACGTACCAGACTCTTCACCTGATCATTCGTATTATAAATCTCATACCTTTCAATCCGATTTTTCACAAAATCAAAGGTCTCATCCAGCGTACTGTTCAATTTTTTATTATCGCTCGCTGTCAGCAGAAAAAATATCAGGATTCCGGAAAAAATCTGGATAAATACCAGCAAACATGCATTTTGGTCAAACTTCTTTTTCTGTGTCTGCGGCACCCGTGTCCTTATCTGTCTGCTCATTTACGTTCTCCTCCCGGCAGAATTTTGTCCGCATCCAGTCCATATTTTGTAACGATTTCTTTTGTGACGCCCTCATCCTGCATTTCTTTGAGCGTTTCTGTAAGATCTGCTGCCAGTTCCCCGTGAGTTTCTTTTTTGAAAGCAATTCCAAGCTCTGATTTATAAGGACTTTCCTCCAGCATACGGTAAATCCCCTTACCAGACTGCACCAGACTGCCCAGCATTGCTTCATGTCCCGCAATTACATCTACATAATTTTTTCTAAGTGCAGCATAAAGTTCATTCGTCGTAGAAAAGCAGTTCACCTGCTCCATCTGTGGCAGATCTGAGGCTATATTATGAAGGAAGAGATCCTCTGCTTTTGTGGTTGCCTGAACTGCAACCCGCTTCCCTTTCAGATCCTGAAGCGTCTGGATTTCGCTTTCGGCTTTTACAACCACCATCTGACGGCTGTACAGGTATGGTCCTGCCCACTGATATTTGTCTTCTCTTCCGTTCATGGAATAACTGCTCCACAGACAATCGATAGTTCCATCTGCCAGAAGTTCATCTTTGTCTTCCCAGACGATATTCTCAAACTTTGGCTGATACCCAAGTCTCTGCAATGCCTCTTCTGCAAGTTCCACATCAACACCTTTATACTCACCGTCACTCGTCTGATAACTGTAGGGTTCAAAATAATCCATTCCGATAACAAGCTCCGGCAGTTCACTGTCCGCAGCTTTTTCTTTCTTTTCTCCACATCCTCCCAGCACAAGACTGCCAGCCAGAAGAAATGCCATCCTGCAAATTCTTTTTCCACGGGTATGGGAGCTGTTCTTTCGATTTTTTCTCATATCCATTTCCTTTCCATTTTATCACTGTTCAATGGCTTGCATTTCGCCTCCCCCGCCAGATTTTATGATCCTTATTGTTTTTCCAGGGTCTTCATATTCAAAACAAGACATGCACTCACTGCCTTTTTCTTTTTCATTTTTCTTCCAGCGAACAAAAAAGTTCCACGTAAAAAATATTTACCGGAACTTTCATTGCAAATACAAGGTAGTAAAGCGGACATTCGCAATCCGCTTCGCTACTTGCTCATGAACGCAGTCGCTTCGCGATCTGTCAGTGGGAGTTTTCAACTCCCACTGACATAAGCATCCCCCCTCACCCGCCGCTTAGTGCTCCATGCACTTGAAGCTGGGGAATGCTTATCTGCGTTCAATCTAACATTTATCGTAATTGTTCAGTACCTTCAAAATGGCAACCGGCTGGCATGGTCAGATATCTGTCTAACTTTAGCTCCTTTGGCTTTGCGTCTCAGATTTTCATCTGATTTGCCCACAAATATATATTATACGCTTCCCCCTTTGTTATGTCTATAAAAATTCGTAACTGTTCAGGACAGTAAAGCGGACAGTAAAGCGGACATTCGCAATCCGCTTCGCTACTTGCTCATGAACGCAGTCGCTTCGCGATCTGTCAGTGGGAGCTTTCAACTCCCACTGACATAAGCATCCTCCCTCACCCGCCGCTTAGTGCTCCGCGCACTTGAAGCGGGAGAATGCTTATCTGCGTTCAAAATCTGGTCGGTGCCAAACGAGTCCCACCGGGACTCAGCGCCCAACGCATTACATGCGCTCTCGCTGCATTCTTCGAATGATATAAGTCCATCATTTCAGTTCCAGTGCAGAAAGGATTCTTTCCACTCTTCTTATTGCCTCTCCCACTTGTTCTCTCGCCCGATTGATTCTATTCTGTACCAGCCAGTCTACCGCAAACCCGTCAAAGAACCAGTCTGCAAATGTCAGGAAATCCGCTGTATTGATATGAAGATCCACACCTCGTTCCACATCCCGCAGTTCCTTACTGAAGTTTTGCAGATCATACCTTGCCTGCTCCATATGATTCTGCGCAGTGTTCATCTTTCCCTGTTTCAGCATAGAAGATATGAAACCGCCTCCAAACAGATCCACCAGCCCCCAGTTTCTGGCACTTTCCAGCTCTTTCTGTGCTGCACGAAGACTGTTTAGTGCCCTTTGTCCAGCCTCTATGGCTTCTCTTCTTTCTTTTTCATAATTGTAATCATATCTGTCATTCATTGTTTTTCCTCTTCCGTCTTTATATCTGTTACATTCTTTTTCCAAACAGCTCTTTCACTACGGTACAAATACCGATGATCACTAATAATGGCATCGTCAGCTGTATCATACCTACGATCAGAAGAATCACGATCATAACAGGCAGGAACACAACGGACAACAGGATTTTGAAGATCCCCCAGCCTGCTCTGATCGCAAAAACGGCCAGTTTCCACGTTACATACAACAACCATACAGAAAATAATAATGTCAGCATATTCATCTCTCCCTTTCTACTGACGTTTTTCTGAGATAAAAAAAGACCTATATCATGACCACTGTCACAATATAAGTCTTGCCTTCTCATTTGATACGGATGCCTCATCAGCATCGGCTGTCGATTTCAAACCTCATCTTTTCAGATGTTTGGCTACTCCCTCGTATTGGATTGGACTTATATTACCACCAGGCGGATCGAATGTCAATAGATATCGTAAAGCGGACATTCAACCTCCAGAAAGTCCCATCTTTTTTGCCTTCCGTTAAAAGAAAAGGACACTCACCTTCCAGAAGTTCTGAAAAAAAGTGTCCTCTCGGCTTTTATGCTATTGAATAAAAACTACTGATGCATTTTCTCACATTCTGCGAAGACAACAAACCGTCTCACAGAACATATTTTATCGCAAGGCTTTTAAAAATGGAATAGATTTTACCAAACGACAGTTTTCAAAAAACTTATCTGTCAAAAATTAATTTCTCCCACGGTTCATATCCTGCCATGTAGCCGAATTCTTCCTCATTTCTGAATCCTTCAAGAAGTTTTTCTTTTACACCATCTAATATAGCTTCATCAATATCTCTGAACTTCATATGCTTATATAAACCGGACTTTCTAAAATCATACATAGTACCCACATTATCAAGAAGATGTTTTACCACCTTATATGTTCCCTCTACATCTTTCCCTGCACATACAATATCAAGCATTGGCGAATACTCATTATATTTTCCCATTTCCAATGTATGTGCAACCGCCTGTACCTTCCCTGACAAAAATCTCGCATAACCGATATCATTTTCCCGCAATGCCAGTCCCGCCATTGTGGAAAGAACAAAATTAAGTGTACTAAAGCCGGAAAAAATAATATTTTCATATTTTTCATATGCTTCTTTGATTTTTCCCTGCTTCTGGAGTAATCTTCCCTGATAATAACTTTTCATAGGATCGTATTCTGAAAAATAGTCCAGATATTTTTCTGCCTTGGTGTAATCCTTCTTACGTAAATAAAATCCAAATAAGGAATCTGCTGCATGATGCTGTATCTCTTCATTCTCATCATGTAGTGCCAGCTCATACCATGCGTTAATCTGCTTATCATATTTTTCCGGATTCGTGCATTTATCCGTTATTCTTCTTGCATCAAGCATTACCGCAGTCTGCCAGATAAGCATGTTACAATTCGGATATTCCTTTATAAGTCTCAATGCCCATTCATAAGTCTTTTCATAGCCTTCTTCTGAAAACATCCTGTCCATCTTCCTGATAATTTCTTCGATTTCAGTATCTGAAAGTTTTTCATGAAAAGAAAGTAATGTATCAAGTGAAATATCAAGCAGTCTTGCAATTGGTGCCAGCAGTTCAATATCCGGCTTGGAATTACTATTCTCCCATTTGTTTACAGCCGGTGTCGTCACGCCTAATCTGTTTGCCATCTCCTCCTGCGTCATACCAGCTTCTTTTCTATATTTTTTTATAACAACGCCTATATCCATTTGCTTCATCTCCTAAAAAATTCAAAAGCTTTTGTATACTCAGCATATCAGATTCATATAGATTGCACAATTGAACAGTGTTTAATTTCTATTCAATTTAATTAACCAGTAGGAAATGTTGCTAAAATACTGTTTAGATTTATCATACATACAAAATGGAAGTTACCTATTTCTCCTCTTCGTTAAGACCTAGTTCATTACATATTACTTGCTATCCCTGATACCTTATTCTTTCTACCAGCGTTTCCTTTTTCAGATTACTGCTTAAAACGCAGGAAAGTACAATCTGCAACAGACCGACCAAAAAAATCATAATAAAAATTGGTACGATTGGAACATGATAGATATTCATTCCAAATATTCCATTATGTTTTGCATAGGAAAAAAGTGCATAGCCGAGCGGCAGACCAATGATCAAAGCTACGCATATGGTACCAACCGTAAACATCAGTCCCTGTAACTGCAAGCATAAATTTAATTGTTTATTTGTCATACCCACAGCCTGTAATATACCATATTCCTGCTTTTTTGTCGTAATATTCATGATCATGGTATTCGCCATATTCATAAACCCGATGAGTCCTACAATAGCCATAAACAGATAACAGCCAAGCTTCATCATGCTGCTTGCAAATTCGGCAGATTGTAACTGCGCATGATAAGTATCCATTTTTATATGCGAAGTATTAGAAATCAAAGTATTCAGACTTTGTTCTACAGATGCCACATCTTTTTTATCACAGTCCACCCACAGATAGCCATAGGCTGTTCCTCTCGGATTCATGGAACGATATACACCTTCCGGAATGACAAGATAAGTGTCCGCACTCACAAAAGATCCTGCAATCTTTCCCTGATAGGTATAGGTTCCACTTCCATTCTCAAAGTCAAATGCAATGGATTCACCCGGAGCATATCCATCTTGTTCCATCCACGTTGACCAGCCAAAAAAAATATCACCATTCTTTACCGCCTGATCATAGTCCATAGAGCCAATATCCCCTTCTTGGCGCATAGAATCAAAATCCTTTTTACTCACAATATCAGCCGGAAATCTTGTTCCGTTCAGATTTACAGAGACAATCTCTCTCGTCATGACATCTGTTACTCCCGGAATGCTTTTGATTTCTTCAATCAGCGAATCATTCAATGGATCATCCGTCAGAATCGTATCCAGATTATTCTCCGGATATCTTTCATCATACTCAGCAGAATAGTCAAGCTGCAGTTCAAATTGTCCATGATTAACGGAAAGACGTGCTTCATGCTCCGTGTCAATATTTCCCACATAATTAGAGATAATCACAAACAATACGCAAGAAAAACCCATTGTGAGGATAGTACCAATAGTTCTTTTGGGATTACCCGTTACATTTGCCATTGCCATAGAAAACACGGTGACATTTTTTCTGCCATTTCGTTTTCCTTTTTTTTGTGTTTCTGCATTTTCTAAATACCGTGTTGCTTCGATAGGTGAAATCCGTGAAACAATTTTCATTGGTTTACGCAGTGCCAAAGCAACGGTAAGAAATGATACGAAAATACAGAGAAGCATAACAGGCAGGGAAAACAGAGGCACCTGCTGATTTTGAACTCCCATAGAGCCAGTTCCGGTTGATACAAGGTTCCCCTGTTCTACCAGCCAGTTAAAACCGCATTTTGCAATCAGAAAGCCAAAAAGCAATCCAACTGGTATTGAAAAAAATGTCAAAAAAATGCCCTCTCTGAAGATCAGTTGTTTCATCTGCTTTTTTGTCGCTCCCAGAGCCTTGATTTTTCCATACTCCTGTATCTTGTTGGCAATACCGACCTGAAAAATATTATAAATGACCACAACAGAGAAAAGTACAATTGCAAGAATCAGCATTCCACATACCGCAATCGTTTCATAATTCGGCTGCAAGACCCATTGCAAATAGAGATCATTGACTATAACGTTTTTTTCTTCGATCCCACAAGCTGCTGCAATCTGCTTTATAACCGAATCAATATTATTCATAGATACATTTGCAGAATCATTTAAAGTAAAATAAATATTATACTGTCTGTCATTCTCTGCGACGTGCTCATCATAAAACTCCTGTGACCCGAAAGCAACATAAGATGCCTCGATGGTATACTCATCCCGATCATATAGGATTCCGCTGACAACAAATTCTTCCGGCTTATATTCTGACTGCATCCCTGCGCGGTAATCCAGTGTAACCGTATCTCCGACCTTTACATCATCATACCCCATTGCACGAAAAAATGCTCTTCCTGCGACAATTTCCTGCGTTCCCCCCGGATACTTTCCTTCCTTTAACTCATATTCCTTATTATAGGGAAGCATTTTTCTTGCAGTCTCATCCATGCAGACAAAACCACCGTTTTCGTTGCCTTTAATTATGCCTTCTGTACACATAATTCCTATTGCATCTATTTCCGCACGGCGGTTTACTTCTTTTAACTGCGATCCGTCTGCTGCGACAAACAAACCATAATTGCTTCCATATGAGCCTGCCGCCTGACTTTTCTGTAAACGGATCATTCCATTTCCCACAGTACTGATAATCACAAGCAGCATCGTAGTCAGACATATGGACATCATAATCAGTATGCTTCTTGTCTTGTTCTTTTTGTCATTGCTATATGCAATCCTGCTTATTGTCTTCATCTAAAATCCACCACCCGTCCATCCTCAATTACCAGAATACGATCAGCGACCTGTGCAATTTCGTCATCATGGGTAATCATTACAATTGTCTGTCCATATTTTTTTGCTGTCATCTTAAGCAGGGCGATTACCTCATCACTGGTCTTAGAATCAAGATTTCCTGTCGGCTCATCTGCAAATATAATTTCCGGACGATTCACCAGTGCTCTTGCAATTGCTACTCTCTGCTGCTGTCCTCCGGATAACTGATTTGGCAGATTATAAATCCGGTTTTCAATCCCCAAAGTTGCAATGATATCATTTACATACGCTTCATCCACTTTTCTTCCATCCAGCCCCAGTGGCAGTACAATATTTTCCCAGACATTAACAGATGAAACCAGATTAAATGCCTGAAAAACAAATCCGATTTTTCTTCTGCGGAAAACAGCAAGGGCATCTTCCTTCATCCTGTATAAATCTTTCCCGGCTAAAGTAACACTGCCTTTTGTCGGGGTGTCTAGCCCTCCAAGCATATGAAGTAATGTACTTTTACCGGAACCTGACTTTCCAACAATTGCGACAAATTCTCCCTGCTCAATCTGAATGTCCACCTGATTGACCGCTTTGACCTGATTCTCACCTGCGCCATAAAACTTACAAAGCTGCTTGGTTTCTAATATCACACTCATGTGTTGCCTCCTTTTCAATTCTGTAAAGCGTACCTTTTCAACCTACATCCAAATTATATCAGGACAATCTTTCATTTCACTTTCAAAAAACGAGCAGAAATCTTACAGAATTGTAAGATTTCTGCCCACTTAAAATTTAACCAACATATGGTAATTGAATCACAAACGTGCTTCCTTTTTTCTTTTTGCCGGAGGTTACCGTAATCGTACCTGCGTGTTTTTCGATAATTTCTCTCGATAGAAAAAGTCCGATTCCTGTACCACTCTTTTCCATGACCTCCTTGGAACTTCCTCTGTAAAATCGTTGAAAAATTTTGTGATACTCATTCTGCGGAATACCAATTCCCTGATCCTCAATTTCCATTCTTACAAGATCGTTTCTTTTTTGTAACCGGATAAATATTTTTGAACCACACGGACTGTACTTGATTGCATTATCCAGAACGTTGATCACAGCTTCACCAAGCCACCTTTTATCCTGCATAACCATGCATGTTTCCAGCTCTTTTTCATAGTCAAAAACGAATTCCATTTCTTTCTCATCCGCTTTAGGATAAGTGCGGTTCACAGCAGATATGACAGTATCCATAAGCGGAAGTTTTTTCTTATTAATCTGAATCAGTCCAGTTTCCATCTTGGATATTTCAAGAAGCGACTGCAATAATGTCTCCAGTCCATCCAGAGCACTCCGACAACGGATACGAAACTCCTCCTGTTCTGTGGCACTTAAGTCATTCTGCATCAGCACACTAAAACATGTATCCAAAGCTGCAACCGGTGTCTTTAACTGGTGAGAAATATCAGAAACCATTTCTTTCGTGTTCTCCTTTTCTGCCCTTGCTTCTTCCTTTATCAACTGAATATGATGTCCGATTGCTTCAAGCTGGTCATTCAATTTTTCCAGTTCTGCATGATTTTCCGTTTTCAGTAAATCATCAAATTTATTTTCACGGAATCTGATCAGAATTTCTTCCAACTGGTCTAAAATTTTCTGATGACACGCATCTTCTTTTTTCTTCCAATAAAGTAAAAAAGTCAAAAGAAGCACGCATATCACAGTGCTTACAGCACCGGTCACCATAACCTGATGCCGGAATTGCGAATAAAATGCATTCCCTTTATTCCCCCAGTATCCATATTGCTCCAATAATCGCCTTCCCTGTTCATTCGTTTCAATATCCTTATCCTTAAGCAATTCCGAAGCAGCATCCAGCCCGGAAAATTCTTCCTTTGCAGCAATCTCTGTCATAAGATTCATTTTATATTTATAATCTTCATAAAACACATATGTGGTAAAGCAATTTAATATTGCAAACAATACTATGACAGGCAAAACCAAGGAGAGCACTTCTGTGATCTTCTTGCGATATCTCTTTGTCACTGCCTTACCTCCTGATTCCATATATACCCAAGACCTCTGATATTCTTTATATAGACCGGTGCAGCCGGATTGTCTTCGATTTTCTCACGGAGTCTTCTGATATTGACAGCGATTGTATTTTCATCCACAAAATCCCCTTCCAGATCAAACACATTTTCCAATATTTGTGTTTTTGAAAGAATCTGTTTCGGATTCTGAAGAAAAAAAGTCAGCATTTTCAACTCCGTTTTTGTCAGACTGATTTCACGGCTCTTTATCAGGACTTTCATTTCTCCTGCGATAAATACGATATCTCCCGAAATCATCTTTCCGGCTTCCGTTTTCTCCTGTCTGCGGCGGAAATGTGCTTCTATTTTCAAAAGAAGTACCGAAAGACTAAACGGCTTTGTAATATAATCATCTGCCCCTGCTTCATATCCCATGACCTGATCCATCTCCTGATCTAGTGCTGTAAGACAAATAATGTATGTATTATAATTGCATCTCATCCACCTTACAAATTCCAGTCCATTCCCATCCGGAAGATTCACATCACAAATGGTAACATCCACATTATTATCACTTGCAATTCTTTTCGCTTTTTTCACTGATTCTGCTGAAAAAACCTCATATCCGGATTTTTTCAGCGAGAATGTAATTCCACGATTTAAATTTTCATCATCTTCAACCACGAGTATACCTGGCATAGCATCTGCACCTTTCTTTATTAACTATTCATCTTAAAATGCTTCAATGCCTCCACAATTGCACTCTCTTTATCTTCTGAACACTGCGGTTGTCTGCTATCTTCATTTTTAGGTAAATTAGGACTTGGAACAAGTTCCAAGTCTGTCGCGGCAGTCGTCGAATTGCCCTGCAAGCAGTCCATTCTCCTCGTTGCAACGCGCAAATTCTTTCCAACCTCAATTCTGCATTTTCTCTTTACCTGTGAGATATACAGATTGGAAACCTTCATGCCGGCTTTTATTTCAGTTGGGACAAAAGAACAACCGTCTCCACATGATAAGTTGACGGAAAAAGATCAATACAGCAGCATTTTTCCACCTGATAACCGCTGCTTTGAAGTGTGACCAGGTCTCTTGCGAGGCTGGTAGGTTTACAGGAAATATATACCATACGTTCCACTCCGAAGCGGATGATTTTTTCAAGGGCTTTGGGATTGATACCGTCTCTGGGCGGATCCAGGACGATGAGATCCGGAACTTCAGAAAGTTCATCAATGACCTTCAGCACATCTCCGGCATGAAAATCACAATTGTCCAGCTGATTCAGTCCCGCATTCACCTTTGCAGCCTCTACCGCTTCCTCTACGATCTCCACACCGACCACTTTTTTGGCCACAGGGGCCAGGATCTGTGCGATCGTACCGGTACCGCTGTAAAGATCATAGATCACCTTATCTTTCGTTTCTCCCACATAGGCTCTGGCTGTCTCATAAAGCACCTCCGCCCCAAAGGAATTGGTCTGGAAGAAGGAAAACGGAGAAATCTTAAAACGAAGCCCCAGCAGTTCTTCATAGAGGAAATCCCGTCCCAAAAGAATGCGGCTCTCATCACACTGAACCACATCTGCCAGGCTGTCATTGATGATATGAAGCACACCGACCAGAGAACCCTCCAGATCAAGAGCCTTGAGGTGTTCTGCCAGTTCCATCATATTTACCTGCGCCTGAGAACTCGTCACCACTGCTACCAGGACTTCTCCCGTTTTTAAGCCTTTCCGGACAAGCAGATGACGCCAAAAGCCAGTATGACGAAGCTTATGATAATATGGAAAACCTGTTTTTGCCGCAAAATCCAATACTGTCGTAAGAATTTTCCGGAAATCCTCATCTACGATCTGGCACTGATCCACCGTTACGATATCATAAAAGCTTCCTCTTTTATGCATGCCAAGAGCCAGCGGTCCATCTTTATAAGCATCTCCAAAGGAAAACTCCATCTTGTTGCGGTATTCTTTTTCTCTTGGGCTTCCCTTGATCCCTTCAAAATTCAGTTCCGGACATACCTCCCGCAGAAGGCGTTCCACCTCCATGCGCTTCATGGCAAGCTGCTGCTCATAAGGCAGATTCTGGTAAGTACAGCCTCCACAATCCTGAAAATGCGGGCAAGCCGGTTCGATCTCTCCTGGTGCTTTCTCCAGCACTTCCAGAAGACGGCCTTCTCCACGCCCCGAACGGGCTTTTGTCACAGAAAAACGGATTTTCTGACCCGGAACTGCATTTTTTACGATCACCGGTGCACCTTCGATCTCCAGGATTCCTTTATTCGGGAAACGGACATCCTTTACAACACCTTCTAAAATTTCACCTTTTTTCATCTGTTTACCTTTCTCTTTCATAAAAAAGGCAGGTGCCTGTCTGACAGACATCTGCCTTTTTTTCTCTTTTCCGGATATTATTCTTCCTCAGAAGCTTCCTCGTCCTTCTCTTCAGACTTCTTGTCTTCTTCTTCGTCATCGAAATAGTCATCGAAATCATCATCAAAATCGTCATCGAAATCTTCCAGATAATCCGGAGTAAAATAACGATATACTGCATATGCAATGGCTGCTACGGCTGCCACGGCACCGATCACTGCCAGGATCCAGAGAACCACGTTCTTTGGCTTCTCTTCTTCTTTCTTCTGAAGACTGTTTAATAATTCTTCTAATCTGCTGTTCATATTCGCCACGTCCTTTCGCTCCTTTTCACAGACATAATGGAAAACTCCACTGCCGCTTTTACTCTCACGAGTAGTATATCACTTTTCGACTGATAATACTATAACGTTTTTCTAAATTTTCTTCAGTTTTGCAAAACCGGCAAACATTTTTTTCACACCGTATTTGTCAAAATTTACCGTTACTTCAAAGTCTCTGCCGCCGTCTGTGATCGCTTCCACGATCCCCACACCGAATTTAATGTGTTTTACGCTGTCCCCTACCGTATAGTCCAGGCTTCCTGCCTTTTCTACCTTGAACTGTTTCGGATCCAGTGCCTTGCTCTTGAAAGCATTTTTTGCATCTTGATAAGCCATTTTCCTCTTAGTCGGCTGATTTACCTCTGTCTTCGGCTTTGCCGGCTGACCGATGCTCAGATACTCATCCGGGATTTCCTTGATAAAACGGGACATCCGGTTATACTGAATCTCACCTCTGGCCATTCGCTGGCGGGCACAGGTCAGGGTCAGCTGCTTCATTGCACGGGTGATCCCCACATAGCAAAGACGACGTTCCTCTTCCAGATCGGAAGGGTCTTCGGAAGAAACGGTCATATAACTCGGGAAAATACCATCTTCCATACCGGCCATATAAACATTTGGAAATTCCAGCCCCTTGGCACTGTGAAGCGTCATCAGAGTTACGTGATCGTCACTATCATCCATGGAATCAATATCTGCCACCAGAGCCACATCAGCCAGGAATCCACTTAAAGTGGGATTCTCTGTATTTTCCTCATAGGCAGCCACTTTGGAGATCAACTCATCAATATTTTCCAGACGGGACAAGGCTTCATCCGTTGCTTCTGCGCGAAGTTCCCGCATATAACCGGTTTCTTCAATAATCTCTTCCAGGAGTTCTTTTACAGAAACGTGTTCCACCTTACTCTTTAAGGTCTGGATAAAGGTCACAAAGGGTTCTACCTTCATATAGCTCCTTCCAAGAGAAGGGATCGCGGAAGCACCTTTCAATGCCTCATAAAAACTGATTCCATGTTCTCCCGCATATTCCTGCACCCGGTTCAGAGTCGTTGCTCCGATTCCGCGTTTGGGAACATTGATGATACGCCGTACCGCCAGGTCATCTCTTGCATTATCCACAGTTTTCAGATATGCCAGAAGATCCTTGATCTCTTTTCTGGCATAGAAATTGACGCCGCCGATGATCCGGTAGGGAATGCTAGCCATGAGCAGTTTTTCCTCAAACATACGGGACTGAGCGTTCGTCCGGTACAGGATCGCACAGTCTTTATAATGAAATTCCCCGGTCGAGATCCGCTTTTCAATGTTTCTTACCACATAATCCGCTTCCTCGTAACCGGTAGTAAACTGGCGGAGCTTGATGGGTGTACCCTCCGGATTATCCGTCCAGAGACTCTTGACCTTCCGGCTCTGGTTATTCTTGATCACGGCATTGGCCACATTCAGGATGTTCTGGGTGGAGCGGTAATTCTGCTCCAGTTTTACGGTATAAGCTCCCGGGAAAACATGTTCAAAATTCAGGATATTTGCGATATTGGCCCCGCGGAATTTATAGATAGACTGATCGTCGTCTCCTACCACGCAAAGATTTTTATATTTGGAAGCCAGAAGGCTCACCAGCATAAACTGTGCGGTATTGGTATCCTGATACTCATCTACCATGATATAACGCAGACGTTCCTGATATCCCTCCAGGACATCCGGATGATTTTTGAAAAGTTCTACTGTCAGACAGATCAGATCATCAAAATCCACGGCATTGTTATGTCTTAATACCTTCTGATATTCCTTATAAATAGCAGCGATCCGTTCTCCGTTCATATCCCCGCGGTGATCCAGTTCGTACTGCTCCGGCCCGATGAGTTCATCCTTTGCCTTGGAAATGGCTGCCAGAAGTGCTTTTTCTTTGTATGTCTTTGTATCCACACACAGACGCTTGCAAACGTCTTTCATCACACTCTTCTGATCATCTGCATCATAGATCACAAAATTAGTGTCATAGCCCAGACGGTCAATGTAACGCCTGAGGATCCGTACACAGGAGGAATGGAACGTGGATACCCAGATGCTCTCCGAACCAAAACCAACCAGCTTATCCACTCGTTCGCGCATCTCTCCCGCCGCTTTATTGGTGAAAGTGATCGCCATGATATTCCATGGATTTACGCCTTTCTCTTCAATCAGATATGCGATCCTGTGCGTCAGCACTCTTGTCTTTCCTGAACCGGCTCCTGCCAGAATAAGCACCGGTCCTTCCGTGTGCAGTACAGCATCTTTCTGCTGTTCATTTAATGTATCGTAGATACTCATGTATTCTTCCTCTCTCAATTATCCTAACTCCGTACCTCTTTCTGGCCGGAGCTTTTTTGCCAGCGTTTATTATATCGCAAAACTGCCGTTCTGTCATCCACCTTCCAACAAAACTCAAAAAAACTCTTGACATCTGGTTTTAAAAACCAGATAATGGGTTTATGAAAAAGAAATCCGAGGTGAATTCTATGACAGTCGATACATCTGACATGCTGAAAAGCATTTTTGATACTTTTTCCGGTCTGGATTATATCCGTCCGGAGGATATCCCGAATATTGATCTCTATATGGATCAGGTGACCACGTTTATGGAAGAGCACCTGAAAAAGACCAGGCGCCATCCTGGAGACAAGATCCTGACCAAAACCATGATCAATAATTATGCGAAAAATGATCTGCTCCCACCGCCCACCAAAAAGAAATATTCCCGTGAGCATATGCTGGTCCTGATCTTCATTTACTACTTCAAAAATCTTCTTTCCATTACCGATATCCAGGCACTCTTAAAACCGCTGACGGAAAAGTATTTTAAAAATGACAAAGATTTCGGCATGGAAGAAGTCTATAAAGAGGTTTTCAGCCTGGAAAAGGGTGAGCTTGAGAAGCTTCAGAAGGATATGGAAGAAAAATATGCCGTCTCCAAAGAGACCTTCAAAGGTGCACCGGAAGAAGACCGGGAATTTCTCCAGCTTTTCTCCTTCATCTGTATCCTTGCTTTTGATACTTACATGAAGAAAACACTCATCGAAAAACTTGTTGATTCTCTGAATTCCTGACGTAAAACTCCCTGACTCCTATGATGGTCATAGGAAGATCAGGGAGTTTCTGATTCAGTCCAGCTTCCACTCTTCCAGATCTTTCGGCACATATAAATTTCCGCTGTAGTATTGTCTGCCTTCTTCCAGATAAAGTTTTTTGCGTTCTGTGATATTCCGGTCCTCCGTATGATATAGCAGAAGATTTTCCACTCCGAGGCTTTCTGCCAGTTCACAGGCATCTTTTACGGTAGAATGATGTTTTTCATAGGGTTTGAAAATATCTGCCTGCGAATAGAGACAGAAGGCTTCATGAAAAAGCCAGGTGCTGTTTCGTGCGTATTTCTCCTCACATTCGTTGTAGGGCTCATCTCCGCAGCAGGTCAGTTTCTTCCCTCCGCTCAGTTCCATAGAAAAACCGAACTGTTTGGCCTTGGTAGAATGAATATCAAAAAAAGTCACTTTTTTCCCCAGGATTTCTTTTGACTCTCCGTCCTGAACGGTGACAAGATGCAGACGTTTGTCAAGAAATGCGGCTTCTTTTTTCTGCAGCAGGTTTTCTGCCATGCTGCGCAGAAGACCGATCACTTCCTCATGGGCATAGATCACCGCATCCCCTTCATACTGACCACGGCTGATGTTCTGACAGATCATACGGATCATCCAGACGATTCCCATGATATGATCCAGATGTTTATGTGTGACAAAGATGTTCCTTATCTGCTTCCAGTCGATCGCTGCATGCTTCAGCTGATGCAGAATCCCGTTGCCTCCACCACCATCTACCATAAAATATCCGTCATTTTCACTGAGCACAAAGCAGGTATTGTAACACTCCGTCACTGCTGCATTTCCTGTTCCAAGTATTGTCAGCTTCATCTCTTTTCCTCCGTTACCTATAAAAATTCCGTCTTGCGTCAACCGGTCTTATCACACAATTTTATACCCTTCCGCATCCAGAAGTTCAAGCGCTTTTTCATAATTTTCTTTTTTTATCAGTATGTAGTCCGTATGAAAAGTAGAAACAACACGCATGCTGATCTTGTTTTCTGTCAGGATTTCCACGATTTCAGAAAGAATGCCAACCATGGAAAAATCCAGGATTCCCTGAATGCAGCAGACCTTCCAGCCGTCATCCCGCTCCAATGTATTGGATGGCACGTCTGACGTAAAGCATACCAGTGAGTTTTCTTCATCCGTTTTTCCCGTAAAGCAGTATTCTGTCTCTGCATTTACTTCGGAATAATCTGCCACTTTGCAGACTGAAAAATCATACTCTATTTTTTTGATTTTCATGATCAAGATCTCTCCTTTTGTTTTTACAGCATTTTTAGCATCATTATAATTTTATTCCCTCTGAATACCGCCTGTCAATCCCTTCCATTCTTCACCTTTTTCTCTCTGTCTGCATACTCTGACAGTATCAAGATCAGGGAGGTTTTTATGAAAAAAAGCTGGAAAAAAATTGCTGCTGCTCTTCTTGCCGCAGCCATGCTTCTCACCAGTGGCTGTGGAAAAAAAGAAAACACGGAGGAGGCTGCCAGAGTCACATTAAACGAGGTAGCCCACTCCATTTTTTATGCACCGCAATATGCAGCCATTGAATTGGGATATTTTAAAGAAGAGGGCATAGATCTCACTCTCGTTACGGGCTTTGGAGCCGACAAAACGTTAACTGCCGTGGTGTCCGGTGAAGCCGATATCGGCTTTATGGGAAGTGAAGCTTCCATCTATGCCTACAGCCAGGGGGCTTCCGATTACGTCATTAATTTCGCACAGCTGACTCAGCGGGCCGGTAATTTTCTCGTTGCCCGCGAAGAAATGCCTGCTTTTACCTGGGATGATCTGAAAGGAAAGAAGGTACTTGGTGGACGAAAGGGCGGCATGCCGGAAATGGTGTTTGAGTATATTCTCAAACAAAAAAATCTGGATCCGGAAAAAGATCTTTCCATTGATCAGAGCATCGATTTTGGATCCACAGCTGCTGCTTTTTCCGGCGGGGCAGGTGATTTTACGGTAGAATTCGAACCGGGTGCCACTTCTCTCGAAAAAGAAGGAAAAGGCTATGTGGTGGCTTCTCTCGGTGTGGAATCCGGCTACATCCCCTACACTGCCTATTGTGCCCGTGAAAGTTACCTGAAAGAGCAGGAAGAAACCGTTCAGCATTTTGTCAACGCCCTGAAAAAAGGAATGGTCTATGTAAATACCCACACACCGGAGGAAATTGCAAAAACCATTCAACCCCAGTTTCAGGAAACAGAACTGGATGTGATCACCCGCATCGTCAGACGTTATGCAGAACAGGATACCTGGAAAAGTGATCTGAATTTTGAAAAGGAAAGCTTTGAGCTTCTTCAGGAGCTTTTGCTCGATGCCGGTGAGCTGAAAGAAAAGGTTCCCTATGAAAAACTGGTAACCACAAAATATACAGAAAAACAGAAATAATGACTGACAGAACTTTACTTTTTCTCCTATTTTGTTTATAATGGCTTTACAGAAACAAGGTTCCTGATGGGGTATTGATCACTGACTCATTGCCCACAGGATCAAAAAGAGAAGGTATGAAACTTATGAAAGACATTTTGGATTCACACACCCACACGACAGCCAGCGGCCACGCCTACAGTACGCTTCATGAAATGGCACAGGCAGCGGCTGACAAGGGGCTGGAGCTTCTGGGGATCACCGAGCATGCCATGGCCATGCCGGGAACCTGTCATGAATACTATTTCATGAACATGCGGATTCTTCCCAGAACCATGTACGGAATCGAAATCCGCCACGGTGCCGAAGTCAATATTCTGGACACGGAAGGGCGCCTCGACATGGATGACTACTTGCTGAAGCAGATGGATGTTATCATTGCCAGCCTTCACACGCCCTGTATGCAGAAGGATGCCGGAAAGGCCGGGAATACCAGGGCCGTCATCAAAGCTATGGAGAACTCTTATGTGAATATCCTCGGGCATCCGGATGACAGCCGTTTCCCGTTGGATTATGAAGCAGTTGTCCGTTCTGCCAAAGAGCAGGGGGTACTCCTTGAATTGAACAACAACTCGCTCCATCCACTGGGAGCCCGACAGGATCCACTTCCAAATGACATCGAAATGCTGGAATACTGTAAAAAATACGGTGCACCCATTATTCTTGGAAGCGATGCCCACACTCAGGAGGATGTAGGAAACCACACTTTCGTCCGGATCCTTCTGGAAGAACTGGATTTTCCGGAGGAACTCATTGTCAACCGTTCCGTTGCGGAATACCAGAAATATATCAACAGAAAGTGCGTTTAAAAACCTCACTTTACATCACTTCTGTGATGTGTTAAAATATAATATATGAAAAGAGAAGGCGTTTTCTGTATTCCTGCGGAAAGACGCAGCAAAAGGAGATTATAGGGGTAACATGAGCAAAAACGTAAGAACAAAAGAAGTAAATGATTTATTTGATGCAGTACTGAGCCTGAAAGATCGTGAAGAATGCTATCTGTTCTTTGGAGATGTCTGCACGATCAACGAATTACTCTCACTTTCACAGAGATTTGAAGTAGCAAAAATGCTCCAGGAAGGAAAAACTTATCTGGAGATCGCAGAGAAAACCGGTGCATCCACCGCTACGATCAGTCGTGTAAACCGTTCTCTGAATTATGGAAACGATGGCTATGCAATGGTTTTTGAACGCACGAAAGACAAAGAATAAAAAGAGTTTCACCAAAACTGCCGTATGGATTTCCATGCGGCAATTTTTATTTTAAAAAATTTCCAACACTTCCCCTTCTTCATTCGTTATATAAGTGAAAACAAAAAACAGAGGAAGAAATGGTACCTTTTCTCCAAAAATACTCTCTGTCAAAGAATTTTTTTGGAGGCTTATTATGAAAACAGATAAAAAATCCCTTGCGTCACAGCTCGGAAGCTTTTTCCGACCTTCACATTATGCTATTATTCTCAGAAAACATGAGTCAGACATACTTTCTGTTTCCAGGAATCTTTTTTATTTTTATTCCGCTTTCGGACAAACAGAAAACAAGAATCGTTTTTTATAGAAAGGACACTTTATGACCATGCTCGAAGCGCTTTACCGGGATTACCGGGATGAACTGATCCGTTGGTGCAGCACTATGACACAGGATCGTTCCACTGCGGAGGATCTGGTGCAGGAAGCCTTCTGGAAAGCTATGAATCATGAAGCTATGCTCCAGACTATGACCGTTTCCCAATGCCGTGCCTGGCTTTATCAGGTTGTCAAAAACCTCTTTATTGACCGTACACGGCATGCTGCCTATGAAGCAGTGATGGATGAACTTCCAGAAACTGCTGATGAAGTTTTTCCTTCCGCATACGATTCTGTTATCACGCAGGAACTGCTCCGCCGCCTGCCGGAAGAAGAACGTGTACTTTTTATTCTGCGCTATATCGAGGGCTATAATTCCACAGAACTTGGAAAGCTTTTTTCGCTTTCTCCCGGCGCTGTCCGTGCCAGGCTCTCTTCTGCACGCCATCATTTAAAGAAAGAATTGGAGGATTAAACCATTATGGATAAACAGGATCTTATCGTCAATTGTTCCATTTGCGATGCCAGAAACGTAACCGAAGAAACGCTTGCATCTTATCAGTCTCTCTCCATAAACACAGGAGTCCTTTTAAGCAGTGACAGAAGCCGTCAGCTTTTTGCTCGTTATCCGATCACTTTAAATTCTGCTACTGTTATTGACTGGAAAAGAACGGAAGATCCTGTCATTTCCACATACAATGGGACTTATGAACTAATGGCGGACAATCAGCCGGCTCAGCCCACGATCCTTATCGTAAATGGAAAACTGACCATTCATCCGGTTGCTGCTTCTGTCCTTGCTTCTTATGTCAAGATCATCGTGAACGGTACCGTTTACTGTCCGGAAAGCCTTTCTTCTTCTCTTGGAAATGCGGAAATCAATGGCAAACTGATTTCTTATCCGGATTCTTGTGTTCTGACAAAATCGGTATTTTTTCCCAATCGCTATTTTCACCGGACTGTCCGAAAGGAAGCTCTTTATTTTACTCCAAAGCTTCTGGTCCTTCTGGATCCACAACTGGAACTTTCTACACTTTTGGAAAAACAGGTTCGTTTTTCCTGTCAAAGAGTTCTTCTCCATGACAAGGATCTGGAACTCGTTCTGGAGCTCCTGGAGAACAAAGACACTGCTGATCTTGTGATCCTGCCTGATAACGGCACTTATGTGGAAGAAGACGCGGTACTGGATGAGGCTTTTTTCAAAAAATACGGTCCTTCTTTTTATGTAAACGGAAATCTAACTCTGAACCGCGATTCCACGCCCCTGATCTCCAGACTGATAAATCCATACATCAACGGAAGCGTTGCTCTGTCTGCTGAACAAAAAGATGCTTTTCTTGCCACCGGACCCGTTTACAAAAATCTGAAGATCCTGCGTGGTCAGATTTTTAAAGACCGCCTTTCTGTTACGATCGATCGAAGTCTTCTCTCTCACTCTACAGACGGTATTTCCTGTACAGACTGTGTAAAGGTTAAAATCGACCCCGACCTTACACCGGAAGAGATTCTGAATTATCTCCATTTTTCCGACTGCGTAAACATCAGTTGTACAGAAGAACAGAAAAGTGCAGTGATCTCTGTTGCAAAAGACTGTGTTTCCATCGGTTCATCTCTGACTTCACGGACCGGTTCCATACTCGGAAACCTTTTTGGAAAAAGCAAAGAGCCGGAAGAAAGCAGCCCCCGGCTCCCATGTATCATCAACACTACCACCTATGTTCTCTGATCCCATGTGATCCCCCTTCCCCGTTCTTAAAACGTGGAAAGGGGGATTCTGCGTTCAGAAAAATTGTGTGGTATTTTCTGGACAACGGCATAAAATGACATTATACTGAAGGTATTGGAATTTTCTGTCGGAGCAGATGAACTCCGTCATTCCACATTCATCCAAAGGGGGCTATAAATTATGAATCCATCCGATTACGAGCGCAGGGCCGCACGCCGCCGTGCACTCCAGAAAAAAAGACGCCGTCAGGTAATGATGATGAAGGGCATCATTCTGGCCATTTTACTTGTGATCCTGGCACTTTCCTGCACGGCTGCCTGGCGTATTTTTTCACCTTCCGGTGACGCCGGCAAGAATCCAAAAAACAAGGATCTGACTGCCAGTGCAGACACAGAGGCACCGGAAAAAAGTTCCTCCGTGGAGACGGAAACGGAATCCGAGACTTCAGCAGATGCTTCGGAGGAACTTCTGAAACAGGCCCGGCTTATGGCTGCCGGTTACGATTACGACGGAGCCATTGCACTTTTGAAAAACACAGCATCCTATGAGTCCAACGCTGAGATCATGGCCGCGATCCAGGAATTTGAGACCACAAAAGCTTCCTGTGTCGCTGTGGATGTGACAACCGTTCCTCACATCTTCTACCATTCTCTCCTCAATGATACGACCAGAGCTTTTGATGTTTCCGTTCTCGGTCAGAGTCAGGTGGATGGCATGAACGCCTGGATGACCACCGTAGAAGAATTTGACAAAATCACACAGGCGATGTATGACAACGGTTATGTCTTCGTCCGGCTTCGTGATCTGGTGACGGAAACCACAGATGAAAACGGCAATGTCACCTTTTCCCCCAATCAGAATCTGATGCTTCCTCCGGACAAGAAGGCCGTCGTACTTTCCGTTGACGACCTGAGCTATTATCACTCCTATCAGAAAGCCGGTTATCCGGACAAACTGATCCTGGATGAAAACGGCGATGTGAAATGTCATTATGTCACGGCTGACGGCACCGAGGAAGTCGGCGATTTCGATGTGGTCCCCCGGCTTAATACGTTCCTGAAGGCGCATCCGGACGGTGCTTACAAGGGAGCACGGGGGCTGATCGCTCTTACCGGATATAACGGTGTCTTCGGTTACCGGACAGACTCTGATTATGAAACAAAAACCAATCTCCAGGAAGACCAGGCCAAATGGCTGGAAGAACATCCTGATTTTAACCGTCAGACGGAAATCCAGGAGGCAACCGTGATCGCTGATGCCTTAAAGGAAGAAGGCTGGGAATTTGCAAGCCATACCTGGGGCCACTTAAGCGTTACGGATAAAAGTGTAGAAGGTCTGAAAAATGACAACGAAAAATGGGTTGCCAATGTGCAGAACATCGTCGGTCCCGTCGATACCATTATTTTTGCCCATGGGAACGATATCGGCGACTGGCACGACTACAGCGACAGCAACGAAAAATATCAGTATTTCAAGAGTGTCGGTTACAACTTCTTCTGCAACGTAGACGGTTCCCAGCCTTACTGGGTACAGATCCGCGAGCATTATGTCCGTCAGGGCCGCATTGACCTGGACGGTTACATGCTTTACAAGGCAAGTACTGGTCAGACCACCGTTCTGGACAACATGTTCAAGGCTTCCGAAGTCTTTGACCAGCGCCGTCCGACTCCGGTTGTCGCCCACGGACAATCCTGATCCGGAAAGCCAACAAAAAAGCTCAGGAACGCAAAAAGCGTTCTCTGAGCTCTTTTTCTCCTCTTTCAAGGTACTCATTCCATTCTTCAGATTCCCCGAAAATATCCTGAAACGTCCGGTATTCATCCTCCAGCCCTTTTCCGTGCGGCACCATGTAGGCTCCTGCATCACTTCCAAGTGCCAGTGTCACTCCTTTTTCTTTTCCAAGCCTGATATTCCTGCAGTCTGTCTCATAAATTTTCCGGACGATCTCATCCGGAAACCGCCCGCAGCCGATCAGGTTCCTTACCGTCACTACCGTCGGCACCCAGATCGTATGTGCCTCCGCCATGGCTTCTATGGCCTCTTTATCCACATAGCGGCCATGTTCTATGCTGTCTGCTCCACACTCCGCCGCATTCCGGACAGTTTCAGCTCCATTGGCATGGACCATGACTGCCATGCCTTCCTCGTGGGCGAACTGAAACAGTTCTTTCATCTCATCCCGGGAAAGAGGCGTGGACGTGATCACTCCGTATTTTGAAAAATCCACCAGACCGGAGACCATAAGTTTGATGAAATCGGCTCCCTGTCTCTTTGCTTCCCGCACCAGGTTTTCATATTCTTTCACGCTATCAAAGCCTTTTCCTACAATAGAGCCATAGTGTCCATTTTTGTGGATGGCAAAAACCGGTGTCCGGTAATCGATGCCGTATTCTGCCGCTATATTTTTCACAAAAGAAGAAACGCCCAGATTATCTCCTCCGTCTCTGATAAATGTAATCCCTCTTTTCCGGTATTCTTCCAGATAGCCCCGGAGAATATCTTCGCGTATATGGCCTTTATGCGTTTCTACTGCCTTCCGGTAATCATAGCCGTTCATAAAAAGATGCGCATGGCCTTCTCCAAACATGTTCCTTCCTTCTTTCGCTTTTCTTATCCTTTTCTGCAGATATTTTCACCAAAGAAACAGGCAGCACAAAGTCTGCCTGTTTCAAAATATTTACATTGATTTCCGCTCTGCGATCTCTGCCATTTTAGCTTCATTCAGACGGGTATCTCCATGCACACGGCTGTAGGAAAGATAGCCGTTCATCCGGTCGATCTTCGTCAGGTTGCTTGAACCGCAGACCGGACATACATCCATCTCCAGCTCCTGATGGCCACAGTCATCACAATATGCCAGGGATAGGTTGACACCCTCGTAATATCCGAGATACATGGCTCTGCGGATCAGACTCTTGATCGCTTCAATGTTATAATCGATCGGATAACGGACATACTGGATCTTTCCTCCATTGCAAAGCTCCCAGAAACGTCCCTCCAGATCCTGTTTTTCAATGGGAGTCAAATCTTCCGTCACATGACAGTGAAAACTGTTGCTCACATAGGGACGGTCGGAAACATTCTCCACGATACCGTACATTTTACGGAACTGCTCTACCTGAAGGCCGCACAGACTCTCAGCCGGTGTTCCGTAGATGGCATAAAGCCAGCCGTCTGCTTCCTTGAATTCATTGACTTTTTTGTTGATATATTCCAGTACTTCCAGCGCAAACTCTCCGTCCTCGGCGATCGATCTGCCATTATAGAGCTCCTGCAGTTCATTTAATGCGGTAATGCCAAAGGAAGCAGTCATAGGCTTCAGCAGGGGTTTGATCCGGTCTCCGGGTTTTAAATGACCGCCGTAGAAGCCTCCCTCACAGTAAGCCAGCGGATTGGTGGACGCTTTCATATTTCCAAGATAATCATAGGTCCTTTTATGGAGATTCCGGATCATTTCCAGATAATAATCCAGCACCTCGTAGAAATCCCTGCTTTCGGAACGGGATTTTGCCAGGATCATGGGCAGATGCAGGCTCACTGCACCGATGTTGAAACGTCCCACAAATACGGGCTTGTCCTCGTCATCTGCCGGATGCATGCCGCCACGCTCATACCAGGGGCTTAGAAATGCACGGCAGCCCATGGGGCTGATAACCTTTTTGTATCTTTTATACATACTGGAAATGTAACCTTTTCCACTCATGGACAGCCAGTCCGGATACATGGTCTTGGACGAACAGGCCACACCGGCTTCAAAAACATCCTCACAACATTTTCCGGGTCCATGGATATTTTCATCATACAGGAAAACGATCTTTGGGAAAAGTACAGGCTTCTTATTTCCGGGTTTTCCCTGGCCTCCCATGTGCACATTCAAAAGTGTGACGGAAGCCATTTTCTCAAAACGCTCCGTACCCAGACCGATGGTCACTGTGACAAAGGGATAGTCTCCTCTGGAAGAACCAACGGTATTGAGCTTGTACTCGATCCCCTGCCAGCCCTGGTCAAAGTCTCTTTTCACCTTATCCATGGCATACTGTTCTGCCTTTTCCTTTGTTCCCTGCCAGGACGGATCTGCGTATTTCAGGAACTCTTCCTTATATTTCTGATAGCTTTTCTCCGCATAAGGAGCCAGAACCTTATCCGCCTCCGGCACGGTAAAGCCTCCGTACTGCTGTGCTGCTGTACTTAGAATGATATCTCCCATCACATCAAAGGCCGTGTCCAGCGTCTTGGGCTCATTATACCAGACGTTTCCCATCTCAAAGCCACCGCTTAACACATTTCCGATATCAAACAGACAGCAGTTCATGGTATCCAGCCGCGCAGACTGGTCATGGATATAAATATAACCGTCCTTGCATGCCTGAAGCTCATCCCGGTTCATGAAAAACTTGCGGTAAAGCTCCTTGTTCAGCTCATTGAAGATCAGACTTCTCTTAGTCGCCACCAGCGCACTGTCCGTGTTTGCATTGCTTTTGTCGCCAATGTAGCGGATCGACTGGCTCTTTGTGTAAACCTCATCCATCATATGGATAAAGTCTTGCTTATAGTTCCGGTAATCCCGATAACTTTTGGCCACGGAAGGATTTACCTGATCAAGCGCACCCTCCACGATATTGTGCATCTCCGGGATCGTGATGCCGTCCTCACTTCTCTCCTTTGCCTTCTCCTTGGCATACTCACAGATAAAAGATATCTCCTTCTCTGTAAAACGGTACATGATACGGCTGGCAGACTTATTCACAGCGGCAATGATCTTGTCCACATTAAATTCTTCTTTTGTGCCGTCTTTCTTGATAACGTACATGGCAATCTCCTTCAATTCTACTATATCTTGTGTATTTCAAGTATATTTTACACTAATTCTTGAACAGTCTTCTATATCATATAACAAAAACCCTCTATCGTAAAGAGGGTTTTTTTAAAAAAACATCTCGACGATTTTGAAATTTCCGGTTTACACCTTTTTCCTGGTATGCTAACATGTACTGTAGCGGTTCAGAACGTCAGCGAACGCAAGTATGCTGCCGTCTCTACCTTTGAAAAAGAAAACAAAGGAGGGATTTTATGAGCAAATCCATTTATCCTGAAAACTACCATTCCGATCTGAATCTTCACGATACCCAGGTTGCCATCAAAACCGTAAAAGATTTTTTCCAGCGTGCACTCACCGAGCGGCTGAACCTCTTACGTGTGACGGCTCCCCTTTTTGTTGAGCCTTCTTCCGGTCTGAACGATAACCTGAACGGCGTAGAACGTCCGGTAAGCTTTGATATCCGGGGCATAAAAGGCTCCAATGCCGAGATCGTTCATTCTCTTGCCAAATGGAAACGTTATGCGCTGAAAAAATACGGTTTTTCTTATGGAGAAGGTCTTTACACCGACATGAACGCCATCCGCAGGGATGAAGAGACCGATAATATCCATTCCATTTATGTAGACCAGTGGGACTGGGAGAAAATCATCACCAAGGAAGACCGCACAGTGGATACCTTAAAGCAGGTGGTCCAGGAAGTCTATCAGGCCCTGAAAAAAACCGAGAAATATATGGCCATCGAATATGATTACATCGAAGAGATCCTGCCGAAAAATATCTTCTTCATCACCTCCCAGGAGCTGGAAGACAGGTATCCGGACTGTACGCCCAAGGAACGTGAATATAAGATTGCCAAATTGAAAGGTGCCGTCTTCATCATGCAGATCGGCGGAAAGCTGAAATCCGGTCTTCCCCATGACGGCCGTGCACCGGACTATGATGACTGGTCCTTAAACGGTGACATCATCGTTTACTATCCCGTTCTCGATATCGCCCTGGAGCTTTCCTCCATGGGTATCCGTGTGGATGAGGATTCCCTGAAAAAGCAGCTGGAGCTTGCCGGCTGTCCGGAGCGGGCAGAGCTTCCTTTCCAGAAGGCCATTCTGAACAAAGAGCTGCCCTACACGATCGGTGGCGGAATCGGTCAGTCCCGTATCTGTATGTTCTACCTCAGAAAAGCCCATATCGGCGAGGTACAGGCTTCTCTCTGGCCCGAAGAAGAAACCAAAGCTGCCGCTGAACACGGCATCGAGCTTCTGTAAAGCAAAAAAGCTGCGGTCTGTCAGTTTCCTGACACCGCAGCTTTTTTATCTTTTGACAGGCAGAACATCCATCAGAGCTTTTTCATCCAGGTCTTGGCATGCTCGATCCAGGTCGCACACTCCGGCTGGATCCCAAAACCGTCCCCGCCAGCAGTCAGCTCATTTGCAAGCCCCAGTCCATGGGGACCATGAGGATAAATGTGCATTTCCACAGAAATCCCCTGATCATGAAGTGCCTGATAGAACAGCAGAGAATTCTCTACCGGTACACAGTCATCTTCTGTCGTATGCCACAGGAATGCAGGCGGTGTGTCCGCATCTACCTGATTTTCCAGTGACATTTCCTCGATCAGTTCTTCATAACGATCACCAAGAAGATTTTCAAAAGAACCTCTGTGGGCTTTTGGTCCGGAAGTGATGACCGGATAGCTCAACATCATGCCGTTTGGCTTTAACAGTTCCGGAGTGGTATGAAGCATCTCTGCCAAAAAGGTCTTTTTCTTCCAGAAAACACCATAGGAAGCTGCCAGATGTCCGCCTGCGGAAGCGCCCTGTATCACGATCTTGTCCGCATCAATATGGAATTCCTTCGCATGCTCTCTTAAATATTTAAAACCGGCTGCCACCTGAAGAAGTGCCGTCGGATAACGGGCCGGAGCCACACTGTAACGAAGGACTGCCGCATGAAAACCGGCTGCCAGAAACTGCAGGGCAACAGCTTCTGCCTCACGGTCAGAGGTCATTGCATACGCACCGCCGGGGCAGATAAAGATCAACGGTCTTTTGTCAATAGCGATCTCCGGAGATTTTTCCTGAAGATAGAGATATAGTTTTGCAGGCTCTTCATACGTTTCTGCTTTGATGTCCATTACCTGATAATTCATGATTTCCTCTCCTTTTCTTATGCGATTTCTTCCGGCAGGCGGATCTCTCCGTCAAAAACAGTAGTTGCCGGTCCGGTCATATAAACCAGATTTTCCTTTCTGTCCCAGAAGATCTTCAGATCTCCACCCAGAAGTTTTACCGTCACTTCCTCTTCCGTAAAGCCATTTAAAATGCAGGCCACTGCCACAGCGCAGGCTCCCGTCCCGCAAGCCATGGTTTCTCCGGAACCTCTCTCCCATACACGCATTTCCACTGTTTTCCGGTCCAGTACACGAACAAACTCCGTATTGACCCGGTCCGGAAAGCACTTATGATGTTCAAAAGAAGGTCCGATCTTTGTAAGATCCAGTTCCTTTGGAGAATGATCCAGAAAGACCACTGCATGAGGATTTCCCATGGAAACACCAGTTATACGGTATTCTTTTCCATCCACCTCGATCGGCTCATCGATCACTTTTTCTTTCCCGGAAAGGATCGGGATATCTTTTGCATTCAAGATCGGTTCTCCCATATTGACCCGCACTTCCGATACTTTTCCGTCTTTCAGTGTCAGATGAAGGTATTTCATGCCGGCCTTCGTTTCCACTGCAATATCCGTTTTGTCCACAATCCCATAATCGTAGGCATATTTTGCCACACAACGGATACCATTTCCGCACATGGCTCCCTGAGAACCGTCCAGATTGTACATATCCATGGTGCAGTCTCCTTTTTCAGAAGGACGGATCAGGATCAGACCGTCGGAACCGATCCCGAAATGCCGGTCACTGACAAATCTAGCCACAGCCGCCGGATTTTTCACCTCTTCTTTAAAACAGTTGACATAAACATAATCGTTGCCGATGCCATGCATTTTTGTAAATTTCATCTTCTGCCTCCTACATCTGCCGTGGTACGATATCACGATACCGGCCATTTTTCTGTTCTCTTATTTTACCACGACTGTTTTTATTTGGGAATCCTGATTTGACATTTATCTCTTCTCTGTTATACTGATATAGCGTTTTCGAGATGCCCAGACCATTGACTTGTCTGAAAATCCGATCGCACGGTTGAAAAAAACGGATCCCGTGAAAAAAAATCTGACAATGAGGAAATTTATGACAACTGACAAAAAAAAGAGAAAAAAACAACCCACCAGGCGAAAGCGGCGCACGCTTACACAGGCAGAACGGAAACGACAGCTTCATTTCCGTATCGGACTTTCCGCTGCCGGGATTTTTATCGTATTTCTCCTGTTTTTCGCGCCTTTTGGCCCACATCTGCTCTCCGGCTCCGGAAAAGGCAGGGCGGTGGATCTCTCGGATTCTGTCCTGCAGTATCAGGAACAGGTCCTTCAATATTGTGAAGAGTATTCCATTCCTGCTTTTTCACAGATCGTTCTGGCCATCATGCAGCAGGAAAGTGCAGGTTCCGTGCCTGACGTCATGCAGGCCTCGGAAAGTCCCTTCAACACCTGGTATGCCAATACACCAAACAGCATCCCGGATCCGGATTATTCTATCCGTGTTGGAGTGGAAACCTTTGCTTATTGCCTGGAGGAAGCCGGCTGTGCAGCTCCAAACCAGAAAGAACGGCTCAAACTGGCCCTTCAGACTTATAATTACGGAAATTCCTATGCCTCCTGGGCACTCACCAATTACGGCGGCTATTCTCCGGACAACGCCCTGGAATTTTCCGAGAACATGAAGATCAAACTGGGATGGAATCAATACGGCGATCCGGAATATGTTTCCCATGTGCTCCGCTATTACCGCTCCTGAAGATCTCACGGTCCGGAGTGCTTTCCCGGTGTCATCGCAAATATAACTGGATTTTTTTTCATTTATCCACTACAATACAGATTAGGAGCAAAATTTTTTACGCCGGCAGTCATCTTTGTCTTGCTTTCCTGCAAGGCAGCTTGCAAACTTTCGCCACTTATCATTCAAAAGGAGTCATTTTATGAACTATGAAATTTATACCACCGTGGACTGGCTGATGTTTTTTTACATCTATTGCTTTCTCGGCTGGTGCTTTGAATCTACCTACGTTTCTCTTCATCAGAAAAAATGGGTCAACCGCGGCTTTATGCGTGGTCCCTTCCTTCCTCTCTATGGTTCCGGGGCTGTCATCATGCTTTTCGTGACCATTCCGGTTCGTGACAATATCTTTCTGACCTTCCTTTTCGGCGCCATAGGAGCCACGATTCTGGAATATTTTACCGGAGCTGCCATGGAAGCACTCTTCAAGGTCCGCTACTGGGACTACAGTGATCAGCCTCTGAACCTGAACGGACACATCTGTCTGGGCACCAGTATTGCCTGGGGCTTTCTCACACTGGCCATGGTCCATGTCCTGCAGCTGCCGGTGGAAACGGTCGTAAATGCCATTCCTCAAAAACCAGAAGGGATCCTGGTTCTTGTGCTGTCCATCTACATTGCAGCTGATTTCTCCCTTTCCTTCAAGGCTGCTCTGGATATCAAGGATGTGCTGACAAAGATGACCGCTGTCAGAGAAGAGATGGAAAAGGTCCAGTCCCGTCTGGATGCCATCATCGCTTTCACCGGTCAGACCGCAGCTGTCCAGACACTTTCCAATTCCAAAGACCGCCTGTCCGGCACTTTGCAGGCAGTTAAATCCAAACTGGATTTCCTGCAAAAGCATGAGCCTACCGAAGAAAACCGCTCCGGCAGACAGCTGACCGGTTTCCGCGAAGAACTGGATCAGCTGAAAACCCGTTATATCGTGGATAATGAATACCGCAAAGCACTGGCAGAGCGTTTTGGCTCTTTCCGCAAAGCAATGCTGGAAGCGCATCCGACCATCTCTTCTCCGAAGTTTCAGACTGCTCTTAACGAATTAAAGGAGATCATGTCTGAAAAATCTCATAAAGAAAAGTGAAAAAGCCCCCCGACGGGCACCATGTCATATCCCATGGCTCCGAGCTTTGGAATCAGTTTTTCCAGAGCCGGAGCCATATTTTTTGCCCCGGTATGGAAAAGCAGTAAAGCTCCCGGGCAGAGTTTTTCATTTCCGGCCACCATCTGAAAAATAACATCACTGTCATAATCTTTCCAGTCTTCTACATCTACAGACCAGCCCACAGGAATTGCTCCGGCCATCTGAACGGCATTTAAAAGGCCTTCCCCGTAACGGTTGCCTCTCTCCTGAAACAACTGGATTTTTTTCCCGGTAAGCCCCATAAGCCGTTCTCCCGCCTGTTCCAGCATACCGGCTGCCTCTTTCCTTGTAAGCAGGTCCGAGCGTTTGCCTTCCTGGCTCAAAATCCCCAGCTCATGTCCTTCCTGTACGATCTCCGTTACCAGCTCCGGCCATTGCTCTCCCCAGGCTTCTGTCACGAAAAAAGTGGCTTTTTTCCCTTTTTCCCGAAGGATTTTTAAGACCTCTTCCGTCTGTGCTCCGCTTCCTGTCACCTGAAAAAGCAGGCCGATCTTCGATTCTTCCGTATCAACCGCATTCACCGGCCCTGTGTTCCCAACCGTTCTCACTGCCACGTTCTGACTGGTCTGGCGAAAATTCCAGATCCCTGCCGCCGTCAACAACAGACAGAGCAGCAGCACTCCTGCTCCGCGGAATTTTCTTACATCCATTTGATCCGCTCCCTTTTTATTTCTTCTCTTACTCATTTTATGAAAAGCAGAACAAGATATGCGGTTTCTGTATAAAAGAAGAGCCCTGCGTTTTTTACACACCGGACTCTTTTACTACACGGATCGTTCCATTCTCGATCAGTTCTTCAAATGTTCTGGCCAGTTTCGGATCAAACTGGTGCCCTTCTTCTTCCCTGAGGATCTTTAAGACCCGTTCCAGAGGCATTCCTGCTTTATAGCAACGTCTGGATGTCATCGCATCAAAGGAATCTGCCACACAGAGGATTCGGGCTGTCAGAGGAATATCCTCTCCTGCGATCCTTCTGGGATACCCTTTTCCATCATAACGCTCATGATGACCGATGACGGCCGGGATCACATAATCCAGAGACGGCAGATGACGGATGATACCGATGGAAGCTTCTACATGACCTTTGATGACCTCATATTCCTCATCCGTAAGCTTTGCCGGCTTATTCAGGATCGTCTCCGGAATACCGATCTTTCCGACATCATGGAGAAGAGCCGCCTGACGGATCACCTCTATGACATCCGGATTCAGATGCAGTGCCTTTGCAAGCTCGGTAGCATAATACGCCACATTTTTGGAATGTTGGAAGGTATAATGGTCCTTTGTATCAATCGCTGCTGTCAGGGCATAGATCGTGGATTCATATTCCTGATAAATATGCTCATGGTCGGACTTGCCTTCCTTTCCCGACAGTTCTTCCTGTACCAGCGTATCAAAAACTTTGATGCCGTTTTTGCCGTTCCGCTTCACATGGTAAACTGCCATATCCACATTTTCCAGAAGTTCCTTCACATTCCTGGCCGCATAGGGAGCCGCACTGATGCCGGCACTGATGGTCAGTACCTTCAGCTTACAGTCTGCCGAATCACGGTTCATGTTGAAAATCTGTTTCTGAATGGCTTCTGTCAGCCCTCTGGCAGCATAGACATCATATTTCGGAAGAAGAATGGCAAATTCTTTTCCTGTGTAGCGTGCCACATAACCATTCGCACCTACGCTGGCGCGGATGATATCTGCTACCCGTTTTAAGGCCTGATCGCCCTGACGGGTGCCGTAAAGCTGGTTATAAAGCTTAAAATCATCCAGATTGATGATAATGAGTGCCAGCGAACCTTCTTTGTTTTTCTCAAATTCTTCATTCAGTACTTCCGTAAAATACTTCCGGTTCAGAAGACCGGTAAGTTCATCCGTTCTCGCCTCATGATAAGCCTGTTCATAAAGCCGGGCGTTTTTGATGGCAATGGAAGCAACAGATGCGATGGAATTCAGAAGCTTCAGATCGTTATTGTCCAGCTTCTTCTTTCCTTTTTTCTCTCCGAGAAGAAGTACACCAACCAGCTGATCGCCATCTTTTAACCCAATACAGGCTTCGACCTTTTTCTCTTGCAGCTGATTTTTTTCCTCTTCCCACATTGCCTTATATTCTACTGTTGTGCGGAATTCCTTCATAAGGATCCCTTCTCTGCTTTTCAGCCAGCGGACCAGAGGATTGTCTTTTTTCATGAAAAAGGACAGGTCATTCAGCGGTCGGTCACTATGCTCCGTCCGATAGTCACCATTCGTCTGCTGGATGCAGATATAAATACCCTCCACCTCCACGGTACGCTGGATCACCCGGACGATCTCTTCCAGGATATCTCTGACACAGAGACTCTTTGATACCGCACTGCTGAAATTTTTCAGATCTTCCGCCTGCTGAAGCTCTTCTTTTACAAAAACGTTTTTCATGATCTCTCTCCAGACCAGAGCCAGCACCATGGCTGTTCCCAGGAAACAGATGGAAAAGACCAGGGAATAATAGCTTGAAGTCTGAGGAAGGATCTTGTTCATCGCCTCCGTGATATAGGGCGAAAGATTAAAATAAAGGACAAAGTTCAAAAGAAGACCAACGCCGTAACACAAGCCCTCAGAGGCAAGCAGCCGAAGCTGGAACAGCCTTCTTCTCATCAGGGCATACATGATCAGACATGCATTGACCAGTCCTCCAAGAATATCGATGGGGAACCCTTCAAAAGCAGGGATCAGCAGTGCCAGCTGACCGGCAAAAAGGAAAAAGATCCCCACAACGATCGGCTGAAACTGTTTGCCCATGGTCCTGTTTTTCCTGCTGAAGTGCAACAGAACACTTAAAACATGAATCACCGTAAATCCTCCTGCCAGAAACAGAAGGATCGTATGCCAGTTCATGTGATACACAAATGACACCGTTCCATTATGATCCAGAAGCTCCGGCGGAGCTAGGAAAAAGCCACCGGGTACATTGAAAACAAACAGAAGCAGATAAAACAGACCGTAGAAAATACAGCCTCCCGTCTTCGGCTTTCCCGCAAATTCTGTAATGAATCGGTAATATCCGAGCGGCAGGGCAAACAGTCCAAACAGCGATACATGATACCAGAACACATAGCCCGGCCAGATCAGATTTCTCATGAGCAGAGAACCGCCCGTCCAGCAGATCATACCGATGAGAAGGATCAGAAAGCTGTTTGCGATCCGGTTTCTCCGTGCCGCCAGCATAAGCAGCAGCATGAAAATATAGCAAAAAAGTGCAATACACGAAATATATCCATAAGTTCCCATCTTTTTATCTCCATCCGTACGTTTCTGGCCGCTCCTGCATCCGAATCAGTTCCGCAAGTTCTCTGCGTGACGGATTCATATGCCGGAGTGTTTTTCCATATTTTTCACTATAAGCATCAAAACTTCCGCATTTCAATATGGTAACCACCAAAGGATCCATACCCAGGATCTTCTTGAGATCCCGGTAATCCTGATCAATATATTTAAAATACGTGGAAAGAATCTCTTTTAAGATTTCGGAACTTACTGCTCTTTCTGCAAGTGCCCCTTTTTCCACTTCTACATACATATGTAAAAATGGGCGGTTGTTTTCATTGAATTCCTTCGCTGCCGCCCAGTTGTGGACAGGCAGGCCGGAAAGCCGGATGGCACTTGTGATCCCGTTTTCTGAGATCCTGGTAAAACCGGCAATATCAATAATCGAAGGAACTCTGTCAATATATTCAAAGCGCGGGATCCTGGTTCCGTCCTCCCGATTGCTAAGCCCAACGCAGCGATACATATCTCCGCAACGGTATCTTGCAAAGGCTCCTCCCTTGAGGACAGTCAGCACCAGTTCATAAATTTCTCCCGGTACTACTTCGTCCATCAGAAGCGTATGCGGTACAAAAGAAGGATTTTCCTCATTTTTTTCCATATCCGCTTCTGTGATAAACTCATAAAAACAACTGTCCGGGAAGAAATACATCCCTTTCCGCGTCCAGCTCTCTGTTCCGATCAGGGAAGGTTCCGTCCCGGCAAAAATCTCCATGGGACGGATGCCCCAAAGCTCCTCCAGTTCATCCTTATAGCAGCGGTTATCCGTTCCTGCCACCATAAAGCCCTTCAACCCAAACAGATCCTTCGGGCGAATGGGATGGTTTTCCTTCTTGCTGAGGCGTTTTGCTTTCGCCATCCGGTAAAGCATATGCGGGTCGCACTTCAAAAGACTGGCCAGATCCTTACTTCCTGCCCCGGAAGAAGCCAGGCTCTGACTCACGGCATAAGCGACACTCCCCAGGCCGAAAAAGAGCTCTACGTCTTTTTGCAGAGCCAGCTTAAAGCCCAGCTTGTTCCTCTGGCTGAAGCTCATATTCACTGCTTCTTTTACTTCCGGAAGGAAACGGATATCTGTTTCTTCTCCCAGAAGTAGTGGAAGAAGCCCCGTTGCATAGGGAAGCGGCGCCAGACCATAAAGCATTTTGTCTCCTTCTTCATAAGAAAACTTTCCTTTTTCCTGGCTGGTCGCCAGAAGAAGGCAGGCTACCACATTATTCCTGAAGGTATCCAGCATACTCCGGGTATAAGGTGCCACTTTGATGGGATGTTTTCCTCCTTCCCAGGTCGTCTGAATCCAGATCACCGGATTGCCCGGAAGACTATCTCCATCTTTCCGGAGAAGGATATCCGCATAATCTTCATAATCAGTCAGCGGCACCATTTCCCGGAATTCTTCTATGTTTCCGGGAGTTTTCCCTTTCAGGATCGTTTTTCCAATGATACTGTTGCTCCAGAGGGAGATCTGTTCTTCCATCAGCCGCTTCTGAATATTCATATACTCTTCCATATTCAGATCCAGGAAACCACAATACTGATTCCAGATTTCCTGATACTGCTGTTTCTGCAGTTGTTCACTGAGACTCATGACCTACCTCCTTTCCCTTTGAAAAATCGCAGGCATCGCCCAAGACTTTCCCTGTCAGGAAACAGAAAAGGCGTTGTCTCTCTGTACTTGCCATAATCAGAAAATGTCTGCGGAAAGATCACCCGATCCTGCAGACAGATATAAACGGTATTCCAGAATATCAAAAGACAGCTGTCCCCTGCTGCGCGCAGAGTTCCGATCATTCCGGCCAAAGCCAGATAAAGCAAAGCAAACCAGAGAACCCCCGGATGACGGCACAATGCATACATGCCCTCCGTATAGGTTTTCCTCTCATGATTTTCTTCTACGTAAGTTTCTTCAAATGGCAGTGCAAAAAACAACGTATAGACCAGCAGGCAAAAAAGCACCAGTGCGGCGGTTCCGAACAGGACCGCCTGCAGAGGATGGCTTACAATTGTCTTCCAATCGCGGACAACCATACCACCTGTAGCAAACGCTACCAGCAGTGTCCCGACAAGAAAAAAGCGCTGCAGGAATTTATTTTTCCATGTCACGCTGTTGATATCATAAAGGAAGTAACAAAAAAATCCCATACTTCCGATGATTTCTGTCCAAGTCATCGATCATTCTTTCCTTTTCATCCAGATAATGTTCTAAAAAAAACTCTTTTTCCGGAACATTTTTATTATATAATACTCTTTTTCCTTCCGCAAGCGATATCCTGTTCATTTCTTCTGTTTTTTTGATACTTTCTTCCATTTTTTTCTTTTTTTCTTTTCTTTACTCTTTCTTCCTCTGAAAAATCGTCTATTAAAGCCGTTTTACGAAAGAGTTGACAAAAGCGTGTCTGTTAACTACGCACAAAAAGAAGCCGGACATTTTTCTTTCAATGTCCGGCCTCTGTCGTTTCAGATCCTGTTACTTATTATTTATTTTTTTTCTTGCGGTATACTCCCAAAATGATCAACAGTGCTGCTGCAATTACCAGAACGGTAACCAGTACTGCGATCGGAGAATCATCTCCTGTCTTTACTCCACCGCCAATAACTTCATCCGGATTCTTGGTGTTTCCTGTACCATTTCCGTTTTCATCCGTAAACTGACCTTCTCCTGCAATGGTAAAGTCCTGCGTGCTGACAACAGTTTCTCCGGAATCCACCCAATTGCTACCATCATAGACCTGCTTCATAAAGGTAACCTTCAGTGTGTAGTTTCCGGCTTTGGTAATACGGAAGCTGGCTGTATAACCGTTGTTGCCCCATTTATAATCATTGACCAGATTCCATGTGGATGTCGGTACATAACGTACATCTCCGCTGATCGGCTCTTCATTATCTGTGCCGTCGCCAATGGCTTCAAAAGTGATCACGGAATTTACCGGATATTTTGCCGGATTAGTAAAGCCCCAGATATAGTTGTTGGAAGCATTGCCGATGATATTCAGACGCTGGATTTCCTTCGTTTCTGTCGTTCCGCAGCGTTTACAGGTACGTTCCTGTTTTCCCTTGCTGGTGGTCGTCGGCTGAACCGTCGTCTTCCAGTCACTCCAGTCATGACCGAGAGCCTCGAGTGTTTTCTTATCTTTGATCTCGCTGCATCTCGTACATTTCTTGTATTCTTCTCCAGCCTCGGTACAGGTAGGCTCTTTGGTAATGGTCTCCCATTCATGGCCAAGTGCTTTGATGGTCTTGGTATTTACAACCTCTCCGCAGACGGTACATTTCTGTACTTTTTTTCCTTCCTTGGTACAAGTTGCTTTCTTGGTCGTTACCCATTCCTTGCCAACAGTATGACCTTTGGCCGGGATCTCTTTTGTTTCCACGGTTCCGCAAACACTGCAGGTTCGGCTCTCCTCACCTGCTTCTGTACAGGTAGCCTCTTTGGTCACTGACCAGTCACCAAAGCTGTGAGCAGCCTTTGTAACGGTTACCTGATAGGTTTTCACAGTAACACCGTCCTCTGCAGTAACCGTAATGGTCTTTGCAGCACCATCAGAGAAATCCATGACAGTTCCAGATGCGGGACTTACGCTTGCTTTTTCGCTGACTGTGATCACCGGTGTGATATTTGCCACATCTAATGCAGAATTACAGGGAAGTGTGATATGGATTTCACCATTCTCCGGTACTGCACTGATATCTCCCACTGCAAAACTTAACAGCTCCGCTGCACTGCTTCTGGCAGAGGTATAAGAAACGGCTGCCGAAGTCAGTCCGTCAAGACTTACCTGAACCGTGAAGCTTCCTGCTTCTTTCACACGCAGGAGCTGGCTTCCGTCTTCTGCTTTGACGATCTCTGCAAGGTTTGTATCTGATACGCTGTAAACTGCAGACACGCCCTGAGGGATCTGATCCTGCAAAACAGCAGAACCATCTGCAGCTGTCAGAGTGTAACCAAGAGGATAATCCGTTCCCACTGCCAGACTTCCTTCACCGGATCCCGGTGTACTGATGGCAAGTGTCATACCGTCATACCAGTGTGTTTCCGGGGTTGCTGGGGTTGTAGGAGCTTCCGGCGTCGTCGGAGCCGCTGGATTTTCCGGTGCTGCCGGAGCTGCTGGATTTTCCGGTGCCGCCGGCGTCGTCGGAGCCGCTGGGTTTTCCGGTGCTGCCGGGGTTGTCGGATTTTCCGGAGTCGCCGGATCTTCTGCTACCGGCTTCTGGTCATCGCCATCCATGGGCAGTGCTGTCGGATCATCCGCAATCGAAGGATCCTGTTCATCCGGAACTTCTGTTGCAGGAGTTTCTGCTGCTTCTGCCGGAACGGTCTCGCCCTGAGCATATGCCTGAAGCTCTGTTCCGTTTGCAAGAACAACATTTACCTGAAAAGCCACGGTTCCTGCACCAAGTACGGTAAAGTTTCCGCTCTGATCCGGCATATCCACAAATTCGCTGCCATCCTGTACACTGTAGCTGACACTGGACTCACCGGCAGCTGCCAGTTCTTCGTTGGAGATCTTGTACTGGAGCTGATAAGCCTTGCCCACTTCCATTTTTTCCGGAAGTACCAGACTTACCATCGGTGCATCGTTTAAAGCCCCCAGATCGGAAGCCGGAGTTTCCTCTGTATCCAGGACCTCCTTTGCCGGTTCTGTCACTTCTTCAGTTGGGGCTTCCGTTGCCGGTTCCGTCACTTCCTCAGTTGGAGCTTCCGTTGCCGGCTCTGTCACTTCCTCGGTCGGAGCTTCCGTTGCCGGTTCTGTCGCTTCCTCGGTCGGAGCTTCCGTTGCCGGCTCTGTCACTTCCTCGGTCGGAGCTTCCGTTGCCGGTTCTGTCGCTTCCTCGGTCGGGGCTTCCGTCGCCAGTTCTGTCACTTCCTCGGTCGGAGCTTCCGTTACTTCTTCCTTCGGATCAATGGTCAGATCCACTTTCGGAAGTTCCTTTTCCTCACTGTCCTCTGCGGGTACAAATTCGTACTCATCAGAAAGCTTTAAGGTGAAAATGTATTCGCCCGGTTCTGTAACCAGCGGATCGTATTTGACTGGTTCTGCATCCATGTCTTCCTTTCCGTCCTCGGCTTTTACCGGACGGATCGTCCATTTCAGCTCCGTCAGTTCATACTCCGTTCCTTCTGCATCGTATGCCTTGATCTTTTCCGGAAGACTCAGATCCTTTTCTTCCGTTCCCTGTTCAAAATGGTCTTTTTCTGGTTTTTCCAGTTTTTCAAAAGATGTAAGAACGATCTTTCCGCTGCCGTCTTCTGCCGCAAAAGCAGTGGCTGACGGAACCATTGTCATAAGAAGTACCAGTGACATCATCATAGAAAGATACTTCATCCAGTTCTTTACTTTCATAAAAATCCTCCTCCCATAGATTCTGTTGAAACTTGAACGGCCGCGCGGGATATACGACCTTTTTCTGACAATATTATAGCATGAGGGATTGCAAGTTACCACTTAATTTTTTCTTATGAAAACCTGCTTAGAATATATGTTTTCTCTTATATTTTTGTAAGTATCCGGAATATTTGCAAGAAAACGACTCTTTTTTTTTCCAACAGTTTGTAGTATGATAAAAAGATGTTGGGTGAAAATTTTTTGCCCACAACGGATGCTTACGAATTGCTCCGCTGCAAAGCAGCTCTCGCAATTCTGCATTTATAGAAATATATAAAGGAGAAAGACCATGCTGATTTCTGTTGTCGTTCCCTGTTATAACTCGGAACACACCATCACGGAGCTGGTGGAGCTTACTTTAAAAGAGATCCGGAAATCTCCGGAATATGAAGCGGAGTTCGTTCTTGTCAATGATTATTCCAAGGATAATACCTGGGATGTTCTCTGCAGTCTGGCGGAAAAATATCCCTTCGTCAAAGCCATTAACCTGGCCAAAAATTTCGGTCAGCACAATGCCCTTATGGCAGCGTTCCACTATGCGGACGGTGATCTCATCGTGGGCATGGATGATGATATGCAGACTCATCCCTCACAGCTTCCTATTCTGCTGGAAAAGATGAAGGAAGGCTACGATGTGGTCTACGGCCAGTATCCTTACCGGAAAAATTCTTTTATCAAAAATCTGACCAGCAAGTTCAATGCCTATACCTCCCGTGTTCTTTTAGGACGCCCCAAGACTATCGTATCCAGCAACTACTGGGTCATTACCCGCATGGTGCGGAATGAGGTCATCAAATATACCAGTTACAATCCATATGTGGACGCTATTTTTTACCGTGTGACACACAATATTGCAGACGTTCCGATCGAGCATTTCAAGCGTGAATATGGAAGTTCCAATTATACCTTCCGTAAACTGGTGCGCCTGTGGCTGGCTTATTTTAACTTTTCCACAATTCCTTTACGGATTTCCTCCTATCTTGGAATCCTGTTCTCTGTCACTGGTTTTATAGGAGCCGTGGCTGTGATCATCCGCCAGATCATTGCCCCCTCAGCTCAGATCGGCTGGGCTTCCCTGATGTGTGTCATGTGCTTTTTCTTCGGCCTTTCCATGCTGGCGCTCGGAATTCTGGGCGAATACATGGGAAAGATCATGCTGAGCATCAGCCATACACCTCAGTACATTGTCCGTGAGGTCAGAAATACGGAAAAAAAGGATGAACCCTGATGAAAAAGATCATGATCCTGGGAGCCGGTATCTACCAGGTTCCCCTTATTTTAAAAGCAAAAGAAATGGGGCTTTACACGCTGGTCGTCAGCTACCCGGGCCCCTATCCGGGCTTTGCCCTCGCTGACGAATGCCTTTATCTGGATACCAGAGATGAAGCCGGTATCTTAAAGGCAGCCTGCGAAAAAGAGATCCAGGGCATCTGCACCACCGGAACAGATGTTGCCATCCGTACGCTCGGACGTACAGCTGAGCTTCTTCATCTTCCCGGTCTCTCTCTGGCAGCCGCAGAACATGTAACGGATAAACTGACTATGCGGGAAGTTTTCCGAAAAGCATCCGTAACAGGAAGCATCCCCTTCTGCCGTGTCACTTCTCTTGCGGAAGCCCGGGCTTTCTTTCAGGAACAGGCTTCTTCCATTATGCTGAAGGCCACAGACAGTTCCGGAAGCCGCGGCATTGTAAGAGCAGATTCCCTGGAAGAAGTAAAGGAAGCTTATGAAGCTGCCTGTTCCGTCACTCATCTTCCTTATATTCTGGCTGAAAAATATGTAGCCGGAGAGGAGATCGGTGTAGATGGTTTTGTCTTGGACGGCGAAGTAAAGCTTCTCCTTCCTCATAAAAAATTCGTGGTCACTGCCGGTCATACGACCCTGCCGGGCGGTCATGCTTTTCCTTATGAAGCAGACACAGTTCTTCTGACAGCCATTACTGAGGCTATTACAGAAGCGATCCGGGCTACCGGGCTGGATAACTGTGCGTTCAATGCGGATGTTATGATTTCTGATGGTGTTCCGTATATTCTGGAGATCGGAGGGCGCTGCGGTGCCACCTGTATCCCGGAACTCATTTCCATGTACTGTGGCTTTGATTATTACCGGAAAATGCTGGAAGCCGCCCTGAGTGAAAAGCCCGATTTTTCTTACGAACATACTACGCCCTGTATGGCAAAGCTTCTCTTTTCCCCGGTAGATGGCATCATTACTGCGATGGATGAAGAGCGGCTTCACAATCTCCGAAATGAAGGGATTTCCTTCTCTCTCGATTACGGAGTTGGAGATTCCGTTGAAAAAGTCAAAAACGGTACCGACCGCATCGGACAAGTGATCCTTGCTGCTTCCAGAGAAGCAGAACTGGATACTTTGATCACTTCTATCCAGGATGCCATTGAAATCAACGGAACATCCCTTTCCCGCCTTTGGGAGAAGGAAACTTCAGAAAGGAATCTCTCATGAACCGATGGAAAAAATATCTGCAGCTTCATCTGAATGTTCTCCTGTTTTCTTTGACAGGAGTTTTCTCCAAGGCTGCATCGATCCAGTATAATCAGCACGGACTGCAGGCACCGCTTCTTTACCTTTTTTTGTTTCTGATGCTTTTAAACTGCGGTATTTACGCGATTGCATGGCAGATGGTCATGAAAAAATTCGATCTTTCCACTGCCTATGCTAACAAAAGCGTTTACCTGATCTGGTCACAGCTCTGGGCTGTGCTGATTTTTAAAGAGTCCCTGTCAATCAACAATATCATCGGCATGCTGGTGGTATTTCTCGGAGTAATGGTGGTGTCCGGCGATGAATAATCCTTTTATCCTGATCATGGCAGCGGGAGCCTTTCTCACTGCTGTTTCCCAGCTTCTCTTAAAAGAGAGTGCCAACCGGGAGCACAAAAATTTCCTGGCGGAATATCTGAACTGGCGGGTGATTCTGGCCTACGCTATCTTTTTTGGTGTACTGCTTTCCAACACTTACGCCTATACCAGAGTCGATATGAAATATGGTTCCATTATTGATACTCTGGCTTATGTTTTTGTTTTTCTTCTCTCTGTCTTCATTCTGCACGAGAAGATTTCAAAAAGGAAACTCATCGGAAACCTGCTGATCATTGCAGGCATTCTGATCTACAGTCTTTAAGAAAAAAACAGGCTATGGCAAATTGCCACGCCTGTTTTTTATTTACGATCTGAGCAACACCTGTCAGATCAGAAAATCTTTCAGTCTCTTACTTCTGGAAGGATGTCTCAGCTTCCGGAGTGCCTTCGCCTCGATCTGACGAATACGCTCACGGGTAACGTTAAACTCCCGGCCAACCTCTTCCAGTGTACGGGCTCTTCCATCTCTTAAGCCGAAACGGAGTTCCACCACCTGACGTTCTCTGTCTGTCAGAGATTCCAGAGCGGTATTCAGTTCCTCACGCAGCATGGAGAATGCGGCGGAGTCAGCCGGAGACAGTGCGGAATCATCCTCAATGAAATCACCTAAATGGCTGTCATCCTCTTCACCGATCGGTGTATCCAGAGATACCGGATCACGGGAAATCTTCAGTACTTCTCTTACACGGCTCACTGGAACATTCAGACGTTCTGCCACCTCTTCCGGGGTTGGTTCACGTCCCAGCTCCTGCAAAAGTGTTCTGGTCATACGAAGAGTTTTGTTGATGGTCTCTACCATATGTACCGGCACACGGATGGTTCTTCCGGTATCCGCGATTCCTCTGGTGATTGCCTGACGGATCCACCAGGTCGCATAGGTACTGAATTTATAGCCCTTGGAATAATCGAACTTATCCACGGCCTTCATCAATCCCATATTTCCTTCCTGGATCAGATCCAGAAACGGCATGCCGCGGCCCACGTATTTCTTTGCAATGCTGACGACCAGTCGAAGGTTTGCTTCCGTCAGCTTTTTCTTCGCTGCCTCGTCTCCTTCTTCCACTTTTTTCGCCAGCTCGATCTCTTCTTCGGTGCTCAGAAGCGGTACATTACCGATCTCCTTTAAATACATGCGGACAGGATCCTCGGTGCTGACACCTTCCAGTACGTCCACATCATCGATGATTTCCACCTCATCCTCTTCGCTGAGAATGATATCATCCTCGTCGCCAAGAAGCAGATCATCTTCTTTTCCAGTTTCTTCAATACTGGAATTTACCACATCAATATTGGCCTTCTCCAGGTACTCCAGGATCAGATCCATTTTATCTTCTGTCAGGTCAAAGCCCCGGAATGCATCATTGATCTCATTGTACTCCAGGACATTTTTCTTGGTCTTTGCCAGTTCTACCAATCCGGTCAGAGCCTTAGTAAACTGTTCCTGCTGCATTTCATCCATAATTATTCTCCTCACCATAATCTCGTTGATAACATACCATCTTGGGTGTTTTCTGTCAACTTTCGCGCATAATTCCGGAAGAAGTCCGGTTTTTCTGCTCTTTTGTACTTATATGGCAGCTTTTTCCGCGCAGACGAAAGTTCTGTCAGTTCCTGCTCTCCAGAGCCGGAATCCCCCGCATGGTAATCATCGGGCCGCCTTTATGCTCGATGTAATCGCTGGTAATGGTTACTTCGCCGATATTGTCATCCTTTGGTATCTCATACATGATGTCCAGCATGAAATCCTCGATGATAGCACGCAGTGCCCGGGCTCCCGTCTTTTTCTCCATCGCTTTCTTCGCGATCGTATGGAGCGCCTCCTCATCAAATTCAAGCTGTACCTCATCCAGCGCCAGAAGTTTCTGATATTGCTTCAGGATGGCATTTTTCGGCTCCTTCAGGATCTTGACCAGCATATCCTCATCAAGTCCCCGAAGGGTAAATACGATTGGAAGTCTTCCGATAAATTCCGGTATCATGCCGAAATTCCGGATATCCTCCAGAGTCACCTTCTCCAGAAGATTCGGATCCGCATCGTATTTATCCTTCAGATCTGCCTGGAAACCAATAGAAGCCTGCTTATTCAGCCGTTCCTTAATGATATCCTCAAGGCCTGGAAATGCACCTCCGCAGATAAAAAGGATGTTCTTTGTATTCATAGTTGTCAGAGGTACCATGGCGTTTTTACTGTTTGCTCCTACCGGGACTTCCACTTCACTGCCCTCCAGAAGCTTCAGCAGACCCTGCTGTACGGATTCGCCGCTGACATCTCTCTGACTGGTGTTTTTCTTCTTTGCGATCTTATCAATCTCGTCGATAAATACAATGCCTTTCTCCGCTTTCTCCACATCGTTATCCGCTGCAGCGAGAAGCTTGGAAAGTACACTCTCGATATCATCACCGATATACCCCGCCTCCGTAAGAGAGGTGGCATCCGCGATTGCCAGTGGCACATCCAGAAGACGGGCAAGTGTCTTTACCAGATACGTCTTGCCGGATCCGGTCGGACCGATCATGAGCATGTTGGATTTTTCGATCTCGATCTCGTCCATGGTATCTGTCTCCACCCGTTTATAATGGTTATAGACAGCTACGGAAATAACCTTTTTGGCATATTCCTGTCCGATGATATAATCGTCCAGCTGAGCTTTGATCTTATGCGGTGCCGGTATAGACCGGATATCGAACGCTTTCTTCGGTGCCTCTTCTTTCTTTTTCTTCTTGATCTTCTGACGTTCCGGAATCTGCTGGTTCATCAGATCGGAAAGATTGATCATACTGATATTCGGCATATTGGACGTCAGGTTTTTCAGATCCTCCGGTCGGATATTCATCATCATATCCCCATAAGGAAAGGCCCCATTGTTCATGGTATCAAAAGCCTTCTGCATACAGTCGGAGCAGACACAGATATTCTGCGGAAGATGTACCATCTTTCCGGCCTTACTCTCAGGCCGGTGACAAATAAAGCACACATCCTCATGGATATCCTGATCCTGATTCTCTGTGCTTTCGTTCTTTTCTCTATCGTCAACTAAAATTTCTTTATCGTCTGACATTCATTTCTCCTTCATTTATGACAGCCGTCCTGTCACAGACGACTGCAAAAATCTGCATATGTTCTAATTATATCCCAGAATCCGTCAACACACAAGTGAAGATTTTGTAAACATGCAAAAAAGAGGCAGGGATTTTTGCATCCCCGTCTCTTTTTGCTTCTATTTTCTTTCGTTTGCCGGATTATCTTCTGAAATATTCCGGGAAGATCTGGCTGAAGGGATCCTGCATGGAATCGTCTCCGCTTTCACCCTCGCTGTCATCACCATTCTGATCATTGTCATTCTGACCATTTCCGTTCTGACCGTTATTTCCCTGCATATCCTGTCCACTGGTGGAAGTCTTTGCGGATTCCGGTTTTTCGTCAAGAGTCAGTGTAAACTCCTGCTCTTTATACTCGCCGCCCTCAGCTCTTTCGACTGTCAGCTTCATCTCATCACCTGCTGCATAATACTGCATACGCTCATACAGATCCTCAGCAGAAGAAATGATCACACCATCCATCTTTGTGATGATGTCGCCTTTCTTTAAGCCTGCTTTCTCAGCAGCAGAATCATTGGTCACTTCATATACGAAAGCACCGGATGGCATGTTATAGATCTGTTTTGCTTCGCTGGTGATGTCCACCGGTTTGATACCCATGAAACCACGTTTGTCTTCATCCACAATATCTCTGCTCTGGATCTCTTTCAGTTCTTCGAAGATCGGCATTGCCGTATCGATCGGAATGGCATAACCCATACCTTCCACGCCGGTAGCAGATGCTTTTACAGAGTTGATACCAATCAGCTGACCCTTCATATTCAGAAGTGCGCCGCCGCTGTTGCCCGGGTTGATCGAAGCATCCGTCTGGATCATATTATTGGTAACGGTATTTCCGTCATCTGTCTCAACAGTAACCTCACGGTCCAGAGCGCTGACGATACCGGTCGTAACAGACTGACCATAGCCAAGCGCATTACCGATGGCAACTACCTGCTCACCAAGAGCCAGGTCATCCGAGCTTCCGACCTCCATCACTTTGATCTTACTCTTTACATCATCCGAAATATCAGACATTTTTACGGTAACGATTGCCAGATCATGGTTCGGATCGGTACCCTTTACATCAGCAGATACCACCAGGTCATCACTATCCTCCGCATCAACGGAAAAGCAGACAGACAAGGTCTGTGCTCCGGATACTACGTGATTATTCGTTGCAATGAGAAGTTCATCATCCGTCTGGCCGATGATCACACCGGAACCTGTGCTCTCGGTTTCCTGCTGATAGGTCTGTCCGTAGAAGTAGCTCTGTACCTCCTGAACGCCTTTATTTGTAATAGCTACCATGGACGGCATGGCATTTGCCACGATCTCCTGTACACTGTAGGTCGTTCCATCTGCTGCACTGGCGGTTGCCACGGTGGAAGCCTCTGTTCCTTCGGTCTCGCTCTCGCTTTCCGTCTCAGATGCCTGGGCTACTGCACCGTAATGAGTGCTTACATAGCTGCCTGCTCCGAAAGAGCCGCCTACCAGAGCAACTGCAAGTGCAATGGCAGCTGCACGTTTCATCATTTTTCTCAGATCCTTGTCATGCTTCGGGCTCTTTCCAAAATTGCTGCTTTCACTGTTGATATAATTGTAATGGTATACAGAACCGTTCTCCTCAAGGTTCTCATCCTGGTTGTTTCTGAATTCTTCTGACATGGTCAATTCCTCCTCTGTTTTCCTTTATATCAATCTTTGTTATTGTTTTGATCTTTTATAGCTTTTCTTTTTTGCTATGACTAGAGTGTACCAAGGAATTGTGTTTATTCTGTGATAAGTGTTTTAAGAAACTTTGAAAAACCCTTGTCGCTTCTGTGTTCATTTTTCCCAGTAGCTCTTGTTCATGGAAAGTCTTTTTACCAGGCTTTCCGGCAGCTTCCGGTATTCTTTCCCGAGCCGGTAGCCGATAAATTTAAAACCGCTTTTGACTACCAGTTCAGGAAGCAGCCAGGGATGACCACTTTTCACCAGATACTCTGCCGTCTGTTTTACCAGTTTCATACCTTCACTCTCAGAGCTTGCCAATGCAAAAATCTCCGGATGCTCTGCCTGGGAAACTGCCAGATCAAAGTTCCGGCGAAGCTGCTCCAGATTTCCATAATTATGAGAATGGATGACCCTGGCGGCTGGCACATAAGCGATGCTGCCGCCGTTCAGGATGATCTTTCCAGCAAAAATCATGTCTTCATTAAAAATAGTCTTTTTCTCAAATCCTCCAAGCTTCTGATATGTGGATGCCCGGTACATGGCACAGACATTGGAACAGAAAAAGGTCTTGATCCCATACTTTGGAAGATCTGCCTTTGTCTTCACTGACGGCGTATCCGGATAGTTGAAGCTTCTGGTATAACGCTCAATCAACGCACAGTCCGCTGCCGGAAGCTGCCTTGCATAAGCTGCATCGATATCCGGAGATTCAAAAGCTGCTGCCAGATTTTCCACCAGATATTCATCTGCCGGCACCGCATCCTGCGTCATAAAAAGAAAAAAATCCCCGGAAAGAAGTCTGGCAGCCTTGTCTCTGGTGCCGCCGTGGTCGAACTCCTCCCGGGTCACATGCTCCACACGCACGTTCGGAAGCCCCGCAACGGAGGCCTCCGGAAAATATGCTTTCTCTGTATTCATGATCAGGATCTCATGAACCGGATATGTCTGCTTCTGAAGCATTTTTATGAGTTTTTGAAATTTTTCTCCCGGCTTGTAAGCCGGGATCACAACATCAATTTTCTTCTGTTCTGTCATTATTGCGCCCCTGTTTCGTTGATGATACGGTCGCTGATCTCCTGCACGGTACTGGAAACACTCTCATAGCTGTCACTTCCGTACATCCACTGATGAAGCTGCAGAACATTGTTTGCCAGATTGACCGGAACCACACAGTCGCCTCCTGTAGGAAGCGTCATCGGTGTGCTGTTGAAGGGGAAGCCGGTCGTATCAACCAGATTATAAGAAGCCACATCCTTTGCAAGATCTATGATCTCCGTCAACGTCAGTGAGGTACTGATGTGATCGAACATGTCATTGACAATGCCGACAAGCGTGGTCACCGGCATAGTCTTCACCTTCTCCAGGATCCTGTTCAGCACATCTCTCTGACGCTCCGTTCTCTTATAGTCATCACCTGTCGTGAAACGGATACGGCAGTAGGAAAGCGTCTGCAGTCCATTCAGGGTCTGCGGACCGGACTGTGTCACTTCTACGATCTCCTTTCCGGTCACCTGGGATCCTTCCGTCTGATAACCATTGATCCACTGGATCTCCTCCGGCTGTACATCAATCTCGAGACCGCCGATGGCATCCACCACATCTGCCACTACGTTAAAGTCTACGGTTACGTAATCCTGGATATCCAGGTCCAGATTCTTGTTCAGCATGCTGATGGAACGTGTGGGACCGCCAAAGAAATAACACTCCGTAGCCTTCCGGTATTCACCGTTGGTATTATCCAGATACGTATCACGGTAAACAGACAACAGTTTGATATCTTTTGTCTTGTCATTGATGCTTGCCACCATGAGCGCATCACTATGCGCATCGATGGTGAGCTGTCCTTCACGGGAGTCCACACCATAAAGTGCAATGTTCGTATAACTGTTTGCTACTTCCGGCTCTTTTTCCTGTACTTCTTTGTTGACGATCACATCACCGGGTTTGATATTTACCTGCTGCATTTTATTCAGTTTGGAGAAGACATAGAGACCTCCTGCAAGGATTACCAGTACCAGTACTTCCAGTACAAAAAACAGCTTTCTGTGACCCTTTTTCTTTTTCTTCGGAGGCATCTGTCCGGGATAAGGAGCCCCCTGACGGTTCTGATAATAAGGATTCGGTCCGCCCTGACCGCGATAAGCTCCCTGTTGGCGCGGCTGTCCATACCCCGCTCCTGCCTGACCACGGTTCTGTCCATACCTCGGATCCCCCTGAGGTCCGCCCTGTGGTCTGCCCTGACGGTTCTGATTCGGATCGGCGCCATAAGCATTCTGACGGTTCTGGCTATACGGTCCCTGCTGATAACCATTCTGACCTGCGTAGGGATTTCCCTGCTGCGGATGACCATAAGGACCATAGTTCTGACCGTTTGGTGCTCCCTGCTGGTGATAAGCTCCGTTTCCTTCCTGATTTGCCGGTGTATAATTCTGGCCGTTTTCTGTTGTTTCTCTTTGATTTCTTCTCTCTGACATAATATCCCCTTTTCGATGGATGTTTTCAATACGCGTTTTTATTGATAAAGCCTTTAAAACAGGTCAGAAACAGGATTTTAAGATCCAGTCCAACTGTCCAGTTTTCAATATAATAAAGATCATACTCGATCCTCTTCCGGATCGAAGTATCTCCCCTGTAACCATTGATCTGTGCCCATCCGGTCATGCCCGGACGAACCTGGTGTTTCACCATATACCGCGGAATCTCTTCCCGGAACTTTTCCACAAACTGAGGTCTTTCCGGCCTCGGTCCAACAAGACTCATATCTCCTTTCAGCACATTAAAAAGCTGAGGAAGCTCGTCAATGCTGGTTTTTCGCATAAATTTTCCGATTCCTGTCACTCTTGGGTCATTTTTCACTGTCCAGCATTTCTGTTCATCCCGTTCTTTCTGTACTTCCATGGAACGGAACTTATACATCTGGAATGGCCGGTTATGAAGGCCGACTCTCTCCTGTTTGAAGATCAGCGGTCCCGGTGAGGTCAGCTTGATGAGCAGTACCATCAGAAGCATCACCGGCGAAAAGACTACGATCGCCGCCAGGGAACCGCAGACATCCATACAACGCTTTACCATCATATTGAAGGTGTTGCTTAAAGGCACATGGCGGATGTTGATGACCGGAAGTCCCAGAAGATCTTCTGTATAAGGCTTGGTCGGAATGATATTGTTATAATCCGGAATGAATTTTGTGTGGACTCCTGATTTTTCACAAAGTCCCACGATCCGTTCCAGCTTGTAATACTCGTTCAGACCAAGGGTAATGGCGATCTCATCCAGATGATTCTGCGGCAGGATCACCAGCAGATTATCGATCCTGCCGATGACCTTCACTCCTTTGTACATCGTTCCCCGTTCAATACTATCATCCAGGATTCCCCGGACCACATACCCCCACTGGGGATTGGAATTGATCCGGTCGATGTATTCCTCTGCCGCCCGGCTGTATCCCACCAGCAGGATCCTTTTCAGGTTCATGCCGTTTTTCCGCATCCTGACCAGTACATAACGGATCAGAAAACGAACGATCACCTCCAGCACGGTGTCGATCCCGTAAAACAGGAAAACCAGCTGACGTGAGAAATCGTCCATGTGGCTCAGCATCAGAACAGAAAGGAAGATCAGAAGCATCAGGGAATTGGCTTTTACAATGTTTCCGATCTCCAGACGCCGTCCCTGGATCCGCTTTGACGTATACAGATTAAATGCATAATAAAGCAGAAGAAGCCCCGGTACCACGAAAAGCAGCGGCAGAAGGTATTCCTCTGTGGTCAGACGTCCGATGTCTTTTTGAATGAAAAAACCCAGCTGCAGGAAACACGCGAAGAGATAAGATAATGCGATCACAAACGCATCAATGACAACGTGGATACGGTAAAAAAACCGCTCGTTATCTTTTATCATTCCCGTTCCTCCCGTATATTTCTACATTTTATTGTAACAGTTCAGAACATCAGCAAAATGAAAAATCAGACTATGCAAACTCGTTTGCAATAGAATGAATTTTCATTTTGGAATGGGCGGAACGGCGCTGAGTCCCAGTGGGACTCGTTTAGCGCGGACCGAAATGGCAATGTAGACCCATTAGCCTCAGACAGAAGCTGCGAACGCAGCGATAGCGCATGCAATGCGCGTGTCTGTGGCCTGTTGGGCTGAACGTCCTGAACAGTTACCATTTTATGATGATGCCAGAATTGTGATAGGCTGCTTTGCCGCGGAGCAATTCACAGGCATCCGTTTTTCTGTTATAATACACTAAAATACCGCAAAGGGCAACCTATATTTCATCGAAACTCCATGGCTCTTCTTATAATATTCCCCCAGAGTTCCATCTGAATCCGTACATAGTGAGGAAAATTTTCAGGTCGGAACCGTACTTTTTTTTCCGGTTTCATCAAAGGAAACGCTTCTCTCAGGCCACGGAAGTACTCACCGCCCATCTCTCGTTTCCGGAAAAAGAAATATTTAATGATACCGCCCGCCAGAAGAAACGGAAGATTCAGCAGCAGCTGAAAAACAGGCATATTTTTATAAACCACATAAAGATTATTCCTGGCAGAATAACGTACCTTGAACTCATTGTAGCGGGAACCGGTCGTTCCGCTTCCCATATGATATACAATGGCTTTCGGCTCATAGCGGTTCTCATAGCCGAAGATCCTTGCCCGGTAGCCAACATCCAGATCCTCCAGATAGGCAAAATGGATCTCATCAAAATATCCGATCTTTTCAAAGACTTCTCTTCTGTAGATCGCAGCTCCGGCGCAGGAGAAGAAGATTGCTCCCGGCTTTGTGTATTTCTCATAGGGCTTGTCTTTTCCTCTGGCAAAGGCCCAGCCAAGCGCACAGTAAAAATCGCCTCCGTCATCCATCCGGGACGGATCTGTCATTTTTCTCATCTGGGATGCGCAGGAAAACACTTTTTCTTTTCCTTTGATCGCCTCATAAAGAGTTCCCACAAAATCCGGATCCACCACGGTATCATTGTTCAGAAGAAGCACAAACGGAGCACGCGAGGCTTTGATCCCCTCATTCACAGCCCGGCAAAAGCCGAAATTTTCAGAAAGAAGGATTTCTTTGATCGCCGGACAGAGTTCTTTTGCCAGCGACAGGCTGTCATCTGTAGAGGCATTATCCACCAGGATCACTTCAAAATCCCGGAAATGCTGCTGATTCAGGGAAGCAAGGCAGTCCTTCAGATAATCTCTCCCGTTGAAATTTGGAATAATGACAGATACTTGTTTCTTCATGCTTCTCTCCATTCTGCTGTCAGCTCCGAAGGGAATAATCACTGGCCTTCAGAGACAGATTCTCATTATAGTAGGGATCTCTTAAAATATCCGGCATCCAATGGCAGCGCATATACTCAATCTCCTCCTGGAAACGGCGCTTTTTGGCTTCCGTATTTTCATAGCCTCTGGTCTTGGATTCATGGTGATAAAGCTCTGCATAAGGATCATAAACCACAAGATAACCGGCATGGCGGACCTTCAGGCAGAAATCCACATCATTGAAGGCTACCGCCAGTTTTTCCTCAAAGCCTCCTACTTTCTCAAAGACTTCTTTTTTTACCATAAAGCAGGCTGCCGTCACTGCACTCAGATCCTGCTGGAGTGCTGCCTTGTGAAGATAACCGCCTCTGCTTCTCGCCAGACCAACAAAAAGACTTCCCGCACAGCCGCCCATGCCGAGAACAATGCCTGCGTGTTGGATCGTATTGTCCGGATAATAAAGCCTAGCTCCCACGATCCCCACCTCCGGCCGCTGGCAGTTTGCCAGAAGTTCTTCCAGCCAGTCCGGAGAGATCACCGTAATATCATTGTTCAGACAGAGGATATACTCGCCTTTTGCATAGGAAATGCCAAAATTATTGATCGCAGAATAATTAAACTCTTTGTCCCAGTATACAACCCGTACCCGTTCCTTGCCATCCAGTTCTTTATAGTAGTCCCGGATTTCCTGCGTCGTACTGTTGTTTTCCACCAGAATGATCTCATAGTTGGAATAGGAGGTCTTCTGCCAGATCGATTCCAGGCATTTTTTCAAGGTTTCTTTTTCATCCTTATTCGGGATCACGATGGACACCAGTGGATTTCCCTGGACCTGATATTTCACCCGGTAAAAGCCAAGATCCTTTGTATGGCTGACCTCCGCTTTTGCTCCGATTCTTGCAAGGTGAGCCTCGATGGCCCTTTTTCCCGCATCAAACGCATACAACTTACTGGAAGGATTGTCCGCTGTAGAAGCCTGATGTACTCTCCAGTGATAAAGAATTTTAGCAACATGGACGATTTTTTCCGCATTTTCCGTACAACGGAAAATGAAATCATAGTCCTGTGCTCCGTCATAAGCCGGATCCTGACCGCCCAGCTTCAGCGCAAGGCTTCTTTTCACTACAAAAAGATGACAGATATAATTGTTTGCACAAAGAAGATCCGGATTGAAATCCGGCTTGAAATGCGGCTGAAAATGCTCTTTCAGATCGGAAGTCACCTTGTCTTCATCCGTATAAATCACATCGGCTTTTTCTTTTTCAATGGCAGAAGCCACCTCAAAAAGCGCATTGGGAGAAAGAAGATCATCATGGTCAAACAGTGCCAGATATTCTCCGGAGGCCATTTCGATCGCTGCATTGGTATTTCCTGCAATGCCTTCGTTTTTCTCCAGACGCCTGTAGCGGACCCTGGGATCCTTTTTCTGATACTCTTTCACCACCTTTTCCACAGAATCATCCGTTCCGCTTCCATCGGCAATGCAGAGTTCCAGATAAGGATAGGTCTGAAGCAGCACCGATTCCATCATCTGCTTCAGAAAAACCTCCGGTGTCCGGTAAGCCGGCACCAGTACGCTGATGACCACAGGATCTTTCCACTTTTTCTTTCGCTGGCGGGCTAGCTCTTCTTCGGAAGGCTTATTTTTCTCATACCACTCCTGATATTCCACTTCCCGCTCTTCAAAGCGCTCCAGAAGGCGGGCGTAAAAACCTTTCACTCCGTAATGTTTCAGATAACGGACGCCTTTTTTGATATTATAAGGTGTCAGTCGTTTAAAAATCTGTCCTGCTTTACTCATAAAATTCCTTTACGGCCTTTACGACCTGTTCCTGATCTTCTTCTTTCAGCTGATAATACATGGGCAGACGCAGCAGACGTTCGCTCTCCTTCGTCGTGTACCTATCCTCTCCATGGAAACGGCCAAACTTCTGTCCGGCAGGTGCCGAATGAAGAGGTACATAGTGGAAGACTGTATGGATCTCCCGTTTCGCCAGAAAATCGATCAGTCTTCCGCGAGTCTCCAGATCCTTCGTCTTGATATAGTACATATGTGCATTGTGTTCCGCATAATCCGGGATAAACGGCTGCTCGATATAACCGGCATCTGCCAGTGAACGAAGCTCCTCATGGTAATAGTTCCAGCTTTCCAGACGGTCTTCCCGGATTTTTTCTGCCATTTCCAGCTGTGCCCAGAGATATGCTGCATTCAGATCGCTGGGCAGATACGAGGAACCGTAATCCATCCAACGATATTTATCCACCTGACCACGGAAGAATTTGCTGCGGTCTGTTCCTTTTTCCCGGACGATCTCTGCTCTCTCCAAATAATCATTGTTCTGGAAGACCAGTGCACCGCCCTCTCCCATAGAGTAGTTTTTCGTCTCATGGAAACTATAGCAGCCGAAATCGCCGATCGTGCCCAGTGCTCTTCCTTTATAGTATGCGTAGACACCCTGGGCTGCATCCTCCACCACCATCAGATGATGGCGTGCTGCGATCTCCATAATTTCATCCATGGCACAGCCGACTCCGGCATAATGCACCGGAACGATGACTTTTGTCTTCTCTGTAATGGCGTCCTCGATCAGTCGCTCATCCAGGTTCATGGTTTCCGGACGGATATCCACAAACACCAGAGTTGCTCCTCTCTGGACAAAAGCATCCGCAGTAGAAACAAAGGTGTAGGAGGGAAGAATGACCTCATCTCCCGGCTTCACCTGGGTCAATACCGCAGCCATCTCCAACGCATGGGTACAGGACGTCGTCAGAAGTACATGGTTTGCCTGAAATTTTTCTTCCATCCAACGGCTGCATTTCTTGGTAAACGCGCCGTCTCCGCAGATTTTTTTATTTTTTATCGCCTGCTGCATATACTCCAGTTCTTTTCCGGTAAACGGTGGGATATTAAAATCGATCATGATATGTTCACTCCTCTTTTGTTTTTTCTGCTGTTTCGTGCTCCTGCTGCCAGATATGATAAATAGATCAGCCAGCCGATCAGGCTGAGAATGCAGCCTTCCTTCAGAAGCGGCGGATGGTAATCCAGGGAAAAGGTATGGCTTCCTGCACGGACACGAACCCCCATAAATCCAAGATCCGCTTTGAGAATTTCCTGCTTTTCTCCGTCCAGTGTCAGTTTCCAGCCGCCCTCATAGGGAACGGTGATGAGAAGATAACCGTCAGAAGGCACCTCTGCTGTTCCGGTCAGATGGGAATCGTTCCCTGCTTTTTCCAGGGTAAAGGTTCCCCGGTCTCCTGCATAGTTGTCTTCCGCTGTCTTTTTTACCGGATCGGTGGAGCCTTTCGCCTCAGCCTCAGCCTGATAAGCAGCTATCTCTTCCTGCCTTTCTTCGATACCAAGCCTTGCAAGCAACACCTGATTCAGACTCTTCTGATTTCCACGGCTCTTGCACTTTGTCTTAAAGTCTTCATTTGTCATGGCCCGGCTGGCATTGTAGAAGCTTACGATACCGGCGTACTCTTTTGCCTGATAGACAGAGATTATACCGAAAGAGCGGACAAACACATACGTATCCGGTACCGGATCGCCTTCTTTGGAAAGAAGATACCGGACTCCCAGAAAAGCCGGAAGTCTTCCATCCCCCGGATGTTCACTGTAGCAGTAGTAATTCAACCCGTCAAAAAGAAGATCCGGTGCACTGCTGAAAACAAAGTTCTTCACATTACCGTTCTGCATGGAATTGTAGGTACTGATGCTGCTGTAATCCTGTGCAAGCGAAGTCATGGAAGCAATTCCTTCCAGATATGTTTTTTCCACCCGGTAAAAGCCGGTGTCTGTTTCCTTCAGCCAGGCAAGGGCATTTTTAACATCCTCGTTGTAAAGATCCAACAGGCAGGTGGTATCGTTCTTCTCCACAGCTCCGCGGTCGGTGACGGTTCCTTTTCCTTCCATACACATATCGGCCACTGCCAGAAGAAGCAAGACTGTACAAAAGCCCTTCTGGTATTTCGGATCTTTCAGCCACTGCCCGGCCAGAAGGACAGCCATTGCCAGCACGCTCACGGCCAGCATCCCAAGGATCAGCTGCTTCTGCGGCGGCTGACTGGTCAGCTTCCAGCCGCTTATGTAAATACAGACACTCAGAGCTCCCGTAGCGATCAACGCCGGAATACAGAGCTTCTCTCCTGCCAGAATAAAATCGGTCATCCAGGCAATGAGCAAAGCAACGAACGGCAGGAAAACAAAGGTAAAACGGCTCATATATCCGCTGCAGCCGTTAAAGATGATACCAGCCAGTGGAAAGAGCAGACAAAAAGCGATCAGAACTGCTGCTCCGTAAAAAACACACTTTTTGTAGTGGCTCATCCGGCTTCTCCATAGCACACAGAGATACTGCACGCCAAAGATCACCAGGAAAATCGACGCAAATACCGAAGGATCCTCATAATAATTGCTGTAGCCCTTATAATCTCCGTTCTTGTTCAGCAGATTGGCGGAGAAAAAGCGATAGAGCAAGGTCAGATAACTGTCTTCCTGCATCGGCCGGAATCCCTCTAAAAGACGCTGCACCAGCGTACTGTCACTTTCCATACGGGATGTCACACCAAAGATCACATAAGCAGACGGAAGCAGCACACAAAGCCCCATAAGAACGCCAAGGAACATCCCGAGACACACTCTCAGAAAGCGGTTCAGCCGTTCCTTTACCGGAAGTTCCGTCACCAGAAGCACCCGGAAAATAAGATAAACGCCCGTCGTCAGACAACTCATGTAAGCAAGGTATGTACTGTCGATCACTGTCAGAAAAACGATCAGCGGCAGCAGGCTCCGGTATCTCTTTTTCCGGAAGGTCCGTTCTGCAAACAGCAGCAGCAGCGGCAGATAGATGGTGATGATACCAAACTGGTAATGCTGTCCCCATACCATGAGAAACCCGTTAAGTCCGTAGATATAAGCTGCCAGAAGCTTACTTCGCTCAGAAAACTGAAATTCGGAAAGAAAAAGATAACCAGCCAGGCCAGCCAGCAGAATTCTTAATATCTGCACATAAACCAGTGCTCCCCAGATGTGATTGGCTCCGCGGATAAGGCCGATGAGGTAAAGCAGGATCAACGTCGGATCAAACAGGTTCATCTGAAATACATTAATGCCAAAACCATTGTTAAAGTCCCAGAAACTCACGTTTCCATTCCGTATATGATTGACTACGGAATGATAATGCATCAGATACTGCTGCACCGTATCGCTGCCCACATCCGCAAAGGTTCCGAATGCCAGAAAATGATTACCGAAAACATAATCCCAATAGACCAGAAATCCACTGAAAAACAGCAACACTTCCAGAATCAGTACGGTCCTCATCTGCTGTACATGATCTTTTTTTTCCATAAATCCCAATTACCTTTCTGCCTTAATTCCTTTTCAGGGAGAAATCTTCTTTCTCCAGTGTCAGATTCGGATTATAAAAAGGATCGCCCTTTCGTATCAGCTCCGACCAGCGTTTTTCAAAAAGTGCAATGGCCTGATGAAATTCTTCCAGTTTTTCTTCGGCTTCCCTCTGTTTTTCCTGTCTGTCCCCATAATGATAAAACTCTGCATATGGCTCGTAAACAACCCGTTTTCCGTTTTTTCCTGTCCTGAGACAAAAATCCAGATCAGCAAAGGCTCTTCCGAATTCTTCTGAAAAACCACCGACAGCTTCAAAAATACTCCTTTTTACCAGCATACATTTTCCGGTTACAGCACTGTAGCCTTGACGGCAGAGGATCCGGCTGTAAACATCCTCTTCTGTCTTTGGAAAACCGGAAAAGGCATCTCCGGCAATGCGGTGAATACCGATGATCACACCGGCATGGGCGATCCGCTTTTCTCCGTCATAAAGCCTTGCTCCCACAATACCGTTTTTCTCTCTCATGCAGCAGCCCAGCATTTCTTCCAGACTGTCCGGCTCAATGAGTTCGGTATCCACATCCAGAAAAAGAAGGTATTCTCCACCTGCACGCTGAACCGCACGATTGCGGCAGGCTGCCGTATTTTCACCTTCCTCACAGTGGATCATCTGAAGTGTTTTTTCTGTCAGCCCCGTTTCCAGTGTCTCTTCCTCTGTCAGGATCAGGTATTCATAGTTCTGATATGAGGATTTCCGGTCGATAGATGCAATGCAACGCTTCAAAGCTTCTTTTTTCCCACGGGAAAGGATCAGGATCGAGATCAACGGACTTTCCTTCCGTACAAAACGAGTCCGGAACAGTCCCGGATGTTCCCCTTTCTGTACCAGAGCTTTCTCGCCCAGACGCTCATAATGCGCCTGCAAAGCCAGTCTTCCCTTCTCCCATTCTTCCTCTGCTTCGATCAAAGCTCCCTCCGACATCCGTATATGACAAAGGATCCGTGGAATATGCACGATTTTCTCCGCTTCCGCCGCTTCTGTCAGCCGAAGAAGGAGATCATAATCACAGGCTCCGGAAAAATCCGTATCCACTTTTCCCTCTTTTTCAAAGAAGGAACGTTTCACCATAAAGAAACGGCCCATATAATTGGTGCTTTCCAGAAGCTCCGGATCAAAATCCGGTTTCAATTCCGGCTCAAAAAAGTGATTGCCGTCCGGTGTCATCCGGTCATTGTCCGGATAAAACAATACGCCCTCCGGGTGCTCATTGACCGCCTTGGCAAAAACAAACAAAGCATCCGGTGTGGGAAGATCTTCCTGGCGCAAAAAGATCAGATACTCTCCTTTCGCTAGGGAAAGTTCTGCCTGAACGCCTTCTGCGATCCCGGTATGCTCCGGCTGCTCCGTCACATGAAGACGTTCTTCCTCTTTTTCAAAGGTATGCAGCACTTCATGAAGGCGCAGATTCTCCGTTTCATCCGCCAGACAGACTTCAAAATTCCGGTAGGTCTGGTTTTCCAGATTCCGGAGAAGCTGCTTTAGCTGCCGTTCTCCCATATCTTTTACCGGAAGGATCAGACTGAACTTCGGCATGGCAGGAAGCACCGTGTTCCGCTGGCGTTCCAGTTCTCCCGGTCCGGGGATATGCCTCTGGATCCATGCCGGATAATCCACAGCTGCTTCTTCCGACGCCGGGAAAAATTCCTTTGCCACCCGGGCAGTCAATGCCTGCATTCCGTGGAGCTTCCAATAATCCATGCCGCGTTTTACATATTTTTCCATTTTTTGTTTCAGGATCATGGCCGGAGCCAGATTCACGGGATACACATTTTTCCCTTGTGCGCCGACTACCACCAGATAGGCGACTCTCCCGGAAACCCCTTCCGCTTCGATCGTAAAACCACAGTTTTTCTCAATCTCCGTTTCAAAATATACGGCCTGTATATCCAGTCTGGCGTTCCTTCTGAGCTTACACGGAAGCTTCTTCTTTTTTTGATCAAAAAGCCCGATCTTCAGAAGCTCTGTATCGGCTGCCCAGCCTCGAAGATAAAGAGTTCCTTTTTTATTGTCTGCAAGCTCTTCTTCCAGATAAATGGCAGGTCTCTGTCTGGCCTCCTTCAGGCGTTTCACAGAGCTTTCATACCAGAGAAGTCTTTCTTCTCCTGCTCTTGCAAAAACACAAAGATGATGATGCTTCTCCCAGTTTTCCGGAAGCGTCAGAAACACGGTAACCTTTTCCCCCTTGGAAATTTCCGTGTTCCCAGACATTTCCAATGCTCCATTATACTCCCAGTTTTCCATTTCCGCAGAAATTTTTTCCTTATCCAGAAAAACTTCTATGCTGCGGCCGCTCGGAAAAATCCCCTGAAGGATGTAAACCTGCTCATCTTTCAGGCTGAATCTGGCCCGTTTTACTTCCCATTCCTGTACTTTCATTTTTCTGCTTCCTCACCGTGTGGAAAGAGTTTTTTCCATTCCACCGGAACTTCCTTCTCTTTACGTAACTGACATTCGCCGTTCATCAATGACAGATTCGGACTGTAATAAGGATCTCCCTGATCCAGAAAAGACTTCCAGCGTCTTCGGAAACGAAGGATCTCCTGTTTAAAACGTTCCTTCTTTTCCGGTGTATTCTCATAACCTCTGGACTTTGATTCATAATGATAGAGCTCCACATTCGGATCCTGCACGATGAGTTTGCCGGCTTCACGGATCCTCAGACAGAGATCCACATCATTTAAAGAAACCACAAAGGACTCATCGAAACCGCCGATGGCATCAAAAACAGATTTTTTCACCAGCATGCAGGCTGCTGTCACCGCACTGATGTCCTGTACCGCCTTTAGCCTTCCGAAATAGCCTGCATCCTGCCGGGTATGGAAATTCTGAACATGACCTGCAAAATTTGCGATTCCGACCACCACCCCACAGTGCTGGACCAGACCGTCCGGATAATAAAGTTTCGCCCCCACAGCGCCTGTATCCTCTCTCTGGCAAAAGCCCACCATTTCCCGGATCCAGAAAGGACTGATCACCTCGGTATCATTGTTCAGAAGCAGGAGATAGTCGCCCTTTGCATGGCGGGCGCCGAAATTGTTGATCGCAGAATAGTTAAATCCGCCCTCATAGCGTACCACCCGGAAATTTTCGTGTTCTTTTTCCATTTTTTCATAATAAGCAAAGGTTTCCTCTTTCTCACTGTTGTTCTCCACAATGAGGATCTCAAAATGAGGATAATCCGTTTTTTCGTAGATGGATCTCACACAGGTATCCAGCGTTTCTGCCTGATCCTTATTCGGGATCAAAATTGTCACCAACGGCTCTCCTTTGACCTTCAGACGCATTTTATAAAGGATAAAAATACCGGTGTATTCCACCTCTGCCTCATATCCCAGACGGGCATAATGCTCTGTAAGTGCCTTTTTTCCTGCCTCTATGGCATAGGTTTTGCTGTCCTGATTACCTGCTGTAGATGTTTCGGAAGCTCTCCAGTGATAGAGGATCTTCGGAATATGGTAAACCCGGTCGGTCTTCTCGATACAGCGAAGCAGAAAATCATAATCCTGTGCTCCGTCACATTCTTTACGAAGAAATCCCACTTCCTCTGCCAGACTTCTTCTCACCATCGTCAGATGGCAGATATAATTGATGCATCTTAAGAAATCAGGGTTGAAATCCGGCTTCATCCTGGGTGAAAAATAGTGTTCTCCGTTTTCATCTGAAAGGTCCTCATCGGTATAGATCAGATCCAGCGTCGGATCCTGGTTCAGTGCCTGCACCATCTCAAAAAGTGCATTCGGCTCCAGAAAATCATCATGATCCGAAAACAAGAGAAACTCTCCGGAAGCCATGCGAATGGCTTCATTGGTATTCTCGGAAATCCCTCCATTCACTGTCAGCCGTTTCAGACGGATCCTTTTATCCGATCCATACTGTTTTTTCACAAAAGCCGCCGTCTTTTCGTCCGTGCTTCCATCTGCCAGGCAAAGTTCAAACTTTCCATAGGTCTGTACCGTGATGGAATCGATCAAAGCTTTCAAAAAAGGCTCCGGCGTATTATAAAGCGGCACCACAATGCTGATCAGCGGCTGATAATCAAAAACTGTTTTTCGTTCCCTCTCCAGCTCTTTTTTATCTGCTGCATGAAGACGGAACCATTTCCCGTACTCGATCGGACGCTCCTTTAAGGAGCGCAATTTTCCGGCTGTTTTCGAGACAAAGGCCTCTGTACCGTGAGCCCGCCAGTAGCTGAGTCCTTTTCTGGCATATTTTTCCACTTTGTTTTTCAGGATTACCGGTGCTTTCAGACTGACCGGATAGACATTTTTTCCGTTTTTTCCGGAGAATACCAGATAAACGGCATCCCCGCAAAGATCTGTGGCATCCAGAGAAAAACCACAGTTTGCTTCTACGGCGCATTCCCCGTACATACTCACCACATCCGGTCTTGCATTCCTGCTGATGCGACAGGGAAGTTTTCTCTTTTCACGGTCAACAAGTGCGATCTTCACCGGTCCCTGATCCACCGCCCAGCCACTGATATGAATCCTTCCGGCCCTGGCATCGATGACCTCCTCATCCAGATAAAACTGAGGATTTTTCTGTTTTTTCTTCAGTTCCCGCACGGAAATCCGGAACCAGATGTTTTTTCTGTCTTTTTCCACCGCATAAACCGTCAGCTGTCGGGCTTTCTCCCAGCCTTCCGGCAGCTGGATCGTAAGGATCTTTTTTTCACCGAGAAGACGGATTGCTTCTTCCGAACGGCTCAGTTCCTCTTCTTTTTCCCCGCTCATAAGCTCTGCCTGGATCCTGTGCCTGTCCAGACAGACTTCCGAAGCCGCTCCGGAAGGCCAGTTTCCTTCCAGGATATAGGTATTTTTTGCTCCGAGCAGAAAGCGTTCCCGTTCCGCTCCAAGTACCTGTGCCAGCATCTTCAAACCTCCTCTCCGTCAGGGAACAGTTTTTCCCATTCCTCCGGGATCTCATGTTCCTTTCTCAGCGTACATTCTCCATTCATCAGCGTCAGATTCGGACTGTAATAGGGATCTCCCTTTTCCAGAAAAGCTTTCCAGCGCTTCCGGAAACGGATGACTTCTCCTTTGAATCTGGCCAGCTTCTCCGGCGTATTCTCATAGCCTCTGGATTTGGATTCATAATGATACAGCTCCACATTCGGATCCTGCACGATAAGTTTTCCGGTTTCCCGTATCCGGAGGCAGAGGTCCACATCGTTAAAGGCTACCTCAAAGCTCTCATCAAAACCGCCAATCTCTTCAAAGACCGAACGTTTCACCAGCATGCAGGCCGCCGTCACTGCGCTGATGTCCTGCACCGCACGAAGTCTGCCAAAATAGCCGTTGTCCCGTCTGGTTTTAAAGTTCTGTACATGACCGGCATAATTGGCAATGCCAACCACCACGCCGCAGTGCTGCACCAGCCCATCCGGATAAAAAAGCTTCGCTCCTACTGCTGCCGTGTCCTCACGCTGACAAAAGCCCAGCATTTCCCGGATCCAGAAGGGGCTAATGACTTCCGTATCGTTATTGAGAAACAGAAGATACTCCCCTTTTGCATGGCGGACACCAAAATTATTGATCGCAGAATAATTGAACCCTCCCTGATAGGTTACCACATGGAAGTTCTCATGCTCCTGCTTCATTTTTTCATAATAAGCAAAGGTTTCCTCTTTCTCACTGTTGTTTTCCACCACAAGGATTTCAAAATACGGATAATCTGTCTTTTCATAAATGGAAGACAGACAGTTCGCCAGGGTTTCCGCCTGATCTTTGTTCGGGATCAGGATCGTCACCAGCGGCTGGCTTTTCAGTTTCAGACGCATGCGATACATGATAAAGATCCCCGTATACTCCACCTCTGCTTCATAACCAAGTCTCGCATAGTGCTCGGTAAGTGCCAGTTTTCCGGCATCAATGGCATACGTTTTGCTGTCCTGATTGCCCGCCGTGGAGGTTTCTGAAACTCTCCAATGATAAAGCACCTTCGGGATATGATACACCCGATCGGTCTTTTCGATGCAGCGGAGCAGGAAATCATAATCCTGGGCTCCGTCACACTGCTTCCGAAGAAGTCCGACTTCCTCCGCCAGACTTTTCCGTACCAGGACCAGATGGCAGATATAGTTGATGCTCCGTAAGAAATCCGGATTGAAATCCGGCTTCATCCGTGGAGCAAAGAAGCACTCTCCCTTTTCATCACAGAGATCTTCATCCGTATAAATAAGATCCAGCTCCCTGTTTTCGTTCAGTGCCCTGACCATCTCGTAGAGGGCATCCGGCTCCAGAAAATCATCGTGATCTGCAAACATCAAGAACTCACCGGTAGCCATACGGATCGCTTCATTCGTATTCTCGGAAATCCCTGCATTGAGCTTGAGATGCTTCAGCCGGATCCTCGGATCATTGCCGTAAAACTTCTTCACAAAGGCGGCAGGTCCTTTTTTCGTGCTGCCGTCCGCCAGACAAAGTTCAAACTTTCCGTAACTCTGTGCAGTAATGGACTGCAAAAGCTTCCGCAGATACTCCTGCGGCGTATTATAAAGAGGGATCACGATACTGATGAGCGGTTCATAATCAAATGTTCTTTTACTCTGCCGGTGAAGTTCCCATGCAGAAGGTCTTTTCTTCTTCAGCCACCGCTGGTACTGTTCTTCGTCTGTAAAATAGTTGTCCTTTACATGATCCAAAAGACCGGTAATCCCGCGTTTTTTCAGAATCTCTTTATTCTCTGCCAGTTTTCCCCTGCCGATGGCTTTTTTCAGCCTTCCGGCCTTAGAATATTGGAAATCAATTTTTTTCATGGAGATCTCATGGCATTTCTCGACAAGCGTATTTTTCATATGAAAAACCAACTTTTTTCCCTGAAACTCAGATCTTGGACAGGAGAAAACAAAACCACTTTCCGTATTTTCCGGCACCCTTCCTTCCAGGCCCAGATTTTCCGCCACATCGGGACGAAGGGAACGATTCAGCACGCCAGGAACCTCATTCCCATTCTCGTCGGTAACTGAAAGATCATTTTCTCCGGTGAGATCAAGCATCCATCCCCTGATCATGATCCTTCGATCCTCCAGCCCGCAGAAGTCCACATAATACTGGATGGAAGCTGCTTTCCAGCCTTTTTCAAGCTCTGCCGCATCTCTTTCCAGAAGAGTTTTTTCTTCATTTCCGGCTTTCAGAAGGATTTTTATGCCTTTCCCGGCTTTTATGAAATTCTCAAGTTCATCAAGCTTCACACGAAAACCCAATTCGTCAGCCTGCGCCGCATAAGCCGGATAACGTTTTACCACATCCGGCCGCAGAAAAAATGTCACCTCGGTCTTCACCGGCTCCCCTTTGTCATCCAGAACCTCAATCGCGGCTTTCTCTCCCTCAACGGCCTTCCAGCCCTGCACCGTCAGGCTTCCTCCCGGAACCCACTGATACTCTTCCCTGTCCACTACTACTTTTTGAATGCTCATCGATACTCCTCTAGCTCTTCTTATTTCTGATGCTGTTCTCTGTAGCCTCTGTATTTCTCATATGCTTTCCATACTTTCGTATGCTTCATCGCGCTGATCGTATTCTCGGCCTCGCGAAGCTGCTCCCGTAGCTTTCTCAGTTCCTCGCTCCGGCTCACATAAGCATCTGCCAGCATACCAAGTTCTTTTCTGGAGCCCTCATCAAACGGGAAAACAGCCAGGTCCACCTCAAGCTTCTTCGCTCCCTCGGGAATCTCTGTCACATAAAAGTTCGGATCATCCTCCGCTAAAAAGAGCCAGTTTCCCATGGAACTTCCTTTTGCCAGGGTCACAGGCGCCTGCCCGCTCTGTTTGTCGAAAGAAAGCTTTCGGATCTCCGTCATGCAGGCCCTGTAACCGGGATCCAGACGGAGACTTTTCACTCCTTCCGGAAGCGGAATTTCTTCTTCCAGCTGCCAGCAGTCTCTGTGCTTCATCTGGAAAAGCCTGGAATTTTCTTCCGTATAGCCATTTCCACAATTAAAATAAACCTGCAGCATCTCCTGAGGGAAACGATCTGCCACCCGAAGAGAACCGGCGCTGATATCCTGATAAAGATCCCGGATGGGCGTATGCCTCCGACAGACATATTTCTGAAAAGAAGTTTCCATGGCTTCATAAGCTCGCCGTTCTGCTTCTGTAATTCCCATTTTTCCATAGAAATCAAAAGGCTTGAACTCCTCGCCACGATCCGCATGATCCGTAAAGTAAAAAATGATCCGGTAGAGGATAAAGTTTACCGGAATCGGGAAATCAAAGCTCCACTCATAGTCAATGGCAGTCCATATTTCTCCGGTGAGAAGTATATTCCCGCAGACCAGATCAATATTGGAAAAAGGTGCACAGATCGTCCCTTCTGGAAGCTCTGGTTCACCAAAAATCTCCCGGAAGCCTTCCGTGATCTCAAAGACCGCCCCTTTGTGCAGAGACTTTACAAATTCAAGATACTCCAGAAGCTCCTCCGCACAAGAGCCGATACCCTGTTCCTTTTCCACTGATAAGAGATGCTCCTCCAGTGTCTCCCCTGTCAGGTATTCCAGCTCTACACCACCGGGAATCAGGCTGCACACATTATAGGAAAGCTTCGTTCCTTCCAATTCTCTCGAAAATGCCTGATACCAGTGATAGATTGCCTCCACATGGAGCTTTCCCTCCGGGAATTCCGGAAGCTTCTGCACATAGCGGACACCGTCCTCGTCCTGCAGAATGTCCGTGCGGATAGCGAGACAGTGATTTCTCTCATTCGAATATTTGGAATAAATAACCTTCTTCATGACTCCTCCTTCCCCAGCAGTACCAGAAAGGAATTGGAAAATTCCGGAAACAGACCGTTGTCGATGATGCTGTCAAACACCTTTGATTCATCGAAAAGCAGAAGCCGCCTCTGGTCATAATTGCAGATATTTTCTTTCAGATCTCCTTTTCTCGGAAGGTAGGCATCCGAATAGACAGAAAACGGGAATTTATAGTCCGGATATGGGTAGTAGAACTCCGGTCGGAAATTTCCCGCCTCATGGAAGAGACGGATCAGCTCCGTTCTGGAAAACGTATGGACGTCTTTTGTGTTCGGATAGCCTTCCAGTCCCTCAAAGAAACGACCCACATGATCCTCTGCACAGCCTGCCCAGTATTTGAGACCCAGACGGTTCTCTATGGCAATGACAATCTTTCCGCCGGGAGCCAGATGACGTTCAACCAGCTGAAGCATATAGACAAAGGGGTTCTCATTGTCCGTATAGCAGGCCGCATACTCAAAGACACCGATAAAAGTGATGTAATCATACTTTTCCGTCAGTGTCTTTTCCACTTCTTCAAAGGCACCCAGAAGGATTGTCACATGATCGCAGTCCTGGTTCCGGTAAGCATTGATGAGACTCCGCTGTCTGGAAAGTTCCACACAGGTCACGCTCCCTGCTTTCTTCGCCAGTGCCCCGGTGATGGCACCGCAGCCGGCTCCGATCTCCAGGACTTTATCCTCCTTTGTGATGGGCAGCCAGCTCACAATATTCCCACGGATATGAGAAAAATGGTACATCACCGGCCAGCTTTTTCTCTCCGCAATGACCTGATTATACTCTTCCGGCGTGTGACAGCTTTTCGCAATCTCCAAAAGTTCTTCTTCCACAGGTCCGTCACTGTACAGGTCGCTGCCTGAATAACAGGTGTCGTCCAGTGTGATTTTTCCGATCTTCTCCCTCATAGAAATATCCTTTCTTATTTCGTTACCTCTACCTGAATTCTGGAATTCATGTCATAGAATCCCACCGTATCTTTCATGGAGACCACATTGACGCTACAGGCATCATAAAGGCGGTGGAACACATGGAAATCTCCCTCCATATAGCCGGTACAGCCAAAAGAGAGCAGATAGCTTCCACCCTGAAGATCCATCTTCTGGGTGAAAGAAACCTCCACCACTGTGTCCTTTTTCGCCGGAACCTCGATCTTCTCGTACATGGTGTTGGTCCCTGTGATCTCCGTTCCCTTCATATCCTTGATCGTGAAGGCTACGATGGGCTCCTGGAGATCTTTATGAAACTCGATCTTCATCTTGAAGGTACAGGTACTTCCTTTTTCGATCGTGTTGGTCAGCTTTCCATTCTTATCCGCCACTGCAAAATCAATGATCTCCGCCAGTTTTTCTCCATACTCCAGAAGGTTGGGATTGACCTGGATCTTGCTTCTCCATTCGCCCTCTCTGGCGATGTGCTTCTCCGGCTCCCCTTCCTGATGGACCAGGAAACGCTTATAGAGATCCACCATGGCTTTGGGAGTGCCTTCGTCTACTTTCACTCCCTGATTCAGCAGCACAACCCGGTCACAGTATTTGCTGATACTGCTCAGGTCATGGCTTACAAAGAGGATCGTCTTGCCCTGTTTTTTGAATTCTTCAAATTTGTGATAACATTTTGCCTGGAAAAATACATCTCCTACGGACAGGGCCTCGTCCACGATCAGGATCTCCGGATCGATATTGATGGCCACGGCAAAAGCCAGACGGACAAACATACCGCTGGAATAGGTCTTCACCGGCTGATTGACAAACTCGCCGATATCGGCAAATTTCAGGATCTCCGGAAGGCGTTCTTCGATCTCCTCTTCCGTAAAGCCGAGCATCGTACCGTTGAGATACACATTCTCCACACCGGTATACTCCATATTAAAACCGGCACCTAACTCCAGAAGAGCAGAAATCCTGCCGTTTACCTCCACATTTCCGGTTGTCGACTGCAGAACGCCGGTAATGATCTTCAGTATCGTGGATTTACCGGAACCATTGGTTCCGATGATGCCTACGGTCTCTCCTCGGTGCACATCAAAGCTTACCTGATCCAGAGCTCTGTGTTCCCGGTATCTTTTTTCTTTCGTAAACCCAAGCGCCTCTTTTAAGCGGTCTGAGGGTTTGTTGTATAACCGGTAGATCTTACTTACGTTATCTACACGGATCGCAATGTTCTTATCCTTATCCAAAAATCCATCCTCCTGCTCTTCTCTTACAGTACATCAGCAAAGTGGCCTTTCAGCCGGTTGAACACCCAGGTGCTGAACACATAGCACACGATCAGAAATGCCCAGAAATATATGGTCAGGAGCTTATCTTCCCAGAACCAACGCTGCTCGATAAAGGCATTCCGGTAGCCGTGAACGATGTAATAAAACGGATTCAGCTTCAGGATCCGCATAACCGTGCTTCCCCAGGAATAACCATTGAGGAAAGAAAGGTCCCACATAACCGGAGTCAGCCAGACACCGATCTGCAGAAGAATGGAGACGATCTGTCCCATATCCCGGAAAAAGACGATGACAGAGCTCGTCGTATAAACGATAGCCAGGATCAAAAAGAAGAGACAGATCATGTAATAGAGAATTTCCAGATAATAGATGTCCGGATAGTACCCATAGCAGGCAAACAGTATCATCGCAAAGGCCACGAAAAACAGATGGATGACCAAAGCTGAAAGAAGCTTTACCACCGGCAGAACACTGATGTCAAAAACTACCTTCTTTACCAGATAACTGTATTCCAGAAAGGCATTGGTCCCGTTGATCAGCCCCTCCTGAAAATACATCCAGGGAACAATACCAGAAACCAGATAAAGGACGAAAGGCGTTCCGTCTCCAGAAGCAGCTCCTCCCCGCATGGCGATGCCAAACACGAAATAGTAGACCAGAATCGTCACGATAGGCTGTATAAACGCCCATACGGTTCCGAAATAAGAACCTGCAAAGCGGCTTTTCAGGTCATTTTTTGCCATTTTTTTAACGAGCCGCCGGTTGCGATACAAGGCAGACGGCAAAGTACACAGTTCTTTCAGCATATGATTCTCCTACTTATTTTTCTCCTGGTATTCTCTGAAGGAACCCCAGTTCTGATCTTTCTCTGAAATGGTCAGCTCCATGCCCTCCGGAATGGGCCACTGTACGTTGATGTCCGGATCTTTCCAGGAAAGTCCGCCCTCATCGTTCGGATGATAAAAATCGGTACACTTATAAACAAACTCCGCATAATCGGAGAGCACCAGAAAACCATGTGCAAAATTCTTCGGAATAAAGAACTGCTTTTTATTCTCTGCGGAAAGCAGGACACCAAACCACTGTCCGTAGGTTTTGGAGCCTTTTCTCAAGTCTACCGCCACATCATAAACCTCACCGGAAACCACGCGCACCAGCTTGTCCTGCGGGTAATTGATCTGAAAATGAAGACCGCGGAGCACGCCTTTTTTGGAAGCGGACTGGTTGTCCTGAACGAACTCCATATCAATACCGGCTTCCTTATAATCGTTATAATTATAGGTTTCCATGAAATAACCTCTCTCATCCCCGAAAACAGTAGGGGTGATGACCTTCAGACCTTCGATTGCACAAGTTTCCACTGTAATTTTTCCCATTTTTTTGTCCTCCTGATTTTATCATAATTTTTCCTTTATAACGTTGAAAACCAGAAGGTCCCAGTCTCCTGGTCCCTTCTGGTCACTGAAGGCTCTCAGAGTCCTTCTGCTATCTCTACCAGATACTGGCCGTAAGCGGTCTTCATCAGCGGTTTTGCCAGCTCCAGAAGCTGTTCCTTATTGATAAAGCCCCTGCGGTAAGCGATCTCCTCGATACAGGAAATGTAGAGTCCCTGGCGTTTCTGGAAGGCCGCCACAAAGTCAGCCGCATCCAGAAGGGAGTCATGATTTCCGGTATCCAGCCATGCAAAGCCTCTTCCCAGAGTCTCTACATGAAGTTTGCCCCTTCTGAGATATTCATTATTCACACTGGTGATCTCGATCTCACCTCTTGCGGAGGGTTTTACATTCTTTGCGATCTCTACCACGTCATTGTCATAGAAATAGAGTCCCGGTACTGCATAGTTGGACTTCGGATGCTCCGGTTTTTCCTCGATGGAAAGAGCCTTTCCGTTCTCGTCAAACTCTACCACGCCGTATTCCCGCGGATCTCTTACATAGTAACCAAAGATGGTGGCTCCGTCTTCTCTTGCAGCCACACTCTGAAGCACCTTTGAAAAACTCTGTCCGTAGAAAATATTGTCACCGAGGATCAGTGCCACACGGTCATCGCCGATGAATTTTTCTCCGATGATAAACGCATCTGCCAGTCCTCGCGGGCTCTCCTGAACCGCATAGGAAAGCTCCAGTCCCAGCTGTTTTCCGTCTCCCAAGAGCTCTTCAAATACCGGAAGATCTCTCGGAGTGGAAATGATCATGATCTCTCTGATGCCGGAAAGCATCAGGATAGAAAGCGGATAATAGATCATGGGCTTGTCATAAACCGGCATGATCTGTTTGGAAATGGCCTTGGTCAGCGGATACAGACGTGTTCCGGAGCCTCCGGCTAAGATAATACCTTTCATAAGTAATTACTCCTTTTATCTATGGCTGTACATGTCCTCATAGTATTTCTGGTAGTCACCGCTGGTGATGCGCTCCATCCAGTCTTCATGCTCGAAATACCATTTGATGGTCTTCTTGATCCCTTCTGCAAAGCAGGTCTCCGGATACCAGCCCACCTCGGCTTTGATCTTGTCCGGTGCGATGGCATAGCGGCGGTCATGACCCTTCCGGTCTTCCACATAGGTGATCAGATCCTCACTTACGAGTGCTTTTCTCGGATCTCCCTCCGGAAGCATCTCCTGCAAAGTATCCAGAATGATATGAATGATCTCAATGTTCTGTTTCTCGTTATGTCCGCCGATATTGTAGGTTTCAAAAAGACGGCCCTTCTCCTGTACCATATCGATTCCCTTTGCATGGTCTTCCACATAGAGCCAGTCGCGGACGTTCTTACCGTCGCCGTATACCGGCAGTTTTTTGCCATGAAGGGCATTGTTGATGATCAGCGGGATCAGCTTCTCTGGGAACTGGTAAGGTCCGTAGTTATTGCTGCAGTTGGTGATGTTTGCCGGGAAATGATAGGTATCCATGTATGCCTTTACCAGCATATCTGAAGAAGCCTTACTTGCGGAATAAGGGCTGTGCGGTGCATAGGGCGTGGTCTCATAGAAATAGCCGCCGTCCTCGCTGAGAGAACCGTACACCTCATCGGTGGAAACATGAAGGAATTTTTTACCTTCTTTGAACGTGCCGTCCGGCAGCTCCCAGGCATTTTTTGCCGCATTCAGCATGTTCAGTGTTCCCAGAACGTTAGTCTTTACAAAGACGTCCGGATTCTTGATGCTGCGGTCTACATGGCTTTCCGCTGCGAAATGAACCACACGGTCAATATCGTTCTCCTCAAAAATCTGAATCATCTTCTCTCCATCGCAGATATCCGCTTTGATAAAGGTATAGTTCTCTTTCTCCTCGATATCCTTCAGATTCTCCAGATTACCTGCGTAGGTCAGGCAATCCACATTGATGATGCGGATGGTGTCGCCGTATTTTTTAAACATATAATGGATATAGTTGGATCCGATAAATCCGGCACCACCGGTAACCAAATAAGTTTTCATTGTTTTCCTCCTGTTTTTTCTGCACTTGTGCAGACTTTTGGGATATTATATCAAATTTCCTGTCCATCAGCAAGCCCCAGTGGACTGTTTTTCCGTTTTTGTCCGTTTCTTTGTCTGTTTTGTCCGTTTCTTTGTCCGTTTTGTCCGTTTTTTCATCTCCGGTTTACAGTTTTCAGCAAATATGATAGACTGGATATATCTATGTCAAGGAGGAAGACATTATGAAAAAAGTCAGAAATTTTTACGCTTCCCTGCTTCTTTTTACCGCTGCCCTTTGTCCCTTATCCGGTAATCCGGATTTCGGCGCAGGTCCGGCAAAAGCTGCGGAAGCCACCGTTTCCGTTCCAAAAAAACTCCAGGCAACAGTAAAAAAAGGCTATGTGAAGCTTCGCTGGACGAAGACTGCCGGTGCGGACCACTATATCATCTATCGAAGAGCCGGTTCCGGCTCCTACCGGAAGCTCACCACCGTCAAAGGTACCGTGACCTCCTGGATCGACCGGACTGCTCCGGGCGGCGGAAAATATACCTATGCGGTTTCCGCTGTGAAAAACGGAAAGACAAGTCAGAAAAAAACGGCAACCAGAACTCTGGCAGCCCGTCCCTCCCAGCCGAAGCTTAACAGCCTCATCTACACGAACAACGCACTGAAGCTTACCTGGAAGAAAGCTACCAATGCTACCGGTTACCTTGTTTACCGGAAAACCAGCGGTGGCAGATTTGTGCAGGTGACAAAAACACCTTTGGACGCTTCGATCCTTTCCTATACAGATTATAACGTCCAGAAAAACAAAACCTACAGCTACACGGTTCAGGCGGTAGCCGCCGGTGTCCGGAGTACCTACAGCAAGACCGGCCTCACGCGGACCTGTTCGGGATATCGGTCCATTGAGAATACAGCTTCCTCTTATTCCATCGAGGCCGATGTAAAACTCACCGGAACCGGCAGCGGCTACCACGCCAAGCTCGTGGCCTGTACGCCGACTTCCGCCGTCAGCTTCGGGATCCAGTTCGATGAATTCGGTATCCCTCCCTACACAAATGAGACCACTTTCATTGTAGAAAATGTGATTTCCAACAGCCCCGGTGACCAGGAATACTTCCGCACCGGCTACGCGGCCCGCAATAAGACCTTTCATCTGATGCTCACGATCCGTAAAAACGGTCTCTGTGAGTTTTATGTAGACGGTGTCCGGGTCGGAAAAACCACAAATAAAAAGCTGGCCAACCAGGAGGACATTGCGCTTCGCATCGAGGGCTCTGCCCGCTTAAACGGAGACAGCGTCAACGCCAGGTTCAGCAACATCCGCATCAAGAAAAACGGAAAATACGATGCCGGGCGGATCTGGAACACCCATCCTTTCATTACAAACAAAGGGCTCAAGGCTGATACCAGCCGTTTTGATACCGCCCGTACCATCACCATCAGCGGAAAAATCAAAGGGCTGACCAAGGATCAGGACTGGGACAGCGCTTACGGCGATGTTTCCGGCATCATTCAATTCTGGTAAAAAATTCCGTATCTCACGGCTTTTTTATATACAGCGGAAACTATTTTCCGCAAAATCATTCAAAAAAGGAGAATTTCTGTTATGAAAGATACTGCATTAGTTGTCATGGCAGCCGGTATCGGCAGCCGTTTTGGAGGAGGCATCAAACAGCTGGCTCCGGTTGGACCCAATGGTGAAATCATCATGGATTATTCCATCCACGATGCCCTGGAAGCCGGTTTTAGCAAGATCGTTTTTATCATCCGAAAAGACATCGAAGAGGAATTCCATACTGTCATCGGAAACCGCATGGAGAAGATTGCAGACGTTTCCTATGTATTTCAGGATATGCATGACCTCCCGGAAGGCTTCACCTGCCCGGAAGATCGCAAAAAACCATGGGGAACCGGCCAGGCTGTTCTTGCCTGCCGCAAGGCCCTGGACATTCCCTTCGCCGTGATCAATGCCGATGACTACTATGGAAAAGAAGGCTTCCGAAAAATCCATGAGTTCCTCGTTTCCGAACAGCCCAAAGATGGCAAAGCCCATTATTGTATGGCCGGCTTCATCCTCGGAAATACCTTGAGCGAAAACGGTTCCGTTACCCGCGGTATCTGCAAAGCCAACGAAAGAGGCCATCTGACCCATGTCGTGGAGACCCACGATATCTACAAAACCGCCGAGGGTGCCGGTGTCCCTGATGGAGCAGGCAGCCTGACTCCCGTAGACGTAAACAGTCTCGTTTCCATGAATATGTGGGGCTTTACCCCAGACATCCTGAACGTTCTGGAAAAAGGCTTTCCGGAATTTTTAAGCCAGATCCAACCCGGTGATATCAAAGCCGAATATCTTCTTCCCACCATCGTGGATCAGCTGATCCAGTGCGGACAGGCTGATGTAACGGTTCTGCCCACCCACGACAAATGGTTCGGTGTTACTTACAAAGAAGACAAAGATTTCGTTATCCGTTCCTTCCAGGAGTTGATCAAAGCCGGCGTTTACCCTGAAAAACTTTACAACTGACAGAAAAGAGCTGAGCGAACTATGAGAACATATTCTTTTTCTTTCCACAAGGTTCTCAGCGCACTGATTCTGGCCGGTGCCTGCCTTCTGGCAGGCACTGCCGTTTCTGCGGCTGATATTCCTTCTGCCCTGCCTTCTGCAGAGCTTCCCTCTCTCCCGGACTACGGAGCCTCGGATGCCTATTCCCGCTCCTATGGTACCCTTCCGGAGAGTTATGATTCCCGCAAACTGGGACTGATCACTCCCGTCCGCAACCAGAATCCCTGGGGAACCTGTTGGGCTTTTGGAGCTCTCGGTGCCGGAGAAGCCAGCCTGATCAAAAAAGGTCTGGCTGACCCTTCTGTTGATCTTTCCGAACTTCATCTGTCTTACTTTTTCTTCCACGCTCCCACCGATCCTCTTGGCAATACAAAAAACGACTCTGTCAGTCTCCCTGCTACCGCCGCTAACTATCTGGAATCCGGTGGAAACAACCTCTTCACCATGTTTGAACTGGCTAGCTGGGCAGGTGCTGCTTCGGAAACCATCGCTCCTTATGAAACTGCTTCCACGGTTCCTTCTCTGAATTCCTCTCTGGCTTACGAGGATACTGCCCATCTTCAGAATGCCCGTTTCGTCAGCACTGCAGATCTGAACAGCGTAAAAAAACTGATCATGGAATATGGAGCCGTTTCTTCTGCTTTTTATTATGACAGCCGTTATCTTTCCAACAGCAGCAGTTATTATTATCCCAAGGTTGCTTCCTACAACAACCATATCGTAACTCTGGTCGGCTGGGATGATAATTATGCCGCCTATCATTTCAACGAAGGCAGCCGCCCTTCGGCTCCCGGTGCCTGGATCGCCAAAAACAGCCATGGAACCAGCTTCGGCGATGGCGGTTACTTCTATATTTCCTATGAAGATAAGACGCTGAATAACCGGAAAGACGCTCTTTCCTATGCCTTTGATCTGGAAAAAGCCGATAATTATGATCATAATTATCAATACGACGGTTCCTTTGGTGCCTCCACCCTGAATCTGGACAACGGAGAATGTCTGGCAAATATTTTTACCGTCAGTGGAAATCCGTCCGGCAGAGAACAGCTGAAGGCCATTTCCTTCGCCCTTTATACTCCGGATGTCTACTACAGCATCCAGGTCTACAAAAACCCCGATCCCGGGGAACCGGAAAGCGGAACGGCCATGTTTTCTTCCAAGCAGTATGGAAGTACCACCTACAGCGGTTACTATACAATCCCGCTGAAAACCCAGCCGGTCTTCCAGGAAGGTGATACCTTTTCCGTTGTCCTTACCTTCCGCGGAAAAAGTCAAAGTTATGTAGATACCTTTGTGGATTATACTTCCAACACGGCAGGCATCCAGTTTCAATCCTCCGCCACCGTAGGTCAGAGCTTCTATAAAAGCAGCGGCACCTGGAAGGATATGACAAGAATCGGAAACAAAAGTGCCGTGGCCCGCATCAAAGCCTTTACAAAAGACACAGCTGCCGCCGCTACTTCAGGTACCGGCTCCGGCTCTTCTGGAACGGTCAATATTTCCACACCAAGGATCCGTACCTACCGCTGCCCGGGCTACAACAGCGTTTATCTTTCCTGGACAGCAGTCAGCGGTGCTACCGGCTATAAAATCTATCGAAGCACCTCACCAAACGGTACTTATACACGGCTCCTTAACACCAGACGCACCAGTTTTACCGATACGAAACGGCGGACCGGAACCAATTATTACTACCGGATCCGTGCTTATAAAACCTCAGGCAGCACGACGATCCACAGCGGCTATTCCAACACGGTCCGCGTCCGCGTGATCCCGGCAACGCCTTCGATCAAGAAGATCCGTTTAGCCAACAACAAAAAGAATCTGCTGATTACCTGGAATGCAGTCAACGGAGCCACCGGTTACTCCATTTACCGCAGCACCAGCAAAAATGGTACTTATCGGAGGATCAAGATCATCACCTCCGGCCGTACCCTTTCCTATCTCACAAATCTTCCGAAAAAAGGAAGTGCTTATTATTACAAGGTACAGGCCTACCGCACCGTCAACAACAAACGGGTCTGCGGTTACTCTTCTTCACCCAAAGGCTATTACCGGCAAAAATAATTATTTCTGAAAAAAGACGTCTCACGCTCATCCATCCGGTGAACGCGAGACGCCTTTTTAATTGTCTTTTTTCTTTCCGCTGATCTTTCTTGCAATAAAATACCGTGGTCTTCCTTTGACCTCCTCATAGATCTTTGCAATGTAAATTCCTATGATCCCAAGACTCAGCATGATCAGGCTTCCTATGATCAGAAGCAGCAGGATCACCGTGGTAAAACCTTCCAAAGCATGACCACAGAAATATTTTACCAGAGACTGGATTCCCAATACGATCGCAAAAAACAACGTCAGGACACCGGCCACCGTGATCATCTGTAAAGGTGCAGACGAAAAGCCCACAATATTCCTTACCGCATACTTGATCAGAGACCAGGTAGACCACTTGGATTCTCCCTCCGTCCTTTCCTGCACATCAAATTCCACACTGGTCGTCAGATATCCCACCCAGGAAGAAAGTGCCCGGAAAAAAGCATTTCTCTCCGGCATGGAGAGCAGTGCCTCCACTGCTTTCCGGTCCATCAGTTTGAAATCCGAAGCCCGGGACATATCGATCTGCACCGCTTTACTCATGATCTTATAAAACATCCCGGCACTTGCTCTGTGAAGAACACTTTCCTTTCCACGGCTTCTTTTCACGCCTTCTACGACTTCATAGCCCTGCTCCCAGAGACGGTACATCTCCACCAGAGTCTCCGGCGGATGCTGCAGATCACAGTCCATGACAGCGATACAATCGCCTTCCGCATTGGCAAGACCTGCAAAAATAGCAGATTCCTTACCAAAATTTCTGGAAAAACGGATCCCCGTCACATGCGTATTCTTCTCTGCCGCTTTCTCGATCATTTCCCAGGTCTGATCTCTGGAACCATCATTTACAAAAACCAACTCAAAAGGTATTTTTTCTCTTTCCATAATCCCGCTCACAACCTCTGTTGTCTTCCAGATCATTTTCTCTTCATTATAAGCGGGGATTACAATTGATAACATCCTGTCTGTTCCTCTCTAAAAGTCAATTTCCTTCAGATAACGGCCAAGTGCGTCCTGCCAGGTCGGAAGAGGCTGGAAACCATTCTCCACCAGTTTACTCTTGTCCAGTCTGGAGTTGAAGGGACGTTTTGCCTTGGAAGCGCCGTACTCTGCGGTTGTCACCGGTTTTACCTCTACTTTGGCATATTCCGGATGTCCCTGTTCAATGGCCTGCCGGAAGATTTCTTTCGTGAAATCATACCAGCTGATGTAACCGCCCTCATTGGTCGCATGATAATAACCATACTTCTCCGTCTCGATCATATCCACCAGGAGGCGTGCCAGATCATAGGTGTACGTCGGGGTTCCGATCTGGTCACAGACAACGGTCAGCCTGTCATGTGTCTTACCAAGATTCAGCATGGTCTTGATAAAGTTCTTTCCATTCACACCAAATACCCAGGCGATCCGGACAATGAAGTATTTCTCCAGATTTTCAGATACAGCCAGTTCTCCGCCAAGCTTTGTCTCACCATAAACATTCAGCGGTTTATAAGCCTTGCAGTCCGGCTGCCAGGGCTCCGTGCCCATTCCGTCAAAAACATAATCCGTAGAGATGTATACCATCTTGCAATCCAGCTTCTTGCAGGCAAGAGCAATATTCTCGGTTCCGGTCACATTGACTTTGCGGACCTTCTCCACCTTGTCATCATCTTCTGCCAGATCCACGGCCGTCCAGGCTGCACAGTGTACCACCACATCCGGCTTGATCTCCGTCAGCGCCTTCTCCACGGCCTCTTGGTCCGTGATATCCAGCTGGACATACGGCATCGTCGTCACAGCGCTGCCGTCTGCTGCTCCGCTGTATTCCGGAGCGATATCAGAACCAATGCCCTCATAGCCTCTTTTTTCCAGTTCATTCATCACGTCATGGCCCAGCTGTCCGCCGACGCCTGTCACAAAAATCTTCATAATATTCATTCTCCTTTTTCTTAGTTTTCTATATGCGTTAAATAACTTCCAAAATCCTTTTTATTTTACTATAGCTGTAAGCATTTCGCAAGACTACCGAAAATCCTGTCTCACATTTCTTATCGGATCAGAGCCTTCTTTGTAAAACGGGCATTCAAAATTTCTATCATTTTTACATAGACATACGCCATCAGCAGTCCCATCAGGAATACGCAAACGGGCTTTGTAATATGATAAAAAGATATTGCAAAGGTTCCTGCATTCTTATCCGTCTTTAAGATCAGTTTTACTGTTATGGAGCAAAGTTTAGCTGCTATTCCCTGAAACGCATAAATATATAAAGAATACTTTCTTCCGATCACTGCCAAAATATGATTTTCCGAAACCTTAATCTGAGGATCATGAGTCGCATAATATATCACAAGAAATGCGAACACGGTATTAAAAATATAATTATTTGCTCCCTGAATCGATGAATTCGCATGAAAGGCCATGCTTTCTGCAAAAAGCAAACATACTGAAAGAAAAGAGAATACCATGATAGTCCGATCAGTCAGCCATTTGATATTTATCTTTGGCATGTTAAAACCTATGGTAAACATGGGGATTGCGGCAAAAAGAAAATTTCTGCTCCAATAGTACGGTAATTTCGCATCAAAAAAAATCACACTATATTTTCCCAGGAGATAATACAGTAATAACAGTACCGGAGAGATCGCAGTAAGAAAATGGTAACCTCTTTTAAAATAAGAAGCTATGCCATAGATCACCAGGCAATAAGCATAAGCCAATAAATACCATAAAATCCCGGAAAATAACGGTACATTAAACACTACTAATTTCCAAATTGCCTCGCCATTGAGTGAAAAAGTACCTGTTTCCGCAAGTGATGCAAAACCGTTCAAACAATAGCATATAAGAAAAATCAGTTCAAAAATCACAAACTGCTGCAGCATTTTTACAGCTCTTTTAAAAAACCATCTGCTGCTACTCGGATCCTTTTCTACATGCTTTGCTGCAAAATAACCGGATATCATAAAAAACAGAGGAACACCACAACGTCCCAGCATATCCTGGATATCTATGATTTCTTGTTGAAATTTTACGGCAGGCATATGCAGCATGACAACGCCAAAACAGGCCAGACACTTGATCGCATCGATTAGATGGTTTCTTTCTTTTTCCATTTTTTTATTTCCTTATATTTTAGCAAGATCCACATCTTTCTCTGTTAATTGCTTTTCTGCAATCTTCAAGTTACCATGAAATTCTTTTTCTAATCTTTTTCTTAAATTTACATAAGATGGACTAGCTTTTAAATTAGGAGTTGACGATGTAACTACAACTCTTCCATAAACATGCGCTGTTGTTTTGAAAAAGTCTTTAAACTGCTCCAATGCTCCATTTATCTGTTTTAAAGAATGTGCGATATCTACCCCTTTTAATTCCACCAGTACTGCATCTCTCGCCGCCGTATTTAAAACAAACAGATAATCGCACTTGCAAAGACCTGCATCAACTGATTTATCCAGAGAAATAATTCCACCATCCATTTTATACAAAATCACATGATTCTTGTTTGTATTTTCAAGAATGTACTTCTTTTTTCTCTCCTCGCATTTCACATTTGACCTTTTATCTGAAGATGTTATACAGTTTTTGCTATCATTGACACATTTTTTTACTTTTTCTCCATTTAACTGACTCTCAACACATTCCGTTAAATGTCTACATTTCATCCTTCCATCTCCATAAGTTCTTCTAATTCTCTATTGGTAACCGAAGAAACTTCATCAATATAATCTGTATCTATCATGTGACTTTCCGAATCCATCAAACTTATCGGAACATCTGATTCACTAGTAAGTTTAAAAGCTGCAAATTTTTCAAAGGAAAGCCGTAAACTTTTAGGAATAACGGTTCTGTTTTTTCCTTTAAAGCGAGTCTCTATCTTATCTGAATACAGTAAAATATTTAATGAAGTCAAAATATAGGGGCTATGGGTTGTAATAACCACACTGCTGCCCGTCGAATTTGACATTAACGCCAGTAAATCAACAACTTTCTTCTGGGCCAAAGGAAATAAATGTGCTTCCGGTTCTTCTACTATAAAGAAGCATTTTCTCTTTTCCAATATAAAAATAAAAGAAAGCATTAAAATCCATAATACTTCTTGCTGTCCAGAAGAACTATACATAAGTTTTACCCAATGATACTCATCAAAGTAAACTTTTTCACCATCTGTCTCGCTGGTATAATCCGCTTTAAAAATTTCATGAATCAACTCATAGGCCATATCCAGAGAGCTGTTATTGATCTGACCACTGACCGTTTTTGTATATTCTTTCACAATGTCGGGAATCTTACTGCCAAAACGGTTTTTTGTATTTCTGATCAAGGTTATAAATTCCTGCATCGTCAAATCCATATCTGCAATGGAAAAGTCATGCAGCTGCTCTGACATCATTGCCAAAAGACTCCTGCCCGCCGGAACATAAACAATATCACGGTCATTCTCAAACAGTTTTTCAAGTCTTGCGCTTATCTGTTTTTTTAGCATAGCAAGTGCCGTCATGCTGTCTAAAACAGAGCTTATCTCCTTACTTTTCAGATCAACCAGATACATTTTCGCTGACTCATCAATAAGACCCTGTATGCTTTTTTTCAGAAAATCATCAAACAGAAAACGAACATAACCATCCCGATTTAATTGTATTACTACTTTCTTATCATTAAATATATATGTGATTTTAAATCGTGGCATATGAGTTGTCTTTCCAAAGCATCCCATAAACTGCCTGGTCAGATATTTTAAGTAAAGACTGTAATATTCATTTTCGTGATTATAAGTAAACTGATTTGCATCCATCAAGAAATCCAAAGTATAATCTCTGATTTTCTGACAAAAATAGACGACTTTACAGATAGTACTTTTTCCAGACGCCTGTGCTCCTATAAAAAGCTGCATTTGTTTTTCCAAAGAAACCCTTGCTTCCTTTACAGGTCCAAAATTTTCTATATAGATTTCATTCATGCCACATCACCATCCTTCTAAGCCTGGAATCTTTTTTATTCTACTATACAGTTTTTTTCGCAACTACAAGGCTTCGCTATATCAATCTTTTTATCTCATAACCGCCACCAGATTTGTCTTATCAAAAATATTATTGTACTGGATGGTCTCATATTGTTCTAATATTTTTTTGTAGTCCTCCGGCAAATTTTCATCAATGGCAAACCATTGACCATTTTTATCCTGCACATTACCTCTATTGATAACTGGCAATGTTTCTTTGATTGTCAAAAGACTTTTTTCATATAAACTCATCTTCAAACCAGCTTTTTGAAGAATATAAGAACCAAAATAATTAGAACTCATATTTTCTTCTGTTGTCTCACAGAGATAATTACACCAGATTATATATGGGGTCATATATTTCTTTTCTAATTCTTCTATTGTTAAATTTTCTTCCTTTTTCCCAAATAATTCATCATAAAATTCATCTTCAATAGCAGGTTGATGATCTCCGAACATAACTACCATTGTGGTTTCATTGAGATTTTTAAAATATTCCAGTAATCTTTTTAATTCTTGATCAGACACATTAATTGCTGAAAAATATGTTTCCGCAAGCGGATATTCTTTATCATAGTTTAAATCCACCGTAGGCACAAAATCACCAGAACTATCCTTATCATAACTCCCATGGTTTTGCATCGTAACACAAAACTCGAATAAACGCTCACCTTTATTTTTTGCTTCAACTTGTTGTATTATTTTATCATATGCACTTTTATCATCCGCACACCATCGCAGACAGCTAATTTTATCTTCCCAATTTTCCAGACAAAAGAATTTATCAAACTGCATTTTTTGATATGCCACATTTCTATTCCAGTTTGTCCCATCAAATGGATGTAGAGCAATTGAGTAATATCCCTGCTGTCGCAACGTATACGTCAGTCCATACTCTGGATCGTGTGTATAAAATCCATATGCTGAACTTCCCGCAGGAAGAAATTGCTTTGAATTTCCAGTAAGAACTTCGTATTCTGTTTCTGCTGTTCCTCCTCCAAAAACAGGTACATAAAGATATCCCTTGCTGACATTATCAAGGCTTTTAATATATTGCAAAATAGAATCCTCAGTAGCTATTTCATTTATAACTTCCAAATTTGCAAAGCTTTCATTCATAATAACTATTATATTTTCAGGAACTATTAAGGTTTTCTCTTCCTTATCACTCGTTAGATTATCAACAATCTCTTCAACATTTTTTATAGAATAACTTTTCGGTCGTTTTACCTTCATGTAATGTCCTTCTGCAAGAAGCGTATATATATACCCTTTTTCGTTATAATCACTAGAAATATCCCATAAATTCAGTTCGCTAAAAATTCCAATATTATTAAGATTAATCCCTACTATAACCAGAATCAAGCTATATCCAGACCACAACAGATAACGTACCGTCCGCCTCTTATTTTCACTGATTTCCCCTTTTTGGAATAGCAACTGTAACACAATAAAAAACAAGAAACACAATATGTAAATACATACTTGTAGTGAAATATCATAATTATAAGAACCTGCGACTGTAGTTGCTGTTTTTATATTCACAATATCAAACAGTGTAATTGCTTGTCCTCTAAATTTCATTACAAAATATTCAGCCAGTGCAAGAATAAGCATACAAGTATCCATAATTATAATGGATATTTTTACTTTTTTAAATAGAATCGCCAACCAACTGAAAAACACATAATATATCAAAAGATTTAACCATACATATTCTTTTCTTACACTAGCAGATTCTGTTGCAATAAGTTGTACCAAAAAAAAGACAGCTGGGACATTTACAATCCACAAAGCAGCGTTTATTTTTTTATTTATCTTTTCACCGTACTTATTATAGCTATTTTTCAAGATAAGTAGCAACAATATTAAAACCCCTTCAAATATCAAAAAATAAACGAATGGAGTAAGATTGCTATAATTATATACGTAGGTCAGTTCAATATTTCCTTCTTCTTTTTTTCCATTAAATGTATAACATATATTTTCTCTGGCACTCTCCGAGGCAATAAAACATTTCATATAAACCTTGTTTTTTCCCTGTTTTATTCCTGACTGAGTAAATTTCAGCTGATATCGTTCTCCAACATTTACCTTCGTTCTTACTGAAAATACATACTCATGCCAATCTTCAAAACTGTCTGCTCCAATTTCCTCTTCATATAATAGTTCTTCATTGGAATCACACAATTGAATTTTCAGTTTTAAACTTCTATCATCATCTTGTGGATTATTTATCGCAAAACGTATTTGAATTTCTTCTAGCTTCTCTTTCTGCGGAACAAAAAACTGAACCATTTCATCTGAACATTTTGTGAATTCTTCTGTAAATTTACAGTCTGGATTATCTTGATAAAGCATTCCTGACGAAAAAATATAATTCTCATTCATTTGTGATTTCAATGCACTGATATTAACAAAAAGTACAAGTACTAAAAGTATAGCAGCTTGTACTTTTTTACATGGGATCTTGCTCATTTGAGAATCAATCCTTTTTTTCACTATTTTCCTTCGCATCATTTTCCTTCTCTTCTAAAGCAATATGCTGTACTAATTCTTTTAGTTTTGTTTCAAGAAGAGATAACTCAATTGTCATAAAAAACACTTTGATCAATAAAACAAAAATAATGAACGCAAACACAAGATTTGCAGGTGAATAAACGCCTAATATTTTCGAAAACAAATTAAAAACTTCAGGGAAAATTGCTGAAATAACCAAAAATGCCGAAAATACAATCCAAAAGATTGCATATTCAATCTGAAGTTTAAATTTTTTTATTCTCTTTAACATAGAATATGTACTTAATATCGCAATTAAAACCAGTAAGATTCTCAATGAAATTGACATAGCGCATTCTCCTTCTTTTTATTTTTTTACAGGTCTTTCTCTGAAATTCTGCATAATTAAAATAGACAACATCATTCTTAACATATATAAAATAGATTTTGTAAAATTCAAGTAACTTTCTCCAGCTTCTCTTTCATCCATTGATACTTGTACTTCTGATATTTTTACTCCTTTTTTTATCAAGAAAGAAATCGTATCTGGTTCCGGACCATAATTGATATTATAGGCAAACTCTTGCATAACATTTCTTCCAAAAAGTCGCATTCCCGACGTTGGATCTGTAATTATTTTTCCTGTTGTGATTTTTATTGCCAAACTAATCAAACGGTTTCCTATCATCCTTGCTGAAAATGGTTTTTTCTCTGTTACAAATCGAGAACCAATTACAACGTCATACCCCTTAACAATTTCTTTATACATTTTTTCAATATATTCTGCTCTATGCTGTCCATCAGCATCAAATTGGATTGCATAATCATATTTATTTTGATATGCATACTTCATTCCTGTTTGAAAAGCTCCTGCCAAACCTAAATTTACCGGTAAATCTATAATATTATATCCGTTTTTGTGACATATTTCGGAAGTGCGATCTTTTGATCCATCATTTATAATTACATAATCATATTGCGGAAAATTATTTTTAATATTATCTACTACATTTTCTATAGATGCTTCTTCATTAAATGCGGGAATAATTAGTAATACACTCATTTGTTTTTTCCTCCGTTTTATGCATTATTAGATTCTTCAGATTTTTTGTAAACCTTTCCAATTGCTTTTGCTATTTTTTCCGGCCAAAATTTTTTTAAAATTTCTACATCTTCCAGAGTCCTAAGATTAGAACCAATAATTTCTGTGGTAGTTGACTGTTCATGAACTCTGTGTCCCATCAGGCTTTTGGGATGATAAACAAATGAACCATTTTTCCTTGATAAAAGTTCCCAGGCTTCCCAGTCAATATTACTTTTATATCCTTGCTTAAATAACTCTTCAGGCAGATTTTCTTTTACATAAGTAACCGCCGGACAACAAATAGGATTTCCAAAAGCTAAGGCTGTTCTTTTTACTATTTTTCTACTCTGAAGTACTTTCGCTCTTAATGGATAAAGCAAAATTCTTTTTATTTTTAGATTCTTTGTAACAGCAACTTTCATTCCATTCTTTATTTCATAGTAATCCGAGAAAAATATTAATGGTTTTTTATTTTTTTCAAGCATAGAAATTGCTGTTTTGGCATAATCTGCATCGTATATATCATCTTGATGAGCAATAGTAACATACTTTGTATTTGCTTTTTTATATGCAAAATTCCAGTCTTTTGCTATATCTGATTTATGCTCGGCTACATACAAAGGAATATCATATTTTTTTGCCATCTCTCTTATAAATGGAATGTCGGTAGACGTTGAAATAAGTACATTACTTTTTATTGTCTGTTTCAAAATAGAGCAAATACATTCCTCAAGATACTCACTTTTCTTATATGCACATATTACAAAAGTATGTTTCATCATCCTATTTTCCTTTCCTCGTATTCTTCTTTAGAAGACAAAGTCATTTTTCACTTTTCATAGTTCTTTTTTCAGAATGTCTCAATCCAATCGATAAAATGATCATATCAATAAATAATGATAGAATTAAGATGTAATTTGCTCCCTGCATATTATACTTACGAATTAAGACAGGTGCAAATATAACATTTAGCAAAAAACCGACAAGATTTCCAAATACCAGAATTTTCATATTTCGAACTACAATAAGCAACATTGACAAGAACAATATAACAGCCATTAATGCTGTTGAAATAACTATTGGCTGCAATAGATAGGAATGTTTCAAAATTTCTTTACCAAACAACAGCTGTAATCCCCAATCCCCAAGATATTGACAGCAGACCAAAGCACACACAATAAGAACTGAAACCAATCCAAGGCATTTTATTATTAATTTATCAAATTTTCTTTTATCTCCCGTTCTATAAAGTTCGGCAAAAACGCCCACTAGTGGTGTAAATATATAAGTTGCTGCGACTTGCACAATTACCGCAGGGGAAGAAATAGATGCATAATATCCCAATAATTCTTCACCACAAATAGCTTCTATATAATATCTTGTAACTACAGTAATTGCGTTTAACAATGTGGAATATATCGTCAGCGGTATTGAATAAATCAGAAGCGAAATAATGTCATTTTTATTTACTTTCCTTATAATCGAATCGACTTTTTTGGTTTTTCGTAATTCAAATACGATAAACTCTGCAAAAGATACCACTGTCATTCCAATAATAGCCAACAGTAAACCTTTCCCTATAGAAAGAATAGTTATAAATATGGATACGATAAGAACACCTCTAATAGCAAGAGCTTTTCCTACAATATCCAACCTCCATTTTTTCTGCAATATTCCATGATAGACATCTGTCAGAGCATCAATCATTCGATATACAGACATACCTATTATGCACAGTGCCTGATATCTACTATAAGCATTGAGCAACAGAAAAAAAATACACCCTGCAAATGCAATAGAAGCAGTAATATATCTTACGCAAATATATGTATAATTCGAATATCGTTCTTTGACATCAGAAACTTGATAATTTCGTATTCCCGCCAGTGAGACACTTTGGACTACATTTGCAATTGAAATAGCTAACGATAATATTCCTGCTTCTGAATAACTGCCAAAACGTACAACCAGTATATTTAGGAGCCATAAACAGCCTAAATAAACACCACTACCTAATGTATTCCAGATGAATGCCTTACTTATATTATTATCCATTCTAAAATCCTTATCAACGATACCTTTCCTTTAAATATCTTATAAATAATGCGGAATAAGACACAATTTATAGATGCATTGAAACAGCAGCCACGCAATTCCTGTAAAAATAATTCTATTATAGACAAGTGAATTCATTCTGCTTATTATTTTATTATTCCAACAAATATATGCGCCCAACATCAAAATTGGCAAATAATATCTAGCTTGTACCCCTGTAATATAATCACTGCCTACCGGCGTAAAACCAAGATAAAGGGCAACCCATATTAAACCTATCACCATAAATAAAACCAAGCCACAAGAGATTCTTGTTGTAAATTTTATTTTCACACTAGCATTCTCATTTTCGGAATCAACAAAAAACAAAAGAAATAATATTGGTAATAACAAAATGCTCCACTTTTCATGAAGACATCCAAAAGATGATAAATTCAAAAATAATAAATTTGTCATCATCTCATTATTATCTACAAGTATTGATTCTCTATTTCCCATATTTTCGAGTGAAAAAATATTAGCAAAAAACAATTTTATTGCAGAAACTGGATGACTCAAAAGTGATATCAATTGCCTTACTGTACTTGTATCTCCGCCTCTACTGTCTCCACCATATGAAAGATTACCAGATACTGTATTGGAAATAGCCGGCAAAACAAATGTTCCCATAAGTAGAAGAAACACTCCGATTACTCCAATTTTAAATAATACTACTTTTTTTCTAGAGATACAAAATCTATCTGCTGGAATTATTAATAATAGCAAGATAACAGGTATATAGACAGCCTTAGAAAAAGATCCCCAAACAAATAGCACTATAATAAATATTAAATTTTTAGTATCTACTTTTCTGTCACTCTCCATTTCATTCATCCAAAGAACAAAGCCTAAAATCAAGCTCGCAATTATCGTGCCATCGTATGTATAGGTGCTATTTAAAAAAATAACTGTAGGCATCATTCCAATTGCAGCAATAAATGTTTTTTTCCTAGTTGCAATTTTTATGGCAATATAAATAAGTAATGTAGTGAACAAAAGATTTCCTAGTTTTCCTAGCATATATACATAGGTGAATGGAAGATTCAAAATTTTTCCAAGTTGATAAAAAACTGCCATAAATATAAAAGGTCTCTTTGCATATTCTACAAATAAAGACTCTTTATCTTCTACTTTTTCCCAATTACAGCCTTCGCTATTTAAATAGTTCCGAATTTCTGCTGCTTCCAGCTTTGTATTAGAGTCTGGCACATTTTTAGTTGCTACCATATATGCCGCTTTATTCCAATTAACTGTATAATCTGAAGCCAATTTATATACACTCGAAAAATGAATTTCTTCATCCCATGCAACATATCTTCCACCTGCAAATAGAATCATCAAACATCCTACCGATAAAGAAGTTATGACATAGAAAACTGCTATTTTTTCTTTTAACATACTTGGAACAAATAAAATCAAAAGAAAGAGTACACAAAACACAAAACTTAATAGGCACCGATATTTATTTACCTCAAATGAATTTGAAATAATAATATCCTGAATTTCAGTTCCCTGATCTTCGCCTATTTGAATCTCTAAAGAAGATATCTTTTTATTGATATTTGTTGAGGCTATCTGATATGCAGCATTAAAATCATCCACTTCTTGAGATTTTATTTCTTTTCCAAACATATTTTGCTCATTTAATAAAAGCGTATATGCTCCACTTTTCTTAAAATCTCCCATTATAGAAATTGATTTTATATATATAGGCTCTTCCAACTCCAACTTATATATATTAATACCAAAATCATTTCTTTCCTTCATAGAAGATAAAACAGATACTGCTTCATAACCTTCCAATATAGAATGTATATTAAACAAGACTTCTAAGCTTGCTGTTATCAAGAAGCAACAGATAAATCCTATACACCATTTTTTTATCTTTCCAATCTTCCCTACTTTATTTATGAGGCAATTCATAATACCTTTTCTCCTTAAGTAATACAATCCAAATTCCATTGATGGTCATTATAAGTAATAAATCCCATTGATATGGGTAACTTTTTTTGTATGTATTTAACTGAAAAACTGGAACTTGATATCTATTTATACTCTCATCATTTAAATTCACATAACTTTGTCCATTTAAATTGTCAATATACAAACCAACTTTTACATTTGATGAAATATCCGATCCTTTAAAAATAATTTTTATGCCCTTTGTATTTTCTATATTAACAGGTATCTTGCTTAAATACGGCGAACTACCATCATTTATTAAATTTTTCAATTCAAACACACCATCAGATATTTCATCCTCCCCATGAAAGACCTGATATATAATTTCTCCTGATTCAAAATCTTGTTCCATATAAAAACTGACCATAACGCTTGTGAGTTTTTTCCCATCTGCCTGAATTGAAAGTACATTCGTCCTACTATTTGTTATTACTCCTGCTTTCCCAATGTTTTCAATGTTATCTGTATTAAAATAGTAAGCATTTTCTTCTATAACTGGAAATGCCAGAAAATAAAAGAATAACATAACTTCTATCACAAATGTTAGCCAACCAATTAAATATTTTTTTTTATATTTTCTCACGTCAATCCTCATAAAACAAATACCGCCTAATTTGCTTCTACAACAGATACTCTCGGCATTAATAAATAAAATGTTTTAATTTCCTTTTCATCATAATAAAGTGTTTTATAATTTCCTTTTAAAACTCCCTTTATTTTTATTCGGTTACCTACCACAGGGATTTTAGTTTCATCCTCAAAATAATATGTAACATAATAGAGTTCATGCTTATCTGTCTCTAATAAAAACGCTGCATATACCTTTTCTTCATCTGCATAATTAATAATTTCCTGTCTTACAACTCCCTCAATTTGTTTCTTATTTCCACTGTAAAGATATGGAAATTCACAAATCTCCTTATAGTCCAGTGATAATTCTTTTTTATTTATATCTTCAAACCCATTTTTCTCAGCATAAAATAATTCTAATTTTGGACAAGAATTATAGAAATCTTTGTCTAGCACAGCAGTATTTCTATCTCCCTGATCAGAATCTTTATATTGCAACATACTACTGTAAGCCATTGCTATTGAAACAGAATCAAATCTTTTAGGGTTTAAATTTAAAATGCTTTTTGTATTATACAAAGCATCTGTTGATAATAAACATACTTCTTCAAACGTCCCATAAAAATCTCCCATCTCTCCTATTTCAAAATTAGGAACTCGGGCTTGTTTATAATTATTTACAAGTGTATTTTTATAATATCCCCAATATATGTTTCCATCTTCTCCTAAAATTTTTAAATACGCTTCCCCGTCTGTATTATAGACAGCAACGATTTCTCCGGTTAACTTCATTATTCTTTTTTTATAAGTTTCTGGATCCTGAAGTAATTCTTCATAAGTAAACTCTGATGCTTTTTCAGTTAAAGAACTAATCATTTCATTCTCATATATCCAGTCTCGCCTTATCAATTCATTGTTTGGCGAGTATTCATAGACGCTTCCATATTTTTCACCTTGATTACATTTATACACCTTGTAGCTTCCATCTGCTAAAACTTCTTTTACTCCTCCATTAACCACCCCTTCCTCATATGTTACATATATGATTGCTCCCTCCTCGTTTTTTATCTCAGCATCTCCTTCGAGTTTTCCATTTTCCCATTCTCCAGAAAGACTCCACTTCTCTTCGTTAAATTCTATCTCTACGCTTCCTTTTCCTTCTGGCATCCCATTCTCTTCTTTTCCTGAAAATATTCCAGAATAAATTTTATCAAAAACTTGAACGGTTATATAATTTGTATTTTTTTCTGCATATGCCGTCTGGCTTCCTAAAGTTTCCAGACTTAATACAAATACAATATTTAATAATAATCTTCTACTCTTTTTCTTTCTTATATTAAATAGCATAATTACTCGTTCCTTTCTGACTTTTTAAAAACACATTATTATATTTTCAAACTAAGTTTTCAGAAATAGCAAACGTCATCTAACTTTTACAAAATATAGAAGCAAACAAACCAACTAAATGTACTTTATGTAACATCAAGAATATTGCAACACTGAGTCTTACGCTTATTCTTTCCCCTTTAAGTTTAGAAGAATAAAATGGATATTTTATAGGAATTTTCTTTTCTGTTAACCATCTGAATTCTCGCACGTATTCATTCATAAAATCCTCTTTTGAAGCAGTTTTTCCTGAAAATAATAAATACCATACTAAATACCTTACATAAAAGTACTGAAAATACTCGTCTTTATTCTTTCCCACACTATAAAGCTTATCCATAAGTTCTACTACATCAATTTTTTTATTAAATCCTTTTTGAATTGTATTTGAAACACTTTCTTCATTGTAGAACCAATTATATCCAATATAATCAATTACTTTTATCTTATCTGTTTTCGCAAATAAATCAAGACAAAAATAAATATCTTCACCTGATTTATAATTTAAAAACTTTATTTCATTTTTGAGAAGAAATTCTTTCCTATAAATTTTTGCCCACGGAGCCGGCACTGTAAACTTAAACCATTTTGAATTGACTGGTTTCACCACAAACTTAATTTCTTTTTTCCCTACTCTTCTATAACCTCCCATAACCAAATTCATTTCTGAATTTTTTATAGTATTTAAAAATGTAGAAAAATACTCTTTATCTACATAATCATCATTATCTATAAAACAAATAAATTCTCCCCTAGCTTCTCTTATTCCAAGATTTCTGGTTTCTGCTACTCCAGTATTTTCTTTATCAATAATTCTTATAGATTTTGGTTTTTTCTTCTGATATAACTCTAGTATATCCATTGATTTGTCTTTGGAACCATCATTTATTAACAAAAGTTCATATTCATCTTTTAATTGTGGCAAGATACTATCTAAACATTTCGCAATGTGATTTTCTGCATTATATACTGGAACTATAATTGTTAGTTCTTTCATTCCTTATCTCCCCTCTAATCTTGAAACCTTTTACTCTTCTTATTTACGACACAATTTTATTGTGCAAAAAAATTTCCATACATTCCCACCAGCATCAACACAAGTGGTACAACTATTGCAATTCTTATATAACCATCTTGAGAAATATCAATTACACATCGTTTATTCCCCAAAAGCAACATCAATGGCAACATCAGCGGATAATAATATCTCGGCTGAACACCGCTGATGTGGGTAGCACCTACTGGTGAATAAGAGAGATAGAGTGCACTCCAGATCAGACCCAGTACCACAAAGAGAATCACTCCAAGAGAAATTTTATATTTCTTCTCCAATACCCAACAGTCTTCTTTCCTGGAAAGGAAAGTCATACCAAAAATCCATGGAATTAGTATATAATTCCATCTGGAGGGAAGTTCGTTCATACGGCCAAAGAATGCCAACCCCGGTGTACCGGCAAAGTAACGGCCAAATTCTCTGAACACTTCTTTAAAAAACAGCCTGATATATTGTAGCGGATAAGCCATAATATTCCGAAGCTGCAGGACCACGTCCGTATCGCCGCCTCTTGGATCACCTGTGGTTCCAATCTGGTCGGTTGCGTTCCAAATTAGTGTGGGAAGGACAAAGGTCATAAGGACCGTAAGCAGCACTACACTAACAAGAATAAAAAACGATCTTTTTTGTTTTTTATCCTTGAAAATCTTCTCCGGTATAGAGAAACATACCGCGATCATAGGAATATAAACTGCTTTTGAAAGAGAACCAAAGCCAAAAGCCAGTACACTTCCAAGAAGGTATCTGATGGCATTTGTTCTTTCTTCCAGAACCGCTTTCAGCCACAAGACCATTCCAAGCATCATAAATACATTCAAAGTCACATCATAAGTGTAGGTTGTAGCAATATAGACCTGTGTCGGCACCATGGCCAATGCTGCGATTATTTCCTTTTTCCTCGGCATCAATCGGATTGCAAAAAACATTCCTATGACATAGAGCAGCAAATTCATGAACTTTCCGAGCATATACATTCGATTGAAAGACAGATTCATCAAACGTCCAAGCCAGACGCCAAAGGCTTGCAAAAGATAACCTGTATAGGAAGGTTTGAAACCGACACTATTTTCTATCATTTCTTCATTGGAATGATATTTATCATTCAGGTACTGTGTCAACAATTCTTTTTCTTCTGCCGTATTATATCTGTCCTTGGTCAGACGGTCACACATTAGCCGATACGTATCATTGCTTTTGATTTCTCCACCGACAAATGACAGTTGATAAACATTTTTAAAATGGATCTGTTCATCCCAGCCGTTTTCACTGATTCCCTGTGAAAAGATTGTAAAAGAACCAAGAATCAGGATTGCAGCCGCCGTAATCCAGTCTAACTGCCTGCTAAACCATTGTTTTTTTGTAAAAATCACATAAATAAGTAAAAGAGTGATCATCAGAAACAGCAGTCGATATTTATTCATTGCAGTAATACTGTAGAGATGAATGCTTTTCAGTTCCACTCCTTTTGGAAAAGCAAGCGAAAGTACTTTCACATCCTTGTCTATATTTGAAAAGCCACTTCCCAGTTCCGGCCAATAAGCATCTGTTACTTTTTCCAATTCCTCTGTTTTAAAGCTATTATCATACCGCACATAAAAGGTGTAATCTATTTTTTCCGGAGTATTTAAAACCACCTGCAGTTTCTTAATGTAAGTCGGTTCCTTCATCACCAACCGGACACCATGAGCCATTTCTTCCACTGTTTCCAGACTTTCCGGTGTTTCGCTACCTTGCTGATAGAAAATATCTGCTTTTTCACCTTTTACAAAGGTGCGGTAATTGAATACCAGCAGTTCGATTCCAAAAGACGCAGCGATAATAAGAAGCAATACAAGTATTTCTTTCAGGATTTTCTTTAAAATATCCGGCATATCAGATAAACCTCTTCTGTTTCCATAATACTTAACTGTTACAACTGAATTTTGTCACCCTTGCAAACGAGAAACCTTCAGAAAGTTTCTCTGAAAGATTTAAAAATTTCCGAAAATACACCCGTATGACTATCCCCGTCTCAAAATCTTCTTCGCCACCCGTTTCACCAGATACTTCCCGCTGGAGACTTTCCGGCCAAGCCAGCTTTTTGCACGATAGCTGAGGGGAAGGAGGACGCTGCCGCCTTTCTGCTCCAGGGCGTTTTTGAGCCAGGCAAGGGAGGTTTTTCTCTGAGCCTCGATGGCTGCGTTCACAGGTGCATAATCGACAGGCTTTAAGAAGGCATCGTTTTTCAGGATGTCTTCCGGCCGCTCTGCATAGCGGTTCCAGAGGTTGAATGCTCCCAGGAGAGATTCAAAGCGAGAGCTGCCTCTCGCCGGATTTCCGATGGCGATAAAGGGCTTGTTAAAAAGGATCGCCATGCAGGTTCCATGGAAGGAGTCGGTAATGACAAAATCGCTGTTTTTGAAATAGTAAAGCCACTGTTCCACCTGGAGATTTTCGACGGTGTTGGGCAGATTCAGTTTTTTCTTATTGGCCGGGAACTTATTGTACCAGCCATCCAGCATATTGATGAGCTTCCGATCCAGTTTTTTGGATACATGAAGAAGTGCCTCTCGTTTTTCCGGTGTCGGATCCAGAATATAAGTAGCAATATAGGGTTCTTTTTCATCGAGACCGCAGTTGTCAGCAAGATCGCCGAGAACATGAGGATCAGCCATAAGCACCGGATCCAGCACATGATCGGCTTTCACGCCAAACACACGGCGGCAGATATCCACGCCCTCTTTTTCCCGGACGGAAACGGCATTCATCCGGCGCATGCAGCGGACCGCTTTTTCCGTAAAATCTTCAGGTGCCTGGAAGTCTCCGCTTCCGAAAGAGGTCGCATAAGCGATCTTTTTCTTGTCATCTCCGGCAAAATCCAGAAAATAGCTGTGACCGAAAATCTTGGTCACTCCGTAGTTCCAGAGCTGGTCAGAGCCGAGGACAAAGGCATCACAATATTGATTCAGCTCGCCGATCTCAGACACATGGTAGGACGGACTGATGTCGTAATGCTCCTCCGCAAAACGGATGGAATGACGGCCTTTCATACGCCCGTCATCGGGTTTCAGCCGGGGATAATGTACCATCAGTGTGCTGTAGCCCAGTTTTTCAATGGTCTGCTGCAGCGCATAGTAAGTGGCGATGCTGCCGTAGTTACAGCCGTACCAGACGCCTAAAATTCCCACATCATAATGATCTTTCATATCTCTAACCTGCACTTTCCTGTTTATCGAATCTTTCTCAGAACCTTCTTTGCCAGCTGCTTTACCGGAGCCGGTGTCAGTTTTTTGATGGTTCCCTTGATCTTTGCCTTTTTTCTGGCTTTTTTCACTTCTTCCAGGGAGCAGTTTTCAAGGACAGCATCCACTACCACGGAAAGAGGTGCCTGCCCCCGGAGTTCAAAGAATTTCGCCCGGTCCGGATGGATCCTTGTTTTTGCCCGATAACGGTTATGTTTCACAGCAAAATCCACAGGAACCGGCTCGTCGAATTTGAGTTTCGGCTTGATCTCAGCCCAGATCCGGTCCGCTTTTTCATTATTTAAGAGTACCTCAGAAACGCCCAGAGGATCCTTATAGTCCGGATTGTACTTTTCCAGTCCCCAGAAATCGCCGATGGTAAAATCTCCCTGCCGGGGCGGTGCCGCGAAATGACACTGCGCGCAGGATTCTCTTAAAAACAGTGATTTATGGAAGCCTTTTTCAAACGCATCCTCGCTGATATCACTGATTTCCCTGCTGCCGTTCTTTCTGGTTGCCAGACAGACCATACAGTTCTGACCGGCATCCTTGGTACGGAAGAGAAATTCTTTCAGATCGCCTTTCGGGAAGCGTTCTTTCAGATATTCGTTGAAAACACTCTGAGAAGGAACGCCGTGACAGACGATATCGACCAGGATAAGATTTTCCGTATCTGTTTTTCCAAGATACTTTCTCAGTCCCGCATTCTGGCAGGGTGTTCCGGAAAAGAGTACCGTCTTTCCGTCTTTGAGGTCCTGTTTTACCTGACGGTAGGAAAGTCCCACACGGCTCTGAACGTATTTGGAGCGCCGGAGAGCTGCCAGTTCTTCCATGGAGGTGATCCGGCGATGCTCGATCTCAAACGCATCATTCAACGCCACACCATAGACCACGCCATCCTTCTGGAAGACAGACTCTGCAAGCAGGGTAAAGACGGCTCCCGAAGAGCTGACTCTCCGGATTTCGTCTTGTCCATAAGCTGCCCGGCAATCCGGCTCTTTCCGGTTTGGCCGGTCGATCTCCAGTACCGGACAGGTTTTTACACATTTTCCGCACTGGATACAGGTGTTTAAATCCACCTTCGGAAAAACAAAGCCTTCTTTTCCTTCTTCCATGCGGATGGCATCCACCGGGCAGGCATTTGCGCAGGCGGCACAGCCGCAGCACTCTGATTCCGGCACGATGCGGATATCTTTAATTTCTTTTGACATTGGATCTACCTCCCGGGGTGTTTTCGTTTAGTTCAGTTCTTCTTTTACCAGTTCCAGAGCTGCTGCGATCACCTTATCCATATCGTAATATTTGTAGTTACCCAGACGACCGCCGAAGATCACGTTCTTCTCCTGGTCTGCCAGTTCCCGGTATTTTTCAAAAAGCTCATTGTTCTTCTCATCATTGATCGGGTAATACGGCTCGATACCCGGTTTCCATTCAGAAGAATACTCTCTGGAAATGATGGTTGTCGGCTGTTTGCCAAACTCAAAATGTTTGTGCTCGATGATACGGGTATAAGGAACCTCACGATCTGTATAGTTTACAACCGCATTTCCCTGATAGTTCTCCATTTCCAGTTCTTCTGTCTCAAAGCGTACGGTACGGTACTGAAGAGTTCCCAGCTTATACTGGTAAAACTCATCGATCATACCGGTAAACAGTGTTTTTTCCGCAATCTCCGGATTCTCTTTGATAAAATCAAAATAGTCGGTGTTCAGCTTCACATCTGCACCATCCAGCATTTTCTCCACGATCTTCGTGTAACCGCCCATAGCAATCCCCTGGTAACGGTCATTGAAATAATTGTTGTCATAGATAAAACGGAACGGAAGACGTTTGATGATAAAAGCCGGAAGCTCGGTACAGGGACGGCCCCACTGTTTCTCGGTGTAGCCTTTGATCAGCTTCTCGTAAACATCACGGCCTGCCAGAGAAAGTGCCTGTTCTTCCAGATTTTTCGGTTCTGTAATGTGGAGCTCTTTTCTCTGCTCTTCGATTTTTGCCTGTGCCTCTGCCGGTGTACGGATCCCCCAGAGCTTGCTGAAGGTATTCATATTAAAGGGCAGGTTGTAAAGCTCGTCTTTATAGACAGCCACAGGAGAGTTGATGTAATTATTAAATTCTGCAAACTGATTCACATAATCCCAGACCTCTTTGTTGCTGGTGTGGAAAATATGAGCACCATAGCGGTGTACATGAATGCCATGCACATTTTCCGTATAAACATTTCCCGCGATATGATCTCTCCGGTCGATGACCAGTACACTTTTTCCTCTTTTTTTTGCTTCATAAGTAAAAACTGCGCCGAAAAGCCCGGCACCTACTACAAGATAATCGTATTTCATGTTCTTCTCCTTTTATTTCCTTCGGGCCATTGCTTTCAGTCTGGCCTTGGTATTGTCGCTGATCAGTGGCCGTACTGTTTTATAAAGCTTCAGTACCGCCTTCATCGCCAGTGATTTTTCCGGCTCCTGATAAGCCTCATTCCGCACAGGCGCCTCCAGCATCTCTTTCAGCCATTTCTTTGCGTGCTTCCGCTCTCTTTTCAGGATTTCATGCGCTTCTTTATAATCGACAGACTCCAGAAGCTCCGGCCGTTTCTCGATTTCTTCCGCATCATAGACAAAACGGTCTTCCAGATGGAACAGTCCTGCCAGGGATTCAAACCGCGGCAGTCCTCTGCCCGCATTTCCGATACAGATGAACGGCTTGCCGAAAAGAATCGCAAAGCTGGCTCCATGACAGGAATCTGTGATCAGAAAGTCACAATGGTAAATGTAATAAAGCCAGTCCTCTACCTTCAGATCTTCTACGACCCCGTCCAGATGCATGGCCTTTTTATTTGCCGCAAAATTCTCCGTGTAGCCGTCCAGCATATGGACCATGGGCAGATTTTTCTCTCCTGCCACATGGAGGATCGCTTCCCTTTTTTCCTCCGTCGGATCCAGGATATAGGTACAAAGGAAGGGTTCTTTTTTCTTCTCCCGTTCTTTCGCAGCCCGGGAGGTCTTCATCAGATCCTCAAAAATCTTCGGATCCACCGTAAACACCGGATCCAATACCCGTTCCGGCACGATGCCGAACGTATCCCGCATCAGATCCACAGCTCCGCTCTCCCGGACAGAAATCCCGTCAAAGCGTTCCAGAAGATGTTTGGTCTCTTCTATGGCCTCCGGCGGTGCAAAAAACCCCGGATGGCCAAAAGAAGCGGCATAAGAAAGCTTTTTCTTATTATCCGCTGCAAATTTCAAGAAAAAGGCTCCCTGATATTTTTCGCAGATACCAAAATTCCAGACCTGGTCAGATCCCATCACAAAACAGTCTGCATAGTCATTGAGTTTTCCCAGTTCATGGAACTGAAAGACCGGTGTCACCGGAAAATGTTCCCGCTGAAATCGTCTTCCGTCTGTGGTAAACAGGAAATCATCCGGTCCGATTCCCGGACGGTCGATGATCACGGTCCGGTATCCATAAGATTCTATTAAACGGTAAAGAGAATAGTAGGTCATGATACTTCCGTAGTTGCTGCTCCACCAGAGCCCTAAAACCGCCACATCGTATTTGGTTGTCTCTGCCATTCGTCTCCCCTCTTTTTTCCTCTTTACAGCTCCAGATATTTTCTCCAGAAGTTCATACTTGTAAGCTCGTTATAACGTTTTGCATAAGTTTCTTTTGCTGTATCGTAATTTTTATCAATAAACCGCCACATTTTAAACAGACCGATAAAGCAGGAGATCATTCTTCTGGCACTGCGTTTGGTCAGGATACAGTTTCCGTTGGCATCCGTATAGATCACCTCGGGGATCCGGTACATCTTATACATGTTGTTATAAGGAGGCATTACCAGCACTTTATCCTTTTTCGCCGGCAGGAAATAGCCGTTCAGTGTCAGGATCTGGAAATATTTCTTTCCTTTTTTCACTGCCGCCAGCTGCTCCGGATCAGAAAGGACATCCCAGTCAAAATCGGATTCTTTAACTCCCTTATAGCCGTAAAACTCTTCTTTTTTCTGGCCTTTGTAATTCATGGCTGCGATCTCTTTATGCAGCGGTTCTGCTTCCTGCTGGATGAACCAGTCCATACCCTTACAGAAATCCTCCACTGCACGGAAGTTCATATCCACGTAGTTGTAGCGATAGCGGACAATGTTGTTGATAACCCAGCGGGTAAAGATCTTTTTAAACTCCTTGGGACCGTAATCCGGATGATGGATGGCATTGACAATAGCAAGGTTCCGGATATCATAATATTCCAGAGGTCCCTGCATCTTATTCTCGAAAGCCTCATGCCATACGCAGAGTCCGTTCATAAAGATGAAATGACCATTTCCGATACGCATACCATACTCTACATCATCTCTGTGGATGAAAAGAGGCAGCGGCAGGTTATTTTTATCCAGTGCACTTAACGGATAGCAGGTATACCACCAGCCGGTGTATTCCGCCGGCTCCTGCTCTTCTTCATTCCAGAGCAGATTCTTAAGTTTTCTCATATCCATGTAATGGCGCTGAGCCACGATATTTCCGCGGTTCCAACGTGCTCCCAGCTCATACTGGACATTCGGTTCATCGATACGCATGATAGAACCGGCCATGACATAATCCTTGTACTCTTCTTTGATCAGAGACAGGAATACATAGTTGACCTCCAGACTGTGCGGCTGGATCACCGCATCATCATCCATCAGAAGCACATGGCTGATATCCTTTGCACTCTGCATCTTCATTGCTTCGATGATCCCACGGGTGAAACCACCTACACCGCCCACATTCCTGTTTGGATTGATCTGGATATAGGGACTCTCGCCGATGATCTTCTCCTGATCCAGAGTCTTGGCATTATCGGAGATCAGCACATAAAGATGGCGGTACAGAGGAGAATCCGGATTTTCCAGAATGGTCTTTTTCAGCACATTCATATTCCGTTCCACATACTCTTCCCGTTTGAAGGTACAAATATCCACCGCAATGTTTATGTTCATATTCACCGGTACACGGACTTCTTCAAAATATTTTCCCTCCCAGAAGCAGGAACCGTGTGCATTGGATTTCAGACTGAAGGAATAAATGCCTTTGTCCTGTCCGTCACCGAAATCAAACGTAAAGACCTTCGGCTCTGCACTGAGGATCGTCTGCTCTTCCAGGATCTTGGTTTTCACCTGACCTTTGCTTAACACATGATGTTTCAGATAAACCGTAAAGCTTCCCTGAAGCTTCAAGCTTAATGAAACGGTCTCAAGAACGGTATATTTTCTCCACTTTCCAATGGAAAAACTGTTGAAAAACGTATTAAAATCAGCTGCTCCTCCCTTATGGAAGATCAGGCTTCCGTCCTTTCCGGTCTCTACCAGCTCTTCATCCTTCCGGTAATACAGAAGTTCATCGGTATCCATCTCCTCCGGTAACAGTACCTGCTTAATATCCATACCTTGTTTTTCTCCATTTCTCTTCAATCAATTCTGTTTATTTTTTACTCTTTGTTTCCTTCGCGTCTGCCGCGTCCATTGCTTCCATATATTTATTGCAGACCTCTTCTGCAGGTCCTGCCATCACAGTATCTCCATGATCCAGCCAGAGGGCATGCGTACAGAGGCTCTTTACCTGCTCAATGTTATGTGAAACGAAAAGCAGCGTAGTACCGCCTCCCAGAAGCTCTTCCATTCGTTTCATACATTTCTTACGGAAACGGACATCTCCTACTGCCAGCACCTCATCCACGATCAGAACATCCGGTTTCACTACGGTTGCCACGGCAAAACCGAGCCGCGCTTTCATACCGGAAGAAAAGTTTTTGATGGGGGAATCCAAGAATTTTTCGATTCCTGCAAACTCCACAATCTCGTCAAAATGTTCTGCCATAAATTTCTTGGAATGACCAAGCACCGCACCGTTCAGATAAATATTTTCCCGGGCTGTCATATTCGGATCAAATCCGGCTCCCAGCTCAATGAGAGGAGAAATACTTCCCCTCACGGTTATCGTTCCCTTATACGGCTTCATAATACCACTGATCGCCTTCAAAAGCGTGGATTTTCCGGAACCGTTGATACCGATGAGCCCCCAGGCTTCTCCCGGACGGATCTTCAGGGAAACGTCCTTTACTGCAAGAAATTCCTGGAACATCAGCTGGTGCTTCAGAAGACGGATCACATACTCCTTCAGATTGTCCACTTTTTCGCTGGCCAGATTGAAACGGATCGTCACATGATCCACATCTACGATATATTCTTCACTCATGCTGTTCCTCCGTCAGATATAAAGGATAAACTTATCCTGTACTTTCTTGAAATAGAAAAGGCCGATGCCAAGAGCCAGAAACGCAATGATCCAGCCTCCCCAGAAAATCCTGGGTCCCGGAAATCTTCCGTAATACACCAGATCACGGAAGCCTGCCACATAGTAGTACAACGGATTGAATGCTTTGATCGCAAGTACCACCGTTGTATTTTTGATACTGTCAAGATCATAGAACAGCGGAGTTGCATACATCCAGGCCGTGATCACAGCCTGATAGATATGCTGCATATCACGGAAAAAGACATTGATCGCTGACAGGAAAAAGCCTGCTCCCAGACTGAAGATATAGATCTGAACCAGGATGATCGGAGACAGAAGAAGATACCAGCTGATCTTTGCTTTGGTGCAGACGATAACGATGAGCATGGCTCCCAGAGAAAAGAAACAGTCCACCAGAGAACTGGTTACTTTTGCCAGTGGGAAAATGTATTTCGGTACATACGTCTTTTTCAGCAAGGTTCCATTTCCCAGGATCGACCTCATAGCCGCCTTCGTTGAAGTGCTGTAAAATTCAAAAAGTGTCCGGCCTGTGATCAGATACACCGGATAATTTGTGATTTTCCGTTGGAACATCGTGGAAAACACCACAGTCATGACCAGCATGATCAGCAGCGGATTTAAAACACTCCAGACATAACCGAGAAAACTTCTACGGTATTTCAGTTTCACATCTCTTTGTACCAGCTGAAACAGAAGGTCTTTATACTGAAAAAAGACCTGCAGCCGTTCTTTCCAGATACTCATATTTATTTTTTTATCCTTTCTTTCCAGTAAAATGCCAGATGTGCTGCCGGATAAAGAAGATAGCCGCTCTTTCGTAAAAGAAGAACCGGCTTATTGATCACAGCCGCATAGACTCTGGGATAACATTCCTTTAAGTTTCTATCGAAAGCTTTCATTTTTCCGGGAATGCCCTTGTCATAGGGAAAGCTTAAAAAGATTTTAAAACGTGTGGCTACCATCCGCCCCAGACTGTTTTCCAGATAAGTCAGGCAGTAGGCCGGTATCCTTTTTTTCTGCTGCTCATCATAATAAGCCAGCAGACGGTTTAAGACTCTGTTATAATTGACCTCATTTTTCTGCATGCTCTTCATATCCATGCTCTGTCCGGCAAGACCGATCCGGTACTGATAGACGATCTCTTCCAGAAAAGTCACCGTCCGCACATAAGGAACCGGAAACAGGACATATTCCATGTCCACATAAAAACAATGCTCATCGATCTGAGGCATTTTCCGCAGCAGTTCTGTTTTTATGGTCAATGCATGCATTTTCAGGAAGGTCTTACTGCTGACCTCCGAAAAAGCATACTCTCTTCCATAGTTGACGCCCGGAAAAGGTTCTTCAAATTCCAGCTTTTTCTCTCCGGTCTGATTGTGCACCCAATAATAGCGGTTTACGACAAAGTCCGACTTTGTCGTATGAAGAAAACGCACCAGCCGGGCAAAAGCTGTGCCATCCACCCAGTCATCTCCGTCTACCACTTTAAAATACGTTCCGCGGGCTTCCTGGATTCCCCGGTTAATGGTAGACCCATGTCCGCCGTTTTCTTTACTGATCACCCGGAAGATCTCCGGGTATTTCTTTACATAGCCCTCTGCGATCTCAACGGTCCGGTCAGAAGAACCGTCGTTAACGACCAGTACTTCGATCTCCGGCAATGCTTTGGGCTTTACAAAGGAACTTAAGCACTGTTCCTCATATTTTTCAATATTATAAGCAGGAATGACCACTGTCAGAAGTTTATCCATTGGTACTCCCTTTCGTTCTTTATATTAGTATCATTTGATGTTGGGGTCAAAAGTTCTTTTGCCCCCAACTGATGCCTACGAATTGCTCCGCTGCCAAGCAGCTCCCGCAATTCTACAAACATTCGAAATCCGCTGATTTACTGCGTAAATCGCTACTGTCTACGCTCCGCTTCGGTCGGTGCAAAACGAACATCCACTGGATGTTCTGCACCTCATGTTTGGCGGGTCCCAAATTCAAAAGCCTTATCATGCAAGCATGAACGTCTTTTGAACTTTTACCCCTAGTATCATCATATTTTAACATATCTGTAAATATACTGTCAAGGAAACGCAGGCTGTGCGCATCTACGAACAAAACAGACCGGGCAGTTATCTTCTCCCGGTCTGTTTTTTATTTTCGCCTGTTATACTTCCCTTCTGTATTTATCGTTTTTCTGGCAGCACGGGCGCAGGCACGAAGAGGTGACGTCACCAGATGGCCTGTTTTATAGGAGAAGGAATCATAGACATTTCGAACCTCGTACTGAAGTTCTGCCTTTTCTGCTCTTAAATCTTCTCTTTCCTGTTCCAGAGCCATCTTTTCCCGCTCCAGAGCCGCTTTTTCCGCTTCCAGCTGACGGATCCGGTCCTCATCCCTGTGGATAATGCCCATCTTTTCGATATGGTTCAGATGCAGACAGTTATCCCTCTCATCCTTGAGATCCTGGATACGAAGTCTTAAAAGGCTGTCGTAATCCTGATCCATAATGGTCCGGTAGAAATGATACATCCGCTGATTATAGTCATAGTAATAATCAGCCGGCTGATCGGCAATATCCAGTGCCTTGAAAAGCCCCCCCTTCAGCTGGTGGTAAAGTGTCTCCTGCTGCACACTCTTTTCCTGGGAAAGCAGGTTTGCCACACAGCCGTCAATGGCATGATTGATAAAACTTCTCTTTACCTCTTCATAACAGCCTTTTTCCAGAAGATATTCCCGCAGTCTTGAGAATGCCCGATGGAAATCCAGCGGTGTCGCTGTATTCGTACTCTGACAGTTTCCTGTGATACCCACACGGTAATTTACCAGAAATTCTTTCACAGTCGTGATTTTCTCCGCATTTACCAGGGCAGAGCAGGTGAAAAAGAGATCATTGGTCCGGCGGATTTCCTGGAAGCAAAGCTTCTTCTCTTCCACAAAGGAACGGCGGAACATTTTATTCCACGGCCAGTTGTGGAAGGTATTGAAAATATACTCCGCCATATCGTGATAATCAAATACCTCTTTCTCCGGAAGATACTCTTCCCGCATGGCTGCATGCTCATCCGTGAAAAACTGAAGATCTTCATGCCAGCAGCGCACCTTACAGACACTGATATCCGCCTGTGTCTCGTCCAGACGGTCTGCCATCCGTTCCAGCAGACAGGGTTCAAAGAAATCATCGGAATCCAAGAACATCAGATATTCGCCTTTTGCCTCTTTCATTCCATGATTTCTGGCAGCACCGCCGCCGGCATTTTTCTGCTCAAGAAGATGAAAACGGCTGTCTTTTTCCACATACTCACGGATGATCTCCACAGAACCATCACTGGAACCATCATCCACGCAAAATACTTCCATCTCCTTTAATGTCTGATGCTCAATGCTCTCCAGGCACTGGCGAAGATATTTTTCCGTATTATAGACCGGAAGGATCACCGATACCTTTATCATAAAGAAGCCTCCTTTTTTCTCACCTGTATTTCCAGATACCGTTCAGGGCATAACTGATAAAACAGCAGAGGGATCTTCCCATTCCAAAGCCCATATAACGGTAGACCTTAAAGGTCATTCCGGCAGATTTTAATTTATTTCCCGACTTTCCCTTTGAAGTCAGGCGATAGTTTAAAAGTGGTTCGTCAATACCTGATGCCGTCTTATATTCCTGTAAAATCTTCAGCCAGGTAATATAATCCTCATGGCTGTCCTCATGCTCCATGGGATATTTCCGTGCCACATCCCGGCGTAAGAGTACGGAAGAACAGTTGATGCTGTTATGGCGGAGCAGATCCTGATAAGTGATCCTTTTTTTGACGGGAATGTATTTTCCCAGTTCTTCTCCTTCCGGTGAACAGAGCCTTCTTCCGGTACAGGCCAGAACATCCTTCGTTTCCTCCAGAAGTTTCAGCTGCTTTTCAAGCTTCTCCGGTTCCCACCAGTCATCTGCATCAAGAAAAGCCACGTAATCACCGGACGCCAGCTGTACTCCCCGGTTTCTGGATGCCGCAGCTCCGAGATTCTTTTCGTTTTTCAGATAACGGAGCCTTGGTTCCTCTCCATATTCCTTTACGATTCCCTCGATATCTTCCCCGGAACAGTCATCCAGCACCAGGATCTCCAGCGGTACCTCCTGAATCAATGCGGAATCAATTGCCTTACGCAGGGTGGATGAACAGCGGTATGCCGGAATGATCACGGATACTTTTTTCATTTTTCTTCTTCCTTCCCGGTTTTTTCCTTTGTGGCAGCAGTGACCTGCCACTGTTCCACGCCTTCCGTATTCTCCTTCTGGAAAAGGATCTTAAAGGTCAGAAAAAGAAGTTTGATATCCAGCACAAAGGAATACGTTTCAATATATGTCAGGTCCAACTTCAGCTTGTCGTAGGGTGTGGTGTTATACTTGCCGTAAACCTGGGCAAAGCCGGTTAGACCTGCTTTTACTTTTAAGCGGTAGTCAAATTCCGGTATCTCCCGTTTATACTGTGCTGCGATCTCCGGCCGTTCCGGTCTCGGTCCCACCAGAGACATATCCCCTTTCAGGATGTTGAAGATCTGAGGCAATTCATCAAAGTGAATATTCCGGATCACTTTTCCGACCGGAGTGACCCTGTCGTCATTTTTCATGGCAAGACGGGCGCCTTTTTTCTCTGAATCCACCCGCATGCTCCGAAATTTCAGTACATCAAAAACTTTCCCGTCCTTGGTAAGTCTTGGCTGCCGGTAAAACACGGGACCACCGTCATAGGCCTTTACCAGAATGGCGATCACAAGCATAAAGGGGGAAGCCAGCACCAGACCAAAAAGAGAAAACACGATATCCATCAAACGCTTCACAAACTGCTGCTCTGCAGTCAGTCCGCGGTTCCGGAATAAAAGCAGGCTGGTATCAAACAGATGAATATGATCTGCATGCATGAGCATAATATCAGAGATCTTCGGTACACTGTAGCAGCGGATGTTGTTTTCAAAACAGAACTTTAAAAACAGATTTCTCTCATGGGCGGGAATATCTCCCAGAAGCACCGCATGATACTGTAGGATCTTCGCTTTGATAGCCTCTTCTCCTGCACTCAGATGGATCTCTTCACAGATATTGTACTTGTCTTCTCTTGTACCGATCTTCTTCTCCAGATCCCTTGGGCTGTATTTGCCATAGATCATCAGCATCTGTCTGGGCGGATAAAGTCTTGCATAGACCCAGCGCATGAAAAATACCCAGATCACCACTACGATAAGATTGATGCCTGTCATCTGGAGCAGATAGTTTATATTCCGGCCAAACTTCCAGTGACCGATCAGTGCCAGCTGAAGATAGGTGATAAAATTCACACAGAGCACCGACAGGATCTGGGAATAAAGCACTTCAAATACCCTGAGATATCCTACTTTGAACCCTCCGTAAAGCTTATAGAAAAGAAACAAAAGCAGGGCATACTGCGCAATAATCACATAGTTTCCTCTGTGCCAGTAGTGCCTCAGCATATTCTTTTCAAAATGATGATACCACATATATGCAAAAACGCCGATCTGGATCGCCATGATCAGAGTCGAAGCCAGAAACATGAGCAGATGCTTGTATTTTTCTCTTTTTTCCAAGGTCTTCCCCCCTAAAGTAATTTACTATGAAAGTCCCGGGCGACACGTCTGTTAAGATGGAATGCTCTGAACTTGCTTCGTATATCTTACACTAGAATGACTGAAAAAACAACCTTTCAGCCATTGGAAGTTTATTCTTTATGCTTCTTTCCATATGAGGTAAGATATACCACTGCTTCAGGAGTCTCCCCTACAGCCTGGCAGCCGGCCTCACGGATCGTCTCATGGACATCATTCTTTTTATAAGCCACAAGGTAATCCGTTCTGGTTTTCGCAAGTGCTTTTTTCAGAACAGAAGGCTCGGTATTCCGTCCTCCGTAGATTACATCCATGATATCCGACTGATAACGATAGCTCTGATTCTCATCGGTATAAGATCCTGCCGTATCGATTCCAAGCCAGAACATCATTTTATTTCTTTCAATGGTCAAACGAAGAGACGGATCATACTGTCTCGCCTGAAGGTTGTATTCCAACGGCAGTGCCACCTTCGGCTCTTCTTTCGTGCTGTCCCGGTGGATCAGCTCCGCCACGGTCAGAAGATCATCTTCCACTTTATAAACATTTTTCGGAATAGAGATCGTGGCGATCTGCTTGAGAGAAGACTGATTACAGAAAAGTACCAGCCCGCCTACAGCCGCGATCAGAGTCACCCGTTTCCAGCCTTTCTTCAGCCGGCTGCCTGTTTCTACCAAGGCATACGCCAGAAAAAACGGCAGAGGTACCAGCCAGAAAAAACGGTAAAACTCCGATTCAAAATCCATTTTTACGATCACTTTGTTCATCAAAAACGGATTAAAAACGGTCAAAAGCAGAACCAACGGATACCAGAGAAAGAGAAATTCCACTTCTTTCTTCCTATATAATAAAGTCAGCAGGATGGCAGCAATTCCCAGGAGTACATAGGTCCAGGTTCCCTGATATTTCACAAAGCAGTCAAAGATAAAGCAAAGCCCCTGTTCTGCCACAGATAAACCTCTCATAACGGTCTGTCTCCTTTCCTATTTTGCCGCCAGCGTTACGATTCTCAGCTTGACCGCCAGATAAAGCATGAGAACCGCCACATCCGGCAGGATTGCCAGAAACGCACGGATCAGCGGCCGGATCTTCTTTTTTTTCAACGCAGTCGGAAGAATCCCTGCAAACACAGCGGCCGGTACCACGGTCATGGAAGAAGTGCTGAGACAGACTGCTCCCAGTGAAACAAAGAAAAGTGTCCACCAGGCCAGATGATCTTCCGACTCCCGGTAAATGCGTACAAAAAGCAAAAACAGGAAGGGAATCACCAGCCCCTCCAGCATGGCCTTTCCTTCATATGCCCGGTAAAAAAGAAAGCCGGAAAATTCCTGATTTCCTGCCAGGAAGAAAAAGAATACCGCCGCTGCCAGGAAGGCCACCGCCTTTTTTCTCACCGCCAGAAGATCTTTTCCACGGAAAAGCTCATATCCGAGCTGATAATACACCAGATCTGCCAGAAATGTCCACATGACGGGATTGATCGTTTTGGCAAGGACCATGGGATGCACCTGAAACACCTTTGCAAAAGCCGCCGTATCGAGATACCAGGCAGCTGTCACATAGCGCACATAAAAAACAGAACTTAACAGGCCGGTATAAGGATTGTATCTTCCCAACGTATCGGTATAAAGAGAGGTGCTGATATTGGCGACATAAAATGCTGCATCCGCGGCATTGAGATCATAAGCCGCCACATAGATCATCTGTCCCAGTGTGAGAAGCCCTGCCAGAATACAGATGATTTTCTGGCACCGGAACACTTCCAGTAGATTTCTGGCACTCTTCACCCAGTCTCTGCCGCACAAAAAAACCGCTGCCAGTCCAACAGCTGCCAGGGCTGCGCCCCAGACAACCGTCAAAACGTGCAGCGGTACCAGCAGCAATGTCATGGGCAGAGCCAGGATTTCAAAGAAACCGTAGTAAAGGAAAAGTCCGAGCACCGGTGTAAACAGCGGCGAATACCAGCTGCATCCCTTTTTCCTCCCAAGGATTTTCCGGAAAAGGCTTCCGAAAGCCAGGAAGAAATAAAGATGAACGCACAGACTGATCCCTCCCAGGAACAATTGCTTCATTCTTATCTCCTTTTTCGTTACAGATTTTCGATCGTTGATAAGATCATACCATTTTTTTGTCTTTTCGGCAAGTACTCCTTAACGCTCTACCACGGTTGTTTTTGTGTAGAGACCTGACGGAACGTCTTTCCGCCCCTTGGTAATACCCTTGCCATTAAAATAATAACGTTTTTTATCAATGTAATGCCAGGTGTTGCGGTATATTTTTCCTTTACACGAAGCAAAATACCAGTTATTCCAGTAATAAACCCATTTGCTCCGGATCATGGAACCATCCGTGCGGAAGAAATAACGTTCTCCGTTGATCGTTGCCAGTCCTTTCTGGGCATGACCGTCTTCGTGGAAATAATAACGTTTTCCATTGATGCTCACCCAGCCAAAATGAAGCATGGATCCGGTACTCGGGCGAAAATAGTACAGCTTTTTCTGGATCGTCTGAAAACCGGTAAGACGTTTTCCGGTTCCTTTCTCCTGATAATACGTCTTTTCACCTACTTTGACAAAGCCTTCCGTGCGATAACCATTTTCATCCAGATAATAGATTCCTTCTTCCAGTTTCAGCCAGCCGGATGCTGCCCTGCTGCCGTCACTTCTCTGATAATAATAATGACCGTTTTCTTCCTTCCAGCCCTCCGTTCCGGAAGGAGTCGGATTGGGATTGGGATCGGGATCCGGTTTCGGATCCGGCGTATCTGTTTTCAGCTTCAGTCCATAATATTTCGCGATCGCGGTCGCATCTGCCACACCCAGCTTTTTGATGGCTGCATCACTGGAAAAATATTTCTTACAGTCTGAAGGATTGTTTACAAACGCATGCTCTACGATGATCCCCGGGAAGCCGGCCAGGACGCTTCTGCGGATGATCCCGTAATAATCTGCCAGGCTCTTGTCCGGATAGAGCGTGTTGTTCTCGCTTTTCCGTACCAGAAGTCCCAGATTGTTAAGCCCCAGTTTGGAAAGTTCACTCAGGATCGTATTGGAGAGTGCCCAGCTTTCGTTTTTCAGATCCGGGCGGTAATTTCCCGTAGCCACAAAAACCAGCGAACCGCTGACAGAATCCTGGTTGTTCTCCGTAGAATTGATATGCTGGCTGACAAGAACCGTCGCTTTTTTACCTGCCGCATAGTCTACGCGGTCCTCCAAGGACATTGTCGTATCACCGGTTCTAGTCATATAGACCGTCACACCGGCATACTTTTCCAGCTCTGCCTTGGTATATCTGGAAATCTTCAGATTGATCACTTTCTCTTCATAAAGGACACCGTTCCAGGTCCTGTTTGCTCCGGCTTCGTTTCCGCCATGGCCTGGATCCAGCACCACGACGATATTGCTGCCTGCGCCAGAACGGCTGGAGGAAGTTCCTGCCTGAATGGAGGCCGCTGCCAGTGTGGAAGCGATCTCTCCGGCATTCTGTGCCGTACAGGTCTCTACGGATGCTTCCTGTGACTGGCTGAGACCGCCGGCTGCCATGCTTCTTCCGGATGCGATCCCTTTGTCTTCGATCTCCTGCTCCGGATCCAGTTTTTTGGTACCGGATGCCTGAAAGAAGGAACTCAGTCGGATCGTCTCTTTTCCGGAAGTCCCGGTAATGGTGACGCTTTTCAGATTTTTCTCACTGATATCCGCACCGGGCACCAGAAAGATCAGATGATTCCCGTTTATCTTCGAACTCTTCACCTTTCCACTGCCGTAATCAAGCGAAGCCTCTGTTACCTTCTCTCCATTCAGGGCAATGACCACACCCGTCTGATTTCCGTTTTCGCTGGGTGTCAGATATACATATTGCAGTTCCGTTGCCGCAGATACGCCAACTGCCGGTACCAACAGCAGCAGAAAAGCCCAGATCAGACACAGCAGTGTTTTTTTTCTGCTCATTTTCGATTCTCCTTTGTAATGTTTTCTTCATAATTCAGTAATAATTCCATTATAGTTACCTCACTTTCGCCTGTCAACAGCGGATTTAATTCTTACATTTTTCTTAAGGGTTATAGAAAATGATTGCATCCCTTCCTCATTTATAGTAAATTAGGTGTGAATAAACATTTCATTTTTTAATAGCCGGCAGACGCCGGTACCGGATTTTTCAAGAGATCCGGGAAGAGAGGGGTATGATATGAGAATCAGAAAAATGCTGCCTGTTCTTTGCATGGCGCTGGGACTGACCATGGCTGCACCCTTAGCAGCCGGAGCTACTGCAGAAGACGTATCAGGCACCACCACAAACACACAGACAGCCAACGAAACAGGCTGGCACTATAATGCTGACGGCTCCCGTTCCTACACCATTGACGGAAAGACCGTTACCGGTTTCCAGTGGATTGCAAACAGCCAGGGAACCAAGCTTCTTTACTACTTCAATCCGGAGAACGGTCTTCTGCTTCAGTCAAAAAGCGCCGGCCGCATCAAGATCGGAAATGATTACTATTACACCTTCGGTTCGACTGGCAATTATGCCATCGCTTCCGCACAGGGCTGGATCCGTACAGAGGGCAATTCCAGAGCTTATTATGTATCCGGTCCATCCAACAACGGAAAGCTTCTTGCCAACCGCGTCGCAAAGATCGGTAAGTTCTATTATGGTTTTAACAGCTACGGACAGCGCTGGGCCAAAGAAGGACGCCGTCGTCTGGGAACCAAGGTTTACTATGTGACCTCCTCCGGTTTCCTCCGCACCAACAAATGGCAGAACATCAGGATTGGCGGTGTGACCCGTTCCTATTACTTCAACGCTCAGGGTGAAATGACCGGTCTCTGTAAGAGAGTTGTCAATAACAAGACGCTTTACTACCAGGTAGACACCACAAAGGGAAATTACCCGCTGCAGAGTGTCGGCTGGCATAAGGATTATCTGAACAGACAATACTATGTCACCAGTCTCCGCCGCCTGGCCACCGGTTTCAAAAAGATTGACGGAAAGATTTACTATTTCAACAAAAACAACGGTATGCTGGTAACGAACCGCTGGATCATTTCCAACAAAAAAGCTTATCGTTCCAACAAAAACGGCGTGATCCAGACCGGCTGGTACACCGTAAGCTCCAAGAAATACTATGGTGATTCCAACGGAGCAAGAGTAACCGGTCTTCAGACCATCGACAACAAGACCTACTACTTCAATGCCGCTGGCGTGATCCAGACCGGCTGGAAGACGCTGAATGGCAAACGATATTACTTCTCACCTGCATACAGCGGTACTTCCTTCGGTATGGCAAGAACCGGCTGGTTCAATCAGGACAACAACATTTATTATGCAAATGCGGACGGTACTCTCCTTACCGGCTGGGTTCTCTACAATAACAACCGTTATTATCTCGATCCCGGAAATGGCGGTGCAGCTGTTCGCAGCAAAACCGTAAACATCGGAGGCATTACTTACACCTTTGATTCACAGGGTCGTCAGACCAACTGGATCCCGGATGGTTCCTACAGTATCAAGGTTGACCGTCAGAGAAATATGGTTGCTGTTTACAAGGGCAGCTACCCCATCAAGGTATTCCTCTGTTCCACCGGTCTGAACAATGCAACACCGACTGGTACCTTCCGTCTTCTGGACAAGCTGAGTATCCACGAGCTGAATGGACCGACCTGGGGCTATTACTGTTCCCACATTACTTCCGACATTCTCTTCCATTCTCTCCCGAGCAGTGCTCCCAGCCATTATGCATTCCCGGCACATAAATACAACCTTCTCGGCCAGCAGGCTTCCCAGGGCTGTATCCGTCTGAGAATGGGTGACGCATACTGGCTCTACAAAAATGTTCCTACCGGAACTACCGTAACTGTCGGCGACTACATCATTCCGAGTTCGATTTCCAAACCGACTTATCAGGCTGTTCCGGAAAGCCTGACTGTAGATCCTACCGATCCTACGGATGCAACAAACAGAAGATACGCACCAGATTACATGGGCTGATAAAAAAATCCTCCTGCTTTTCCAGAAGAAAGGCAGGAGATTTTTTAGTTCAAAAAACCGGCTGAAGAAAAGCATCTCTGCTTTTTTCAGCCGGTTCGATTTTTTTATTCTATTATTCTCCAAGTCCGGATTCTACTGCCTCTACGATCGCCTGAAGAGCTTCTTTTTCGTCTTCTCCATCACAGGTGAACTCAATTACATCACCGCACTGTGCACAGGCACTCAGGACACTTAAAACGCTTTTTGCATTCGCTGTAAGTTCCCGAAAGGAAAAGGTGATCGTACATTTAAAGCGCATGGCCTCTTTACAGAGGTTTCCTGCCGGCCGTAAATGCAGACCTGTAGGATTCTTTATCGTTACCTTCTGACTTACCATCTGTCATTCCTCCGCTGTTTCTGTCTCTGTCTCCGTCACCGGCTCTATTTTTTCCAGATTTACCTTGATGCTGGGCACCGATTCCAGTGCATACCCTTCCGGCAGTTCCACCTGAAGTTCTACGGTATAATTTCCTTCGTTCTGATATTTACTAAGATCCATCGTCACCGAAATGTCTTTTGCAGTGATATCCGGTGCATCTTCGCTTTCTTTGCGGACCTCCACCGGTAATTTATCTGCCGGTGTCAGAACAATCTTCATTCCCTCCGGCTGACCGATAATATGAAAATCAGATACCGGAACACTGACTGTCGTCGTTCCCACTTTTTCTATCTGGATCTTTACAGATACTGCTGTTGCAGAGCCGCTCTCCAGCTTCAACGCTTTCTTGTAATGATCCTGCAGATAATCGGAAAGATCAATGTTCTGCTCAATGGTCGAGGTTGCTCCCGCGTAATTGGTAATCCCTTCAATCACCAGCTCGCCGTCTAAAGCATTCAAGGTGGCCTCCGAACCCGCCAAATTAATGGTAGACGGCGTCAGATCTGTGGAAGTAAGAATATACCCATCTGCCACCTGGATCTGGCTTGTATCCACCTTCAGCCGGATATTCTGCTGTACCTTCCACAAAGTCACTACTGCATTGACTTCATTATCCTTGATCAGTGCACCTTTTGATGTTTTGATCTCCAGACTGTCCATCTGTGTTTTGGAAAGATTGTTGCCATTCCGATCTGTAATGACTACATCTCCGGTCACAGTTTTGTTTTCACTCAGATTGTTTACATCCACCTGGACACCGACCTTATCGATGGTCTTCGTAATAGAGGTCGGACCGGCAATAATGATGTTTTCACCTTCCCGGATCTTCACATCTCCAAGTTCATACCCACTGGCAGGCTGACCGCTTGTGCTTAAAGAGATCGCATAGGTTTTCTCACTCTTATCCTCCAGCACAAACCGCATGGCCACAGGAAAACACTGTACATTTTCTCTTTTTACTCCTGGAACCGTCACCTCATAGGGAACGGTATTCTGAAGAGTCATATTCTGCATATTGGCACTTACGGTGATATCTGCGGAAGTGATCTTGTCCAACACAGATCTTCGTGCCGTCACATAAACCGTAACATTTCCGCTTTCATCATCATCACGCACCACACTGTAAACCTTTTTCCCATCCTGATTCTGCTCCGCTCTGGCCTGCGCTTCTTCCACATTGGTCATCTGGATCCGCTGCTCCGGAATGACAAAAGCCTTGGTCTTCTCCGGATCATCCACATTGACCACCATAAGCCAGATCAGAATTGCCACAAACACGGAAAGGAGCTTTAGGCCAAGATTATTTCCCAAATGCTTTTTCATCCTTTTCCCTTTCCTTTCCATAATTTGAATTTCTGAGACTCCACGGATTTGTCCTGTGTGACCATCAGATACTTCCGAAGTTCATCCTCCGTAACCGCCCTGGAAAGCTTTCCGTTTTCAGCGATTGAAACCTTTCCTGTCTCCTCGGATACAATAATGGTCATCGAATCAGTAACCTCACTGATCCCTACCCCTGCACGGTGTCTGGTTCCCAGCTCTTTGCTCAGTTCCATATTATCGGAAAGAGGCAGATAACAGGTAGCCGATGTCACCCGGTTGCCCCGGATAATAACGGCACCGTCGTGAAGCGGTGTGTTGTGTTCAAAAATATTGATCAGCAGCTGACTGGTCACAATCGCATCCACCTGGATACCCGTACGCTCATATTCTGTCAGCGGCGTATTTTTCTCAATAACGATCAAAGCTCCTGTCTTCACCTTGGCCATTGCCATGGTTCCCTTGATCAGTTCCTCTACCGTCCTGTCGCTGAAACGTTCCTGAATATCTTTCAGTCCGTCAAAGGACACAATGCTGGAAAGCAGCTTCTGCTCGCCCAGCTGTTCGAGTGCTCTTCGCAGCTCCGGCTGGAAAACGATCACCGCAGCAACCATTGCCACGTCCATTCCTTTGGTGATCAGAAATTTGATCGTATCCATTTCAAAGATATATGCCAGCGAAATAAAGAATACCAGCACCAGAAGACCCTTCAGAAGAACCCAAGTTCTTGTCCTGCGGATCCAGATCAGAAAATGATAGATAAAGAAGGACAGGATGATGATCTCAAGGATATCTGTCCAACGGATACTTAAAGTTGGAAGCTGAAGCCATGAAAAATGCATCGTCCAGAAATTTCTTATTGCGTCCATTCATCTTCACTCCTTTCCTGTTTTCGTTTCGGTACTGCCGTCACATAGTAATAGTATTCGTCATCCTGAAAGCGCAGTTTCTCAGTGCTCCGGTAATCCAGATCAAACAGAAAGAGCTGCAGAACCGTTCCCACAACGGCTGCAGTTATGACTCCAAACACCAGATCCGGCACCGAGACTGGTATCTCCAGTGTAAATACTCCAAAAATCTCCAGCAGAAGATAGATAAAAAGCCCGGTTCCCACTGCCATCTGCCAGGCATAGCGGATCTCCGTACGCCTTACCGCAAATACTGCGATCAGTACTGCTGTCAGGGCGATCAGTGTCAGGATCATCGTTCCATTCCCCAGGAAAGCAGAAAGCATCGTCTGCATTTCTTCCAGGAACAATTCCTGGGTACTAAGTGAAGCATCCGAAGGAACAAAACTGCACTGAAGCACACTCTGAAGTCCATAATAACTCACCGTTCCGGCCACGATACCAACCGCTGCCAGTGGCGTTCCCAGAAGACCGAAGGCCACCGGAACCACCAGCGGGATATGAAGAGCCAGCGCCAGCGGTGTCAGAAGAAATGCCAATGCTCCATCGGGTGCCAGTCCAAAATACAAAAGCACAACCAGAAGAAGGATTCCGCCTCCAACTGCCAGTGCCGGAAATGACAAGCCATAAAGCTGACCTAAGATCACAACAAAACAGATCAGCACCGTTCCATTCAACGGAAGAAAAGAGGCAAACAGCGCCAGGATCAAAAGCACCAGGATATTTCCAAATACCGGCAGAAAGCTCATAGAATTCCGAATGACAAGAAGGCTGCCAAATGCCAGGGAAAATCTTCCCAGCGCCCGCAGCCATACATCATATTTTCCATAAACGCTCCGCACGATCTCACGGATTCTCTGCACCATGTCCCCGGCTCCTGTTCCGCCCTTTCCTACGGTTCTCCGTGGAAAAGACTTCCTTTTCTTCTTTCTGATACTCTGCTTCCAGGCGGTCAACCAATCTGTCATAGGCACGTCTTCGCTTCTCTGCCTGATAATAACGGATACTGAAGATCACATACGTGAGCAGCAGATAACTTCCGAGACTGATCCCGTAAGCGATCAGGACTCTCTCTGCCAAACCGAGAACATCCATGGAATTGAGACGGTACAGCATTTCATCAAAATGAAGCACCACATAAAAAGCAAAGCCGATCAGGAATGCCAATGTCAGCCTGCAGCCGTTTTTCAGCATCCGGACACCGATATAATCTCCCCGGAACCACTGATCCGTATCGGAAAGTTCTTCTCTATGACGCTTTTCATAAACCGCTATGGCGGTCATTATACGGATCCGGTTTTCTCTTGCCATGCCTTTCTCCTATCGCTTCTGTTTCCTGCATTCCGCCTTCTCTTTCTGTACCGATACAGGCAGTCAGAAAAAACACTGCTTCTGCTCCGGCTTCTTTTAAAACAGCCGCTGCCGCATCCACCGTGCTGCCTGTCGTAAAGATATCATCTACCAGCAGAACTCTACTTAATTTTACATCATATGGACCGATTTTAAAAGCCTTTTTTAAATTCTTTTGCCGGCTTTTTCGATCCAGTTCCTTCTGTTCAGCGGTTTCTTCCCGTTTGCAAAGAAGATCCGGGATCACAGGAATCTCCAGTGCTTCTCCTATCGGAAAAGCCAGAAGCTCTGCCTGGTTAAAACCACGGTAACGCCGCTTTTTCGGATGAAGCGGAACCGGTGCGATCACATCGATCTCCCATCGATCCATTTCTTCCTGTAAAACCGCTGTCATGGCTTCCGCAAAAAAAGCCCCATAGCTTCTTTTGTTATGAAGCTTCAGATCCCGTATGCTTTTTCTGAATTTTCCAAGATAAGGAAAAGCAGCCCTGCCCGCATCAAAATGGCGCCTGTTTCTCAGGCAGTCCTGACAGTATTCCTGCTCCGGCCGAGCCAGTGGCTTGCCGCATTTCAGGCAGAATGGCTCCTCTATGAGCTGCACAGAGGGACGACAGATATTACAGACCCTTTTTTCCTTTCTTGAAAGAAGCTCGCCGCACAAGGGACAGCGTCGTGGATAAAGGATCCCTGCAAGCCACCGGAAGATCCGTTTTGTTTTTTTCATCAATCTGCAGAAAGGCTCTCCCCTGCAAGTTCGCGTATCCGCTCTTTCAGAGTCGTATAACGCTTCTGTTCAAAGGTATTATCGATCATCTGATTAAACACAGCCTCACTTCCCACGACCGTCACACAGGATTTTGCCCTGGTCACTGCCGTATAGAGAAGATTCCGGTTCATCAGCATCTGCGGTCCGGAAAGCAGCGGAATGATCACCGCCGGATACTCGCTTCCCTGTGACTTATGTACGGTAACCGCATAGGCCAGTTCCAGTTCTTCCAGCTGGGCAAAGGGATATTCCACAAATTTGCCGTCGTCAAACTCGATCGTCATCTGCTCGGCAAAGGTATTGATCTCGCGGATGATCCCCATATCCCCGTTAAAAATACCTTGCCCCTTATCAATCGGGATCCCGTAAGCACCTCGCGTCTCCCAGTCGATCTGGTAGTTGTTTTTTACCTGCATGACTTTATCGCCCTCACGGAACTTAGCGGAACCGTATTCTCTTTCCCGTTTTTTCGGGTCCGGCGGATTCAGATAATGCTGCAGGATCTCATTTAAACGTTCTACTCCCAGAAGACCTTTTCTCATAGGTGTGAGCACCTGAATGTCCGTCTGTGCCGCATGGACATATTTGGGCAGTTTTTTCTGGATCAGAGTCAGAACCACGCTGATGATCACATTGGCATCTTCTCTTTTCAGGAAAAAGAAATCCCGGCTCTTATTATCCAGTGTCACATGCTCTCCACGGTTGATTTTATGGGCATTCATGACAATATCACTCTCCGTTGCCTGACGGAAGATCCGGTTCAGCCGTACCACCGGAAAGCATTTGGACTCTATAATGTCCTTCAAGACACTTCCAGGCCCCACAGAGGGCAGCTGGTTCCGGTCTCCCACCATGATGAGCCTGGTTCCCGGCACAAGTGCCAGAAGAAGAGAATGCATCAGGTAAATATCCACCATAGACATCTCATCAATGATGACCACGTCTGCTTCCAGTGGATTTTCCTGATTTCTCGCAAAACTTCCCCTGTCTGCACCGTTTTCTGTAACAGATGCGACCTCCAGCAGCCGGTGAAGCGTTTTCGCCTCACAGCCGGTAGCCTCTGTCATCCGTTTGGCCGCCCGTCCGGTTGGCGCTCCCAGCATAACAGAAAGCCCTTCCGATTCAAAATAAGAGATCATGGTATTGATCGTGGTTGTTTTTCCGGTACCCGGTCCTCCGGTCAGCACCAGAAGTCCATGACCGGCAGCCTGAACCACGGCTTCCTTCTGCATTTCATCCAGAACCGTTCCCGTCCGTTTCTCGATAGCTGCCACCTTCGTGAGCACGGCACTCTCTGAAATTTCACAGGAAATGTCCAGATCATGAAGCATTTTTGCTGTATTCAGCTCCACATAATAAGCCTGCGCTCCATAAACACAGACTCTGCCTCCGGTCTCCTTTGCCACCAGCTTCCGGTCCACAGCCAAATCCATGATGTGCTTTTCTACCGCTTCCAAGCTGACACCGAGAAGGTCCACGGTCCGTTTTTCCAGAAGTTCTTTCGGCAGAAAGACATGTCCCTCGCCCATAGCCTGCTGCAGGATATAAAGAAGACCACAGCGGATCCGGTAATCCGAGTCTGTATGGATGCCTACCTTTGATGCGATCTCGTCTGCGATACGAAAACCCACACCATTGATATCATCCGCCATCTGATAGGGGTTTTCTTTGATCACCTGGTAAATGTTGTTTCCATACTGATTATAGATTTTTACGCCTAAGGTCGTGGAAATACCGTACTGCTGCAGAAAGATCATGGCTTTTCGCATGTCTTTCTTTTCTTCCATCTGAGCTGCGATCTCCCGGGCCTTCTTCTCACTGATGCCTTTGACTTCCGCAAGCCTCTCCGGTTCTTCTTCCATGATCCGGAAGGTATCTTCATGGAATTTCCGGACGATCCTGGCCGCCAGGGAAACACCGATCCCCTTTACCGCTCCGGATCCCAGATAGCGTTCAATAGAGAGTTCATCTTCCGGAGCCTTGATCTTCAGAGTCTCGATATGAAGCTGGTGTCCATAAGTGGCGTGCTCTTTGTAATGACCGCTGATCTCCACCAGTTCTCCGTCCCCGATATAATGAAGCATTCCCACACAGGTGATCTCTTCTCCGTCTGCCACTACATTCATGACGGTATATCCATTGTCCTGATTCCGGTAAATGATATGATCCACATATCCTTCAATGTGCTCCATCAGACATCCAGCTTTCTGCCGCCGGATACCAGCTCCACATAACGTCCGGTTCCAATGACTACCGCTGTCATGGGTTCTTCGGCTGTCATCGTATTGATCCCTGTTTTAGCCTCGATCAGTTCTTCCAGTCCATTCAGAAGGGAACCGCCTCCGGTAAGGACAATTCCTCGATCTACCACATCCGAAGCCAGTTCGGGCGGAGTTCTCTCCAGGATGCTCTGCACGGTCTCTACGATCTGGGAGAGAGCATCCTTCAACGCATCCCGTACTTCTTCCGAATTGACTCGAATGACTTTCGGAAGGCCGCTGATGAGATCTCTGCCCCGGACTTCCATGCTTTGCGGTTCCGGCCGTTCCACTGCGGTTCCGATCCGGATCTTGATATCTTCTGCCGTCTGCTCACCGATGAGAAGATTATATTTCTTTCTTACATATCTGACGATCGCCTCATCAAAATCATCGCCTGCTACTTTAATAGAAGAACTTACTACAATACCGTTCAAGGAGATCACTGCCACATCCGTGGTGCCTCCTCCGATATCTACGATCATATTTCCGCATGGTCTGGAAATATCCACGCCTGCTCCGATTGCTGCCGCAATGGGTTCTTCGATGATCGCCACCTCTCTGGCACCTGCCAGATACGCAGCATCTTCTACTGCTTTTTTCTCCACTTCTGTAATCCCACTTGGGACGCAGATACTGATCCTGGGTTTCCTGAAAGACATCCTTCCCAGTGATTTCTGGATAAAATACTTTAACATATGTTCCGTGATGGTATAATCCGAGATCACACCTTTTCTTAATGGCCGGATGCCCACAATATTTCCCGGTGTTCTTCCAAGCATCAGCCTGGCTTCTTCTCCGATTGCTTTGATCCTGTTTGTATCTTTATCGAAGGCCACCACAGAAGGCTCCTTCAAAACAACACCCTTGCCTCTCACATAGACAAGGATGCTGGATGTTCCCAAATCAATTCCGAGATCTGCTGCATTCATCTATCTAAAAACGCTCCTTCCTGTATTCCTGTGTGCGGCTGCGGTTTTTCTGCTCCAATACGGAAAATCCTGTCTCCCACCGCGTTGCTTTGCAATCATTATACCCAACTTCCTTTTAATTGAAAAGGGCTTTTTCCCCGTTCCCCCGAATTCATATATTCTTTATCTGATGAACATATTTTGGACACATTTTCGGGGTATAGTAAAACGGTAGCAGCGAAAAGCTGATACATTTCATAACTCACACATCGCAGTGTCCACACGCTGCGGTGTACTCCCTCAAAATATTTTAATTTTTTCTCTTTCCTTTTAAGCAGAACGCTCCGGTTCCCCCGGAGCGTTCTGTTTTTCTTCGTTGTTATCAGAAAACTCCATTTTTTTCTTTGACTTATTATACTCTTTATGGTTTTTATACTTTTTTTAGGTTTCATACATATTTCTAACACATATGTGGGATATAGTATAGATGTATCAGCGAGGAGCTGATATATTTCATAACTCACACATCGTAGCGCCCACACGCTGCGATGTACTCCCTCAAAATATTTTAATTTTTTCTCTTTCCTTTTTAAGCAAGAACGTCCCGGTATCCCCGGGGCGTTTTTGTTTTGCCTGTTCAGAAAAACAGAACATTTTTCTTCAGAAAATTCATTTTTTCTTTTGATGTTGAACACATTTTATACACAAAGATCGGTTATACTACAATTGTATCAACGAAGAGTTGATACATTTCATAACTCACACATCACAGTGTCCACACGCTGTGATGTACTCCCTCAAATTTTTTAATTTTTTCTCTTTCCTTTTAAAGCAAGAAGCGCTCCGGCAATCCCCCGGAGCGTTTTCGTTTTTATTTATTTTGAATGCCTACAGATATTTCTTCACATAACGACCCGTGTAAGACTGTGGACATTCTGCCACTTCTTCCGGTGTCCCTGTGGCAATGACCATACCTCCCCGATCACCGCCTTCCGGTCCCATATCAATGATATAATCCGCCGTCTTGATCACATCCAGATTATGTTCGATCACAACAACCGTATTACCGCCTTCTGCCAGCCGTTTCAAGATCTCGATCAGCTTGTCCACATCTGCAAAATGAAGCCCTGTCGTCGGCTCATCCAAAATATAGATCGTCTTGCCGGTACTCCTTCTGGAAAGTTCTGTTGCAAGCTTGATCCTCTGTGCCTCTCCTCCGGAAAGCTCCGTTGATGGCTGACCCAGGCGAATATAAGACAGTCCCACATCATAAAGCGTCTGGATCTTTCTTCGGATACTTGGCACATGTTCAAAGAAAGGCAGTGCCTCTTCCACCGTCATATTCAGCACATCGTAGATACTTTTCCCTTTGTATTTGACCTCCAGTGTCTCCCGGTTGTAGCGTTTGCCACCGCAGACCTCACAGGGCACATAGACATCCGGCAAAAAATGCATTTCAATCTTCAGGATGCCGTCTCCGCCACAGGCCTCACAACGACCGCCTTTTACATTGAAGCTGAAACGTCCTTTTTTATAACCTCTGGCTTTGGCATCTGCGGTAGACGCAAAAAGATCACGGATCAGGTCAAAAACTCCTGTATACGTCGCCGGATTGGAACGCGGCGTTCTTCCAATCGGGGACTGATCGATATCAATGACCTTATCCAGCTGTTCCATTCCGAGGATCTCTTTATGTTTTCCCGGGATGATCCGTGCCCGGTTCAGATCTCTTGCCAGCCGTTTATAGAGGATCTCATTCGTCAGCGAGCTTTTTCCGGATCCTGAAACACCGGTGATACAGGTAAAAACTCCCAGGGGAATGTCCACATTGATATTTTTCAGATTGTTCTGGGCAGCGCCCAGGACCTTCAGCCATCCCGTCGGCTTTTTCCGCTCTTTTGGCACCGGAATCTTCCGCTTTCCGGAAAGATACTGGCCTGTAATGGAAGTCGGATTCGCCATGATCTCCTCGGCATTTCCCACTGCTACCACTTCTCCGCCGTGTTCTCCTGCTCCGGGACCGATATCCACTATATAATCCGCTGCCAGCATGGTATCCTCATCATGCTCCACAACGATCAGGGAGTTTCCCAGATCCCGTAGATTTTTCAGGGTCGCCAGAAGCTTGTCATTGTCTCTCTGATGAAGACCGATGCTGGGCTCATCCAGGATATAAGCCACACCGACAAGACCGGAACCGATCTGGGTCGCCAGACGGATACGCTGTGCCTCACCACCAGAAAGCGTTCCGGTCGCCCGGGCCAGTGTCAGATATTCCAGTCCTACATCGATCAGAAAACCGATCCTGGCTTTGATCTCCTTGAGGATCTGATGTCCGATCATCTGCTGATGCGGTGTCAGAGTCAGTTCATCCAGAAAAACCTTCAGTTTCTCAATAGGAAGCTCCGTCACCTCCGCGATGTTTTTTCCTCCTACCGTAACTGCCAGAGCTTCTTTTTTCAGACGCTGACCGCCGCAGGTCTTACAGGGGGTGATCCTCATAAACTGCTCGTACTCCTGCTTCATGGCATCTGATCCGGTCTCCCGGTACCTTCTTTCCATGCTGCGGATCAGACCTTCAAAGGCCACATCATAGATGCCTTCTCCCCTCTGTCCCTTGTAGCGGACCTTCACCACCCGGCCGTCCGTACCATGGATCAGCATATGACGGATCTCTGCCGGCAGTTCCTGATACGGAGTTTTCAGATCAAATCCATAATCTTTTGCCAGAGCATCCAGGATCGCACCGGCAAAGCTGTGCTTGTCCGTGCAGGACTGCCAGCCCATGGCAGTAATGGCACCTTCCGCAATGCTTAAGGTCTTATCCGGGATCATGAGATCCTCGTCAAATTCCATTTTGTACCCAAGACCGTAGCAGTCCGGGCAGGCTCCGAAGGGATTATTAAAGGAAAAGCTTCTCGGCTCGATTTCATCAATACTGATCCCGCAGTCCGGACAGGAAAAGCTCTGGCTAAACTGCAGAGTCTCACCCTCCTGCACATCCACCATCGCCAGTCCGTCTCCCAGATGCAGCACGCTTTCCAGAGAATCCGTCAGTCGTTTTTCGATGCCAGGCTTCACAATGAGACGGTCCACCAGAATCTCAATGTTATGCTTTTTGTTCTTTTCCAGTTTGATCTCCTCGGAGAGTTCATAGAGATTTCCGTCTACCCGGACACGGACATAGCCGCTCCTTCTGGCCTGTTCAAAAACCTTGACATGTTCTCCCTTTCTTCCACGGACCACCGGTGCCAGAAGCTGGATCTTCGTTCGTTCCGGCAGAGCCATGATCTGGTCCACCATCTGATCCACATCCTGCTTTTTAATCTCCTTGCCGCATTTTGGACAATGCGGGATACCGACTCTGGCATAAAGAAGACGAAAATAATCATAGATCTCTGTCACGGTTCCTACGGTAGAACGCGGGTTACGGTTCGTCGATTTCTGGTCGATGGAAATGGCCGGCGGAAGTCCTTCGATACTCTCCACGTCCGGTTTCTCCATCTGTCCCAGGAACTGTCTGGCATATGAGGAGAGCGATTCCATATACCGTCTCTGCCCTTCCGCATAGATCGTATCAAACGCCAGGGAAGACTTTCCAGAACCACTCAGGCCGGTTAAGACCACAAACTCATTTCTCGGAATATCCACATCGATCTTTTTCAGGTTATTGACATTTGCTCCCCGGATGCGGATCATCTGTTTTTTATCTTTTTCTGCACTCATTCTTCTATCTCCTGTAACTGCTTCTTCAAAACGATCATCCGGTCACGCAGCACGACAGCTTCCTCGAAATTCAGCTCGGCTGCCGCCTGCTTCATCCGTTTCTGCACATCCTTCAGTGCCGCTTCCAGTTCTTTTCTGCTCATGGATTCCGGATCTTTTTCCTGCTTCTTCGGCACTTCCTCAACTTCCTTTGAAATGCTGATGGCATCCCGTACGGCTTTTTTGATGGTCTTCGGCGTGATGCCGTGTTCCTTATTATAAGCTTCCTGGATCGCCCGGCGGCGCTTTGTCTCATCAATCGCCAGACGCATGGAATCCGTTATATTATCGGCATACATGATAACATGGCCTTCCGCATTCCGGGCCGCACGTCCGATGGTCTGCACCAGAGAGGTCTCGGAACGGAGGAAGCCTTCCTTATCCGCATCCAGGATTGCTACCAGCGAGATCTCAGGAATATCCAGTCCCTCTCTCAGAAGGTTGATACCTACCAGCACATCAAACACATTCAGACGCATATCCCGGATAATCTCCGTACGCTCCAGGGTATCGATGTCAGAATGAAGGTATTTCACACGGATACCGATCTCTCTCATATAATCCGTAAGGTCCTCTGCCATCCGTTTGGTCAGAGTCGTGATCAGAACCTTGTTTCCTTTTGCCGTTTCCTTATTTACTTCACCGACCAGATCATCGATCTGCCCTTCCACCGGACGAACTTCCACCTCAGGATCCAGAAGTCCTGTCGGACGGATGATCTGCTCTGCCCGCAGAAGCTCATGTTCCGCCTCATACTCTCCCGGCGTCGCGGAAACAAAGAGGATCTGATCGATCCTGCTCTCAAATTCATCAAAATTCAGCGGCCGGTTATCCTTGGCAGACGGAAGCCGGAAACCATACTCCACCAGAGTGGATTTTCTGGACTGATCTCCTGCATACATCCCTCTGATCTGAGGGATCGTCTTATGGGACTCATCGATGATGATAAGAAAATCGTCCGGGAAGAAATCCATCAGCGTATTGGGCGGCATCCCCGGAGCCAGACCCGTCAAATGTCTGGAATAATTCTCAATACCGGAACAAAAGCCCGTTTCCTTCATCATTTCAATATCAAAATTCGTCCGTTCTGCAATTCGCTGCGCCTCCAGAAGCTTGTCCTCGCTCTTAAAGTAGCGGACCTGCTCTTTCAGCTCCTCTTCGATATGGATCGCTGCCTCTTTGATCTTTTCCATGGGAGTTACATAATGGGAAGCCGGGAAGATCGCTGCATGCTCCAGCGTCCGCTTTACCGTTCCCATAAGAGGATCGATCTCCGTGATCCGGTCGATCTCATCCCCGAAAAATTCCACCCGGACTGCTGTATCTGAAGATTCTGCCGGAAAGATTTCCAGCACATCTCCCCGCACCCGGAAGGTACCGCGGTGGAAATCCATATCATTCCGGTCATAATGAATATCAACGAGCTGATGGATCACCTCATCCCGGTCTTTTTCCATCCCCGGCCGCAGGGAGATCACCATCTCCTGATAGTCTACCGGGCTGCCCAGGCCGTAAATACAGGACACGCTGGATACAATGATCACATCTCTCCGCTCCACCAGCGCCATTGTGGCTGACAGACGGAGTTTATCAATCTCGTCGTTTGTAGAAGCGTCTTTGGCAATATAGGTATCAGAAGAAGGCACATAAGCCTCCGGCTGGTAATAGTCATAATAGGAGACAAAGTATTCCACTGCGTTCTCCGGGAAGAATTCCTTAAACTCACCGTACAGCTGTGCTGCCAGTGTTTTATTGTGGGCAATGATCAGCGTTGGCTTGTTCAGCTGCTGGATCACATTCGCCATGGTAAATGTCTTACCGGAGCCTGTCACTCCCAGAAGCGTCTCCGCCTGATTTCCCTCCCGGAAGCCCTTCACCAGTTCCGCGATCGCCTGCGGCTGATCTCCGGTGGGGGCGTATTCTGATACTAATTCAAAATGATCCATGAAAGGCACCTTTCTTTATGTATGTATTTTTGACAATATTTACACTTACACTATCACCAATCCATTTCGTTCGCAATTCGTGTTCTCTCATCCTCAACCAATGGAACTAAATTTTCTAATGCATTATGCAATTCCTGATGACTATTCTTCGAGTTATATGTAATTATTTCCAAATTTCTATTTTCCTTAATGATTTGTTTGAATTCATCATTTATTCCATTCTTTGGTGTAACAAAATAATGACTTGGACTTCCCGGAAAAACAAATGAGTAATTCTCTAAAACTAATTGTATGTCCGGATCAGAAAAACCACATCCCAAAAACACAAAAGTATAATTTAAAGAAAGAGCTTCTAACAACCTATAAAATGCTGCATTTTCATATCGAGCATTTGTGTACTGACTTCTTGTAAAAATCATTTTTGAGCTTTCATCAAGTGTACCATGAATTTTTAAAATAATTCTTTCGTCTGCTTTAATTTTACTAACCAGATCTGAGTCATAATATTTTTTAACCAAAATAGTTCCTGCAGTTTCTGACTGTGCATATACTTCATATATTTTGTCAACACTTGGTGTTATTACTATTCTCGCATCTAACTTTAGTATATTCTCATGTATTTTATGGCTTTTATATTTAGGTGCCAGAAACTGATCTCGTGCTATTTTTTCGAATCTTATATTTCCGATCTGATTCACGAGAACTTCACATGCTGTTAAATAATCTTTTTCTTTTAAGAGTGAGTCTACATATTTTTTTATAGCTGTATTATCAATTTCATTAAGAATTATTCGTATGAATTCCTCCCAAGTGGGAGGATGCTTTGATCCATCTAAACTAACCGCATTAGCTGAAATTCCGGCTCCTAAAAAAAGTATTGCTTTTCTTTTCGCAATTTTTTCTACAATATCTATAGGCCAATTCATTGCATTTTCTCCATATTATTTATAAAGCGAGTAGCAATACTTTCCATGACACCTTTATAGTCTTTAACCTTTGCAAAATGTGCCCCTACTATGCCATCCGTACTATTCAACTCGAAGACAGGTTTATGTGCTGATTGTGATAATGGTATAATACTATTAAAATTTGGTATTGTTCCTAATTCATAATTAATATTATTTCTTTGAACATTTAAAATATTTATCAATTCCTTTTGGATTACTTCTGGTACATTAGAAAGAATTCTTTCATATGCTTGTACTGGTCGTCTAACCCCTTCTACAGTTTTACTGGTATATTGCTGTGTCACATATCCCAAAAACTGTATTGCTGGAATAGGCGCAAAATACTGTTTCAATTCCTCATCTCCACATCTATTAAACCCTTCTCTAAAAGAATCTCTCCATCCCTTTATAGTCTTTCCTATATTCTCTATTGCTAAAATACTAAATATATCCGACGACATTGGAGTTACAAAATAATCACATCCTAGTAAAATGGCTCTATTGATGGCCCCTAAAGAAGGTCCCATATCAAAAATAACAAAATCATATTGTTTAAAACGTCTTGTCAAATCACTAAAAGTTAATGTAGTTCTTATACCTCTTTCTCCACCAGATAATGTTGAACTCCAATCAGAAGCCAACGTATCCTCAAAAAGTGCTAATTGAGGATCTCCCGCTATAAAATCAAATCCAAAACTATCTAAAAAATATGTATTTACATCTCTTACATATCCCATCCCCTGATTTACCGGTTTTATCACATTATATATTGTAAAACCTTTCTTTTCATAATATACAGTATTAAATAGTTCATCATTAAAACAATATACAGTTGAATTGCATTGTGGATCAGCATCAACCAATACAACCTTTTTCCCCTGTCGTGCAAAATAAGAAGCCAAATTACAGGTTAATGTGGTTTTTCCCACCCCACCTTTATTATTAAACATAGCGATTGCTTTCATTCAATTCTCCTCCAAATTATACTTTAATATTTAAATCTAAAACAACATATAATACTTTACCAGATATGAGCCTAAGATATACTCATATCTATAATACACATGCATTCCCCTGGCTTTCTACTATGAATAGTTCTACCCGTCTAAATATGTTTCCTATCATAAAATTTTAAAAAACGCCTTTTGATTTATTGTTTCTTCTTCTGTTTTTCTCATTATTCTATAGTCATTCTATTTATTCATAAAGCAGCCTTTCGCATTTCTTGATTTATAAAAAATTTCATCACTTTGATAAAATTCCAAAATGATGAAATTACTTTATACTTTACATGTTTTGAATCTCCCTTTTTAACAACTCATACACATAAGTAGATCCTTCCAAATAAAGACCAGTCTCTACATCACTTAACTTTTCAAATGTATCTGACAAATAGAACTGCTCCATAGCCTGTTCTATGGTAATTGCATTATCCTCTATAAGATAACCAACCACTTCCTGTGTGGTGTACTCAATCATTTCCTGTTGCTGATCTGTCATGCATCACACCTACTTTCTTCAAATACTGCAGAGCCTTTTCCGTATGAAACGTATATTGATTTGTAAGCCTTCCAAAATCAAACTCTTTCTTAAGGTATTCTGCATCTATCGTTCCCCGGCTAAACTGCCGGATTAAAAGACCTACCGTATCATTTGCCACAGGTCCGATAACCACATCAAATTTACAGTCAAGATTGCATTCCCTGCTGCTAATATCCGTAAATTTTCTATCTCGATTATTTTTTATGAATATCGCCCATTCAATTGTAGGTTTGTCATCAAATATACGACAGTTCAGATCTGACCTTTCTGCCAAATCATCCGGTACCTCATATACAGTTACCGTCGGTATACCACCGTCAATTCTTGCTCTACGCTGTGCCATTCTCCATGCCTGTTCTTCCAGTAACGTAGTATAAAATCCACATCCAAAATCTTTATTAGGCATGCACTTTGACAAATCCACTTTATCAATTTCCATATTAGATCCATGAAAAAGTCTCACTAAGCTGCACCTCCATTTTTCCTGCATATTGCAGCCAGATCATCCAAAGCATCATCAAACGAGAGGGTATGCTCTACATCATAGAATTCTTTTAGAAACTCAATTCCTTTATAACGATTCAAATAAATATAAGCATCTCTCATATGCATCCCGTACCGATTTGCAAATTCACTGATACAAACAACAATGTAATCTAATAGGTTCCTATCTGCTTTCGTCATATCACTCTCTCCTTTCCTGTATCTTAGATCTGCTTTGATTATAGCAAAAATTCATAAATCTTACACTACACTTTTTAATCAGTGTTGCACGCCCTCTATTTTGAGCGGTACCGACCAATTTTTTCGCTTCTATATTTCTGTCACGGAGCCCTCTTTACGCATGAGGGTCACTGAACTCACCCTGTCCATATAGTTTTATCCTGTCCACACAGTCCATATAGCCCACAATATCTGGTATAAACAGCACCAAGCAACACTAAATAGCTGTTCTAAAAGTACTCATCGTTATTAGGACACAAAGTATTCGACTGCGTTTTCCGGGAAGAATTCCTTAAACAGCACTGTAAAACACAAAATAACACGGATAGTATTTACCCGTTACTTGAATTTCAATTATAGCATACAGATAAAAAAAAGTACAGACAAATCCGAACTTTTGTTCTGCGCTTTTTGATAGTTTTCATTCAAGCTTTTACATAACGATGTTGGAGCACAACACAAAAATACAGGTCTGCCAAAAAGACAAACCTGCACTTATTTCTTATGAAATTGTCCGTCAATATCCCGGCTTTACTCTCATCTTGATCCGGCAGCTTTCGATGTCGGGCTGGATGCCTCCTCATTCAGACATGTAATACTTCATGCCCTGCATCAATACCATCATTTTTTTATTCTCTTATTCCAAAACAAGCAGTGTATACGGGCTGATCGTTACGTGACTGCCCTCTAGTTTGCTTTCTTTATCATCTGCACTCTGGAAGAAAACACTCGTGAAATCGCCGTAAACCTCTGACGTCTTCAGATCCAGTTCCTTTGTTTCTCCGGTCAGGTTTACCAGTACCAACAGGCTCTCGTCCTTGGTCATACGAATGAACGCCTCGATTCCCTGATCCTCTGTTTCATATACATCGATATCACCATTTCTGAGTACATCGGAATTCTTTTTCAGATTCAGAATTTCTGTATAGTAGTTAAACAGCGGATTTTCTCCTGCTAAAGCTGCATCAACAGTAAGTCCTTCTTTGGCCATCTCCTCTGTCCACGGCATCTTGATCATGCCTTCTTCATCCCAGCTCTTGGTGGCTCCCAACTCCTCCTGGAAAAACAGGAATGAATTTCCCGGCATAGTAGCAAGCAGAGAAGCTGCTGTACGGGCATGATCCTGATTGCCCTCCAGCTGAGCCATTACACGCTGCTGGTCATGGTTGGACAGGAACGGACAGTCAATGAATTTTCCGTTGGAAATCTCATTGCAGGTCTCATAATATGCAATCAGATCTTCTGCAATATTCAAATCATTGTTCTCTTCCTCGGTCAGCTTGTCTTCACCCTCTACATACTGATATTCTGTAGACTCATTTTTTGCTGCTGTCAGCATCTTGCTGCTTAAATTGAAATTATAGAGACTGTCCAGATATCCGCCTTCAATAAACGGTGTCATGTGGCTGGCATCTTTGTCCCATACTTCTGCGATCAGATATGTGTCGGGATGCTCTTTACGTACTCCTTCGCTAAATTCTTTCCAGAAGCCCATATTTTTGGCAAAAATCTCATCACTGTAAATATTGGACAGATAATCTCCGAAAATGTGGCGTGCAGCATCCAGTCGGAAACCGTCAAATCCCAGATTCAGCCAGAAATTCGCACACTCAATAAACTCCTGACGTACTTCCGGGTTATCAAAATTCAGATCCGGCACATTATCCTGGAAAATATCGATCCAGGTATAATCAAATTCTTTGCCCTTATAAGGTGAATCATCCGGCAGCTGATCCGTTGTCCACCAAACGGATTCAAATCTTCCGTTGGCATTATCCCCCGAATACGTGCCGCCTGTCATCGGGTACTGCTCCTCCCAGCCTTCCAGAGATCCATGTTCCAACTCATATGCATTCCGCTCTTCCTGGATCTCAAGTGCTGTCTTATCTACAAAGTTTGCATCCTTAGATACGAAATTAAACCAGTCAAAATACTTGTTTTTACTACCATCTTTCAGAATCGGTCCTTCTAACGCAGTCTCAAACCAGGGATTATTGTATGCACAATGGTTGACTACCAGATCCATAATCACCTGGATTCCTCTTTCATGCGCCGCACTTAAAAAAGATTTCAGATCCTGCATCGTTCCAAGATCCGGATTCAGACCGTAATAGTCTATCGTACTGTATGGCGACGAATTTGACTTATTGATCGGCATAAGCCAGATTCCCGTGATTCCCAGATTTTCAAGGTAATCCAGCTTCTGCTCGGCTCCGCGGAAATCTCCTATTCCGTCTCCGTCACTGTCGCAAAAGCTGCTTACCCTCATTTCGTACCAGTTTCCACCTTCCTGCACTTCTGCATTTGTGTTACCGGCAGCTGCAAAAGAGGTAGTTCCCGTTCCCAATGCCATAGCAGCAGCCATCATCGTAACCATGAGTTTTTTTCCTGTGTTTTTGTTCATATAACACATACCTCCTTTATTTATTTGTATGTATTTTAGCAGTTTAGCACAAATACCTCAATGGAGATGTGTCTTTATTTTAGGATATTATTTTTTATTTCTTATTACAATTTTAAAATTGTTCTCTTATTTTTTATCAATTTTCTAATCCCGCATAATACGCATTTACTTCCTCCTGGATTTTCAGTCCCCCGTTTTCCTTCCATGTATCTACAAACTTGTCAAACGCCTCGACCGGTTCCTTTCCCAGAATTATTTTTGCATATGTCTGCTCTTCCAGATTTTTCAGGGATTTCCATTTTGCCTTCATCGTCTCTGTTGTTCCGGAAAACAGATTATCCACTGGCAAATATTCCTGATCTGCGATCGGCCGTACTCCGTTTATGATCCCATACAGACGGATAAAGCTGGTGTTATTTCCCTCCTGATAATCTTCCGTTCCGAAATGATCGTATGGAAACCTGTTTAACAGATTCAGATTATCCACATCCTCCTGAATCGATTTATGCCCGGAAAAATCACTCGTTTGTTCTTCTCCCTGCATTACCTGATCCAGCTTCTTCCATATATATTCCAGTTCATCTGCGAAATCATACTCCCAGCCAAGAGGATAAGCCAATATGTTTATGCTGTTGTCCTCCTTTCTCCAGCCGTATTCCAGATTGATCCCATAATTTAAGATATCGATTACCGCCTCCGGATCCTGGCATTTTTGATGGATGACCAGATACTGATTTACTTTGGGCGGCATCACACAAATATACTGCCCATCCTCATCCAACGGCGCTCCGTATGCCTGCCATTCGCTTTTATTTTCAATGATATCCTTCTCCAACCGTTCTGCCGCCCACCAGGGGCCGAAGAAAATTCCTGCCTTTCCTTCATTTAACACCTCTGACACATCCTGTCGCAGGAATATTTCCTGATCCAGCACGCCCTCTTTATACAATTCTGCTAAAGTCTTCAAGGCTTCTCTGACTTCCTTTTGCACCGATCCATAAATCAGATTTCCATCCTCGTCCTTCAGCCAATATTTGGGATACGCATGAAAAGCACTAAACAGAGGCGTCAGACCAAAGCAGCACTTGCCAACGGCAGTCAACTCTTCATCGACCCCCGGGCCTAAAATGCCAACGGTTCCTTCTCCTCCCATCTGATGCTCTGTAAACAACTCGCCTGCACGAATTACCTCCTTGATTGTACGTGGAGGCTCCAGTCCCAGTTCGTCCAGCCAGTCTTTCCTGATCCACATAACATTGATTCCACTGGCTGTCAGATTCGGAAAGGGGATCGCCATCATTTCTCCGTCTACCCGCACGGCTTCCAGCATTTCTTCGCCTCCGCTTTCCACAAAGGCTTTCGCCTGATCCGAAACCATCTGTTCATATAATTCCGTTACCGGCTGAAGCTGTCCGTATTCCAACATTTGCAGGTATTGTGCCTCTCCTACCATTAACGCCTCCGGCAAAGCATCGCAGGCGATATGCATGTCGATATTCCGCTCAAATTCCTTTGTCGAATAAATCCAGTCATATACCACACGTATACCCAGGTCCTCCTGGATCCGATCCAGTATCTGATTATCCTCTACTGTTTCACCCTCCGGAAAAGAAACATTTTCCTCCAATACTGCCCCCAGATGAATCACCTGTTCGCTCTCTGCTTCCTGTGCATTTCCGGATTTCCAAAAACCATACCCACATACGCTCAAGATTGTCAGTATTCCAATTCCTCCTAACCATTTCCTTTTCATTCCTGTTCCTTCTCTCTTTTCCGGTATTCTGCAGGGCTACATTGAAATTTTTCCCGAAAAACACGATTAAAATAGTAAACATCCTCATAGCCACTTTTCCAGGCAATCTCCATAATGCCAAGGTTCGTATGCAAAAGCAGTTCTTCTGCCTTTTGCATTCTAAAATTCTGAATGAAATCGCCAAATGTGCTTCCCGTATATTTTTTAAACTTTACGCTAAAATAGCTTCTGCTCATCCCGATTTCCGAGGCCACCTCCGGGGCATGAAGGGGTTCTGTATATCGTTGCTCGATCAATTTTACTGCCTTTAATATAGTCGTAAATTCATTACCTGCAAGTTTATCACTGTTCCTGTATTCCGAACGTATCTGATCAACCCAATCCATCATTTCATCTTCTGACTGAAACCAGGGGACATCTGTCTCACTGCGTCCAAGCAAGTTATCCGCCTTTCCAATGCATTTCACGATCTGGCGTTCCAGAATCCGCGTCTTAGGATGCCATGCTTTCGTAAACGCCATCAGATTTTTGTAAAAAATCGTATCAAAAATCCAATACAGACTGTTCCACTGCTCTTTTATTTTTTCCCATTCCTCCCCAGCTCCATCTTTATTTCGGACGAATCCCTGATTCCGTTCGTCAAACTTTTTTTCAATTCTATCCAGAAGAGAATCGCCATCTGTAAATTCAAGCGAGGCTTTAGAAATATATTCCAGGCACCCCAGGCGGATTGCTGCCTGGGCATATGAAAATTCTTCATAAAATGTCAGCACGACAAACCGTATCTCTGGATTCTTTGCGCTGCACTGCTCCATAAATGTAATCCCGTCCATCTCCGGCATATCAATATCCACAAAAATCAGGTCTGCTTCCTGTTCATTCAAAAATTTCAACGCCTCTTTGCCATTTTGCACATCTCCGACTACCTCCATCTGATGCTTTTCCCAATGAAGCAGGGAGATAATCCCCTTCCGTGCCAGCTTGTCATCATCCACGATCAGAACTTTAATCACTGTTTTTCCTCCCCTATGTTTTCACCAGGTCTGTGCCCTCCGGCACATTCCCGCAATGGTATCAGTATATTGATTTTTGTCCCTTTGCCTATCGCACTGTTTACATTCAGGATTGCCTTTTCTCCATAAAAGGACTCCAACATATACCGTACGTAACGAAAACCAATTCCGGCTTTTTGCGGGCTTTCCGGCTCCACGCCAAGGGGACGGCAGATCCTGTCGTACTCCTCCATATTCAGCCCCTCGCCATAATCCCGTACAATAATCACCGCATAATTTCGAGACGTATCTTCAAAAATCCACAGTTCCAGTCTTCCTCTTTCCCCAAGGCCATGCTGAAGGGAATTCTCTATTAACGGCTGCAAAAGCATACGGATGGTCGGTTCATCCAAATACTCACCTTCCTCCACCTCCAGCATAATCTCAAAATCATACCGCTGTTTTTGGATTTCAATGTATTTTCTCGCGATTTCTACCTCTGTGCGCAGCGTACTGACTGTTTTTTCTTTTCCAAGATTATACGACAAGATGACCATCAGATCATGGACAAACCCACGGATTTCCGGTTTTCCCTCCTTCTGTGCCATCCATTGTACAGAATACAGGGTATTTAATACGAAATGTGGGTTGATCTGATACATCAGCTTTTCCAACTCTGCCTTTTTGCGCAGCTCATATCCTGTCCTTTCCTGCTCTTGAAGCTGCTTAATATTTCTGCGCATCTGACTGATGGTTTTCAGCACCTGATCAAACTCCTCTATTCCCATATCACTTTTAATGGCTTCAAAATTTCCTTTTCCTGTCTCTTTTATTTCCTCCCGCAGCTTTCTGATCGGTTTTCCAATCATTTGGTAAATCGCCAGAACAATGCTATAGAATAAGGCTAATATGATCAACGAGGCAATGATGCTTCTTTTCTGCCAGATATTGGTTTCACGGTTGTAAACAGACAGCGGCAGGCTTAGTGCATAATAAAATCCCATTTGATTCTTCTTTAACAGCAAATAGTACCCGTTCCGTTGAAAACCCTCTTCCGTTTTCTCCTCTCCCCTTGCAGTATCCAATGTTTCCCCCTCCTGGAAGTCTGCACATTCCGAATAAATGATCTTCCTGTTCTCATCCAACTGCAGCAGTTTATAGTCTGCTTTATCCGTATTATCTATCTGAAGTGCCAGGTAGATATCCAACAAATCATTTTCAAAATATTGTTTTTCTTTTTTCATGGAAATCAGATATTTGGAATGATAAGCATTACTGCTGTTTTCAATTCCATAAAACAGATTGTTTCCCACCCGCTTCAGCTTTTTCGCCTGTTCTGTTGTCTCTTCGTAAACGCTGCCTCCTGAAAACAATACCTCTCCGCTTTCTGAATCCTGATAAGAAATCCGTCTGACATTCAGATTGGTAAATAAAGTATTTGCAATCTGTTCTTCAACGTGCTGCTTTTCTACTCGCTTATCGTAGGTTTCCGGCTGCTCCAAATAAGTGATAACAGCCTCACCGCAGCTTCCCTTTGCCTCAAGGTTCTGCATGATATTCACCAGATTCAAATACCCCTGATCAAAGCAGGAGCAGATCTGATCAAGTGAAAACTGCATTGCGCTGTGAATCTGTTCCTTTTCCACGGAAGAGATCGTCATCCGGGCTAAAATAAAGCTGACCAAAATACTCACTATCGTGCCAAGCATGATAAGCTGAAATAATCGGTTTTTCAGCGAATTATTTCTTTTCCACAGCTTCTGTATCATTATCTATCTCCCCCCTGCGCTGATTTTAATCGTTCACAAAGAGTATCTCCATCCGGCGCCCCTCTGCTGCTCTTTGGATTTTCATTCTTCTTTTCATCTTCATAACTTCCATTATATCACCTGTCACTAATATTTTTTCGTCCATGCTCAGGCTTCCTACCAGAAATAAAATAGTACAGTTAGTATAGCTTATTTCTGTTCATTTTTCCAGTATCATGGTATAATACGCCTCAGGTAATTACCAAAAGATATTATACGAGGAGTGACATACATGGAATTAGTAAATGGACGGCCGGAAAATCCGGTCGGGAGACTGGAAAAAGAGATCCGGACTTATGATTTTCTGGATAAACTGAAGATTGATTATCAGAGGATCGACCACGAAGCAGCCATGACAATGGAGGACTGTGAGGCGGTTGACAAGATTCTTGATGCTACGATCTGTAAAAATCTCTTCCTGTGCAACCGGCAGGAGACCAGGTTTTATCTCCTGATGATGCCAGGTGATAAGAAATTTAAGACAAAAGAGCTCTCTTCCCAGATTGGCTCGGCAAGACTTTCTTTTGCCAAAGATCATTATATGGAAGAATTTCTGGATATCACACCGGGCTCCATGAGCGTGCTGGGACTGATGAATGACAAAGAAAACCGGGTACAGCTTCTGATCGACGAAGATGTGCTGAAAGGAGAATTGATCGGCTGCCATCCCTGCATCAATACTTCAAGCCTGCGGTTCCGTACCGAGGATCTGATGAAAAAGATCCTTCCGGCCATGGGACATGAGGCGGTGTTTGTAACACTGGGGCTGGAATGAGCATTATCCGGCTCCTGAATGAAGCAGGGAAATCCACAAAGATCCATCGTTCACATGAAAAAGATCCACCGCACACGCAGCACTGTGTACGATGGATCTTTTCTTTTTTTATACGTATGGTCACACGTTTTTTTCCGTGATCCTGCCATCCAGATCCCAGAGATCCTCCCATCCACGGGCACCTTCCCAGAGGAAAACCTGTCCTTTGATGAGACGGCAATTTTTATCATCTTTTGTAATGGCTTCCATCTCTTCTGCGGTCAGCGGGTCTTCTGTCACACAGGTAAGATTGGACTGATACTGGGTCTCCTTAACAGAGAAAGGAATGGGTACCTGCCCCCTCTGAGCCGCCCATTTGAGGCAGATGTTTGCCGGATGAACGCCGTGGGCTTTGGCTGCCGCTGCTACGGAGGGAAGCTCGGAATCAGCTACATCCTCTGCCGTGCGGTCTCGCTCAGGCCGGGACGGAGAACCCAACGGGCAGTAGCCGATGGGTAAAATATCATGCGCTGTTGCATAATCAAACAGTTCCGGCTGTTGGAAGGAGGGATGAAGTTCCATCTCCAGAGCCGCCGGTTTGATCCGGCAGAGCGGAAGAACGGCCTCCAGTTTCGGAACAGTCATATTACTCATACCAATGTAACGCACCAGCCCCTGATCCACAAGTTCTTCGCACTGACGCCAGGTTTTCATAAACTCCTCCACAGAAAAGGGCTTTGAATCCGGGTTTCTGGAATCGCCGCTGCAGCCCGGTGCATGGTAGTTCGGAAACGGCCAGTGGACAAAAAACAGGTCGATCGTCTCAAGTCCCAGGTCCTGAAGGCTCTGACGGCAGGACGCTCCTACTTTCTCATGCATATCATTCCATACCTTGGAAGTGATAAAAAGATCCTTTCGCTCTACAACGCCCTCATCAAACAGACGTTTCAGAACCTGACCGATCTGGGCCTCATTCTGGTAAACAGCAGCACAGTCAATGAGACGGTAACCAAATTTTACAGCTCCGTACACGGCCTCGGAAATGGCTTCCGGACCATATTTGTCAGAACCGAAGGTGCCAAGGCCAACGGCTGGGATTTCCTCCCCTGTATAAAGCTTCCTTTTGGGAATCTTGTTCTGATCCATTTTTTCCATGCTTCTCTCCTTATCCTCAGTCGTTGAATACAACGGCTACTTTACCGCATTTTCCGCCGGCCATGAGACTATATGCCTCACCTGCTTTTTCCAGCGGAAATTCATGGGTGATGAGGTCTTCCGGATGGATGTTCCAGCGGACGAGACGCTCCACCAACTCTTCCATTCTCCACAGAGACGTCACCCAGGAACCGTAAATGGTCTTCTGGCCGTGGATGATATCCGGACTCGGATTGAAGGTACAGGTTCCGCCCTCACCGACGAACGCGATCTTGCCCCATTCTCTGGTGGCACGGATGGCCAGCTGCCTTCCCGGATCGCTGGCAGATGCATCGATGGCTCTCTCCACTCCTTTTCCTCCGGTTGCTTTGAGGATCTCATCCAGTGCATCCGGACCCGGTTTTACTACCAGATCAACAAGGCCCAGTTTTTTCGCCAGATCGATCCGGTAATCGTTCATCTCTACACCGATGAGCTTGTTTGCTCCCAATGCTTTTGCCAGCATCAGTGCAGCCAGGCCTACCGGGCCAAGACCTGTTACCAGAACCGCATCATTTCCACTGACACCGATTTTTTCAATTGCTTCATATACCGTTCCGAAACCGCAGGCTACCTGTGCACCGTCCTTGTAGGTAAGCTCATCCGGAAGCTCGATCAGATCTTTTTCGTCTGCCAGGATGTAAGGAGCCATGCCACCGTTTCTCTGCCAGCCATAAGCCTGGCGGAATTTGCTTTTACAGGAAATGTAATAACCTCTCCGACAGTCATTGCAGACGCCGCAGCCTGAAATGTGGTAAACGATCACACGGTCGCCTTTTTTAAAACGTTTCAGTCCTTCGCCTTCTTCCACGATCTGTCCGCAGGGTTCGTGACCTGCCACCATTCCGGGAATATACCCCTCCGGTCCTTTTCCGGTATGCTCCCTGTAAATGCAGCGGATATCGCTTCCGCAGATGGTTGTTGCCTTTGTTTTGATCAATACCTGACCGTAACCCGGCTTCGGAATCTCAAAATCTTTTATCTCCACCGTGGAATTTCCCGGAAGGATCGCACCCTTCATCAACATTTTAACCGCCATACTTCCATACCTCTCTTTCTGTATTTTTCACAGTTTACAAGCTCTTTTGATACTTTCAGTATAGCGTTTTCACCAAAAATTACCAGATGGAAACCTGTCCTTTTTGTATCAGAAATGTCGTGTTTTTGAAGGTATTTTGTGGTAAAATCTAAAGTAACTGTACAGTGAAAAACAAGGAAGTGACACTTTCCTTTGTCTGATTTTCATCTGCTGCCTTGTCATTGACCAGCGGATTGGAAAGGAGAAAACTTTTATGCGCACGCTCTACAATGATATGGATATCCACTTTTCCCTGGAAGGCGTTTCTTTCCATGCTCTGAACATTGTTTTTGAACACTTTGAGCGAACGATTCCTTCTCACATCCATGGAAACGGCTGTTATGAGATCCACTATATTTCCACCGGACATGGAAAACTGAAGGCCAACGACGCCTATTTTGAACTTACACCAAACACGCTTTTTGTCACCGGTCCCCATGTGGAACACGCCCAGACTCCGGTACCGGATGACCCGATGGAGGAATACTGCGTCTATTTCAAGCTGGACAGCAGTTCTCACATGAAGAAAAATGCTTCTGTCCTTCCCTCCTTTATCCGGACTTCCTTCTGGCTCGGTCAGGACCGGCAGGGCATCCATGCACTTATGCTCCGGCTTTTTGACGAGCTGGCCAAACGTTATACCGGTTTCCAGGAACAGGTTCCTCTTCTTCTGACTCAGCTCGTTATCCTCATGGTCCGTAATTACGAACAGCTGCAGATTTCCCGTTCCGTTTTCACGCCCAACAATCTGGCGGATTCCAAATCTGTTATCATTGAGGAATATTTTCTGTACGAATACCAGGATCTTTCCCTGCCGGATCTCTCCGACCGGCTGAAGCTCAGTCCCAGACAAACGCAACGTCTTCTGATGGAATATTATGGAAAAACCTTCCAGCAAAAAAAGGCAGAAGCCCGTATGTCGGCCGCTGCCATTCTGCTTTCCGATCCGCAAAAAAAGATTGCAGAGATTGCGGAAGCACTTGGATATTCTTCTGCGGAACATTTTTCTTCGGCTTTTCGCCGTTATCACCATGTCAGTCCCCGGGAATACCGGAAAGAGCAGTTTTCTTAAGCCTTTTTCACACAGCTTTCCCGCTTGATCAGCTCCACCGGCGTAAAAAAGGTCAGCGGATAATCCCGGCCTTTGAGCTGGGAATCCAGTGCCATGGCAGCTGTCCGCCCCAGAAGAGGCATATTCAGGGCCACCGTGGTCAGAGGCGGCGTCAGATAACTGGTGTAAGGAAGATTATCGATGCTGACAACGGAAATATCCTTACCTACCTGGATTCCCTTCTCGCTGAGGGCCCGGTAACCGCCCAGAGCCAGCTCATCCGACGCATAAAGAAGACCTTTGGGAAGATGGCCCTCTTCGATGATCTTTTTCGTGAGCTGATAGCCGTCTTCCGCCCCAAACCATTCTGTAATCCAGACATTTTCCGACGCATCCAGACCGGTCTCCTGACAATATCTTTCATAAAATTCCAGTCTTGTATCCTTGCATGGAAACTGTTTTCCGTCCGCAAGCCGGGTCAGATGATCCTCTGCTCCGACAAAACCGACGGTTCCATCCGTATTCTGGCGCAGATAATTCATTGCCCGGTAAACCACTTCTTTAAAATCCACCTGTACGGAATCAAAGGCCTGCTCCGGAGCCGGATAATCGACGATCACTTTATAAGGAATTGCTTTTACCAGTTCGTTTTCCGGATCCACGGAAAATTTTCCCATGATAAATAAAGCATCCAGACCGGTCAGCTGCTCATATACTGCCTGATGTACATAATGAAATTCCATCTGCATGGCTGGATTCAGCCGTTTCAGTTCTCCCATCACACTGTTGATGATGACTTCATAATAGCCGTTATCCATGTTGCTTCTTGGAAAACCATATGCCAGAATCCCAATTTTCATTGCCCTGGAGATTCCCGGCGTCTGTTTCTGCTCTTCTTCCCGTTCCAGTTTTCTCCGGATGTTCGCATACCGGCGTTTCTTTCCCATTTCATAATTCATTTCTGCTGCGGTACTTAAAATTTTTTCTCTCGTTTCTTCTGCCACAGAAAACTCCGGATCCTCATTCAGCACCCGGGATACCGTCGCCTTGGAAACCCCGCAAGCCTCTGCAATATCATTCAGCGTTGCCATAATTTCGCCTTTCCCCTGTTTCATCTTCTTTTTACTATACCATATCTCATTCTTTACCCGCAAGTATGTTTAACCACAAAACTGCCCTGCATCCAAATGGCAGTCCGGTTTTTTCCGGTATTCGCCCATTTTTCCGCACGGCAGTTTCACAGCTTTTTCAGTTTTTCATTCCGGTAATGGCAATTCCCTGAATGATCTGTTTCTGGAAGAAAATATAGACTACCAGAACCGGCACAATAGAGATCATGGTTCCTGCCATCAGAAGCGGATAATTCGTAGCATAGTTACCCTTGAAGAAATTCAGAAGCAACGGAACTGTGAAAGTTTCCGTTTTGTTCAGGAAAATCAGAGGATACATGAAGTTGTTCCACTGACCCAGGAAAACAAAGATTCCAAAAGCAGCCATGGAAGGTTTGATCAGCGGCATGATGATTTTAAAGAAAATCTGTGGAACGCTGGCTCCATCAATGATTGCAGCCTCCTCCAGTTCATCCGGCAGGGAAGCAGTAAACTGGCGCATCAGGAAAACACCAAATGCATTGAACAGGCTTGCCGGAAGGATCAAAGACCAGTGGGTTCCGAGAAGTTTCAGGTTTTTCATGATAATAAACAGAGGGATCATGGTTACCTGTGACGGAATCATCATTGTCGCAAGAAACAGGACAAAAATCACATTATGCCCTTTAAATTTCAGCTTGGCAAAAGCATAGCCTGCCATGGAAGCAGTCAGTAGCTGCACCACTACCACGATAGCCGCAATATAAAAGCTGTTAAAATACGCTCTTCCGAAAGGCAGGGCTGCTAGAGATTCCGGATAGTTTTTCCACACAAAGGGGCGTGGAATGATGGTCGGCGGAACAGTAAAAATCTGTCCCATACTTTTCACGGAGCTTAAGGCTGTCCATAAGAACGGAAGCACCATGATGACTGCCCCAAGACTGAGAGCAAGATAGAGAAGAACCGTTGACGGTTTGATTTTTTTACTGTTCATAGTTCACCCACCTTTTTGATCCATACATCTGAACCATCGTAATTGCCAGGATAATGACAAAGAGAATCATGGATGCCGCACAGGCACGACCCATCTTAAATTCCACAAAAGCACTCTGGTAAATATGATATACCAGCGTATAGCTTGCCTTTACCGGACCGCCCTTGGTCATAACGAAGGCCTGGTCGAAAACCTGGAAAGAACTGATAATTGTGTTGATCAATACGAAAAACAAAGTCGGAGAAAGCATGGGAATCGTGATATTCCGGAAACGTGCCCATTTATTTGCTCCGTCAATCTCTGCCGCCTCATAATAAACTTCGGGAATATTCTGAAGACCGGCCAGAAGTAATACCATGTTATAACCAACATTCCACCACACAGAAACGATCACGATGGAGAGCAAGACCATATGCGTATCCGTCAGCCATTTCGGTCCGTTGATTCCAAAAACTGCCAGAACAGAATTCAGAAGGCCGAAATCTCCGTTCAGAATCCAGGTCCAGATAACACCTACGGACACAGAACCGGTTACCACCGGCATAAAATAAAACAGCCGGTACAGAGTTTTCCCTTTGATCTTCTGCACTGCAAGAGCCAGGATCAGGGCCAGTACGATGTTCAGCGGAATATACATGATAGAATAGATAACCGTATTGACCAGTGCTTTCTGGAAATCTGAATCCATAGCCTGATGCACATAGTTTTTGACACCCACAAATTTCATGGTATCGGCGATTCCGTCCCAGTCATGAAAACTGATCACAAAGCTCATAACCAGTGGAATCAGTGCAAAAATCAAAAGTCCAATGAACTGCGGGGCTACAAATACCCATCCCCACATTCTACGTCTTTTCTGCATGATTTCTCTCCTTGTAATGAAAGGAGCAGTCCATTTAAGACTGCTTCCTTTCTTTTTTCAGCTTTTACTCGTTCTCTGCGATTACTTCTGCTGCTTTTTCTTCTGCTTTTGCCAGAGTTTCTTCTGCATCTGCTCCATTTACATAAGCTTCCTCGAATACAGCTTTGGTTGCATCCAGAAGTCCCGGATACAGGCCATCCTTTGCACAGTCATCACCAAGAGCCCATCCGGTGGAACGAACCTCAAGGATATGTTTCACATCTGCCGGAACATTGGAATCCAGCATCATATCATCAAGACCGGTAACAGACGGAACAGAAGTTCCAACTCCGGTGATTCTTGCTTCCTGGCCCTGGGTTCCGCAGTAGAAGCTTGCGAATTCCATTGCCTCTTTCACATGTTCGGATTTTGCATTGACAGAAAGATAACCACAGCAAACCTGTGCGGGTTTGTACTGAGAGCCATCCTTTGTCGGATACGGGATATAATCGAAGTCGATTCCTTCTTCATGGAAGGTTTTAGTCAGCCAGCGGCCTGCTGCAATGAAGCCGGTCTGGCCAGACATAAACATGGCATCCTCACCCTGACCATTCGGAAGGGTTCCGCCGTATACGAATCTGCCATCATTGATACGATCGCATACATACTGGAAAGCTTCTTTTGCTTTGTCATCAAATTTGTACTCATCCCCCTGCCATACGGTTCCGTCATTTGCAAATACCCAGTTGTAAAGGCGGATGGTATCACCGGACTGGATCATTCCACTCTTTCCGTTCTCTTTCAGGGTATCGCAGATCTTATCAAAATTATCCCAGGTCCACTCACCTTTTTCAAACAGGGACTGCGGATCTTCAAGTCCAAGATCTTCCATCATTTTCGGAGAATAATAAAGAACTACCGGATTACAGTCTACAGACAGACCATAAACACCTTCATCATTTCTTGCTGCGCCCCATACGCCTTCACCAAAATCTTCTTCTTTTACATAAGAATCATCGGTTGCCAGGAAATCCTTCATATTAGCGATGGTTCCATTTTTCACCAGCTGACTCATAACCGTATCCTCTACGAAGATGACATCTGCTGCTGTTCCGCCTGCCAGCTGTGTGATCAGCTGCTGACTGTAACCATCACTGGGAGATGCCTCAAAGGTTACATGGATCTTATCCTGTGCCTCATTGAAAGCGTCAACTGCCTGCTGATAAACCTTGATCTCATCAGCATTTCCTCTGGAGGTATAAGTGATCTCCACCTTATCCTCGTCTGCATTTCCAATTACTACATTTGTTCCCAGCAGTGTGGTAAATGCCATCACTCCTGCCATTCCAAGCACCAGTTTCTTTTTCATGTTTCTGTTTCTCCTTTCATTTACTAAACAGTAATTCCATTGTAGAAAATACCTCTTTTGTTTTAGTAAAATGTTTTCTTTGTCGATGAATCCAATATAGCACTTATATCCAGTGATGTCAACTCTTTTTTTCATTTTTCCGTTGTTTTTACTATACTTCTTTTTCTTCTTCAATTTTCTGTATTGTTTTTTAGTAAAATACTTGTTTTTTTTTATTTCGTATGCTATGGTAAAAGCATACTAAATCAGGAGGTTTTACTAATGAACATTCCAAAAGTAAACATATCTTTTCGTAAACTTAAAGCAGATGTTGTTTCCTCCAGTGAAGCGGACGGCCTGCTCACTTTCCACTATACGATTTGCCCGGATGCATCTGCAAAGGATTCTTTTCCAGAACGCTTCCAGCTTTCTTCCTCTTCTCTTCCCTATATCCGCCTTCGTATGACATTCCCGGCTCTCGGGATCATCGGCACCTGGATGGCAGATTCCGGTTTTTCAAAAAATCTCCGGGCAGACTGGGCTCCCGGACAACAAATCAATCTGAGTCATTCTGCTCCTGTGGTCTGCTTCTTCAATGGAAATGACCAGAACTGCCTGACTCTGGCGCTTAGTGAGGCAGCCCGTGATGTTCTTCTTTTTCCTGGTATCCACGAAGAAAATGGGGAAATGCTTCTGGAAGCCGCCGTTCTTCTCTCTGAGCCGCTTTCAGAGGAATACCATCTTTCGATCCGACTGGATACCCGCACACTTCCTTTCTATGAATCACTGAAAGAAGTTTCCAACTGGTGGGACAGTGTATCTTCTGACGCTCCAATGAAGGTTCCTGCAGAAGCCCGGATTCCCATGTACTCCACCTGGTACTCCTATCATCAGGATATCTCCGATGAAGCTCTTTCCAGAGAATACGGTCCGGCAGAAACTCTTGGTATGAAAGCTGTGATCATCGACGACGGTTGGCAGACCTCTGACAATAACAGAGGCTACGGCTACTGTGGTGACTGGGAAAACACACCGGATAAATTTCCGGATTTTGCCGCCCATGTGAAAAAGATCCATTCCCACCATATGAAATGCCTGCTCTGGTACAGTGTTCCTTTTATCGGCCGTTATTCCCGTATCTGGAATCGTTTTTCTGAAAAGCTGCTTCATTATGACGAAGAGCTGCACTGTGGCACTCTGGATCCTCGTTATCCGGAGGTTCGTGAATATCTGGTTTCTGTTTTTGAAAAAGGTATGAAGGAGTGGAATCTGGATGGTTTTAAGCTGGATTTCATCGACTCCTTCCGCTCTTATCCGGATACCCCCGCTTATTCCGACACCATGGATTATTCCGAAATCCAGGACGCTGTCTATGCTCTGATGTTGGAGATTTCAAGAAGGCTGCAGAAGCAGAACCCTTCTCTTCTCATTGAGTTCCGTCAGAATTATATCGGGCCCAGGATGCGCCGGTTCGGTAATATTTTTCGTGTGGGAGACTGCCCCTTATCCGGTATCAGCAACCGGGTAGGAATCACTGACTTAAAGCTCATCAGTGGAAACACTGCCGTTCATTCTGATATGCTCATGTGGCACAGGGACGAGAAGCCAGAAGATGTAGCAATTCAGCTTATTAATAACATCTTTGCGACTCTGCAGATCTCCGTACATTTAAATGAACAGACCACGGAGCAAAAAAAAGTTCTGGCTCATTATCTGAACTTCTCCACCAAATACCGTGAAGTTCTTCAGTGTGGAGATTTCCGTGCGCATGCTCCACTGGCTCTTTATCCACTCCTGGAATCATGCAAAGACCAGATATGGATCTCGGCCTCTTATAAGGAAAATCAAATCATCCCCAGTCCGGATCCTGCTTCCTATAGAGAAACCATTTTTCTCAATGGAACAAAAACCCCGGAACTTACACTCCGTTTCTCCGCTCCAGGTGTCTTTCTCATCAGAAAACTGGATTGTTTCGGAGAAATTGTGCATGAGGAAACAAAAGCACTTACAGCCAGTGTTCATACCTTTCAGGTAAGTCAGGGAGGTGCTCTTTTCCTCTATCCTTCCGGAGCATCGAAATCCGATGTCGCTATTCACTCATAAATACGATTGCTTAACGTTCTGTACACTTGAAGCAACGAAAAGATTCTTCTGCATGCAAGCCATAAAAAAAGGCTGTCGCCCGACAAAGATTTTGTCGGTACGACAGCCTTGATTTTTGTTTTTTTGATCTGATCAATTCCCACTCAGATATTTCTCAATTTCCTTCATGGCTTCTTCTTCGTCTGTTCCATTGGCGGAAACTACAATACTGTCGCCATAATTCAGCCCCAGAGTCATCATTCCCATAATGCTCTTCGCATTTACATGGCGCTCTTCACTTTCCACATAAATCTCACTGTCATACTGGCTGGCCACCTGTACAAGCAGTGCCACCGGACGTGCCTCAAGACCGTTTCTGATTTGGATCATCACTGGTTTCTTAATCATAATATTACTCCTCCTTACTTCCTCTCAGCGTTTCCGCCAAATTACTTAGTTTTCTTAATCTATGGTTGACTCCTGATTTTCCAATGGGTGGGTTATGCATAAGCCCAAGCTCTTTTAAAGATGCGTCGGGATTTTCCAGACGAATCCCCGCTGTCTCCAAAAGTTCCTCTGACAGTTCCGAAAAACTGCCCGCTGTCTTCAGAAACTCAATATCCTCAATCTGTTTGACCGCTGCACTGACTGTTTTATGAATATTGGCAGTCTCGCAGTTGACTTTTCGATTTACGGAATTTCTCATTTCTTTAAAGATACGTACATTTTCCAGATCCATCAGTGCGACATGTGCTTCCATAACATTCAACAAATCTACGATCTGCGCACCTTCTTTTAAGTATACCACAAAATATTTCTTTCGGCACACTATTTTTGCATCCATATCAAAGCTGTCTATGAGCTCCTGGATCTGTCTTGCCTTGCCTTCTGTGGAACAGACAATCTCAAAATGATAAGCTTTCTTCGGATCACTCATGGAACCGGTGCTTAAAAAAGCTCCCCGGATAAATGCCCGTTTACAGCATGTCCGCTGCAGCAGGATATTATCCGCCGCTGTCAGGTTTTCCCGGATCTCCATGTGTCCGTCGATCAGCTTCAGTGCCTGGAGCACACGCAGAGCATCCTCATGTCCTGGTACCAGGATCGTATAGATCCTGGTCTTCTGAGGCTTCTGATGCTGCCGAATAGAGATCTCCGGTTCTATATTAAATATTTTTTGCAATAATGTAAAGCATTTTCTCGCCACAGGCAGACTGTCTGTCTGGATTTTTACCCGGTAACGGTCGCCGCTAGTGATCACCACTCCGCCGCACATACCCATGATCGCTGCCAGTTCCGCGATCTGGCAGTGCCTGGCCGTGCTGACCTTCTGTGAAAGTTCCTCTTTTATTTCTCCGGAAAATGACATTTCCTTCACCTCGACACATCCCGGTGTTCCAGCCGGACTCCATACTCCGGGCAGTTGCTCAGAGCTTCAAAAAGCTTGTTTGCCAGAGTCACCGAACGGTGTTTGCCGCCCGTACAGCCAATACCGATGACCAGCTGGTTCTTTCCTTCCAGTATATAATTGGGAATGAGAAATTCCAGCATATCTACCAGCTTGTCCAGAAACGTATGGGAAAGCTCATATCCCATAACAAAATCCTGTACCTCTTTATCATTCCCAGTCTTGTATTTCAGTCCCTCTACATAGTAGGGATTGGGAAGGAAACGAACATCAAATACCAGATCGCAGTCACTTGGAATCCCGTATTTGAAACCAAAGGACAGTACCGTGATCATCAGGTTCTTAAAGTTCTTCTCTCCTGCAAAGATCTGTTCCAGAGCTTTTTTCAATTCTCTGGTAAGAAGCTGGCTGGTATCCAGAATATACGTGGCATTTTCTTTCAGATAAAGAAGCTTTTCCCTTTCCTGACGGATCCCGTCTTCCACACGCCCCTGCTTCGCCAGAGGGTGCGTTCTTCTTGTCTCTTTATAGCGTTTGACCAGAACCTCATCACTGGCTTCCAGATAAAGGATCTGATAGGCAACACCGGAGGCCTTCAGATGCTCCAGAACGGAAGACATCTCATCCAGAGAACGGCCATTCCGGATATCTACACCAACAGCCACCTGGCTGATATCGCTTCCGGGTGCATGGGCAAGCTCCGCAAATTTCGGAAGCAGAGCAATGGGAAGATTATCCACACAAAAGTATCCCATATCCTCCAGCATTTTCAGGGCTGTGGATTTTCCGGCTCCTGACATTCCGGTTACAATGACAAATTTCATTTAAATTCTCCCAACATCTTCACTTCCGGCTCCAGACGGACACCGAACTTTTCTTCCACACGGTCAGCCACTTCCTTCATCAGAAGCTGTACCTCTTCGGCAGTGGCACCGCCTTTGTTGATAACAAAACCGCAATGCTTCTCGGAAACCTGCGCTCCGCCGACAGAGAAGCCCCGAAGCCCTGTATCCATAATCAGTTTTCCTGCAAAATAGCCTTCCGGCCGTTTAAAGGTGCTTCCTGCACTCGGATATTCCACCGGCTGCTTGCTCACACGCTTTTCCTTCAACTCTTTCATCACGGAACGGATCTCGTTCTGATCGCCCTTTTTCAGGCGAAGAGCAGCTCCCAGAACAAAATAATGTTTCTTCTGGATCACACTGGTCCGGTATCCCAGCTCCAGTTCTTCTCCGGAAAGCCTTAAAAACTCTCCGTCCTCTGTCAGAACATCGCTCCAGAGGATGACATCCTTCATCTCTCCGCCATAAGCGCCTGCATTCATAACGACTGCGCCCCCCAGGGTTCCCGGGATACCGGAGGCAAATTCAAGCCCGGTCAGGCCCTGCTCCGCCGCCTGATTGGCCAGACGTACCAGAAGCGCTCCCGACTGGGCATAAATGGTTTCCTCTTCTATGATGATATCGGAAAAATTCTTAAACAGCTGAATGATAACGCCCCGGAACCCCTTGTCTCCCACCAGGAGATTGCTTCCATTTCCGAGAACAGCAAAGGGGATCTCTTCCTCTTTGCAAAGCCGGATCACCTGACGGATTTCCTCTTTCGTATGAGGTGTCACAAAATAATCTGCCGGACCGCCGATCCGAAAGGTGGTATGACGACTCATGAGCTCCTCTGTGACTACTTCCCCGCTGCCGGCTGCCCGGCGCAGGCGCTCCAATAAATTCTGATCACTTTTCATGTTTATTCTCCTGCCGCAAACGGGCAGACCTCTGCCCTGTGCGTTTTCATGACTCTCATCATACAACAACAAACGGATTTCTTCAAGTATAAAATTAAGAACGGCACTCCGAAGTCTACCGGAGTGCCATATCAGTTCTTTTCTGTTATCTATTCCTATGATTCTTCTTCAGAAAGAAGCTCTTCCGTTTCCTCTTCTTCCCTTTTTCTCACCGGAATCGCTGCTTCCATTCCTTCTTCAGCAGGAATCGGTATGAGACGCCGCTGATTTTCCAGAATCTGGGTCAGGAAAAACAGTGCCAGGCAGAGCACGCTTAAGATGGTGCCCTCCCAGAGTCCGGGAGCCGTATAATCCAGAGAGATTTCATGACTTCCCTCAGTAAGATCGATCCCGAGAAGTGCACGGCCCACGACATAGGTCTCTACTGTTTTTCCGTCTACCTTTACCTTCCAGCCTGTATCATAGGGAATGGAAAAGAGAAGCGTTCCGTCCTGATCCGCCTGGATCGTGCCGCGGATTTTTCCGTCAGTCACATAATAACGGCCGTCTTCACTGTCTGTCACCAGTTGGGAGGAAGCCAGTTTTTCATGAACCAGCTCATACTCCTCGTTGGAGCAGATATAGACATTGGCTGTCACACTGCCTTCCTGACCGTCACTGAACTCGCAGGTCACGGTGGCCAGCTCATCCTCATCAAAACAGCCAAGATCATACAGATGATCGTTGTATTTATCATAGGATTTCGTATAATCCGGCGTGGAGACCGTGATCTTTTCTGTCTTTCTGGTCACCTGCAGATAAGCCTGCATGCCTGCCGGGATCACAATGTCATAGCTTCCGCCGTCTGTCATCTCGATGCTCTGATTCAACGTATAAAGCGGTCCCTCATTGACTGCAAGGGCTACAAACTGATTCTGGACATCTGCTGCACTTCCGCTGTCAATATCCCAGTCCTTGATATCGGAATCCACCAGAAAACCGATGGAAAGCGCATTGTCATTGCGATAAAGAGCCAGTGGTTCTTCATAATCCACCTGTTCCATCTGATAAAGCCGATCCGTAATGGTCTTGGATTCCACATATTTGACACCGAAAATATCGTTAAAGAGTTTGGTCAGCCCAACGTAACCACTCTTGTTTGTCCTGGCCTCCATGCCAAGAGCCTTACAAAGATCTACGGTAGCTGCCGGCATCGTGGAAGAAAAAAGCATGACGCCGTCTCCTCCCATGAACATATCCGCATTTCTCATACGGGTGCTGTCGATATCACTCCGGTAGAAGCTGCTGCCGTCTTCATTTCTCGCCATCAGTTTTTCATAGGCGATCTGGTCATCCAGATACGTCTGACGGCTGACTGTCCCGTTCATGCAGACCCCGTAGACAGCGGTAGCCGTCATCTCCGCCACTCCAAGGAAGATCAGGACTTTTTTAAACAGCTGTTCTTCCCTTGCTTTTCTCACCAGCCCGTAAAAAAGAAGAAGAACTCCATAGACGGTAAGCAAAAGCTCCGTTGACAGATAAACGTAAAATTCCCGTTCGCCAAGCCCCGTCCACCAAGAATACCCGGTGAATGCCAACGGGACCGCAGCCGCAAGAAGCACTCTCGTACCGGAAAGATATCTGACGTGCCAGAGTGCCTGATGTGCCATGATAAGAAGCATGGCAATATAAAGGAAAGCAAAACGGTTCGGCAGACCGTTCTGGGTATGAAAACCGTGCCAGACGAAATTCAGCACATTCGTATCAAAGCTCAGAAACAGAAGGACGCAAAGTGCCGTCTTGGCGATCCGTTCCCGGAGGCTCACATATTGATCCAGAAGAAAGAGCACTGCCAGTACCAGGGTCAGTACGCCGCAGAAAGCGTTCAGCTCATACTGATGATCTGCAATGTTGATCGGATCCACAAAGGCAAACTGACTGGTCAGCTGAGACGCATCGTGAAGATAAAACTTCGGCGGCCACGGAAATTTGTTTTCCGCCGATTCGGTGATCCCCAGTCCCAGAAAAGCGGGAACCAGCATGATGGCCGCCATCCCGCCGGAAAGCAGTGCATACCAGCCAAACGTGAAGGCACTGGTGAAAAAGCTTTTTACCGTCAGTCCTTTCGCGCTGATCCACTGTACCAGCAGATAAAAGCAGGAAAACAGGCAGAGCATGAAACCGATGTAATAATTGCAGTACAGGGCATAAAAGAGGGAGACGCAGAACAGTTTCCCGTTTCCGCCTTTTACGATCCGTTCAATACCGAGCATGATCAGCGGCAGCATGGCAATGCTGTCAAACCACATGAGATTAAAATAATAACCGATCATGAAGCTGCTGAGTGCATACATCGTACCAAAGAGCACCGGGAAATAGCTTTTCCCTTTTTCCTTATAAGCCAGATACCAGCTGAAGGTGCCGCCGCAGAGTCCAAGCTTCAGGACGATAAAAAGTGCCATGACATCCATCATATTCCGCTTCGGGAAAAGAACCAGCAAGAAGTTCATCGGACTTGCCAGATAATAAGCGATGGTGGCCCAGAAATTAAAACCAAGACCACCTCCCATGGAATAGAGGAAGTTCTCGTTATTCACCAGCTTCTCATGAAATTCCGTAAAAAAAGGCAGATACTGATGAAGAGAATCGATGATCAGAACGCCATGGTCCCCAAAGGGATAGACCAGATTGACTGCAAAACTCACTGCCACCACAACAGCCGGAATCGCAAAGCCAAACGCCGCACACCGGCGGATGCGTTTTTCCTGAAGAAGCTCTTCCTGTGTAAGTTCCGTCTTTGTTTCTTTTTCTTTAAATACAAAGCATTTGCTGAACACATAGTTCAGTACCAGTACCACCACCTGGATCAGGAGTTTACCGATCATATCCGGTACACCAAATACACAGCAGAGGATCACCACGCCGAAAATCTCGATAAACATGGTACTTAACCGCATGCCGATGAATTGTCCGGCTTCCACCAGAAGCTCCCGTATTCCCCTGGTCCGACTCTCAAAGACAAAGAGCTTGTTCACCACATAGGCAAACAAAATAGACAAAGAAATGGAGAGAAAGTTGGCAACGGTAATATCGATTCCCAGAAAATGCCGGAAAGCAGCATAGGAAACCAGATTCACAAGGGTCGTGCATCCGCCGAAAAAGATATAGCGGATGGCCTGGTTCTGAAACAGTTTTTTTATCCAGTTTGTCATCTTGATACCTCTCTTACATACTGCTGCCATCCAGAAACATCACACAAATGTCTCCGGACAGCAGCAAAAACTGTTCTTAGTATACCTTCCTTCCTATTAAAAAGCAATTAGTTTTCCCTTAACTCTTTCTGAAGATGAAGTGAATAGAGGATCTTTTCCTTTACTTTCCGGCCGGTGAGCTGTTCCAGTGCTTCCGTATAATAATTCAGCTGCGGAGCATATTTCTGCAAAAGTTCCTCTTCCGCACCTTTTTCCACGCGGTCGGTCTTATAATCCACAAGGATCAGCCCGTCTGCTTCTTCAAAATAAGCATCCACCACACCCTGGATCAGAAGTGTGCGCTCCTTTTCCGCCTCCGGATAGACCCTGTCAGCCGGGATCGCATAAATAAAATGCTGTTCCCGGAAAAGACAGCCTTCCCGCTGCGCCTTCGCCATCCGTTTTCCAAGAGCTCCTCCTGCCAGCTTCCGGATCCTCCGGCAGTCAATACAGGCGGCTTCCTCTTCCGTCAGTCTTCCTTTGGCTTTCAGTTCCCTCAGCTGCTCTCTGACTTCCGCCAGGCTCTCCGCCCGGTTAAAGTCCAGATACTGCAGGAAAATATGATAGGCTGTTCCTCTGGCTGCTCCCCGGACAGGTGCTTTTTCTTTCAAAAACTCCGGAATGATCTCATCCACCTCCGGAAGAACCTCTTCCACGATCTCTGTACTTTCCGGGCTTTTGTTCATTTTTCTGGCATTCTCTGCCGGAACCAGCCAGTCAGTGCTCCAGTCCTTTTCTTCTTCCGGTCCGTTTTCGTAGAGAACCTCACTTTCCTCCTGAAGTTCTGTTTCGCTCTGCCGTTTCAGCTGGGAAACAGTCAGCTTGACCGGGATCCTCGGACCGTTCTTTTCTTCTTTCATGCGCTTTTCCAGGATCGCATGAAACTCTGGCTCATAGATCTCATCCGGCCGAAGCAAATTCAGCCATTGAAGATCCAGTGCTTTTTCCGCTTCCTGTGTGACACCGCCGGCCAGAAGCTCCTGTACCGTCACTCTCTGGAGGGAAAACGGCGTACTCCAGACCGGATCTTCTTCTTTCCGGAAGACCCGTTCATATCCAAGCTTTGTCAGAAAAGCCTCCGCACTTTCATATTTGAAAAGCACAGGCATCAGAAAATCGAGATAACCGCCGGCGCCGGAAAGCTTCTGATAGGAAAGGCCGTATTTCTGCGGAAATGCACTCTGACACCAGCGTTCCACTTTTTTCTCCAGACCGGAAACGGCGCCTGTCAGGATCAGTTTTTCCCTTGCACGGGTCAGTGCCACATAGAGCACACGGATTTCTTCTCCCAGATTGTCATCGTTGAGTTTTGCCTGGATACAGCGCTTGAAAAGAGTCGTCCGGCGGATCCGCAGCACAGGATCCACCATATCAAAACCAATGCCAAGATCTGCATCCAACACCATTCTGCTTCTGGTATCCATCCGGTTAAACTGCTTTTCCAGTCCACCAAGGAAGACGACCGGAAATTCCAGTCCCTTGCTTCTGTGGATGCTCATGATCTGGACAACGTTCCGGTTTTCTCCCAGACTCCTGGCTTCTCCGTAATCCACATCATATTTCTGAAGGTTTTCAATATAACGGATGAAATTGAAAAGCCCCCGGTAGCTTGTCTTCTCATAATCCCAGGCCTTCTGCACCAGCATGTTCAGGTTCTGGGCACGCTGTTCTCCCGCCGGCATCGCTGCCGCTTCTTCTGCATAGCCTGTCACATCAAAAAGATACCAGAGCAGTTCATGGATTGGCGTAAACGCCGCCTGCTGCCGGAAGTCCTCCAGCATTGCATAAAAATCCTGCAGTTTTTTGCAAAGCTTCTCATCCTCTCCGTTTTCCAGATACCAGCGGCAGCTCTCATGAAAGGTCTTTTCTTCTCCCGCGCTGCTCTTGATGAGAGCCGTTTCTTTTTTGGAGAAACCGCCGATAGAGGAGAGCAGCACCGCCGCCAGCGGAATATCCTGGCTGGAATTATCGATGATCTTGAGCAGAGATAAGACTACCTGTACCTCTCTGGCAGAAAAATATCCGCTTCTGGTACCTACGTAAACCGGGATTCCCATGGATTCCAGCACTTTTCCGTAACTCTCAGCAAAAGCAGCCGGAGAACGGAACAGGATCACGATATCCTTAAATTCCACTTTCCGCATGCCACCCGTGGTCTTATCAAAGATCTCTTCTTTGCCGACCATCCGTAAGATCCGCTGACCGGTCATCTCTGCTTCCAGTTCCCCCGGTGTCATCCGGAGCTGCTCCACCAGGCTTTCTTCTTCATCAAGATCCAGCAGAAGGAGCTCCGGCCGTTGAGCAAGCGGTTCCGTTTCCGGATAAACAGCGCCCGGATAAAGGGCGGTTTCTGCCGTATAAAGAATTTTTCCCGGATTTTCCCGCATGATCTCCCGGAAGATCTCATTGGTAAAGGCCAGGATCTCCCTGCGGCTCCGGAAATTCTGCTTCAGATCAATACGCTGGCAGTCCGAATCATCCAGCGTATAGGCTTCATACTTTTCCAGAAAAAGCTCCGGTCTTGCCAGACGGAAACGGTAAATGCTCTGTTTTACATCTCCTACCATAAAGATATTCCGTATTCCTTCATGGACTCTGGATACTGCCGTCAGAATGGCCTCCTGCACCAGGTTGCTGTCCTGATACTCATCGATCATGATCTCCCGAAAACGGCCGGAAAGCTCTTTTGCCGTATCCGTAGGCTTTCCTTCCTCATCCACCAGAATGGAAAGCGCCAGATGCTCCATATCGTGGAAATCACAGAGATTCCGTACCCTTTTTTCCTCCGTAAAGGCTTTGATAAAAGCAAGCGTCAGCTCCACAAGAACCTTCATGGGACGGCCTGCCGCCTGCATATCTTTAAATTCGGTTTCCGGAGTTTCTGCAAAATACTCTTCCTGAAGCGCTTTGATCTCCGTTTTTACTTCTTCCCGGATGGCTTTGACCTGGTTCTTCTTGTTTTCCCGGATCGTTTCATCCTTTTTGGACGAAAGTCTGGCCCATTTTTCCATGGAATGGATCGCCGTATAAAGCTCCCGGTAGGACGCTGCTCCCTTGAGTTTTTGAAAATTTTCAAGATCAGAAACGATCGCCGGTTCATAGATGTAGGGACCGCCCGGTTCTCCACAGATGACCAGTGCCGTCTCCAGCAGGGCTTCCAGATCTTCGATCCGTTCTCTTGCGGAAAGAAGCCAGCTTTCCAGCCAGGAAGACTGTTCAAATTCTTCCATGGTGGCAGCCGAATAGACTGCCAGGCATTCCTGCAGCCACTTTTCCGGATAGGGATGGCTCATGGAAAACTCGTAGAGCCGGAGGATCGAATCCTCCAGGATCTGATCATTCTTTCCTGTTGCCACACATTCTACAAAATGCCGGAATTCCGGACTTTCCTCCTCAAAACGGCTCTCCAGCAGTTCCTGTACCACCTGTGTCCTGAGAAGCTTTCCCTCTCCCTCATCCATGACCCGGTAATTCGGATCCAGACCAATGACATGAAAATAATTTTTCAGGATGTAGCTGCAGAAGCTGTCGATGGTGGTGATCTGGGCACTCTGGATCAGCGTAAGCTGCCGTGTCAGGTGCTCATCCTCTTCTCCTTCGGAAAGCTTTTTCTCAATGGCTGCATTCAGACGCTCCCGCATCTCTCCTGCCGCTGCCCGGGTAAACGTTACGACCAGGAGCTCATCAATATCCACAGGACGGACCGGATCGGAGATCAGGCTTAAAATCCTCTCAATGAGAACTGCCGTTTTTCCGGAGCCTGCTGCCGCAGAGACCAGAAGATTCCTGTTTCGAAGGTCAATGACCTTCTTTTGGTCAGGGGTCCAGTTCGTACTCATTTCATCTCCTCCTCAATCTTTTTCAGTGCTTCATCCGCGCTCAGCTCCTCTAACCGACGGAATTTCATATTTTTATCCTTTTGATCAAAACCACAGACGCTGCGGAATATGCAGTAATCGCAGGCCGTCTGGTTCTTTCTCTCATAAGGAAGCCGTTCTGCCCTTCCTTCCAGTATCCCGCTTCCGAGCTCCTGCATTTTCTTTTCCGCATAGGCAGACATGGCCGCAAACTGTTTTGTAGTAGCCGTGCGTGAGGCTTTTCCAAGAGAACCGTCCTTATTGACTGAAACAGGGATCACACTGGAGCTTCCACTTAAAAAGCGGTCCATGGAGCGGACGATCTCTTCCCTGCTGTTTACCAGGCCGTTGACCTTCAGTTCCTTCAGAAGCTGCTTCCGGATCTCTTCCGGATCCTCATCCCCGGAAAGTTCCAGCAGCGGATCTTCCACATGATAGTAAAAGATCCCCGCCGGGATCACCGGCTTTTCTTTTTTGGTCCGGCGTTCCAGTTCCAGAGCCGCATTTAAATAAACCATGAGCTGAAGCTGCAGGCCATAATAAAAGGCCGCCAGGTCAAATTTCGTGTTCCCGGACTTGTAATCCACCACTTTTACGAAAACTTCTTCCTCATTTTCACAGTAATCGATGCGGTCGATCCGGCCTTTGAGCTTCATTTTTGTATCATCCGGCAGATCCAGGTTGACGGCTTTCAGATTTTCAATGGCAGAAAAAGGCACCTCAAAGTTTCCCGGCTCAAACAGGCCGCTCCGGATCTGAAGCAGCAAGGCCCAGATCGTCCGTCCCATGATCCGGCGAATCCGTTTTATGGCATAGGCACTCCGGCTGTCTTTCTTAAGTCCGGGACTCCGGATAAAGGCCGCCGCCTCTTCCACCGCTTCCTCGGTAAGCTTCTCCGCTTCTTCATCCGGCAGGTCAAACCAGGTCCAATCGCTTTTTTCCACCTTTTCCGAAAAAAGCTCCAGTGCCTTGTGGAAAAGATTTCCCATATCCACGGGAGCAAATTCCAGTGTCTCCCGTTCACTGAGCCGGAGTCCGTAACGCAGGAAATGTTCACAGGCGCAGGAAGCAAAGGTCTCCAGACGGCTCACACTGTTGGTCAGTATCGTGCCGTAAAGAGCTTTTGCCGCCTCTCTTCCGATACCGGAGTCCTGCTCTCCTGAAAAAGCCGCCTGAAGAAGGCGATCCACTTTTTCTTTCCATTCGGGATTCTTCCGGTACCAGAGATAAAGCTCCTGAAATTCCGGTGAAAACTCTCCGTTTTTCAGCTTTAAAAGTCCTTCTGTCAGGCAGGAAAGTCCATTCTCAGGTGTCCATACTCTCTTTTTAAAGGACCGGTCCTCATCTTCATCGGTCACCGTCAGCTTCAGAAAAAGCTTCTGCAGCCGCCCCACTACATAGGAGGGCCGCATGGCTTTTCCTTCCTGATCTGCCTTTGCCATAGTCAGATACAGTCTCCTGGAAGGCTTGGTGAGATGAAGATAGAGATAAAAGCGTTCCACAAAGCTGTTTTCCCGTATGCCAGGAGCCAGTGTCACGCCCTGATCGGACAGAAAACTTCGTTCTTCTTCCGAAAGAATACCGCTTCCTTTACCGGAAGAAGGAACGATTCCTTCATTGAGTCCCAGAAAGATCAGTACCTGAATATTTTTCAGACGGGTACGTTCCATATCTCCCACCAGAACTTCATCCAGAGACGGCGGGATCAGCCCCACCCGGCTGTCTTCAAAACCGGCTTCCAGAAGTTCCTTATAATCCTTCAGACTGATGATCTCGTCGCCCAAAAATTCCACCATTTTGTCAAACAGGCTGATGACCGTACCGTAGATCTGATGATACACCTTTGCCTCGTCCATTTTACCCTGTTTTTCAAAATTCTCCTCCATTACGGCAAGCTTCTGCTGAAGCTTTTCGCCGGCAATGAAGCGATACAGGCTTTCCGTCCGCTGACGCACGGTGAGCTTTTTTCCACGCATGGCTTCACAATAGACTTCCGTTTTTTCCAGAAAAACCTCACGGAAGGCATTCAGCCGCGGCAGATCATCTCCGGAAAAGCTTCTGGTCTCCTGCGTCCATTCTTTTTTCCACTTAGAATATCCCCGGATCCCGGCTGCCAGGACATAGTTTTCCACATCATCCAGACTCTCCTGGTGAATGTCCAGAAGACCACAACGAAGAAAACGAAAGACGGTTTCATAGCTGAAATCCCGGATCAGCATTTCCAGAGCCGCTTTTATAAATTCCAGAAAAGGATTCAGCAGAACCCGCTTCGTTTCATCGATAAAACAGGGGATCCCGTATTTTGGAAAGATCCTGCGGATCTCCCTTGCATACGTCTCCATATCACCACTAATCAGGGCAATCTCCCGGAACGCAAGTCCTTTTTCCTGTCTGAGCGAAAGAATGGTGCGGGCTGCAAACTCCGCCTCTTCCCGTGGATCCGCACACGCATGGATCGAGATTTCTTCCGACGGATCTTCCGGATAAGAGCTTCCGCCTGCAAAAAAGCTTTTCCCCGTACGGAACAGATGGCTTTCCAGAAAAGCAAGTGCCGGCCGTCCTTCAAACCGCCGGACGCCTCTCCTTCCGAGAATGACCGGCTCCAGAAGCTCAGTCCCCGTTTCTTTACAAAGGTTCGTAAGGCTCTGTATGGTCTTCTGGCTGAGATAAAAAAGCTCATGCATCTTTCCCTGTCTTCCCCAGTCCGTGCGGGGATCAACGGTCACAGTCACCTGAATTTTTTTTGCCAGCGGAAGAAGTTTTTTCAGTAAGGCAAGCTGGATCGGGGTAAAGCCTGTATAACCGTCCAGTGCAATGGTACAGCCGGAAAGAAGCCGTGATTCTCCGGCATGCTCTGCCAGCACCTCAAGCAGTTCTTCTGCCGTCACATACTCTTTTGCCATCTGTTCCTGAAAGGCATGATAAAGGATCCCGATGTCTTTCCATTTATAATAAAGCCTTGGCTGATCTTTCAGGCTTTCCAGGATCCCGTCCATAGTTTCCGGTTCGATCCGGTACTGGGCCAGCTCTGAGATCATGGATTTTACCTGGCTGATATAGCCGTTTTTCTCCATACTTCCGCCTAAAAGCGTGAGCTCTTTTCTGTGTTCCATGGCAGCCCGGCGGATCACCAAATTTTTTCCGGTCTCTTCCAGGATCCGTCTCCGGTCAGCTCCCAGATCCTCCAGAACACGGAGTGCCAGACGCTGAAAGCTCAACACGTCAATATTTAAGATTCCTTTTCGCGGATGCAGCTCGGTCAGATTTCTCTGGATCTCCATGGTAAACTGCTCCGGTACCAGAATCAGAAAATTTTCTTTCGGGGCAGCCAGGGATTCCTTGATCACCGTCTCATAAAGATAACGGGATTTTCCGCTTCCTGAACTTCCCAGGATAAACTGAAGGGGCATAAATCTCTCCTTGTGAAAGAAGAGCCTTACCGGCAGACTTGCCGATAAAGCTCTTTTCTTCCTTGCTGTTATTTCGTGAGCTGTGCCAGGCGCTCTTTCACCTGAGCCATCATCTCCGTATATTTGGTCAGTTTCGCTTTTTCTTCATCGATCTTAGCCTGCGGCGCCTTGCTGATGAACCGTTCGTTGTTCAGCATGCCGTTGGAACGTGCGAGTTCCTTGGTGAGACGCTCTGCCTCTTTTTCCAGACGCTCGATCTCTTTCTCGATATCCACCAGTTCTGCAAACGGCATATAGATCGTTGCTTTATGGATCACTGCAGAAACCGCATCCTCATCGATGCCTGTTTTGTCTGCCTGTACCGTCACATCGCTGGCATATCCCAGGGTTGCGAAGAATACTTTACCATTCTCAAAAATCTCCCGGACTGCCTCATCCTCAGATACAACGAAAACCTTCGCTTTCTTGCTGGGCGGTACATTCATTCCGGTGCGGACATTACGGATGGCACGAACAGCTTCCTTAATGGTCTCAATGGCTGTTTCATCCGCTGCAAAGTTCCAGGCCTCCTGATACTCCGGCCAGGATGCGATCATAATAGACTCTTCCTCCGGACGAAGGGTACAGTAGATCTCCTCGGTAAGGAAAGGCATATAAGGATGAAGAAGCTTCAGGGCATTGGAAAGAACGGTTTTCAGTGTCCAGAGTGCTGCAGCCTTGGTGGTATCCTCATCGTTGTAAAGACGGGGTTTCACCATCTCGATGTACCAGTCACAGAACTCTTCCCAGATGAAATCGTAAACCTTCTGAACTGCAATACCAAGCTCGTATTTATCCAGATTCTCCGTTACCTCTTTTGCCAGATGGTTGACCTTGGAAAGGATCCATTTATCTGCACTGGTCAGGTTATCGAGATCCATTTCTGCCGGAACATCCGCTTTTTCCAGATTCATCATAATGAAACGGGATGCATTCCATACTTTGTTGGCAAAATTACGGCTTGCTTCTACTCTGTCCCAATAGAAACGCATATCGTTACCCGGTGCGTTTCCTGTCATCAGCGTCAGACGAAGGGCATCTGCGCCGTATTTATCGATCACCTCCAGAGGATCGATACCGTTTCCAAGAGATTTACTCATCTTTCTTCCCTGGCTGTCACGTACCAGTCCGTGGATCAGTACGTGGTGGAACGGAACCTCTCCGGTCTGTTCCAGAGAAGAAAATACCATACGGATAACCCAGAAAAGAATGATGTCGTAACCGGTTACCAGTACATCTGTGGGGAAGAAGTAGTCCAGATCCTCTGTTTTATCCGGCCATCCCAGTGTGGAGAAGGGCCACAGGGCAGAGGAGAACCAGGTATCCAGCGTATCCTCATCCTGTTTGAAATGTGTGCAGCCACATTTCGGACATTTATCCGGTGCGCCGCCGCGTCTTACAACAACTTCTCCGCACTCGTCACAGTAATAAGCCGGGATCCGATGGCCCCACCAGAGCTGACGGGAAATACACCAGTCATGGATATTCTCCAGCCAGTGGAAATACGTCTTGTCGAAACGCTCCGGAACAAACTTCAGTTTACCGGATTTTACTGCCTCGATAGCCGGTTTTGCCATCTCTTCCATTTTTACGAACCACTGCTGTTTGATCATGGGCTCTACTGTCGTATGGCAGCGGTCATGTGTTCCTACCGCATGGGTGTGGGGAACAACTTTTACCAGGAGGCCCTGGGCTTTCAGGTCTTCTACCATGGTTTTTCTGGCATCGTAACGATCCATACCGGCATATTTTCCGCCTTTTTCATTGATGGTTCCATCATCATTGAGGATGTTGATCTCCTCCAGATTGTGACGTTTTCCTACCTCAAAGTCATTGGGGTCATGAGCCGGTGTGATCTTTACGCAGCCGGTTCCGAATTCTTTGTCTACATAGAAGTCACCAACCACCGGGATTTCACGGTCTGTCAGCGGCAGCTTCAGCATTTTTCCGATGAGATGCTGGTAACGCTCATCATCCGGATTGACAGCTACTGCCGTATCACCAAGCAAGGTCTCCGGACGGGTTGTCGCGATCTCTACAAATTTACCCTCCTCACCTACGATGGGATAATTGATGTGCCAGAAGAAACCATCCTGATCCTCATGCTCTACCTCAGCATCGGAAATGGAGGTCTGGCAGACCGGACACCAGTTGATGATACGGGAACCTTTGTAAATATAGCCTTTCTCATAAAGGCGTACAAAAACTTCCTCTACGGCTTTGGAACAGCCCTCATCCATGGTGAAACGCTCTCTGTCCCAGTCAGCGGAGGAACCCAGCTTATGCAGCTGATTGATGATCTTTCCGCCGTACTCTTCTTTCCAGGCCCAGGCATGTTTGAGGAATTCCTCACGACCGATCGCTTCTTTGTCAATACCCTGCTCACGCAGTTTCTCGGTAACCTTTACCTCTGTGGCGATGGCTGCATGGTCTGTTCCCGGCTGCCACAGTGCGTTGTAGCCCTGCATTCTCTTATAACGGATCAGGATATCCTGCATGGTGTTATCCAGTGCGTGACCCATATGCAGCTGACCGGTTACATTTGGCGGCGGCATCACAATGGTAAATGGTTTCTTGCTTCTGTCTACTTCTGCATGAAAATATTTTTTGTCCAGCCATTTCTGGTAAAGACGGTCTTCTATGCCCTTTGGATCATAGGTTTTTGCCAGTTCTTTGTTCATGGGATTCTTTCCTTTCGTTTTGGTGGGCTGTGAGGAAATGTGGAGGGAGAACCGCCGGCATGCGGTACACTTCGGTTTTGCTTTGCAAAACCTCAGTCGCGGGCGTCGCCCTATCAAAAGCCATTCAAACGTGCAAAAATCTGCAAGCAGCTTTTGCACGCTCGCATGGCTTTCGGCATTGCTCATGCCTAACGCGCAAAAAGAAAAGCCCTCTGCACACAGTTTGTGTGCAAAGGGCGAATGTCTCGCGGTACCACCTTTTCTTATGCTTGTCTTTCTCGCATATCTCAGGGATCTTTTAACGTGGATCGGACGGGAAGACTTACTGCAACGTTCAGCCTGCCGGTTCAAAAGCTACCTTCCATACCTGCTTTCCTTCAGATTCCTCTCAGCCTGTCGGGAATCTCTCTCTGGCGGTGCTCTGGTATGTACTCCTCTTTCTCACAACCTTTTTCTTTTTTCGCTATAGTCTGTATCATAGCCGAGGATTTTTCATTTGTCAAGAGGGAGTTTTCATCAGTCCTTCGATATACGCCCAGATCTCATCTCTTCCCTGCTTGGTCTCGGCAGAGAAAGGAATGATCACAGTCCCCGGTTTGACGCCGAGACCGGTCCGGACCAGCTTTAGCTGTTTCTGGGTCTGGCTCCGTTTGATCTTGTCCAGTTTGGTGGCGATGATCACAGGATCAAAACCGTTGCTTACGATCCAGTCATACATCAGCTTATCGTTGGCAGACGGCTCATGACGGATATCGATCAGCAGAAAAACGGCTTTCAGCACGGAAGATTTGTGAAGATAATTCTCGATGAGCTTTCCCCACTTTTCCTTTTCTGTCTGAGAAACCTTTGCATAGCCGTAGCCCGGAAGATCCACCAGATAGACTTCATCATTGACATTGTAAAAATTGATGGTCTGGGTCTTGCCCGGCTGGGAACTGGTACGCGCCAGAGCCTTCCGGTTCATAAGGGCATTTATCATGGAAGATTTTCCTACGTTGGATTTTCCGGCAAAGGCCACCTCCATACGCTCGTTTTTCGGAAGGGGGCTTGTAATACCGCAGACCGTTTCCAGTGTCACATTTTTTATAATCATAATCAGTTCTCCGAATTTTTCACAAGAGCAGCCTTCAGTACCTGATCCATCTGGGATACAAAGCGGATCTCCAGTCCTCTCTTGATCTCTGCAGAGATCTCCGCTACATCCGGCCGGTTTTTCTCAGGCACCAGAACCAGGCGGATGCCTGCATTTTTCGCTGCCAGCAGTTTTTCCTTCAGGCCGCCGATGGGAAGTACTCTTCCCCGAAGGGTGATCTCTCCGGTCATCGCAATATCGGCACGTACCGGAAGCTTCGTGATGGCAGAGGTCATGGCTGTGGCCATTGTGATTCCGGCGGAGGGTCCGTCCTTGGGAACGGCTCCTTCCGGAATGTGGATATGGATATCATTTTCCTTGAAAAAGTTATCCTCAATGCCGTACTCCCGGCTGACCGAACGGATGTAGCTGATCCCTGCCATAGCAGATTCCTTCATCACGTCTCCCAGCTGACCGGTGAGCAGAAGTTCACCTTTTCCGGGCATGATATTGACCTCGATCTCCAGGGTATCACCACCGACGCTGGTCCAGGCCAGACCACGGACGATACCGATATCATCTTCTTCATTCAGACGGTTGACCGTATAACGCTCCTTGCCGAGATAGCTTTTCAGGCCGGTTTCTGTCACACGGATGCTTTCTTTGCCATCCTCCAGAAACTCTCTGGCTGCTTTCCGGCAGATCTCTCCGATCTTCCGCTCCAGATTCCGGACACCGGCCTCTCTGGTATAAGAGGAAATGAGCTTTTTCATTGCTTTGTCCGAAATGGAAAAATCATAGTCGGTAAGACCGTTTTTCTCAATCTGTTTCTCCAAAAGATGCTCTTTTGCAATGTGCAGTTTTTCATTTTCCGTATAACTGGATACTTCAATAAGTTCCATACGATCCAGAAGCGGCCGCGGAATGGTCTGTACATCATTGGCCGTGGCAAGGAAAAGAACCTCAGAAAGATCAATGGGAAGCTCCACATAATGATCCCGGAACTTATTGTTCTGTTCGGAATCCAGAACCTCCAGAAGGGCAGATGAGGTATCCCCCTTGTAATCACTGCTCACCTTGTCGATCTCATCAAGAAGCATCAGCGGATTTTTCACTCCTGCCTGCTTCATGCCATTGACGATACGGCCCGGCATAGCTCCTATGTAGGTTCTTCTGTGACCGCGGATCTCTGCCTCGTCACGGACACCGCCCAGACAGATCCGGACATATTTTTTATTCAGTGCTCTGGCGATCGAACGGGCGATGGACGTTTTACCGGTTCCCGGAGGACCCACCAGACAGATGATCGGGCTGTCACCTTTTTTGGTCAGGGTGCGGACAGCCAGAAATTCCAGGACTCGTTCCTTGACCTTCTCCAGACCGTAATGATCCTCCTCCAGAATCTCTCTGGCGTTGGAAAGATCCATATTGTCCCTGGATTCTTTGTCCCAGGGAAGCTCCAGAAGTGTCTCGATATAACCACGGATCACAGAACTTTCGGCAGAATTGTTTCCGGCATTTTTAAAGCGTTCGATTTCTTTTTCGATGCGCTCTTTTACCTCAGCTGAAGCTTCCAGCTTTTCTGTTTCCGCTTTAAAATGCTCTGCTTCGGCTCCTGTGGTATCTTCTCCCAGTTCCTCACGGATCACTTTCAGCTGCTCCCGGAGAATGTATTCTCTCTGATTTTTGTCAATGCGGGCTTTGACCTTCTCCTGGATCTCCGTCTTAATGTTCATGACCTGGATCTCATTTTCCAGAAGAACAGAAAGCTGCTCAAAACGCTCGGTCAGATCCACTGCTTCCAGAAGCTTCTGTTTTTCCTCATAAAACACAGGAATGTTCACAGCGATCTGATCCACCATTTTCTGAAGATCGGTCTGTTCCATGATCTGAAGCGCCGTTTCCCGGCTGATCTTACTGTTCGCCTGACAATAATCCTGAAAAATGGTCCGCAGAGTCTGAACCATAGCCTCCTGGTTTTTCTCATCAGGAAGTGCCAGTTCTTCTTCCGAAAAAGTGGCGGCATCTGCCACAAGACAGCCGTCCGCCACATCCAGATCCATCACTTCCACCCGTTCCAGACCTTCCGCAAGCACACGGAAAATATTCTGTGGCAGCTTCATGATCTGCTTTACGGTCACCAGGGTACCGATCTTATAAAGATCTTTCATTCCCGGATCCTGTGTTTCCGGAGATTTCTGGGTCAAAACTACCAGCCTCTGGTCACGGAGCATGGCAGCTTCCACCGCTTTGACTGATTTCTCCCGGCTGATGTCAAAATGTGTGATCATGGAAGGCAGGATCGTCATTCCACGAAGAGCTACAACCGGTATGTTTTTGATCAGTTCACTCATGCAGTTTCCTCAATCTCTTTATCTTTTTTGCTTTTTTTCGTTTTTGTGGAAGGCAGCTTGCTGTCATCGCTGTACATCAGCACCGGTTCGCCGCTTCCGTCAATCACATCCTTCGTGATCAGACAACTCTCTACATTCTCATCGGAAGGCAGCGTGTACATGATATCCAGCATGGCCTTTTCCATAATGGCACGGAGGCCTCTGGCTCCTGTCTTTCGCTCAAGCGTCTTATCTGCCACTTCCTCAACCGCATCATCTGCAAAGGAAAGCTCCACGCCATCCATCTCAAAAAGCTTCTGATACTGCTTGATGATGGAGTTTTTCGGCTCTTTCAGGATACGGATCAGTGCATCCCGATCCAGCTGATCCAGAGAAACCACCATCGGCACACGGCCGATGATCTCAGGGATCATTCCGAATTTTACGAAATCCTGCGGAAGGACCTGGCGCAGGATCTCACCTACGTTATGACCTCTCTTATCGTTGATCGCAGAATTAAAACCGATCTCCTTCTGATCCAGACGTGCCTCGATGACCTTTTCCATACCCTCAAAAGCTCCGCCGCAGATGAAAAGGATATTGGTGGTATCGATCTGAAGAAGCTCCTGATGCGGATGCTTTCTTCCACCCTGTGGCGGCACGGAAGCTACTGTACCTTCCAGGATCTTCAGCAATGCCTGCTGTACGCCCTCACCGGACACATCACGCGTGATGGATGCGTTTTCTGATTTTCTCGTGATCTTGTCAAACTCATCGATATAAACGATTCCGTACTCGGCCCGCTTGATATCATAGTCTGCAGCCTGGATCAGCTTCAGGAGGATATTCTCCACATCCTCACCCACATATCCGGCTTCCGTCAGAGTGGTCGCATCTGCAATGGCAAAGGGTACATTCAGCATTTTTGCCAGGGTCTGAGCCAGCAGAGTCTTACCTGAACCGGTAGGTCCCAGCATCAGGATGTTACTCTTCTGCAGCTCCACCCCGTCCACACGTTTGCCAACGGTGATTCTTTTATAATGATTATAAACAGCCACAGCCAGGGCTTTTTTTGCTTCCTCCTGACCAATGACATAATCATCCAGAAAAGCAGTGATCTCCTTGGGCTTCATCAGATTGATGCCGCTCTGTTTCTCATCCTGCTCATAATATTCATCCAGTTCTTCATCCATGATCTCTGCGCAGATCTCAATACACTCGTCGCAGATATAGACGCCTTCCGGACCGGCGATGAGTTTTCTCACCTGATCCTCTGATTTATTACAAAAAGAACATCTTACTTTGTTATGTTCTCCATATTTTCCTGCCATAGAATTTCCACCTCATACCTACTGTTAAGCAGTTTTCTTCAAAACTTATCAACGAACATGAGGGGATGTTGCTGAACGTAACATCCCCTCACGCTTATCTTTTAGTGATTTGTGATAACACTGTCGATGAGACCGTATGCTTTGGCCTCTTCTGCACTCATGTAGTTATCACGCTCGGTATCCACCTCGATGACGCTAAGCGGCTGGCCGGTATTGGCTGCCAGATGCTCATTCAGCCTTTTCCTTGTGGCGATGATGTGATCAGATACGATCTTGATATCTGTCGCCTGCCCCTGCGCTCCGCCTGAGGGCTGGTGAATCATGATCTCTGCATTGGGCAGAGCAAACCGTTTGCCCTTGGTGCCGCCTGCCAGGAGAAATGCTCCCATGCTGGCTGCCATACCAAGGCAGATGGTTGACACGTCGCATTTGATATAACGCATCGTGTCATAAATTGCCAGTCCTGCTGAAACAGAGCCGCCAGGACTGTTGATATACAAATGAATATCCTTTCCAGGATCCTCCGCTTCCAGGAACAGAAGCTGGGCAACGATCAGGTTGGCACTGACGTCCGTAACCTCCTCGCCCAGGAAAATGATTCTGTCCTTCAGAAGTCTGGAATAAATGTCGTAGCTTCTCTCGCCGCGGCTGGTCTGTTCAATGACATAAGGTACTAAGCTCATTTCGAAGAATCTCCTTTCCGGGAACTTCCGCAGGCAGATGTCTCTTACGCCTCTTTTGCAGCGTCTGCGATCAGATCTGCAGCAGCCTGTACAGCCAGGTCTTTCTTCATCTGATCTTTCTCGGACTCGCCGATCAGGTCTTTCAGCTTCTCGACTTCCATCTTGTAAGCCTCAGCCATCTTTGCGATCTCCTCATCTACCTTCTCATCGGAAATTTCGATGTTTTCTGCTTTTGCTACAGCCTCAAGAACCAGGCTGTTCTGAATACGTTTCAGAGCTTCCGGTTTCATCTGGTCATGCATTTTCTTTACATCCATGCCGGTGAACTGGAAGTACTGCTCCAGGGAAAGACCCTGAGACTGCATTCTTCTTGCGAAGTCCTCCATCATGCTCTGAACCTGGGTGTCGATCATGGCATCCGGGATCTCCATGGTGGCATTCTCTACTGCTTTCTCGATTGCCTGAGCCTCTTTCTTTGCTCTTGCTGCTTTCTCTTTCTTCTCGGTCAGTTTCTTCTTGATATCCTCTTTGTACTCAGCAAGGGTCTCAAACTCGGAAACTTCGCTTGCAAACTCGTCATCTGCTTCCGGAAGCTCTTTTACAGAGATTGCATTTACTTTGCATTTGAATACGGCTTCTTTTCCTGCAAGGCTCTTCTCATGATAGTCCTCCGGGAAAGTAACGGTAACGTCTTTCTCCTCACCAATCTTGGTGCCGATCAGCTGATCCTCAAAGCCCGGGATGAAGCTTCCGGAACCGATGGTCAGAGTATAGTTCTCAGCTTTGCCGCCCTCGAAAGGAACACCGTCTACGGAACCGTCAAAGTCAAGCTTGATGATGTCTCCGTTCTCAACTGCTCTGTCATCTACATCGATGGTTCTGGAGTTGTTCTCTCTCTCCTTGTCAACCTCTTTGTTGATGTCTTCCTCAGTTACCTCAACATCGCTCTTCTCAACCTCTACGCCTTTGTACTCGCCAAGGGTAACTTCCGGTTTTACAGCAACTTCTGCGGTAAAGATGAAGGGTTTTCCAGCTTCGATCTGAGTCACATTGATCTCCGGACGGGAAACGATCTCAAGATCGCAGTCCTTCAGAGCCTCTGCATATGCAGTCGGGATCAGATCGTTGGCAGCATCTTCATAGAAAACGCCTGTGCCATACATTTTCTCGATCAGTTTACGCGGTGCTTTACCTTTACGGAAGCCCGGGATATTGATTTTTCCTCTGGCTTTCAGATATACTTTCTGAATTGCTTTTTCAAAGTCCTCGGCAGAAGCCTCGATGGTCAGCTTCGCCATGTTTTTTTCCAGTTTTTCAACCTGTAAACTCATGGTGTGTTTTTCCTCCTAAGTTTCTATGTTTTTCGCAGTCCCGGGCAATCCGCCCAAGCCATACGGCCAGGTCTGCATGATTATGGGGTTCCGCACCTGCGGTTTTCCCCCTGCTCTGTGCCATGGTGCTGATTTGACAGACTTCTCCATACTTACAGTCATTTTAATACTATAGCACAAGTGAAAAGAAAAAGCCACTCTTTTTTTCAAAAAATGGGCTGCTCCGCTCCAAAACCGGGCAGTTCATATCTGTCAGAGAATCCGGAATCCTGTACCTTTTGCCGGAGAACGGCATAAAGTTCCGCCTCCGTTGCAGACATGTAAGGATTTACCCAGAAAATCCCTGCCAGGCCACAGGTGCAGGCGGAAAGGATGAACCAGGGGATAAAGGAAAGATTCAGAACAAACATGTCCATCTTTTCATTCATGGTCATCTCCCGGCTCAGTTCAAAGACCCGTGACATGGAAAGTCCCGGATTTTCAGCCAGAATATAGGGGATCATCTTATATTCATAGGATTTTACAATGCCCGGGATCACAAAAAGAAGTCCCCAGAGAAAGATCTTCACATTCATCACGAACATGATCAGCACGACATTCCAGAACTCTTTCTGGCGGAAAGCATAAAACACTTCCCCTATGCCGCTACTCGTTTCCCTGGCCTGCATGAAGAAACGGCTGGAGCCCACCTGGATGGGATTGCCAACTAAAACACCAAAGGCAAAACCAAAAAGCACCATGGTCACGCCAATGCCAAGGATCACCACGCCAAAGCCCATACCTGCGATCCGTGCCAGAATATTCTGCGGCTGTCTTGCATTTTCAAAGATCAGATCCGTCGCAGAGCCTACCATATTTCCACCGTTGTCCTGGATGCTGTTATACGTAGTTTCCTGAACCTGGCCTCTGCCGGAACTGCCGCCGGAAAAGCTTCCTGTAAGGATACCTGTGATCAGAGCCACCACAACCGCCGACCAGAAGCAGCCCCGAAGAACATTTTTGGCCCGTTCTTTTAAATCGATCCGGTTCCACATTGCCTTCATCGTATTCCCTCCTTATGCCTGATAAACAATACTCTTTGCGATCCTCTCTGCCGTTTCTTTTCCACTCAGTTCTTCTATGAGACGGAGTGCAAACGGAATGGCGGTTCCAAGACCTCTGGAAGTCGTGATGTTTCCATCTGTCACGACAGGCTCTGCTGTCACTTCCGCACCGGTCAGGCCTTCCTCCATTCCCGGATAGCAGATGGCCTTTCTTCCATTTAATAAACCGAGTTTTCCAAAAACAGTAGGTGCCGCACAGATGGCTGCGATACGACCGTTTTCTTCTGCCGCCTTCAGGAGAAGCTCCCTAAGTTTTTCACAGTCTCCCAGATGCAGGGTTCCCGGCATGCCGCCCGGAAGCACCAGCAGATCTTCAACGGTCGGATGTACGTCACCGATCAGCGTATCTGCCACCACAGGGATCCTGTGAGAACCGATGATCTCTTCTCTTCCCATGACAGAAACGGTGATCGTCTCGATCTCTGCCCTTCTTAAAAGATCTACTACGGTAAGACCTTCAATCTCTTCGAATCCGTCTGCCAGAAATACGTATGCTTTACTCATATTTTTCCTCCTTGTCCGGAAGACTTACGGCTTTTTCTGTCTTTATTCTCAGAAAAACCTTAAATCTTCTCCAATGTCCCTGTCTATCGTTGTCACCGCTTATCTTAGCAAATCTCTGCCTGCGATACAAGTGATTTACAAGATTTTTCATTTATGGTAAACTTCCTCGTAAAAGGAGGTTTGTCTATGGAAATCGAACGCAAATACCTGATCCGCGAACTACCGGAACATCTGGAGCGCTATACTTACCATGAAATCGAGCAGGCGTATCTTTGTACCGCTCCGGTGGTCCGCATCCGCCGTCAGGACGACCGCTATATCCTGACCTATAAATCCAGTGGCATGATGGCTCATGAGGAATACAATCTGCCCCTTACACAGGAAGCCTACGAACACCTGAAAACCAAAGCCGACGGCAATGTCATCACCAAACGGCGCTATCTCATTCCTCTGGATGACATTCTTACCATTGAACTGGATCTTTTCTCCGGAGCCTTTGAAGGCATGATCCTGGCAGAAGTGGAATTTCCCACGGAAGAAGCTGCCAATACCTTCACTCCGCCCGACTGGTTCACGGAAGATGTCACCTTTAAAAAAGAATACCACAACAGTTACTTAAGTTCTGTTGACCTGTCAAAAAAAGGATGAGCCCCAGGCTCATCCTTTTTTATACTCCAGTATATTCTTTAAAATCACTTCGGAATCCTGTCCGGACATTCCACTGGCTTTTTCCTTCCGGAATTCTCTTTCGATACGATCCGCCTTCCACTGCTCCCACTTTCTGCAGCAGCCTGCCAGAAAACGCACCGGTCTTCTGGGACTGTCCCCGTATTTCATTCCAAAATTAAAAACAGATGCTTTCATTCTCTTTCCCTCCTGAAACAGACAGGCAGATGCCTGTTTTAAAACCACAGTTAATATACCACGTTTATTATACCATTTTCAGCTAGTATTTTGCAACATTTTGTTGCATCGTTCTTATTTTTGTTTCATTTTGTTACACGCCGTTTTTTAACGCGGCAGACATTGTTATAATGAAAAATACGATTTCAGAGGAAAAATATTACGCCTTACCCTCTGTTTTTCGCTCTATTTTTTCAAAGATAAACGACTGTAACCGGGAGGCTTTCATGAACAATCAGATCCTGTTTGAAAGACTGCGTGATCTTCGTGAACGAAATCATTACACGCAGGCCTTTGTCAGCTCAAAACTGAATATCGGCCGGGCAACCTATTCCAACTATGAGCGCGGCAAACGTACGCCTTCCCTGGATGTGATCATGGACCTTGCACATTTCTATGATGTCCCTTTCACCTATTTTCTCAATACGGAGAATCTGGAAGAGATTGCGGTCTCAAAAGAGCCACTCGTTCTTCCGCTCACTTCACCGGAGCAGAAACTGATGGATACCTACCGTTCTCTGCCCCAGGATCGCAGGGAACAGCTTCTTTCATTCGCTGTTTTTCTCCAAAATCAACCCTGATTTTCTCTCTTTTTTTCTATTATAACTCTTTTTCCTTATTTTGCAAATCATTTTTATGCTATTATATAATTGATATTTGTTCCATTTTTATTTTCCAGATACTACACTTATGATAGTATGATGCTGCCAGGGGCAAAAAGTCAAAAAGCCGTTCATGCTTGCATGATAAGGCTTTTGAACTTGGAACCCACCAAACATAAAAAAGCAGCGATTTACGCAGTAAATCAGCGGATTTTGAATGTTTGGCAAATTGCGGGAGCTGCTTTGCAGCGGAGCAATTCGTAAGCATCCGTGGAGGCAAAAGACCTTTTGCCCCCAACATCATAGTATTACTCTGCGAGAAGCCGCAGCTTCATGCGCCTCTTTGCAGGATATGAATTTCCAAAACAGAAAGGCGGACAACACATGAAAAGTGACAAACGAAAACAGCAGTACAAGCAGCTTGGTCTTGCAGTTGCTTATTACCGTAAAATGCATGGTCTGACACAGCTTCAGCTGGCAGAGGAATGCGATCTCAGCCGTACCCACATCAGCAATCTGGAAGCTCCGAATATGCCCACCAGCATTTCTCTGGAAGCCCTTTTTGACATCGCTGATGTACTGGAAGTTCCCATCAAATGTTTCTTTGATTTTCCGGATGCCTCCGGCAAATAAATCTGTATTCAAAAGTCCCCCGGTCTGGCACCGGGGATTTTTTATTTCCCCACATCCTTACTATTTTCTTAACTATCTGGACAAGAGCCCCTTCAGATGATATGATTGAGCCGATTGGAGGCGAATGCTTATGATAAGAACCTTATTGAAACCATTATCCTTCCTTCCTGCACTGATGCTGATGTATATGATCTATTCTTTTTCCGCACAGCCCGGAGAGGTTTCTTCGGAGATGAGCTATAAAGTCAGTTACAAGCTCGTCCAGACCGCAGACTATGTCTTTGACGGAGGTCATGAAGACTGGCAGCTTTCCCAGTGGGCGGGCAAGATCAATTTTATTACCCGAAAGCTTGCTCATATGACAGAATATTTTCTTCTGGCGATAGCAGTTTCTTTTCCCCTCTATGTATATGGCCTTCACGGTTTTCTTCTGATGCTGACTGCCGGGATCATCTGTGTGGGCTTTGCCTGTGGAGACGAATATCATCAATCCTTCATATCCGGCCGTTCGCCGGCGGTAAAGGACGTCTGTATCGACAGTTTCGGCGTTTTCTGGGGGATCATCCTGGTACGGATCATCGGCTGGACCGGCAGGAAGACGATTTTCCGACCCCGCCCTGAGAAAAAACACTTTAAAAGGAAGAACGCCGCAGCCTGTGCATACGAATATAAGCAGGGACCCGACTGGGAGGAAGCACCGGTAAGACCGAAGAAAAAGCGATTCGGCAGGAAAACGAAACATACCGGTGAACCGCAGGGTGGCTATCCTTCCGAAAATGACTACGGGCCGCAGGACAACTACTATGATCCGGAGAACAGTTTCCGCCCACAGGATGATTATTGCAACCCGGACCAGGGCAGCCATTACGGACCGCGGAATGGTTATTACAACCCGGGCAACAACTACGGACCGCAGAACGGCTATTGCGACCCGGACAACAGCTACGGACCACAGAATGGCTATTACGACCCGGACAACAACTGCGAGCCGCAGAATGGCTATTACGACCCGGACAACAACTTCGGACCACAAAATAATCCTGCTCCCGGTTACGGTCCGGAAGCTCCCGTAAAGAAAAAGAAAAAAGAAAAAGACTGGATTTTTGACGATTTCGTCTGATCCAGCCCGGATCCCGGCTTTTCAAAGCCGGGTTTTTTTCATTTTTTCATACAGATATCCAGAAATTTCTGTAAAAGACTGGTCGGCTGCTTTCCCTTTTTCCAGATCAGAAGAATCTTGGTCTCAAGCGACGACTCCACCAGTGTTTCCACATGAAGTCCCTCACAGAAACAGCGCATGGACTCCGGAAAGACTGCGACTGCCAGCCCCTCTCTCACCCAGAGCATAGCTCCCCTGGCATCATCACAGAGACAGAAAATGTCCGGATCCAGCCCCTGGGCCGCAAACGCTTCCAGAATAAATTTTTCGTATCTTCGATAAAGGATCAGCGGACTGTCCATAAGATCCATAAGATAAAGTCCACCCTCCCGTTCCAGCCGCATTTCTGTGGGGATCACAGCGATCATCGGTTCCTGATGAAGCTCTGTATACTCCACTCCATCCAGTCTTAACGGCGTGCGCACCACCGCCACATCCACGATCCCATCCATAAGATAATGATATAAAGTATATGTGATCCCATCGTGCACTTCAAAGTTTACATCCGGATTTTTCCGGGCAAACTCTGAAATGAAAGGCATCATCGTACCCACAGTGGTCGGCGTCATCCCGATCCGGAGTACCTGTTTTTTTCCGGTCTCCGCCACCTCCTGTTTGGTTGAATTCACAAAATTCAGCAGGTTTTCCGCCCTTTCATATAAAAGCTTCCCTGCTTCCGTCAACGTCACTCCCGTCCTGTTCCGTTCAAAAAGCGTCACATTCAGTTCTGCCTCCAGTTGCTTCATCTGATAGCTCAATGGCGGCTGTGACATATTGAGCCGTCTGGCTGCCTCATTGATGCTGCCGGTAGTGGCAATCTCCCGAAAGTATTCCAGCTGCCTGATCTCCATAAATGCCTCCGAGTTTGTTATATATTTTTTGTATTAAAATAGTTTAAAAACAATATTACTCCTATTACATTCTACAAGACTATAATGAATAAGTCAAAGCGGAAAAAATATTTATATGGAGGGAAAAACATGCGCTCACTTGCGTGCTATCTGAAAGAATATAAAAAGGAAAGTATTCTTGCACCGTTTTTCAAGTTTCTGGAAGTCGTGTTTGACCTGATCGTCCCCCTTGTCATTGCCCAGATCATCGATGTGGGAGTGGCTCAGAACGATCATGGCTACATCGTCCAGAGATTTTTTATTCTGATCCTTATGGCAGCTGCCGGTCTTACCTGCAGCTTTACTGCCCAGTATTTTGCAGCGAAAGCCAGCGTCGGCTTCGCCGCCAATCTCCGTCAGGCGGTCTTTGACCACATCCAGCGCCTCTCTTTTACCGAGCTGGATACCCTGGGAACGGATACGCTCATCACCCGTCTCACCGATGACGTGAATCAGGTCCAGAACGGCGTAAATATGGGTCTTCGCCTTCTTCTTCGAAGCCCCTTTATCGTTCTCGGCTCTATGGTCATGGCTTTCACAATCAACGTCCGTTGTGCATTGATCTTCGTGATCGCGATCCCCATTCTCTTCCTGGTGGCCTTCGTTATCATGTACGTCAGCATCCCGCTCTTTAAAAAAGTGCAGGGCCGGCTGGATGCGGTCACCAGACTGACCCGTGAGAATCTTACCGGTATCCGTGTCATCCGCGCCTTCTGCCGGGAAAAAGAGTCTGTTGAAGAATTTGATGCCCGCAACCGGGATCTCACAAAGCTGAATGAGTTTGTCGGAAGGATCTCCGCTTTCCTGAATCCGGCAACCTATGTTCTCATCAACATTGCTACCGTCTTCCTGATCCAGAAAGCCGGCGTAGAAGTAAACCTTGGAAACATGCAGCAGGGTGAAGTGGTCGCTCTTTACAACTATATGGCCCAGATGATCGTTGAACTCATCAAACTGGCTTCTCTTATCATCACTCTGAACAAATCCGCTGCCTGTGCCGAGCGTGTGGCCGGCATCTTAAAAGTCCGTTCCAGTATGGAATATCAGGAAAAAGCGGTTTCCGTCAGAAGAAACAGCCCCGCAGTCACTTTTGAAAACGTGACCTTCTGCTACCAGAACAGCAAGGCTCCCAGCCTTTCCAATATCAGCTTTTCTGTAAATCCCGGTCAGACGGTCGGCATCATCGGAGGTACCGGAAGCGGAAAATCCACTCTGGTAAATCTGATCACCCGCTTCTATGATGCTTCCGAAGGAAAGGTTCTGGTAGACGGTGTGGATGTCCGGAAATATCCCAGAGGTGTACTCCGCAGCAAGATCGGCGTGGTTCCCCAGAAGGCAGCCCTTTTCCAGGGAAGCATCCGTGCCAACATGAAATGGGGCCGTGACGACGCCACGGATCAAGAGATCTGGGAGGCGCTTACCATTGCCCAGGCAAAAGAAATCGTTGAGAAGAAAGACGGTCAGCTGGATTTCCATCTGGAGCAGAACGGCCGGAACCTCTCCGGCGGTCAGAGACAGCGTCTCACCATTGCGCGGGCTCTGGTGAAAAAGCCGGAGTTCCTGATCCTGGATGACAGTGCCAGTGCCCTGGATTTTGCCACCGATGCCGCTCTTCGGAAAGCGCTCCACGATCTTAGCGGCCGCGTGACCACCTTCCTGGTTTCCCAGCGTGCCGCCAGCATCCGTCAGGCTGATCTGATCCTGGTCCTGGATGACGGTCTTCTGGCAGGAAAGGGAACACATGAAGAACTGATGCAGTCCTGCGAGACCTACCGCGAGATCTTCTTTTCTCAGTTTCCTGAAGAACGCAAAAACGATAAGGAGGCAGCCAAATGAGTAACAGCAAAAAGAAAAAAATGCCGAAAAGCAGTATGGAGACCTTCTTTAAAGTCCTTCGTATGATCGGGAATTACCGTTTTCTTCTGATCCTGAGTATCGTCCTGGCCGCAGTCACCGTTGTGCTGCAGCTCTATGTGCCGATTCTGTTCGGAAATGCCATCGATGAAGTGATCGGTGCCCATGCCGTTGATTTTGAGCGGATGTGGTATTATCTCTCCCGGATCCTGGTCATGGTCATCGTTTCTTCCGTTTCTACCTGGATCATGAGCATCATCAATAACCGGATGACCTACCGTACCGTACAGGACATCCGTGCCAAAGCGATCCGTCACATCCAGGAACTGCCGCTTGCCTACCTGGATCAGCACAGCACCGGAGACATCATCAGCCGTGTCATTGCCGACACCGATATCCTTTCCGATGGTCTTCTCCTTGGCTTTACCCAGCTGTTTTCCGGTATCGTAACCATCGTCGGAACCCTGATCTTCATGTTTTCCAAAAACGTCTGGATCACGCTGATGGTCATCGTCCTGACACCCTTAAGCTTTTTCGTGGCAAAATTTATTTCCAGCCACTCCTTCCAGATGTTCCGGAAACAGAGTGAGACCCGTGGAAAACAAACCGCCCTCATTGAAGAAATGATCGGAAACCAGAAAGTGGTACAGGCCTTCGGCTACGAGGAAAAGGCTTCTGAACGCTTTGCAAAAATCAATGAAGACCTGAAAAACTATAGCCAGAAAGCCGTTTTCTACAGCAGTCTGACAAACCCGTCCACCCGCTTTGTCAACAATGTCATTTACGCAGGTGTGGCACTGGTAGGTGCATTTATGATCCCCGGCGGTTTTCTGAGCGTCGGCGGTCTTTCCGTACTGCTCTCTTATGCAAACCAGTATATGAAGCCTTTCAATGATATCAGTTCAGTCATTACCGAGCTCCAGAATGCCCTGGCCTGTGCCGGCCGGATCTTTGAACTTCTGGAGGAACCTTCTGAAACTCCGGAAGTCTCCAGCGAGCTCGGCAAAGCAGCCGGAGACGTACACATTGAAGATGTGTCCTTCTCCTATGACAAGTCGAAAAAACTCATCGAGCATTTCAATTTCCAGGCAAAACCCGGTATGCGTGTCGCCATCGTAGGACCGACCGGTTGTGGAAAAACAACCTTTATCAACCTGCTCATGCGTTTCTATGATACCGATCAGGGCGATATCCTGGTAGACGGCCAGCCGATCAAACAGGTAACGCGTCATTCTCTTCGAAGCAATTACGGGATGGTCCTTCAGGACACCTGGATCAAAGCCGGCACTGTCCGTGAGAACATCTGCATCGGAAAACCGGACGCTACCGACGAGGAGATCAAAGAAGCAGCAAAACGTTCCCACAGCTGGGAGTTTATCCGTCGTCTCCCGGACGGACTTGATACGGTTCTTACGGAAGACAGCTTAAGCCAGGGACAGAAACAGCTGCTCTGTATCACGCGTGTTATGCTCTGCCTGCCGCCCATGCTGATCCTGGATGAAGCAACCTCCAGCATCGATACCCGTACCGAGCTGCAGATCCAGGAGGCCTTTGACCAGCTCATGCAGGGCCGTACCAGCTTCATCGTTGCCCATCGTCTTTCTACCATCCGCAATGCAGACTGGATCCTCGTCATGAAAGACGGGCGGATCATCGAACAGGGAACTCACGATGATCTGATGAAAGAGAACGGTTTTTACAATCATCTCTACAACAGTCAGTTCGTCAACGTGGCTCAGTAATCATACTTTCAGAAAATCCAAAACAGGCGCAAGATCTGCTGCCTGCCAAAAAGAAATCCACCATGCATATGCGCGGTGGATTTCTTTTTTTACTTATAATCATGGATCCTACCAGAGATAATTCTTCCCGTCCTGATAGAATGCCTCCATTGCAAAACGGACCTGTGCTGTTTTTGTCATCGGATCCTCCATTCCAACGGAAAGACGATACTCGTTTATCTTTAATTTTCCCGGAGCTTTCAGTTCCAGCCAGGTATCTGTCACGATTTCCATGTCCGGAAGCAGTGATGAGATCTTGATCTTGATTTCTTGCTTTTCTATTATTTTTCCCGTACTGTCTTCCAGATACAGATAAGCCGGCCAGTCTTTATAAAAAGGAGCCACTCCCGAATTTTTCCAGACCAGTCTCACAAGCGAGCCTTTTCCTTTCTTTTTTATCTCTGCACTGGAGATCCAGATCCTGTAACCCATATTTTTCAGAACTTCCCGGTATCCTTCCGGGTACTCCAGCGGAGGAACCTTCGGACCCAGAAAGGTGGTATGCGCTTCCCGGATCAGCTCTACTGTCCGTTCCAGATCTGTCACAAGCATTTCTTCCATTTCAAGAGAACTGGTAAATTCACCTCCGGAAGGTGCCGTTTTCCAGAAATCTTTCATTGCAGCAAGCGCATTTTTTTCTCCAGTCTGCTCATATTCGCCGCCCCGTTCTATCCAGCCAAACCAGGTCTTCGTATCTTTTTCATGACCGGTCATATCATTATACAGTCCAAAACCATAGGTTTTCGCCGCTGCAAAGGGCCTTCTCATCAGAAACATGGCATCAGGAAAGGCTTCCATCCATGGACGGATATACGCTTCCCGGATTTTTTCTCCCGGCAGTCTTGCAATTCCTTCTTCATAATTCACATGCCACTCGCCCCAGTGCCCAAGGCTTCCCAGTTCGATATAGCTGATCATTCCATCCTGCCCAAAATGCTCTCCAAGCGCTTTTACCGCCTTTGCATGACTGTCGATAATCGTCTGGTCCCTGTAATCCGGAGCAAATCCTTTTCCATATTCGCCGTCATACCATTGTCCTGCTTCTCCGCTTTTTTCATACAGCCACTGCGGAATATCCATATGGGCTTCCGTTCCCGGAAGATCACAGAGAAATCTCAGAACCAGGTGTTTTCCTTCTTTTTTCCACCTTGCGATCTGATTTTCCTCTTCGATCGCTGTCCAGGCATAGATCCCTTCCTCCGGTTCCAGTTCAGCCCAGGTGATATCTACATACAAAAGAGAAACATCCTCTGCGACTTCTTCATGCCATGCATTTTTCGCATATCCCATCAGCGGATTCCCGAATACCGCCTGCGATTCCCGATATTCTTTTACAAATTTTCTTCTCTCTGCTCCAAACATTCCAGCTCCCGCTGCCAATATTGCTGCCCCGATAACGGCTGTCAGCAGCAAAACTGCTTTTTTAGCCATGATATTCTCCGTTATACTGGATCAGCGTAACATCTTCGACCTGCTCGATCGCCCGTATCTTTTCCATAAAATCCATATCCGTCTGTTTGCAGAAAAGCTCGACTGCCATTTCCGTTTTCTCCTTACGCATGGTCTTGGATTTTATAAAATATTTTCTTTTTCCGAAGCACCGGATGATCTCGTCTCCCGCTTCGTCTCCGGTATAATGGAGTACTGCTATATAAATCCTGCCGTTCTGCTGCTTATGATAAAACAATACGATCATCAGGATCATCACCGCCGCTGCCAGAAGTGCCAGAACATACATCTCCGCCCCTGCAGTGATCCCCGTTGTGATCGCCCAGAAAAGGTACAGAAGGTCCATCGGATCCTTGACCGCAGTACGGAAACGCACGATCGACAAGGCACCGACCATACCAAGAGAGATCACCACATTCGTACTGATCGCCAGTGTTACCATACAGGTCAGGACCGTCATTCCTACCAGTGTCACCGCAAAAGTCCTGGAATAAATAACTCCCGCATAAAATTTCTTATAGACCAGAAAGATCAAAATTCCCAGTAACAGTGCCGCGATCAAAGCTGCAAAAACTGCCGGAATATCATACCGGCCAAATGCTCCCGATTCCAGTACTGATTTTTTAATCACATCTTTTACGCTCATAATCATTTCCTCTCTTCTGTTTCATACCAATATTCAAACCCGTTTTTATATCTCGTCTTCTCATAACAGAGCACATATTTGGAAACAGCTGTAAATTCAGCCGCCTGCGGAGGCAGGATCTCTTTCACGATCTGCGGAAGCAGCTCGGTAAACTTTACTTCCATGATCAGTTTTCCCGGTTCCAGCACCGGCAGCGTCGGCAGGGTCGGGTCAAACATATCAAAACTGCCGATCGCAGCTCTTACATCCGAATCAAACGTGATCCGGACGGTTCCCTCATCCAGGATCCACGGCTCCCTGTCATAATCCACGATCGTGCGCGGCCGCATCAGACTGCTGACACACTCCACATAGAATTCCCTGCAGAGAGGGTAGGGACTTTTCAACAGAAATCCATAGTCTCCATCCAGGATTTTCCAGACTTCTTCTTTTGTAAGAGGGGCACTTTCTTTGTAAATAAAGCTTCCGAATTTTTTCTTCCGTTCCAGTCTGATCGACCGTTCGCTACAATCATAGATCCGGATACGGTATTTTTTTCGCATCAGAACTCCCGCTTCTTTTTCTTCAAAGGCACTATTCCAGTAATCGTCAAAATAAAGACTCCTGATCATGTAGCTGCCTGTTCCCGCATGAGGATCCAGTTTCAGAAAGTGCTTCATCCGCAGCTTCAGCAGTTCCTTTTCACTGGTACTGATAAGATATTTCCATTCATTCCGAAAACATTCTTTTTTTCTATTCTCCATAAAGATCTTCCTCAACCCGACCATCCTGCGTAATGTAGAAACACCTCATTCCATAATTTTTTCCGGAATCCGTTACATAATAATCGAAAGCATCCTGCGTATAGCCGGAGCTGTTTTCCGCCTGCACTCTCACAAAATACTGTCCGGCCTCCGGAAGATCCAGTTCTGCTTCCGGTAGAAGCTGTCTCTCTGAACGGTAAATGACATCACGAAACAGATAATCCCTGGCAACCTCTACGGTATACGTGATATCCTCCGCATCAAAATCATAGGAAATATCCCAGTTGACCTTCAGCTTCTGCCCTGTGATCACTGGTTTTCCAATATAAAACGGCATAGGCTTTTTCAGGCTCTCCAGATAAAGCTGATAATTGTTCTCCACTTCTCCCGGAATTTCGGAAGCAATCTCATCATACGCATCCTCTGTAAGCGGTTCATTCATCTGATCCGGCATGGAATACGCATAAGGCTTTACCACCGCCTGATAACGTCCGATCATTGTGCGAAGTCTGTCCTCACTCAGATACGTTTTCAGATCCAGGATTGCCTCATCTAATTCTTCCCGGAAAGTTTCCGACTGCAGACAACGCTGAAACAGTATATTTCCCCAGTAATTGCTGACGCCAGACTCCCAGCTTCCCTGATCGGAAAACTGCCTTTTGACATACTCGCTTCTCATAAATGCCCCGTCATTATCCCAGCAGATAAAGTACCAGGTATCCGAATTCAAAGGACTGTACAGATAGGTGTTTCGATTCTGCGTGTCAACATTTCCTGTCAGGATCTGAAAGGCCATCCAGTAAGTCAGGTTTTCTTTGTCAAAATATTGCTCCAGAACGGTACTGACAGGCTTGGAATAATCATTTACTGCCTCCAGCATCCGGATCAGTTTTCTGTGATCGGAGCTTCCTTTGATCTCCAGCCGTTCCTCAAATGCCCTCTGGTCATATCCTGCCTCGTCCTCCTTTTTGATCACATCCTCATACCGGTAAAATTCAAAAGAATTGACCTTATATAACTGTCCGTTGAAATCCAGTCCATGGGCTTTCATTCCTGTTTTATTCAGTTGCTCCACCTGCGTATAAAGTCCATAATCAGAGAAACCTCCATTCTCCCCTTCTGTCTCATCTTTGACATACAAATGTACAAACTGTGTTCGCAAACTGAGAAGTTCCGGGATCCCTTTCAGCAAGTCATAGGCCAGTTTGTTCCGGAAACGCATTCCTTCTCCCATATGTTTGTTCAGGTTGATCGTCCGCTGCCCTCTCCAGGTCCCTTTATTTTTCTTCAGTTCAATCTTGTAATTCTTCTGTGCATAGCGGCTGGAAGTCTGTCCACGAATCTGCACCGTTGCATTAGGTACCTTTTCCCCATAACCGACTTCTCCCGCTTCCGGTCCGTTTTCATCTCCTACCTGTAAAAGCCCGGCCACCTGATAACGTTCCACTCCCATTTCTTCATAATCAGATACAGAATAGCTGTTAATCTCACTCCAGGAATGATCCGTATTCTCCGAGGAATTTCCTCTGGAAACCGTCAGATACATGGTCACTACACTGGTGTCATCATCGTTCTCATATAAGGTATCTTTATCCCTGAGATGAATCTCGTTGATCTCAGGTTTTTCTTCTTTTTCCACTCCAGAGTTTTCGCTTTCCACTTCTGTTGATTGTTCTCCGGTCTTCTGCATGGTCGTAGACATGCAGCCTCCGCACAAGACAGCTGCAAGAAGTACTGCCAGGATCCCTGCTGCTTTCTTATATCTTTTCATGCTCCTGTCTCCCTTCCAGTTTTTTATTCAGAAAATATCCAAGCCTGGTAAACACCCCTGTTTTATCCTCTGCCACCACCGGCTGTACACTCAGTATATAATACGGAAGTTTCCTGGTATACGCATCCAGCCTGATCACAGCCAGAAGAAAAAAGATCCCACAGCCAATGAGAAAGCCAAACCCATAATATACCTTCGGAAAAAAAAGAGAAAAAAACGTAAACACAGACGTTCCTGCTGCAAAGATTCCGGACAACCACAACGCCCCCTGATAATCCGTAAAATACAGCAGAAGCAGCAGCATCGTGTTTGCTACAGCATAAAGCCCATAACCAACGCAGAGCGTCCGAAAATACCCTTCCATGAGATCATTAAAGCCAAGTGGAAGCGCATTCAGCAGAAATCCTCCCACAGAAATTGCAAGTGCTGTCGTTAAGAGCTGTTTTAATGCCGTGTATTTCAGTTCCATATTTAGTACCTTCTGCATTTCTTTTCCTGCCTGCTGAATATCACCGATCGCTCCTTTATCATTGAAGAGACTATAATAGTTACGGTATTTGGGATAAAAATTAACCTCCACAGAAACAACAAAGTTCACCGTTGTGATCAGGATCGTGAGAAAGGCAGCCAGTGCCGGTACATCATGATAAGGGGCTCCGACAAAAAGCCCCTGCACCTTCACCTGCAGCGGTCCTGCCCACATAATAACCAGATGTGAAAACAGTCCGATATGGAGAAAAAGCCCGGTAAAAGCCAACGGAAGAAACTGATCCACCCATTTCAGAAAGAAAAATGCACTGCCGTTTCCCTGCGGAAAATACTGGTACAACAGTGCTGTATCCCAGAGCATCATGACTCCGTATCCAATAAAGACAGCGATCAGTAAAGCTTCCACATGGGGAATTTTCAAAAAAAGCAGAAACCAGCCGACCAGAAAGGTCACCACAATGGCGGCTACAAATGCCAGAAGAATCCCTCTGTAATCCTTGATCGCTGTCAAATAGCTCATGGCATTCCAGGTAAGGATCAATTCTCCGAAAAGCCCCAGACACAGAAAACCATCCAGCAGTCCTGCTCCTGAAAAAGCAAGAAAAATCCCATAAAGAATTCCTCCAACGATCAGCATAAGAGCGGAAGAGCCCCAGAAAGAAGGCAGTATCGTTTCATAATTTTCTTCATACAGCTGATCTGCTATAAATCTCGTTACCACCATGGAAAGAAAGCTGGTGACTGTCAGCGAAGACAGAAGCGTATAGGTGATCATACACACCAAAAGCTCTCTGCTGTGTTCGGAGCCCCCGGTCAGGCTGCAGAGAAACAGAACGCCAAGAAGCAGCACGATTCCAAGCAGCATCGGTCCGGTACAGACGATTCCTGCATATCCGTAAGCCCGGACGCTTGCAAACAAGCCACGCCTGTTAAAAAGCTTCTTCAGTTCAAATCCGATCCCAGCCATTTTTCTCTTCCACCTCCTTGTACACGCTCCGGTAATTCTCAATCATTTTTTCCTGTCTGTAATAGAGCCGTGCCCGGTTCTGTCCGTTTTTTCCCATCCGTCTGCGTCGCACCTCGGAAGCACACATTTTTTCCATTGCGTCTGCCAGTCCTTCTCTGTACATAGGCGGCACATAATAACCTGCCCGACCGCAGCAATCCTCTTCATTTCCTTCCAACAGTTCTTTACAGCAGCCAACATCTGTTGTCACACAGGGCCGCCTTGCTGCAAAAGACTCCAGCACAGACAAAGGCTGGCCTTCCGATATACTCGTCAGAATCGTAAAATCCAGTTTTTCCATATATTTTACGATATCTACACGTCCGGTAAAAATGAGGTTTTTTAACTGTAGCTGCTCTACAAGTGCATAACACTCTTCCGCATATTCTTCATCATCGACGCCTCCCAGAATATGAAGGCGCACCTTTTCTACTCTCGCCGCCAGTTCAAAAAATGCATAAATCATAGTTTTGATATCCTTGATCGGTGCCAGTCTCACAACTGCACCGATATCCACCCAGCCATCCGGCTTCTTCAAAGGGATCTCTGCCAATCGCTCGTAATTGATCCCATTGGCGATCACCCGGCATTTTTCCGGAGCACAGCCCATCTGTATCTGTGTTTTCATTGCATTTGTGAAAAGACTGGTTACGCGGAATGCTCTTTGATAAATCATATCTGACAACATATAAAAAAAGGAGATCCATTGTTTCTTGAAAGACGGAACCACCCATTTTGCACGGATGATCTCTTCCTCCCGTTCACGGGTATAAATCCCATGTTCCGTAAGAAGGACATCCCGGTTGTTGACATATCCTCCAAGGCAGGCCAGAAGACCTCCATATCCGGTACAGATTGCATGATACACATCCGCCTGCGGCACTTTTGTTCCCATCAGATAGAGCACCGGCAAAAGCATGGAACGCATGGTATGAAAGGCATCCGCAAAGGCAATGTACGGATACTGTTCCTCACAGCACTCTGTCAGAATCTCAAGAAACTCTTCACTTTTCAGAAATGCCATCGGATTGAGTTCTTTATCATGATACAGACGGAAGAGAACTTCCCAGTCCGGTCTGCCGCAAAGCATCAATTCTTTGAGACTTTCCTTTTCCTCTTCTGAAAAAATGTGTCTCATTTTTTTCTTATCCTTCACCTTAAGTGCATCATCCAGAAAGACCTCATGAACCTCTTTGACCTGAGGCGGAAGCTCATAGACAAATTTCCCTCTGCTTTCCGCTTTGGCTCCAATCACCCAGAGCACAAATTCATGCTCTTTCATTTGATTAATATACTGGTGCATCCATGTGGAAACACCGCCAAACACATAGGGATAGCATCCCTCTAAAATCAGACAGATCTTCACGCTTTATCTCCTCAGTTTCTGGCAATTACCACTTCACTTTCCTCTGCACGCAGAAGATAGAGATTTCCGGTAATGTTTACAAGCTCACCGCCGGTCACATCTCCCGGCTTCCCTTCATTGATCCTTACCATCAGATACGCTTCATCATATAAATGCCCCAGATGAAGCCTGATTTCTTTCTCTGTGATCTCTTTATCCACAGTCAACGCTCCATAACGCTGAACAGCACCTGCCAGCTCTGAACCGGTGAGGTTACGCAGCTCTTCGGCCGACTCATTCAGCCAGGTCATATATTCATCCAGCCGCTTTTTCAGTTTTTCCCATCCAAGTGCCGCTCCTCTGTCTTCATCCAGAAGATCATCCGGATGCATAAAATGGCTGTTTACGAAGTGCATATTCAATTCAGAAAGAGCTGCCATCTGCATATAGTCATCAATCACTGCTCCGGATATGATACGCGGCTGTTCCACGATTCCGTCCTCCGCTGTTTCAAATTCCTGTACATAGGCAAATTCACCGGAAAAATAATTACTGGCAATGGAACGGATCTCAGGAAATTTTTCTCCCAAAAGTTTTCTTCCTTCTTCTGAAAGCACATTGGATGGCGGTACATACACGGACAGTTCTGTCGCCGGAAACATTTTCTTTCCAAAACGGATCAATTCATCAACGGCTTTCTCCATTGCATCCAGACTGGTCCAGGTTTTATAGGGAAGAACGGTTCCATAATCCACATTTGACAGACTCAGAGGCTGGTGATTATACCCGTGATACCCCAGTTCTCCTCCCTGATGCAGAATCATATTTCCAAAATACTGGAAGCGCTGCACATCCGTCTGCTCCGTGATCTCTCCATCCGTATCATCTTCGTAGTTTTCAATGATCACTCCGGTATACTTTACACCGTGTTTCGCTGCAAGCGTCATCATATCCGGCCACCAGACATTGGAATAAAACTCCGCAATGCTGGTATTGTAATCACGTCTAACATACGTTCCGTCACCACTCGGTACCGGAGACGGAAAATCATCCAGATAGAACACCGATCCATTGATCACCGGATAGACACCTGCATCTGTCAGAAGACTGTAGGAAGCCGCATAAAACCCTCGTACTGCTTTTTCTGTCAGGCCAAAATTATCAATGACAAACTTTCCTTTTCCATAGTTTCTCTCCCAGATCAGCGGCATCCCGTTTTCATCACCGATCCTTGCATAGACCCGGGCAGTTTCATCCAGCTGTACCTCCCATGCAGAATCAAAAGGATCCGTGATCATATAGGACCTGCCGCCTCCGATCAGGAAATCTTTTTCAAAATAGATACTGGAAACCTCGGCATTCTGATATCCAGAAGAAATGATCCCCAGTTTCTGTTCGATCATCGACACATACGTTTCTTTTTGCAGCGTCAGTGCAAACAGGACGCTGCCTCCTTCCTTCACCCAGCTGCAAATGTCCAATACGTTTTCCTTCAGAGGCTCCAGGCTTTTGAGAAGAACAGTCACGGTCTCATACGGTTCCAGCTCCGGAAGTGTCTGTTTCTGAAGATCCACTACCTCCGTTCCTACACGCATATCCATAAAAATCTGCCGGAACTGCGTCCAGGCCTGAATGCTTTCCTCCTGGCTGCTGTCCATTAGGACAAGACAGCTTTTTTTCAGAGAAGAAAACACTTCTTTTTCCGTAACGATCCGGTCACGGTCTATATAAGAAATCTGTCTTTTTTTCTCCTGATAGTGAATGCCTGCCCTTTCGGCAAAAAGGATCACTGCCATCATCAAAAAACAACCAAGGATCACCAGGATCCCTTTAAACTGAAAATTTCTGATCTCTTTCAAGCGTCTAACCAAAAAGCCAGAACCTCCTTACTCTGCGAAGATAGATAAATATGCTCCTCTTTCATCTGTTTTAACGTATTTCTTATTTCTCTGCCATTTTTCTGTACTGCCAAAAACAGGATCTTTCTTACCCAGAACTCTTCTCGTCTGTGCCAGTTCCGATCCATCCGCTCCAGGATCTCCTGCACTCCTGCATAATCTTCCAGTTCCATCAGGTTATCCGCCAGACAGATACAGCTGTGAAGATCTTCATTTCTTTTCAGTTTTTTTCTTAAGAGCAGAGTATATTGGTTTCGCTGCATACGCTCCATCTGTTTTTCCAGCAACCCTTGCCTCAGATAATTTTCCATAAAATCACAATACTCATCCAGTACAACCGGATCATCCGGTGCTGCCGCATACGTTCGTTCCATGGTCTGCAGCCTGCTGTCATAATCTTTTGACAGTTCTACCATGGCTGTGATCGCATAATGTACAACCTCCACGTCTTCATTCAGCCTTGCTTTTTCCAAAAGTTCCATATATCTGGACGGATCATCATTCAAGATATTCATAATCAACTGCCTTCGAAGTTCCGGTTCATTGATCAGAAGTGCTTCCTCTAAAGGTACAATATCTCTGTCATTTTTTTCTCTTACCTGAACATTGTTTTTATAAATCTCTTCATTGATTCGAAGCTTTTCCAGACCGATCGGCCTGCTGTTTTCTTTTTTCAAAAAAAACTGCAGCTGAAGCAGACCTATGCACAACACTCCAAAAAACGGGATAAAAATAACAGGAACCATCAGATATCTCTTTCCCTTCAAAAAATGCGTCCGGATTCCGATCCAGGTCAGCACACAGATCAGCAGATGAAGGAACAGCAAAATCAAACCACTTATTGTCTGCATTCTTTGTTCTCCTCTTCCGTCTCCTGCGGTTCTGTATTTTCCGTATTGATCTGCCTGCCATAAAAACCGGCCTGGTTCAGTCTTTTCAGAACGGCCGGAAGTGAGACATTGTCGGTCTGTACCAGCATCAGATACAGTTCTCCGCTTTCAGAAATTCCCCAGACGTCATTTTCTCTCACTACTGTACACAGCACCTGATCTGCCTCTTCCAGAGAGCGTCCCGGATGTTCCAGCTGCAGAAGAACATAAGAGGCCATTCTCTGTTCTCTCATATCATGCTGAAGTTCCAACCGCTCCTCAAAATATTCTGTTTTTAATATATGCGTTCCTTCTACATACTGCTTATCCTTCACGGCTTCCTGATATTCCAGGGCACGAAGAAGGGCGGTTTCCACCAGTCCGCACAGGATCTTGAACAGATTCAGGTAGTATAAAGACAGCTGCTCACGTTTTGCTTCATGAATACAGATTAACATAACCAGTGCCCCGTTTCTCCGGATCCCAGCCATAAACATCGGATAATTTTTCAAAAAGTCGCGATTGACCCATATTTTATCCTTTTCCAGAACTTCCATTGCTGCTGCATACTCACTTAGCTTCAGAGAGTGGGGATACTCTTGTTTTGCCCGGGCAGATGCCGCTTCCAGCCGTCCGTAGCCCTTCTCCGGATTCAGTGTGTACAGTCCAAGGCTTTTATTTTCCAGAACATCTTCCAGAACCTGTACCGTTTCAAGAAAAAGCTCCTGCGGACGAATGACATCCAGTTTTCTTGTAATGTCAAAAATTTTTCCGAAACTGTCTTTGCTTCCAAGAATCTGTTTTTTATAGAGATTCTTGTCTTCCAGCGTTTCCTGGTACATCTCGCGGGTACGGAAAAGTTTTTCCTGGATCAGCTGGTTTTCTTCTTTTACAAACTGGATATTTTCCTTATTCTTCATACGGACATAACCGCAGATTGCTCCTACAGCAAAGTAAAAAATAAAAGGGATCCAGTTTGAAGGTTCATAAAACAGAACGTACCAGCTAATATCCTCTCGTTCAAACTGCCGGATCAGTGAAACGGCCTCTGCTAGTGCCGCTGCAATTCCATAATTGATCCCGTATAAACTGCTGAATAATACAATAAATAACAGCCGAAGATCGATCATCTGAAATTGTGCCTGATTTCCCAGCACACCATTCAACCATTCAAATAACAAAAATACAACTGCAAACTCCAGGATCTTTAAACCTGCTTTCTGCTTTAAGAGCAGATAACGGAGGCTGTCTAAAGGACCTTTTTCCTTCTTTCTCCGCCGTTTATATGCTTCATACAACCCCGGAAGTTCTTCCAGAATAGAAATCTTTGGAAACCATCCATATTGATAGCGAATGACTTTGTCATCTTCCGGCATATTTTCCAGAATACTCTCTCCGGTATAAGCTATTTTCAAAAATGGACACGACTGGTTCAGTTTTTTTCCGAAATCCTGAAAGGTATGTTTAAATACATTCGGTATATTCAGACTGTCTTCCTTCTCATTCCAGTTATCAAATACTTTATATAAAAGTCCTGCCAGATCCTGCGGGTTCAGAAAAAACAGCTGCTGCTCTTTCTTTTCCTGAAATACCAGTGTCCCGCTCCGGGAGATTTCATCAAATATAAGATTTAGAAAATCTTTTTCATACTGCTCCGAATATAAATAAGGTGCCCGGATGATCTTGATTCCGATCTCATAAAGCTTTGCCAGTTCTCTTCCCAGTCTTTCCACTTCAGAAACAAGAAGTGTTTTTCCAGTCAAAGTATCATAATTGTTTTCTGGTCCTGTCAGATAAATGATCCTTATCTGCCGTTTTTTGCGGCAGCACTGCAGCACACGGCGCAGCATATCTGCCTCTCCCTGCAATTCTCCGTGAAATGACAAATAATTAGAAAAATAAACAACCTGTTCAAATTCATAAGTATGAAAAAGATCTTCCAGTTCCTCTTCACTCTGCGTAAACGGACGAACAAGCAGATTCTTTCTTCTGTTTGTTTTTACTATCGTATCTCCCAAAAGCATTACCAGACTTTCCGGAAATGCTTCTTCGATAAATTCATTCGTGATATAGCCTGTATTTCCGACTAATAGGGTTCTCATTTTTTCTCTCCATCCAGACTTTTGTATCTCGGTAAAGCGTACATTCAAAAAAGCTGTGGAAAGCGAATTCCACAGCTGTTCTTATTCTTTCTATTTCAAAAATCTTCCGATTCTTTTGCTATGGTCTGAAGGAAAAACTCCTTTGTTTTTCTGTTATCTTTCAGAAATGAAGCTTTCTTCCTGCCAAGAGCCGTTTTCTCATACTCCTGACGGATCTTTGTATGAATACTCTTCAAACATTCCAGAAGGATCGGATTGAAACTGCCGCGCTCACCATCCAGGATCATTTTCAAAGCAGTTTCATGGGAATAGGCTTTCCGGTAAGCCCGGTCGTTGACCAGGGCATTGTAAGTATCTGCAAGAGAAACGATCTGTGCAGCTATGGGGATCTCTTCTCCCTTCAGTCCGTCCGGATACCCTTTCCCGTCATATCGTTCATGATGCCAGCGACAGATCTGATAAGCTGTTTTCAAAAGCGGTTCCTCCTGATACATGCCAAGATTTTTCAGGATAGAAGCGCCAATGAGGGTATGTTTTTTCATCTCCTCAAATTCTTCCGTGGTCAGTTTCTCCTGTTTATTCAGAATACTTTCCGGAATCCCGATCTTTCCAATATCATGAAGTGAAGCGGCTGTACAGATCCGAAGACGGTCCGTCCAGCTGAGCGGATACTGTTCGGTCCGATGGACCAGTTCCTCCAGAAGCCATTTTGTCAGCATATTGATATAGAGCACATGAGGGCCACTCTCTCCGCTCCGGAATTCTACGATCTCACTTAAGATGGCGATCATCATACGGTTGTTTTTCTCTTTTTCATAGAGCTGGTCTGTTACCAGATCGACCAGACGACGCTGCCTCGCATAAAGCTTGATGGTATTCATGACGCGCCGATAGACCACCTGGGCATCAAAGGGACGACTGATATAGTCGGCAACTCCAAGCTCATACGCCCGCCGTATCGTAGCTGCCGAGTCCTCACTTGAGATCATGATCACAGGAATCTCCTCGATCCAGTGATTTTTCGCCATCTCTTCCAATACTTCAAATCCGTTCTTCAAAGGCATCACAATATCCAGAAGCACCAGAGAAATATCCGTACCATATCTTTGGAGCTGTTCCAGACATTCCTCTCCGTTTTCCACTTCCAGGATCTCAAGTTCCTGTCCGAGCATTTCCCTGAGAAGCAAACGGTTCATCTCCGAATCATCCACGATCATGACCCGGTGACTTTTGGATTTTTTAGGATTTTGGGGATTTTCCGCCTTCTCTTCTCCCGGATTCTGAAATTTCCTTTCTTCTGTCACCACCATATTTTTCTGTATTTTGGCCTGGTACATAAAATGATCCGCCCGGTTGACAGCTTCCTCCAGCGTTTCTTCCTTCATCCGGACACCGCCGATACTCACAGAGAGTCGGATTTTCTCATATTCCTGGATCCGTGTCTGATGGATCTCCTCCTGGATCGTATGAAGCTTCTGTACAAAATCCGCTTCTCCGATATCCTTCAGGATCAAAAGAAATTCATCTCCACCGTAACGCACCAGGATATCTGATTTCCGGATACACTTTCGGATGACCTTTACCACGGCATCCAGCACCTTATCTCCTGCCCGGTGTCCGTAAGTGTCATTGTACATCTTGAAATCATCCAGATCAATCATGGCCACTCCGGCAGCTTCTTTCGTTTTTTTCAACCGGTCTTCATAATATCTTCTGTTATAGGTTCTCGTCAGGGCATCTGTATAAAGCTCTTTATTATACCCTGTCAGCTTCTTCAGAAGGTGCATTCTTCCATCGTTATCCACCAGTGCATCTTCATCCAACTGGCTGATCAGTTCGATCACACACGGCTCTCCGTCTACTTCCACATAATGAGAGATCACCTGATAAATGGTGGAGTCTAAAAATTCCAGTTTGCTTCTCTGTTTTTTATCCCTGAAGGTCTTCATGGAGATACAGTTTTCACAGAAACGGTTCTTTTTCCAGAATTCATAACACTGGCAGGTAAACGCTCCATGCTCATTGAGATGATTTTCATCCCGTTCAAAATTTTTTTGATCCAGAATGCGTACAATAGAAAATACTTTCCTCATCTCGTTCAGAAATTCTTCCGCTTCCTGAGCAGTCATTGTTTCCTTTTCTTCTGTTTCTTCTGTAATATCGTTCTCCATTCTTTTCTGCTCTCCTTGTCTTGTTCCGTAAAGCGGACATTCGCAATCCGCGCACTTGAAGCGGGGGAATGCTTATCTGCGTTCAAGTCACCGTACTGCTCCACGCCTTGTTTATTCATATTTCTTTATTATAACATCACCCCCAAAAACTGTACAGAACATTTTTTTACTTTCTTTTTCCAAGCTGCCAGAAGGCTACCGCACTGGCAGCTGCCACATTCAGAGAATCGACACCATGGGACATCGGAATCCGAACCGTGTAATCACAGTCCGCAATAGTGGACGATGCAAGCCCGTCTCCTTCCGTGCCAAGGATCAGTGCCAGTTTCTCTTCGCTCATGAGTTTCGGATCATCAATGCTCACGGAATCATCCGAAAGAGCCAGCGCCGCTGTCCGAAATCCCAGCATTTTTAACTTTTTCAGGCCTTCCTCCGGCCAGGACAGCTCTTTATCCACAAACGCCCAGGGAATCTGAAATACCGTCCCCATACTCACACGGATCGAGCGTCGGTAAAGTGGATTGCTGCAGTCTGTGGTCAGAAGCACCGCATCGATATTGAGTGCCGCTGCCGAGCGGAAAATAGCTCCGACGTTTGTGGGATTCACCACGTTTTCCAGAATTGCTACTCTTGATGCATCCCGGCAGACTTCTTCGATCTTTTTCGGAGCCGGCCGGTACATGGCGCAAAGCATGCCTCTGGTCAGGTTATACCCCGTCATCTTTGACAGCACGTCAAACTCTGCAGTAAATACAGGAAGACCTTCAAACCGTTCCACAATGTCCCAGCTCTCCCCCCGTACTCTTCCTTTTTCCGCCAGAAACGCGGCCGGTCTGCAGCCAGCTGCCAGAGCCCGTTCTATGACTTTTGGACTCTCCGCTATAAACATCCCCTTCTCCGGCTCATGCCTGTTCAGAAGCTGATTTTCTGTCAGCCGTGTGAACACATCCAGTTCCGGGGCTTCAAAATCTGTGATCTCTATGATATTTGCCATCTTTTTTCTCCTCTGTTTCTGAAACCATTCGTACCTGTCACCAGCCTGCAGAAAACAGATCTTTTGACAGGCTGTCCGGCGGACATCCCCGCCTCCAGATAGATTTTACACGATTCCGTTCTTCCTGACCACAAAAAAATACTGCTGCCGACGATCGAACGCCGAAAACAGCAGTATTTTTGTTTACCGGATACAAATATAAACAACATAGGCAGCATACAGAAGCACCATCAGGATTCCTTCCTTCCGGTCCAGTTCTTTTTTGGTCCAGGCCATGATCCATACGATCACGCTGAACACGATCAGGATCACAATATCAATGATATTCTCTGTCAGGAAAGCCATGGGACTGATCGCTGCAGCCATACCAAGAACCATGAGGATGTTGAAGATATTGGAGCCGATGACATTTCCAAGAGCCATATCCACTTCTTTTTTCTTTGCCGCTACCACAGAGGTGACAAGCTCCGGAAGGCTGGTTCCAAAGGCCACGATCGTAAGACCGATCAGGTTCTGGCTGATTCCCATAGCAGAAGCCACTGTCGTTGCTCCATCCACGACCCAGTCGCTTCCAAGGGCAATGGCTGCTGCGCCAACGATGATGAAGATCAGGCTCTTTGGTATCGGCATAACCGTCATTCCCTCTGCCTCCGCCAAAAGTTCCCCCTCTTCTCCTGCTTCGCCTTTCCCTGATTTTCTGGCAGAACGGATCATATAAAGAAGGAAAAGAGCAAAGAGAACGATAAAGACAGCTCCGTCAACACGGCCCAGTGTCATACCAACGGCTCCCAGGATCAGAAGCAGGACCGCACAGCCGATCGACAATGGAAAATCTCTTTTTAAGATCCCGATCTGAACGGCAACCGGTGTCAGTACTGCACAGACACCCACAACGATCATCAGGTTAAAAATATTGGATCCAACGGCATTGCTCACAGCCAGTGCATTATTTCCAGAAACAGAAGCTGTGATGCTGACAGCTGTCTCCGGAAGACTGGTTCCCATAGCCACAATGGTCATACCGATGATCAGAGACGGCACATGAAACCGTTTGGCAATGCTGCTGCAGCCCTCCACGAAAGCATCCGCACCCTTTACCAGAAGCAGAAAACCAAGCACCAGAAGCAGGATCGCATAAGGGATTCCCTGAAAAAATTCACTCATAATGTCTCCTCCGTTTTTCTGAATTTATTTTTTCCATTTTCGGCTGTTCCAAATCACAAAGTTTCCAAAAAACAAAAAACCCACGTATGCTTCTCCGCCCAAAAAGCGAAAAACCATACGTGAGTCTCATTCTTTAAGATTTGCCAGGTGCTTTAAAAGCACCGCGTCTGTTGACAAACCGCACCTGCGTGTGAACTACTCCCCCACGGAAATATTCAGATCGTACTAATCATAGCGGATGTGTCTTTTTTTGTCAATACTTTTTCTCAAAAACCTGCTTTTGATCCGTAGCATGGGCCTGAATCACCGCAAAGGCTTCATCACTGACCGATCCCGGCACGGCGGACGGACGAGCCAGAAAATATCCCTGCAGAAGGTCCACATCCAGTTCCAGTACGGTTTCCAGTTCTGCTGCCGTCTCCATACCTTCCGCAATGACCTGCATATTTCTTTTATGCGCATAAGAAACGATATTAGCGACGATCTGCTGCTTATCCTGACTCTTGTCAATATCCCGGATGATTTCGAGATCCACTTTGATATAAGCCGGTGACAGAGCGAGAAGATTCTTCTCATTGCTGTAGCCGCTTCCGTAATCGTCCAGGGCAAATATTCCGGAAAAGCCCGGCATGTTCCGCTTCGCTTCCAGTGAAACAGTATCCAGTCCTTCTTCTTCCGTGATCTCCACCACGATCCGGTCCTGAATGGAAGAGAAACGACGGATATATTCCCTGCATTCTTCCTCTGTCATGTGCTGGCTGGCGATCGAATTGACAAACAGCCGCGCTTTTGCGCTGATCAGTCCTTCTCTTGCCAGGAAAAGATAGGCCTCAGCTGATTTAAACATCGTGAGCCGTTCGATCTCATGAAGACAGTTTTCTTCTCTTGCAAGCTGCATGACCTCTTCCGGATTACTGATCATCGGAAGGCAGACACGCATCAGCGCCTCATACGCTACTGTTTCTCCTGTTTTTCCGGAAATGATCGGCTGAAAATGATAACGGACCAGTTCTTCCCGGATCAGCTGCTGAAATTCCTGCCTTTTCTCCGTGTCAACGGCTGCCTTCTGATAAATCTTCGGATCAAATTCCCGCAGTGTTCCCTTGGAAGAGTGCTTTGCCTGATACATGGCAAAATCCGCATACTTCTTCATCGTCATAAGGTCTTTGCTGTTTTCCGGATACCAGGCGATACCGCCGGAAATGCTCAGATGAAGTTCCCTGCCGCTCGGAAGCATCATGGTACTCTGATTCATCGCCTTCTCCAGTTCTCCGATCTTCTTCCTGATCTCCTCCTGACTGTCATATCCATAGAACAGCACGTTAAACTCATCACCGGAAATACGGGAACAGATCGTTCCCTGCGGTATATTCCAGGCAAGACACTGACCAGCTCTCCTAATATACTTATCTCCCCAGTCATGACCGAAGGTATCGTTGGTATGCTTCAGATTATCCAGATCGATCATAAGTAAGGCTGCATGCTTCAGCTGAAACGGCTTCTTGAAAAGCTGCTCACACTCTCTCTGAAAGGCCCGGCGGCTGTAAAGCCCCGTCAGCGTATCGTAATCCCTTTCATGCTCAATACGCAGCCGCTCTCTGGTAACCGCCGTCACATCTTCCACCAGACCTACCTGCGTATTGTTCTCCTGTGTAGTCTTCATCCGCACATAACGGATATTTCCATCCGGAAGAGGTACATGATAGATCCAGTCTCCTGTATAGCCTTTGCTGGATGGACAATTGCTGCAAAATTCCCGCAGGATCTCCTGAAAGTGCTCTTTACTCAGATTTTCCTCTTTTTTCTCCGGCATACCGAGGATACTGAAAAAGTTCTCCGTCACATAAACCTTTGGTGAATCACTTCGGATCTCATATCCCCCAAGATCCACACTGGCCATCTCCATGATCCGCAGAAATTTCGTTGACGTATTGATCACATCCTGGCTCAGCTGAGTCACAGCTGTGGCAAAGTGATCCAGTTCCCGTATGTTTGTAGTAGAAAACTCCGGCATGGCCGTCGGATTTTTCTGCGCCACAGCTACTTCCCCCGAAAGTCTTGCTATGGGGGCCGACAGATAACGGCTGATGAACAGACTGCTGATCATCCCAAATGCCAGAATCAACAGGATTGCCAGACACATAAGGATCATCGTATGATTGGAAAAGGCAAAAAGATATTTACCTTCCACCGTTCCCACCAGTGCCCACTTCTCATGGAAAAACGGGGCATTTCTACTATACAAAGTCAGAGGACGAATTGCGGCATAGCTTTTTCCCGTCGGATCCTGCAGCCAGTACTCTCCCTCTTCCTCCGTAAGTACCAGATTGCTGCTGGAAAATTTCTGCATACTTTCCAGTGAAGAGGAACAGGCTGCCTCCCGAAAATCGATCGTCTCTCCGGAAAGCTTTTTTTCCGTGGAGACCAGATGATAGGATCCGTATTCCTGATTTTCAAGTTCCTTGTTCGGAAGCAGGGACTGCATGTAAGAAGTGAGCATTTCCACTCCGATCACACCATAGACCGTACCATCTGAAAGGATCAGCGGTATGGTATAGGCAATAGCAGAACGGTCATCTCCCTTCAACACATAGGCCTCTCTTGTCCACCTTCCGTATGCTTCTGCTTCCAGCTTCTCCTGATCCTGAAAGGCAGCCTGAAAAACCGGATAAACAAAACTCTCCTTCTTCAGTGCTTCCGGAGGAAAAGACGAAAACCAGCCTTTATCCGTAGAAATATCCATCTCTTTTACCAGCTGGATCGGTGAACGTTCCAGAAGAAGGTCGGAGTCTTCTTCGGAAGGTGACGTCAATGGATCCAGGTCACGGATGTAGACGCCCGGAAGAACACGATCTTCCTCTCTCTGATCCAGATCCTCCGTATTGAGAACCATAAAAATACCGGTTACCGATTTGCTCCTGAGCGTTTGGATAAGATCCCCGGTAACTGCCTCCAAAAGCGGCATGGCATTTTCTCCACTCTTATCCAGACGCTTAAGATCTATTCGTCCTTCACAGAAAAGCGCTTCTGTAGAATTGTTGATCCTATCTGACAATTCCTTCAGATCCTCATTTTCCAGCATGACGTTTTCCAGATATGCACTTCTGTTTTCCACCTGTTTTTTCACGATATCCATGGCATTCTGATTCATCTGTGGTCTCATCTTGCTGAAATAAAGGACAGCCAGGAGCATCAGGATTTCCAGCCCCAGAACACCCAGCGTTGCAGTCAGAATCATCTGGAAAACCGTTTTTTCCTTCTTCATGATCCCGGAGATCCCTCCTTTCCCGTTTAAAATTTCTGTAAAGCGGACATTCGCAATCCGCTTCGCTACTTGCTCATGAACGCAGTCGCTTCGCGATCTGTCAGTGGGAGTTTTCAACTCCCACTGACATAAGCATCCCCCTCACCCGCCGCTTAGTGCTCCGCGCACTTGAAGCGGGCGAATGCTTATCTGCGTTCAAATGCCTGAAGCTTGGATAAGGTGTCCTGATACCAGGATTTAAAATACTCCTCTGTCAGGAAATCAGCCGCAGCGGTTTCCAAGTCTTCTCCGTTCTGTATCCGCTCTTCCACAACCGTCCGGTCGGCTTTAGCCAGGTCGCTCATGGTATGCTCCAGAATATTTCTGGCATCATTACTGCCCTCAAATGCCTTCGGTGTATACATGGTACTGGTGTTTACCGTATCAACTCCCACAGAGAGGATTTCTTCCATAGAATCGCTGATATCTGTATTACAGCTTTTGATCTTCTTCCTGTCGTTGGCTTCCCGTGTCACCGGAAGATAACCGGAACCGACAGAAAATGCGATGTTGTTCTCTGGCCTGGTAAACCATTTCAGGAATTCCACGCTGGCTTTTTCTTCCTCTTCGCTGGCTTTTGTGACCACCATTCCAGCTCCCTGCTGTACCGCATACGCTTCACTGCCCTCAAATACAGGCGCCGGAAGAACCTTCAGCGTGATATCATGGCTTTTGGTATCACTTTCGACGACCTGCGTCGGAAAATACGTGGCACTGGCAGTAGATCCCACATAGCCGATGAGGTTTCCTGTCCTGATATCATCACTGCGGAAACGGCCGGAAGCATTAAAATAACCTTTTATGTAAGGAACATAATAAGAGTCCCAGAGTTTCCGGGCGATTTCTTCTTTGAAATCCAGCGTCATTCTGCCGTCTTTTACCTGAAAGAGCTCACTTCCCAGTTCCTTGGCTCCGATAAGCATATAGTTTGCCATGGCATCTCTTCCAAAGAAAGCCTTGCCATCCGACCAGTCATAATATTTCTTGGCAGTATCCAGAAGGCCTTCCACGGTTTCCAGATCCTCATAAGAAGCACCCGTTTCTCCGGCAAAGGCTTCCCAGTCCGTCTCATTCAGGAAAAGAAGCTCTGTGGATTTTGCGACCGGAAAGATCTTGATGCTGCCATCACCGGAAAAATCTCCCTCTTCAAGGTAACTCTTCACGTATGTTTCCTTCTCTTCCGCTGTCAGGTAATCAGAGATATCTGCGATCTTGCCCATCTGATCTATTGTATAAGCAGTGTCCGCATATGCAGAGAAAATGTTCGGCATCTCAGCGGCTCCTACTTTTCCTTCGGCGGAATTCAGCACATTGGTCTCCAGATCGTTTACACTTCCCAGACTGCTGCATTCTACTTTGATCCCTTTTTTCTTACCTTCTCCCTCATTGAATTCATTTACCAGAGAGTTGAAGGCTTCCAAAAGATCTCCATTATAATACGTCCATACGGTAACTGTAAGTGGATTTTTAGATTTTATCCCGGAGCTGGTGCACCCGGTGCATGACACAGCGATCGTCACGGCACTCAACAGGCACAGCAGCTGCTTCTTGTTCCACATAAAAAGCTCCCTTCTTTCAAAGCCCTACGGATTTTCAGCGAAGAAATCCGCAGGCATCAATTCAATGTATCTTATCATAAAATCCCATTCTCTGCAAGAAAATCGCCCTTTTGTACACACTTTTATGCGTTGATACAAAAAACTTGTTTCTTCTTGTATAAGCTTCCAAAGATACGGGCAGAATAGGAAAAGCAGAGGTACCCAACCGTTTCAGGATACCCTGCAAAAAGAAGCTTCTGCAAGGAGGAAACAGAAATGGCAAAGAATACAAAAAGCAAAAACAGTACAGAAAGCAATTACAGCAATACCTACGGAAGCGATGATACAGGACACGCTTACGAGGAAGAAAACAAAGGCAGAAACGGCTACAAACAGGATGGAAATACTAGAGACTGCCACAAAAACAAGGCGGAAACTACCAGAACAACGGATCAGAAATACTAAAGGATAAAAGAACCCCGGCGCGATCACAGGAGACTCGCGCCGGGATTTTTTCCCCTTATCCTTTATCCTACCGAAAAGACTTCTGCTGCCTGCAAAATCACAACCGGAAAATGTTTTCTCTCTGAACAGTCAGTAGAAAGTATGCTATAATAGTAAAAAAGGAGTAACTATCCAGAACCACCTCCAAAATGCTGTGCATTTCGTCGATGTGGCGTATCCGCCGAATAGATTTCCATGTAAAAGTGTTCATTCATGCAAGCATGATTCACACTTTTGCATGAAAATCTGCCTGGCTCTGAACAGTTACAAAAAGGAGAACAGAAGAATGGCAAAATTATATTTTCGGTACGGGGCTATGGGAAGCTCCAAGACAGCAAATGCCCTGATGGTCGCATACAATTATAAAGAACGCGGAAAACGGGTGCTGTTGGCAAAGCCAAAACTGGATACCAGAGAAATGGGGGTTCTGCACAGCCGGATCGGTCTGGAGCAGCCTTGTATCTATGTGGAAGAGCTTGTAGAAATGTCTCTGGAGAAATTAAATTCTTATGACTGTGTGATCGTGGATGAAGCACAGTTCTGCAAAAAAGAAGATGTGGAATTCTTTACATACCTCGTAGACAAGCTGGATATTCCCGTTATCTGCTATGGTCTCAGGACGGATTTCCAGATGAATCTCTTTGAGGGAAGTATGTGGCTTCTGGCCTGGGCAGACAAGATTGAAGAACTGAAAACCGTCTGCTGGTGCGGCAGCGGTGCCAGATGCAATGCCAGAATCGACAGCAACGGAAATATGGTATCCTCCGGAGAACAAGTGGAACTGGGAGCAAATGAACGCTATATTTCTCTCTGCCGAAAACATTTTATCGAACGGAAAACCGGTCCGGATGAAAAAGAGAACAGCTGACATAAGCTTCAGCTGTTCTCTTTGTTTTTTGTGTGATCTGTCTTAACGCTCATCCATCGGAACATAGTCCCGTACTTTCATGATGCTCTTGTAAGCCGGACGGATGATCTTATCCATATTGATGAGCTCTTCAATACGGTGTGCGCTCCAGCCCACGATCCTGGCCATGGCAAACATGGGGGTATAGAGCTCCAGCGGAATATCCAGCATGCTGTAAACGAAACCACTGTAGAAGTCCACGTTGGCACTGACGCCTTTATAGATTTTCCGTTTTTCACCGATGATCTGGGGTGCCAGACGCTCCACAGCAGAATAGAGCTGATAATCCTCTTCTCTGCCCTTTTCATGGGCAAGTTTTTCTACGAAGCCCTTGAAGATCTGCGCTCTCGGGTCAGAAAGGGAATAAACCGCATGACCCATGCCATAGATCAGACCGCTGCGGTCAAATCCTTCCTTATCCACGATTTTTTCCAGATAAGCACGGATCTCTCCTTCATCCTTCGGATCTCCCACATGTTCCCGGATATCATTCATCATGCGGACAACCTTGATATTGGCTCCACCGTGTTTCGGACCCTTCAGGGAAGAAAGCGCTGCCGCAATGACGGAGTACGTATCAGAACCGGAGGAGGTTACCACACGGGTAGTAAAGGTAGAGTTGTTTCCGCCTCCATGCTCCATATGAAGGATCAATGCCGTATCAAGAACCCTGGCTTCCAGATCTGTATATTTCTGGTCCGGTCTGAGCATGTAAAGAATGTTTTCCGCCGTAGAACGGTTGGGATCCGGACGGTGGATATACATACTGCCATCCAGATCATAATGGTTATACGCATGATACCCGTAAACAGCCAGCATCGGGAAGACACTGATAAGATTCATCGACTGGCGGAGAACATTTTCCACGGAATTATCAGAAACTTTGTCATCATAGGAAGCCAGCGTCAGCACACTCTTCGTCATGGAATTCATGATATCCTGACCTGGCGCCTTCATAATGACATCTCTGGTAAAATTCTGAGGAAGTCTTCTGTGTTCATTGAGTTCCTGACAGAACAGATCCAGTTCTTTCTTATCCGGAAGCTCACCCATAAGAAGGAGGTATGCTACTTCCTCAAAGCCGCGCTCTCCGATGCCGTTTACCAGATCATTGATCTCATAACCGCGGAACCAGAGCTTACCGTCACAGGGAACTGATTTTCCATCCACCGTTTTACTTGATTCGATCATGGAAATATTGGTAAGTCCTGTAAGAACGCCTTTTCCGTTAAAATCGCGAAGTCCTCTTTTTACTCCGAATTCATCAAAAAGATTCCGGTCGATCTTGTCCTCGCTCATACAGCAGGCTGCTTTCTCTCTAAAATATGCATCACTCATCTGTTTTTCCTCCTTCTTTCTGATCATTCATAAGTTTCAATTCATCCCTCAGCACACTTTCCAGCTCCAGCATCAGCTTATCCAGTTCTCTGGCTTTTTCCCTGCCAAAGCGTTCGATGACATGCTCATAAAAACGAATGGTAATGTCCTGTTGCTCTTCCAGCTTTTTCTTGCCGTAATCGGTCAGCATCACATAGGAAGCTCCCACCCGTTCATCGCTCTCCCAGAGGATATATCCTGCTTCTTCCAGTCTGGTAAAAACAGGTGAAAGTCTGCCGGCCGGAACATTCAGCCATTGTGAAATATCCCTGACGTAAAGCCTGTTTTCCGTTCCTTCTATCACAGAACGGTCTTTCAGAACAGAAAGGATCGTAAATTCAAGACTGCTCATAACCCGGTTCAGATGCTCCAGAGGGATACTCTGAAAAGAGCTGTTCCGTACGGCCATCTTTCTGGCCATCCAGTGGATGTTTCCGGATTCCGGCAACAGAGCATACTCTTTCTTTTCTACCGGAACGGCTTCTACAGAGATCTGAACATTCTCATCCTTCCCTTCCGTGCTGCCGCTTACCAGAAGTGTGCACTCTCTGGCATCTCTTCCCTGACAGAAAACGATGTAGCTCTCCGTTACCGGGATTCCGAATTCCGGATCCACACCATAGAAAATACCATTCTCTTCCTGTACTTCTACCCAGGCATGAAGCTGTGTTTTCCCCGGAAGGATCCCCGTCACATAGCGGGCGGTCATCCCGTCCATACGGCAGAGAGCCAGCATGATCTGCGCAAAATCTCTGGTGCTTCCATATCCACGACCGGCAGCCTGATCCGCTGTCAGCAGTCCTTCTCTCTCCGTTTCCTCTCTTTTTTTCAGCTTTCGTTTCACAAAACCTGCAATCCAGAGAGCCCGGTCTCTGATCTCACCTTCCGGAAGGTTCAGTTCGCCGTACCATTCTCCCAGATTTTGTCCTATCTCTGTATAAGGAGAGGAGATTCGATAAAGCATCTCCCGTGATTCCGGTTTCCGGTTATATTTCTGGATCTGAACAGTTCCTTCTGCCTCATAAGTGATTTCCGAATGTGCTTTTGCCATATATCCGAGTATGTACTGGTTTTTGGCATCATCCATACGTTTCTTCACCATACAGTCACGGGGCCGGATCTCTTCCTTCAGCTCTACGATCTTCTGTGTTTCATCGATTCTCGGCAGACATTTCATCTGAAAATACTCATCTGCCACCGGTTTTTCATACAAAACCTTTACGCTCAGTTTATATGCGATCCATTCCATGTTCTCTGCCACCGTTCCTTTCCGGCCTGTCTTTACACAATCTGCCTCTTCCTTTTTCTGATGTCCTAAACTGTTACCGATTTTAACTTATTATACTCATAAAATGACTTCTTGCAATAGAAGTTATGGTATTTTTAGAAATTACCAAGATATTTCATTTTTTGCAGGTACTGTTTACAGCAAAACAGACATTCGCAATCCGCTTCCGCGACTGCGGTAAAAAAAGGCTGCTGCCAAGGATTTTCCCTTCGGCAGCAGCCTCTTACTTTTACTCTTCTGTTTCAGAAGCTTCTTCTTCAGGAGCTTCCTCTGCAAAGTCATCTGCTTCAGAAGCTTCTGCCTCTTCTACAGTCTCCTCTGCTTCATCCTGGATGTCATCTTCATAGAAATCGTCATCATCCAGCAGCAGATCATCATCGTCGTCATATTCTTCCACTTCGGTGTTGATCTTAATGTTGCGGTAACGCTTCATGCCGGTACCAGCCGGGATCAGTTTACCGATGATAACATTCTCTTTCAGGCCGATCAGCGGATCGATCTTACCCTTGATGGCAGCCTCGGTCAGAACCTTGGTGGTTTCCTGGAAGGAAGCCGCGGACATGAAGGAATTGGTAGCCAGAGATGCCTTGGTAATACCAAGCATAACCTGTTTTCCTTCTGCCGGTTCTTTCCCCTCTTTGACCATTGCCTCATTGACATCCTCAAACTCCAGAGAATCTACCAGGGTTCCCGGAAGGAACTCGGTATCTCCGTTGTTCTCAATACGGATCTTCTTCAGCATCTGGCGAACCAGAACTTCGATATGTTTATCGCTGATCTCTACACCCTGCAGACGGTATACACGCTGTACCTCACGGAGCATGTAATCCTGAACGGCACGGACACCCTTGATCCTCAGGATATCATGGGGGTTTACACTACCTTCTGTCAGCTCGTCACCGGCCTCCAGAACAGCGCCGTCCATGATCTTGATACGGGAACCGTAGGGGATCAGATAGGTCTTGGAATCACCGTCTTCCTGACTGGTAACGATAATCTCACGTTTTTTCTTGGTATCTTTAATGGTTGCCACACCGGCTATCTCCGTGATGATAGCAAGTCCTTTCGGTTTTCTTGCCTCAAAAAGCTCCTCGACACGAGGAAGACCCTGTGTGATATCTCCACCTGCCACACCACCGGTATGGAAGGTACGCATGGTCAGCTGGGTACCCGGCTCACCGATGGACTGTGCGGCGATGATTCCGACAGCCTCACCAACCTGTACCGGCTCACCGGTAGCCATGTTGGAACCGTAACATTTTGCACAGATACCGATATGGGAACGACAGGTCAGGATGGTACGGATCTTCACCTGCTCCAGGGGATTTCCGTTCGCATCTACACCTTCCTGCATGATCCTTGCAGCTCTCTTCGGAGTGATCATGTGGTTTGCTTTTACCAGAACCTCACCGTCTTTATTACAGATGGTCTCGCAGGAGAAACGTCCAGTGATACGCTCCTGCAGGCTCTCGATCTCTTCTTTTCCATCGGTGAAGGCTTTCACATACATGCCGGGGATCTCATCACGCTCTACGGCACAATCCAGCTCACGGATAATCAGATCCTGAGATACGTCAACCATTCGTCTGGTCAGGTAACCGGAGTCTGCGGTACGAAGTGCTGTATCGGACAGACCTTTACGTGCTCCATGTGCAGACATGAAGTATTCCAGTACGTCAAGACCTTCACGGAAGTTTGATTTGATAGGCAGCTCGATGGTATGACCGGTTGTATCAGCCATCAGGCCTCGCATACCTGCCAGCTGTTTGATCTGCTTATCAGAACCACGCGCTCCGGAGTCAGCCATCATGAAGATGTTGTTGTATTTATCAAGTCCGCTCAGCAGAGCCTTGGTCAGCTTGTCATCGGTATTCTTCCAGGTCTCAACAACCTCTTTGTAACGCTCCTCCTCGGTGATCAGACCACGTTTGAAGTTACGTGTGATCCGGTCCACAGTATCCTGTGCTTCTTTGATCATCTGCGGTTTCTGAGGCGGCACGGTCATATCGGAAATGGATACGGTCATAGCTGCTCTTGTGGAATATTTGTAACCCATGGCCTTGATGTTATCCAGAACCTCAGCGGTCTTGGTTGCTCCGTGGGTGTTGATGACTTTCTCAAGGATCTGTTTCAGCTGTTTCTTACCTACGTGGAAGTCAACCTCAAGCTTCATGGCATTTTCCGGAATAGAACGGTCTACAAAGCCCAGATCCTGCGGCAGGATCTCATTGAAGATGAAACGTCCAAGGGTAGACTCAACCGTTCCCTGCTGAATGCTTCCGTCAGCCATCTTCTTCTGCATACGGACTTTGATCCTTGTCTGGAAGGTCAGGATCTTGTTCTCATATGCCAGGATCGCCTCATTGATGTTCTTGAAGTATTTGCCTTCACCGATGGAACCCGGTCTCTCCTGTGTCAGATAGTAGATACCAAGAACCATATCCTGAGAAGGAACGGCTACAGGACCACCATCAGACGGTTTCAGCAGGTTGTTCGGAGAAAGCAGCATGAAACGGCACTCTGCCTGTGCTTCTACAGAAAGGGGCAGGTGGACAGCCATCTGGTCTCCGTCGAAGTCAGCGTTGAATGCGGTACATACAAGCGGATGCAGTTTGATCGCACGACCCTCTACCAGAATCGGCTCAAATGCCTGAATACCAAGTCTGTGCAGTGTAGGTGCACGGTTCAGCATAACCGGATGCTCTTTAATGACGTCCTCAAGGACATCCCATACCTCCGGCTGAAGACGTTCTACCATCTTCTTGGCATTTTTGATATTGTGAGAGGTGCCATTGGCAACCAGCTCTTTCATTACAAACGGTTTAAACAGCTCAATCGCCATCTCTTTGGGCAGACCACACTGATAGATCTTCAGTTCCGGTCCTACAACGATAACGGAACGTCCGGAATAGTCTACACGTTTACCAAGCAGGTTCTGACGGAAACGTCCGGATTTACCCTTCAGCATGTCAGAAAGAGATTTCAGTGCACGGTTACCCGGTCCTGTTACCGGACGGCCGCGGCGGCCATTATCGATCAACGCGTCTACAGCCTCCTGAAGCATACGCTTCTCGTTGCGGACAATGATATCCGGTGCATGAAGCTCGATGAGGCGTTTCAGACGGTTGTTTCTGTTGATGATCCTGCGGTACAGATCGTTCAGGTCGGAAGTAGCAAAACGGCCTCCGTCCAGCTGTACCATGGGTCGGAGATCAGGCGGGATCACAGGGATCACGGTCATGACCATCCATTCCGGTTTGTTTCCGGATTCACGAAAAGCCTCCACAACCTCCAGACGTTTGATGATCCTTGCTCTCTTCTGACCGGTGGACTCCTTCAGACCCTTTTTCAGTTCTTCGGATTCCTTCTCCATGTCGATGGCTTCCAGAAGCTCCTTGACAGCCTCTGCACCCATTCCTACACGGAAACGGTCTCCCCATTTATCATAAGCTTCCTGGTATTCTCTCTCTGTGAGTACCTGCTTGTATGCCAGGTCGGTCTCACCTTTGTCCAGGACAATATAGTTTGCAAAATACAGCACCTTCTCCAGTGTTCTCGGAGAAAGATCCAGCATCAGACCCATACGGCTCGGAATACCTTTGAAATACCAGATATGGGAAACCGGAGCAGCCAGCTCGATATGGCCCATCCGCTCACGGCGCACGCTTGCCTTGGTAACCTCAACACCACAGCGGTCGCAGACTACGCCTTTATAACGGATCTTCTTGTATTTTCCACAGTGACACTCCCAGTCTTTGCTGGGTCCGAAGATACGCTCACAGAACAGACCGTCACGCTCGGGCTTCAAGGTTCTGTAGTTGATGGTTTCCGGCTTGAGCACCTCCCCGTGAGACCACTCTCTGATCTTTTCCGGGGATGCCAGGCCGATTTTGATTGCGTCAAATGTAATCGGCTGATAACCGTCATTTTTAACTGATTCAGGCATGTATGGTTCTCCCTTCTCTATACTACCTTATTCAAGATACCAGGGGCAGAAGTTCAAAAGCCGTCCGTGCCCGCACGATAAGGCTTTTGAGCTTGAAACCCCAGGCATACTTCCTTTTTCTTACTCTTCGTCACCAGGCTCCATGGATTCATCCAGATCTACATATCCGTCAGAATCGTCACTGTCATCAGATTCATCCACATCTACCAGATCTCCGTCAGAAAATTCCTGTTTGGTATAACCATCAAACTTTTCTTCTCCACGGTTGTAGTCATGATCTCCCTCGATCACGGAACGAAGGTCTGTATCACCATAATCGATGTTTTCCATGATCTCAACTTCTGTATGATCCTCACGGAGCACTCTGACATCCAGTCCCAGAGACTGCAGCTCTTTCAGCAGAACCTTAAAGGACTCGGGGATACCAGGAGCCGGGATATTCTCTCCCTTGATGATAGCTTCGTAGGTCTTCACACGTCCGATCACATCATCGGATTTCACGGTCAGGATCTCCTGCAGGGTGTAGGATGCACCGTATGCCTCAAGAGCCCAAACCTCCATCTCTCCGAAACGCTGTCCTCCGAACTGAGCCTTACCACCCAGAGGCTGCTGGGTAACCAGGGAGTACGGGCCGGTGGAACGTGCGTGGATCTTATCGTCTACCAGATGATGCAGCTTCAGGTAATGCATGTGTCCGATGGTTACCGGGCTGTCGAAATACTCACCGGTACGACCATCACGAAGTCTTACCTTACCATCTCTGGAAAGCGGAACACCCTTCCAGAGCTCCCGGTGATCTCTGTTCTCATAGAGATAATCCATAACCTCCGGAAGCAGCTCTTCCTCGTGTTTCTCTTTGAATTCTTCCCAGGACAGGTTTACGTAATCGTTTGCCAGATCCAGGGTATCCATGATATCCACCTCATTTGCGCCATCGAATACCGGTGTGGCGATATTGAAGCCCAGCGCTTTTGCAGCAAGGCTTAAATGAATCTCCAGCACCTGTCCGATATTCATTCGTGACGGCACACCAAGGGGGTTTAGAACGATATCCAGCGGACGTCCGTTAGGCAGGAAAGGCATATCTTCCACAGGGAGTACACGGGAAACCACACCCTTGTTACCATGACGGCCTGCCATTTTGTCGCCGACGGAAATCTTACGTTTCTGTGCAATATAAATTCTTACGGACTGATTCACTCCCGGAGGAAGCTCATCACCGTTCTCTCTGGTGAATACTTTGGCATCCACAACGATACCGTATGCACCATGCGGAACCTTCAGAGAAGTATCACGTACCTCACGGGCCTTCTCACCGAAGATCGCTCTTAAGAGACGCTCCTCTGCACTCAGCTCGGTTTCTCCCTTCGGAGTCACTTTACCGACCAGGATATCACCGGCACGAACCTCTGCACCGATACGGATGATTCCACGTTCATCCAGATCCTTCAGAGCCTCATCACCGACACCCGGAACATCACGGGTGATCTCTTCCGGTCCGAGCTTGGTGTCACGGGCCTCTGCCTCATATTCATCAATATGAACGGATGTATAGACATCGTTCATAACAAGTCTTTCACTTAAAAGAACAGCATCCTCGTAGTTATAACCTTCCCAGGTCATGAAGCCGATCAGCGGGTTCTTACCAAGAGCAAGCTCTCCGTTGTTCGTGGAAGGACCATCTGCGATTACCTGTCCTTTTCTGACCTTCTCGCCTTTGAATACGATCGGTCTCTGGTTGTAGCAGTTGCTCTGGTTGCTTCGTGAGAACTTTGTCAGATGATAGGTATCTTTGTTTCCGTCTTCTCTCTTGACAATGATCTCTTTGGAAGTAGAACGCTCTACCACACCGTCATTCTTTGCAACAACGCAGACACCGGAGTCAACGGCTGCCTTTACTTCCATACCGGTACCTACTACAGGTGCCTCGGTAGTCAGAAGCGGCACTGCCTGACGCTGCATGTTGGATCCCATCAGCGCACGGTTCGCGTCATCGTTCTCCAGGAACGGGATCAGAGCCGTTGCCACAGAGAACACCATTTTCGGGGAGACATCCATGTAGTCAAACATCTTACGCTCGTATTCCTGCGTCTCCTCACGGTAACGACCGGATACGTTCTTCTGGATGAAATGACCTTCCTCATCCAGCGGCGTATTTGCCTGTGCTACATGATAGTTATCTTCCTCATCAGCAGTCATGTATACAACATCCTCGGTAACACGGGGATTGTTCGGATCTGTTTTGTCGATCTTACGGTAAGGAGCCTCTACGAAACCATACTGGTTGATTCTTGCATAACATGCAAGAGAGTTGATCAGACCGATGTTCGGTCCCTCAGGTGTCTCAATGGGGCACATTCTTCCGTAATGGGAATAGTGTACGTCTCGAACCTCGAATCCGGCTCTGTCTCGGGACAGACCACCAGGACCAAGTGCGGAAAGACGTCTCTTATGTGTCAGCTCACCAAGCGGGTTGTTCTGGTCCATGAACTGAGACAGCTGTGAGGATCCGAAGAACTCTTTGACAGCTGCAGTAACCGGCTTGATATTGATCAGGGACTGCGGAGAAATGTTATCCTGATCCTGCGTGGTCATACGCTCACGAACCACTCTCTCCAGTCTGGAAAGACCGATGCGGTACTGGTTCTGAAGCAGCTCACCTACGGAACGGATACGACGGTTGCCCAGATGGTCGATATCGTCGTCATTTCCGATGCCATATTCCAGATGCATGTTGTAGTTGATGGAAGCAATGATATCCTCTTTCGTGATATGCTTCGGGATCAGCTCATGGATGCTGTCATGGATCGCTTCTTTAATAGAATCCAGATCGTCATTTTCTTCCAGAATTTTTTCAAGGACAGGGTAATATACTGATTCTGTAACCCCAAGCTCTTCCGGATCCACATCCACAAAGCTTCTAAGGTCAACCATCAGGTTGGAAATCACCTTGATATTACGCTCTTCTCCTTCGATCCAGAGATAAGGAACGGCTGCATTCTGGATCTTGTCAGCCAGATCACGGTCTACTTCACAGCCAGCCTCTGCCAGGATCTCTCCGGTAGTGGTGTCGATAACATCCTCTGCCAGCTTATGTCCGCAGATACGGTTGCGGAGATGAAGTTTTTTATTAAATTTATAACGTCCAACCTTTGCCAGATCATATCTTCTGGGGTCGAAGAACATGCTGGTGATCAGACTTTCTGCACTCTCTACTGCCAGCGGCTCACCGGGACGTATCTTCTTATAGAGTTCCAGAAGACCTTCCTGGTAGTTGGTGGCCGTATCCTTTGTCAGGCTGGCCAGGATCTTGGGTTCCTCACCGAAGAGCTCAATGATCTCCGGATTGGTGCCAAAACCGAGAGCACGGATCAAAACAGTGATGGGAACTTTTCTTGTACGGTCTACACGTACATAGAAAATGTCATTGGAGTCTGTCTCATATTCCAGCCATGCACCACGGTTCGGAATAACTGTACAGGAATACAGTTCTTTTCCTAATTTATCGTGTGCAATTCCGTAATAGATACCCGGTGAACGAACCAGCTGGCTGACGATTACACGCTCAGCGCCGTTGATCACAAAGGTACCCGTGTCAGTCATAATGGGAAGATCACCCATAAAAATTTCATGTTCGCTTACTTCGCCGTTTTCTCTGTTATGAAGACGTACACGGACTTTCAGCGGAGCTGCATATGTGGCATCCCGCTCCTTGCACTCTTCAATAGAGTATTTCACATCATCTTCGCACAAAGTAAAGTCCACAAATTCCAGGCTGAGCTTTCCACTATAGTCCTCGATCGGAGAGATGTCGTCAAAAACTTCCTTCATTCCTTCATCAAGAAACCACTTGTAGGAATCCTTCTGAACCTCAATGAGGTTCGGCATTTCAAGTACCTCTTTCTGTCTGGAATAACTCATACGGAAGCTTTTGTCACTCTTCACTGGACGTATTCTGTTTTTCTCCATTGACGTTTCACCCCTGTTCTTTCTATATATAAAATATCAAATTGAATCTCCCATTTTTGGGCATACTTATCCCGTCTGGGTATACTCCTACACAATAGTGCATTGTTTACTGTATCACAAAAAAAAATCAATGTCAAGTTCTTTTTTCTTTTGATCAGTTACCGTTATTTACAAAGCTCTCCTACCACCTGATTGATGACTTTTCCATCTGCCTTGCCTTTCAGTTCCCCCATAACGGCTTTCATGATGGCGCCTTTGTTTTTGGTGGCAACAACATCAGCAAATTTTTCCTCGATGATCTTTTTCACCTCTTCAGGAGAAAGCTGCTGGGGAGCGTACTTGCTGATCACATCATAGCGGAACTGATATTCTGCTTTCAGATCTTCTCTTGCTGCAGGACAGGTATCGATCTGCTCTTTCACCGTTTTCAGTTCCTTTAAGATCACCTGATCTACCATGCTCTCCGGAATATCATCCCGGCAGCCTGCATCAATACCGGCTTTCTTCGCTGCTGAAACGAGGGAAGAGATTGCTTCTTTTCTCTCTTTATCCTTTGCCTTCATCGCTGCTACCATATCTTTTCTCAATTCTTCGATCGTCATTGTCTTTTCCTCCTGTCATGATGATTTGTTCTGAATCAAAGTAAAAAGCGGCCATGGATCGCTCCATAGCCGCCTGAACTTTCAGCTTTTGAAAAATTATTTCAGGGTAACTTTTGCTCCCTCAGCCTCAAGTTTGGTCTTCATCTCCTCAGCCTCTGCTTTGGAAACGCCCTCTTTTACTACCTTCGGAGCGCCGTCAACTACCTCTTTAGCCTCTTTCAGACCAAGACCAGTAGCCTCACGAACTACTTTGATAACTTTAACTTTGTTCGGGCCAACCTCGGTCAGCTCAACGTCGAACTCAGTTTTCTCCTCAGCCTCAGCTGCGCCAGCGCCAGCTGCTGCTACAACAACACCTGCTGCTGCAGATACGCCGAACTCTTCCTCACAAGCTTTTACCAGGTCGTTCAGCTCAAGTACAGATAACTCTTTAATCGCATCGATAAATTCTGCGGTAGTTAATTTTGCCATTTTATTTTCCTCCTATAAATATGGTATTTTATACGGTCTGACGATCAGACAATCCCATTTACTTGCAGATAATTAAGCCTCTGCGGAAGCTTCGCCGTCTTTCTCAGCGATCTGTTTAATAACACGAGCAAAGTTTGCAATCGGAGACTGCATACTTCCAAGAAGTCTTCCAAGAAGTACCTCTCTTGCCGGGATATCAGCCAGAGCTTTGATACCAGCCTCATCGTAGTATTTATCCTCTACGACACCAGCTACCAGTTTAACAGCTTTTACATCTTTTGCATATTTTGCAAGGATTCTTGCCGGAGCAGTTGCATCATCTTTAGAGATTGCAAGTGCGTTCGGTCCATCCAGATGTTTGCAGAGCTCTTCACAAGCAGTTCCTTTGAATGCAAAGTTCATCATTGTGTTTTTGTAAACCTTGTACTCAACGCCAGCTTCTCTCATCTCTTTACGAAGAGCGGTATCCTGCTCAACGGTGATTCCGCTGTAAGTAGCAAGCACAACAGACTGTGCGCCCTGGATCTTGCTGCTGATCTCTTCAACAACCGGTTTCTTCAGTTCTACTTTTGCCATGATTGGTGCACCTCCTTATAGATTTTGTGCAGTTTGAAAACTGCATGATCCTGACCTCTCGGTCGGGTGTACCGCCGTAAAAAAACCTCCCTGATACCAGAGAGGATTAAAGTCAATCATACAATCAACTCTCCTCGGCAGGCGTTTTCATCCTTATGCCTTGCGGCACCTGCTGTCTTCGGCAGTTTTCTATTGCATTATAGTACACGGTACCGGGTATGTCAAGCACTTTTTTGAAATTGTTCAGAGTCATGCAGATTTTTTTGAGAAAGCGTGAGTCTGCCTGCATGAATGAACGCTTTCTCAAGAAAATCTATTTGGCGGATACGCTGCACCTCCAAAATGCGCAGCATTTTGGAGGTGACTCTGAGCAAAAAAAGCCGCTTCCCAGTAAACTGGAAAGCGGCTCATCTTTCGCTGAATCTTATGCAAATTTAGCGGTATTCAGTTTTACGCCCGGTCCCATGGTCGGAGCGATGGTAACACTCTTCAGGTACTGACCTTTCAGGGTGCTGGGACGAGCTTTGATAATTGCATCCATAAGCGTCTGGAAGTTGTCGCGTAACTGCTCTTCGGTAAAGGAAGCTTTTCCGATGGGCACATGAATGATATTGGTCTTGTCAAGTCTGTACTCGATCTTACCGGCTTTGATGTCCTGAACGGCTTTGGTTACGTCCATGGTTACGGTACCGGCTTTCGGGTTCGGCATTAAGCCTTTGGGTCCGAGAACACGACCGAGACGTCCAACAACGCCCATCATATCCGGAGTAGCTACTACTACGTCGAAATCCAGCCAGCCTTCGTTCTGGATCTTCGGAACCAGCTCCTCAGCGCCTACAAACTCAGCGCCTGCAGCTTTTGCTTCCTCAGCTTTGGCATTCTTTGCGAATACCAGGACACGAACGGTTTTACCGGTTCCGTGCGGCAGTACAACTGCACCACGGATCTGCTGGTCAGCGTGACGTCCGTCACATCCGGTTCTGATATGAGCCTCGATGGTCTCGTCAAATTTTGCAACTGCTACTTTTTTCACTAAAGCAACTGCTTCGTCGGTATCGTAAAGGGTTGCGCGGTCGACCGCTTTAGCAGCCTCTACGTATTTCTTTCCTCTGTTCATACTAAATTACCTCCTGGTGGTGTTTGCGGGAATATCCCTCCCACGTATCGTTATTGTCTACAATCGATTTTCTCTGCTGTCCGCATTCCGCGGCAGCATCACAAACTAAGATCAGTCCTCTACAGTGATACCCATGCTGCGTGCGGTACCAGCGATCATGCTCATAGCACTCTCGATGTTAGCAGCATTCAGGTCCGGCATCTTCATCTCAGCGATCTCACGGATCTTATCTTTAGAGATGGTAGCAACTTTGGTCTTGTTAGGAACTCCGGAACCGGATTTCAGGTTGCAGGCTTTCTTCAGCAGAACTGCTGCAGGCGGGGTCTTGGTGATGAAGCTGAAGCTTCTGTCCGCATATACAGTGATGACAACGGGGATGATCAGATCGCCCTTGTCAGCGGTTCTTGCATTGAACTCTTTTGTAAACTGAACGATATTTACACCATGCTGACCCAGCGCAGGACCTACTGGCGGAGCCGGGGTAGCCTTTCCAGCCGGGATCTGTAATTTAATATAACCTGTTACTTTTTTTGCCATTTTAGGCACCTCCTATGTGGTATTGTCGGGGGTTTCCCTCCCACTTCACGAAAGTGCGAATCACTTTCGGAATTTACCTGTTACAACTTTTTCACGTCGGTGAACGCAATCTCCACCGGCGTATCACGACCAAACAATTCTACATTGATGGTAACCATCTGTTTGCTGTGGTTCATACTCTGGATGATGCCGACAGTATCTTTCCAGATACCACCGGTAATTGTGACGGAATCGCCTTCCTGGAAGTCCACTTCCAGTTCCCCGGGCTGAATGCCCAGCGGCTGCATTTCCTCTTCGGTCAGCGGAACCGGCTTTGATCCAGGACCAACGAATCCGGTAACACCGCGGGTATTTCTAACCACATACCATGTGTCATCGTTCATAACCATGTTAAGAAGCACATAGCCCGGAAACAGTTTTCTCTGAACCTGTTTTTTCACTCCGTTGCGTACTTCCACAACATCCTCCATGGGTACACGAACCTCCAGAATCTGATCTTCCAGATGACGGTTCTCGATGGTTTTTTCAATGTTGGCCTTTACCTTGTTTTCATACCCTGAATAAGTATGAACTACATACCAGTTTGCTTCTGCCATATCTTCACCCTTGTCCTTATTATTTCACTAAGAAATCAATACCGTATTGTACCACAAAGTCAACGACGGCGATCAATACACCAAGTAAGATAGAAACAACTGCGACAGCAACAGTCTCTTTACCGAGCTCTGTTTTGTCCGGCCAAATGATTTTTCGAAACTCAGATTTCAGACCGTTGATCCAGCTCTTTTTCGGAGCTTTGGTCTTCGTCTTCTCAGCCTTAGCAGAATCTCCCATATCATTCACTCCCTTGCGTAGTTCCTACCGGAAATTACTTGGTTTCTTTGTGTAAAGTGTGAGTCTTGCAGAATCTGCAGTACTTCTTAGTCTCCATACGTTCGGGATGAGCTTTCTTATCCTTCATCGTATTGTAGTTTCTCTGTTTACACTCAGTGCATGCCAATGTGATCTTTACGCGCACAACCTCCACCTCGCCTTCTTAAATTTCATTTGCTGTTCGATGTTTTTTAGGCATAAAAAAAAGACCTACTTCCATTCGCTCGTCTATCTTATCACAGACAATACGGAGAAGTCAAGTCTTTTCTTTATTTTTTAGCAGCCTGCTTATTTACCCAAGAAATTTTCCGCCACTTCTTTGCCGAAGGGAGTTCCTGCAAGGCCTCCGATCCCTGTTTCTTTCAGGCTGGCATTCATCTGGTCACCCACTTCTTTCATGGCATCAACGACCTGATCAGGCGGGATCCGGCTTTCAATACCGGCCAGAGCCATATCCGCAGAGGACAGGGCATTCATGGCTCCCACCACATTACGCTTCACACAGGGAACCTCCACAAGACCGGCTACCGGGTCACAGACCAGCCCGAGAAGATTTTTGATCGCCATGGCTGCTGCATGAACGATCGCTTTTCCACTGCCTCCATGAAGAGCTACAAGAGCGCCTGCTGCCATGGCACTGGCTGTACCGATTTCTGCCTGACAGCCGCCGCTGGCTCCGGCGATGTAGGCTCTGGCCGCGATCACCTGACCGATTCCTGCCGCCGTATAAAGAGCATCCAGAACCTTCTCCTCTTCTGGCTCATATTTTTTCACATAAGGAACAAGGACAGCCGGCATCACGCCGCAGGCCCCTGCTGTAGGAGCCGCCACGATCCGTTTCATACATGCGTTGCACTCGCCCATTTTGAGTGCCTCAACGATCACCTGGCCTGCAAAGGCTCCGCTTAAGGGTTCCTTCTCCGCCAGATATTTTTCCATAATACCGCCCTGGCCGCCTACAAGCCCGCTCCGTGATCTTTCGTTTTCTTCATAACTTTCAGCCGCCTCCCACATGGCCTTCCAGAGACCGGCCATCTGTTTGCGGGAATCTTCCCGGGTAACCACCCGCTCATTGAGGTCATCAGCAAGAACTGCCTCCCAGAACGGGATCTTTTCTTTTTCGCAGGTATCCAGGATCTCCTGCAGTGATGTAAAAGCCATGTTTATTTCCCCCCTGTACTGATATATGTCACCTTCACGATCCCCTTCAGGTTCTGAAGGATGTTGAGCACACTCTCATCAATCTCCTGATCCAGCTCCACAACCATAACTGCCCTTCCGCCTCTCCGGTCACGGTAAACAGACATCGTTGCAATATTGATGGAAAGCATGGAGAGCATTGTCGTCACTTCTGCCACACGTCCGGGCAGATCCACATGATTGACCACAATGGTCGGCATTTCACAGGTACAGTTGAGTTCGATCCCGTCCAGCTCATTGATCATGATCCGGCCGCCTCCCAGAGAACAGGCCTGAACTTTCCGTTCCCGTCCATTCTTTCCTTTCACGTAAAGTACCACAGAATTGGGATGGGCCCCCTTCAGATCCGCAGTCCCGAAAGTAAACTTCAGACCTTCTTTTTCTGCAATAGAAAAACTGTCCGGGATCCGCATGTCATCCGGCTCCATGCCAAGAAGTCCGGCAATGATGGCTTTATCTGTTCCATGACCTTTTCCTGTAGCTGCAAAAGAGCCATACATACGGATGTCCGCCTCCACAGGCTCCGCGCCGAGAAGCTTTCTCGTCATCAGTCCGATCCTTGCAGCTCCCGCCGTATGGGAACTGGACGGTCCTACCATCACAGGACCGAGAATGTCAAAAATGTTCATCTTACTACCCTCTTTTTCTACATTAATAGTTTTGTCTCTTTTCTTTCACCTGAAGGGAGATCGTTGTCTGGAACGTATCCGGTCCCTCCTGACAGATCACACTTCCACCGTATTTTTCCACGATCTTTTCCAGCAGATACATTCCTTCTCCATATTTGTACGTGCTTCCCCCGGCACTTTTCCTTCTTTTTCGGCTTTTTAAGGAATCTTGTCTGGAGTTCTGGAAAACAAGGACTTCAAAGCCATAGGCACATTTCGCTTTCACACGGATAAAACGGGGCCGGCCGGGTTCCATATCCAGACAGTTATCCACCGCATGGTCAAAAAGAGCAATGAAGATCCCCAGCCAGTCTGTGTTTTCCACAAAGCCGCTGTCAAACTGGGCAAGATCCACCTGTACCCGGATCTTTCTAGCCCGGCAGAACTCCAGTTTTCTCTGTAAAAGTGCATTCACCGCACAGTTTCCGGAATACTCTACAAAGGCCAGCTTCCCGTATTCCTGCTGAAGCTTCCAGGAAGCCTCATCCATCTCCTTTTCCCTGCCGGTCAGTGCCAGCCGTTTCATGTCGGAAAGATATTCATCTACATCCTGACTCAGCTGACGCACCATAAGATTCTGTCTCTCCAGTGCAAGAGAATAATCCTCCAGCACACGCTTCTGCTGGCGGAAATAATACCGTTCTCCCCGGAGCCTCCGCTTCTGCACACAGAGCAGTGAAAAAGCACCTCCAAGCAGATAACTGCAGGTAACTGCCAGGAGAAAGCCGTCCCATTCACTTTGATCCAGAAGAAAAAGCCCCATTCCTGTAAGTCCGATCGCCAGCCCTCCGGTAAAAACACTGCATGCCCTCTTCGGAAGTTTCTCGTAAAAATTCCTGTTTAGGATCCAGGCATCCAGGAAAAACACCAGAACCGTGAGCAATATGGCAGCAGCAACAACCGGCAGCTCATCCACATCCAGAGGGATCCTGTCAAGCCGTTTTCTGGAAAGTGTCTCCGTCAGAAAGGTTCCCCCGACAACAAGCCCGCGAAAAGTGCTGATAAAAATCAGGCTCTTTCCAAAAATCTGCCTGCTCTTTTCTCCCCAGAGGATCCACGCGAGAAAGAAAAATTCTTCTGCAAGCAAAAGAGTCAGGATCCAGCAGGCGAAAAAGAAGCCTTCCGGTCCGATCCCAAGACTGTTTAAAAAGCCGAAAATCCCTGCAGCTCCATGCAAAACAAGAAGTGGATATCTGCCCCTTCTCCAGACCTCTTTTTCTTTTTCTAGGCATCTGTAATACAACCACAGAATCACAGGAATATCCAACAGATACAAAGAAATCCCCAAAAACACCTTCATCTTTTTCCCTCCCGCTGTCTGTCCTCCATTCTAACACAGGCTGTACAAAAAAAGAAGCCCGGATTCTTCTTTTCCGGACTTCTTTTTCAAAACGTTTCCACATTTGAAATTCCGCTGAAACACGAGCTGTTTATTCCTTAAATTTCAACGAGAAAAACATCATACTTTTTAAGAGTCATCGTTTCCGTCAGTACATTTCCCTTCAAAAGATCGGTTTTTCCTGCAAATACAGCCGGAAGCTTCCGTTCTTCCTCTTTGAAGTTCATCACAAAACAAAATGTCTTTTCCCCCTGTTTCCGACAGGTAATTTCAAGTCCCGCACTGTCTGCAACGATACTCTCCACAGCTGCATCTTTGGCAGCCATATTCAGGATATGCGCTTTTCCGTTTTTCTCCAGCTGGGTACCAATGTAGTAGACACGGCCTTTTCCAAAACAATTCCGCGCTGCCGCCGGTTCTCCCGCATAGAAATCCTCTTCATAAACCCCCAGGGCTTCTGCTCCTTCCAGATGCATCCGTTCACAGACCAGATTACAGGAACAGTTCGTTCCGTCCACCAGTTTCACTCCGTTTTTCTGCTCCGGTGCCAGCGCGTCGATCTCTTCTACCCAAAGACCTGCCAGTTCCCGTAAAGGTCCCGGATAACCGCCAAGATACACATTATCCGACTGATCCACGATGCCGCTCATGTAAGTCGTCACCAGAACACCTCCTTCTCTGACGAACGCTTCCAGCGCTTCCTTCATCCCTTCCTTTACCATATACAAAACAGGTGCCACGATCATCTTGTAACGACTGAAATCACCATCGACAGGAATCATATCCACAGAAATATTTTTCTCATAAAAATACTCATAATAAGAATGGATCTGTTCCTCATAACGAAGATCCACAGAAGGTCCGCTGGTATATTCCAGTCCCCAGTAATTATCCCAGTCAAACACGATCCCCACCTGTGACTCATTCCGGCTGCCCGGGATCAGATCGCTCAATCTCTCCAGCTCTTTTCCCAGCTCCTGAACCTCCCGGAAGACTCTGGTAGCCTCTGTTCCCGCATGACTGATCACAGCCCCGTGGAACTTTTCACAGGCACCGACACTTCTTCTGAGCTGGAAAAACTGAATACTATCGGCTCCGTGAGCAATGGTCTGGTAACTCTGTGCCCTCATCTGCCCCGGACGTTTCAGGGAATTATAAGGCTGCCAGTTCTGCTGGCTCGGAGTCTGTTCCATCAAAAGAAAAGGAGCATCCTTCAGTCCGCGCATGAGATCATGGCGCATGGCAGTCAGGCTCCACGGCGTATTGTAAGCCGGATAGTTATCCCAGGAAACGATGTCCATTTCTTTTGCCCATTTGAAATAATCCAGTTCTTTATACGTCCCCATAAGGTTGGTGGTAATAACCGCTTCTTTATCATATTTTCGGATCGCATCACGCTCATCCATGTAATTCTGCAGCATGCTGTCAGAATTGAACCTCTTATAGTCGATGGACATGCCGGCAAAGGCACTTCGTCCATCCCAGAGACCCTCACCCAAAGCATTCGGTGCTACGATTTCTTCCCAGTCATAGAACGTATGTCCCCAGAATTCTGTATTCCAGGCTTGGTTCACTGCATCCAGTGTGCCATATTTTTTTCGCAGCCATACGCGGAAAGCCTTCTCACAGTTTTCACAATAGCAGGTTCCGCCGTATTCATTGCTTACATGCCAGCATTTCACATGAGGGTTGGAAGCATATCGTTCTGCAAGCTTCGCTGCCAGAGCTGCGGAGTATTTCCGGAAAATCTCAGAATTTGGACAGGCATTATGGCGCTGCCCGAATTTATGATGCTTCCCGTCAAAATCCGTACGTTCTACCTCCGGATATTTTCTTGCCATCCATGCAGGAACAGCTCCGGTGGAAGTAGCAAGAACAATATCGTAATCCTCCTCGCTCAGCATCTTGACAATCTCATCCAGTTCCGAAAAATCATATTTTTCCTCGGAAGGCTGAATTTTTGCCCAGGAAAACACATTGATGGTAGCACTGTTGATACGGGCATCCCGAAAGATTCGCATATCTTCCTTCCATACTTCTCTCGGCCACTGATTGGGGTTATAATCTCCCCCATATAAAATGCGTTTGATTTCTTTTCCCATAAATATTCCCTCCAAATTCAATTGTCTTCCAGTAGATATACTGATCATATCACATCCGCTGCTGGAACTACAATAGACTGTTTATAATTCACCCTTATTTTCTCCCAGATTTGCATACAAAAATGCTCCGGGAAGTCCACCGATTCATGGACATTCCCGGAGCATTTTCATAACGCTTCAGAAATTGCTATTATGCCTCATTCAGATATGCATCTAAATATTCAGCAGATTTTTCAAGATCCTGTTTGTGCTCATTTCCAGTCTTAATGATTGTTGAGAACGGAGAATACAGAGGAATAACGATACCGTTGTGGTATGCGATAAACTCTTCCTGGTTGATTGCATTGAAAACTGCTTTTCTTAAGTTCTCACTTGTAAAAATGTTACCGTCTTTCATATTGAATTTAGCAAAGTTTGCCGCATGTCTTACATATTTGTAAACCTTGTAATCTTCGTTTCCTTCCAGTGTTGCAACATCATTTGTATTTACAAAGTCAAGAATATCAATCTCGTTTGCACGGAAAGAAGAGGTCTGTGCGGTTGCATCTTTAACAAATTTGATCGCAAGATTGGAAATCTTTGCCTCATGCTCTGTTCCAGCCATGTAGCCCGGGTTTTTCTCGAAAACTACCTGATAATCATCATAAGATACCAGTGCGTAAGGACCGAACATCCAGAGGTGGTTGTTTCCGGATTTGATGTTTGCAGCGTCACCATAGCATACATCTTTGGTAGCATCATAGGTTTCAACATCAAATTTGGAGTTCATCTCAGTAACAGCCTCTTTATTTAAGATACCTGCAGACTGATGAGCAAGGTAATTTAATACCTGCGGGAACGGCTCGTTTGTGGTAACTTTTACTACCTGATATACACCATTTGCATTGTCTGCTTTTGTTTTATCAGCGGTTAATGCAGTAACCTCTTTGTCAAGACCAGCAGATAAGGTTTCGATGATCGGTTTTCCTGAATCAGAATCTTTTACATTCTTCAGTTCGTCCAGATCCTCTAAAATGCTGATCTCTTTCATGTGGTTATGAAGGTTGTATGTTTTGTGAAGGGCAACACTCTTCTGATCTGCTGCTCTTGTCAAGGAGAACTGTACATCCTCTGCACCAACACGAACACCGGTTGCTACCACATGCAAAAGGGAAATAAAACATGCGTTTTGTGCAATTTTTATTTTTCAGACACGCTCTAGCATGGTAAAGAATCCTAACACCCAAAGACAAACGCGATACTGCGAATTACGATGCATTCTGGCAAATGTACTGCCTAACTTTTCTTTATTCACCGCTACACCTCTTTTGCTTTGTGCTTTAACATCTGTCATGAACCATAATGCTGATGATCTCATCGTTTGTTTCTTTCATACCGTCTTTTCCAAGACGTCCCACATTACGGATCGTCTCATCAGCACCCTTTGTAACAATACCGTCTCCTGCACGGAACTGCTGTCCACGGATGTACATATTATATCCGAGGATTCCTGCATCTACTGCTGCTGCGATCTTCGCAGCACAGGATGCTTTCGCACCGTCACAGACGATACCGGATGTGATCGCAAGTGCATTTACAACCGTATGCGTCACTTCTGCGTAACCGCCTCCGCACAGATAAGCGATTCCTGTTCCTGCTGCCGCGCCTGCACATACCGCTCCGCAATAGGCGCTTAATCTGCCGATACCTGTCTTCTGATGAATGGCAATCAGGTTGGATAATGCCAGTGCCCGGTATAATTTTTCTTCAGAAACCTTTAATTCTTTTGCATACTCGATTACCGGAAGAGAACAGGTCATTCCCTGGTTACCGCTTCCAGAGTTGATGATAACCGGAAGTTCACAGCCGTTCATACGCGCATCGGAACCGGCTGCAGCTTTCGCTTTTGCTCTTGTTCGGATATTGGTGCCTTCCATATCCAGAAGCACGCTTCCGATATTTGCACCGTAATTACCTCTTAATCCCTCTTCAGAAATTGCTGTATTGTATTCGATCTGCCGATGTAATACATCATAGATATCCGCAATATCTACGGTGTTTACAAAATCCCAGATACTCTTCATATCAAGAATGGAACGGTCTGTAAGACCTTCTTCATTTTCACCTTCTACTTTTATTTCCAGTAATTTCTCTCCGTTCTTCTCAATAAGGACAATATTGGTATGATAGTTGACAATGCGAACCTTTGCATAGGATTCTCCACTAAAAACTGTCACACCAATTTCAAATGTAAGACCATTGTCTACATGTTTTACCTCGATCGGAATCTGCGCCAGAAATTCTTTCATCTTCGCACAGTCCTCTGGTGTTACGGAAGCGATCACTTCCAGTTCTTTTTCTGCTCTACCAGCTATGATTCCTGCTGTAGCAGCAGCCGGAATTCCCTTCAAATGATCCGTATTCGGAACAATTACGGATTTTACGTTTTTAATAATACTTCCGCTCGCTTCGATCACTACCTTATCAGGCATTTCACCAAGCACTTCTCTCGCTTTTGCCGCTGCATAAGCAAGCGCAATCGGTTCTGTACAGCCCATTGCCGGCACCAGTTCTTCTTTCAAGATCTGGACATATGCGCCATACTTCTCTTCTGACTTTTGCATTTTCCCTCTCCTATCCTGCATTTTTCAATTCCTAGTAATTACATATGTTTAATATTTTTGCTCACCGTGCTTACCATTGCTATATAATACCATATATAACCATTTTGCACAAATATTTTTGTCTAAATTTCCAAATATTTTTATTTTGAACAGTGTTCAGAACAAAATGTTTACCAATTTTTTCTCTTTAATTTGGTAAATTGATAGCAGCTTATCGTGTTGTTTTGAACGCAGATAAGCATTCCCCCGCTTCAAGTGCGCGGAGCACTAAGCGGCGGGTGAGGGGGATGCTTATGTCCGCTTTACTCACTGATCATTTCACATATAATTTCAAACTCACTCTAGCATTTCTTATAAGGCTATGCTATAATCAGTGAAGCAATTTAATAAAGCGAAAAAAGGCTTCTGCTTTTATTGTCAGAAACAATCAGCAGAAGCTCTGTAAGACAATCATTTGGTTATTCGCGGCCAACAAAACGGATCACAGGAACATCCGTTTCACAAAGACAAATCAATATAAGGGAGGTTTACTCATGGAATTCACACCAAAGGGAGTCTGTTCTAAAAATATCCACTTAGAGGTGGATGAGGCAGGACACATTCATAATGTACAATTCACTGCTGGATGTAACGGTAACTTACAGGGTATTGGCCGTCTCGTTGAGGGCATGGATATTCACGAAGCGATTTCACGCATCGAAGGCATCAAATGCGGAGCTAAGCCAACATCCTGCCCGGATCAGCTTGCAGCTGCATTAAAAGAATATTTAAAAGATAATCAGTAAGCAGTTATCTGTTTTTATCTTTGAGTACAGAAAAGCAGGCCGGAATTTCTCCCGCCTGCTTTCTTTTATTACACAAAATCCATCCTTGAAAGAAAACTGAATGCTGCGCTCTTTTCGGCTTGATGCTTCTTGCTGAAAACTCTGCCAATAAATCCAACCAGAAGTGCCGCAATGACAGTGCCTTCACGTACACCATGAAAGGTATCCGATGAAGCCAAAAGACAAGCAAACGTTCTCAGTGAAGTTTGATCAAACTTCTTTAAAAGTCCTGGTATTCTGGATAATGTACAGAACAACCGATACGACCATCATGATAGCACACAAACCAATCAACAGATCTGATACCATCGGTGTAATGTGGAGCCATATAATATGCACCGCTGCTGTTCCATATAATAAAAAGGTTACTATTTTTCCATGCCAGTCTGCACCGTGTACTTTTCCTGTCTTTTGTATTACAAGGCATCCGCTAACCGCCATATAAAGTTCCTTAACCGCCATTATAACGATTAACAGAAGCATATGCGGAAAGCGGACAAACAAGCAAATCAGCATTGCTGCCTGTGTCAGCTTATCAGCAACCGGATCAAGTATTTTTCCCAGATTGCTAATCATATGGAATCTTCTTGCAATATATCCATCAGCGAGATCCGTAAGACCGGATAGCAATAAGATCTCTCCCGTTAACAAAGGCTTTTCCTTTACACAATAGCTCCATATCATTACCGGGATCAGACAAAGCCGAAAAAAAGAAAGCAGATTAGGAATCGTAATAATTCTATTCAAATTTTCTTCCTGACTTACTTCACTCTGCATGTACGGTCACCTCGCTTTTCTTTTTTCGACATAAACCAGTAAAATATAGCACAAAATACGAATGCAAATACAACACCAAAAACATTCTGAATCACTCTAAGACTAACTGCTCCTTTTAATCCATAACTCTCCGTAGCAATCGCCAGCGCACCAAAAGTATTAAATACGGCCTGCCAGCCATATTGTGCTGAAAAGCCCACACCGATCCCACCAAGAATTCCTATATATGCATAGATGGATGAAGGAAGCAGAAAATACAACATAGTAAAGCATATAACACCTGCAATATTTCCGACAATTCTTTTACGAACTCTGTATTGCATATCTTCCATAAATGGCAAGATTGCTGACATGGCCGCAATACCAGCCCACATTGCACGCGGCATGTTGCAAAGTTCCGCAATGCAAAGAACGACTGGTACACATATCATTTGACATAACTGCCATTTTGTCCTGGAAGAAGATATATCAAATTCCTGTATCAGATCTTTCAGAGTTCTTTTATAAGTTCTGTTTTTATGATTTCGATAAAATACAAAGCAGGTAAGTGCTGCACCGAAAGCCATTCCGAACAATCGCATCTGATAACTTTTTCCTGTAACATCATAGCCATATAATAACAGATAGCCCAGAACCAATGTAGATTGGTTGAACATGAATGGATTATGGCATCCAAACAGAATCAACACTGCCAGTGCAGCAATGTTTAACAGCATTCCAAATACCGGTGAAAGCTGATTTGCCAAATGCGGACATACCGTCATAATTACAAAGAACAAAGCGAAAAGCATTGTCGATTGTCCGGTATGGATTCCCAGATCCGCATTTCGAAATACCATAAGACATAATAAAACTACCACACCAACAATACTGTTCTCATTTCCAAACAGGATGCTGAAAACAGTAACAAATAAAAAACAAAATGCCATTGTGACAACTATCTTCACCAGATATACCAGCATATGGTATATTTTTTCCTTCGTGGTTTCACTCTTTTTCAACAGGTTTTTCGATCCTGCCTGATTTAATTGTAGTTCTTGATAAAACGTCATATAAATTCTCCTCTTCTAATTTATCTGTTAACTACTCAGCAACAAGTTCCAGAGCTTCTTGCCTCCTCTTTCTTCTTCATTATATCTTGTTTGATTGCAAGTTACAAGCGATTCGCAATCTACTTTTATAATTTCATACACCGGCAGATGGCAGGTGGCAGATAAGATATCTATAAAATTACTGTTTTACAGAAGTTGACTGCCGGGATATATTTTTGAATACGAAAAAAAGCACCTCTCAGATCCGGAATGAACCCCTTCACTCATTTAGACAAATGGATTTGAACCGAAAGTAATGTCATCGAGTGTAAGCGGTAAGTTCTTCTCCGACCAGTCCGTAATAAGCTCCGGGTGTACTTCTGCTAAACTGTTGTTCATAGCCAAACCTCGACCTCCTTATGCTTAAAGTATACGAAGTTTTGGCTTTATCTTGTAGTTTCCGAATATCCGTAAAATCAAAAAAGCCCTTTGAGAAAAGGATTTCTCCTCTCTCAAAGGGCAAGTTGACAAATCTGAATTTAAATTATAAAGGTCTTTGCAAATACACCATATCTACCAACTGTATTCCACTCTCATAGATTGGGTGGTCGTAATTATCTGTAAAGAAATTTGATATGATATGCGAACGGACAAAACCACACTTTTCATAAAATGGTATTGTCAGTGGGCTATCGCCTGTTCCCACTTGCAGAATGGCGTATTGCTCTCTGTAATTATTAGCAATAAACTCAATTAAGGTTCTTGCATAACCTTTCCCTTGATATTCTGGAACTGTCGCAATGTTCTTGATCTCAAGTATGTCATTTTCTTCATCGGTTATAACACACTCGCACTTGACCCCATTATCATCAAGTACATACATCTTGCCGTTATCAAGATAACGGTCAACCATATCTTCCTGCTCATCTGCTAATAAGAGCAAATCAAGATATTGTTTTTTATTCTCTTCAACTTCAATAATCTTCATCAATAGCACCTACAATCTCGAGTTGTATTTTTGTTTGTTGTGACATGCTCCCACCACTTAAATCACTGATTTTGAAGTGGGGGCTTCTTGCTCAAT
>NZ_QSCM01000010.1 GCF_003463065.1 Blautia sp. OF03-15BH
GAATGATTCCACAGCTCTCCTTTCCACAGCTGGTTTCTTATTTCCGGAAAACGTTCGAACAGCTTCCTGCCGGTGATTCCCTTCAGGTATTTCACGATCGCAGTTATGGATAATTTCGGAGGGGCTGATACAAAACAGTGGACATGATCTCCCTCACCACATTCAAACAGATGAACGGTAAATCCCTTATCCTCCGCAATCTCCTGTACCAGTTTCTGAAGATATGCTTCAATCTCTGCATTTAATATCTTCCGCCGGTATTTTACTGACCATACCATATGGTAATTAATATTGCACACACAAGTGCGGTAATGTTTAAGATTTTCTTTCATACATATAGTATATCATAACGCGAATAATATTGCAATAGGATATCGAACATATTTTCTCTTTGTAAAGTTGGATACAGCTGTTTTAGAACATATATTTCTTATTTACCATGTGCAGATATGCACAGTATTCGCTTTCATCTCGGCAATTAAATTACCGAGGATTCCCGCTTATTTTCCTAAAATTTCTTTCAATGGTTTCATTTTACTCTCTCCTTATTTTTCATCTTCGTCACTCCAGTCTATTTTCCGACCGCAGTTTGGGCAATAGTCATAGTGGTCATAGTCTATTTCGTATGATACCCCACATCTAGGACAGTCCCACGTGCCTAAATTGTTTTTATGTCATAATTCCGCTCGATCTCCTGCATCCATTCCGCATGTGAATGGGTCTGTTCATAGGTTTGTTGGACTTTTTGTTGTAATATCCGACTCATCTCTATATTCCGATGGACGGCCTCCGGGCCAGTGCGGTGATGTTCCACGCACAGATATACTTTCAGGCCCAGTTCTTCTGATTTCTGCCGACCCCAGGTCCCTGGGATTACATGATGCTCCTCCACAATTTTTTCGTGATAATCATCGTGGAGTAACATGCACAGATAGCAATGCTTATCCCGGTCTGGCTGCATAATACTTTTCGTATGCTTTTTCCTCTTCTTTTTCCCGGAAGTTTTAGGAAACATTAGATCTGACACGTTTTTGCCCTCCCTTCGATTTCTCGCAAAATCCATCCCTGGTAAGAATGTACCGGATCATAAGCCGTGGTCAATTCATGAGCTGTTGCCAGCTCCCAGACGACTTCCCAGCCATCCTTGTTCTTAACCTCTTGTCCTGTGCTGTTTTTCCAGTCATTTTCCTTCCAAGAATGCAGCCAGTTATTTTTGAATACAGATTCCAGATACCGGCAGTCTGTATGGATATGTACCCGACACGGGCGGCGCAGGTGTGACAACATATCTCCGAGAGCCTTAATGTTTATCGCATTTTTCGTCCCCTCGGCCTCGCCGAACCCCTCCTTCGTCCGGAGGTTCCCCCGGCTGTCAACATATTCCAGAACCCAGCCATACTGGGCGGTCTGCCGAGCCGGTCCCCGGGCCGTTGTTGTTATGTAGCCCTCAAGGCTGTAATCTTTCATTTTTCTGTTTCTTCCCTTTCTGTTCCTGCTCTTTATCTACTCTGAGAAGCATATAATACTGATAGCCATATCCGGTCACTTCGCTGATGCCGCTCTTCACGGAGTCTTTCACCAGCTCATAGCCTTTTATCGGCTTCGGGTCCTCTCTCCAGGTATTTGCCCGGATGATCCTCACTTTTTCTATAGGCTTTTTGAGGTTTCGGCTACAGCTATAGCGCAAACGGTTCGGATTATCTTCTTCCCGAAAGGACTTCTGAATCTCTTTCACAAAATAGGCCGCCAGATCTCCATAGTTCCCTGAGTCGTCCAGACAGGTATTATGTGGTCTGCCATAGGGCCAGTGCTTCTGGATCAGCTTGTCCGTCCCGGAAATATTGTTCAGTAAGATATGGTGATGAATGGATTTCCCTTTCCATTCCGTCACAATGATGTATTTCAACACCTGTTCCCGCTTCCGGTATTCCCTCCGAAGATCTCCCAGGAACTTTTTCAGGTATTTCCTTGCCCCTTCCGGATCCGGTCGCTGGTCCTTCGTGTAAGTCAAAACTGTATGATAATCACCTGGCCCGAAATTGGTATTCATCAGACGCCGAAGCCTCTTGATCGCGTTTCGTTCATTGACTTTCTGCATCTGTTCGCTGGTCGGCTTCTCTTTTTTCTTTGGCCGGATTCCCTTCTGGTTATAACGGCTCGTATGATATTTTTCGACCTCCCTCACAGATCCACATATCACTGTCTTTTCTATGTACATTTTTTCACCCCCGGATCCTAAGTTTAATCGCTGTATCGAGCTTGAAACGGGGCGAAACCCCGCATTTTTCTTGACTTTTTCTGTCCGAAGGCGTATTATGTATTTGTATGTTTTTTCGTCTTCGGACATTGAAGCACCAGCCCTTACTGGTGCTTCTTTTTTTATTTGATTATGCCTAAATAGTGCAGACAGAGCTTATATCCCTCCGCCCATTCGTCATCCGGATTCTTTATGTATTCCACCAACGCCCGGATTATGGCATCTTTATCCACAAGAATCACATCCGGTTCCACAGATGAAATCTTTTCGTTCAGCAGCCCCATATTTCTCAGGCACTTCACATATCCCGTAATTCGCTGGATGTTTTTATTGTCATGATTTAAGACCATGCTCATTCCATTCTGCAGGGCCTGGATCACATCTCCAGCATTTAATAATGAGACCTCATATTCCATGGTTACTTCTTTCATTTTCTCTTCTCCTTCCCGTCACCAGTTCCCGAATACCATCCCAAGCATCCAGCATCAGCCATTTGAGGAAAATGAACATTCCAACTGTCCCGGCTACCCGGTACCCTGTGCTGACATCTCCCTGTGTCGACGCCCAGGCTGCTGCCGTGACCGATACAAGTGTTGTCACAGCATTTCTCATCATATTTTCCATGCTTGTCCTCCCTTCTCCGCCCTTAGGCGGTTTTTACTTTTGTGGTTGGCGTTACATCAAAGCCAATGTTCCCTCCGGCCCGGATCATAACCTCTTCTACCATCCTGTGTAATACTTCTGGTGGAACATCCTCCTGCCGGACCCATTCACCATTGATTTTTAGGTTACTTATAATCGTAGGCTTTTTCGTGATTCTCACCTCCTAATTTAGGGTATGTGGTTTATGGATTACCGGTTACTTACTGATCGCACCAATCCAAAAACGTACAAATTGCTTCCCACGCCTCACATCTTGTATAAAACCTCTTTCTTTTATTGCTTTTTCTGCGTAGTGGTAAACCATGCATTTTTCTTGCATTATTTGAAAATAACAGCATTAACTTTTCCCCTCTACTGCATCCGCGCCTGTGCATTGCAGTCCTTAATCATAATCTGCGTATTCGTACAGGGCCTCCAGTTCTTTGCATACTCCACGGCTTCCTCAAATCTCAGCTTCGGTACATTGTTCCGGGCATTGACCTGGAAGCGATGTTTCAGATCACGGTTGCACTCGGCAAATACCTTTTTACTGATTTCCCGGTATGCCTCGCTACCTTTTCCACCAAGGCACTCAACCACGGTTTTATTGACAGCATCCTGAAGGACTATCTGTTGACCATAGTCGATTGTCATGTTATTTTCCAGATTCTCGATCCGGCTTTCATGATCGTCAATCATTCCCAGCTGAATCCTCATCATCTCCTGCTGGGTCAGAGGCTTCTGGTAACCACCAGTCTTGCGGATTGTCGGAAGGACCTCTGATGTTACCCAGTGTTTGAATCTCTTAGCCGAATCAAGTTTGCTTCCAAAAATAAGGGCATATAAGCCGGATTCGTTGATAATATACATTTCACGATTCTGACCTGAGTCGGCAAATCGCCGAGTCAGCTTATCATCAAATTCAACATGCTTTTTTAAAGCATCCGACGTATCTTTATAACCCAAAGCCATTGTCACATCTTTCCCAACGAACCACGGCTCCCCGTTAATATTTACCGTCCGGATTTCTCCGAACTCTTCTGAATTGAAAATCTGTAATTCATTCATCTAACCACTTCCTTTCTACCAATCTTGTTTTTTACAGCACGATCTGGATTACGATGTTGACTATCGTGACAATCCACGATACGATCATCGGCCAAAACACCACTTCATCTGGTTCCTTTTTGACCTGCCAGATCGCGAAAGCCAAAAGTACCAAATTGACCACCAGTGCTGCGCAGACTAAAACCAGTTTGATTATCGTTCGCACTACCCTCATCCCTCCTGTTCTTGATTTCTCCTTTTGTTTCTCCTATACTGTCCTTACAGGCTCCCGCCAGAGCCGAGTACGAAAGAAAGGAAAGCGCTATTTATGAAATTGGATTTAAATTGTGTTCGAGATTCACTCCTCACTCTTGAAAAATGGCTTGTATTAAACGACCAGCTTGAATTTATTTTTCTTGACCTAAATGAGATCATGGAATCAGCTGAGATGCAGAAATACACCAAACCAGATGTCGCTTATACGCTTGTGATGCTGGAAGAAGCAGGCTTTATCAAAGCTGTCATTGACTACGGCTGTGATGAAATTTCCGAATTGGATGTAATTCGTCTCACATACCAAGGTCACCAATTTCTTGAAACCATTCGGCCAAAAGACACATGGGATAAGATTTATGCTGTAGCCGAAAAAACCGGTCACAAATCCCTTACAAGCATCATGGAAATTGCTGACATTATTCTTCCGGATGTATTCAAGTCTGCATTGCGCTCTTAATTTTTTAAGTCCCTCTTACTGAGGGGCTTTTTTAAAAGTTCCCGTGTTCTTATAATGCTCTCCTTCGGCAGCAATTTCTTTCTTAACCCGCTCATTGAACATGTAGGCTATTGATTCAGCCTCCATCAGCGTTACATTTTTGCCATACAGGACAGTTAATAATTCAGAAACAATCTTGAGCATTTCATCTCTCTTCATTTTTCTCACCTCTTCTCTTCCAGGAAATACTCGATCGGCACGTTGAAGTAGTCGATCTATTACCCGGCTTTCTGCTGTTCCTGACATATACAGGTCTTCTCAATTCTCTTTTTCTCTACTTTATCTTGCTTTTCTGTTGAATCTCTCCTATACTTTGCTCACAGGGCACTGGCATGCCCGAGTTCAAAAGAAAGGAGAATATTATGAGTAAAGCCATCATTTACTTTTCAAACAATAGTACGCTAGAGCTTTCTGCAGGTGATCGAATTACTCCCATCACATATTTGTCAGCCTTGCCCGATGATAAAGACGAACTGAATTTTCCTAGTGTGAATACCACTATTGAAATGACTGAACATATTCATAACGGACTTATTCCATCCATTTTGAAAGCTTTTGCTAACTGCGATTTTTTCTACTTAAATCAGAATATTGACATCGCTTATAATTCAAAAGCTATTGTCCGTATTGAATCCAAGTAATTTTCCGGCGGTCTGTTTTATTACAGATCGCCTTTTTCTTCTGCCAGCTCTATCATCTTTCGTCTGACATACATTGCTAAATACGTTTTTTCAAAACATAAATCCTCATAGAATTTGTTTATCCCACGGTATACTCTCCCGCTCTCTTTGATTTCCTGATATTTTCTCTCTATGGCTTTATCAATTTCAGAAACCATCTTGTCCATCTCTCAAGCCTCCTTTACACAGCTTTCCACTATTTTTTCATCAACGTAACAATCTTCTTCACTCCTTTTCATGATTTTATATAATATTTACGGTTTTATCGTAATCCAAGGGTAAAAAAATAAGCTGTTCATATGGAACACCATAAATCTCTTCAATCTTTCGTAATACTGGAATATCTGGATAACTTTTGCCACGCTCATAATTTCCGAGCGTATCTACGCTTACTCCAATAAGTTTTGCCGCTTCTTCCTGTGTATAACGCTTCATCTCACGAGCTGTTTTTAACGTGAAACGGGATTTTACCTTTTGCACTTTCCTTTCCTCCTTTCTCTTTCTACGCTCACTATACTACGGTTTAATCGTAATGTCAACGGTTTTTCCGTAATTTTTTAAATTTATCTTGATTTTTTTACGGAATAACCATATAATCAAACCATAAGGAGGTCATGAATATGGGAAACCTTGGAAATAAAGAAATAATGGCTAAAAATATCCGCCATTATATGGAAAAATATAATAAGACACGGCAAGAAATGTGTGAAGCTTTAGGAGTTAAATATACAACTTTCACAGATTGGGTAAAAGGAAATTCTTATCCTCGCATTGATAAAATCGAACTGATGGCAAATTACTTCGGCATTTCAAAAGCCGATCTGGTTGAAGATAGAAATGATGATTCCTCTCTCACTGCTCGTGACGAGAAGGATATTGAAAAAATCCTCGATCAGACCAAACAGCAGCTTCTCTCCCAGGAAGGTCTGATGTTTGATGGAGATCCCGCCAGCCCAGAAGCAATCGAATCTATACTATCTGCCATGCAGATCGGTATGGAACTGGCCAAGAAAAAGAATAAGGAGAAATACACTCCCAAGAAGTATAAAAAGGACTGATGCCTATGAATATCAAGGCGAAAGTAAATAAGCTGGTGCGTTTTTATAAGACCAGAGATCCATTTGAAATGATAAAAGGAATGAACGTTATTCTTGTCAATTACCCGTTGGAAGGTGTTCGTGGCTTTTACCAGTATTTCCAGAGGAACAACCTAATTTATTTAGATGATAGGCTCTCTGAAAATGAACGCCGTTTTGTGCTTGCTCACGAGCTGGGGCATATGTTTCTACATAAAAATGCCAATGCTATTTTTATGGACACAAGAACCCAATTCAACACCGCGGGGTATGAATCCGAAGCAAACAAATTTGCTATGGAACTGCTACTGCCGGATGAAATTCTGAATGACTATATTGAATCCGGATATACCATCGAGCAGGTGGCGAGAATCACGGGGTATTACAAGAAACTGATTGAACTACGATTGAAAGTATGATCGTTATGATTTTACGTTTAAAAAAGAAGGGAACAGAAATGGCTTTAATCAAATTCCCTGAATGTGGAAAGCTATTATACATTTGTGTTTCATAAAGGAAGAGAAAAGAGGGAAAGTATGAAAAAAAGTAGAAAGTTATTACTTTGTTTGGTTGCACTATTACCTTTTTCGTTACATGTAAAAGCAGAACACACGCACACCTGGAGTGATTGGGAAGTAACTTGTCCCGCCACATGCAATTACGAAGGTGTCAAAGTAAGATATTGTACTGAATGTTACGAAGAAGATACAGAAGATATTCCTGCTACAGGAAAACATGACTGGAGCAAATGGTATATCGAAGAGCCCAGTTGCTTCAGTCCAGGCTCAAAAACTAGATATTGCGAATACTGTAACAAAGAAGAAGAAGAAAGCATTCCGGCTCTAGGGTATCACACTTGGGGCAAATGGCAAATATTAGAAAAGGCTGATTGCTTGAACGATGGAGAAAAATATCGCATATGTACAGTCTGTGAAAAGGAAGAAACCAAAAAAATTCCTGCAAATAAAAATTATCATAATTATGGGAAATGGCACACGGTCAGAAAGTCTACAGCGTTCAAAAAGGGGTATTCAATGCGGACGTGCTACACATGCATGCACGAACAGAAAAAGAACCTTCCTCTCCTGCCGGAAGCAAAAATAAAAACGGCAAGTGAAAAGCAAATATCAAAAAGCTTAAAGACATTTTTCACGGCCGCAAAAAATTATGATATATCGAAAATGAAAAAATGCTTTTCCGATGGAAAAATCAGACCTTTTTCCAATAAAAGTTTGCAAGCGTCCTGGAGAAAATATACGAAAGCGTATCTACGCTTTAAAATCAGATCCGTATCAGTAAAAGGCAAAAAGGCAACAGTGAAGCTATACTGCCAGTATCCGGACGGAACAGATGCATTTCAAACGGCGCTGTCGGAAGCGAACGCATATTATTACTACCACCCAGAAACGAGCAATGAAAAAATGAAAAATATTTTTTGCTCATACATCAGAAAATATTTGAAAAAGAGAGAAATCAAAACAACAACAATATCATTAAATATGATCAAAAAAGGAAATACCTGGAAGATAAGCAAATATACAGCGTCATTAGATAACGTTCTTCAGGGAAATTATAAAAAAGCCGTTAATTGATCAAAAATAACAAAAAGGCCCCTGCCGCAAACAGAGACCTTTCAGAAACAAAGGAGAGTTATATGAGTTTTGTTATTGGATTTGCCACACCTGATTTTGCTATTATTGCCAGTGATGGGCGCTGTACTTATCAAGACGGTAGTGTTATGACTGAATACTACAATAAAACAAAACAAATAAATAAGAATGTGATTGTTGGATTCGCTGGAGAAACAGCTTTGTGTGAAAGCGTACTTTCTTCTTTTGAAGAATCATTTCTTTGGACGGTAGAGACAGCATCTTCTCAAGTAAAACAGCGACTTAATTTACTCAATTTGCAAGCTCCAAGGAAATGTTCTTTTATAATTGCCGGAATAAATTCCAATGGAGAAATCGAATTAGATGCCACAGGAATTTCAAGTGGTCTGCAAATTACCAAGCAAAAACCCACGGCTCAAGATTTTGTCTATGCCACTTTATCACCAGACAACATCAATGGAGACCAAATTTTTGTAAAGAATTTCACTTCAAAATCTTGGGAATCAATAGAAGAACCTTTTACATCTTCTATTTTCGAGGTTGCAAAACTTGATTCTTCTGTGAATACGAATTGCTTTTTTCAAAAGATTTCTCTGCAAAAATACTAACTTTGCTGGCTGAAATTGTTCCATAAGAAATTTTCCCGTCACCCAAAAAGGTTTTGGACTGTTTATATGATGTTTTTTTCATAGTTCCTCCTGTATTATAAGCTATGCTTATAATAACATTATTTCATATAATTTTCAATGATGCAGTCTGGGGATATGAAACTATTTATGAAAGGAGCTGATCTTATGCCACTACCCAACGAACGTACCTACACCATCGAAGATATCTACGCTCTTCCTGAAGGAGAACGTGCGGAGCTGATCGATGGCCAGCTTTACATGATGTCACCGCCAAATTATAAGCATCAGAAACTGGTATCCAAATTTACCCGGATTATCGGGAACTATATTGATTCAAATGGTGGCCCATGTGAGGTGCTTCCGGCCCCGCTGGCCGTTCGTTTAAATGCCGACGATAAAACTTATGTGGAACCGGATATCTCTGTCATCTGCGACCCGAACAAGATCACTGAAAAGGGAGTAGACGGGGCTCCAGACTTCATTATTGAGATCGTATCTCCCGGAACCCAAAGAAGAGATTATGGCATCAAGCTTTTTAAATACCGTACTGCCGGTGTCCGGGAATATTGGATTGTCAACCCAGCGAAAGAAATTGTGAATGCATACTGTTTTGAGAACGAAGAAAACTCCAATCTGTATTCCTTCACGGATGACATTCCTGTTGGAATTTATCCCGGCTTTAGCATCAATATTGCAGAGCTGCTGAAATAAAAGAAAAAACCGCCCCGGTGTTACCAGCACCAGAACGGTTTCCACGAAAAACTATACAAATCCAGAGGATTGCATAATTTTCCCTCAGCAAGAAGATTATACCACAATCCTTTGAATTTTGTACAGACGTTATTTTTGTACCCATTTTTCAAAGGAGGATTGTATGAAACCACTTATAAAGCATAAAATCAATCTCCCCTTTCATACTCTGGAACAGATCCCGGCTTATGAAAGGGGTGTGCTGTATGGATGAGAAAATGCGTTACGGTGCACTTTACATCCGTGTGAGCACTGACAAACAGGAAGAGCTCTCTCCCGATGCTCAGAAGCGTCTCCTGCTGGACTATGCCAACTCCCACAATATTTTCATTTCGCCAGATCTGATCTTCACGGAGAACGGTATTTCCGGCCGGAAGGCAGATAAGCGTCCGGAGTTTCAACGGATGATCGGCATGGCCAAAACGGATGAGCCACCTTTCTCTGTGATCCTGGTCTGGAAGTTCAGCCGTTTTGCCAGAAATCAGGAAGAATCCATCGTGTACAAATCCATGCTGAAAAAACAGCACGGCGTTGATGTGGTCAGCATCACGGAGCCACTGATCGATGGACCATTTGGAACCTTGATCGAGCGTATCATTGAGTGGATGGATGAGTATTACTCCATCAATCTTTCCACGGAAGTGATCCGCGGTATGACAGAAAAAGCCATGCGTGGCGGCTATCAGTGTACGCCGCCGCTGGGATATGAGTCTTCCCGTCCCGGGGAAGCTTTTACCGTAGTTCCGGAGGAAGCGGAGATCGTCAAATATATTTTCGACCAGTATGTTCGCTGCCACCGGGATGTCACGGCCATTGCCCGGAGTCTGAACCGGCGGAAGCTGCACACCAAAAGAGGAAATGTTTTTGAGAAAAGGAATATCACCTACATCCTTCAGAATCCCTTCTACGCAGGAAAGATCATCTGGAACGATATTGAGCGGGATGGGATCCATGAGACCTTCATTTCCCACGAGCTCTTCCAGGAAGCCAGCATTCGGCTTCAGGCTGCCTATCAGCCAAAAAAGCGCCGGAATGTTTCTACCTGTGCCCACTGGCTCTCCGGACTGGTGAAATGCTCCACCTGTGGGGCTTCCCTGGGATTCAACAATGCCAAGGATCCTTTTTTCCAATGTTGGAAGTATGCCAAGGGCATGCATCCGGGAAGTTCCTGGATCACCCAAAGGGCTCTGGAAAATGCCGTCCTGGAATATTTTGAGCAGCTCCTGGCCGGACAGGAATTTTCATTTACATACCACTCTTCCACCACTGCGGTTGAGGAAGATCCGACACTTATCTATAAAAAAGAGCTGGAGAAGCTGAACAGCCGTGAAATCCGGATCCGTGAGGCCTATGAAAATGAAATTGATACACTGGAAGAATACAAAGCCCGGAAGCAACAGCTCCAAGCAGAAAGAGAACGACTGAACGATCTTATCCTTTCGGTAAAAAAAGCACCGAAAAATGATGAGACAAAAGACCGGCTGGAACTGATGAAAAAGATCCAGACCGTATATGATGTGATAAAAAGTCCTGATATTGATTACAAAGTGAAAGGAACCTTCATCCGCTCCGTCGTGGAAGAAATCGTATGGAACCGAGCCGAAAACACGCTGTCCTTTCACCTCTACATGCCTGGAAACCCTTGATTTTACTGGGGTTTCCGGCTTTCATAGGTTACTGCACTCCGGTGGACCGGATGGAGAAATGGGTGCTTCCATGCGTTACCTTTCCCAGCGTTTTACCATGCCGAACCGAAAAGCTATGGGAATCTTAAATGATATCGGCACCGAGGAGCTGGCTCATTTGGAAATGGTGGCTACCATTATTCATCAGCTGACACGGGGACTCTCTCCGGAAGAAATCCAGAAAGCCGGTTTTGCTCCTTATTATGTGGATCACACAATCGGAATCTGGCCACAAGCAGCCGGCGGTATTCCGTTTAACGCCTGTGAATTTCAATCTAAGGGAGACCCTATCACAGATCTTCATGAAGACCTTGCAGCAGAGCAGAAAGCCCGCAGCACTTATGACAACATTCTCCGGCTTGTCAAGGAGCCTGATGTTGTCGAGCCCATCCGCTTCCTCCGTGCAAGAGAGATTGTTCATTTTCAACGCTTCGGCGAAGCACTCCGGACCGTCCAGGATCAGCTTGATTCTAAAAATTTTTATGCCTTCAATCCAAGTTTCGATGCACCTGTAAGCTGCTCCTGTCCCTCCTGTACAAAAAAATAACAGCATCTGTTGCTTCCATGGCTATTAACTGATATATTGAAATTTTCTTCAGTTTTTGTAAAAAGCGCCCATATAGAATGAAAGAATAGGATCGATCAGTTTCTGCGTGCTGATCGATCCTATTTTATAATTGCTCTGTCAATCGTCATACGATGGATACTTCTGATATCTGACAGTATTCCATCCTTGATCAGTCTTCCCAGGCTTACCGGAGTGTAGTCACAGACATTTGCAGCCAGGTTCAAATGTTTGCATCCTTCTTTATATGCCTCTCTATTACTGTGGTCATGTCCATGAATATTCAAGCACCAGGATAATCCATACACTGGTTCATGAGAGAGAAGAAGCTTTTCTGCAATAAACAATGGCCCATCATAAATTTCATCAAATAATCCTTTATAAGCTTTCTTTTTATCATGATTTCCGAGAAGCAGAACCTTCTTCCCTGCTTTTATCTGTTCCACATAAGCCGCATCACCGACATCACCAAGACAAACAAATGCATCATTTCGCATAGCCAAAGCATTGATCCTGTTTACCTGTTCTTCAGGCTCGATCCATCCGGGATCCATTAATTTACAATCCGTATCTCCAAAATGAGGATCTGATAAAAGATATACCGAACCTGTTTCCGACCAATGCCGAAAGGGTTCATACAATGTCAAAATCACCTGATCATCTCCTTAAAAAAGAAAATATCTCTTACGATTTGCTTTATCGTTTTATTTTAATACAACTTCATTTCCATATCAATACATTTCCAATACCGACGCTGTATTTTACGCTCTGATGAATCAGATGGGATGCTGTATTTTGCAGAATTGCTATAAATACCAATGGACATTTTTTCCATGGATGATCTGTTTTTCAGAAATGTTTTTTCTCAGACCATCCATGGAAGCCGTCAGAAGACTACTGCTTATTTATTTTCTTTTCTTACTTTTCTGTTTCTTCTCCAGACAAACAGGAGTGTCATTCCAGAAAGAAGGAACATACATACTTCCGCCGTACGGTTGGTCGGATCTCCGGTTTTTGGAGCTTTTGTTTCCTGGGTAGTTGTTGATGAGGATGTCTCAGATGTGTTTGTTTCAGACATAAACGTTTCTGTTTCCGTAGATGTGGTTTCTGTCATTTTTGTTTCCATTTCTGTCTCTGAAGACTGTGTCTCCGGAAGCTCTGTTTCCGGAGGTTCGGTCTCGGTCTCCTGTGTTTCTGTTTCTGTCGGTACCGGTTCTGTTTCTTTGACCGGACGGTCATACATGAACACAGACTGAATTTCCATAGTATCTCTTACTTCAAAAATGACATCTTCTGTTTTTTCATAGCCTTCCGGTGCAAGTGTCTCACGAAGATGATAGGTGCCTACCGGAAGTTTTTCCACATAATGAGGCTCATTTCCGGAAACCCAGCTTTCCAGTATCTCTCCTTTTTCATCCAGAATCTCAAGATGTGCGCCCGGAACTTCTCTCTGATCGGTTATATCCAGCTTGGAAATCCTTACACGGGTAACCTGATCGATCATGACAACCGAATGGACTTTCCCGTCTTCCGTCACTTCAAAAGAAATGGTACTGGCCGTCACATACCCCGCCGGCGCTGTTTTTTCTGTGAGAAGATATTTTCCAGGTATCAGACGTTCTATGCGATGCGGACTCTTTCCTGATATCCATGTCTCGATCAGCTCATTCTTATCATTTCGCACTTCAAGAACTGCACCTTCCAGTTCCTGATCTCCTGTAATATCTGTCTTGGAAATATCCCATTTGGTAAAGTCATTCGTCCATCTCAAAGTTTCTGTATCAGATTTTGCGCGGTCTTCGTCCAGCGGCTTTCCTTCCGGATCGGATTCAAAAATAAAGCCTTCTTTATCCACGGTAACATACCGTACTTCTGTATCCAGAATATAGCCCGGAAGAGTTTCTGTTTCCTGCACCTGATATACACCTGGCGTCAGATATTTTAATTCCACACTTCCACCATCTGCCGTTGTCACGGTTTTTTCTTCTGATGCGGCATTGGTCATATCCTGCTGTCCTTTGTTTTCTCCGGATTCTTCTTCCGGAAGATCGTACTTCTTTACAGAAAAAGTCACGCCATCCAGTGCTTTTCCTGTCGTGTCCGTCTTAAAAAGTTTCCAGGTCGTCGGATGGTTTTTAAGCATAAGCTCTGCTGTGACCACTTCTGTTTCCTGATCTTTACAGGTAAGATTCACAAGATAACTTCCGGTATCCAGACAATAGCCTTCCGGTGCTTTTGTTTCCCGGATCTTATATTTTCCAAGAGGAAGTTTCCCTGTTATACCGGTTCCATCCGTTCCAACAGTCACCGCTTCCACAAATTCCTCTGCGGCATAATGGCGATATCCATCCGGTGTCACAATATCTTCTGCTGCAAACACGGAAAATACGGCCCCTGTCAGCTGTTCCTTCGTTTCGGCATCCATTTTAACCAGCCTGATCTGTCCCTTTACCGGTTCATCATAAAAGCTTATTTCCAGAGGTTTGGTCCAGCTTCCCCATTTATCTACTGTAAAGCTAAGATCTTCGCCCCGCAGATAACCTTCCGGAGCCTGTATTTCCCGGAGATAGTAGGTTCCATATGGCAGTTTTTCCGGAATGGTGATCGTTCCTGATTCATCGGTTTGCAGAACGGTGAGCTCCTCACTATGCGGATAGTAAACGTGGAAGGTCAACGGATTTTTCTTCTCATCCAGAACCTGAAATGCCGTTCCCTTTTCCGGAATGATCAGTTTCTGATCCGTGCTTCTTTTTATCAGTGTTACCGGCATCTCTATGGGACGGTCATTCAGATAAATTCCCGTATACTCTTTCCGATCCACCTCTCCTTTGATCTCAAAAGGTGTTATCGGCATTACAGAAGCCGGATGCTCTGTCTCTGTCACCACATATGTTCCATAGGGAAGTCTGCCATCCGGAAACTGTTCCGGGTCTCTGGTAGTTGCCATACCTTCTTTATCCGTTGTCAGAACCGTATATAATTCTCCTGTGGATTTCAGACGGACCTCGAATTTACAGCCTTCCAGAGGGAGCAGTTCTTCACCCGGCTCTTCACTGCTCAGGGTATCTTTAAATTTCACCAGTGTGAGATCAAAGCGGCTGACTCTGTTTTTTGCCGCAGATTCTTCTCCGTCAAAACGACAGATTTTCTTGTTTTCACGAATCTGAAAGATTCTGGTAAGATTCTCGCCTTCCCTGGTATATCCCGGCGGCGGACAGGTTTCTTCCAGCTTATAGGTTCCATAAGGAAGCAGTGTTTCCGAGGTTTCGATCTTGCCTTCTGCGTTGGTCTTAAAGGTGTCGATGATCTCTCCTTCTGCGATTTTCCTTCCGTTTACGTACACGGCTCCTTCGGATTCATTGCTGAGTGTAAATTCAGCTCCTTCCAAAGCAGCATCTCCCTGTGTTTTTCCAGCTTCGTTCCGTTCCAGATCCCATTTAGAAAGTGCAAAGCCGCCCCGGATCACGGAATCCTTTACCGGCGTTTCTGTCAGATCAACCATCTCCCCCGGATGGTCTTCCGGAATGGAAAAGGTAAGTGTCTCTTCACTTAAAAGATAGCCTTCCGGTGCAGTCAGTTCTTTTATAAGATATGTGCCTGCCTGAAGCACTGCATCGGTTTCTGCCAGTCCGGAAGCGTCTGTTGTGATCTGCAGCACTTCTTCGTCCGGCAGATAAGAACAGTTCTCCTGATCCTTTCGGGTCACAGAATAACTGTTTTTATTATAAATACCGAAAACTGCGCCTTCAAACCGTGCATCTCCCTCTGTTCCTTCCGGCAGATCCTGACTCCTTTTACAGATTCTCACACTGCCGTAAACCGGCTCATCCGTCACCACAATCCCTTCGTTGGTAAAGCTGTTTCCAGTTTCCCCCTGGTACTTTCCTTCTTCATCTGAGACAAATGTGCGGATCCCCGGATCTTTTAAAAGTCCTGCCGGAGCTTTCGTCTCTTCTATGGTCAGGCGTCCAAGCGGAAGCACCGCTTTTCCGTTTACCTGATAAAACGGATCTCCGGAAATCTTATAGCTGTCTTCAAATTTTGCATACCCTTCTGCATCGGTTCTCAAAACCCAGGTACGAAGCAGCTTCTCTCCGCCATAATAACACAGAGTAAATTCTGCTCCTTCCCTTGAAAGATCAGTTCCTCCTTTGATCTTTTTTTGTACGGCTGTCTCAACAGACTGGTAGAACGGTTCGTCTTCAAAAATCACCTGCTGATGCTGTCCCTTTGTCAGAACAACTTTTTTCACTTCCTGGCTGAGCCGGTAACCCGCAGGAGCTTTTCTTTCCTTCACATAGTAAATTCCTGCCGGCAAGGTGACCGTATTCGTTTCTCCAGATGCTCCTGTCTTTAAAACAGCCTTCGGTTCAGCAGAAAATTCTTCTTTTTCATAGATACCAAATTCTGCATCTTCAAAAGAATAAATGCTGTTTTCATCCGTCAGTTCCGGTCTTGTTGAGCTTTTTTTAACCGAAAGATCTCCTGTTTCCTGCTGATTTACCAGTTCCGGCCAGCTTTCACTCATGGTGCAGACCCGGTTAGTCGTCTTTCCATCTCCGGAAGCATTTCCATTTTCCGGAAGCAGAGAAAACCAGCGGATGGTCGGATCACAGATATACCCCTCCGGAGCCTTGATTTCCTGAATCGTATAATATCCCATGGGAAACCAGGTCAGATCCGACACTTTGGAAATATAAACTTCTCCCTTTAAAGGATTTCGAAGCTTCAGTTTTCCCTCTTCGTTTGTTTCAAAAAGCCAGGCCATCAGTTCTTCTCCGCCCTGTGGGGAATCATAAAGCTTCAATTCAAACTGTGCACCGGCAAGCGGACGATACTCTTTTCCGTCACTTCCTACTTTTTTTAACAGGTTGTTTAAAGAACCATACACATACAGATCTTCATCCCTTACTGTATACAGCGCATCATCCTTGTCATCTGTCTGCGGCGCCGTCACCTTCAGAGATCTTACTGACAGATTCCTTGCATGCCCACCGGGTTGCCTGGTTTCCTGATAATAGATCGTTTTGCTTTCTCCTGCCTGGAGCCCCGGAATTTCCAGATATTTGGAATAAAACCCGTTCTCCAGCGTATGCGTATACACGGTTCCGATAACATCTGTACAGCCTGCATCCCAGTAAAAGGTATAGGCTGCATTTGCCAGAGAATAGTTCGGAAACCTGGTCAGCCAGTCAAAATCGGCTCGACTGAGCGAAGAAACCTTATTCACCCGGACTTTTACATTCGAAGGTTCATCTTCCGTTACAGTCAGATCCTTTTCAACAAATTGGTCTGTGTCTTTTTTTACCACAGCCGGAAGCTCTTTTTCTGTGAATTTTACAGAATAGATTTTTCCGGAAAGTCCCCATTTTCCGCTGGTCGGCGCACTGATCTCCTTAATATAATACGTCTGATCAAAGGCCAGAAAACGATTGATCTTTGTGCGTTTCCCGGTAATAACCGTTTTTACAAGCGGCTCACCGGAACAATCTTTGTTGTTCCAGATCCCGTATACGGCACCCTTCATGGAATCGTCCCACGCTCCTTTGGAAGACTTCTTGTTTAAAAAAACAATTCCAAGATAAGGATGATTTTTTACAGTTACGCCTGCCTGTTTTCCCGTACTCACTTTACAGTTCCAGGAAGCAGTCGATATGGTGGCATATTTCGGGGCTTTGACTTCTTTCAGCGTATAGTTTCCGGGAGGCAGATCATCTATCAGACCTTCTCCTGTTTTCGGGTCTGTGGAAATACTTCCCACTTTCTCTCCTGAAGCGTTCAGAACATCAAAAACCGCATCCAGCTGATAAACATCTGTCACCGCCCGGTCCGCATTGGAAAGCCGCTTATGAAGCACGATCCCGCCTTGTGATCTTTTGATCGTTATCTTGAAATTTCCATAAACATTCTGCTGTGTCCCGTTATCATTTTTCCAGGCCGCCTGATATACGACACTGTTTTCTGTCACCTGGTCAATATAAATATACAGCATTCCTGTGGCTCCCGGCCGCGGACAGATCTGCGCTGCCGAAGAACCGCAGGTAGTCATTCGAAAAGCACTTCCGAATTTCTGATAAACTTCCGAATCTTCAGCCGGATAAACATAACCCTGCTGCAGATTGAAATAATTATGGACATTATAATCTCCGATGGCCGGATAAAAAACAGCCCTGGCCGTATAATATTCACCTGTTTTGGGGTTGTCTATGTTGGAACCCGGCGTAACGCCAAAACCAAGAAGATGGTCATTCCTTCCTCCCGGAAAAAGAGAACCATCTCCCAGAGGCACCGGCATGGCAGAAAGCTCTTCCTCTGTCATAAAACAAAACACATAACTTCCGCCCGAACGTAACAGACGTCCTGAAAAAACGGCATCTGCTCCACAGTCCTTCCAGCATTCTTCTGCAACAAGTTCTTCATTCCTGCTGACAGAATATGCGAAATTATCTTTATCCGGAAGCATCGTATAAGTGAGATTTTTTCCATCCAAATCTTCCAGTCTTTCTGAAGCCATATTTCCATATAGTTCTGTAACTTTCTGACCGTCTGCATAAATATAAACGCTTCCATTTCCCAGAACAGAAAACTCTGTAACCTCTGCATTTTCCTGAGTTTCCATCGATTCTGTCGAATCATCCGGTTCTTTTAAAGTTTCTTCATTTTCCGGAGCTTCCTCCGATTCTTCCGGCATGTCTGTTTCTGTTTCCTGAACTGTTTCCTGAACCGTTTCTTGTTCTTCCTCCTCTGTTTCCGTAACAGCAGTTTCTGCACTTTCCGATTCCGAAAGTTCCTTTTCCGTATCGGTTTCTATCGTTTCTTTTTCCGTTTCTGCTGCTTCCTGCTGAACGGGTTCGCTTTCTGCTGCTTCTGTTTCCAAAAAATCTATCAGATTTTCTTCCGCCCCGGATGTCGAAGATTCTTCCTTCACTGTCATGGCAGGCTCCGAGGCAAATGCTCCTGCCGGAACAGACGTCACCAATGTGGACACTGCCAGCATCCATGCAAAACAGCTCCTGATCTTATGTTTCATATCAATCATCTCCTCCTGATTTCCAATATTCAGTTGTTAAATGTTCCGGTAGGATCCCGACATCGCTTCTTATGTCCCATACAGAACTCCTTTCACGATGGATTTTATGACTAGAGATTTTTTATTTGTAACGGTTCAGAACATCAGCGAAATGGAATGGAGACCTGTGGCCTGTTGTTTTGAACGTCCTGAACAGTTACTTTTATTCAAAGAAAAAAAGAGATGAGGATTTAAATGACAATAGAATAGAATGATGCTTTGAATGATATTTTAAAAAATAGTGGATTCTGCGGATCAGAACCGATCCAAAATGATCAATAAAAGATAAAACGAGAACTTATCTGTTCCCTTTCAGATTTGTCTTTTTCATCATACTACACTTTTTTTGAAAATGCAATCCTTTCTTTCGCATTTGTCTGGATTTTTTATCTATCTTATGCTATGATGATGCCAGGGTCAAAAGGTCTTTTACCCAAACGCTGAGAACTCAGGAGGCTTTTTATGAATGAAAAAATAGATCTTTCCGGTGTTTTTTCTCTTGCTTATATCAAGAAGTCCCGCTATACCGGATCCTTTCACAGTATGCGTTACCTTCTGGAGCTGAAAGACGGACAGATTGCCGCCACCATCTATCCAGGTCCTTACTGTTTTGAAGTCACTCCGGACGACGAAAAGGAAACTGCATTTTTTGAATACTCGCCGGAAGGTCTCAATGAGACCGTAGCATGGCTGAATCAGTGCTACGATGAACGATATCGCGAAAAAGATACTCTGCTTACAGGAGACGAAACAATACAATGAAAAAGGCTTACGACCGGATGGATGGTCACACGTTTGAACATTACTGTGCCGGACTGCTGCGCAAGAATGGTTTTCATCATGTGGAAGTCACACGCGGAAGCGGTGATCAGGGGATCGATATTCTTGCATGGAAGCATCGGAAAAAATACGGCATCCAGTGTAAATGCTATTCTTATTATCTTGGAAACAAAGCGATCCAGGAAGCCTATGCGGGTATGAAATTTTATGAATGTGATGTAGCGGCCGTACTGACTAACCAGTACTTTACCAATTCCGCTGTTGCCCTTTCAGAAAAAACAGATGTCCTTCTCTGGAACCGTTCTGTTCTGGAAGAACTCCGTAAATGCAAAAAGCCCCGTCTTCTTAATCTGGCAGGACTTCTGGGGATGGTCGGGAGCGCCTGGCTTTTCTATTTTCTTTGTTCTGCAGAGGGTCTGGAAGCCATCCGCCACTTACTGAGATTGACAGACTGTATGTTTTGTGCCTTCCTGTTTCTTGGAAGCTTCCTGCTTTTTCTTGAAAAAGGAAGCTTTTTTCTTTCTTGTCTTGCCACATTGCTGCTTGGAAGCTCCCTTGTAATCGGTTTTTGTCTTCTTGGCAACATGGGCGGGATCGTTCTGGTTCCGCTCCTGCTCTTCTTTTTCAGTCTTTTCCGCAGTCGAAAGCTGAAACACCGTACACATACCCAACAACTTCTGCCTAAGAAAACAGAAAAAAGTGAACGATAAAAAGGAGGCTGTTGCTCCATGGATGATCCCTCATCTATTTTGCAACAGCCCTTTTTTTATTTTTCCAGCTGCTCGATCACATCCTGAATGATCCATTCCAGTTCAGACCACTTTTTCTCAATGTCTTTGGCAAGCTGAAGCTGACATCTGGCACGGACCAGGTTGTGCTTCGGATACTCATACCTGAAATAATGATCGCCGGTCAGATAATCATCCAGAAAGCGGCTTGCCTGCTCCACAGTAATGGAAAAGCTGGCTTTTACCAGATTCTGCAGTTCTGCTTCTGTCAGAAGATCCTTGGTCTCTCTGATAAAGCCTTTGGCAAACGCACGAAATTTTCCGGTGTCAAAGAAAACTTTGCTGGTATCCGGTTCATCCTCCGCTGAAGTATTGGCAATGAAACGAACGGCATCTCCAAAATCATACATGGACATTCCCGGCATGATCGTATCCAGATCAATGACTACCAACGGCTCCTTGGTGACTTTATCAAACAGAACATTATTGGCCTTTGTATCGTTATGTGTTACCCTTCTAGGAAGCTCGCCCTTAGCAAAACGTACACTCAGTTCTGCTGCCTTATCACTGACAAAAGAAAGATATGCGATCTCATCCGGCACCTCATGAACACGATTGCAAGGATCCTTTTTTACATCTTCAAACAGAGTGTCCAGACGTTTTCTGGTATTATGGAAATCCGGAATGGTCTCATAAAGAACAGACCCGTCAAAATCAGCCAGCTGTGCCTGGAAATTACCAAAAGCCTTGCCTGTTGCCTCGATCACAGCCAGATCATCTGTCGTATCCAGTGTCAGAGAGTCCACATAATTCATGACTCTCCAGAAAGAATCTTCATCACTGATAAAATAATTGACCCCATCCTCCGTATGATGGAAATGAAGAGCCAGCTGCTCCGGATATTTTTCCCGGATATAAGAAGTTACCTGATCGATATTTTTCATGATCTCCACCGGATTTTTAAACACATGCGTATTAATCCGCTGAAAAAGATATGCTTTATACTTATTGTCGCCTACCGCATAAGTCACCTTATAGGTTGAGTTGATATTTCCAACTGTGATCACACTGTAGGAATACAGCTCTCCCTGCAGACGAAACTTCTCTCCAATGAGTTTTATGGTCTCAAACATTTTTCTATTCTCCTTTATTTTCACTGTACTAGCTATTTTTATCTTGCATACTGTCTTATTCTTATCTTTCCTATCATACCAAGAAATCGAGATTATGGCAAGTTTGGATTCCTGTTAAAATTCTGTTTTCAAAGCATTTTCCTATAAGATTTTTGGAATGTGCTATCTTTTTCTTTAAAGATTTATTATAATGATTACAATATCATCACAGACTTTTGGGGGTGTGTATATGAAATATGGAAAGAGATTACTGGCTCTTGTTCTGGCAGCTTCTCTTTTTGCAGAACCGACACTGCCCGCACAGGCTTCAGCCAGGTCATCCAAAACAAGTCATAAGGCTTCAACAGCCGCCACGGTAAAACGCATGCGTATTCTCCGGGTAAAAAAGAAAAAACTGAGAGCTCTGATCCGCCGGTCCATCCAGCAGCAGGAAATGATCGTTTTAAAGAAACAGATACTCTCCTATCTTTCCGACAATGGGCTTTCCTCTGCGAACTGGAGCATTTATGTGAAAAATCTGAAAACCAATCAGAGTATTTCCACCTGTTCAAGATCCTTCACTGCTGCCAGTACCATCAAGCTTTTTGCCATGGCTGCCGCTTACGATAAGATTGAGCGAAAACAGCTCACCATGACTTCTGATCTTTCCACGAAGCTTTGGAATATGATCGTTTACAGCGACAATGATTCTTTCAATTCTATTGTGGCGGATTATGTCGGTCCTGCAGAAATGAACCAGTTTCTGAAAAGGCAGAAGTTCACCAGAACTGCCCAGTATCATGGGATCGGTCCCGGCAGTCATCCGTACTTGAGCTCCACACGGGTGAACGGAGTTAATCATACCAGTGCTGCCGATTGTGGAATGCTTCTAGAAAAAATTTACCGGGGAACGATGGCATCAAAAAGCGCTTCCGATGCCATGCTCTCTCTTCTGAAACAACAAACCTATCGCTACAAGATTCCGGCAGGTGTTCCTTCCGGTGTGACTGTCGCAAACAAAACCGGTGAATTTGAGCAATTCCAGCACGATGCCGCCATTGTCTACGGTCAGAAAACGCCTTATGTGATCTGTATATTTTCAGAGGACAGTCATGCTTACAGCATTTCCCATATCCGCAGACTTTCCTCTATGGTCTATCAATATCTGAATGGATGATATGCAGTATCCTCCCGGCTCCCATATGGTCAATATTTTCTCACCTTTACTTTCTCTGTTTCCTGTGATAAAGTGTTCATAGATTATTTGAAGGGAGTTTTTTTATATGAACATTTCCGGTTCCACCCGCCTTGTCTGCCTGCTTGGCAGTCCTGTGGCTCACAGTATTTCCCCTGCCATGCACAACGCATCGTTTCAGTATCATGATCTTGATTATGCTTACCTTGCTTTTGACGTAGGCGAAGAAAAACTGGCTTCCGTTGTAGAAGCCTTAAAAGAAATGAATGTCCGCGGCTTTAACCTGACCATGCCGGACAAAAATAAAATGTGCACACTCTGCGACCGTCTGAGCCCCGCTGCAGAAATTTCGGGGTCCGTCAATACGGTATTAAATGAGAATGGAGTACTCACCGGCTACACAACGGACGGGATTGGTTATATGAAAGCTTGTGAAGACGCAGGTTTTCACATCATCGGGAAAAAAATGACGCTTTTCGGTGCCGGTGGTGCCGCGACTGCTATTTTAGTCCAGGCTGCTCTGGATGGTGTCCGTGAGATTTCTCTTTTTACCAGAGATCCGAAAAGAGAACATACACTTAAGATTGTTTCTTCTCTGCGTGAACGGACAAACTGTACGATCCGGCTTTTTTCCTATGAAGATGAAGAGATTTTACGCCGGGAACTGGCAGACAGCCAAATTCTTACCAACGGAACCAATCTTGGAATGGCACCTTATGAAGAAGGCTGTATTTTACCGGATGCCTCTTTTCTTCATAAAGATCTGATTGTTTCTGACATTATCTACAATCCCAGAAAAACTCGACTGCTTCAGATGGCTGAAGAGACTGGTTGTCCGCATTTCAATGGTCTTTATATGCTCCTCTATCAGGGAGCAGAGGCCTTTAAAATCTGGACCGGAAAAGAAATGCCTGTAGAACTGATCAAGAAAAAATTCTTTTTATAACAAAAAATACCGTCCTGCAAACCAGGGCGGTATTTTTGTCTCAGAAAATATCTGGATCATTTTTCTTCGTGTTCCTTATCTCCATAGTATTTTCCGTAATATTTCTTATAATATTTTCCGTAATAATGACCGTAATAGCCTTTTCCTTCCATCTCTACCTTATTCAGTACAGCACCCAGGATACGGCATCCGCTTCTCTCCAGCTGCTGCTTGACATTCAGGGCAAATCTCCGGCTGATGACATCACTCTCAATAACAAGGATGGCACCATCTGCAGCAGAAGCTACAATTGCCGCATCAATCACACTTCCAAGCGGAGGACAGTCGATCAAAACATAATCGTAGGTCTCTCTGGCCTTTGCAATCAGCTTTTTAAAACGGTCACTGCCAAGAAGTTCCGAAGGATTTGGGGCAACCGGTCCGGTAAGGATCATATGGAGATTTTCCACATTGGTCTCATACAGACACTCATCCAGGCTGCACTGCCCGGAAAGATACTCAGAAAGTCCTTTTCCCGGTTTATCGATACCCAGACGGTTTACCAGCACGGATTTACGGATATCTGTATCGATCATCAGGACTTTTTTTCCGGTCTCTGCCATGGAACAGGAAGTACGGTACACCAGGATCGACTTTCCTTCATTCGGAATACTGCTGGTAAAAGCAATCACTTTTACATCATCGCCGCAGAACTGAATGTTCGTACGCAGAGATTTATAACTCTCGCTGCCCTGGAAATTCAGAGGGCGCAATTCTCCAAGATTCAGTTTCTTCATCTTTTCTTCCTCCTACTTTCCAAGAATCATTTTTTTCTGTTTCTTCTTCTTTGACTCAATAGGAATAACACCCAATGTGGTCAGACCCAGATATTTTTCAATATCATCACTGCTCTTGATGGTATCGTCCATCAGATAAATCACAACGATCACTGCCATAGCCAGCAGTACACCAAGAAGACCTGCCATCACTACATTTTTCATTGTACTGGGACTGGACGGCCGTTCGGGAACATAGCCTTCCTCTGCAATGGTCGGTTCCTGTGTGTTCATGATTTCTTTTACACGGGCTTTCGAAACCTTTGCAACCTCATCGGCCACTTTTTTTGCCATCTCCGGATCTTCATCCGTAAAGGTGATCGTGATCATACGGGTATCTGAAGGATTTGTCAGTTCCAGTCGACTCAAAAACTGTTCGTAAGTCATATCAAGATCCAAGTTTTCAATTACCTGATCGATGACCGGACGGCTTTTTACCAGTACCGTGTAATCCTTCGTCAGCTGGGAACCAAGCTGAATATCAGAAAGAGAAACCACGGTATCCTTACTCAGAATATAGATTGTTGAAGAAGACTTATAAAGTGGTGTCACCATGGTTTTTGTATATACTCCTGCTGCTCCTGCACAAATGATTCCTGCCAGAAGAATGATCCACCAACGCTGAAGCAATACAAAAAAGAGTTCTTTTAAATCGATTTCCATCTCATCATCTGCATTTTGTATTTGCGTATTCACTTCCATCAATATTTACCTTTCCTTCTCTTTTCCACTGTTCCAGATAAGATCCGGAGTTTCCCTCAGGATTCTCTCGATCTGTGTTCTGTCGCAGCATGTATTGAGGTCTTTCAAATTTTCCTGAATTTTCGGCGCACGCTCTTCCTCATTATGGCAGTCTGTGGAAAGCAGATCCACAAATCCCTGTTGGAAAAGCCACTTATTTTTCTTAATGCTGTTATAATTGACCTGGAACAGCACTCCCTGTTCCTGAAACTCTTCCAGACGAGCCTTCTGCTTATGCAGGCACTGATAACGTTCCACATGAGCGATCACCGGGCGATAACCGGCACGCATCAATTTTGTCACAGCTTCCTGGATCCTGCTGTACGTATCATGCGGAGAAAATTCCAACAACACATATCTGCTGTTCTCACCGCCAAGCGGCAGTATTTTTCCTTCTTTCAGAAGATCAACAACACCATCGCTGTAAAAAATCTCATTTCCAGGCAGAAGTTCCAGATCTGGATATTTCTTCTTGATCTTTTCTTGGACTTCCTTCAAAACCTTCAAAAGTTTCTCAGGCTCATTCTGGACATATCCCATATGATAATGCGGCGTGGCTATGATTCTGCGGACCCCTTGAGTATAAGCCATATCCAGCATTTTTAATGTCATATCCATATCCCGCGATCCGTCATCCACGCCTGGAAGGATATGGCAGTGCAGATCCGTGATTTCCTCTGTCTCTGCCGCTAATTTTCCAAATTCTTTTTGCTTCTTTCTTTTTCGGAGCATAATAACAGTAAAAAACACTGCCGCTGCTGCCAGCAGGATCAAAAGTACCGGTAAAAAGATATTTTTCATTTCCCTGCTGTCACTGCTCTTCGTTTCTTTTGTCTTTCCTACTGGATCCTTTCCTTTCAAAGAAGCCTTTTTCTCTTCTTTAACAGTTGCGGATTCCGTTTCTGAAAAAGTTTTATCTTCAGAAGCAGCTTTCTTTTTCGACTCGCTCTCACGAACTGTTTCCGATTCCGCCTCCGTTTGTTTCCTGGAAAAAGTCTCTGTTTTCTGCACGGAGGCTTCTGCTTTTTCCGATACAGTAGATTTCCTTTCCTCCAGTTCCGTCGGTGTTTCCGTATCTGCTGTCTTCTGTGTATGATTGCCGGCTTGATTACTCCCTGCAGCGATTCCTGGTGCCTCTGTCTCTTTCCTAGGTTCTCCACTTGTTACTTCTTCCAGAAGCCCCTGCTCCAGTCCGGTCTGCACACTGGCATACATGGTAGTCAGATACTGATCTACTTCATCTGCCGTAAGATCCATATCTTCTTCCGAAAGTTTTTCTTTCAGAAGCTCCAGATAGCTGTCTTTGGCTTTGTATGTCTTTCCTTCATATGTAAAGCGTCCGCTGGCTTCATTGATCAGCCTCTGTTCTTCTGCATTGATTCCACCTGCCTGTGTCGGCATAGCCGGTATCAAAAAGAGGATTCCCAGAGTGAAGCACAGTGTACGCATGTTTTTTCGAATCGTATTTTTCACCGCCTCTTTACCAAAATACAGAGACGCTTTTGGGGGCGTCTCTGTGTTTGTTGTCATGCAGGCACTACTCAGCCGATCGCACCATTGGTGACAGTGCTGAAGTATTTAGCAAGAGTCGGGCAGTTAGCAAAACGAACCGCACCGTTCTTTGTGAAGATAACGCTTCCTGCTGCACCTTCAGAAGTGAAGCGGATTGCGCTGTTAGATACTCTGATGTTGGAAAGGGTAACTTTTACATCACCACAGGCCAGAGTCAGAGTACCTGTGAATCTGTGTACAGATTTCAGATTCTCGGTAGCTGTTGCAAGTCCGCTGAGAACGGCTTTCATAGCCTGAGCGTCAACATTCTCATTGATGCCAAGGTTCTCGAACTCTTTACCGGCATAGATCTCAGACTCGATACGGTTACCGTTTTTGTCATAGATTCTCAGACCGCCTTGGTCAAGGACTTTAACGGTAAACTCGCTGAACTCGATCGTCTTTTTGCTCTCCGGAATCACGTTGTTATTTTCAACACCGGCTACCAGAGCATTGATCTGATCTTTTGCTTTTTCCGGATTAGACCATTTGATATAGCTCTTACCAGCTACTTTATCAACAGTCTTGTCGTCGTCAACCTTGCTTACCTGAGCAGCTTTTACAGTTACTTTGATGGTAGCAACTTTTTTACTTCCGTCAACAGCTTTTACTTTAACAGTAGTAGTTCCCGGCTTTTTCGCTTTCAGAACACCATTCTGGAAAGTAACGATGCTGGAGTTGGAAGAATCATATCTCAGATTCTTGCAGGTAGCAGTACTCGGAGTGATCTTGGTGGTCACTTTCAGTCTCTGGCCAACTGCCATGGTTACGTTGTTGGTAGATGTCTTTAGAGAAGTGATCTTTTTCTCGATATCTTTTACAACGAAACGAACGGTAGCAGATTTCTTTGCATCGGCTTTGGAAGTAACTGTGATTCTTACATTACCGGCTTTTTTGAAATATACCTTACCAGAAGCACTTACTGTAGCAACTTTAGGATTGTTGCTCTTAAAGGTAACTGCTTTGCTGCTACCTTTGGTAACCGTTACGACCGGTTTCAGAGTCAGGCTGTTAACAGCCCCTTTTCCTCTGTAAATATGGTAGCACGGTACCTTCTTGTTAACAGTGTGTACTTTGGAAATGGTAGAACGAACCGGTTCAGCAACGGAAACACTCTTTACTGCTGCCTGTGAGCTGATACCCAGAGCCATGGTCATGGAAGCAGCAACTGCAAAGGTCTTCACAAACTTCTTCATTCTCTTTTCCCTCCTTAAATATTTTTATTTGGCGGTGCGCACAATCGCCCACCATGTTTTGCATTATAGCACACATTAAAAAAATTTTCCATGTTAATTCTCAACGATTTCTTACCTAATAACACATAATTTTATATATTTGTTATAAAATCCGCTCTTTTCTTCTCTTCGAGCGATTGCTTATTCCTCGATTTTCCCAGAAAAAATGCACTTTTTTGTCTTCAAAAGAGCCTTGACAGAGTTTTCTTTTTGTACTAAAAAAAATACAAGAAAACACTATTTTACGAAAGTTTTCCTTCTTTCACAGTGATGTTCTAATTATGTTTTTACCATGTTTTGCAATCTATTTCTTAACATTTCACTGGACTTCACTTTCTGTATATGCTACAATAGATACATGAGAACCTGTAAATCCTCAGATAAGGAGGGTAACGAAAATGAGTGATCGGGAATTATTGGAACAACTGTTAAACGAACTCAAAGAAGTCAAGGAAACGCAGAAAGCAATCATTGAAAAGCTCGAAGTCGTAGACTTTAAATGCGATACGAACCGTAAAAAACTGGATGATCTGTCTCTTGATGTAAAATGGTCAGAAAAAGAGATCCGGAAAGACATTAAGCATTTACAGGATACAAGCGAAACTTTAGTTGTTGTTTTGCAGGGAAAAGGTTTGCTGCCCAAAGCACAATAAATAATCGTCTGAATCGTGTGAAGCCTGGTATATTATCAGAGCTTCACATTTTTTATGTAAAGGAACTTCTGGAAGATGTGCTTCTGGCCTCATTTTTTTCTCGTATTTTCTTGTTTAAATATAGCAAAAATGCCCAAAACATTGAATGATCTCATCCAGCATTTCAGGCATTTTACATAAAAAAATTCCATTTTATGGAGCTGAGGGGAATCGAACCCCTGTCCGAAAACCTCTCCATTGCGGCATCTCCCATCACAGTCATTTCTTTGACATTCCCTCCATCAGACGCCAAATGACAGGCTGCTGACTTCAGTAGCTTCATAAGTTCTTTTTATCCCGCAAAGCTTTGGAAAAAAAGTGCCTCACCGATTTGACGCCGGTGACTCGAGTGGTGAGCAGCCCGAGGCCGACGAGCAGCAGTTAAGCTGCTAACGCGAAATTATCGTTTGCGTTTAATTTTAAGTTCCGGTTTACTACGCGGTCCCGGCCCGCGGATGGCTTCCCCAACTTCAAAATCCCCGTCGAAACCAGTACAACCCCGGGTTGTGATCGATTGATCTATGCTGGTTCGCAAACGTGTATATATTGTATTTGATTTCTGTTTTTTTGTCAAGTTTTTTTTGTAATCGCAAAACAGACATTCGCAATCCGATATTCCAACGTTTCCTCTTCTCAGGATGCCAGTCTCCATTTCAGCAGTTCCAGAAGCTTTTCTTCGTAATCACTTCCTGTCAGATCTTCGCTGCGGCCGGCATTATGGAGATTGGTCTCCACACCTTCTTCCTGTTCATCGGCAAATTCCCAGATGTGATAACTGACTCCCCGGTAGATCAGATCAATACTTCCCAAACCGTCTTCTTCTGCATAATCAAATTCACAGTTATGTTCTTTTAATAATTCCTGTGCTTTTACAAGGCGCAATTTTCTTCCCCCCTTTGTTCTCCGGCTTTCTCACCGGAGATTACGGATCTTAAATTCTTTTTCTGCTTCTCTTCTCTGGTCTTTCTTGGCAATATCTTCCCGTTTGTCGTAAAGCTTCTTACCACGGGCAAGACCGATCTCCACTTTGACCAGGCTTCCTTTAAAATAGACTTTTAACGGGACAAGCGTAAAGCCTTTTTCTTTGATCTTCCCCATAAGTTTGTTGATCTCATAGCGATGCATCAGAAGCTTTTTCACCCGGAGCGGATCTTTATTGAAAATATTACCCTTTTCATAAGGGCTGATATGCATCCCGTAAACAAAAACCTCTCCATTTTCTATCCGGACAAAAGCTTCCTTAATGCTGCATTTTCCCATACGGAGAGATTTTACCTCCGTACCATGAAGAGAAACGCCGGCCTCAAAGGTATCGTCAATAAAAAAATCGTGATACGCTTTTTTGTTGTTTGCAATGAGTTTGATACTTGATTTTCCCATTCTTTTCTCCCCTTAATCTTCGCTGTCATATGCCAGGTAAAGCGGATATTCAAAATCGATGGTGCGTTCTTCTTTGCTTGCATCTGCCACCCGCACACGGATGGGCTGTCCCAGCTTGAAGACTCTTCCCGTATCCACACCGTACATTTCCATGGTATCTTCTTTATAATAATAGCGGTCGTCATAAAGCCGTGATACATGGATCAGTCCCTCCACCGTATTTGGAAGCTCTACATAGATGCCCCAGTTGGTGATACCGGAGATCACACCATCGAATTCTTCCCCGATATGGTCTTCCATATATTCCGCTTTCTTCAGCTTCAGAGTCTCACGTTCCGATTCATCCGCCCTGCGTTCTGCTTCACTGGTCTTCTCTGCCACTGAGGGAAGGATTTCCTCGTAATGCGTCCGCCGGATTTCTCCCATACGGCCACGGATGGTTTCTTTGATGATCCTGTGGATCTGAAGATCCGGATAGCGCCGGATTGGCGATGTAAAATGACAATAATAGCGGGATGCCAGACCAAAATGACCGGTACAGTCCGGACTGTACTTTGCCCGTTTCATACTCCGGAGAGTCAGACGACTGATCAGATCCTCCTCCGGTGAATCCGCGATCTTTGCCAGAAGCTTCTGAAGCTCCTTGGGATGGATCTCTTCCCGGTCTCCTTTGATGTAATAGCCAAAATTCTGGATAAAGCGCTGAAGGCTCTGGATCTTCTCCGGATCAGGTGTTTCATGTACCCGGTAAAGGAACGGGATCTCCTGCCAGTAGAAATCCTCTGCCACCGTTTCATTGGCTATGAGCATAAAGTCCTCAATAAGCTTCGTGGCATCGTTCCGTTCATAAGGAAGGATCTCCGTCGGATGACCTTTCTCATCCAGATGGATTTTTGCTTCCGGGAAATCAAAATCGATGGAACCGCGTTTTCTTCTCTGCTCCCGGAGAAGTTTTGCCAGCACATTCATTTCTTTCAGCATGGGAACCACATCCTGATAGGTTTCAGCAAGTTCCGGATCTTCGTCTGCCAAAATCTTTTTCACCTGTGTATAACTCATGCGATGGTTTGTACAGATCACACTCTCCACGATCTGATGACCGGTCACCTGACCTTTTTCATCAACATCCATCAGACAGCTTAAAGCCAGACGATCCAGTCCCTCATTCAACGAACAGATTCCGTTGGAAAGGGCATGCGGCAGCATGGGAATGACACGGTCTGCCAGATAAACACTGGTCCCCCGCTTCAAAGCCTCCCGATCCAGTGCACTGTTTTCCTGAACATAATTGGCCACATCCGCGATATGGACTCCAAGATGCCATCCAGCTTCATCCTTCGTAAGAGATACGGCATCATCCAGATCTTTGGCGTCCTCACCATCTATCGTCACCATGAGAAGATCTCGAAGATCAGTTCGCCCCAAGGTATCTGCTTCGGAAACAGGCACATTCATTCGTTCTGCTTGATTTAATACCCGTTCCGGGAACTCCAGGGGCAGATCGTGGGCATAGACCACGGAAAGGATATCTACTCCCGGATCATTGATATGACCAATGATCTTCACCACTTCCCCTTCCGGACTGCGGTTCTGATCACCATAACTGTTCAGATGTACCAGCACCTTATGGCCATTGACAGCTCCTTTTGATTTTTCAATAGGGACAAAAATATCCCGGGAAAATTTCAGATTATCCGGTACCACAAAGCCATAATTTTTCGATTGCTGATACGTACCGATAAGCTCGGTAATTCCCCGTTCCAGCACCCGGACAATCTTTCCCTCTCTTCTTCTGCCTGTACGTCCGGGTGTCACTGCCACCTGGACCATATCTCCCTCAAAAGCACCTCCTGTGCTTTCTTCCGGTATGAAAATGTCTTCTTCCTGACCTTCTATTTCAACAAAACCGAAACCTTTTACGTGAGCCGTATATTTTCCGGTAAGAAGATGGCTCTTGGCGATCTGGTATTTTCCCCGCCTGGATACTTCGATTTTTCCTTCAACGACCAGCTCATCAAGAACTGCCTCCAGCTCGCCTCGTTTCTCGCGGCTCACACCAAGAACCATGGCCAGTTCTTTGATCTTCATGGGGACATAGGTTTTGTCATGCATCAGGTCGTTGATTACTTTTTTCCGTCGTTCAAACTGTTCTTTTTCCATATATGAGTGGTCTCCTGTTCCTGTATGGTAAAAAAGCACCCTCGCAATATTGCAAGAGTGCTTCGGCCTTTTAACATAGGGATGTCACCGCCAGGCGACATGTCCGTTTAGAAATTCAGATTCAGAACAACAGCCAGTACCATAAAACCAACTGCCAGTCCGGTGGTGATCTTAACCAGCGCACCTTCCATGGAACGTCCTTTGTTCTTTCCCCAGTAAGTATCCGCCATACCGCTGATACTTCCCAGTCCCTGAGATTTTCCTTCCTGCATCAATACGAGAACGGTCAGAGCAATGCAAATAATAACAAAGATAACCGTTAAGATAGTTCTTAATACTGCCACGAGTCACACCTCCTATACCAAACATGTTCAGTTTAGCATAGGAGAGATCGATTGTCAATCCCGTATTTTGCTGTGTTTCCAAGGAAATCTTCGATTCGGAGAAGCCGGTTATATTTCGCTGTCCGTTCTCCACGACAGGGTGCCCCCGCCTTGATCTGTCCTGCGCCGGAAGCCACTGCTATGTCCGCAATGGTCGTATCTTCCGTTTCTCCGGACCGGTGGGAAACCACAGAGCGATAACCGTTTTTGCACGCCAGTTCCATGGTCTCAAAAGCTTCCGTTAAAGTACCGATCTGATTGACTTTTACCAGCACCGCATTTGCTGCTCCCAGGCGGATACCCTTTTTCAGACGTTTTTCATTGGTAACAAAAAGATCATCCCCTACCAGCTGCAGTTTTTTCCCCAGGGCTGCGTTTAAATGCCCCCAGCCTTCCCAGTCATTTTCGTCCAGTCCGTCTTCAACAGACCAAAGGGCAAATTCTTCTGCCAGAGTCTGATAATAATGGATCATTTCTTTTGTATCCCGGATGATCTCTTTTCCCTTCATCCGGCTTTCTCCCGGAAAATAATAGCCGCCTTTCGCCTCATCCCAGAGTTCGCTGGCTGCTGCATCCATGGCAAAACGGATTTCTTTTCCCGGCAGGTAACCGGCTGCTTTTGCTGCCCGGCTGAGATACTCCAACGCTTCCTCTGCCCCGGAAAGATCCGGAGCAAAACCGCCTTCGTCTCCAACAGCCACCGATAAACCGGCTTCATCCAGAAGTTTTCGAAGCTGATGATAGATCTCCACCGCCATCCTCAGTCCTTCACCATAGTTCTCTGCCCCTACCGGCATCACCATAAATTCCTGAAAATCCAGAGCACTTCTGGTATGGCAGCCTCCGTTGATGACGTTAAACATAGGAACCGGAAGTCTCACGGCCTGTGAACCGCCCAGATACCGGAAAAGCGGAAGCTCCAGTGATCTTGCTGCCGCATGAGCCACAGCCATGGAAACTCCCAGAATGGCATTTGCTCCCAGCCTTGCCTTATTTTCACTTCCGTCCGCACGGATCAGCTTCCGGTCGATCTCCGCCTGCTGATAGACATTTTCCCCGATGATGCAGTCTGCCAGGATCGTATTGACATGAGCCACAGCGTTCTGAACACCTTTTCCTCCGTAACGTTCCTCTCCGTCCCGTAACTCCACCGCTTCATACCGGCCGGTACTGGCTCCTGATGGAACGGAAGCACGTCCCACGGTACCATCTTCCGTCATGACTTCCACTTCAACCGTTGGATTTCCCCGGGAATCCAGGATCTCTCTTGCGTATACATCCAGGATTTCTGAATATTGATGCATAAAAAGACACACCTCCTTTTGGATAGTGTGTCCTGTCATGCCTCAAATAATACCCGGATTTCATCCGTTATTTCTCCGATCACACGGCTATGGATGAGAAGATGAAGAAGCCGCTTTTCTTCCGGCTTTTCCGATGCCTCTTCCAATGCTTTTTCAAAAACCGGGAGTACCAGATCTTTCACCTCTTTTACTGTAGCCATGGTTTTTACCTGTTCCAGAAGACCATCCGGATCCCCAAGCATGCGAAGTGCTTCTCCACAGGCGCAGCAATACTCACCTTCTGAGATCAGTGGACTCTCGGTGCTGCATTTTTTCTTATACTGAACTGCCTGTCTGACGATGTCGATAACCATAAACGTTCTCCCTTCCGTCCACACCAGAGGCATTTTGACAGATCCATGCCAAAATGCCCCGTTGGACAATGGTTACTGAATCGTTTTACATCATTTCTTGATCAGAAGGGATTTTCCTGTCATCTCTTTGGGCTGTTCCATTCCCATAAGCTCGATCAGTGTCGGAGCGATATCTGCCAGGCAGCCACCCTCTCTTAAGGTATAAGAAGGATCTGCATTTACCAGGATAAAGGGAACCGGATTGGTGGTGTGAGCCGTAAAAGGTGCACCAGTCTCATAATCGATCAGCTGCTCCGCATTACCGTGGTCTGCACAGATGAACATCTGGCCATTCACTTCTTTAATGGCTGCTACTGCTTTTCCTACACAGCTGTCTACAGTCTCCACTGCTGCAATGGCTGCTTTCTCCACGCCGGTATGACCTACCATATCCGGATTTGCAAAGTTGATGATGATCACATCATATTTCTGAGATTTGATCGCATCAACCAGTTTTTCGCATACCTCCGGTGCGCTCATCTCCGGTTTCAGGTCATAGGTGGCTACCTTCGGGGATTTTACCAGGATACGATCCTCTCCCTCGTTGGGTTCTTCCACACCACCATTGAAGAAGAAGGTAACATGTGCATATTTCTCAGTCTCGGCAATTCTTGCCTGCTTGAGACCATGTGCTGCCAGAAATTCGCCAAAGGTATTGGTGATTGCCACTTTATGGAAGGCCACTTCTTTGTTCGGAATGGTCTCGTCATAATCGGTGAAGCAGACATAAGTGGTCTGGATTCTCTTCTCTCTTGCAAAACCGTTGAAATCGTCACAGCAGAATGCACGGGTAATCTCTCTTGCGCGGTCCGGGCGGAAATTGAAGAAGATCACAGAATCACCATCCTCGATGGTCGCTACCGGTTTTCCGTTTTCCATAACAACAGCCGGCTCTACGAACTCATCGTTCTTGCCATTGTTGTAAGAATTCTGTACAGCAGCCACACCACTCTCGGCCGGAATACCCATTCCCTTTGTCAGTGCATTATAAGCACGCTCTACACGATCCCAGCGGTTATCACGGTCCATTGCATAATAACGGCCCATAACCGTAGCGATCTTGCCGACACCAAGTTCTGCAAGTTTGTCCGTAAGCTCCTGTACATAGCCTTTACCGGACTGGGGCGGTGTATCACGGCCATCCAGGAAGCAGTGTACATAAACGTTCTCAAGCCCCTCTCTCTTTGCCAGCTCCAGAAGGCCGAACAGGTGGGTGATATGGCTGTGTACACCACCATCGGAAAGAAGACCGAACAGGTGAAGCGCCGTACCATTGTCTTTTGCATTCTTTACTGCATGAAGAAGAGCTTCATTCTTAAAGAAATCACCGTCCTGGATCTCTTTGGTGATCCGGGTAAGCTCCTGATATACGATGCGGCCTGCACCCATATTCAGATGACCTACCTCAGAGTTACCCATCTGACCTTCCGGAAGGCCTACTGCCATTCCACTTGCAAGACCTTTTACATAAGGGCACTCTGCCATCAGCTGATCCATTACCGGAGTATTTGCCTCTTTTACAGCATTTCCCTCTACTCTATCGTTGAGTCCGTAACCGTCGAGAATCATTAATACAGTTGGTTTCTTACTCATTTGAATTCTCCTTATCTTTCTGTTTTTTTCCTATTGATGATGCAGGATCGCGGAAGCTGCCTTGCAGCGGCGCAATCCGTATGCACCAGTGTCAAAAGTTCAAAAAACCTCCTCGTCTGCACGATAAGGCTTTTGAACCCGAATCACATAAAATGTGCGATGCAAAAGATCCCATAGCGACTCCTTTTGCATCGTCCATATTTTAACTGATTTTCTTCCTTCCGTCAATACTTTCACGAAGTTATATCTGGCCGTACACACGAATCATGGAAGAAATCTCCCCCACTGCAGACATACCGGAGATCACTGCCAGTGAATCCTGGAAATTTTTCTCCTTTACTTCATCCGTGATGACCACGATCTCTGCCCTGTTTTTCTTTTTACTCTTCTGGATGATCTGGGAAATGCTGACATTGTTATTGCCAAAAACGCCTGCAATATTAGCCAGAACGCCACTGCGGTTTTCCACCTGCATACGGAGAAAATATGCACTGGAGACATTTTCCATTTTCTTCATGGGGATCTCTTTATAACAGGTGCAGCCAATCCGGCCTCTGCAGTGAAAGACCATATTACGGACAGCATCCAGGATATCTCCGACTACTGCGCTGGCGGTCGGAAGTTCGCCTGCACCTCTTCCGTAAAACATGGTATCATCCACTGCATCACCATGGACAAAAACTGCATTGAAGGAATCCCGCACAGAAGCCAGCGGATGTGTACTCGGGATCAGCATGGGCTGTACTCTGGTCTCAATACCTTCCGGTGTGTTTTTCGCCATACCCAGAAGCTTGATGTCACAGCCCATTTCTTTGGCATAACGGATATCTGTCGCTGTGATCTTGGTGATACCTTCCGTATAGACATCATCAAATGTCACACGGGAATGGAAGGCAATGGACGCCAGGATCGCCATTTTCCTGGCTGCATCCAGGCCTTCAATATCTGCGGTAGGATCAGCCTCCGCATAACCAAGCTCCGTGGCAAGTGCCAGAGCTTCCTGAAATTCCATTCCTTCCTCTGCCATTTTCGTCAGGATAAAATTGGTGGTTCCGTTGACAATTCCCATCACCTCAGAAATCTGATTTCCGGCCAGACACTCCTTCAGAGGACGGATGATAGGGATTCCGCCTGCTACAGAAGCTTCAAAGAGAAGGTCAACTTTTGCTTCTGCTGAGGCATCCATCAGTTCTTTTCCGTGAGATGCCAAAAGATCTTTATTGGCTGTCACCACACTTTTTCCGGCATGCAGGGCATCCAGAATATAGCTTCTGGCAGGCTCAATGCCGCCCATGACCTCCACAACAACAGAAATCTCTGGATCCTCCAGAATACTCTTCCATTCTGTGGTAAGGACAGAAGGATCATCCAGCTTTTCTGCCGCTTTTTTTGTGTTCCGTACAAGAATTTTTTTCAGTTGGATTTCCGTACCTACCTTATGGGAAATTTCTTCTTTCTGTGCTTTCAATACTTTATAGACACCGGTACCCACCGTTCCAAGTCCCAGCAATGCGATCTGAACATTTTCCATTTTTCTTGTCTCCTTCCTGGTAAACCCAACAGTTTTCTCTTTTTATTGTTTATCCCCAAAAACGTTTCCCTATACACCCTTTAGCAGCCTGCGATGCTCACATCCTCCAGCAGGACAGCACAAGGTACAATAAAGTTGTTGATCTGTCTGGTTTCCTTTGAAAATTTCATATTCTTCAGAATTTTACCGTAATTTCCGGAGAGAGAACCGCCAGTCACAGACTGTCTCGTTTTTCCGTCGGATTCGTAACCCAGCCGGATCTCTCCTCCGAAGCTTCCGGACACCGGATCCATATCAAAACAGCTGAATTCTGTGATCTCCAGATGCGGGATTTTTCTGAGTTCTGCTTCCGAAAGATCACCACCGGAAACGATCATGTTATTCATAGAAGTGGTATGATCCATTTTCATATAATAAGCATGCTGTGTACTTCCCCAGAAATTCCTGCAGACACCATCCTCAAAGAGCAGTCGTTCCTTCACCGGATTTCCATCGCTGTCATAAGGTTCCTTTCTTGTGGAGCCTTCCATTTCAGGAACCAGACGGATGGTTAGTGGATCCGCTTCTTCTCCTGTCATTTTTTCACCGATCCTGGCCTTCGCTACGCCCATGTACTGATTGTAAGCATTGGAATGTGCTGTAAAATAACGGAAAAATTCCGCCACATCGTCTCCGGTCAGAAGAATCGTTCCATGCTCCTGCTGTGTAGTGGGCTTTGCGTTCAACCGGTCATGTCCACTGAGAAACAGTTTTTTTGCCTCTTCTGTAACTCTTGCGGCATCCTCTGCTGAAAAACAGATTTCCCTTAAGAGCTCGATCTCATGTCCGTCTTTCTCTACATTGATCACCAGTTCTGTCTGACAGTCACTGCCAGAAAAGCTCACATCCACTCCTCTGGAATTACGGATGCGGGTCTTTTTCTGATTGACAAAAACCTCACAGGAATTCACTTTTTCATCCGTTTCTGTCCGTACTGCCTGAAGAGTTTTGATGATACGGATCAGAGCTTCATCCAAATCTGACGCTGATTTTTCTGCCACCTCAGCTCTGGTGCCTGTTACCACCGGATACCAGGGATTTTTTACAAATTTTGCCGCAAAAAGTGCCGCCTGGATCTCATGCTCTATCTCCTCCTGCGTACTGGAGGGATGGATCTCTTTTGTGGCGCTTCCACGGAATTTGCCGTCTTCACTGTCTACGTAGACCGTCACAAAGGTATGGCAGACTTCTTTGGCTCTGCCCATATCCAGCTTCCGTCCGATAAAAAAGGCTTCTCTGGAGCAGGTAGTCGTCTCACGGATCAAAAAATCACTGGCTCCGCTTCTTTCCAGAATCTCATACAATTTATCCATTATCCCAACCTCACTTTACATTTCAGGTATGGGCCGCCGTCACTGACCTTCACCCATTCTTTGTACCCTTTTCCACAGGCTCCTGTTCCGAAAAGTTCCACCTTTTCAGAACGCATGGTGATACTCTTCAAAAGATCCGGCACATAACCGGTAAGTGTCAGCGGACCGACTACTTTTCCGGTAAGCTTTCCGTCTTTGATCTCTCTTCCCATGGAAACCATACACTGAATTCCCCAGTGCTTGGGATCCTCCATCCCTGACTGGGCTCCCTCCAGAAGATAACCTTCCTTGATGGAAGCGATCATCTCATCCAGAGTATTCTCCCCTGCGGTAAAAAATGTATTTGTCATACGAGTATAGGCTTTTCTCTCAAAACTCTCTCTTTTGCCGTTTCCGGTCGGAGCGGTTCCCAGACGCAGTGCACTCAGAAGATCACTGATACCCGTCACCAGTGTTCCGTTTTCAATAATCGTCGTGTCTGTTCCCAGTGTTCCTTCATCGTCAAAAAGATAACTGCTGACTTCTGCAGCACTGGCAGCGCCATCCTTCATGGAAGTAATATCAGAAGCTACTTTTTTGCCCAGATATTCTTTTGCAAGAGCCCGTTCCTTTACAAACATGTCCATCTCCACGCCATGACCGAAAGCCTCATGTGCGATCAGACCGGTGACCTCCGGAGCAGTGATGACATCATACATGCCGGGAACTACAGGATCTGCATGAAGCTTCTCATCCAGAAGTTTCAAGAGTTCATCTACGGTACCACCGATCTCATCCAGGAGTTCTGCTCCCTTCAGACCGGAAAAGCCACGGAAGATCATATCCTGCTTTTCCCCGTCGGCACCAATGGCCGCTGCCATGCCTTCTGCAAAAGCATACGTCTGCATAAGGTCCTTTTTTTCTGAAAGGAACAGTTTGTTCACATGTGCAAACTGGGCAGCCACCCGGAAATCAATAACAAACTTTCCTGCTGCTCCCGTATCACTGATCTTTTTCAGCCGCGCCAGGATTTCTTCCGGAGAAACAGCCATCGGATCCTCTCCGATCTCTCCACTCATGGTCTTCTCCATCTTTTCTTCATGGATCAGCGGAGCTTCCATTTTTTCCATTCCAAGTGCTTCCATTGCAGAAAGCTCTTTCTTCAGAGTACCCGTGATTTTGGCTGCCAGTTCCTCAATTTCTTCGTATTCATTAAATGAGTATTCCATATAGCAGCTGTTTTCGTATACACGAACCACAAACCCGCGTTCATTGAACCCATAATCGCCGACGCTGGTCTGACGCTGCCCCACCAGATAAGTTGTACCGGTGACATCCGTACACAGTACGCTGACATAGGCAAATTCCTTTTTCAAAAGCCCGATGAGCCTTTGCATATCCGGTTTTACCGCTGTCAGGTATTCCGACATTTTCACCTGCATGCGTTTTTCCTCCTTACTATCGTCCCATTATTCTATTACATAATAAAGCTTTCTGCTTTCCATGGCAAGTACGGAACGAAAAAAAGCCGCTGAATGTTGGTTTTTCCCCATTCAACGGCTTTTATGCATTACTTATCGATTATTTGTAGTTAACGATCTTTCCGAAATCCGGTTTCAGAGCGGCTCCGCCTACCAGACCACCATCGATATCCGGCTGAGCAAAAAGCTCCGGAGCGGTTGCTGCATTTACAGATCCGCCGTACTGGATACGGATAGCCTCTGCAGTTGCCTCATCATAGATTTCAGCGATACATTTACGGATCTCTCCGCAAACTTCCTGAGCCTGCTCGGTAGTAGCAGTTTTTCCGGTTCCAATTGCCCAGATCGGCTCATAAGCGATAACAGCCTCTTTTGCCTGATCTGCAGTCAGTCCCTGGAAACCGATCTTAACCTGCTGACGGATGAAATCCATGGTAACACCCTGCTCTCTCTGCTCAAGAGACTCACCACAGCACATGATCGGAGTCAGACCATGCTCAAAAGCTTTTTTCATCTTTTTGTTGATATCTGCATCGGTCTCACCAAAGTAACCACGTCTCTCAGAATGACCAAGGATAACATATTTCACACCGGCATCAACCAACATGTTCGGAGCGATCTCTCCGGTATATGCACCTTTCTCCTCAAAGTACATATTCTCAGCACCTACCTGGATGTTGCTGCCTTTCACAGCCTCAACAACCGGTACGATATCGATAGCCGGTACACAGAATACTACATCTGCATCCTCAGTAGCTACCAGCGGTTTTAAGGTCTCAACCAGAGCAACTGCCTCACTCGGAGTCATGTTCATTTTCCAGTTGCCTGCAATAATTTTCTTTCTTGCCATGATTAATCGATCTCCTATCGAATTCTTATGTTTTCAGGAGCCGGTGAAACCGGCTCCCATATCATTTTTTATACTCAGTCTTTATCGTTAGCTGCTGCTACGCCCGGAAGCTCTTTTCCTTCCAGGAACTCCAGAGAAGCGCCGCCGCCGGTGGAGATATGAGTCATCTTGTCGCCATAGCCAAGGATATTTACTGCTGCTGCAGAATCACCGCCACCGATGATGGTAGTAGCATCGGTCTCAGCCAGTGCCTTGGCAACAGCCTCGGTACCATGTGCGAAATTCGGCATCTCGAAGCATCCCATCGGTCCGTTCCATACAACGGTCTTCGCATCTTTCACTGCTGCTGCAAAGATCTTCTCCGTCTCCGGTCCGATATCCATTCCTTCCCAACCATCAGGAATCTCGCCACGTTTTACAACCTGGATGTTGCAATCGTTGGAAAAGCTGTCACCGATACGGTTATCAACCGGAAGAAGAAGTTTTACACCTTTCTCCTCCGCTTTTTTCAGCATGTTTAAAGCATACTCCATATAATCATCCTCGCAGAGGGAAGTACCGATGTGACCGCCCAGAGCTTTGGAGAAGGTATAAGCCATACCACCGCCGATGATCAGAGTATCAACTTTGTCAAGAAGGCGCTCGATCACAGAGATCTTACTGGAAACCTTAGCACCACCCAGGATAGCAACGAAAGGTCTTTCCGGATTCTCTACAGCATTGCCAAGGAAATCGATCTCTTTCTGCATCAGATAACCTACTACGCAGGTATCTACAAATTTGGTAACGCCAACATTGGAGCAGTGCGCTCTGTGAGCGGTACCGAATGCATCGTTTACGAATACATCACAAAGGGAAGCCAGCTCTTCAGAGAACTTGTCCTCATTCTTGGTCTCTTCTGCACGATAACGGGTGTTCTCCAGAAGGATCACATCTCCATCTTTCATTGCAGCTACAGCAGCTTTTGCGTTCGGACCTACCACTTCCGGATCAGCAGCAAATTTTACTTCCTGACCAAGAAGCTCAGAAAGACGTACAGCTACCGGTGCCAGAGACAGCTCAGGCTTCGGCTCTCCCTTAGGTTTTCCAAGATGGGAGCAAAGGATCACTTTTCCACCGTCAGCGATCAGTTTCTTAATGGTCGGAAGAGCTGCTACCAGACGGTTCTCGTCAGTGATCTTTCCGTCCTGAAGGGGAACGTTGAAATCGCAGCGAACCAGGACACGTTTTCCTTTCACATTGATATCATCAATAGATTTTTTGTTAAGCATGGGAATACCCTCCTTAATTCTTTGTTTTCTCGCAAAAAAGGGTCCGGTCCAAATCGACCGGACCCTTTTATGAGCCTTAGTTTACAGAAATTCTTATTTCTCCAGCAGTTTACCGAAGTATTTGATTGTTCTGCACATCTGGCTTGTGTAGGAGTTCTCATTGTCATACCAAGAAACTACCTGAACCTCAGTAGTACCATTCTCCAGCGGAAGAACCATGGTCTGAGTTGCATCGAACAGAGAACCGAATCTCATACCAACGATATCGCTGGATACGATCTCATCCTCGTTGTAACCGAAGGACTCATTAGCAGCAGCCTTCATAGCAGCGTTGATCTGCTCTTTGGTTACATTTCCTTCAACAACAGCAGTCAGGATGGTGGTAGAACCGGTCGGGGTCGGTACACGCTGAGCAGAACCGATCAGTTTGCCGTTCAGCTCCGGGATAACCAGTCCGATTGCTTTTGCAGCACCGGTGCTGTTCGGAACGATATTGATAGCAGCTGCACGGGATCTTCTCAGATCGCCTTTTCTCTGCGGGCCATCCAGAGTCATCTGATCACCGGTGTATGCATGGATGGTGCACATGATACCGGATTTGATCGGAGCCAGGTCGTTCAGAGCTTTTGCCATCGGAGCCAGGCAGTTGGTGGTACAGGAAGCTGCAGAGATGATGTTGTCATCTTTGGTCAGGGTCTCATGGTTTACATTGTAAACGATGGTCGGAAGGTCATTACCAGCCGGAGCGGAAATAACAACTTTCTTAGCGCCTGCATCGATATGAGCCTGTGCTTTTGCTTTGGAGGTGTAGAATCCGGTACACTCCAGAACTACATCAACACCGATCTCTCCCCACGGAAGCTCTGCTGCGTTTGCTTTTGCATAAATTTTGATCTCTTTTCCATCAACAGTGATAGAGTCCTCACCAGCGGTTACAGTATCAGCCAGTGCATATTTACCCTGAGTGGAATCGTATTTCAGTAAGTGAGCAAGCATTTTCGGGGAAGTAAGGTCGTTGATTGCTACAACCTCAAAACCTTCAGCGCCAAACATCTGTCTGAATGCAAGACGTCCAATACGTCCGAATCCATTAATCGCTACTTTTACTGCCATGATAATATTCCTCCTAAAAGTAATTTGATAGTTTCATGTAAATGCGTCTTCAAGTCTCTTTCAGCAGATTGTTAAAGATACATCAACTTGTTTTTATTTTACCTAATTCATCCAGAAAATTCAAGTCCCATTTCAAATTTTATTCTCTTTTTAGAGTTTCGCTTTACATTCCTTCCATTTTTCTATATGATGATGCCAGGGTACAAAGGTGCAAAAACCGTTCGTGCTTGCACGATAAGGGTTTTGACCTTGGGACCCGCCAAACATTCGAAAGCAGCGATTTACGCAGTAAATCAGCAAATCATTATAAGGAAAGAAGGTTTGTCATGGCAGTTGATTTTCATCTGCACTCCGCGTTTTCCGGAGATTCTGAAGCTCCTATGGAGCAGATGATCCTGGAAGGGATCAGGCGCGGGCTCCGGACCATGTGTTTCACGGAGCATATGGATCTGGATTACCCGGAAGAGCCGGGACTTTTTGAAGTAAATACAGAAAGCTACCGTGAAAAATTTCTTCAGATGAGAGAAAAATACCAGGACCAGATCGAGCTGCTTTTCGGTATTGAACTGGGACTCCAGCCTCATCTTGCCGAAACTCACAGGAACTATCTGAATGAATGGCCCTTTGATTTCGTCATCGGTTCCTCCCATGTTGTTCACGGAAAGGATCCCTACTATCCTGCTTTTTATGAAGGAAAAGAAGAAGCACAGGCCTATCGGGAATATTTTGAAAGTATCCTGGAAAACCTGGCTGTTTTTGATGAAATGGATGTCTACGGACATATCGACTATGTTGTCCGTTATGGTCCAAATAAAAATCAATATTATTCTTATGAAGCTTACCGGGAGCTTCTGGATGAGATCCTGAAGGCACTGATCCGTAAGAATATCGGTCTGGAACTCAACACTGCCGGCTATAAATACGGACTTGGACATCCGAATCCCACAGAAGCGGTTCTGAAAAGATATGCAGAGCTGGGCGGAGAAATCCTTACCATCGGTTCCGACGGCCATGCTCCGGAACAGCTGGCCTGGGATTTCCGGAAAATCCCCTCTCTTCTGAAAGAATGCGGTTTCCGGTATTATACGGTATTCGAGGAACGAATGCCAGTCTTTTACCCGGTGGAAACATTCTGACAAAAATCCCGCAGACGGTTGCCGGTCTCATTTCCGGCCCTTCTGCGGGATTTTTTATAAAGATCAATATTCCTCTTCTTCTGTCTCCTCACCCTCATGGATGTCTGACTTGGGTTTCTTCAGTCCTTCGATCTTGATATCATGCTTCTCTGCATAATCCCAGAGTGCTGCATGGATCGCCTCTTCTGCAAGCAGAGAACAATGCACTTTTACAGGCGGCAGTCCATCCAGAGCTTCCATTACGGCTTTATTGGTCACCTGAAGAGCTTCCTGAATGCTCTTACCCATGACCATCTCGGTTGCCATACTGCTGGTGGCTACTGCTGCGCCGCAGCCAAAGGTCTTGAACTTACAGTCTCTGATGATGCCATCCTCATCAATATCCAGGTAAATTCTCATAATATCACCGCATTTGGCATTTCCTACGGTACCCACACCGCTTGCATTCTCGATCTCTCCTACGTTTCTGGGATGCTGGAAATGATCCATTACTTTTTCACTGTACATTTTCTATTCCTCCAAAATGATCTTCTATTACTTCTGTTTCTTGATAAAATCTTCGTAAAGCGGAGACATGCTGCGGAGTTTGTCAACGATCTCTTTCAGGGAATCCACAACATAGTCCATATCTTCCTTGCTGATCTCTTCATTCAAAGTCAGGCGCAGAGAGCCGTGAGCGATCTCATGAGGCAGCCCAATGGCCAGCAGCACATGAGAGGGATCCAGAGAACCGGACGTGCAGGCAGACCCGCTGCTTCCACAGATTCCTTTCATATCCAGCATGATCAGAAGGGATTCTCCCTCCAGGAACTGGAAGCTGAAATTGGCATTGTTCGGCAGTCTCTTCGTACGGTCACCATTCAGACGGCAGTACGGGATTTCTGTCAGCACACGCTCAATGAGATAATCTCTGACTTCTCTCTCTTTTGCGGTACGCTCTTCCATGCTGTTCATGGCACGTTCCACTGCTTTGCCAAACCCTACGATACCAGGAACATTTTCTGTACCGGCACGACGTTTTCTCTCCTGGGCTCCGCCATGTACAAAGCTTCTGATCTTTACGCCCTTCCGGATATAAAGAAATCCGATCCCTTTGGGACCATTTAATTTATGTCCGCTGGCACTGAGCATATCGATATGACAGGCATCTACATGGATGGGCAGCTGGCCAAATGCCTGAACGGCATCTGTATGGAAAAGAATTCCATGCTCTTTTGCAATGGCTCCGATCTCTTCAATCGGCTGGATCGTTCCGATCTCATTGTTCGCAAACATGACAGAGATCAGGATGGTATCCGGACGAATAGCCTTTTCCAGCTCATCCAGTTTTACCACACCATTTTCATCTACATCCAGATATGTGATCTCAAAACCGCGTTTTTCCAAATATTCACAGGTATGAAGGATCGCATGATGCTCGATCTTGCTGGTGATGATGTGTTTTCCTTTAGAAGCATATGCTTCTGCAGTCGCCTTCAATGCCCAGTTATCAGACTCGGAACCACCTGCAGTAAAGTAGATCTCCTCCGGTTTTGCCCCGAGAGAATCAGCTATGGTCTTTCTTGCAGCATCCACTGCCTGTTTGCTTTTTCCTGCAAACTCATAGACACTGGACGGGTTTCCATAATATTCCGTAAAATAAGGAAGCATTGCCTCTACTACTTCCGGTGCGGTCTTTGTCGTAGCCGCATTATCAAGATAAATTAATTTTTTCATGATTTTTCACTCCTTGCACATGGCTCATTGGTTTTATCTGCCGTATGGATCTGTGTCGTCTTCTTCACACGTCTGCTTTCTCTGATCAGATCGGATAAACGGATCTCATCTACAGTCTTCTGAATACTTGCATTCATCCGCTCCCAGACATATTTAGTCACACAGAACGAAGATTCCTCACAGCCGTCCGCCCGCTCTCCCGGACATTCCACTGCTTTTAAGCTTCCCTCCAGAGCCCGCAGGATATCTCCCACGGAAATCTCACTGGCAGGCTTTGCCAGATAATATCCTCCGGAGGCGCCTCTGATACTGGTCACCAGACCGGCCTTTTTCAGTTTTGCCATAAGCTGTTCCAGATAGCCCTCGGAAATATGCTGTCGTTCTGCTATACTATTCAGGGAAACCGCTTCGTTTTCACTGTAGACAGCCAGATCGATCATGGCACTTAAACCATAACGGCCCTTTGTTGACAACTTCATGGCATCTTCCCTCCGTCAGCACTTTTCAATTCCAACTATTTTGCTAGGTTTTGCATTAAAAATATAGCACTACCATCCGGTTCTGTCAAGCCCCCATACTGCATAAACTGAAAGAAAACGGTTGGTTTTCCATGAAACATAAAAAAGCCATCCTGCGTGGTGCTTTCCTTCTCACTGCCGCAGGCTTTCTGAGCCGGATCATGGGCTTCTTCTACAGAATATTCCTTTCAAGGAGCATTGGTGCAGACGGCCTCGGACTCTACCAGATGATTTTTCCCGTCTTTGCTCTGGCTCTTTCTTTTACCTCTGCCGGTCTGAATACCGCCGTCTCTCATCAGGTTTCCAGAAAAAATGCCCTCGGAGATAAAAAAGGGGTCTGGGAAGTTTTTTTCACAGGGGCCGTACTCTCTCTCCTTCTTTCCGGTTTTGCAGCAGGATCGCTCTGGCGCTGTGCAGGAGTTCTGGCAGAAACTTTCCTGAAGGATATCCGCTGTGAAGAGCTTCTGAAATATCTGGCGCTCTCTCTGCCCTTCGCCTCTCTCCATTCCATCGTCACAGGCTGTTTTATTGGAAGGAAAAAAGCAGGTCTTCCAGCCCTCTCTCAGCTTTTTGAGCAGGCGGTCCGCATCCTTTCTTCCCTGCTGCTCTGGCAGATTTTTCTGAAAAAAGAGCTCTCACCAAGCCCGCTTATTGCCGTAGGCGGCATACTGGCCTCTGAAGTTCTGACCAGTCTTTTCACTCTTCTCCTGCTTCTTCTTCAGAGTCCTGTTTTTCCACTGCCATCTCCTGCTGTTATGAAAAGAAATATGGAACGGCTGTCGGAAATTGCACTCCCTGTCAGTATGAATCGTTGTATCCTTGGGATCTTTCAAAGCGTGGAAGCTGTTCTGATCCCGCTGAGACTTCGCCTTTTCGGCTATACCGCCACAGAAGCCTACCGTCATTACGGCACGCTCACAGGCATGGCTCTCCCTCTGGTTCTCTTTCCCTCTGCCATCACCGGAGCTGTCTCTTTGCTGTTGATCCCGGAGATTTCCGAGGCAGATGCGTTAAATGACCGGCAGGCGATCCTGCGTACGGCCAGAAATACCGTTTCCGGCTGCCTGTATCTGGGTATTTTCTGTACCGGCGGCTTTTTTCTGTTCGGGAAAGAACTCGGTCTTTTTCTCTTTCAGAGTGAAGAAGCCGGCAGTTATATCCGGATCCTTGGCTGGATCTGTCCTTTTTTATATCTCGGAACCACTCTCGCCAGCATCCTGAACAGCCTCGGAAAAACGACGGCCGTCTTCTTTCAGAATCTTCTGGGAATTCTGATCCGGATTTTTTTTGTCTGGTTTTACATTCCACGATCCGGAATTTCAGGCTGCCTTCTTGGGCTTCTCATTTCCCAGCTTGTAACGGCACTTTTGTCTCTCCGAACGCTTTTGAAAGCCGTACCGGAATTTGAATTATCCACAAAGGATCTGCTGCTTCCACTGCTTTTTCTGGGATGGAGCCTGTTCCTTGTCATGCTGGCCGACCGGATCCTGCCCGTTATCATTTCTGTACCTTCTCCGGGCTCCGGCACGGCTCCGTTCCTGCTTTTTCTGCGGGGAGGTATTTTTGCAGCCTCCTATACACTCCCCGCTTTTATCCGCCTGGAAAACACCTTTGGCTTTTCTTTCCCTGCAAGGTTCAGACAAAAATAAGAATTTTTCCCTTGCCAGAACTTTTTTTCTATGCGATGATGATAAAAAAGGAAAAAAGTTCCGGCAGGAGGATGATTCATGAAACAGAAATTTAAAACCACGTTCTGTCTTCTGGCTGCGGCATTCTGTCTTCTGTTCCCGGTGAAGGGACAGGCAGCAGATGCCTATGAATGGGTGACTGATACACTCAATGCACGGATCCAGTATGTGAATACGACTACAGGAGAACCTTTGAAATCCCAGTTCAAAAAGATCAAGGGCTATACGTATTATTTTGACAAGAACGGCTACGCAGCCACCGGTTTTACTAAAATCGACGGTTTTTATTACTACTTTGACAGCACCGGCGCCATGCTGAGAAGTGAATGGCGTGCAAACCGCTATTTTCTCTCCAATGGCCGTATGGCTGTCAACCAGTATGTGAAAGATGTTTCCGGGCGCGTCTATGTCGGAAAAGACGGTACCCCGGTAGAAAATTATTCCAAGTCCCGTCCCGCTAAATTCATCAAGGATTCCAAGGGGTTCCGATACCGTAATCTCGATGGCACGTATTCCCGGAAGACCTGGCAGTGTATCAAAGGATCCTGGTATTATTTTTATTCCAGTGGCTATATGGCACGGCGTACCAAGCTCGGCAGATATTATGTAGGGATCAATGGCAAAATGGTCACCAATAAATGGGTAAAGATCGGAAATTACAAATATTACTACGGTGCAGACGGAAGAATGAAAAAGAAGATCCGGATCAAATCCTCTTCCTCCGGTTCCTCCAGTCCCGTAGTGAATATCAATTAAACGAAATCAAAAAACTTTTCACGAAAAAACTCCGGTGCGGAAGATCCGCTCCGGAGTTTTTGTGTGAAGCTGATATTTATTTTCTTCAGGGTACCAGCCAGTTGTACATCTCTTCGTATTTCTTTGCAGAAGCCTTCCAGGAGAAGTCCGCTGCCATGGCACGGTCAATGATCTTATTCCATTCTCTCCGTTTGTCATAGTAAACAGACATGGCATATTTGATGGTATTGAACATTTCATGCGCATTATAATTGGTAAAGCTGAAACCGGTTCCGGTTCCATCATACTCATTATAAGGAATTACCGTATCCTTTAATCCTCCGGTCTCACGAACGATGGGAAGTGTTCCGTAGCGGAGACTCATCAGCTGGCTCAGTCCACAGGGCTCAAAGAGAGACGGCATTAGGAATGCATCACAGGAAGCGTAGATCTTATGAGACATCGGTTCTGAATAGTAAATGTTTGCAGACACCTTGCCAGGATATTTCCAGGCAAAATGGCGGAACATATTCTCATAGCGCTCTTCACCGGTTCCCAGAACGACCAGCTGAACATCCTGCTGACAGAGCTCATCCATCATATAGGCAATGAGATCAAAGCCTTTCTGATCTGTCAGACGGGAAACCACACCGATCATAAATTTCTTATCATCCTGCTCCAGTCCCAGTTCCTCCTGCAGAGCCCGTTTGTTTTTCACTTTTTCCTTACGGAAATTTTTAATGTTATAATTCTTCGTAAGGAAAGCATCCGTTTCCGGATTGTATTCATCGTAATCAATTCCGTTTACGATTCCTCGAAGATCATTGGAACGGGCATTGAGAAGACCGTCCAGATGCTCTCCGTAAAACGGAGTCTTGATCTCTTCCGCATAAGTGCTGCTTACGGTTGTAATGGCATCTGCATAAACCAGACCGCCCTTGAGATAGTTCGCGTCTCCATAAGCTTCCAGCTTATCCGGAGTAAAATAATAAGCCGGAAGGCCGGTGATGTTCCGCACGGTCTTTACATCCCAGACGCCCTGGAACTTCAGGTTATGTATCGTCATTACAGACTTGATGCCACGGTAGAATTCATTGTCGCTGAACTGATCCTTCAGGAAAACAGGGATCAGACCTGTCTGCCAGTCATGGCAGTGGATAATGTCGGGTCGGAAGTTAATATCCGGCAGAATGGAAAGAGCTGCTTTCGAGAAAAATGCAAATTTTTCAATATCTTCATAAATGTTTCCATAGGGCTTGGGACCGGCAAAATAAAATTCATTGTCAATAAAATAGTACTGGATCCCATCATAGTTCATTCCCAATACACCCACATACTGACTTCTCCAGCCAAGATCCATATAAAAATGAGTAATGTATTCCAGTTTTGATTTGAATTCTTCCTTCATGCACATGTACTTGGGAAGGATCACTCTGACATCAAAATATTTTTTGTCAAAACACTTTGGCAAAGACCCGACCACATCCGCCAATCCTCCCGTTTTGATAAACGGAACACACTCGGAAGCGATAAATAATACCCTCTTCATACTTCATCCTCCTGTTTCTGATAGTTCTTGCTTATAAAAGATATTATACCGCATTCTCCGGAAAAAGCCAACAATTTATCTGTTTTTATATTCCAGCCGGATCCGGTCTGCGATCAGAGCGATAAACTCTGAATTGGTAGGTTTTCCCTTCCCTCCGCTGACCGTATATCCGAAGAGTTCTTCGATCGTATCCATCTTTCCACGGCTCCATGCCACTTCGATCGCATGACGAATCGCCCGTTCTACCCTGCTCGGCGTTGTCTGATGCTTCTTCGCTATGGTGGGGTAGAGAATCTTGGTAATGGAATTCAGCATATCCATGTCTCCCACTGACATGATAATGGCATCTCTCAAATACTGATAACCCTTGATATGCGCCGGCACACCGATCTCATGAATGATCTCTGTCACATCCGTCTCCAGGTTCCGTTCCATGTATTCTGCCTTGCTTTCATAGGCATTCACCTTACGGACTTCCTGAAAATTCTTCTCACTCCGGCTTTTTCTCACATGTTTGATCCGGCTGATCACCATATCGTTATCAAATGGCTTTAAAATATAGTAATTGGCTCCCAGTGCAAAAGCATCCTCCGTGATCTTTTCCTGCCCCACAGCAGTGATCACGATAAAGGCAGGGTGTTTTTTCATGCTTTTGTCTGCATTCACCCGTTCCATCACCGTCAGTCCATCCACCTTCGGCATGATAATATCCAGAAGGACCACATCCGGCTCTTTTGTCTTGATGATATCGTAAAGTTCTTCTCCGTTTCCGGCTTTTCCTACAACGTTCAGCTCTTCATCACTGCTCACGATCCGGTCAAGAAGCTCCACAACCCGCTCGTTATCGTCAGCAATGGCCACATTCAGCTTTTCCATCTGGTTTTTCCTCCAAATCCTTTTTTGTCTTTCTGTGACTATTTGGCAAAGCGGACATTCGCGATCCGCTTTCGCCACCTGGTCGTGAATGCAGTCTCTTCGCGATTATCAGCGGGGGAATGCTTATTCTGCGTTCAAATAGCCACAAAAATATTATAATAAGGCCCTCTGAAAATCGCAACCAGAAGTTATCTCCCTTTCTCGTCAGGATTCGACACCGATCATATTCTCGATGAAAATCCCATATCCTTTTGTCGGATCATTGACAAACACATGGGTCAGCGCACCGATCAGCTTCCCGTTCTGAAGGATCGGAGAACCGCTCATGCCCTGAATGATACCGCCGGTGATCGCAAGAAGCTCCGGATCAGAGACAGAGATCACCATACTTTTGTTGGGATCAGAGCCTGCCAGGTTCACTTTTTCGATCTGGATGGAGTAAGCTTTTACCATACCTCCAACAGCAGACAGGAGGACAGCCGGACCGGTTTCCACAGCCTGCTTGTAGGCTGTTTCCACCAGTTCTCCCTGACAGAAAAGCCCCCTGTTTTCTGTGATCCGTCCAAAGATCCCTGATGAAGTATTTTTTTCAATGGTTCCCAGGATCTCGGAGGACTGATAACGGATCACTCCTGTCATTTCCCCCGGTGTTCCCCTGAGTCCTTTGACTACGGAAAGGATATCCGTATGGTAAAGACTTCCGCCGCTTAAATTCAGGAGAGTCCCCGTATCCACATCGCTGATCCCATGGCCGAGCGCACCGTACCTTCCATTTTCATCCATATAGGTTAACGTTCCGATCCCCTGTGTATCATCCCGCACCCAGAGTCCCAGCTTATAGCTTTCTTCCTTATCCAGTACCGGCTGTACCAGAAGCTCTGTCAGACTCCCGTCTCTGTCTACCTTCAGGACCACCGGCGCTCCGTCAGACTCCTTCACTTCTTGTACCAGCTCTTCTTTTCGCATTACCGCAGTACCATTGACCGCCACAATGTAATCTCCGGACCGCAGGATATTTTCCGCCGGGTCAGAAAAACTGCCGTCGTTTTTTTCCACGCTCCCCGTCCCCACCACCAGGATCCCTCTGGTCTTCATATAAATACCAACCGGCATTCCGCCGGCATACACCCTGGTCTCCGGCACCACGGTCACTTCCACATTTTTTAAGGGGATCATCCCGAGAAGACTGCAGCGTATTTTCACTTTTCCGGAAGGAATATTGGAGGAAAGCTGGCTGTCCGCCTCCAGAAGTTCTTCCTCCACCAAAGGAAGGCGGATCAGATCCCTGGCACTCTCACCCTCACAGATCAGATAATGGTCCGGTATCCTTCCGGAAATAAGGCCAAAGGAAAGAACAAGGATTCCTGCAAAAAACACCAGAAAGAAATAAAAAGAAAATCTTCCCCTGCATCTTTTCATCATTTTCACATCCTTTCATGTAAAAAGGATGCACCTTATGGTACATCCCTTTTTAGTATGTGAAAATCTGCTCCATCCACACTAGTATTTTTTTGTACAAACTGCCAATTCTTTCATTTCCCGGGCGCTCTGACGAACGGTCTTCGTGATCTCCGCTCCGCCAAGGATCCTTGCCAGTTCCTCAATGCTTTCCTCATCCGAAAGTCTGCGGATAAAGGTTTTGGCTTCCTGCCCGACAAGCTTTTTCTCAATGCAGAAATGCGTATCTGCCATGGAGGCGATCTGAGCCAGATGTGTGATACAGATCACCTGACGGCTTCTGGCGATCACTGCCATTTTCTCTGACACCTTTTGTGCCGTCCGTCCGCTGATACCCACATCGATCTCATCAAAGATCATAGTTCCAACAGCATCTTTATCTGCCAGGACCGTTTTGATCGCCAGCATGACACGGGAAAGCTCTCCGCCGGAAGCCACCTTCTGCAACGGCTGCAGAGGCTGCCCGGGATTCATGGAGATCAGAAAACAGATCTCATCAAAGCCTTCCGGTCCCGGCGCCGTTTCCTGGAAATCAATGGAAAACTGCACATCCAGGAAATTCAGATCCTGAAGAACAGCCGTGATCTTTCCGGCAAGAAGCTCCGCCGCTTGTTTCCGGATCTCGCTCACTTTACCGCAAGCCTTCAAAAGCTCCGTTTTCTTCTGTTCCAGTTCTTTTTTCAGCCGCTGCCGGTAAGCTTCATAATGAGCGAGCTCTTCCAGCCGCTCTTCTTTCTCTTTTTTGTAAGAAAGAACTTTGTCAATACTGCCGCCATATTTTGCTTTCAGGTGGTTCAAAAGATTCAGGCGGTCTTCCGTCTGCTGAAAACTTTCCGCATCAAAAGAAATGCTCTCCTGATAGTCTTTCAGTTCCCGGTGAAAATCATTCAGAAGATTATCAATATCTGCAAGCTCTGCGGTAATGCTTTCCAGTTTTTCATCATAAGCGGAAGCAGTGGAAAGGCTTCGATAAGCTCTGGATACCAGTTCTGCTGCCCCGCCAAAATCAGAACCTGTGAGGGTTTCCGCTTCTGTGACACCCTCCATGATCCTCTGGCTGTTTACCTGCCGGCGGTAGGCCTGCTCCAGGGCTTCATCCTCTCCCGGCTTCACCGCTGCATCTTCGATCTCTCCCACTTCAAAAGCCAGGAAATCCATCTCCTTGGCTCTTGCTGTTTCAGAAAGATCGGTTTCTTTTAATTTTTTATCAAGCGCATCATACTCCCGGTAAAGCGTTCTTACTTCTCCTGCCGGTCCCGAAAGCACTTCTCCTGCAAAAGCATCCAGAATTGCCAGATGATTTTTCTGATGGAGCAGTGCCTGATGCTCATGCTGTCCATGGATATCGATCAGAATTTCAGAAACCTGACGGACCAGAGATACCGGCACCGTTTCCCCGTTTACCTTGCTGACACTGCGACCGTTCACCAGACGCCGGCTGATGATGATCTGGTCGTCCTCCAACGAAAGATCCAGCTTTTCCAGTGCTTTTCTCTGCTTCTCATTGTCTACGGAAAAGACAAGCTCCGCCAGGGCAAAAGCGGCATCTTCTCTGGCAAAGCCTTTAAAGCCCGCCAGTCCAAGTGCTACATTGACGGAACCGATGATGATGGATTTTCCCGCACCGGTCTCTCCGGTAAGGATATTAAGGCCCTCGGTCAGATCAATATCAGCCTCATCAATGAGGGCCATATTTTTTACATGAATGTTTAAAAGCATAATTAGTTGTTCGGCTCTCCTACGATCTTACGGATCTTCTCCATAACGATCAGTGTATCATCTACGCTCCGGTTGGCGCACATAATGGTGTCATCCCCCGCAATGCATCCGGCTACTTCCGGCCATTGCATGGCATCGATAGATGCCGCCACAGCCATGGCCATTCCGGATACCGTCTTTACCACCAGAAGGTTCTGGGCCATATCCATGGACAGGAAACCGTCTTTCAGGATCCTCAGATATTTTTCGTTCATATTTTCCCCGGAAGCCTGCATGACTGCATATTTCTGCCTTCCGTCATTCAGGGAGATCTTGGTCAGCTTCAGTTCCCGGATATCTCTCGATACAGTGGCCTGAGTCACACGGAAACCTTCGCCGTTCAGAAGATCTGCCAGCTCTTCCTGTGTTTCCACATCGTTTCTGCTGATGAGATCAATAATTTTTGCATGTCTTGCAATTTTCATTGCCGGCACCTCCTACTGTCCATTCATTTTGGTCCGAAGGACCTCCAAAAAGCTGATCTGGTTGATTTTAATCAGCCGCGTCTTTTTCACTGCCTTTCGGATCACAACCTTATCCGTGCAGGTCAGCCGTACGGATGTATCTCCATCAAACGTCACTTCGGCATCATCACCGCTTCGGCTGTGTCCCGGAAGCATTTCCACTGTGATCTCTGCGTCATCCGGCAGAATGATACTGCGGGTATTCAGTGTATGCGGTGCAACCGGTGTCATAAGAAGCATGGATGCTTCCGGTGAGACGATCGGTCCGCCGGCTGACAGACTGTAACCCGTGGAGCCGGTCGGTGTAGAGATCACCATGGCATCCGCACTGTAACGGTTTAAATATTCTCCGTTCACATAGATTTTAAAATCAATGATCCGAAGCCTGCCATACCGGCCGATCACGATATCATTGAGTGCCAGATCCTCCATGACTTTTTTTCCCTGATGATAGACCTCACCGGAAATCATCATCCGGCTCACGATCTGGTATTCTCCTGCAAGAAGCCGTTCCAGAGCCGGTTCAATGCCCTTGCGATCCACCTCAGCCAGATATCCGAGCGTTCCCATGTTGATCCCAAGAAGAGGGAGATCCCTCTCGGTCAGATCTCGCGAAGCCTGCAGGAGCGTTCCGTCCCCGCCCAGTACCAGTACGCAGTCCACATCATCCGGAATACCGGCGGCATCGGTATATTTATAATTTCCACCGCTTTCCACCATGTTTTCCCGGATCGTGCACTTTTTTCCCCGCTTTTCCAGATACTCTTTTACGAAACGGGTAGTCTGAAATCCCGGATCCTTGTCTTTATTGGTTATGATATAAAAACTGTCCATATTTTTTACCGGTCCAGCGTCTTGTGCGCTTCCTCTACCACTGCATGCACATCCACCGGCAGTTCTGTCTGAACAAAGCCTTCCGGCTGTTTTTGGATATGCAAAAGATATTCAATGTTTCCTTCCGGCCCCTTGATCGGAGAAAATTCCAGATTCTTCACTTCAAAAGCAATGCTTCCGGCATAATCAATGACCATGCGGATCACTTCCTCATGAACCGCTTTATCACGGACGACTCCTTTTTTTCCTACTTTTTCCCTGCCAGCTTCAAACTGCGGTTTGATCAGGCAGACAACCTCTCCGTCTTCTGTCAGAAGATTTCTTACAGGGAGGAGCACTTTTGTAAGAGAAATAAAGGACACATCGATGGAAGAGAATGCCACCGGCTCCTGAATATCCTCCGGTGTCACATAACGGATATTGGTCTTCTCCATGCAGACGACTCTCGGATCATTCCGGAGTTTCCAGTCCAGCTGCCCATGACCCACATCCACAGAGTACACCTTCACTGCCCCGTTCTGAAGCATGCAGTCTGTAAAACCGCCCGTGGAAGCGCCTACATCCATACAAACCTTCCCTTCCAGAGTCACGGCAAAATGGCTCATGGCTTTCTCCAGCTTCAGACCGCCGCGGCTGACATATTTCAGAGTATTTCCCCGGACCTCGATCTTTGCCTCCTCCTTAAACATACTTCCGGCTTTGTCTTCCTTCTGCCCGTCCACATAGACCTGACCGGCCATGATAATGGCCTTCGCTTTCTCTCTTGATGAAGCATAGCCCTGCTGCACCAGCAGCACATCCAAACGTTCTTTCATTTCTTTTTCCTTCCCCGGCGCTCATCTCTCCGGGTTCTGTCCCAGGGCTGCCGCCATTACTTTCTTCAGAATAATCGAGGCACTGATACCGGTTTCTTCCTTCAGGACCTCTACATTTCCATGTTCAATATAATCATCCGGCAGAGAAATGTTCAGTACCGAAGCCTCGCTTCCGATCTCATTTAAATAATCCAGAACATGTTCTCCGAAACCGCCGCATTTTACATTTTCCTCCATGGTCACAAAAAGCCTGTGATCCCTGGAAAGTGTCAGGATCAGGTCTTTATCAACAGGCTTTACAAACCTGGCATTGACCAGTGTACAGGAAAAACCTCTTTCCCGCAGTTCATGGCGCACCGTTTCTGCAGTTTTCACCATGCTTCCTACCGCCAGAAGGACAATGTCTTCCTCGTCGTAGATCACTTCGCTTTTTCCGTAAACAATGGGAGCACGGAATTCCTGAAGCCCGTCGTAAGCTTCGCCTCTCGGATAACGGATGGCAATGGGACCATCATAGTTCACCGCAAATTTCATCATATCCGAAAGTTCCCATTTATTCTTCGGTGCCATAATACACAGATTCGGGATCGTCGATAAGAACGACAGATCAAAAATTCCCTGATGCGTCTCTCCGTCGCTTCCCACAAGTCCTGCCCGGTCAATGGCAAAGACCACATGCATGTTCTGGATACAGACATCATGCAGGATCTGATCATAGGCCCGCTGAAGGAAAGAGGAATAAATGGCCACCACCGGCTTCAGACCGGCAGCCGCAAGGCCGGCAGCAAAGGTTACTGCATGTTCCTCTGCGATCCCCACATCAAAAAAGCGATCCGGGAAGTTGTTATGGAAGCGTTTGAGGCCGGTTCCGACCTCCATAGCGGCTGTCACAGCCACCACCTTGGGATCCCGCTCTCCCATCTTCCGCATGATCGTGGAAAAAACGTCCGTCCAGTTTGCTTTTACGCGTTTGTTTTTCGGAAGACCCGTGGCAATCTCAAAGGGTTCTGCCCCATGGAAGCGCGCCGGATGGCGTTCTGCCGGAGCATAGCCTTTGCCCTTCTTTGTAAATACATGAAGGAGCACTGCCCCTTCCACCTTTTTGGCCTCTTCCAGAGCCCTCATCACCTGATGGAGATCATGTCCGTCCACAGGTCCCAGATACGTAAGACCCATGTTTTCAAAAAGCATACCTGGAATAAAAAGCTGCTTGAGGCCATTCTTGGTCCGGCGGATCCGGCTCACAAGCTTTTCGCCGTAGACCGGCACACGGTTCAGAGAATCCGTGACCGCTGTTTTCAGATTCAGATAGCCGTCCGCTGTACGGAGACTCCCCAGATAGTTTGACATGCCTCCCACATTTTCGGAAATAGACATATTATTGTCATTCAGGACAATGATAAAATTGCTTTTCAGGCGGGCTGCATTGTTCATCGCCTCATAGGCCATTCCGCCGGTAAGGGAACCATCTCCGATGACAGAGATCACATAATTATCTCCCCCCAGGATCTCCCGCGCCCGTACAAGGCCCAGACCAGCTGAGATCGAAGTGGAACTGTGGCCTGTATCAAAGGCATCACAGTCACTCTCTTTCCGCTTGGGGAAACCGCTCATACCGCCGTATTTCCTCAGAGTATCAAACCCTTCCCTCCGGCCGGTGAGCAGCTTATGCGTATACGCCTGATGACCAACATCCCAGACGATCTTATCCTCCGGAAGATCAAAAACCAGGTGAAGAGCCATGGTAAGTTCCACAACCCCGAGATTAGAAGCCAGATGACCGCCGGTATTACTGATCTTTTCGATCAGAAACTCCCTGATCTCTTGTGCCAGAGCTGCCAGTTCTTCTCCATTCAGCTTTTTGATGTCACCTGCCTGACTGATTTTTTCCAAATACATCTGTTTTTCACCCTCTGTACTGTATTTTCACCGTTCTTATTTTTTCCGGTTGATCAGACTTTTCAGAAGCTCCATAAGAAACGGATTTTTTTCTTCCAGCGTATCAAGCTCTCCGACCGCCTCATCAGACAGCCGTTTTACATCTTCCCCTGCTTTTTCAATTCCTTCCAGAGTCACATAAGTCGTTTTGTTGTTTTCTTTATCGCTTCCCACAGGCTTTCCCAGCATTTCCGTAGTACTCACCACATCCAGAATGTCATCCTGGATCTGGAAAGCCAGTCCTACCTTGCCTGCTACTCTCTCAAGAAGAGCGGTCTTTTCATCGGAAGCCCCGGCAAGGACTGCTCCGATCATCATAGAGGCCTCGATCAGCGCACTGGTCTTTAAACGGTAGATAAAATCCAGTCTCTCTCTTTCCAGAGTCTTCCCTTCATATTCCACATCCACACACTGACCGCCCAACATTCCATAAATTCCCGTTTTTCCGGTCAGGATCTGAAATGCTTTTCCGATCCGCTCATTTCCCGGTTCGATGGAAAAAGCCCGGGCTGCCGTTTCATAAGCATAATTTAAAAGAGCGTCTCCTGCAAGGATCGCCATGGCCTCCCCATATACCACATGAGTCGTCTTTTTCCCCCGCCGGTACTCATCATTGTCGAGTGCCGGCAGATCGTCGTGGATCAGAGAATGGGTATGGATCATCTCCATAGCCGCCATAAAAGGCCAGATCACCTCTCCGGTTCCGCCGAACATCCGGTAGGTTTCTGCCATCAGAAGCGGACGGAGCCTTTTTCCACCGGCCTGCATACTGTAATTCATTGCCTCAAGGATCGTCTTCTGAAAGCCTTCTTCCCGAGGTAAAAATCCATAAACTGTTTTTTCTGTTTCCTGTACTTTCTGTTTCAGTTCATCCTCAAAATTCATCTGCTTCTCCCTGATCATTCAGTACCAGCATGGCCTTCTCCACCGTGTCGATCTTCTCGCCTGCAGCTTTTAAAAGCTCCATGCCTTCTTTATATTTTTCAAAGGAATCCTCAAGTGAGATCTCACGGCTTTCCAGGGCTTCCAGAAGGCCTTCCATCTCCTTGAAAATCTCTTCCAGTGTCTGTTCTTTCTGCTCTGCCATTTATCGTTCCTCTTGCTCCTTTTCTTCCACCCTGGCGGAAAGCCTGCCGTCTGCAAAATATAACGTCAGCCGCTCTCCGATCCTTGCACTGCCTGCTTTTGTCAGACGTTTTCCGTCCTCCCCGGCCACATATGCATAACCCTGGTTCAGTTTTTTCAACGGAGAAGCACCGGACAGGCGCTCGATCAGAAGAGCAAGCCTCTGCCTTTCCTCCTGGAGCTTTCCTTCCATCTGCTTTCTGAACAGTTCCTCCAGATCCGCCAGCCGCTGCTGCTTTTCCAAAAGCTGCTGTCTGGGACTTAAACGTTCCAGTTTCCAGGAAAACGTCTCAAGCTTTTCTCTTTTTTCCTGAAGCCTGTGCTCCATGAGCCGGTCCAGCCGTTCCTCAAACCCCCGCAGACTCTGAAGGATACTGCCAAGATCTGCCACCGCCAGTTCAGCGGCTGCTGAAGGTGTCGGAGCCCGCAGATCCGCCACAAAATCTGAGATCGTCGTATCGGTCTCATGACCCACCGCAGAGATCACAGGAGTCTCACAGGCAAAAATAGCCCTGGCCACCTTTTCCTCATTGAACGCCCAAAGATCTTCCATGGAACCGCCGCCGCGGCCGACGATGATCACATCCACACCGTACCGGTCCAGCACCTCGATCCCTTTTGCGATGCTGTCTGCAGCTCCCTCGCCCTGGACCAGGGCCGGGTAGAGCACCAGCTGAACGAAAGGATTTCTCCGTCTGGAGATATTCATGATATCACGGATCGCCGCTCCTGTGGATGCAGTCACGATACCAAGTGTCTTCACAAAGGCCGGTATGGGCTTTTTATAGGACGGATCAAACATCCCCATTTCGGAAAGTTCCTCCTTCAGCTGCTCGAACCTTTCATAGAGAAGCCCTGCCCCCTCGCGGATGATCTCTGAAGCATAGAGCTGATAACGCCCATCCCTTTCATAGACACTGATGCTTCCGAGGACCGTCACCGACTGCCCGTTTTCCATCTGAAAACGCAGACCTTTTCTGGAGCCGGAAAACATCACACAGGGCATGGTACCGGTCTCATCCTTCAGAGAAAAGTAAATATGACCGGAGGGATGGTATTTACAGTTGGAAACCTCTCCACGGACATAGATCCTCTGCAAAAGGAAATCCTGAGTGAACATATTTTTGATATACGTGTTTACCTGGCCGACGCTGTAAACATTCCGTTGTGTTTTCACTGCCGGGCCAGTTTTCCGAGGATTCCGTTGATAAAGGAGGAACTCTCGTTCTCACCGAAGCTCTTGGCAAGCTCCACGGCCTCATTGATCGCTACTCCAACGGGAATATCTTCATCATAGAACATCTCATATACACCAAGGCGAAGGATCGAGAGATCGGATTTACCGATACGCTCCAGCTTCCAGCCCTTTGCAGCACTGGCGATCTTCTCATCGATCTCCGGAAGCACAGCGCAGATATTCTCATATTTTTCTTCAATATAGGCATGGTCCTTTTCACTGATCTCCTTCTCCGGGAAATCTTCGAAGTAGGATTTTACCTGCTCTTTCATTTCGTCTTTACTGTAAAATTCCACCATGAACAGAAGTTTAAAAATTTCTTCTCTCAGTTCTCGTCTTGTCATTCTTTTTTCCTCTCAGATGTTTTTATAGCCGAAAAGGGATGCCCGCCTGGGGCATCCCTCCTCATTCAGGGAGTTTTCCGCTCTCCTGGTCAATCGTGCTTCTCCATGCAGACACTTGCAATCGTCACATTCACGTCAGAAACGGTAAGCCCTGTCATGTTCTCAATGGATGCTTTCACTTTTTCCTGAACCATACGGCTGGTCTTGGGAACGCTGTAACCATAATCGATATTGATCGCTACTTCTACAGCCACTTCGCCATTCTCTACACTGACTTTGATCCCCTTGGAAAGCTTCTTCATCCCAAGCTTGCTGACCAGTTCGTTTGTAATATTTCCAGCCATGCTGGCAACGCCTTCCACCTCTGTGGCAGCGAGACCTGCAATGATCGCAACTACCTCATCCGCAATCTGAACCTGTCCGATGGCCTCGTCAGACTGAATCGTATAACTGTTCTGATTTTCCTCTTTCATGCTCCAATCCTCCTTACGGCTCTGTAATGCGAAAATCTTCTTTTCCATTATAACAGACTTTACCCGTTTTGCAAAGGGAAATCTACTTTAAGAGCGGCCGAATTCGGTAAGCTTCAGTCCCGGGTTCCGATCCAGAGTCATGCCGACACTCCATGGGTTCACCCAGAGCAGCAACGGTTTTCCCTTAAGATCCGTTACCTTCTTCATGTCAGAGGTTCCAACCAGTTTATCCAGATCGATCTCCTCGTTTTCGATCCAGCGGATATGTTCGTAAGGCAGATTCTCCAGAATGATATCTACATTATACTCATTTTTCAGACGGTATTTCAGCACCTCAAACTGCAGGACACCGACAACGCCCACAATGATCTCCTCCATACCGGTATGGAACTCCTGGAAGATCTGGATCGCACCTTCCTGGGCGATCTGGTTGATCCCTTTTACGAACTGTTTTCTCTTCATGGTATCCACCTGACGGACACGGGCAAAATGCTCCGGTGCGAAGGTAGGGATCCCTTCAAAAGCAAATTTCTTTCCGGGTATACAGATCGTATCTCCAATAGAGAAAACGCCCGGATCAAACACACCGATGATATCGCCGGCATAAGCCTTGTCCACCACATGACGTTCCTGAGCCATCATCTGCTGTGGCTGGGAAAGGCGCATCTTCCGGTCACCCTGCACATGATAAACCTCCATATTGGCATCAAACTCGCCGGAACAGATCCGCATGAAAGCAATACGGTCTCTGTGTGCCTTGTTCATGTTTGCCTGGATCTTAAACACAAAAGCGGAAAAATCCTCTTTGGTCGGCTCGATCAGACCGACATCTGCCTTTCTCGGAAGCGGTGAGGTCGTCATATTCAGGAAATGCTTCAGGAAGATTTCCACACCAAAGTTGGTCAGGGCAGAACCGAAGAAGACTGGAGTCAGCTCTCCTTTGTCTACCAGCTCCTGATCGAACTCTGCGCTGGCACCATCCAGAAGCTCGATCTCTTCCATCAGTTTATCCTTCTGTCCATAGTCCAGGATCTCATCCAGCTCCGGAGAATCCAGAGGGATTTCACGCATTTCACCTTCTTTGGTACCTTTTTCCGTATCTGAGAAGACGGTGATCTCCTTGCTTCCACGCTCATAGACACCTTTGAAATGTTTACCGGAACCGATCGGCCAGTTGATCGGACAGGTTGCGATCCCCAGCTCCTTTTCAATCTCATCCAGCAGATCAAAGGTATCATTGGCATCCCGGTCCAGTTTATTGATAAAAGTAAAAATAGGGATGTGGCGCATCACACAGACCTTGAAAAGCTTTCTTGTCTGCGCCTCTACACCCTTGGAAGCATCGATGACCATCACTGCGGAATCTGCCGCCATCAACGTCCGGTAAGTATCTTCAGAGAAGTCCTGATGTCCCGGTGTATCCAGAATATTGATGCAATAATCGTCATAATTAAACTGCAGTACAGAAGAAGTAACAGAGATACCTCTCTCCTTCTCGATCTCCATCCAGTCGGAAACCGCATGACGGGCAGTTGCTTTTCCTTTTACAGAACCTGCCAGATTGATCGCACCTCCGTAAAGCAGGAATTTCTCTGTCAGTGTGGTCTTTCCTGCATCCGGGTGGGAAATAATGGCAAAGGTACGCCTTTTTAGAATTTCATTTGTTTTATCAGCCAAAGCTTTTTCCTCCAAACAGGCAGCCTTGCCAAGGCTGCCTCTATCTGTTTTCGTTCATCTTCTTATTTTTATACCTTCGCTATTTTACCAACGAAAAAGAGCTCTGTCAACGGGATTCTTTCTTTCCTCAGGAGAGTCTCGGAGTGATGATGATATTTTCACCGGAAATGTTCGTTTTACGCTTGACAATGTCCTCGATCTGTGCCCGCTCTGCCTCACTGATCTCGGCCTGGTTGATGACAACATCTGCGGTTCCGTCAGAAATACTGACCACTGCATCCAGAAAACCCTTGGAATCCAGAAGGAGTTCTGCTGAAGCCTCTCTTTCTGCCGCATCCACCATGGCATTCATACTGTCTACCGCATACTGCTTCTGATCCGTGGAAATGCTGTCGTTGTTGATGACCTCCAGAAGCGTTTCTTTGTTCTTGGCTCTGACCTGTTCTCTTGTAAGCTTTGCTTCCGCAGCAAAGGTGCTCCCTGCAGTTACACTGGTAAGTACGGCTTCTCCCGGCGTATCCGTGTTTTCTTCCCCTGCTCCGTTTTCCGCTTCTGCCCCGTCAGAGGCGACGCTGATCTCTCCTGTCTCTTCCACGCTGCTCACATCTTCGTCCAGACTTGGAATATCAATGAGCGAAGTGTTCACCGTTCCGGCTTCTGCCGTTTCCTCCTGTCCTTTTCCAAGGGCAGCTGTTTCCTTTCCAAACTCCATTCCGGAGTAATTCAGATATCCTGCCACGGCAACCATGACTGCCAGTGCGGTAACTACTACTTGATTCTTTTTCAGGCGACGTTTCAAAGAATGTTCCTCCTTAATCCATCTTCATTACTTTGATTTTATGCACTTCAATGCCAAATAATGCCTGAACTGCTTCCGTGATCTCGCGGACTGTCACCGGATCACCTCCTCCCTCTGCCACCACCAGAACCCCTGCCACTTCCGGCTCCAGGACCTCGGAAACATAAGGAATTTCCTGACCGGAGCCATTTTTTTCATATACCGTGTTCTCTTCCTGTGTATTTTCCGCATCCGTATTCCCGCTGTTCTCTTTTGAAGAACTGTTCCTGGCAGAACTGTCCTTTTCCACCAGACGTTTTCCATCGGATTTTAAAGTCACCAGGACCTTTGTTTTCCCTACGCCATGCACGCGGCTTAAAACCCGTTCCAGCCCTGCAGCCAGTGTTTCTGCCTGATCAAGTGTTTTTTCATCTGCCACTTCTGCCTGGGCTGCCGGAAGTTTTTGTTCTCCTCCATTCGGAATGGAGATCACCAGCAGAAGGAGACCTGCCAGAAGAAAAACAACCCAGCGGTTCTTTCCGCTGTTTTTCAGCAGTTCTTTCCATTTTTCCAGCTGCTCCTTCACTGCTCCGCCTCCTTTTCCGTGATCCGCACGTTTTCTTCCGACAGCCCACAGATCCTTGCCAGCTCTTCCTGTACTTTTTCCCGATCCTTTTTTGAGGAACCCAGAAGTGTCAGTTCCACGCTTTCCGGTGCTCCCGTGTCATCATAAGAAACCGTAAGCGAAAGCACAGACAGGCCAAGTGCTTCCGGGATTTTCCCAAGCTGTTCTTCCACCTCCCGGTGAAAATTTTTCTCTACCACCGTATTTTTCAGTTCCTCCAGTCCTTCCATATGCATCTGAAGTTCGCTGTATTCGTTGCGAAAAGATTCCAGTTTCAAAATCTGATCCAGAGAATCCGCTTTTCCAAAAACAGCTGTTACCGGCCGCAGCACCAGAAGGACCAGCACCAGGTTTCCAAATAACTTCAGATATTTCCTGTCATTTTCTTTGGGTGCCAGCTGAAGAAAAACCTGAAAAAAACACAAAAAGCAAAGAAAACTTTGCAGGCAGGATAAAATCTCCGTCATAACCACTCCTCCCTATGCAGCCAGAGCCAGTGCCAGAGAAAGAAAAAACAGGATCCCGGTAAAAAGGAATATTTTCAGCAGCAAAAGGACACTCTGCCCCAACCCGTCCACACATTCTGTCAGTCGTTTATCCGCCACTGGCTGTGTTATTGCAGACAGGATTCTGTAAAGGCAGCCCCCTGCCAGAAGTTTTACCAATGGTGTCAGACAAAGGATCACCAGGACCAGGAGTCCCGCCACTCCCACACCATTACGGATCAGCAGGGCCGCTCCCAGAACCATTTCCGTTACCTGATCAAAAAGACCTCCCACTACCGGAATACTCCCTCCTGATTTTTGGATCACTGTGTTTTTCAGAGCATCCACAGCCGGAAGGATCAGACTTTGAAAGACCTGCAGCCCTGCCACAGTTCCGGTCAGCGTCTTCAATGTCCATTCCACAAAACTTTTGATGAGTCCCGCCATTTTAGAAAGATAGGCTTCGTCAAACATATGATCCAGAAGTGTCAGGAGAAAATAAAACTGCACTCCCGGCAAAAGAAATGTTTTTACCAGCCACTGCAAAACCGTCAGCGTCCCAAGGATCAATTCGCAAAAAGCCGTTCCTCCGGCGCTTTTTCCTGCCAGAACAGAAGCCAGAAGACAGGAAGGCATCAAAAGCTTCATAAAGATAAGAAGCTCCTCCAGTGCCGTTTCTGCCACCCGGCTCATTTCTGAAAATGCCTGTACCAGAAAAGAGAGCAAAAGCAGATAGATCATGTAAAAACTGACCTCTGAAACCTGATTTTTTTCAAAGATGCCGGCAGCCCCCGAAAAGACCGCCGCTCCTGCAAGAAGAAGAAGGATTGCCGCCGCATGTTTTTTCTGATCAGCGATCTCCTCGAAAAAAGCATGGAAGATCAGTGTTTTTACAGTCTCTCCTGACCATGGAAGTTCTCCCTTTATAAGCATCTTTACTGTTTCAGAAAAATTCAGTCCGGTCTTTTCCTGATAGGTCTTCAACGTTTCGTCGAGCTCGTCCAGTTTGAGTTCTGAAAGAAGTTCCTTCTCCATTTCTGAAAGCAGCCCTGCTTTTTCCGTTTCCCCTGCAAAAGCTGTTTCTTTCAGCAAAAAGCAGAAGAACAGGCAGAACGCCAGCATCCGGACCCACTTCATGAGCCCCCCTGTAAAAGCATCTGGCTAACCGTTTCCATCAATGCCGCAAGTACCGGCAGGCTTAACGTGAGCAGAGAAAGCTTTCCAAAGAACTCCACCTGTCCCGCAATGGCAGAATACCCTGCATCCCGGCAGAGATTTGCTGTGAAATCTGCCAGATAAGTAACACCGAGCATTTTCATCAGGATTTTCAGACAGGCTTCATCCACCGGAACTGCCTGCCGGATCTCCTGCATCCGGTCTGCAAGAAAGCCCAGCCGGTTCACTGCGCAGAAAAAAATCAGGATGCAGGCCGTCAGACTGACAAAAACAGAAAACGAAGGATTTGCCTCTTTCATCAGAAGCCCAAGCAATACGCCCGTCAGACCAAGAACCGCCACTTTTGTCATCCTCACGCGCCTCCTTAAAGAGAAAAGAGTTCCTTTACACTGACAAACAGTTCATTGATATAAGGAATGACCCAGAAAAGCACCAGCAAAAGTCCGGCAAGACTCGTCAGAAAGGCTTCTTCCTCTCTTCCGCTGTGCTTCAGAACCTGAGTGAGTACGGACACCAGGATCCCCACCGCTGCGATTTTAAAAATCAGGTTGACGCTCACGGTCCGCACCTCCTCTACAACAGAAGGACCACCAGAAAAAGACCGGAAAGAGCTCCGAGATATCGATAGATCTTCGCCTTTTCCCGGCAGTCTTCCGATGCTTTTTTTATGAGTTCCCTCAGACCTTCTTCAAAAAGCTCCAGTGTCTGAAGCTGAACAGAAAGATCCGGACACCCCAGTTGTTTTCCGAGTTCCAGAAGAAACGCCCGGTCTTCCCGGTTCCATGCACTTTCACCAAGGCAGCCCAGCTGATCCTGAAAAACGATTTCCGGCAGTTTTCTTCCTTCCCCTTCCAGTTCCTTTGCAACAGACTGAAAAAAAAACCGCAGAGGTTCTCTTAGCTTTCCACCGATCTTGCGGAATGCATCCGGAAGCGGCGTTTTTGCACAGCGGATCTCTCCGGAGAGCAGGAGCAGCGCTTTTTTGAGCTCCCGCAGAAATTCCAGCCTCTTTTTCAGCGCATGACTTTTTCCAAAACCAAAAGACAGGCAGGCAGAAAACAGAAGAAAGAGACCAGCTGCCTTCAGCATAGGCGAGTCCCCCGTTCATCAAAAATGCCTTTCAGACTCCCGACAGCCTCCCGGCTTCCCAGAATCACATAACGCTGAAAGATTTTTTCTGTGAGAAACCGTTTCAGAAGCGGCTTTTTTTCAATATCCTCAATGGAATTCCCATGGACAGTGGCCAGGATCCGGCAGCCGCAGTTCAAAACTGCTTCAATGGCACGAATATCTTCATAATCACCAATCTCATCCACGGCAATGACTCTTGGCGACATGGAACGAATCAGCATCATCATTCCTGCAGCTTTTGGACAACAGTCCAATACATCGGTACGGATCCCCAGATCATTCTGCGGAACTCCAAGATAAGAACCTCCAATCTCAGAACGTTCATCCACGACCCCTACGGTCTGTCCTTCACACCAGGTACTGCCGTTGGATACCTGGCGGACAAGATCCCTTAAAAGAGTGGTCTTCCCGCAGCCCGGCGGAGAAATGATCATGCAATGACAAAGTTCCCCATTTTCAAAAACATAAGGCATGATCGGATCTGCGCAGCCTTTTCTTTCATGAGAAAGCCGGACATTCAGAAACGAAATATAGCGGACGCTGGATATCCGGTTTCCATCCATGATGATCTTTCCCGCCACACCGATCCGATGACCGCCCCTGACTGTGAGATACCCTTGTTTCAACTCTTCTTCATAGGCATACAGGGAATAATTGGCAATGTACTCCATCGTCTCCATCAGTTCTTTTTTGTCTACCAGAAAGCCTTTCGATTCCTCTTTGGAAAGCGTTCCTTCCTCGGTCACAAAGTATTCTCCGGTCCCATACCGGATCAGCAGCGGTTTTTCCGCCCGCAGCCGGATCTCCTGCACTTCTTCATAATTCACCGGCAAACGTACCAGAAGTTCCCTGATTCTTTCAGAGAACAGATCCATCAGTTCTTCTCTGTTCATATCCTACCTCCACACTCTTATAGGTATATATGAAGCTGTCCGCTTTTTCATTCCGGATTTTTTCAAAAATAAAACTCCCAGCATTTCTGAAAGAGAAAAAACACAAAAAGAAAGGGGATATGATGACTGATTCTGATCATATCCCCTTCTAATGAAACGTTTCCATTGGACTATACCTCTTTTTCTAACCTATTCTTTTGTCCTGTCATCCATCTGAACGATTTATTTGATTCAGGGATGAAAAATTAATCCTTCGGTGGTCCGTACCTTCCTTTCTTTTGTATTCCTGTATCGATCTATTCGCCTTCTCATTCACTAGAGATTGAATAGTGGATTAGGTTCTGAATGATGTGATTCCTTTGCTTCCCACTGGAATCGCCTCCTCTTTTGAGGTTGTGAGTTTTTTGTTTTCTTTTCTCTTTTTTTGTTGTTGACATCATTATAGTGTATATCTTTTGATTTGTCAAGTGGTTTTTTGAAATAAAATTTAGTTTTTTGAACTTGTTTTTCTTTCTATTGAATTGTGTGAATATTTTCGAAATTTTGATTGTTCGCTTTTGGGGAAAGCGGTGGAAAACACTTTTGAGGATACGAGGGGGACAGCTCCGAGTCAGCGAGCCCGCCGTCCCCCTCGCACTCCCCCTTCTGGGCCCGCTTTTAAACATAGGGGGCGTACGTCTGACTGGTACAGTGTTTCATAAATGTAACTATTCGGAATCAGAGAGATTTTCTGTTAAAATGTGAGTCCTGCTTACATGAGACAAACACTTTTGGGCGGAAATTGAGATTGAAGTTAAAGTCAGGGCGATTTGGCAAAGTGCGAAAGACAAAAATGAATTGCTATCATGCCCTACGGATCCGAAGACAGACTTATAGAAAAGCAGCTGTATTGCATACAGAATTTCTTACCATATGGTTTGTCATTCTGTATGCAGTACAGCCGCTGATTTGATCTTATATCACAGTCTGATGTGATGTATGTCTTTTGCTTTTTTACTCTGTAATGATCGTTCCTGTTTTTCCTGCCAGTGCGTCCAGGGCATGAGCAAGATCGGTGATGATCGCTTTGCGTCCGCTGCCTTTTTTCTCTTCGATGAAGTCTACAGCTGCCTGTACTTTCGGCAGTTTGGATGCTTTCGGGAATTCATTGTCAGCGATCAGTTTTTTCACTTCTTCTACGGTAACTTCGTGAAGAGCTCTTGCTTTTTCTGTCTCATAGTTCAACCACAGGTTTTCGTCTTTGGTGAGGATCAGAAGGATATCCGCATCTACCATCTCGGCAAGACGGCCGCTGGCGTAATCTTTCTCGATGATGGCACTGGCGCCTTTCAGCTCCATGCCCTGCTTCAGAACAGGGATTCCGCCACCGCCTGCTGCGATAACTACCTGATCTGCATCCAGAAGAGCCCGGATTGCCTGGATCTCAACAATATCCTTGGGTTTCGGAGCAGCTACAATACGGCGAAAACCTTTTCCGGCTTCCTCGATGCAGTAGTTTCCTTTCTTCTCTTCTGCATCTGCTTCCTCAGCAGTCATGTAACGGCCGATGACTTTGATGGGATGATAAAAAGCCTCATCATACGGATCTACGGTCACCTGTGTAAGAACCGTGCAGGCACCTTTATAAATGCCTTTTTTCAGAAGAGCTGTCTGAACAGCATTCTGAAGGTCATATCCGATATAACCCTGGCTCATGGCTGAGCAGACAGACATCGGCGCTTCTGTATAATCCGGATGTTTTTTTCCAAATTCATTCATGGCTGTATGGATCATGCCTACCTGCGGCGCATTGCTGTGGCAAACTGCCAGCTGGTAGCCTTCTTCCACGATATCTGCCAGAACTTCCGCAGAACGCTTGACTGCTTTCTTCTGCTCCGGCAATGTTGTCCCCAGTGCTTTGTGGCCTAATGCCACCACGATTCTTTTCTTCATACAAGATCCCTCACAATCTGTCGTATTCTTTATCCTGATCCATTCAGTCCTCCTCTCACGAGAGTAACTGAATGGTAGCGGAAATAAAACCTTTTTTGCAACTGTTCAGAGCCAAGCAGATTTCTGTGAAAAAGTGTGAATCATGCTTGCATGAATGAACACTTTTTCATTGAAATCTATTTGGCGGATACGCCACACCGACGAAATGCAAAGCCCTTTGGAGGTGGGCTCTGAACAGTTACCCTTTTTTTAAGTATACTAGATGTCACAGACACCTGCAAGCGAAATTTTCGTAATTGTCCGGAGTTATCTCCAAAACACTGCAAAATTTACTGTTTTCCCTGAAAATCAGGAGTCCCGTCCAGATCATAGGGAGTCACCTGATATACATAATAGTTCAGCCAGTTGGTATAAAGGTTATTGGCATGGGAGCGCCACATAAGCGCCGGCCGGTTATTCGGATCATCATTCTTATAATAATTTTTCGGAATCTCGATGGAAAGCCCTTTGTTCCTGTCTCTCCAGTATTCCGTATCCAGCGTCACTCTGTCATATTCCGGATGCCCCATAACAAAGATCTGACGCCCGTCCAGCGTCATACAGAGAAAGACGCCCGCCTCATCTGATTCTGCCAGTACCATCAGTTTTTCGCAGTTATGAATATCCTCAGAGGACACCTCTGTATGGCGGGAATGCGGTGCAAGGAAAAGATCATCAAACCCTCTGACCAGAGGGATCTTCCGATTGGATACCCGGTGCCAGAAAAGGCCGAACATTTTTTCCTTCAGCATCCGTTTTTTCAATCCGAAGTGATGGTAAATCCCCGCCTGTGCTCCCCAGCACAGATGCAAAGTGGACGTCACATGCGTCCTGCTCCAGTCCATGATCTTCACCAGTTCATCCCAGTAATCGACTTCTTCAAATTCCATCTGTTCCACCGGAGCTCCGGTGATGATCAGACCGTCATAATAATGCTTTTTGATGTCGTCAAAGGTGACATAAAATTTGTTCAGATGGCTGGTTGACGTATTCTTTGCTTCATGGCTGCTGACACGCACAAATGTCACATCCACCTGCAGTGGCGTATTGGAAAGAGAACGGAGAAGCTGAAGTTCTGTATCCTCTTTTAACGGCATAAGGTTCAGGATCGCAATCTGGATCGGACGAATGTCCTGATGAATGGCCCTGCCTTCCTCCATAACGAATATATTTTCCCGCTCCAGGATCTCTTTTGCGGGCAGATCACTTTGTGTTTTAATCGGCATATTTTTTCACCTTCTTATTTTCTGTCTGTTCTGTTTATTTTCTGTCTGTTCCCTGCTTTCCCTCACTGTTGAAAAGCATAAGATCACATCAGTGGTGCCAGGATCCGTAAGACCCTGCCTGCCATCCGGTCAAAAAGCTTCTGACGTCTGTAATCTGAAGGAAGGACTTCCTGACATTTGGCAAGCGTTTCTTGAAAATCGGCTTCCACGCGGGGAATCTCCGCATTCTGATAAAGGTAGACCGCACATTCAAAATGAAGATAGAGGCTGCGGTAATCCAGATTGATGGTGCCTACCACCGCCTTCTCATCATCCGAAGTGAAAACCTTGGCATGGACAAAACCCGGCGTATATTCATAAATCTTCACACCGGCATCCAGAAGTTCATTATAATACGTCTTTGCCAGAACAAAGGCATACCATTTATCCGGAATATGCGGCATGATGATCTTTACATCCACGCCTCTCTTTGCCGCATAGGTAAGAGCTGTGATCATCTCATTACTGAGGATCAGGTAAGGAGTCATGATATGTACATAATCCCTGGCTGTATAAAGAATATCCATGTACACCTGTTCTCCCACCGTTTCATTATCCAGAGGACTGTCCCCGTAAGGCATGACAAAACCGTCTCCCGGTTCACTTTCTTTATCCGGTATGATATCCAGATACTTTTCAAAAAGCTCCATAGGCGTGTTTTTCAGGTTTTTATCCACGCTCCACATTTCCAGAAACATGATGGTAAAACTGCGGACCGCCTCACCTTCGATCATGATGGCCGTATCCTTCCAGTGGCCAAAGCGTTCCTTCTGGTTGATGTATTCATCTGCCAGATTGACACCTCCGGTGAAGGCCACCTTTCCGTCAATGACCACGATCTTTCGGTGATCCCGGTTATTCTGCCGGGTTGAAAGAGCCGGTACAATGGGAGCAAACATGTGGCACTGGATGCCATAGCTTTCCAGCTCCTGCGGATAATGATAGGGCAGCAGAGACAGACAGCACATACCGTCATAAAGGAAACGGACCTCCACTCCTTCTTTGACTTTCTCCTTCAGGATCTCAAGAACACTCTCCCACATATAGCCTTCTGCCACAATGAAATATTCCATAAAGATAAATTTCTTTGCTTTTTTCAGCTGGATGAGCAGTTCTTTAAATTTCTCCTCTCCGGAGGGAAAATATCTGGCGGAAGTATTCTTGTACACGGAAAAACCTCCGTAATGATTCACATAACGGCTCAGGTGCGCCACCTGATCATTTGTCTTTTCCAACTCTTCCAGGACCTCTTTGTCCTGTTTCCAGTATTTTTTACTGTAGGCGTGCATACTCTGCAGACGCTCGTTGATCCATTTCGTAGCCGGCTGGGTTTCTACAAAGAGATACAAAAGGCTTCCAAAGATCGGCAACGCCAGGATCACGATCGTCCAGGCCAGTTTAAAAGCCGGATTGCTCCGTTCATTCGCCACATAGACCACTTCCAGCACACCAAGCACCGTCACAAATCCATTGACAAAATACCATTTGGATGCCAGCCAGTAATATCCCCAGATCATAAAGATCAGCTGCAGAAACAGAGATAAAAATACCATAAAGGTTCTTCCGAAAACCACCGAAGAAATTCCATTTTTACCTTTCTGGACAGTCTGGCTGCTTTCTATCTTTCTGACCAGCTCATTTTTCTTCCATTTCTCCATCGTTTTTATCCCTTTCGTTTGCTTCCTCCCCGTCACCTGCAAGCTTCAAAAAATCTTCCTCTGTAAGAATGGGGATCCCCAGTTCCTTTGCTTTTTTATTTTTTGAAGACGCGGAAGCGGAATCGTTGTTGATCAGATAATCCGTTTTCGAAGTCACAGAACCGGTCACTTTTCCGCCTCGTTCCTCGATATAGACTTTCATCTCATTCCGATTGGCAAAATGCTCCACACTGCCGGTGATAACAAAGGTTTTTCCTGCCAGTACCTGTTCGGTATTCTGCACCTCCAGTTCTTCCATATGCACCTCCAGAAGCAGATGTGCAAAAGCCTCCATCTTCTTTTCATCATGGAAATAAGCCACGATGCCTCCGGCCAGGACCTCACCGATTCCATCAATTCCCGTCAACTCCTCTACCGTACTGTCTTTCAGCTTTTCCCAGCTCCAGGAAAACGCACGGCAGAGCATTTTGGCATTGGCAAGACCGATTCCCGGAATCCCAAGGCTGTAGATCAGCCGGACCAGTGTGGTATTTCTGGCCGTTTCAATGCTTTTCAGCAGCTTTTCACAGGACTTCTCGCCAAATCCTTCCAGTTCCCGGATACTCTCCCTGTGTTCCTTAAGTTTAAAAATATCCGCAAACTCATGAATAAAGCCCATGCCGATGAACTTTTCCAGAGTTGCCTCTGAGAGTCCCTCAATGTTCATGGCATCCCTGCTCACAAACAGGGTAAATGATTTGATCTTTTTCGCCTGACATTCCGGATTGGTGCAGTTTAATGTCTCAATGCCATTGGCAGAACGGACTTCCGTCGCACCACTGCAGACTGGGCAGACAGACGGAATTTCCAGATTTCCACTCCTCGTCAGGTTTTCTTCTATCTGAGGGATGATCATGTTCGCCTTGTACACCCGGATCACATCACCAATGCCCAGCTGCAGTCCTTTTAAAATACTCAGATTATGGACGCTCGCCCTGCTTACCGTAGTCCCTTCCAGTTCCACCGGTTCAAAAATCGCCACAGGGTTGATCAACCCTGTACGGGACGGACTCCATTCTATTTCCAGAAGACGGGTTTCCCGGATCTCATCCTCCCATTTAAAAGCAAAGGAATCTCTCGGGAATTTTGCCGTCGTTCCAAGTGATCTTCCATAAGCGATATCATCATAGAGAACTACCAGGCCGTCCGATGGAATATCAAAATGCCGGATCTTCTCCGCAAAAAAACGGACAGTTTCTTCTACGGTCTCTCCTGTGACCTCCTTATGTTCCACCACCTGAAAACCCTGCTCTTTCAGCCATTCAAACTCACAGGCATGAGAATTTTTAAAGTCCACCCCGTCTGCTTTCACCAGGGAAAACGCAAAAAACTGAACATGTCTTCCTGCAGTGACCGCACTGTTCAATTGTCTCACCGAACCACTGCAGAGATTTCTTGGATTCTTATATTTTGCATCCACATCCTCGATCTCTTCGTTGATCTTTTCAAAATCACTGTAAGAGATCACCGCTTCTCCACGAAGGATAAGTTCTCCCTGATAAGTAATCTTCAACGGAAGATTGGAAAAGACCCGTGCATTGGGTGTGATGACCTCTCCAACCTCACCGTTTCCTCTGGTAACTGCCTTGCTGAGTTCTCCATTCTGATAGGTAAGAACAATGGTCAGGCCATCCAGCTTCCAGGACATCAGCGCTTTCTGTTCTCCGACAAAATCCTTCAGCACTTCCACATCTTTTGTCTTATCCAGAGAAAGCATCGGTTTTTCATGACGTTCCTTCGGAAGCTCATCCTGCGATTCATAGCCAACGGTCTGGGTGGGACTTCCGGAAAGCACAATACCAGTTTCCTTTTCCAGTGCGTCCAGTTCATCGTATAGTCTGTCATATTCAAAATTGCTCATTATCTCCCGGTCTTCCTGATAATAAGCTTTTGAAGCCTCTCTCAGAAGTCCGACCAGTTCTCTCATTCGCTGTCTCTTTTCTTCCATTCTTCTCTCCTGCCTTTATTTTTTCCAAAGGGCTGGTTTGTGGAGCCCTGGATCCTTCTGTAAAGCTCCTCCTGTTCCTCACGGCTCACCTCCCGGTAACTTCCTGATGGAAGGTCTCCAAGTGTGATGTTCATAATGCGGATCCTTTTCAGTTTTACAACCTGATAGCCAAAATATTCACACATTCTGCGGATCTGCCGGTTCAGTCCCTGAGTCAGGACAATCCGGAATGTCTTTTCACCTGTTTTTTCCACTTCGCAGGGTCTTGTCAGCTGATCCTGCACCGGTATTCCGCCTTTTGCCATTCCATCCAGGAACCCGGCAGTCACGGTCCGGTCCACACGGACCAGATACTCTTTCTCATGATAATTTCCTGCTCTCATCATTTTATTCAGGATCTCTCCATTATTTGTCATGAGAAGCAGCCCCTGAGAATCCTTATCCAAGCGCCCCATGTAAAAAACTCTTTTCGGGTAATGTATCAGTTCCTCGACGGTCTGATCTCCCCAGCGTTTATCTGTTGTACACACAACCCCTCTGGGTTTATTTACCGCCAGAAGCACCATTTCTTCTTCTTTCGAAATGTGCTTTCCATCCACCAGAACCTCCTGTTTTTCCGAAACCTTCTGACCGGACACAGCCACTGATCCATCTACCAGGACACGACCGGCCTCGATCAGCCGGTCCGCCTCTCTTCTGGAGCAGAGACCGGACTCGCTGATGAATTTATTCAGCCTTACCAGCTGGCCTTTTTCTCTCTTTTGAAATTCCTGTTCCAAACGGCTCTTTTCCTGTTCCATTTTCTTTCCTTCCATAATCCTTTTGGAAAAAAACGCCGTGCAAACCTGCACGGCGTTCTAACATTCTTACTGCTGATCACTACCTGTTCCTGCATCAGAGGAAGCCGATGCCCCACCATCTGCCTGGAGATACTCACTCAGCACATATCCCTCTACTACCGTTCCTGCTCCGTCATCAAAACGGATCTTTGACCAGCCATTATCCAGAACTGCCAGTCTCGTCACCGTCTGACCAGGGATCAGAACTCCAACCAGATCAGAATCTGCTCTGGAATCTGCCCGTACATTCAAGTCTCCTGTAACCGTCACTGAAGTGCTGACATCCGTATCTACAGAACTGGCATCCGGGATATCAAGCTCCGTCTCCGGCTGCTTCATCTTGGCGATCATAGCCTGCAGATCGCTGTTGGAATCCAGTACCGCCTGATACTCACTGTTGGTCTTCGCGATCAGTTCCTGCACATTACTGTCATTCTTCGCCTGTTCCATAAAATCGGAAACCTGCTGATCGGAGCTGGGATTTACCACATAAAGGGTTCCATCCTCCTTCGTTGACAGATAAAGATTTCCGAGGCTGGGTACCAGCTGTTCGATGTTCGGAAGCTTGGCCTCATAATAAACATAGACGTTATAAGAGCCATCCGTAAGTCCCTGCTTATAATACACAGAAATATTATTATAGCTTTCAATGGGATTGGAATTGATCTTATCTCTGTCCGTATCGCCAACCACATCTCCAAGAGTCTGAAGTGCATCAAAATCCTTGGCTGCCACTGCATTATAATACTGGGTTACTGCTTCCTGGACAGCGGCATTGTCTGTCTGCAGTGCAGCACTGCTGTCTGCTGCTGTGCTCTCTGCCTCCGTCGCTGCTTCTGTTTCGGACGCTGCCGTCGTCTCAGATGCCGGTGCTTCTGTCACTGCCTCCGTCTGTCCGTTATCACTGCTGTCTCCCAGACGGTCAGACACAAATCTTACTGCAAAAAACGCAATTACCAGAACAATGATGATCGCCAGACCCAGTAAGATATATCTCAGATTATCTGAAAGCCATTCTCTAAAGTCATCCACTGTACATACCTCCATTCGGTGTTGTTTCGCAGAAAAGCCGGTAAAATCAAAAATGCCGGCAAAATCCTGTACCTCAGGCTGCTTGACTCGTTGCTTACGGAAATAAATTTACATATACAAAAAAGCACACCCGGAGGGATTCGAACCCCCGACACGTGGTACCGGAAACCACTGCTCTATCCCCTGAGCTACGAGTGCGCATACAGCTATGCAAGTTTTTTCCCTGCATACATTATTGATTTATCCGGATCATTCTCTCCGGCTCAACAACGATGCTATCATACCACACCTTTTGGAAAATGTCAAATTTTTATGTGAAATTTCTTCGATTTTGTTCAAAACAGCCGGAAAGCCTGTTATGTAAAGTGTTCACTCGCCGCTTAGTGCTCCGCACACTTGAAGCGGGGGAATGCTTATCTGCGTTCAACAAATAGAAAGACAGTGTTTCTTCCTGTCATAATGATATACATTTTCTGAAAGCACTTCTTCCGCTTCCACCTGTGTGTGATTCACTTCATGGACCATTGCATGGAGTTCTTTTTCACTCCCTGCCACATGCCCTGGGACAAGGATCACTTCATGGACGCTGCTGGGAAGCACGTAAAAGTCCTCCTCAAGCCTTGCCCCCGCACTGCTTAAGATCCGGTCATACAGGATCCCCGCCGCCCCGAAAACCCGGTCTCTGTTTGAAAGCACATACATCGGAATTTCTTTTAAAAGATTTCGTTCTTCCGGTTCTACCAGATCTTCGATCAATTCTTCCATACTTTTCAGTTCGAATGGTCTGAGGCGGAATGTATTTTCTCTGGCATATTCATAGAGAAGCTCTTTTGATACCTTCCAGTGTTTCCGATGCTCCTCACGGATCAGTACACTGCCGTTTCCAAATTCTTCATTTTTCACGGCACAGATAAAAACCACCGAAAGGTCCAGAAAGGAAACATTCGGTACATCCCTGAGAAGTTCCTGATTCATTTCCCTGTTGACCAGCTTGCAGAAGATATTCTCTTTAATCTTCTCAAAATCAAGAAAATATTCCAGTGAAAAAGGAATGTTTCTGCAGCGTTTCTCATAAATATCGTAAATTCTGCCGGCAATCTCCTTCAGGCTCATTCCATCCTTATATTCCCGGTAAAAATCCTCCAGATAGATCGTCGGAGATACATAGCTTCCCTTCTCAAGAATGCAGAGCCCTTCCAGTATGATCCCGTTATTCTTGGTGATCCGGCGCAGTTCCACACGCACCTCTGAACCCAGGAGCTTCTCCACTTCCTGTTTTACCTCATTGCCAAATGTGTTGTCGTTCAAAAAATCATCCTTTCTTCTGATCGTAAAAACGATGTGCCAAGTTATCAGCTGCTGTTGGAATGTGTGTGCGAACGCACCGATAAAAAAAGAATTCATTCAGATATGATGGGATAAGGATAGCATAATTTTCCATTCGATGCAAGGCTCCATGCTGCCGAAGATCATTTTCCCGCCATGGAAAACAAAGTGATTTTTTCAGTGAAAACATACAAAAAAGCAGAAGCGGCTCTCACCATTCTTCTGCTCTCTCGTGTATCATTTCGTCATTTTTCACAGGTACTGCATTTTTCGTTTTTTATCTCCAGCTGAAGCTGTAATATCCGGAAGTATCCTTATCCCCGGTCAGCATACGGCTGATTTTGATGTAATAAGTTCCTGCCGGAAACGCATCCTTTGTCGATACTTTTTCGGTTGTACTCTTCGCATATATCGAAGAGCCCCAGATGAACAGTTTAGGATTTGCCGGAACAATCTGTAAACGAAGGTGATCATTAGCTCTTGCAGTGAAAGTAAAAGTTACTTTCTGTTTTCTGGTAAGGCGGATTTTAAACCAGTCCGTCTTCGTTCCTTTTTCGCCCGCAACCAAAAGACCAATCCCCTTTTTGTTTCTATTTACATTCACAGCCTTTGCCTGGCTTGCACCGCTTCTGTCTTTTACCGGTGTAAAACTGTATTTCAGCTTGTAATTCTTATCCTTGACTCCAAGGTAGTAAATTCCTTGTTTCACAGCATAAAAGGTCTTATATGCCGGTTTACTGTATTCACTCATAGAAGTTGCGTACTGTTCCAACGGCTTCTTTCTGCTGTTATAAAGCTGAACCCTCAAAGAATATTTATTGTTACTGTACATGCTGTAACTATAGCCATATACCGTAATATATCCCGGTTTGGAAACTTTAAATTTATGATAAGTCAGATCATCATAGCTTGTCCGGTTCACAGTATAGAGTTTGTTCGGCTTCATGGTTACCACTTTCGTCGCTGCCATAGCATTCATTCCAAGTGCCATGGTAAACAGTGCCATCAGTACAGCAAAATAAAGCTTTTTTCTCTTTTTCATAAATTTTCCTCTCCTTTACTTTTTCTCTTTTAGCCTTCTTGCAGTGCCTGTTGATAACTTTACTATAAACACTGTTTTTACTCTCGTCAAGCCTTTTTCGTAAACGATTAAGCTTTTTTATTCTAGTCAAGCGGATATTCGCAATCCGCTTCGCTACTTGCTCATAACCGAATGCTGCTTTGCAGCGTATCGGTTAAAAAACAGCCCGGGCAAAAAGCCGGGGCTGCCATTTTTACATATGAGATCAATCAAACACGGGAGAGATACTCACCGGTTCTGGTATCGATCTTGATCTTGTCGCCGATCTCAACGAACAGCGGAACGTTTACGGTAGCACCAGTCTCAACTGTTGCCGGCTTGGAAGCGCCCTGTGCGGTATCGCCCTTGAAGCCCGGCTCAGTCTCGGTGATCTCAAGCTCTACGAAGAGAGGCGGCTCTACTGCGAAAACCTCACCCTTGGTGGAGCAGATCTTTACCATCTCGTTCTCTTTTACAAATTTCAGAGAATCACCAATGGCATCTGCATTCAGTGCGATCTGATCGTAGTTCTCCACGTTCATGAAGTGATACAGATCACCATCGCTGTACAGATACTGCATATCTACACGGTCGATACGTGCGGTCGGGAATTTTTCAGTCGGACGGAAGGTTTTCTCAACCACACCGCCGTTGATGATATTTTTTAATTTTGTGCGGACAAATGCGGCACCTTTTCCCGGTTTTACATGCTGGAACTCAATGATCTGAAAGATCTGGCCCTCAATCTCCAGTGTAACGCCGTTTCTAAAATCTCCTGCTGAAATCATCTGATTTTTTCCTCCTTACAAAATCCGTTCTTCCGTAACTGCTCGACACTTTGCAGCTACGTTCTTGCTTGTAACTCAATCTACCCTATTTTATACTATGTTATCCTCTTTTTCAACTATTTTTTATCATTTCTCGAAAAAACACACTTATCTTTTTTCTTTCTGATAAAAATAAAGCACGATCTTCTCCAGATAACGCTTGAGAACGATCTGGATCTCCTCCTTTGGATGAAGCGGTTTTACCAGGATCGTACGCATGCCGCAGCGCCTGGCTCCGTAGACATCCGTAAAGATCTGATCTCCCACAAAAATACAGGAATTCAGATCCGTATGCATCAGTTCCATGGCTTTCAGATAATTCTTTCTGGAAGGCTTATGCGCATCCTCCACAAATTTTGCCTGCACCGCATCTGCAAAGGGTTTCACCCTCGGAAGCTGGTTATTGGAGATCAGGCAGTAATCAAGACCGATGGCCCGAAGCCGTTCAAAAAGCTTTACCGCCCGTTCATCCGCCGGTGCTCCATGGGGTACCAGTGTATTATCGATATCAAAAATAACACCCCGGATCCCTTCCTGATATAATTTTTCAAAATCGATGGCATACGTGGATTCCATATATGCATCGGGAAAAAAACGTTCAAACATTTCTTGTCTTAGCCTCGTATGTCTTTATTTCTGCCGGTAATGCTTCAGGAAATGCTCCAGCTTTTCCATTGCTTCCTCGAGTTCTCCCACTCTCGGAAGATATACCACCCGGAAATGATCCGGTTCCGGCCAGTTAAAACCGCCTCCGTGGACCAGCAGCACCTTTTCCTTTCTGAGAAAATCCAATACAAACTGCTCATCGTTATGAATGTTATACATGGCTGTATCGATCTTCGGGAAAATGTAAAAAGCCGCTTTCGGTTTTACCGCGGAGATTCCCGGGATCCGGTTCAGCGCATGATAAATGAATTCCCGCTGCTCATAGATCCTTCCGCCCGGAAGCAGAAGCTCATCAGAGCTCTGATAACCACCCAGAGCCGTCTGCACGATGGACTGTGCCGGCACATTGGAGCAAAGCCGCATGGATGCCAACATATTCAACCCTTCAATATAACCCTTTGCGTAAGATTTGTCTCCGCTCAGGCACATCCAGCCGACACGGAAACCGGCGATCCGATGCGATTTGGAAAGTCCGTTCAATGTGACGCAGAAAAGATCCGGTGCCAGGGAAGCAATGGAAATATGCTCTTCGCCATCCATAACCAGGCGGTCATAGATCTCATCGGCAAAAATGATCAGCTGATGTTCTCTGGCAATATCCACGATCTCCTGCAGAACCTCTCTCGGATACAGGGCACCGGTAGGGTTGTTCGGATTGATGATCACGATCCCCTTTGTCCTGTCTGTGATCTTGCTCCGGATATCGTCCATATCCGGATACCAGTTGGCTGCCTCATCACACATATAATGGACCGGATGGCCACCTGCCAGATTGGCCGCCGCCGTCCAGAGCGGATAATCCGGAGAAGGCATCAGGATCTCATCTCCATTATTCAGAAGTCCCTGCATGGACATGGTGATCAGCTCGCTGACTCCGTTTCCCGTGTAGATATCATTGATCCCCACATTCGGGATCTTCTTCAGCTGGCAGTACTGCATGATCGCTTTCCGGGCCGGAAAAAGCCCCTTGGAATCAGAATAGCCTTCTGTTTCCGGAAGATTGTGCATCATATCCCGGATCACTTCTTCCGGTGCTGTAAAACCAAAAGGAGCCGGATTTCCGATGTTCAGTTTCAAAATATGGATGCCATCCGCAATCATCCGGTCCGCTTCTTCCACTACGGGTCCCCGAACGTCATAGCACACGTTATCCAGTTTCGTTGATTTTTCAAATGTCCGCATTGTTCTCGTCTCCTTATGCAAAGTCAAAGATTGACAACTGATTGGATTCCGGCAGGTCGCCCAAGAGCCCCATCTCTGCCAGATGTTCTACTGTTTTGGCATTGACTGCCGTCCGCTGACGGATATCATCCCTGGAAAGGAATCTTCCGTGTTTGACCGCTTCTGCCAGTGTTTCCGCTGCGTTTCCGCCCATGCCCTCAATGGTGTTGAGTGCCGGCATCAGTTTCCCCTCAAGGATACGGAATCTGGAAGAATCTGCCCGGTAGATATCCACCGGATGAAACTCAAAGCCTCTGGCATACATTTCCCGGACAACCTTCATATCCTTATATTCATCCTGTTCTTTGTTGGAAAGCTGATCCATATTTTTCTCGTATTGAGACATGTAAAACAGAAGTTTCTCCTGTCCCTGGCACATCAGTTCATAACTGAAAGCCGATGCACGGATGGAAAAATAGGCCGCATAATACGCCAGCGGATAAAACACCTTACAATAAGCGATCCGGTAAGCCATCATAACGTAAGCCGCCGCATGTGCCTTCGGGAACATGTATTTGATCTTTTTACAGGACCAGATATACCAGTCCGGTACATCATGCTTCTTCATCTCTGTTTCCCATTCCGGCTTCAGTCCTTTTCCCTTTCGCACACTCTCCATGATGGTGAAGGCCTGCTCACTTTCCAGTCCCTGCTGGATCAGATAACTCATGATATCATCACGGGTACAGATCGCTGTGGAAATCGTTGCTTTTCCTTCCTGGATCAGTGTCTGGGCATTTCCCAGCCATACGTCAGTACCATGGGACAGACCGGCGATCCGGACCAGATCCGAAAAGCTCTGCGGTTTTGTGTCCACAAGCATCTGCATGGCAAAGTCCGTACCGAACTCCGGAATACCCAGAGCCCCCAGAGGACAGCCGCCGATCTGATCCGGCGTGATCCCGAGTGCATGTGTATCCTGAAAAAGGGACATCACTTCTTTATCATCAAGAGGAATGGTTTTCGCATCCAGTCCTGTCAAATCCTCCAGCATGCGAATCATAGTCGGATCATCGTGTCCCAGGATATCCAGTTTCAGAAGGTTATGGTCAATGGAATGATAGTCAAAGTGCGTCGTGATGATATCCGTTTTCATATCATTCGCCGGATGCTGTACCGGTGTGAAGGAATGGATCTCTTCTCCCAGTGGAAGAACAATGATTCCTCCTGGATGCTGTCCCGTAGAACGGCGTACCCCCACACAGCCCTGGGAAAGACGACCGATCTCACAGTTCCTCTTCTGCTCTCCCTTATCATCAAAATAATGCTTTACATAACCGAAAGCCGTCTTTTCCGCCACCGTCGCAATTGTACCTGCACGGAAGGTCTGGCCTTTTCCGAAAATAACCTCTGTATAACGGTGTGCATTACCCTGATAGTCTCCCGAGAAGTTCAGGTCAATATCCGGCTCTTTGTTTCCTTTAAATCCCAGGAAGGTCTCAAAAGGAATATCAAAACCGGATTTTCTCAGATCTGCACCACAGACCGGGCAGACCTTGTCCGGCATGTCACAGCCGGACCGGCCCGCATAGGCCTTTACATCATCCGAATCAAAATCATAATAATGGCACTCCTCACAGTAATAATGAGGGCTCAGAGGATTAACCTCCGTGATTCCCGCCATGGTTGCCACAAAAGAAGAACCAACCGAACCTCGGGAACCCACCAGATAACCGTCATCGTTTGATTTCCATACCAGCTTCTGCGCAATGATATACATCACGGCGAAACCATTGGAAATGATCGAGTTCAGCTCTCTCTCCAAACGCTCGGTAACGACCTTCGGAAGCTCCGGCCCGTACATGGCATGGGCACTGTTGTAGCAGATCTCACGAAGCGTCTTGTCGGAATCCGGGATCACCGGCGGACACTTATCTGGCCGTACCGGAGCGATCCGTTCCACCATATCGGCGATCTTCTTCGTGTTGGTGATGACCACCTCTTCCGCCTTCTCACTGCCCAGATACCAGAATTCCGCCAGCATTTCCTCCGTTGTCCGAAGATACAGAGGTGCCTGGTTATCCGCATCGGAAAAGCCCCGGCTTGCCATGATGATCCGCCGGTAAACCTCATCCTCGGGATTCAGAAAATGGACATCACAGGTAGCGACAACGGGCTTCTGGAACTGTTCTCCCAGCCGGACGATCCGTTTGTTGATCTCAATCAGATCTTTTTCATCCTTGATCCCCAGCTTTTCATTTCCGATCATAAAACGGTTGTTTCCAAGAGGCTGGATCTCCAGATAGTCATAAAAATTTACCAGACGGATGATCTCTTTTTCCGGCCGTTTTTCCCGGACGGCTTCGTACAACTCTCCGGCTTCACAGGCCGAGCCGATGAGAAGGCCTTCCCGGTGTTTGATGTATTCACTCTTCGGAATACAGGGACGGCTGGATTTTCCCACGCTGAAATATTTCAGATGAGCCATGGAAACGAGCCGGTAAAGATTGGTCCGGCCGGTATCGTTCAGGGCCAGAATGATGGCATGGTGGGACCGGAGCCTCTTGATCTGATCCACAGAAGGCTTGCAAAGACAGTTTACTGCATTCAGATCCAAAGCCTCCCGCTCTCTCAGCATCTGCAGGAATTTTACGAAGATCTCTGCCGTACAGCCCGCATCATCCACCGCCCGGTGATGATTTTCCAGAGAGATGTTCAGCGCCTTTGCCACCGTATCCAGCTTGGCATTGTGAAGGTTCGGCAGGAGAAAACGGGCCAGTTCTACGGTATCCACACTGGTAAACTCTCTTCCCAGCCCCTGTCTTCTGCAATTTTCCTCGATAAAGCTCATATCAAAGGAGGCATTATGTGCCACCATCACTGCTCCTTCACAGAACTGCAGAAATTCCGGCAAGATCTTTTCGATGACAGGTGCATCCAATACCATATTGTCACTGATACCGGTCAGCTCCTCGATCCGGAAAGGAATAGGCACCTCCGGATTGACAAAAGTGCTGAACTTCTCTGTAATCCTGCCGTTTTCCACCTTCACGGCACCGATCTCGATGATCCGGTTCTCCACCGGACTGAAGCCGGTCGTCTCCAGGTCGAAAACCACATACGTACTGTCCAGACTCTGACCCTGCGGATTTTCCACCGGTTTTCGAAGGTCATCCAGAAGATAAGCCTCCACTCCGTAAATGATCTTAAAGGGGCTCACAAGCTTCTTCAGTTCATCCTTGCTCACATCCGGGTGCTCTTTCTGATACTGCTTCCGGTAGGCATCGTCGATGCTGTCCAGTGTATGGTTTGCCGCCGGGAAGGACTGTACCACACCATGATCGGTTATGGCAATGGCCGGCTGCCCCCAGGCATAAGCCCTTTTCACGATATCCTCCACATCGGACACTCCGTCCATATCGCTCATTTTCGTATGGCAGTGGAGTTCTACCCGCTTCTCCGGACTGTTATCCATGCGGACAGGCCGGAAATCCGGGATCTTCTTCATGCCCACGATGGAACCGATGGTCAGCTGGCTGTCATATTTGTCGATCGTAGTGACACCCTTGATCTTATAAAATCTGCCCTTCTGGATTCCCTCCAGGATCTCCGGAACCTGTGCAGTCCTGGCAAACATTTTCATTATAATCGTGTCTGTAAAATCCGTCACTTCGAAGATCAGAATACTCTTTTCGTTCCGGATGTCACGGGTTTCCAGGTTGATGAGCTGTCCATGAACGACCACCTCACCCATTTCTCCCTGGATCTGGTCGATCGGAATGGCTTCCTCCTCGATGTCTCTTCCATAAACCACATCCGGATTGTCGGAACGGCGCACCGGACGGTTGAAGTCTCCTCCGCCAAAACGTCCTTTGCCCTTGAAGCCACCCTTGCTGAAGCCTCCGTTCTCTCTGGATGCGTCTTTGGATACCGCCTCCTTCGGGCTGCTGCTCTCTGCTGCCGCTGCTTTTTCCGTTTTGGTCCCGGAAAAGTTCTGCTCTTCCCCGCCTGCAGCTCTGGGAAGACGGTTTAAGATCGCCTCCACTTCCTGCTGGATCTTCAGTTCTCCGTTTCTTCGTGCCTTGCTTTCCACTGCCTCTTTATAATCGACATGGATCTTCAGGGACATCCCGCAGCGCTCGGTAAAAATCTTTTCCAGGATCCGAATCAGCTCTTCCCCTTTTCCCTCGGAGATCACTGTTTCCTCCAGCGTCAGATGCAGCGTATCCTCATTTTCAAAAACACAGTCCGCTTTCCGGAACAGGTTGAATTCAAAAATACTGTACTCCTTCAGCTCCAGAAGAATGCTGTCCTTATAGGCATCCATGAGTTTTTCCGGCGTATACTGGCGGGACAGGGAAAATTTTTCGATGATCTTTACCGTCATCGGCACACCGGAAAAAAGCTGCTCCCGTATGGTATTTTCCACCTGATAGATGTCCTTTTTCCGGATCAGTTTTTCACTGGAAAGATAGATCTTGAGAAAATCCCTTGTTCTGGTCATCGCCACCCGTGTGACCTTCGTGACCGAAAAGAGATTTTTCAGCTCTGTATTCATCTCCAGCGTGGGAAACACATCAAAAAAAGGTTTTTCCATGCTTTCCCTCACTTCTCGTCGTTCCAGTGAAGAAGCTCTTCACGGAGCACAGACAGAAGCTCTGCTTCCGGCACTTTGCGGACAACCTCTCCTTTTTTGATCAGAAGGCCTTCTCCTACGCCTCCGGCAATTCCGATATCCGCTTCTTTTGCCTCACCCGGGCCGTTTACCACACAGCCCATGACGGCTACCTTGAGATCCAGCGGAATGTCCTCTACCATATTTTCCACCTGATTTGCCAGACCGATCAGGTCGATACGGGTACGGCCGCAGGTAGGACAGGAAACCACCTCGATGCCGCCCTTTCGAAGACCGAGTGTACGGAGAATGAGCTTGGCTGATTTCACTTCCTCCAGCGGATCACCAGTAAGGGAGACACGGATGGTATCACCGATCCCCTGCGAAAGGATCATACCCAGACCTACCGCAGACTTGATATTACCGGACAGAAGCGTTCCTGCCTCCGTAATGCCCACATGAAGCGGATAGACCGTTTTCGATGCAATGAGTTCATGCGCTTTGGCACACATGAGCACGTCCGAGGATTTGATGCTGATCACAAGATTGTCATAGCCCTCTTCCTCGATCATGTGCACTTTATCCAGCGCACTCTCCACGATCCCTTCTGCCGTAACACCATGATATTTCTCTACCAGGTCTTTTTCCAGAGAACCACTGTTGACACCTACTCGGATGGGGATATTCCGCTCCTTCGCAGTCTGCACTACAGCGTTCAGACGCTCTCTGCTGCCGATATTTCCCGGATTGATACGGATCTTGTCTGCCCCGTTTTCCATGGCAGCAATAGCCAGGCGATAATCAAAATGGATATCTGCCACCAGAGGGATGCTGATTTCCTTTTTGATTTCGCGGATGGCAGCAGCAGCCTCCTGTGTTGGAACGGCACAGCGGATGATGTCACAGCCCGCTGCTGTCAGCTTCCGGATCTGCTCCACGGTAGCTGCCACGTCCTCTGTCTTTGTATTCGTCATGGACTGGATCAGGATGGGATTTCCCCCACCGATGACCCGGTCTCCGATATGGATCACTTTTGTATGGTCACGATACATTTGATTCATCCTTTCTTTTTTTATCTACTATTGTAATCGTTCTTTTCCCCGATTGCAACAAAAACAGCCGGGCTTTTTCAGCCCGGCCATGATCGTTTTTCGTTTTTTTTATTTTTACTCTGCCTGAAGAACAGCCGTATCTACCATGGATACGCGAAGAGTCTCACCCTCTACCGTGATGTCCAGCTCTTTTACAGTACCGTCTACAGGAGCCAGAACGATGTCAGACTCTGCACCTGCCTCGCTGGTAAAATGAAGCGTTGTGCTGTCTTCTCCTTCGGTTTCTTCAAAGGTACCTGCCAGAGTCTCGCTGGTTCCGTCCGGTTTTTTCTGGTTGATCGCCAGCGCTGTGTTTTCCGTGTCGAAAACGAAGGTCAGCTGGTTGCCTTCCTCATCCGTTCCCGCATAGATCATATAATCGTCTACATCCGCATCTGCCAGAGCGGTCTGATCTACATATGTCAGCTTCACTTCACTTCCGGTCGGCTCATAGGTAAGAATGGTCTCTGTCTCGGAAATATCCTCATATCCGAAAACATAATCCTGTCCGTCTTCCTCGTCTGCAATGGTAAAGCTTCCTTCATCAAAGGTGATAGGACCGGTCACATAAGTGGTTTCCCCCTCTGCCGGAGTCAGAGAAACACAGCCCTTCGCATTCTCCGTATTGATAGCAATGGTCCATACGATATTGTTCTCATCGCTTCCCTGCATCACCAGGATCGTACTGGCAGCTTCTGTTTCCTCTTCTGCTGCTGTTTCTGCTGCTGTTTCTTCCTCTGCATCAGCTGCAAATGCAGCTACCGGAAAAGCCATGGTTGCTGCCAAAATGAGTGCCAACAATTTTTTCTTCATAATGTTTTCTCCTTTGCATCTTTTTTCTCTACTTTATCTGAATTTTCAAAAAAATCAATATCACAGGGATGAACGTAAAATTTATGGGATGAATGTCTGGTGTTTTTCTGGAAAACAGATTTTATTTTTAGTATAATGGAAGAAAAAAACGACAAACGAGGTGATCCATTTGAACATTGCTATTATAGACGATGATTTGCAAGATACGGAACGACTGACTGCTTTTCTGGCTGAATGGTCACAAGAACACCACCTGAACTTCTCCGTTTCTGTCTTTCATGAAAGCGCCGTTTTTCTGGATACCCTGAAAGACAGGCGTTACAGCCTGGTCTTCATGGACATCTATATGGGACCGCCCGGAGGCATTGAGACCGCTTCAAAGCTTCGCGAATATGACAGCCAGGCGATCCTGATCTTTCTTACCAGCAGTCCGGAGCATATGCCGGATGCCTTTCACTGCCATGCCTTTGACTATCTGATCAAGCCCATTGACAACGAGCGGCTGAGAAAAACAATCCTGGATGCACTGGCTTTTCTCCCGGAAAAAGAAGAATATCTGGAGCTTCCCGTCCGGAAGCAGAACGTTCCTATTTTTTATTCCGATATCCGTTATGTTCTGGCCAGTTCCAACTACTGCATGGTCTATACAAAGGAAGAATACCGCTGCCGCATGTCCTTTTCCCAGTTTGAAAAGCTTCTTGAAAAAGACGGTCGTTTTCTGACCATCAACCGGGGCGTCCTCATCAATCTGGACTATGCGGAATCCATGGACGGACTGATCTGCCTGATGAAGGACAAACGTACCTTTCCCCTCAACACCCGCAAGCATACCCAGCTGGAGCAGGCACTCATCGAGCACCGGTTCCGGCGCCGTAAAGAAAAACTGCAAAGGAGGAGTTGACTATGGACTGGCCTTATATCTTCTTTTCTGCCGGTGAATACGGTGTCATTCTGCCTGCTGCTATTTTCTGTCTGTTCCCGGTCAGAAGTCATCTGAAGACCCGTCTTTCCCCCACTCTGTTTCTCGGAGCAGTCTCTGCCGGCGTTGTGATCACCTGTCTGCTTCTTGGAACCTGGCAAAGCTTTCATACCCAGCTGGAATCCCACTATACCTCCATGCTTCCTGTCTTTGCCATCGCTCTTCTTCTCTATTTCTACTTTGTCCAGACAGACAAGCTGAAGCTGTTCTATGTGTTTACCTGTGCCATTGCACTTTTTTCCTTCTCCGGGATGGCCAATTATATGACAGAAGCCATGCTGAAGCCGGATGGCAGTTATCTGGCTCCATCCAGCCTCGGACTCCCTGTCCAATGGTTTTCAATCCTCCTTGGAATGGGGCTCTTTCTCCTTCTTTTTTCCCGGCGCTTTACCTGGGTTATCGACCACTTCCATGAGCGCTCCGTCTGGCGGACCGTCTGGCTTTTTCCGGCCATCATCGCTGCCTGCAATATTTATATGGTACCTCTGAAATATTCTACCATGCACGTAGGCCGTGTTTTTTATGTCACGCTTTTTATTGAAGGAACGCTCCTGATCCTGTTTTTCCTCTACCAGGCACTCTTCCTGAAAACTGCCCATGCCGTTACAGAACGGGCTGAGATGGAAAAAGAAAACCAGATGCTGGAAATGCAGGCAAGCCAGTATGCGAGCCTTCAGTCCTATGTCACACAGACCAGCAGACTCCGCCACGATTTCCGCCATACCGTCCGGACCATCACCGCTCTTGCCGAACAGAAGGAATACGGCCGGCTTCTGGAATATCTGAATGATTACAACCGGCAGCTTACGGATTCTGATGCCTCCCGTTTCTGCTATTGCTCTCACCTGGCTGCCAATGCCGTCCTGGCATATTACGGCGACATTGCCGCCAAGCAACGGATCCCTTTCCTCTGCGAAGCTGACCTTCCATCCTCCCTTTCCGTATCAGACGTGGATCTCTGCGTGATCCTCGGAAACCTGATGGAAAATGCCATCCAGGGTTCTCTCACCATCCCGCCCGCCGACCGGTATATCCGCCTTTCCATCGATATGGAAGATCCCGGAGAGCTCTACATTCTCCTCACAAACCGGTTCGACGGTTTTATCCAGGAGCGTGACGGCACGATCCTCTCTTCCAGAGAAAACGGTCACGGCATCGGCCTTTCTTCGATCCGTGCCACCGCAGAAAAATATCATGGTGTTGCTCTTTTCGAGTACAAAGAACAGGAATTTTCTGCCAGCATCATGCTGAAGCTTACTACCGGAAAACTTTAGCTTGACACTGTATCAAAGCAGGCGTAAACTAAAAATCAATCGTTTTTATATCTACATATGAGGAGGACTAAGCAATGGAAAAGAAAAACATTGACTGGGCAAACTTAGGCTTCGGTTATCATGAGACCGATCAGCGGTTTGTTTCCAATTATAAAAACGGAAGCTGGGATGAAGGTACCCTCACCACCGATGATAAAGTCGTTATCAGTGAGTGTGCAGGTGTTCTTCAGTACGCACAGACCTGCTTCGAAGGAATGAAAGCCTACACCACCGAGGATGGCCATATCGTTATCTTCCGCCCGGATCTGAACGGTGCACGTATGGAGGATTCCTGCCGCCGTCTGGAAATGCCGGTATTCCCGAAGGAGCGTTTTGTTGACGCAGTCGTACAGACAGTCAAAGCCAATGCCGCTTATGTTCCGCCCTTTGGCTCCGGAGCAACCTTATACATCCGTCCCTACATGTTCGGAAGCAGTGCCGTGATCGGTGTAAAACCGGCTGATGAATATCAGTTCCGTATCTTCACCACTCCGGTCGGACCGTACTTCAAAGGCGGCGCAAAACCCATCACTATCCGTGTCTCCGATTATGACCGTGCAGCCCCCCACGGAACCGGACATATCAAAGCCGGTCTGAACTATGCCATGAGCCTTTACCCCATCATGGAAGCACATCGTCAGGGCTTTGATGAAAACATGTATCTCGATGCTGCCACCAGAACCAAGGTAGAAGAGACCGGAGGTGCCAACTTCCTCTTCGTTACCAAAGACGGAAAAGTCGTTACTCCGAAGTCTGACAGCATCCTTCCCTCCATCACTCGCCGTTCCCTTGTCACAGTGGCAAAGGATTACCTCGGTCTGGAAGTAGAGGAAAGAGAAGTCTTCTTTGATGAGGTAAAAGACTTCGCAGAGTGCGGTCTGTGCGGCACTGCCGCCGTGATCTCTCCGGTCGGAAAGATCAATGACCACGGCAAAGAGATCTGCTTCCCCAGCGGCATGGAGAAAATGGGTCCGGTCACCCAGAAGCTTTACGAAACCCTTACCGGCATCCAGATGGGCCGCATCCAGGCTCCGGAAGGCTGGATCAAAGTCGTCGAGTAAAAAAAGGCATAAAAAACGGCAGTCCACGCGGCTGCCGTTTTTCTTATGCCTTTTTCTCATACCGGACGAAGGTATATTCCAGATCAAAATAGGTCTGTTCTTCACTCTCTGCCGTGATCACCCATTCTGGTTTCTGATCCAGATCCGGAAAATACGTATCTGCCTCATAGGCCTGGTCGATCCTGGTCACATGAACCACATCACAATAGGGCAAAAGCTGCTCATAAATGCTCTGACCACCGATCACAAAGGCTTCTTCTTTTTCCTCTCCAAGCTCTTCAAAAAGCTCTTTCAGACTGTGTACCACCGTCACCCCTTTCGGATGAAACTCCGGATTTGTGGTAAGAACGATGTTCTTCCGAAGATCCAGAGGAAGCCCTCCCGGAAGACTCTCAAAAGTTTTTCTTCCCATGACTACCGGATGGCCCAGCGTCATACTGCGGAAGGTCTTCTGATCTGACGGTATCACCACCAAAAGCGAATTGTCCTTTCCGATCGCCCAGTTCTTGTCTGCTGCAACAATCATATTCATATGTTTTTCACCTCAATGAGACAGTATACACGGTTTCTCACGGATTCTCAACGAGATTTTTCACGGATCTGCCCTTTTCCAGCGTAACAGGAACACACTGGATTTCCACGCCGGTGGTCTTCGGCTTTTCGATCAGTGCCACCAGCTTCTTCACCGTGCGCCTGCCGATCTGCTCCGTATCCTGCCGTACCGTGGTAAGTCTCGGCTTGACCACACTGCTCATGGGGATCCCGTCATAACCGGCCACTGAAATATCATCCGGGATCGAAAGACCTGCCTCTTCTATGGCCCCCATGCCTCCGATACAGGCATAATCATCCGTATAAAGGATACAGGTCGGCGGAGTCTTCAGCTTAAGAAGCTGCTTTGTCGCCTTCGCTGCAGCTACCGGATCCGTATACTCTCCAGGTACGACATACTCCTCCTTCACCGGAATCCCATGGTGCTCCATGCTCCGGTAAAAATTTACCATACGTTCTTTGGTAACAGCAGAATCTCTTCCGTAGACATAGGCGATCCGGCGGTGTCCCATGGAGATGATGTACTCCATAAGCTCCGTTATCCCTTCTGCATTATCCGATACTACGGATGCCGCATTGCTGAAAATATGGTCGATCGTCACGACCGGCAGACCGCTGGTGATGAGCTCCATTACCTCCGGTTTATTGAAATCCACACAGGCTACCACCACGCCATCCACCCCCCGGTAACGGCAATGCTCCACATAGGACATGTCTTCCTTCCCCAGTCTCTGGCCGATGAACGTAATATCATATCCCTGCGCCTCCGCTTCGGATTTCAGGCTCTCCAGTACTCTTGAGAAAAAAGGATGCGTCAGGGCACTGTTTTTATCATCTACACAAAGAACGCCAATGTTATAACTTCTGTGTGTCTTCAGTGCTCTCGCTGCCAGATTGGGAAAATATCCCATCTCTTTTGCTTTCTCCCTCACCAGCTGTTTGGTTTCCTCACTGATGTCAGGAAGATCGTTCAAAGCTTTGCTCACCGTTGCGGTCGATACCCCAAGTTCTCTGGCAATATCCTTCAAAGATGCCATTTCATCACCTGCTTTCTCTCTTAAACGTTTTCGTATATATATTATCGCGTTTTTTGTTTTTGTGCAAGTTCTGATTTATACACAAAATCTTTTGTTCATTTTTGTGAATTTTTCCGTTTTTTTCTTTGCCCGCTTGCATATTTTCCATACATCAACTATACTTGGAGTTAAGATTCTTAATCGTTTTCGTAAAACAGAAAGGAGATTAAAACGCATGCAATTTGGACATTTTGACGACGTGAATAAAGAATATGTCATCCAGACACCGAAAACACCGCTTCCCTGGATCAACTACCTGGGAATGGACGGCTTCTTTTCTCTGGTTTCCAATACTTCCGGAGGATACAGCTTTTATAAAGACGCAAAGCTGCTCCGCCTGACCCGTTACCGCTACAATTCCGTACCGCTCGACAGCAACGGCCATTACTTCTACATCAAAGACGGTGATACCGTCTGGAACCCCGGCTGGCAGCCCACCAGAACAGAGCTGGACTCCTATGAGTGCCGCCACGGTCTTGGCTATACCCGCTTTACTTCTGAGAAAAACGGTCTGAAAGTCGAAGATCTTGTTTTTGTTCCCGTAAAAGACAGCTGCGAGATCAGCCGTGTGACCCTGACCAATGATTCCGATCAGGAAAAACAGGTTTCTCTCTTCTCTTATGTGGAGTTCTGTCTCTGGAACGCCATGGATGACATGACCAACTACCAGAGAAACTTAAGCATCGGCGAAGTGGAAGTTCATGGTTCCACCATCTACCACAAGACCGAATACAGAGAACGCCGCAACCACTATGCCATCTATCATGTCAACGCTCCGGTGGATGGCTTTGATACCGATCGTGACTCTTTCCTCGGCGTTTACAACGGTGCGGACAGACCCGATGTTGTCCTGGCCGGCGAATCCAAAAATTCCATAGCCAGCGGCTGGTATCCCATCGGCTCCCATCATCTCAAGGTCACTTTAAAGCCGGGCGAAGCAAAAACCTATGTATTTCTCCTTGGCTATGTCGAAAATCCCAAGGATGACAAATGGGAAGCCTTAGGTGTCGTAAAAAAAGCTCCTGCCCTTGCCATGATCAGCCGCTACGATACTGCAGAAAAGGCAGACGCCGCTTTTGAAGAACTGAAAAAATACTGGACCGGACTCCTCTCCCGTTTCACCGTACAGAGTCCGGACGAAAAGCTCAACCGTATGGTCAACATCTGGAACCAGTACCAATGCATGGTCACCTTCAACATGTCCCGTTCCGCTTCCTACTACGAATCCGGAATCGGCCGCGGCATGGGCTTCCGTGATTCCTGCCAGGATCTGCTCGGTTTCCTCCATCTGATCCCGGACAAGGCCAGAGAAAGGATCCTGGATATTGCAGCCACCCAGTTCCCGGACGGCAGTGCTTATCACCAGTACCAGCCTCTTACGAAAAAAGGAAATCTGGATGTCGGAAGCGGTTTCAACGATGACCCCTTGTGGCTCATTGCCGCAGCCTCCGCTTACGTCAGAGAGACCGGAGACACCTCTCTTCTCTCCGAAAACGTTCCCTTCGACAACAAAGAAGAACTGGCTGCTCCCCTGATGGAGCATCTGAAACGTTCCTTCAACTATACACTGGAACACCTCGGACCTCACGGACTTCCTCTGATCGGCCGTGCCGACTGGAACGACTGTCTGAACCTGAACTGCTTCTCCGATACTCCGGGAGAATCTTTCCAGACCTGTGCCAACTATGAGAGCCACAAGGCAGAGTCTGTTTTCATCGCAGGCATGTTTGTCAAATATGCAAAGGAATACGGTGATCTGTGCGAGCTCCTCGGCAATGCAGAAGAAAAAGAGCGGGCTTATCAGGCTTCCGAAACCATGTATCAGACCATCCTCACCGCAGGCTGGGACGGCGAATGGTTCCTTCGTGCCTATGATGCATTCGGTGAAAAGATCGGTTCCAAGGAATGTGAAGAAGGTCAGATCTTCATCGAGCCCCAGGGCTTCTGTGTACTGGCCGGTGTCGGTGTCAAGGAGGGTTATGCAGAAAAAGCCATGGCCTCCGTCAAAGAACGGCTGGACACCAAATACGGCGTTGTCCTTCAGCAGCCGCCTTATGCTACCTATCACCTCAACCTGGGTGAAATTTCCTCTTATCCGCCCGGATACAAGGAAAATGCCGGTATTTTCTGTCACAACAATCCCTGGATCTCGATCGGCGAGACTGTCATCGGCCACGGAGACCGTGCTTTCGAAGTATATAAGAAGACCTGCCCGGCCTACATTGAAAACATCAGTGAGATCCACCGGACAGAGCCTTATGTTTACTCTCAGATGGTAGCCGGAAAGGATGCCAGAAACTTCGGCGAAGCGAAGAACAGCTGGCTCACCGGTACGGCAGCCTGGACCTTTGTCAATGTTTCCCAGCACATCCTGGGCATCTATCCTACCCTGAACGGACTGTCCGTAGATCCCTGCATCCCCTCTGATATGGAAGGCTTCACCGTTACCCGTCAGTACAGAGGTGCATCCTACGAGATCAAAGTCACCAACAAAGATCACGCCCAGAAAGGCATCCAGTCCTTCCTGGTAGACGGAAAGGCCATTGAAGGCCATGTAATCCCCTACGATCCGGCCAAGAAACAGTATCAGGTCGAGATCATCCTGTAAGGCAACATCCTTTCCTTTAAAAATCCCCCACCGGAACTAACCAAACGGCGGGGGATTCTTATGTCAGTTTTTTTCGTATTTTTCAATTTAAAAGAATCTGTCATTCCAGACAGCAGGAAGAATACCCGATATCTTCCGCAATCTTTTCTGCGATATCGATATCCAGTGTATCACTGATCAGTGCCAGTGTCATATCCAGTGCCGCCATCGTGCTGCTGCAGGAATAATACTTCCCGTCAGAAATCCATTTTTCACCATTGATATAATCAATTCCTACGGTAAACATCCGTTTCCAGTTTTCACTGTACGTATAGTCGCACACCTGCCGGTGAAAGAGAAGCCCTGTTCGTGCCAGCATCGCAGAAGCATTCTGGACCATCAAACAGAAATCTGCTTCCTCCACAGCCTGCTTTAATAACTTCTGCCCTTCCTCTTCTGTATGCAAAAATGTCTTGACTCCCTTTCCCCCCGGTATCAGGAATATATCTTCGATCTCAGCCGGATTCAGCGGTTCTGTCCACACCTTTATACCCTGTTTTCCAGTGATCAGACCGCCACGAAGTGAAATATAACGTATGTAAAAACGCTCCGACACCTGCCCGAAAATCTCCGCCGGTCCAAAAGCGTCCATCACTTCAAAATCATCAAACAGAAAAATATTGACTACCATCATTCATCTCCTCCACCAATTGTTTTTTAACTATAACTTTACATCTCTTTTTATAAAAAAATTCACTCTCCTCATTTTACCATCCGAAAAGATAAATAGCAAGGTGTCAGTCTTCCGCTTTCTCATCTATGCAGATGCTATTTTGCTACTAAAAACAGAATTTTATTCTTTTCCCTTATTCCTATTGATTTTTCTATGTCTAAATGATACTATTAAGCATATTGCAATCAATGAAACATTTTGATTTTTAACAAAATTCTACTATATCATACATTTTCGTCATTCAGGATCCATCGGAGGTAAACATGAAGAAAATTTCTACAAAATTAATCGCTGAACTTGTCAACGCAAAAAGAAAAGAACAGAAAATCACTCAGGAGCAGCTTTCCAAGATGACCGGCATCAACCGCTCCATGATCGGCCGGATAGAAAACGAGGAATACATTCCCACCATTGATCAGCTCCAGGCTTTAGCCGAGGCACTTGGTTTCGAGATCACAGATGTCATCATTGATGACGCCCCTGCAGCAGAAAGAACCGAGGAACACGTTTCTGTAGCCAGAAAGTATAACATCGCCATTGCCGGAACCGGCTATGTCGGCCTGTCTCTTGCGGTTCTTCTTTCCCAGCACAACCATGTAACCGCTGTCGATATCATCCCTGAAAAAGTAGATCTGATCAACCATAAAAAATCTCCCATTCAGGATGATTACATCGAAAAATATCTTGCAGAAAAAGAACTGGACCTCACGGCTACTCTTGACGGAGAAAGCGCATATAAAAATGCGGATTTCGTTATCATTGCCGCACCCACCAACTACGACAGCAGGAAAAACTTCTTCGACTGCTCCGCTGTAGAAGCGGTTATCGATCTTGTCACCAAAACCAACCCGAATGCGATGATAATCATCAAATCCACCATTCCGGTCGGTTATACAAAAAACGTCCGCAAAAAATTCAATACAAAAAACCTCATCTTCAGCCCCGAGTTTCTCCGTGAATCAAAGGCTCTCTATGATAACCTTTATCCCTCACGTATCATCGTTTCCTGTGATGAGGATTCTTCTGAAAAAGCACATATTTTTGCTTCTCTCCTTCAGCAGGGAGCCATTAAAGAACATATCGACACCCTCTTCATGGGCTTCACTGAAGCGGAAGCAGTCAAACTTTTCGCCAACACTTACCTTGCTCTTCGTGTGTCTTATTTCAACGAGCTTGATACCTATGCCGAAACAAAGGGATTAAACACCCGGGAGATCATCGATGGTGTCTGCCTGGATCCCCGTATCGGCAGTCACTACAACAATCCATCCTTTGGTTATGGCGGATACTGCTTACCCAAAGACACGAAACAGCTCCTTGCCAACTTCCAGGATATTCCCCAGAACATGATGTCCGCCATTGTTGAGTCCAACAGAACGCGTAAAGACTTCATCGCAGACCAGGTATTGCATATGGCCGGTTATTACGACTACTTCAGCCGCGGCGAGTATTCTCTGGACCAGGAAAAAGAATGCATAATCGGCGTATATCGACTGACAATGAAATCCAACTCTGATAACTTCCGCCAGTCTTCCATCCAGGGCGTCATGAAGCGGATCAAGGCCAAAGGCGCCACCGTTGTCATTTACGAGCCGACACTCCCTGCCGGATCGACCTTCTACGGAAGCCGTGTGATCGGAGATCTGAAAGAATTCAAAAACATCTCCCAAACCATCATTGCAAACCGCTATGACAGCTGCCTTGATGATGTAAGCGAAAAAGTATATACCCGCGATATCTTCAAACGCGACTGAGCAGCCAGACAGGCATGCGCATTGGGGTCCAGCCGGCGGTAAGCAACCTCTTCAGCCAACCCTAAAATGAAATGTGAAATGCTAAACTTGAATCATCCCAAAAGCCAGTCGATGACATTCACAACTTTTATGCCATCATAATTTCCGAGTGAAAAACGATCCAGTGTCAGAACAATCTTTTCATAATTATCCTGAATGCTCCGCAGCGGTCTCATCTCTCTCTCAAAGGTTTCTTCCGCTGTCATATCAGCAGTTACCTGATAATAGGTAAGCACACCTTCCTTCTGTGTCACAAAGTCGACCTCAGCAGAACCATATTTTCCGATGTTGACTTTGCCGCCCCTTCGTGAAAGTTCAAGATACACAATGTTCTCAATGGTAAATCCAAGATCATATCGTTTTCTCGGAAGAATGTGGTTTCTGATTCCCATATCTACCATGTAAAACTTATTGTTGACCTTTAAGAGCTGCTTCCCCACAATGTCAAACCGCTCCACAGGATAAAAAATAAAAGACTCTGTCAGTGCTTCCACATAATCGCTGACTGTGTTTTGGGATACTTTTCTGCCCGCTGAGGTCAGATAGTCGGTTATACTTTTCATTGACACCGGGCTGCCGATAACGCTTGCCAGATACCTGGCAATTGTCTTTAGTAACGCAATGTCTGTGATTTTTCGTTTTCCACCTTCTTTTTCTCTTCTTGCCTGCCGCTGCTCGATATCTTTTACAATAACGGTATTGTAGATTCCCTCTAAATACTGATCTATTTTTTCATCCGTGCGGTTCATTACTGCCACATACGGAATTCCACCAGTTTTCATAAACTCTGCAAAAGCTTCCTCTTTTGTCATACCTGTCACCGCCATATACTCACGGAAAGAAAGCGGCAGCATCTTGATCTCTGTGTACCTTCCTGACAAAAGCGTTGCAAGCTCACTTGACAGCATATATGCATTGGAGCCTGTGATATAGACGTCCACATGGTCTCTGATATAAAGGCTGTCAACCACTTTCTCGAATGATGGAACTTCCTGAACCTCATCCAAAAAGATGTATGTCATCTTATCTGCACACAAACGTTCTTTGAGGTAATTGTACAGCTTCATATAATCTTTTAAAGGTTCGTAATCCAGATTTTCAAAATTGATGAAAATAATCTGTTCTGGTGTGACTCCATTCGCTAAGAGTCTCTGCTGATACTGTTCCAGAAGTACAGATTTTCCACAGCGGCGGATTCCGGTCACGACCTTGATCTGCTGCTCGTCTTTCCATGCCCAAAGCTGGTCAAGATATTCTTTTCGTTCAACCATATCTGCATTCCTCCTTTTTCCTCAATATAGCATATTATACGAAGAATATCAAATTATTTTCCCATTTCGGAAACTTTTATTTTATTCAGCTTAATATTTTCCAATTTCAGAAACATATCAGATGCGAGGCACAGCCCCTTTTCGGGGCGTGTACCTTTTGGTGTTGTTATGCGTTGGGGTTGATTTGCTGCTTACAGAAGCCGGATTCCTCCCTCAAACGCTTCTCCGAAATCCAGTTCTTCTTCCATAGTGAGAATTCTTAATTTTCCTTTCTTAGGAAACCACTCGACTCCCATATGAGAATTCCATTCAATCAGCCGGAGACTATCTGCAGAATTCGAAATCCATAACAGCTGAAATCGATAAGCCGGCGGTTCCAGACCACGCTGTCTTCGGGTCACTAAGGAAATGAACGGCATATTGCCTCTTATCACCATTTCACAAAGTTTTAACCGGTTATGCCAGAACTGCTCCCGGCGAACCGCTTCCCCCGAAGAACCATCCGACATATAACCGCCGCCAATGAGACCATATACTTTATTTTCTCCAAGCTGAACCCCCGACGTTATATGTGCTTCCCGTATGTTTCCATACTGTGCATCATTCAACTGCTCAGTCAGACTGGTCACTCCTTTAAACGAGCCATACGAATTGCTTTCATTCTTTCAGCTTCTTTTGCTGCTTCATTTCTCATATCTTCCATAGCTTTACACATAATTGCCACTCCTTCTGACGCTTCTCCCCCTACTTTCAATCTTCCAGCTGATTTCTCACATCGCTGATGATCCACTCCAACACCGGTCATTTTTCTCAATACCTGACAAGCTGAATCTGACATCTTATCTTTATGAGATTTATGATCTTATCTCATAATTTAATTCTTTTTCCAATTTTAACAGAATTTTTCCTTTTCCTTGTTTTTTATATACCCTATCACTCAGCAGAATATCAATAAATCCTTCCGAATAAGAAGACGCTTCATATACATCAAAATAAATATGTACTCCCTTCAAATCCACAAACCATTTTAACTCCCTGCTATTATGGTAATATTTTAAAGTAAAGTCTTCCATTATATATGGTCTTCTATTCGTATTTTTACATATAGCCTGTTCTTCTTTCAGCCTTCTGGCAGCAAGTTCAAATATCTTATCCTCTGACAGATTCATCACGTCCTTCAGTTCCAATTGCCGCCCTGTAGACAGATCAAATGTCATGATATTCCATATTGGAAGTCCATGCCAGCCGCCTGTATACCGATACCGAGAAAAACGAATACAAAGAATCGATGCCTGATTTAGCAAGATTTCAAAAGCTATGCCGTCAGAATACGGTTCTTTTTCACCGTCTGTCGTTGTTTCTTCTGATTTTGCCAACTCTTGTTTCCAGCTAATCCATTCTTGTTTTACATCTTCATAATAATTACGAATGCAATGATTGATATATTTCAAAGCATGGGGTTCTTCATTCCGACCTGCTGCTTTCACCACTGGTAATGTCCAGGCTGTATTTATCATCACCCGATCTTTATCATAGATTTCCCATTCTTTTTCCTGAACAGAGACTTCTACTTCCTGCAATTCACTTTTCGCAGAAAATTCTATAATATTTTGGCGTACTTCTTCCAGATCACGATAAAAAGTTACCTTCTGCCTTGTTTTTTCCTCAAAAGAATTATAAAGTTTATTTTTATTATCCAGAAAAATCTTATCCTTTGTCACAAAAATATACTTTCCAGGATGATCTTTCGCATAATCCATCAAAGAAAACCAAATTACAGCATCCTTAAATCCTTTATCCGCTTTCCCCTTTATCCCTTCAAAAGGAGGCTGCTTTTTTATAGAAGCTTCAAGTATATTTAGGAACTGATCATCACTGCAAACTGGTAATATCTTAATCTTCTCCTTTGTAAGATACTGATCTGCCAGTCTGGAAAGCTCAATGGCATATTGTTCCGGAGTGTGCTGAAAATTATATGAAAAAAGATCTTTTAACTGCATCGCATATTGTTCTACCGCATCGTATATCTTTCGATACGCTTCTATCTCATGCTGCAGCAATTCCCGGTATACCAGTTCAGGAAGCAACACCTCACATTTATCAATGCATTCCTTATTTTTTGAGACATCATATATCTCATAAAAATCTGAATTCAGCTCAAATCTTTCCAGATTGTTATATCTTGAAATATTCAAAAAATTTGTATCCAGTGAAATATAAATCATTTCTTACCCTCCATAGCCTCATGGTAATACTTACATACTACCATCAAAAAGTTGCATTTTCTATGACTATTGTGGTTTTGTGTAAAGCGGACATTCGCAATCCGCTTCGCTACTTGCTCATGAACGCAGTCGCTTCGCGATCTTTCGCCATCTGATTGTCTCATGCTTTCCGACTCATCACCTTATACACTGCCATCAAAAAATTACTGCACCAGACTCCAATTCTACCTCTGTCAAAAGATCCTTCGTTTCTTGAATAAAGCCCTTGGCAAACGCACGGAATTTTCCTGTATCAAAGAAAACCTTATCCGTGTCCGGTTCATCCTCCGCTGCTGTGTTCCATTCTTTTACTTTTTCCATAAAACACTGCTGCCGCTCCCATAAATTTGCTTCTTATAGAAGCCGGATTCCTCCCTCGAATGCCCCTCCGAAATCCAGTTCTTCTTCCATGGTAAAAATTCTTAATTTTCCTTTCTTAGGAAACCACTCAACTCCCATATGTGAATTCCATTCGATCAGCCGGAGACTGTCTGCAGAATTCGAAATCCATAACAGCTGAAATTTATAAACCGGCGGTTCCAGGCCACGCTGCGTGTGGATCACTGAGGAAATGAACGGCATATTGTCCCTTATCACCATTTCACAGAGTTTTAACCGATTATGCCAGAACTGCTCCCGGCGAACCGCCTCCCCTGAAGAACCGTCTGACATATAACCGCCTCCAATAAGGCCATATACCTTATTTTCTCCAAGCTGAACCCCCGACGTTACATGTACTTCCCGTATTTTTCCATACTGTGCATCATTCAACTGCTCAGTCAGACAGGTCACTCCTTTAAATCTATAAATCTCCAAAAGCTCCGGCCAGTTCTCCTCCAGGATTTTTAACATTTCCTGCTTGCAATACAGATACTCTTCTCTGTGCGGATAAATCTGTATCATATAGATGCAGTCAGCCGTCACCCAAGCGAAAATCTGATAATCACTTCGCTTCGCAAAACCATCCTCCCGAAAACGCCTGGTCAGATGAAAATGGTAGATATTCCAGTCATTCAGAAGATCGTCCGATTTTTCTGGTTTCCGGATCTGGTCACTCAGATATGCATTTAAGTTTTTCCCCTCTCGGGCGCTCTGTTCAAATTGCGAAAGAGCTTCCTGATACTCCTCCGGGCACTGAAATTCTCTGGAATAGACAACCTTTCTTGGAGTCTCAAAGATCACTCTCTTCTGCGTATTGAAATATTCATACATAATACTTCTTGTCCCGGATGGAGGGATATTCATTTTCCGCATCTGTTTTTCCATGAAAGACTCCAAGTCTTTTTTCAGATCTATCTCCAGAGACCACTGTACCGTTTCCAGGGCGTTGCTGTGGTAGTTCATTTTATCACGACCTTCTTGTTAATCTTACATCATATTTTTAATGTCTTTCTCCTTATTTCTCCCACCAGTTCATGTACCCTCGTAGCAGGACACATCTCCGATGGAATAGTTTTTCCGTCTCTTAGGCATTGCTGATATTTTTGCTCTGCTACTGCCAAAGCTTTTTCTTCTTCACCGCACTCAACCAATCTTTTATACATATCTGTATCTGCTTTAGAATAGCTCTGTCCAGTTTTATTCTTGTACAGTTCTTCAAACTTAGAGCAGCATACCCATGAATCATGAATTGCCGGCATATTTCCAAAATACGCAAACATCCATATCTCAAAGCATGGATTCGACCATCCGACATGAATGCCTGCCTTTTCGGCTTCCTGAATAATTTTGTTGAAATTTGTTACTTGGTCTCGATCAAAAACGATCCACGGAATTCTATACTGTGCCTCGTATGCAGTCAGCTCTATACACTTTTGAATAAGGTTCTGTGTCTTTGTCTCCACTACCTTAATCACAAGCTTTTTCTGCGTGTCCTCAGGAAGACTATCATGTAACCCATCAAAGAAACATCTCTCTGTAGCTTCGGTATCTGTAACCACAAGATAATATCCCATTTCCGGAACTCTTCGTTTACTACGTTGATCCCTGGTCTTGCGGTTTCCCATCCGATCTTTTCTTGCCATAGACTACTCCTCCTTAAAAAAATCGATTGTCTTTAAGGATGGAACCGCTCCATATTTTCCGAGAAGATAATTCTTTTCATAGCTTTCGTCTTTTCTAATTCTTACTCCATCTTCATCAACGAAATCAGCTAGTGAATAGAGTGTTGACAATCCATTGACATCCTTTTCTGTGAACCAAATCTCATCACGTCGTAATAACTGATTTGACAGCTGCCAAGTATCATGTGTCGTAAATACAAGCTGTGCATGATTTACGTTGATTTCAGGATTTAAGAAAGTCAATATGAAGTTTCGAACAAGAAGCGGATGCAATCTGGCATTTAATTCGTCAATAAAGAATACGCTTCCTTGGTCTAAGACCGCTTGCAGTTCCGGATACAACGCAAACATCTTTAATGTTCCTGCAGACTCATTCTGCAATGGAATTTTTGCAAGCTCATCCGAACCAATCATTTTGTGAAGAGCATCAATCTGATAATGCTCATCTTTTGAATCATCCTGTTGTGGAAGTCTGGTAACTTCAAATCCCTTGATTGTTTCATCAAATGAAGCAAAGAATTTAACAACCTTTTCTCTTACCTTTTCGTCATCCACGAATCCTACCGGGAGCACTCTTGACATAAAGAAATTCGTTACAGCATTTCCGAAATCTGTAAATTCGTTGTTTAAAAACCAATCTCTTACCAGTTTGCACTTAGAAATTCGCAATTTTGCCCCCAATGATACGATTAGAACCTGCTTCTCCAACGCAACCGAAATATTCTCTCGACTTGCTTTCGGGATTCCTGCTAAATCCAAGGTCTTCTCATCACGATAAAAAATAGATTTATACGTTCTCGCAGTTTTAGCCTTATAGTTTAACCACTCCTCTGTAATTCCTTCTTTTCCAACGCAGAAACCATAATTATAGCTTTTCTCTGCTTTATCTCCCGACACTGTAAAATAAACTTCAAAGCTGGTATCTGCCTGCTCTGATTCAACATCAAACATAAACGGATGTGGCCTGATTTCATCAAAATTCTTAACCTCATCACCATATTTAAAAGAATTTACTACATAGTCTGTCATATATTCGAATGCACCATAGACATTGGATTTTCCACTTGCATTTGCACCATATACAGCTGCAACAGGCAGGATCTTCTCACCCCCCACTGAGACAACTCTTTCTGAAAACTCTGTCATTTTTGCTGCTGATAAATCTAATGTTGCTTCATCACGAAAAGAGTTAAAATTCCTAAAATTGAATTGTATAAGCATATTACACTCCATCCTTTCATGTTTCTTATATTACTATTATACTCAATTTCTTTTAAAAATCAACTTTAAAATGAGAACTTATCACATTTAACTGTATATACAATTCCGTTTCTGAAAATTTTAACAAGAAAACCAAAAAAATGAGGCTGGTATGCATTATCCAATTAACTCATCAGGACCTCAGTAAATTCGGTAAAGCGGACATTCGCAATCCGCTTCGCTACTTGCTCATGAACGCAGTCGCTTCGCGATCTAACAAAACATTTTACTTCTCAGCCGCATGGAATCTGTAAACATCATGCCGTCCATCCCGCAATTAGAGGCACTTGGAGAAGTATTGGGCTTTGAACCAACTGATCTGTTTGTAAATGGTACTACAGGAGAGAAAAAACAGCATGAGCCGATGAACATTGCTGTAGCCGGTACCGGATATGTTGGTCTGTCCCTTGCTACTCTTCTTGCACAGCACAACCATGTAACTGCAGTTGATATTATCCCGGAAAAAGTAGAACTCATCAACAACAAGAAATCTCCGATTCAGGATGATTATATTGAGCTGTATCTGGCAGAAAAGGATCTGGATCTGACCGCAACTCTTGACGGCGAAACTGCTTACAAAGACGCTGATTATGTTGTTATCGCTGCTCCGACCAACTACGACAGCAAGAAGAATTACTTCGACACTTCCGCAGTTGAGGCTGTCATCGAACTGGTTCTCAAGGTAAACCCGAATGCCATCATGGTCATCAAGTCCACAATCCCGGTTGGTTATACCGAAAGTGTCAGAAAGAAATACAACACAAAGAACATCATCTTCAGCCCGGAATTCCTGCGTGAGTCCAAGGCTCTGTATGATAATCTGTATCCTTCAAGAATCATCGTCTCCACAGATGAATCCGATGAACGTCTGGTTGCTGCTTCTCATACCTTCGCAGAACTTCTGCAGCAGGGAGCGATTAAGGAAGGTATCGACACTCTGTTCATGGGATTCATCGAGGCAGAAGCTGTCAAGCTGTTTGCAAACACTTATCTTGCTCTTCGTGTATCCTACTTCAACGAGCTGGACACTTATGCAGAGATGAAGGGACTGAACACACAGGCGATTATCAACGGTGTTTGTCTTGATCCTCGTATCGGTACACACTACAACAACCCTTCCTTCGGTTATGGCGGATACTGCCTGCCAAAGGATACCAAGCAGCTCCTTGCAAACTATAACGATGTACCTCAGAATATGATGTCTGCCATCGTTGAGAGTAACAGAACAAGAAAGGATTTCATTGCAGATCGTGTTCTGCAGATGGCTGTGCATATTACGCAAGAACTGCGCATCCGTTCCAGAGGAACGGAGCGCCATTCCGCTTC
>NZ_QSCM01000011.1 GCF_003463065.1 Blautia sp. OF03-15BH
CGAACGGTACGCACGGTGGTGTGAGAGGACGGCGGTTAGTCACCGCCTCCTACTCTATTCTCGATATGTATAATATCTATAAAGAGAATGAAAAAATACAAGAAAATGTGAAAAAATACTACAAATAATGATGAAGGTTAAAAAAATCTCTTGCATAATAAATAAAATATGATTGAATAACAAAGGAAAATATGTAAAAATAATATAAAATATAAATGAAAAAAGGAGGTAACATCATGAAAAGAACTAAAACTAGAAAATGGAAAAATACTGCTTTGGTGATTGCAGGTACAGTAGCAATCTGTATGTCAACAGAGGTACCATTGAAATCTGTAGTTGCTGCTGAAACCACAGCCACAGATGATTTACAGCAGCAGGATTCCGAAACAGTTGCAGTAACAGGAGGAGAGGTACAAGGAATTGTTGCAGATGTGGAAGGTGTTACTCTTTATAAAGGAATTCCATATGCGGCAAACACATCTGGTGAGAACAGGTGGAAAGCTCCTCAGGATCCAGAATCCTGGGATGGAGTAAAAGTCTGCGATGCTTGGGGAGATCAGGCCATGCAGAGAAGTGCAGCAGAATTAAATCCGGTTGGTGGATTTTGGGGGGATGAATTTTACTTTGATGAGAGTTATAATCCGGCAATCAGTGAAAATGGTTTGAATTTGAATTTATACAAACCGGATGTATCAGCAAATGAAAAACTTCCGGTTCTAGTGTATATTCATGGTGGTGGAAACAATCATGGAAATGCATCTGAGATGGAATTTAATGCTGCAAAACTTGCCCAAAAAGGAATTATCGTAGTAACTGTACAATATCGTGTAAGTATGTATGGTTTCTTAACACTTCCGGGACTATCCGCAGAGAATGAAAATGGAGCTTCTGGAAATTATGCAGTGCAGGATTTGGTGAAAGCACTCAAATGGGTAAATGAGAACATTGCAGGATTTGGTGGAAATCCAGAACAGGTAACTATTTCAGGGCAATCTGCAGGAGCAATGAATGTGACAGCACTTCTTAGAAGCCCTCTGGCAAAAGGACTTTTTCAGAATGCGATCATTCAGAGTGGATTTTCAGGTCTCCTGACCAGTAAAGGGACCTTGGCATATGCAGACATGAAGGAGAAACAGGAAGAGGCAGAAAAAACAATATGTGAAGCAATGGGACTTTCAGAAGATACTACATCAGAAGCTCTTGTTGCGGAGCTACGTTCACATGATGCAGAATATTATATGACGACGAAATCAGTAGTTGATCCGGAAAAGGATCTGTATGACGTGATCACTGGTGCAAGTTCCAGTTATGTGATTGATGGCTATACTTTTACTGAGGAATCAGTGGATTTAAATAGGCCAGGGGCATTGGACGGTATCAATATTATGATTGGAGGAACTTCGGATGAGATGACGTCTCTGATGGGAAATCCAGAAGGTACACTTACGATGGATGAGTTTGCCGAGAGTATGGAAACTGTTTACGGAGAAGGATATAAAGCGGCTTATTCACCGAAAGATGAAAAGGATGCTTATCGTCAGAAACTTCGTTCAAGTAGTGATTCTGCTTTTTCTAAGTATGTAATTTCTGCAGAATATGCGGAAAAGAATAATGATACAGATGTATATGTATATTATTTCAATCAGATGCTTCCAGAGCATGCAGAACCGGTAAGAGATGAAGAATTCTATGGATCTTTCCATTCTTCAGAATTATGGTATTTCTTTGATTCTATGCGTGATGTGGAAGGTCAGAGAATCTGGACAGACAGTGATTATGAACTGGCAGATCAGATTACAGGATATATTTCTAACTTTGTAAAAACAGGCAATCCAAATGGAGAAGGATTGGAAAAGTGGGATGTATGTTCTGCTGACACTGATGGTTCCTTTATGTGGTGGACAAATGGAACTTCAAAATATGTGAAAAATGCAGATCCAGAAAGAGAAAAAATCAACAAAGAAGTTTCTCTTGCTGCATTGGGTCTGACAGAAGAGGATTTAAAATAAACTAAAGGTTATATCATCTGGATTTATTATAAAATCGTAACGTTTACCCAATAATAAAACTGCCATCAGATCAAAATTAGAAAATGATTAGATGGCAGTTTTTCAGTTGTTTTTTGACTTTTTGTTTCTGATATCATGTATAATAAGTTTATGAAAGATATGGTCACAGAATTTATAACATTTAAGTACTTTATTTGTAGAAGGGAATGAAGCTTGTGTACAGGGTGATGTTAGCGGACGATAATAAATTTGCATTGGAATATTTCTCGCAGTTAGTAGACTGGAAAAAACAAGGTTTTGAACTTGTGAACATGTCAATTGACGGAGTAGAGGCATGGAATAATTTCTGTCATTATGAACCAGATGTTGTAATTACAGATGTGGAAATGCCAGGAATTGATGGAATTGAACTGACGGAGAAGATACGGGCATTTCGACCAGAAACAATTATCGTATTCTTGTCAAGCTATGATGAGTTTGATTATGCAAGAGCAGCTATCGATTTAAATGTGAAAGATTACATATTAAAGCAGGAACTGGATGCAGCTTCATTGGAGAAAAAATTAAAAGAGATATTTGAAATCTTACAAATAAAAGAGAATAAAAACAAAAAAGTTTTTACGGGATATTTGCAGGGGTGTTTTCAGATGGCATCAGGAGAAATAGATAGAGAACTTTATCAGGAAGTTTTTCAAAAAAACTGTGGTGTTTTTTTTATAGAGCAAGATCATATTCCTTGTGAACTGCGAGAAATTTTAAAAAAGGAAACACCGGAAGCTGACAGCGGAAAAATAATTTCTATATTGGAAAACACAGTCTCTGAAGTTGAATATACGATACATATAAAAAAATACAGGTGGCTTTGCCTTTGCCGCAAAAATACATCTCTGGAGCAGAATGCTTATAAGGTTCAGAGTCAGCTGCAGTTTTTAAAACCATTACAGTTCTCAAGTATTATTTTTGGAGAGATGAATGATATTATTCAACTCAGAGAAAGATATGATAGCAGTGAATTTACATTTCAGCAAAGATATTTTGAAGGAAGTGAAGTATGTATTTTTGCAGATTTGTCAGAACAACCGAATTCTGTTTCTGTTTCAGGAAAAGAAAAAATACGGAGAGAATTAGAAAATGGAAATCTAGAAGGACGTTTACTTGATCAAATGTTTCGGCCATTGTTCATAAGAGGTGATTATCAGACATTTATTTATGAAATCCAGGAAATTGCTTGTGTGTTAGAGCAAAAAGCAAATGAACTTGCTTTGGATTGGAAACTGGATTGTCTGGAAAGTACGGAGCTTGTTACAGCCAGTCAGATTGTACAATGGATGAAAAAGAAAATAGCAGAGTTTTCCGAAAAAAAAGAAAATGCAGGCGAATGTAGCTCGGAGGTGATAAAAGGAGTTATTCGTTATATTTATCATGAATATCAAAATGCATTTCTCAGCGTAGAAGAAATTGCGGAAAATGCAGGAATCAGTGTGAATCATTTGAATGATTTATTTAAAAAAGAGCAGGGAGAAACCGTAGGGAAGTTTCTGACGCGAATTCGTATGGAAAGGGCAAGAGAGATCTTGAATGGCGGAGAAAAAATGTCGGTTGTTGCAGAAAAAACAGGCTATACATCTACCTCGTATTTTGCCAGAGTGTTCAGAAAATATTACGGAGTTTCTCCGCAAGAGTATAAGGTTGGAATAAGAAAATGAGACCTACAGTGATTAAAAAATGTGTATGTGCGATTTGCACAGTTGCAATCTTAATGCTTATTCTGGTAGAGTGCAGGATGAATGATTGGATCTATAAACTTTTAAGACCAGAATTGCAAAACAGTGTTTCAGTGGTAGCATCTGCTGTTGGTACACGATTAAGCTATATTTTACATCAGAATACACAGTATTTGTTACGTTTTTGGACAGATACAGACCTTATGCAGATGGTTTTGGAGTATCAAAATGAAGTTGAAGAAGGACAGAATAAGCTGTATGAAACTATTTGTGAAAGATTGCAGCCGGAGATACTGGGGAAAACAGAACTGGGTGCCATTCATTCCAGCAGATATGTATTTTTGATTGTAGATGGACAATATTTAGGATCAGAGAAATTGAAAGCGGGAGCAGAAGCAATGATGAAATCTCAATGGTTTCAGCAGCTTCCAGAGACATTGCATGATATAGAAGATGATTTTAAAGAAAGTATTCCTAGATGTTATAGTCCGGTATTTTCACAAAATAGCAATGAACAAGAAATGATTTATTATGTAATGCCACGCATATATGAGAGCCAAATGATTTATGTTGTTATGGTTGAAGCATTTTCTGACTTCAAAGATCTTTTTGGTGACTTAAAAGAAGCAGAGAGCGGTGAATTAGCGTTAATTGGATATGATGAGAAAATTTTATTTACTAATAAAACACCATCTGTTTTTGAAAAGATGTCACAGGAGGAAATTTGCAAACTGTTTCCAGAAGGACAGTATGAAGTTAAACTGGAAGAAAGAAAGGCAGATACACTGCTTGGAATTCGTATTTCCTATAAAATAGAAAATTTAAGATTGGTAGTAAGTTTGAAAAAATCAGATTTTTTAAAACCGTATATTCCTTTTCGGCGGATGACAGGAAAACTATTGATTGGATTTACGGTTATATTACTGATGTTAATTATTTTAATCTTGAAGAAAATCTTGTTTAGGTTGGAGAAGCTTTCGAAACAGATGCAACAGATAAAACAGGAAAATTACAATTTAGAAGAACAGGTAAGTGGAAGTGATGAAGTAGGAATGTTGGCCGACAGTTTTTATCAGATGATGGATCAAATACAGGTTAATCTAAATACAATCCGAGAACAGGAAGCAAAAGAGCATCGGATAGAATATAGTCTTCTGGTGTCACAAATCAATCCGCATTTTATTTACAATACACTAAATACAATCACATATTTGGCAGAGTTAAACAGAACCAAAGATATTATGGTAATCAACAAAGCTTTAATTGGAATGTTGCGAGATAGATTGCAGATATCTGGATTGCAGATTTTTGATAACATTAAAGAAGAGGCAAAACAGCTTGAATCGTACATAACAATTCAGCGATACTTATGTAGCGGGGAAATTGATTACGAATTTTGCTCAATGCCAGAATGTGAAAATGTATTATATCCCAAAAACGTACTCCAGCCTCTGGTAGAAAATTCTATTTTACATGGTCTTTTGCTCCATCGGAATGAAGATGGAAAATTGGTACCAGGAAAAATTCGAATTTTAATAAGAAAGCAAGATAAGCAAGTGATAACAGAGGTTCTGGATAATGGGGTTGGAATGAACAGAAAGCAGATAGAGGAATTTTTTGAATGTAACCTAGAGGAACGATTTTTAGATATTTATGAAAAAGGGAAAAGAGCACATATAGGAATTTCTAATATTCGTATGCGAATGAAATATCTTTACGGAGATGCTTTTCAGATGCAAGTATTTTTACCAGATGAAGGAGGATTAAAAATAGTTTTTACTATCCCTTATAAGGCAAATTAACAGTGCGATGGAGTAATTGCACCGATTCATGAAAAACAGGAAAACTGCTGTCTGATCGATATTAGAGAAGGATCGGATGGCAGTTTTTTTACTTAAAAGATCCTGGAAAATCGTATTTCAAAAAAATGCGTTAAGAGGATTTTAATTTTTTTATCAAATTTCTGACACATTCACCCTGTAAAATGCCTTCTGTAATATTTTCGTAACAAATAGTTGAAGGCATCACCACAAGGAAAAGGAAGACTATGCAGATTTATTTGCAACAGGTCTGATTTTCCTTGTGGTGTGGGCGGAAGCGCCCACAAGCCCCAGATGAAAGCTGCGGTAGCGGCGACCGTGTGAAAGCGCGGGGTGTTGAGTCCCGGTGGGACTCGGTTGGCACCGACCGGAGCAGAGCGTAGATCTGATCTGTGGTTTGATGTCTGGCTTGGGAACAAGGAGGCATGACAGCGTGATAAGAAAAAATCTGGCGAAAGCCCTGTCCTTTTGTCTGCTGACAGGGTGGATCGCCTGCCATACCAATGGTGTGACGGCTCTGGCGGAAGAAACAGACAGATCCATGACCGGAGAACTGGCTTTTGCCCAGTGCGAAGAGTACATCAATATTCGAAAAGAACCCGATGAAAACAGTGAGATCGTCGCAAAGATCTACAATGACAATGCGGCGACCATCATTTCCAGAACGGGTGACTGGTATCAGGTCACTTCCGGAAATGCATTTGGCTATGTGAAGGCCGATTATCTGGTGACAGGGGATGAAGCCTCAGCCATTGCGGAGAAGGTTCAGTATCACATTGCCAGAGTCCATCCGGAGGAACTTTACATCCGGTCTGAAAAAAGTGAGGACAGTACGGCAGTCGGAAGCGTTCATCAGGCAGATGAACTGGATGCGGTTTCCTACGACAACGGTGCCTGGATCCAGGTAGTGGCAGAGGATGGAACGGAAGGCTATATCAATGCTTATTATGCCGATTATCTGACCTGTTATCCGGTGGCAGAAACACTGGAAGAGGAGCAGGACCGTCTGAAGAATCAGTCTGACAGTTCCGAGGCTGCCAGCGATGGTTCCGGTCAGTGTGCAATCTACGGTGTGGAGAAGGCTGCGGAGTATACAGAACCGGTTTCCTATGATAGTGGAAGCAGCTCCGATATGGGATCTGCGACTGAGGCTGACGGAAGCCAGGATAACGGTTCTGACACTTCAGAAGATACCAGCTGGGACAACAGTTCGGATATTTCCGATGATACGACCTGGAGCGACACTTCCGACGGCAGCACTGTAGATAGTACAGAGTCCGGAGATTCCTATACAGAATCCGACAGCAGCACTTCTGAGACTGACGGAACGTACAGCGAGCCGGATAACTCTTACACAGAGCCCAGTGTTCCGGAAACTGACGCTTCCTATACGGAGCCGGAAACCAATGCTCCCGAGACGGACGCACCTTACACAGAACCAGAAACCAGTGCTCCCGAAACGGACGCACCCTACATGGAGCCGGAGACTTCCGCGCCAGAGACAGACGCACCGTATACAGAGCCAGAGACCAGCGTACCAGAGACAGACGCACCCTACACAGAGCCAGAAACCAGCGCACCTGAAACAGAAGCACCGGAAACCGAAGCTCCTGCACCGGAAGATACCTCTTCCTCCTCAGATCTTGGTCAGCAGATCGCTTCCTACGCGGTACAGTTTGTGGGTAATCCCTATGTTTATGGCGGCACCAGCCTGACCAACGGAGCCGACTGCTCCGGTTTCGTTCAGTCTGTTTTTGCCAACTTCGGCATCGGACTTTCCAGAACCGCAGCCTCCCAGGCCTCCGGCGGCACTTCCGTGAGCCTGGACAGTCTCCAGGCAGGTGACCTTCTCTTCTATTCTTCCAGCGGAAGCATCGACCATGTAGCCCTCTACATCGGCGGCGGACAGATCGTCCACGCAGCCAATTCCGCCAGTGGAATCATCATTTCCAACGCCTATTACTCCACACCTGTGGCAGCAAGGCGGTACTGGTAGGGAAAATATGGAAAACTTCTCTTTCTATCCTTATGTAGCGGAAAGAGAAGTTTTTTTATATAACAGCTGCTGTAATGATCTGTTAAATATATACCTGTGAGTGAAGATCAAGTTGTTGAACCCCAAAAAAGATGATAAGATAACCCTATCGAAAAAAAAGGTGGATTGTCTATTATGGAGATAAAAGAACTTTTGAAAAAGGTAAAAAACGGGGAAATGGAGCTGTCAAGAGCAGAAGAAATCCTGAAGGAGCTTCCTTATGAAAATCTGGGTTATGCTAATCTGGATCATCACAGACAGCTTCGTAACGGTTATGGAGAAACCATCTACTGTGAAAGCAAGACAGCGGAGCAGATTGAAGGGATTCTGCACAGCTTTCAGAAAAGGGGTTCCAATGTGATGGGAACCCGGGTAAAACCGGAACAATACATTTATTTGAAGGAGCGATTCCCGGAACTGATCTACCATTCGGAAGCACGGGTCATCATGCTGATGGATCATCCGGTGGAGCAGGTTGGTATGGTGGCGGTCTGCACAGCCGGTACTTCGGATATTCCGGTTGCCGAGGAAGCTGCCCTGACTGCGGAATTTTTTGGAAGTAAGGTAGACCGGATCTTTGATGTCGGGGTGGCAGGGATCCATCGTCTGCTTTCCAGAACGGAAGAGATCCGAGAGGCCAATTGTGTGATCGCAGTTGCAGGAATGGAAGGGGCACTTGGCAGTGTGGTAGCCGGACTGGTGGAAAATCCGGTCATTGCAGTACCGACTTCGGTCGGATACGGAGCTTCCTTTGGAGGTGTTTCTGCCCTTCTGACGATGCTGAACTCCTGTGCGGAGGGCATGGCGACCGTGAACATTGATAATGGCTTTGGAGCCGGATACATGGCCAATCAGATCAACCATCTGGCTGTACGGACGAATAAAAAGGAGGCATAATATGGGGAAAACTTTGTATCTGGAATGTTATTCCGGTATCAGTGGTGATATGACTGTGGGCGCACTCCTGGATCTTGGCGCCAGAGAGGAGGCCCTCAGGGAAGCACTGGAGGCATTGCCGCTCAAAGGGTATGAGATCAGGATCGGACGGACAAAAAAATGCGGGATCGATGCCTGCGATTTTGATGTGATTCTGGAAGGGGAAGATGAGCATTTACAAGGCGAGCCAGTTTATTCTCATGAGCACTCTCACGGGGAGCATAGCTATGCAGACCATTTCCATGAAGAGCACGATCACACGCATGCTCAGGAATTTCACGAACACGCTCATGAAGGTGGCACTCACTTTCACAATCACTCGCACACCAACGGTCCGGAAGCCCATGCCTGCCATCACGATCACACTCACACACACAGTCCGGAAGCCCACGTTCACCATCACGATCACGTCCACCGTCATTACGCTGACATCATGCACATGCTGGATGAGGCTCCCCTAAAACCGGAAGTCCGCACTCTGGCAAAGAAGATTTTCCGCATCGTCGGCGAGGCAGAATCCCGGGTTCACGCCACTCCTCTGGAGGAGGTCCATTTTCATGAGACCGGCGCTGTGGATTCCATTGTGGATATCGTAGGGGCAGCGGCCTGTGCGGTGGATCTGGGCATCACGGAGACTTACCTTTCTACCATCTATGAAGGTCAGGGTCATGTCTGGTGCCAGCATGGCAGAATCCCGGTTCCGGCTCCGGCTGTAGCAGGGATCGCGGCAGCAGAAGAGCTGGATCTTGCGATCACCAATGCTTCCGGTGAGATGGTAACGCCCACCGGTGCGGCGATCGCAGCGGCTCTCCGTACGAAGAAAGGCCGGCCCCAGTCCTTCGTGATCCGCAGGATCGGCATGGGAGCCGGAAAGAAAGATTTCCCGCATGCAAACCTTCTGCGTGCCATGATCATTGAGCCGGCCATGAATGCCCAGCCGGCAGGAAAAGCTGTGGAAGAAACAACCGGATCTGTAAACACAGACGGAGACGCGCAGAAAAGCGGCTCTTCTGCCAGTGAGAAAGCTTCCTCCGACGAAACGGAGGATGAGATATGGGTGCTGGAAACCAACCTGGATGACTGCACCGGAGAGATGATGGGCCTTACCATGGAGCTTCTTCTGGCTGCAGGGGCCAGGGATGTGAACTATACGCCCATTTATATGAAGAAAAACCGTCCGGCCTGCAGGCTGGAGGTTCTCTGCAAAGAGGAGAAAGTTTCTGTGCTGGAGGAAGTCATTTTCCACCAGACGACGGCCATCGGCCTTCGGAAACGAAAAGAGGTCCGCAGGATCCTTCCGAGAAAAAAAGAAACGGTTATGACCGTTTACGGAGAAGTAGAGCTTAAAATCTGCACGGAAGCAGGAAATACGTATGTTTATCCGGAATATGACAGCATCCGGAGAAGGGTTCTGGAAACAGGCCGGTCTTATCAGGAAATTTATCAGAAGGCGGTAGAAGAGGCATGGAAGAAAAAAAGCAACGATTAAAAGAACTTTTGGACGAATATACGAAGGGAAACGCCTGTCTGGCGTTTTCCGGTGGGATTGACAGCAGTCTGATCCTGAAACTGGCGCAGGAAGCGGCAGACCGCCATGGGACAAAGCTTTATGCAGTAACCTTTGACACGGTACTCCATCCGAAAGCAGACCGGGAGATCGCATCACGGGTGGCGAAGGAAAACCACTCCATCCATGAAGTGATCTCCATAGATGAGCTGAAACAGGAAGAGATCCGTTTCAACCCGAAAAACCGCTGCTATCTCTGCAAAAAATCTTTGTTTTCCGGTCTTCTGGACTTCGCCGGAGCCCATGACGCGGCGATTGTCATGGAAGGCACCAACCAGGATGACCTGAAGCAGTACCGGCCCGGTATCCAGGCTGTAAAAGAGCTGGGTGTGAAAAGTCCTCTCATGGAGGCTGGATTTACCAAAGCAGAGATCCGGGCTTATGCAAGGGAACTGGGAATCTCCGTGGCAGAGCGGCCGTCTTCCCCCTGTCTGGCTACCCGCCTTCCCTATGGAACGGAGATCGATATGGCCCTTCTCAAACGGATCGGCGAGGGCGAGGAGGATTTAAGAAACTTAGGCCTCAAAAACGTCCGCATCCGTGTCCATGGCGAGATTGCCCGTCTGGAGGTGGATACCGCTTCCTTCCCGGTGATTCTGGAACGGAAAGAAGAAGTCCTGACGATCCTGAAAGAAGTAGGCGTCCCCTATCTGACCCTGGATCTGGAAGGCTTTCGTAGCGGAAGTATGGATATCCATGTAAAATAGTTCAGAAAAAACAGAAAGCCTACAGACTATTATGCTATATTCACAACGGTCTGCAGGCTTTTCTTTTTATCCCAGCCCTTCGCTCCGCTCCCGGATCTTCTGCAAGATCCGGTCTGCTTCATCTCCGGTAGCAGGAGTGGGCTGATAATTGTTGATGTAATAATCAGAAGAGATCCGGCAGGGGATCAGGTTCGGTTCTTCGGAAGTGACGCTTCCGTCGGTGTCGAGGGTAAAGGTCTGCTGAAAGATCATGGTATCCATATCACTGGGGGCGGAATTGCCGCCGAAGCAGAAATTTCCGAGACCATAAGCGATGGTCTTTCCCTTATAAGTGGTGACGCCCTGAAGCACATGGGCATGATGGCCGACAACCAGATCGGCACCGTTGTCGATGGCGAGCTTGGCCAGGGTCACCTGATTGGCATCGGGAACCGTATCTTTTTCATTTCCCCAGTGGAAGACCACAAAGACCAGATCGGCGCCTTCTGCCCGTACCTTCTGGATATTTACCCGAACCTGATGTTCCCGTTCCAGGTGATCATGAAGTTCGTAAATGCCTACCAGTCCGATCTTGACGCCCTTGACCTCCATAAGAGCCGTCTCGTTATAACCGAAAGTGGTGATTCCGGCTTTTTTCAGGTTTTCCTTTGTGTCAGCAAATCCCTGATCTCCATAATCGTGGCTGTGGTTGTTTGCCACGTTGACAGCCTCCACGCCGCCGTCTGTAAGGATTTCCGCATATTCGGCAGGAGCCTTGAAGGCAAAAGTCTCTCCGTTTCGTGCGGTGGAATCCGTGAGAGTTCCCTCAAAATTGACGATCGTCAGGTCATCCGCATCAAAAACAGACTTTACATTCTGGAAAAAATAAGCAGGACCGTACATATCGTAATAGGCGTTCAGGCTGGTGCTGTAATTAAAAGCTTCATCTTTTCCAAGTGTGCAGTCTCCGGCCATACTTACCGTGACAGAGACCGGTTCCTGAAAACGCTGCGTTTCACTCTCCTGTATGCCGGCGCTTTCTGCTTCCAGCGTTTCCGGCTGATCGTTGGAAACGGTTTTGGCATCGCCGTTTCCGGAAAAAGCACGGAGAAGCAGGAAGACCAGGAGGATCAGGATGGCGGCACCGGTGGGACCGAAGATCAGAAGCATTTGTTTTTTCTTTTTCGTTTTGCACAGCTCCAGAAAAAGTTTTCTGTTTTTCGGAGTATTCATGTTATATCCTTCCTTTTTGAAGCTTTTTCTTGAGTGTACCATGGACAGGGGAAAAGTGCAAATGTGGTTTGTCTTTCTGATGCCAGATGTGATAAAATAATAGCAGAGTTCATCCTGAGATTCACAGCGGAGCAATTCACAGGCATCCGCCCGGTGCAAAAGATTCATTTTCAGGGTTGACAAAATAAAAAATAGAAAGTATACTATTCCTACCGATAAAGTAGGAAAAGAGGTGAGAGGATGCAGAATGGAAAAAAGGCGCTGATCGCCATGAGCGGCGGAGTGGACTCCAGCGTGGCGGCCTGCCTGATGAAGCAGCAGGGTTATACCTGTATGGGTGTGACCATGAAACTTTATGATAATGAAGAGATCGGAGTCAGTTCAGAGAAAACCTGTTGTACATTGAAGGATGTGGAAGATGCCAGGTTTGTTGCCCAGGCACTGGACATGCCATATTATGTACTGAATTTTAAGGATAAATTTGAAGAAGAGGTTATTCAGAGATTTGTGGATACGTATATCGAAGGCGGAACGCCCAATCCCTGCATCGACTGCAATCACCGGATCAAGTTCCGGGCTCTCATGCGGCGGATGGAAGAACTGGATTACGATTATGTGGTGACCGGTCATTATGCAAGGATTTCCTACGATGAAAACAGCGGGAAATACATTTTAAAGAAAGCGCTGGATTCCAGCAAGGATCAGAGCTATGTGCTTTATAACCTGACACAGGAACAGCTGGCGCATACACTTTTTCCGCTGGGAGAATACGAAAAGACAGAGGCACGGAAGATTGCAGAGGCCAATGGGCTTCTTAATGCACAAAAGCATGACAGTCAGGACATCTGCTTTGTGCCGGACGGCGATTACGGAAAATTTATCGAAGAATACTGTGAACGGACCGGAAAAGAAGAGGACGGAGCAAAGTTCAGTCCCTTTGAAGCAGGAGATTTTATAACAGAGGACGGTCGTATTCTGGGACATCATAAAGGCATCATCCATTATACGATCGGCCAGAGAAAAGGTCTTGGTCTTTCCCTTCCTCAGCCTCTTTACGTATGCCGGAAGGATCTTGAGAAAAATCAGGTGGTTCTGGCTCCGAACGAGCGGCTGTTCCGGGATACGCTGGAGGCGGGAGAGCTGAATTTCATTTCCGGCGAATATCCAAGGGGGAGTTTTCGATGTTGTGCGAAGATCCGTTACAAGCAGAAGGAAGCACCCGCTACTGTGACGCCGATCGATGAAAATCGGGTAAAAGTTGTCTTTGATGAACCGCAGCGGGGAATCACTCCCGGACAGGCCGTGGTCTTCTATGACGGAGATCAGGTTCTGGGCGGAGGAAGAATTTTACGATCCAAAGAAGAATAACCTGGTGAAAAGACCACCGGGGATAAAAAATAAAACGACAGATTATCTGCCATATATATCAAGGAGGAAACTGATATGTCTAAGATTTATAAAGGAAGCATTGGTCTGGTAGGAAATACACCCCTGGTGGAAGTTGTAAACATTGAAAAAGAAGAGAAGCTGGAGGCAACCGTTCTTGTAAAGCTGGAATATTTTAATCCGGCAGGAAGTGTAAAAGACCGTATCGCGAAAGCCATGATCGAAGAGGCTGAGGCTTCCGGCAAACTGAAAGAGGGTTCTGTGATCATCGAGCCGACCTCCGGAAATACCGGAATCGGTCTGGCTTCCATTGCTGCCGCAAAGGGATATCGTATCATTCTGACTATGCCGGAGACCATGAGCATGGAGCGCCGGAATATCCTGAAAGCCTACGGAGCAGAGCTGGTGCTCACCGAGGGAAGTAAGGGAATGAAGGGTGCCATTGCAAAAGCCGATGAGCTGGCAAAGGAGATCCCGAACAGCTATATTCCGGGACAGTTTGTAAATCCGGCAAACCCAAAAGTACACTTTGAGACCACCGGTCCGGAGATCTGGAACGATACGGACGGAGCAGTCGATATCTTCGTAGCCGGAGTAGGTACCGGCGGAACGATCACCGGAACCGGTGAGTATCTGAAAAAGCAGAATCCGAATGTGAAAGTGGTTGCCGTAGAGCCGGCTACTTCTCCGGTCCTCTCCAAAGGAACCGCAGGAGCCCACAAGATCCAGGGTATCGGCGCAGGTTTTGTGCCGGATGTACTGAACACCAGCATTTACGACGAGGTATTTCCGGTAGAGAATGAGGATGCTTTCCGCATTGGCAAACAAATGGCGAAGAAAGAAGGAATCCTGGTAGGAATTTCTTCCGGTGCGGCTCTCTATGCAGCAATCCAGCTTGCAAAACGTCCGGAAAACAAGGGAAAGACCATCGTTGCGCTTCTTCCTGATACCGGTGACCGTTATTACTCCACTCCGCTTTTTACGGAAGAGTAAGTAAAAAAAGGTAACTGTTCAGAACCAACCTCCAAAATGCTGCGCATTTCGTCGGTGTGGCGTATCCGCCAAATAAAATTTCAAAAACAGTTTTAAAAATGCAAGCATTTTATACCTGTTTTTTGAAATTTTGCTTGGCTCTGAACAGTTACAAAAAGAGATTTATAATCCAGGAGCCCCGGGGCATTTGCTGCCTTGGGGTGTTTCCTTGAGAAGGAGGGATTTCCATGACACTGGCGCAATTGCGTTATGCCATCTGTGTCGCAGACACCCATTCCATGAATGAAGCTTCCCGTTCCCTTTTTATTTCTCAGCCCAGTCTTTCCACATCGATCAAGGAGTTGGAAAACGAGATCGGTCTGGAACTTTTCAAACGGACCAACCGGGGAGTGACGGTGACACCGGAGGGGGAAGAGTTTCTTGGCTATGCCAGACAGGTGGTGGAGCAGTACCAGCTGGTGGAAGACCGGTATATTGAAAAAAAAGATGTAAAGAAAAAATTCAGTGTTTCCATGCAGCATTATACCTTTGCGGTAAAAGCCTTTGTGGAAATGGTCAAGCAGTTCGGTATGGATGAGTATGAATTTGCCGTTCATGAGACGAAAACTTATGAAGTCATCGAGGATGTACGGAATTTCAAAAGCGAGATTGGAATTCTGTATCTGAATGATTTTAACCGGAAGGTGCTGACGAAGCTTTTTGCAGAATCCAACCTGGAATTCCGGCCGATCCAGGACTGCGGGATCTATGTATATCTCTGGCGGGATCATCCCCTGGCAAAGAAAAAGGAGATCGCGTTGGAAGAACTGGAGGAATATCCCTGTCTTTCCTTTGACCAGGGAACCAACAATTCCTTTTATTTTGCAGAGGAAGTGCTGAGTACTTATCAGTATAAACGGCTGGTCCGGGCCAACGACCGGGCGACTATGCTGAATCTGATGGTTGGATTGAACGGGTATACGCTCTGCTCTGGCATTCTCTGTGAGGAGCTGAACGGTGAAGATTACTGTGCAGTACGGTTAAGATCCGATGAGATCATGACCATCGGTTACCTGAAACGAAAAGGGATCGCTTTAAGTCCGTTGGGACAGAAATATCTGGAGGAGCTGCGTGCTGTCTGTCACGTTCCGCAGTGAGGAAAAAAAGAGCACGTAACTGTGAAGATACGGAATCATATGTATTGGAAAAGGAGAAGGTTGTATGAGAATTTCAACAAAAGGAAGATATGCGCTTCGGCTGATGCTGGATCTGGCAATGGAAGAGAATGGAAAGCCGGTCAGTATCAAGGATATTGCGGGAAGACAGGGGATTTCCGAAAAATATCTGGAACAGATCATTTCCAGCCTGAACAAAGCAGGTTATGTGAAGAGTGTCAGAGGAGCTCAGGGGGGCTATCTTCTGAAAATGGAGCCAAAGGATTATACCGTCGGGATGATCCTTCGGGTGACAGAGGGGAGCCTGGCTCCGGTAGACTGTGCGGAAGACGGAAGCTGTGAACGCATATCTACCTGTGCGACAGCCATGCTCTGGAAAAAGATCAGTGAGGCAGTCAATGAAGTGGTAGATCATACCACGCTGGCAGATCTGCTGGAGTGGCAGCAGGACAAGGAAGATTACTGTCAGCAGATCGAGCTTAACAAAGGCAGTTGGATATAGGGAAAACCTATATCTGGCTGTTTTTTTTATCTATTGGACAGGTTTGTGAAAGCATGCTATGATATCACCACAAACAGATAGGAATTCATCCAACAGTCGCGAAAGCGGATTGTGCATGTCCGCTTTATTATTCGATAAAAAAGAAAAAGTGAGGTATCCATCATGAGCAAAAAGCATTATGCCGACAGAAATTTAAAATTTGAAACATTACAGCTTCATGTAGGACAGGAGCAGCCGGATCCGGTGACAGACGCAAGAGCGGTTCCGATCTATCAGACTTCTTCCTATGTATTCCGCAACTGCGATCATGCAGCAGCAAGATTTGATCTGAGTGATTCCGGAAATATTTATGGCCGTCTGACCAATCCGACAGAGGATGTTTTCGAGAAAAGAATCGCAGCACTGGAAGGCGGCGTGGCAGCACTGGCAGTTGCGTCCGGTGCAGCAGCCATCGCATATACGTTTCAGAATCTGGCACATGCAGGGGAACACATCGTTGCCGCAAAAAATATTTATGGAGGAACCTATAACCTGCTGGCGCATACGCTTCCGGAATACGGTATCAAAGCAACCTTTGTAGATCCGTTTAATTATGAAGAGGTAGAGAATGCCATTCAGGAAAATACCAGAGCCATCCATGTGGAAACGCTTGGAAATCCCAACTCTGATGTTGTGGATATCGAGAAGCTGGCAGCGATCGCTCATGCACATAAGATTCCGCTCGTAGTGGACAATACCTTTGCAACTCCGTATCTGGTACGTCCCATCGAGTACGGAGCAGATATTGTCGTTCATTCCGCTACAAAATTCATCGGTGGTCACGGTACGACCATCGGCGGTGTGATTGTGGACAGTGGAAAATTTGACTGGGAGGCAAGCGGTAAATTCCCGGCACTGGTGGAGCCGAATCCCAGCTACCACGGTGTAAGCTTTACAAAAGCTGCAGGTCCTGCCGCTTTCGTGACCAAGATCCGCGCTATTCTTCTTCGAGATACGGGAGCTACCATTTCTCCGTTCCATGCATTCTTCTTCCTGCAGGGGCTTGAAACACTGTCTCTTCGTGTAGAACGTCATGTGGAGAATGCTCTGAAGGTCGTTCAGTACCTGAATAACCATCCGCAGGTAGAAAAAGTACATCATCCCTCTGTTTCCAAAGATCCGGAGCAGCAGGCACTGTACAAGAAATATTTCCCGAACGGCGGCGGTTCCATCTTTACCTTTGAGATCAAAGGTGATGCCGAGACAGCCAAGAAATTCATTGATAATCTGGAACTGTTCTCTCTGCTGGCAAATGTGGCAGATGTGAAGTCTCTGGTGATCCATCCGGCTTCCACCACCCACGCACAGCTCAATGAAGAGGAGCTTGCTGACCAGGGGATCAAACCCAATACCATTCGTCTCTCCATTGGTACCGAAAACATCGATGATATCATTGAAGATATGGATGAGGCCTTCAAAGCCATTGCAGAATAATCTTTTTGCCTACCAATCCTTCCTATAAAAAACTTTACGGTAAAAGTCCCGTATCTACGCTGTCATGGCGCCGGATACGGGACTTTTTCTTTTCCTGGGTTTCAGGCCATCTGATTTACAGTTTTGTACTTATAAAGCATCTCGGCATGATTCTGTTCTTCAATCTGGATATCGGCCAGAAGTTTGCGAAGACCGCTTTCACCAAAATTAAAAACGTTGGTATTGTACTCTCCGGAAACCAGTTTTTCCGTTCCAATGCAGTCAGTGGCCAGAAAAGCATCATGCTGCTTGTCTTCCGGGCTCATCATGCCGTTATAGGAAGCCTTTGGCTCATAATCACGGCCCTGGGTGTCATTGCAGTTACAGGCCGGAAGCGTACCGGAAAGCACCTGGCTTAAGGACTGGTAATGCTCTTCTTCCTGCTTCTGGATGTTCTGAAACAGATTTTTAAGCTCCGGATCCCGCGCAGCCTCTGCATACTTTCCATACTTTTCCACGCAGCTTTTTTCCTGTGTCTGAAGATCCTGGATCACTGCCCGCTCTTTTTCTTTCAAAACAATACTCATCATGATTTCTTACATCCTTTCCTGATTGGTTACAGGAAAAGTATGGCCAGGATTGGAGGATTTATGCATAAAATCTCTTGATCATGGAAGGCGATTTTTGTCCTGTCTTGTGTACCCTGGAAGTATCTGTTTTACAGGCTTTCCGGGGTATCGGTCATTTTGTCTGGTATTGTAAAGCAGTGTCAGATTTGTCGTAAATTTGTGGTCAAAAAATGATGAGAAATGGAGAGTGCTAATAATATGAACGCAGGCTACGAAGTGACTGCGTTCATGAGCAAGTAGCGAAGCGGATTGCGAATGTCCACTGTTATGACGTATACTTTTCTTCGTAGAGATTATCTGAAAAACCATCGAAATTCAACCTATCAAGTGATACTTTTACAGGATACAATTGGAGAACACCTTCTGGAAGTAGACAAGACAGCCAGAGAACGGGAAGAAGTGATCCTGAAACTGTTGGAAGAAAAAGAACCATTACCGGATAAAGAGAAAGATCAGATTGCCTGGGTAAGAGCTGCTAATCAGCACAGAGCGATTGCGGAAGAGATTATTCTCAAGGAATTGATTTATCTGTGCTACAGCGAAAGGCTATGAAGCAATGACCGTAAGGAAAATCCAGAGAAACGGAGGAATGCATGTATGAGAAAAGAACGGAAAATCATCAATACAAATATCCGTTTGAATCTTTGCGATGAATAGGACAGGCAGGCATGGGAATATTTGCAGACGATGGACAGGGAAAATATAAATTATATACCAGAGCTGTTGTAGTAGCTTTGAATGACTATTTTTCCAGAGAGTACAGGAATAAAGCAGATCCGTATCTGGAAACCAGAGAAAAGGAAGATGCATTTTTGGAAAGACCGTTTGTAAAAGAATCTGTAGCCAAGATTAAAGATGATTCTGGAGTTGAAAAAATTGTAGTATAATGAAATTGATATTGGTATAAAAATTTATTGGTGCCTGGCACCTAGCACTCTTTGTAAATTTTGATGAGCAGCTTGTATTCGAGCAGTTGGATCAAGGCGAAAACGCTATCTGGAGTCTTATGCTGGCAAATGGATATTTAAAAGCGAGTCAAGTGGAATATCGGGGAATATTGAGAGAACCATGATATTATTTACATATTATAAAAAGTGTTAATAAGTTAAAATATCAATTATTATAGGAAAGGAAGTTCACATCGATGTTTCAACTATTATTACTTATCATTTACTTATCATTTATTAGTTTGGGATTGCCGGATGCGTTGCTTGGAGCAGCGTGGCCATCCATGTATCGGGAATTACACGTGTCGATATCATATGCAGGTGCAATTTCGATGATCATAGCATTTGGAACCATTATTTCCAGTTTGCAAAGTGATCGACTGACGAGAAAATTAGGAACGGGAAAGGTAACTGCAATCAGCGTAGCGATGACGGCGGTCGCGTTATTTGGATTCTCCACCAGTCATTCTTTTGTGGCTTTATGTTTGTGGGCGATTCCTTACGGACTCGGTGCAGGAAGCGTAGATGCTTCTCTGAATAATTATGTGGCATTACATTATGAGAGCAAACACATGAGCTGGCTGCATTGTATGTGGGGAATCGGTGCGGCAACAGGACCATACATTATGGGATATGTCTTGACAAACGGAAGAAGTTGGAATAGTGGATATCGTGTGATATCTGTATTGCAGATTATACTTACAATGATTTTGTTCTTCAGCCTTCCTCTGTGGAAGAATCGACCAGAGATTATAGATGACAATGGACAGGAAGTCTCAGCAAAAGCCTTATCTTTAAGAGAAGTTATCCGAATACCGGGAGCAAAAGAAATCATGGTATGCTTTTTCTGTTACTGTGCATTGGAACAGACCGCGGGATTGTGGGCAAGCAGTTATCTGTCATTATATAAGGGTGTATCTGCAGAAACAGCAGCAACATTTGCAAGCATGTTTTACATAGGAATTACCATTGGACGTGCGCTATGTGGATTTGTTACAATGAAATTAAATGATGTTCAGATGATTCGGTTAGGACAAGTGCTGATCGCGGTCGGAATCTTGATTATGTTCTTACCATTTGGTCAGACATTGTCATTGGTTGGCCTGATAGTGATCGGACTTGGATGTGCACCAATCTACCCATGCATAATCCATTCTACGCCAACGCATTTTGGTGCAGACAAATCACAGGCAATTATCGGGATACAGATGGCAAGTGCGTATGTGGGAACATTGTTGATGCCACCTGTTTTTGGATTGATTGCAAATCATATCACGGTTGCGTTATTGCCGGTGTACTTGTTTATTATTTTGATTTTGATGTTTGTGATGCATGAGGCGTTGACGAAGAAAAGCAGTATGCATAATAATGGGTGAAATATAAAGTGACTTGGAATGAGCTGTCGTTTTTAATATTCGACAGTTCTTTTTTTATTTGTGGGTCGGATATTTCCTGATGATAAAGAGCGCATAGAGGGATTTAGCATAATTGCAGAAATTATTCAACGCTGTTAAAGATGCATATATTCCTTAATGAATCCTGTGATTGCTGTTCGCTCCGTTCACAGCAACTTGGTCAAAATCCATTCCACTTGCTGTAAACTGTCAGGAATGCTATATTATAAGAAATATCTGTCGTACTGTACAGTTGTACCCAAAATAAAATGTATGGGAAAGACGGTGAAAAAATGATACCGCCTGTAAGAATACACGGACGGAAATGGGATGTGGAGGAATGGAGCATGTTTAAAGAAATTAGAGATGAACGGGCTTTCAACGGGATTTTAAATCAGATTATAGAGAACATTCAGAATAGCAGTCTCAAAGCGGGCGATGCCCTTCCGGCGGAGCGGACAATGGCGGAGATCATGGGAGTATCCAGACCGGCAGTCAGAGAAGCTTTGAGAGCATTGGAACTGCTGGGAATAGTCAAGCCGGTGCCGGGAGGCGGAAATTATATTACGGAGGACCTGGATACCTGGCTGATCGAACCCTTATCCATACTTTTTAAATTAAATAATGGATATCTGCGCCAGAATCAGCAGTTCCGTGCGGCACTGGAGCGAGAAGCGGCAATTCTTGCGGCACGAAAGTGCACACCGCTGGATGCAGCAGAATTATGGGTGATTCTTGCACGGCTGAACGCCGCAGAAGATGAAAAGATACGGGGTGAACTGGATCGCGAACTTCACAAGAAGATTGCAAAGATCGCAGGTAACCCGATGGTTTACTGTGTCCTTGCGGCAGCAGATCAGCTTACTGAGAATATTGTTTCCGGGACGAGAGACTACATTATGAAAAAGAATAATTCTGCCAGAGAGGTTGATGACCAGCATCATCGGCTTGTTGAGGCAATCATCAACGGAGATGCAGAACAGGCGGAACGATGTATGTCCGAACATATGGATACGATTGAACGTTATATGGAAGAAATGCAAAAAACATCCTGAGAAATTTTGGGCATTTTTACAGGATAAATTGATATGACCTCTATTGTATTTTGGTAATACCAGTGGTATAATTAAAATACAAATTGGTAATGCCAATAAATAAAATCGGCAAAACCAGAAAGAGGGACGAAACAATGGGATATGTGAAATGGTCATATGAGATACTGAATCATTTTTGCGGAGACGTATTCAAGGCGTTTGGTTTTACAGAGGAAGAAAGCAATCAGATCAAGGATGTGCTTCTTACGGCTGACCTTTATGGAATAGAAAGTCATGGCATGCAGAGAATGGTGCGTTATCATAAGGGAATCGAAAAGGGAACGATCCATCCGCAGGCAAAGCCTGAAATTGTATTTGAAACACCGATATCTGCAGTGATTGATGGTCATAATGGAATGGGACAGCTTATTTCCGTTTATGCAATGAAAAAAGCAATCGAAAAAGCCAAAAAGACCGGAGTTGGAATTGTAACTGTCCGTGAGTCCAATCATTTCGGTATCGCCGGATATTATGCAAAGATGGCGTGCGATGAGGGACTTCTGGGAATGGCCTGTACAAATTCAGAGGCTATTATGGTTCCTACGTTTGGCAAAAAAGCCATGCTTGGATCAAACCCAATCGCAGTAGCTATGCCGGCAGACCCGTATCCGTTTTTCTTTGACTGTTCTACCACGGTAGTTACAAGAGGAAAACTCGAAATGTACAACAAAAAGGAGAAACCACTTCCGGATGGATGGGCCCTGGACAAAGATGGTCATGCAAGTACAGATGCACCGGATGTCCTTTCCAATATTGTTGCAAAGAAGGGCGGTGGAATCATGCCCCTTGGTGGAAATGAAGAGGTTACAGGAAGCCACAAGGGATATGGATATGGTATGCTGTGTGAACTATTCAGTTCCATTCTTTCTATGGGCGTTACTTCGGATCATTGCTGCACATTCCCGGATAAAACAGGAATCTGTCATGGATTTATGGCAATCGATCCGGCTGCATTTGGTGATCCTCAAGCAATCCGCAGACACTTTTCAGAATACCTGGAAACTTTGAGAGAAAGTCCGAAGGCAGAAGGCAAAGATCGTATTTATACACATGGTGAAAAAGAAGTTTTGGCAGAAAAAGATAGAAGAGAGCATGGATTACCTGTAAACGATAATACGATGGTCGAACTTGCTAATCTGTGTGAATATCTCGGACTTGACTTTAATAAATATTTTGATGGATATGAGCTTCCAAAAGAAAGCAAATTCTTTACCGGTAATTATTAATAGATTAGAAGATTGCTGTGAACGGAGTGAACAGCAACAATAGAAGAGTCGAATGATACGGTTTCGCAAAATTTAAGATACCAGGGAGGACAATAGAAATGGATTATGCAAAAGAATCTTTAAGACTGCATGGAGAATGGAAAGGTAAGATTGAAGTTGTAACAAGAGTACCTGTAGAAAATAAGGATGATCTGTCACTTGCCTATACACCAGGTGTTGCACAGCCTTGTCTCGAAATCCAGAAGGATGTGGATAAATCTTATGATCTTACCAGAAGATGGAACATGTGTCTGGTAGTAACTGACGGTTCAGCTGTTCTTGGACTTGGAAATATCGGACCAGAGGCCGGAATGCCGGTAATGGAAGGAAAATGTGTACTTTTCAAGGCATTTGGCGATGTAGATGCATTCCCTCTTTGTATCAAGAGCAATGATGTAGATGAGATCGTTAATACAATTTATCTGATCTCCGGTTCTTTTGGCGGAGTAAATCTGGAAGATATTTCAGCACCGAGATGTTTTGAAATTGAGAAGAAATTAAAAGAAAAATGTGATATCCCGATTTTCCACGACGATCAGCATGGTACAGCGATTATCACTCTTGCCGGTCTGACCAACGCACTGAAGGTTGTAGGAAAGAAAAAAGAAGATGTTCGTATCGTTATGAACGGAGCAGGAGCTGCTGCAATTTCTATTGCACGTCTCCTTCTGACAGCAGGATTCAAAGATATCACTCTCTGCGACAGAAAGGGTGCAATCTACGAGGGACGCCCGGAAGGCATGAATCCGATCAAAGAAGAAATGGCTAAAGTTACTAACCTGGCTAAAAGATCCGGTTCTCTTGCAGAGATGCTGGTTGGCGCTGATGTATTTATCGGTGTTTCAGCACCGGGTGCTGTTACAACAGAGATGGTTAAGACCATGAACAAAGATGCAGTTGTTTTTGCATGTGCGAACCCGACTCCGGAGATTTTCCCGGATGATGCAAAGGCAGGCGGAGCAAAAGTTGTTTCCACAGGAAGAAGTGATTTCCCGAACCAGATCAACAACGTACTTGCTTTCCCGGGAATCTTCCGTGGTGCATTTGATGTGAGAGCAAAAGAAATCAATGACGAAATGAAATTGGCAGCGTCTGAAGCACTTGCAAATCTGATCACAGATGAGGAACTTTCTCCGGAGTATATCATTCCGAAGGCATTTGATAAGCGAGTAGGACCAGCGGTAGCCAAAGCGGTTGCTGAGGCAGCAAAGAGAACCGGTGTAACTCGTATTTAAAAAATATACATACATCACTGAAGGCCATGAAAGCGTGCCAGATAGAGGTTGTCGAATGAACGGATTACAAAAAGATATAGAATAAAGCAAAGCAGAAGGGGCTGTCGGTTAATATCACATTTCGGAATCATAATTTATAATAATTACGATTTCTGCTTTTTGCTAAAGTTAATGACATTGCGTAAAATCAAGGCTTCGCAAATTCTTCACAAAATAATTAGCACTCACCTATTGACAGAACAAAAAAACAAATGCTAGAATAAAAGTCCAAAACCATGCTACATGGAGTGGATTTTTCTAAAGCAAATGCTTTATTTTTCGCCACACAGCTCTGGAGACTCTGCTGTGTGGCACTTTTTTGTGTAAAAAAGAGGCAGGAGGTAAAAAATGGATCAAAGTTTTATGAAAGAGAAACCGATCATGCCTTTGGTGATCACTATGGCAATACCCATGACAATCTCTATGCTGGTCAATTCTCTGTACAACATCATTGACAGTTTTTATGTGGCGAAGATCAGCGAGCAGGCCATGACGGCACTCTCGCTCGTTTATCCGGCACAGAATCTTCTGATCGCTGTAACGGTAGGTTTTGCGATCGGTATGAATGCGGTGATTTCCTATTATCTGGGAGCTGGCTTGAAAAAGCTGGCAGATACGACGGCAACCCTCGGGCTGTTTTTTAATATCCTTCACAGTTTTCTCATCGGTATGCTTTGTATCATCGGGATGCCGGCATTTCTGGGACGGTTTTCCAGTGATCCTGAGATCCTTCGTCTGGGTACCCAGTATGCCAGAATCGTCTTTCTATTTGCAATTCCAAATGGTGCCGGGGTCTCTTATGAAAAAATGTTCCAGGCGATCGGCAGGATGAAGGTTTCTATGGTGAGCATGCTGGTGGGCTGTATTGTGAATATTATCCTGGATCCGCTGATGATCTTCGGCTTTGGCCCGCTTCCGGCCATGGGCATCGAAGGAGCTGCCTGGGCCACCGGAACCGGACAGGTGGTATCTCTGGTGATCTACCTGGCTGTTTATTTTAAAGACAGCGACAACATTCCGGTAAAAATTTCCTTAAAAAACATGCAGGACAGCGGAAAGACGCTAAAGAAGATCTATGGTATCGGAATTCCGGCTTCGCTAAATCTGGCGCTGCCCTCCTTTATGATCATGGTACTGAACGGTATCCTGGCGGCTTATTCCGCCTCCTATGTACTGGTGCTGGGTGCGTATTATAAGCTTCAGACCTTCATCTACCTGACCGGAAACGGCATCGTACAGGGAATGCGTCCCATCTGCGGCTACAACTACGGAGCGGGAGAGTACAAGCGCGTGAAAGCGATCTTTCAAGCAGGTCTGGAATTGATCAGCGTGGTCATGCTGGCAGGAACCGTGCTTTGCCTTCTGATCCCGGATCGGCTGATCGGCATTTTCACATCGAATCAGGAGACGGTTTTGCTGGGAAAAGAAGCCTTGCTCATTATCTGTCGAGGGTTTATCCTTTCCGGTGTGTCTGTGACGATTTCCGGTGTTTTTGAAGGGCTGGGAAAAGGAGTGGAATCGCTTACGATCTCTCTGATCCGGTATCTGGTCGTGCTTCTTCCGTTGGCGTTTCTGTTCAGTCGTTTTCAGGGGGCAGCCGGTGTCTGGCAGGCCTTCTGGGTGACAGAGCTTGTGGCTGCGGTGCTTTCCATAGTGCTTTTTGGACGGGTAATGGAAAAAATTTCCAAAGAAAAACGTTGACAGAGAAAAGAAATTTGTGTTATTATGACATCTGCAAAATTTTATAAGAACTTTTAAATGCAAATGGTAGTGAATTGACAACGGGTGTTGTCTGTAGCGAAAGTTACGGACGGCACCCGTTTTTTGTATGTCTGTTTGGGAATGCTTATGTCAGTGGGAGTTGAAAGCTCCCACTGACAGATCGCGAAGCGACTGCGTTCATGAGCAAGTAGCGAAGCGGATTGCGAATGTCCGCTTTACAATTCATTGCCGGAAGAGGAGGAAAATATGCCGCAGAATAAGAGAGAAAGTTTGATTTTTACTGTAATGATGTGTTTTTTTATGGTGTTTTTCATGAGCATTTATAACGTTGCCTGTCACCATGGTACGTTTAATCTGGAAATCATCAAGGACGCCTGGCTGGGTTTTCCTATTGCCTATTGTTTTGCCATGTGCTGTGACTGGTTTCTGGTATCCGGTCTGGCAAAAGGTTTTGCTTTTCGTTTCCTGGTAAAACCAGAGAGTGTACCGCTGAAAAAAGTCCTGGCAGTTTCTTGTTGTATGGTAGTTCCAATGGTTATCATCATGTCCTTTTACGGAGCAATGGAAGCTGTTATCAGCGGGGGTGCCGGATGGGATCAGCTGCTTCTGATCTGGATTTTCAATATTCCAAGAAACTTTATCATGGCACTGCCTCTTCAGCTTCTGGTTGCAGGTCCTGTTATCCGAGGACTTTTCCGGAGACTGTTTCCGGAAGGAACTGTGCTGGCTTAAGAGAATCCTTGTTTTCCCTGGCTATGGATGTGTCTGTCATCCATAGCCAGGAATTTTTTATATGAAAAGCTGATCCCGGCGTAATTTCCCTTGGAATACAAAAAAGCCCCGGAAAATCCAGGGCGTAAGAAAAGCGCGAGACGGGACTCGAACCCGCGGCCTCGACCTTGGCAAGGTCGCGCTCCACCAACTGAGCCACTCGCGCATTTGCTTTTGAGATGTTGTCTCAAGCACAGGTCATATATTACTATAGAATTTTCGGTTTGTCAACAGGTAAAGTGAAAAAAATTGAAAAAATTTTCAAAATGAGATATAATGAGCCACGACAGTATGGAAAGACCCGTGGAAACGGGAGTGGAACAGAAAGGATTCATCAGAATATTTATGAAAACATTGCTGATCGCGATCAATGCGAAATACATTCATTCCAATCTGGCAGTCTACAGTCTGAAGGCCAGTGCCGGATCCTGGAAGGATGAGGTGGAGATCGCAGAATATACCATCAATCATCTTCGGGAGGATATCCTTGCAGATATTTACAGGCGAAAACCGGACGTGGCAGCTTTTTCCTGCTATATCTGGAACATGGAATATGTGCAGTCACTCTTGAAGGATCTGAAAAAGATTCTGCCGGACACGGAGATCTGGCTGGGCGGCCCGGAGGTCTCGTATGACTGTGAAGAGGTTCTGGAGCGGGAACCGAATGTCCGGGGAGTTATGACAGGCGAAGGTGAGACGACTTTTCGGGAACTTCAGTCCTGGTATCACGGAGAAGGAAGACTCTCGGACATCCGGGGACTGGTCTACCGTGATGAAGAGGGAAAGTTCTGTCATACCGGCATCCGGGAATACGAAAAACTGGATGATCTTCCCTTTGTCTATGAAGATATGACAAAATTTCAGAACCGGATCATCTATTATGAAAGCAGCAGAGGCTGCCCTTTTTCCTGCAGTTATTGTCTTTCTTCTATTGACAAGAGGGTGCGCTTCCGAAGTCTTCCTCTTGTGAAAAAGGAATTGGCATTTTTTCTGGAACATCGGGTTCCCCAGGTGAAATTTGTGGACCGGACCTTTAATGTGAATCATGCCAGGACAAAAGAACTTCTCCGTTTTCTGAAAGAACAGGATAATGGCGTTACGAATTTTCATTTTGAGATCTCGGCAGACCTTTTGGATGAGGAGGAGATTGACCTTCTGAATGGCCTGCGGCCCGGCCTGGTACAGCTGGAGATCGGTGTCCAGTCTACAGACGGAGCGGTTCTGGGAGCAATCCACCGGACTGCGGATTTTGAAATCATTGCGGATAAAGTGCGGAAGATCCAAAAAGGCCGGAATGTCCATCAGCATCTGGATCTTATTGCCGGTCTTCCCTATGGTACACCAGAGGAATTCCGAAGTTCCTTTAACGATGTTTACCGTCTTCGGCCGCAGCAGTTTCAGCTGGGTTTTCTGAAGGTTTTAAAAGGCTCAGAAATGGGACAAAGAGCCGGAGAATTCGGTGTGGTACGGACAGAACGTCCGCCTTATGAGGTACTTTCCACCAAATGGCTGAGCTATGGGGATGTGCTGAAGATCAAAGGCATCGAGGAGATGGTAGAGGTCTATTATAACAGTTGGCAGTTTGCACGTACCGTGGAACTTCTGACGGAAGAATTTGAAGATTTTTTCGGGCTTTATGAGGCACTGGCAGATTTCTACGAGAAGCAGAACTATAACGGGCGGAGCCATTCCAGGATGGAGCGTCTTCTGATCTTGCGGGAATTTGCCCTTTCCATAAACCGGGACAGAAAGGTTTCGTTTGAGCAGGCACTACTGATGGATCTTTATGCCCGGGAAAAGAGTAAGAGCCGTCCGGCCTTTGCACCGGATCTTTCCGGCAAAAAAAATGAGATTTACGAGTTTTATAAAAAAGAAGCGGAGGCACACCGGTATCTTACCGGGGAAACGTATGAGGGCATGAATGCACGCCAGCTTCTGAATCAGACGCATCTGGAAATCCTTTCCGGAGAAAAGGAAGAGTGGTACCTTTTTGATTATCAGAAAAGGGATCCTTTGACCGGTGATGCCAGGATCGTCCAGATTTATTGAGAAGATAAGGAGAAGACAAATGACAGAAGAGATCATAGCCCTGGATCTTGAGACCACGGGGCTGAACCCAAGGACCGATCAGATCCTGGAACTCGGAGCGGCACGCATCCGGAATGGCCGGGTGGAAGACACCTATGCGGCTTTTATCAATATTGGAAAAAAGATACCGGAGTTTATCGTAGGGCTGACCGGAATCACAGATGAGATGGCGGAAGGAGGTCTTCCTCTTGGGGAAGCACTGGATGGTTTCCTTGATTTTTGCGGAGAAGCACCGATCCTGGGTCATAACATTCTTTTTGATTACAGTTTTCTGAAACAGAAGCTGGCCAATGCCGGCCGGAACTTTGACCGGGAAGGCATCGATACGCTGGCTCTTGCAAAGAAATTTCTGCCGGAACTTCCCAGCCGTACGCTGGAAGCTCTCTGCCTGCACTATGGAATCAGCCAGGAGAAGAAACATCGGGCTTATGAGGATGCACTTTCTGCCTATCACCTCTATGAATGTCTGAGCCGGGAGTTTTTCTCTGTAAGCCCTGTGGCGTTTGAGCCGAAACAGCTGGTTTATCAGGTGAAGAAAGAGAGTCCTGTTACGATTTCACAAAAACGGTACTTGAATGATTTGATAAAATATCATAGAATAGAAACGGATGCTGTCCTGGAGAAACTGACCAAAAGTGAGGCGTCCAGAATGATCGACAACATTATTTCCCAGTATGGAAAGATCAAGAGGTGAAAGATATGATGAATTTCAACAATAAAAAAACGCAGAAAACCATTGCAGCAGTGATCTGCCTTCTTCTGGTGATCGCGATGATCCTGCCCATGGTTTTAAGCTACCTGGAGTAAGTCGGCAAGAGGAGTCACTGAATGAAAAAAAGAAAGAAAATAAGCCTGATCCTGACAGCCTGCACAGCTTTTGTTCTGGCAGCGGAAGGTTCTGCTCTGGCAGATGATACAGAGACAATCAGTAAAAATGTTTATATCGGAGGCGTGAATGTTTCCGGCATGACAGAGGAGCAGGCGACAAAAGCAGTAGAAGAGAAGCTGGGAAAGGGAACCGGCGGAAACTATACCGTTAAGCTTGGCGATGAAGAGATCCATGCCACCGCAGAGGATTTTGGGATGGAGTGGACCAACCGTGAGGTTGTTCATGAGGCACTGGAAGTAGCCAAGGGCGGCAATCTCATCAAACAGTATAAAGAGAAAAAAGATCTGCAGGTGGAACCAAAGAATTTTGACGTAGCGTATGCGCCCAATGAGCAGGCAGTCAAAACCTACGTAGAGAAGCTTGCAGCAAAATATAACCGGGATCCGGAAGAAGGAGATATCACATTTTCAAACGGATATCCGGAGGTAACAGGCGGAGAGACTGGGATCGCAGTCAATGTGGATCAGTCGGTTTCCACCATTATGAAAGAACTGAAGGGTGACGGTACGGAGCTTACGGTTGCTGCGGAGGTCCAGAAGCCTTCCGTTACGAAAGAAGAGCTGAGTCTGGTAAAAGACGTGCTGGGAACAGCGACCACGTATTATGGTTCCTCTTACGAGAGAAATACCAACGTGGAAGTGGGAGCGTCCAAGATCAATGGTACGCTTCTCATGCCGGGAGAATCCTTCTCAGTGACGGCAGCAGTAACGCCTTTCAATGCCGATAACGGCTATTATCCGGCTCCCTCCTATGAGAGCGGCCAGGTGGTGGACACTTATGGCGGTGGTATCTGTCAGGTTTCCACGACCCTTTATAATGCGGTCCTGAAAGCAGAACTTCAGGTGAACGAGCGTCACAATCATACCATGCTGGTCTCCTATGTGGATCCGTCCAAGGATGCAGCCATTGCAGAAGGCCTGATGGATTTTGTATTTACCAATAATACAGATGCTCCTATCTATATTTATGGTGTGGGGTATCAGGGAACGCTGAATTTTACCATTTATGGTCATGAGACCAGAGATCCGAACCGTTCGATTTCTTTCCGGAGCGAGACCTTGAGTCAGACGGATGCCAGCACTAATATCAAACTGGTGGCGAAGGCGGATCAGAACATTGGTTATCTGAATCAGACACAGAGTGCTCATCAGGGACTGGAGGCTGTACTTTGGGAGGATATTGTCAATCCAGATGGAAGCACAGATACGATTCAGGTCAATTCCAGCAGTTATCAGGCATCACCGGCCATTTATGAGGTAGGTATTGTTTCACCAAATGCCCAGGCATCCGCAGCGATTCAGACCGCTATTGCCAATAATGATCTGGCAACTGTTCAGGCGGTTATCAATGGAAGCTACGGTTCGACCACGACCCCTGAGACGAGTGCACCGGAAACGACCGCACCTGAGACGAGTGCGCCTGAGACGAGTGCACCGGAAACAAGTGCGCCTGAGACGAGTGCACCGGAAACAAGTGCCCCCGAAACCTCTGCACCGGAAACGAGTGCACCGGAAACCTCTGCACCAACGCAGGATCCATCAGGTGATATGGATGACAATGTACTTCCGGATCCGGGCCAGGACGTAACGGTGATCCAGTAGCAGGGTAGGATTTTGGTATATCCAGGCCAAAACATCTTAAGGAATCGTTGCTGTTGGGTGGTCAACAGAAATTTATAGAAAGAAAAAGAAAGGGTGCCGTATGACATCAAAAGCGTACGGTGCCCTATTTTTATCTCCACCGATCTTGGAGGAGCAAAAGAAAGGGGATAGATATTTGCATACCATGGTAACAGACGGCAGCTCCCGTCTCAGACCGGGCATGGAACTGGTCCTGACCAGATGGATTGCCCTTTCCGGGACAGCAAAGCTGGCTGTAGAAAAGGAAGAAGAGCTTCTGAAACGCTTTCCGGAGACTCTGGTGCGGGAAGCACAGCATTTTTCGGATCTGGAAGAGATCAAAGAAACACTGGAGATTGCCGGGCGTGTCGGGACAGATTCCGGAACCGGTGAAGAGGAAAAGGAGTATTATCCATTGGGAGAAGGCGGCATCCTGAAAGCACTTTGGGAGATCGCAGACCAGGCTGGCCTGGGACTGAGTGCAGAACTTCGGAAGCTTCCGATCCGCCAGGAGACCGTAGAGATCACAGAGCTTTTTGATCTGGATCCCTATCGGATGGACTCAAAAGGCGCTGTGCTCATTGGTACCTTCCATGGCATGGAGCTTACCGAAGAACTGAAACGGGCGGGGATCCCGGCGACAGTGATAGGAAGAGTCAGCAAAGGACCGGAACGGATCCTTTACAATCAGGAAATCAAACGATACATCGAAAAACCAGCAAGAACAGAGAAAAAGGAGAATGAAGGATGAGAGAAGCAATCTTAACATTTCTGGAAAAAAACAGCCGGATCGATCTGAAGGAACTGGCAGTGATCCTGGGTACCGATGAGGCGACCGTTGCCAACGAAATCGCAAAAATGGAGCAGGAACACATTATCTGCGGTTATCATACGCTGATCGACTGGGACAAGACCTCCGCAGACAAGGTGACTGCCCTGATCGAGGTCCGCGTGACCCCTCAGAGAGGGCAGGGCTTTGATTCCATCGCTGAGCGGATCTACAATTATCCGGAAGTCCGTTCTGTGTATCTGATCTCCGGTGCATTTGACCTTATGGTGATCCTGGAAGGAAAGACACTGAAAGAAGTTTCCGGTTTTGTATCCGATAAGCTTTCCACGCTGGATTCTGTTTTGAGTACAGCGACTCATTTTATCCTGAAAAAATACAAAGACCACGGAACGATCTTTGAGAAAAAAACAAGAGATGAAAGGATGCCGGTGACCTTATGAGAGACCCTCTGACAAAAAAAGTAATGGATATCGCACCTTCCGGTATCCGGAAATTTTTTGATATTGTAAGTGAAATGGACAATGTGATCTCTCTCGGTGTTGGAGAACCGGATTTTGATACGCCCTGGCACATCCGTGACGAGGGTATCTACAGTCTGGAGAAGGGCCGTACGTTCTATACGTCTAATGCAGGCTTGAAAGAACTCCGTGAGGAGATCTGCCGTTATCTGAAACGCCGGTTTGCACTGGACTATGATCCGGTAACAGAGACACTGGTAACGGTGGGAGGCAGTGAGGCGATCGACCTTGCCATGCGTGTCATGCTGGATCCCGGAGATGAAGTCCTGATCCCGGAGCCCTGCTATGTTTCCTATGTCCCCTGTTGTACGCTGGCCGGAGGAAAGCCGCATATCATCGAGCTTCAGGCAAAAAACGAATTCCGGCTGACAAAAGAAGAGCTTCTGGAACACATCAATGAAAAGACAAAGATCCTGGTCCTGCCCTTCCCGAACAATCCCACCGGTGCCATTATGAGCCGGGAAGATCTGGAGGCGATTGCAGAAGTTGTAGAGGAAAAGGATCTGTTTGTCCTTTCGGATGAGATTTATGCAGAGCTTACCTACGGCGGTAATCACGTTTCGTTTGCTTCCCTGCCGGGAATGAAGGAGCGGACCATTACCATCAATGGTTTTTCCAAATCCCATGCCATGACGGGCTGGCGCCTGGGCTATGCCTGCGGTCCGGCAGCCATTATCCGGCAGATGACAAAGGTTCATCAGTTTGCCATTATGTGTGCACCGACAAACAGCCAGTATGCAGCTGTGGAGGCTCTCCGGAACGGTGATTCCGACGTGGAGGAGATGCGTCAGGCCTATAATGGCCGCCGCCGGTATCTGCTCCATGCGTTTGAAGAGATGGGACTTCCCTGTTTTGAACCCAAGGGTGCGTTTTATGTATTTCCATCCATTCAGAAATTCGGTATTTCTTCTGATGAGTTTGCAGAACGTCTTCTCCGGGAAGAACGGCTGGCCGTCGTTCCCGGAACGGCTTTTGGAAGCTGTGGAGAAGGCTTCCTCCGGATCTCCTATGCGTATTCCCTGGAAGATCTGAAAAAGGCGCTGGAGCGTCTGAAACACTTCATTGAGAAGCTGGAAGGGGGAAGATAAGATGGCAAAACTGAATATCGTTCTCCTGGAGCCGGAGATCCCCTCCAATACGGGAAATATCGGCCGGACCTGCGTGGCTACCGGGACCAGGCTGCATCTTATCGAACCTCTGGGCTTTCGCCTTACCGAGAAAAATCTGAAGCGTGCCGGAATGGATTACTGGAAGGATCTCGATGTGACGACCTACATCAATTATGAAGATTTTCTGGAAAAGAATCCGGGAGCCAAGATCTATATGGCCACGACCAAAGCACCGCAGGTTTATACCGATGTTTCTTATGAGCCGGACTGTTATATCATGTTCGGCAAAGAAAGCGCCGGCATTCCGGAGGAGCTTCTTCTGGAAAATCAGGAACGGGCGGTTCGGATTCCGATGATCGGGAACATCCGTTCTCTGAACCTGGCCAATTCCGTGGCGGTTGTGCTTTATGAGGCTTTAAGACAGAATCATTTTGACCACATGCGTCTGGATGGTCATCTGACCAGATACGACTGGAAATAAAAAAACGGCAGAAAACAGAAAGGATCAGACTTCTGTTTTCTGCCGTTTTTTATGAGGCACTCTGCAGCGTAAAGGTAAATTCGCTTCCGACGCCTTCGGTGCTTACTACATTGATATTTTCGCCATGCGCCTGTATGATCTCTTTTACGATAGCAAGACCAAGACCGGTGCCCTTCTTGTCTTTTCCTCTGGAAAGATCTGTTTTATAAAAACGGTCCCAGATCTTCGGCAGGGAATCCTGGGGGATCCCAAGGCCGGTATCCTTGATGGAAACAAAGACTTTCTCACGCTTCAGCAGGGTTTCCATGTAAATGATGGAATGATCCGGACTGAATTTTATCGCATTGTCGATGAGATTATAAAGAACCTGCTGGATCTTTTCCTTATCTGCATGGACCGGAAGGCAGGGCTCGTCAAAAAGAAGCGAAAAACGGATTCCACGGGCATTGCAGCGGCCTTCAAAGGTTTCCAGAGTCTTTCGGATGACCTCGTTGATATCAAAATCGCTCATCTCCATCAGATATCCGTTGTCATCAAAGGTGTTCAGTGTGAGAAGGCCTTTTGTGAGCTTTTCCAGGCGCTCTGTTTCGGAAAGGACGATGTTCAGGTAGCGGTCCTGCATCTCCACCGGGATCGTTCCGTCCAGAATGGCTTCCACATAGCCTTTGATGGAAGTGAGAGGGGAACGGAAATCGTGAGAAATGTTGGAAATGAACTTTCTCTGGTTTTCGCCTCCTTTTCCGGCCTGTCCGGCGAGAACCTGGAGACTGGCACCAAGATATTCCAGCTCATCGGCCGGTTCTTTGATGAATCTGTAATCCAGATTTCCGGCGGCATATTCTTCGGCGGCATAGATGAGCCGGTCCAGCGGACGGCTGACAAGAAACCAGAAGCCGAGAACCAGGATCAGCGAAAGACCCAGGATCGCAAGAAGAATAAGGTAGGAAATATTCAGGATGGAATTACATTCCCGTTCGATCTTTGAGAGATAGCAGTGGATGATGAGATAGCCCTTTACGGTGTCACCGGAGGTGACCGGGCTGCCTACACTCAGGACATCACTGGAATAATAGCCGAAAAAGGTGCCGATCTGGTAGTAGCTGCCTGTAAACGCTTCCGAATCCATTTCCGGAAGCGTTTTCGGATCATCGGTCTCTTCAAAAGGCCGGGAGGTGTCGATCAGGATATTTCCGGAGATGTCCGTCAGCCAGATGGTGGAATTCTGGTAAGCTGCCGCGGAAGAAAGAAAATGATAGAGATCATCCCGGGAGCTTAAGGACTTCATATAAGACTGGATCAGAGAGCCGGAGGCGATCCGGCTGGCATCCTGATAGAGACCGTCCGCGACGCTTTTTGTCACATATTTTCTGGCAAGAGACATACCGAAGGTGGAAACGGTAAGAAAACTCAGCAGGGCAAACAGAGCGTAAAGGATGGCAAATTTTACCCGGAGGCGTTTTTTCATGGATGTTTCACCTCGAATTTGTAGCCGATGCCCCAGACAGTGGAGATGGACCATTCCTCATGATCCTTGATCTTTTCACGGAGCCGTTTGATATGGACATCTACGGTACGGGTATCGCCCATATATTCATAGCCCCAGATGTGATCCAGCAGCTGTTCCCTGGTGAAAACCTGATTGGGAGAAGCTGCAAGAAAATAGAGAAGCTCCAGTTCTTTTGGGGGCATGTCAATGGTTTTGCCGCGGTAGATCACAGAATAGTTGGTCTGATTGACAATGAGATCCGGATATTCCACAATTTTTCCTTTGGGCTTGTCTGTTCCGTTTTTGTCCGGCTGAAAACGGCGCAGCACTGCTTTGACCCGGGCCACCAGCTCCTTGGAGTCAAAAGGTTTGATGATATAGTCGTCTGCACCAAGTTCCAGTCCAAGGACCTTATCAAAGATTTCACCCTTGGCAGAGAGCATGATGATGGGGACGTTGGATCGCTGACGGATCTCCCGGCAGACCTGATAACCATCCATACCTGGCAGCATCAGATCCAGGAGAATCAGATTCGGAGCGAACGAATCAAAGCTTCGAAGAGCGGCCTCGCCGTCGCCCACGATCCGGGTATCAAAACATTCTTTGTTGAGATAGAGGGCGATGAGCTCTGCAATATTGCTGTCATCGTCCACGATCATGATTTTCTGTTTTGCAGCCATGTTTTGTGCCTCGCTTTCCTGAACAGTTACTATTTTTTAAAGGTTACGATGGTAACGCCTGCGTCTCCCTCGCCGAACTCACCCAGATGATATTCCTCCACAATCTTGCAGCGGCGCAGGTAGTTGTGTACGGCTTTTCTGAGCGCACCGGTTCCTTTCCCGTGAACAATGCGGACAGAGGGAAGGTGGGCAATATAAGCGTCATCCAGATATTTATCCAGTTCGGAAACGGCTTCGTCTGAGGTTTTTCCGAGGAGATTCAGCTCAATGCCGACAGAAGCAGACTTGGACATTTTAATCTTTCCGCTTCCGGTACGGTTGAAGCTGGGGGCTGTGATCACCGGTTCGTCAATGCGTTCCAGATCACGCAGATTGACCTGTGACCGGAGAATACCCATCTGTACGAAAAGATTTCCTTTGGCATCCGGCAGGGTGCTGACGGTTCCTTTGAGGTTCAGGCTCAGGACTTTTACACTGTCACCCACACGGAGTTCTTTGGGATTGATGGTCTTTTTCGCTTTGGCAGGAGCTTTTTTCGCCATGTTTTTCTCTGTGGCATTCATTTTTTCGCGGAGACGGGTCCGTTCCCGTTCCATGTCGCTGATGGAAACGCCGGCGGCTTTGCCGTATTTATTGAAATTCTTGATCGTTTCATCTGCATATTCTTTGGCTTCCCGCAGGATGGCATGGGCTTTTTCATTGGCTTCGGCGAGGATCCGCTCTCTGGAAGAATCCAGACGTTCCTGTTTCTGCTCCAGCTGGGCCTTGAGGGAAGCTGCTTCGGCTTTGTAACGGGCCAGCTCTTCCTGTTCTTTTTCAATGGTGATCCGGCTGTGTTCCAGATCGCTTAAAAGATCCTCAAAGCTTTCATCCTGTTCACTGATCCGGCTCTTTGCATCCTCGATGATATGCTCCGGCAGACCGAGTTTTCCGGAGATGGCAAAGGCATTACTCTTTCCGGGAACGCCGATGAGGAGGCGGTACGTGGGACGTAAGGTCTCCAGGCTGAATTCACAGCAGCCGTTTTCCACACCGGGAGTGGTGAGAGCAAAGACTTTTAACTCACTGTAATGGGTGGTAGCCATAGTACAGGTTCCCCGGCTGTGAAGCTCGTTTAAAATGGCAATGGCAAGAGCCGCTCCCTCTGTAGGGTCGGTACCGGCGCCGAGCTCATCAAAAAGCACCAGAGAACGGTCTGTCGCTTCCTTCAGGATAGACACAGTATGTGTCATATGGGAAGAGAAGGTACTCAAGGACTGCTCAATGCTCTGTTCATCTCCGATATCAGCAAAGACCTCATCAAAAACAGAGAGCTCGGAATGGTCAAAAGCAGGGATGTGAAGACCGGCCTGTCCCATAAGTGTGAAGAGGCCGACGGTTTTTAAGGAAACGGTCTTACCACCGGTATTGGGACCAGTGATGACCAGCAGCCGGAAGTCTTTTCCCATCCAGATATCAATGGGAACCACATTCTTTTTATCCAGCAGAGGGTGGCGGCCTTTTTTGATGTTGATATGGCCTTTCTCATTAAAAACGGGTTCCGTTCCATTATAGGATTTACTCAGCATGGCCCGGGCGAAAATGAAATCCAGGCGGGTCAGGATCCGGAAGTTGTCTGCGATATTTTCATTTTCTGCGGCAGCAGCGTTGCTGAGCTCTGCAAGGACCGCTTCAATGGCTTTCTGTTCCTGAAGCTCCAGTTCCCGCAGCTCATTGTTGAGTTTGACAATGGCCATGGGCTCAATGAAAAGAGTAGAGCCGGTAGAGGACTGGTCATGGATCATGCCTGGTACCTGACCTTTGTATTCTGCTTTGACCGGAACGCAGTAGCGGCCGTTTCTCATAGTGATCACGGCATCCTGAAGATAGCTTCTCGAGGAACCGTTGACCAGAGAGGCCAGCTGTGTGTGGACGCGGTCGTTGGTCTGGCGGATGGAGCGGCGGATCCTGGAAAGAGCCGGGCTTGCATCAGCTGCGATTTCATCTTCGGACAGGATACAGCGGTAGATCTCATTGTAGAGACCGGACAGCGGCTGAAGATTGTCAAACATATCATCCAGGGAATCTTTTTCACGGTCGGAATTCTCCAGCCGGCCAAAAGATTTCACCCGTGAGGTAGTCTCCAGAAGCTTCGCAATCCGAAGAAGTTCCAGTGTGCTTAAGGATCCGCCAATCTCCAGGCGCTTCAGAGAGCCGCGGACATCCTGGACGCCGGAAAAAGAGATGCTTCCCCGCTGATAGATGCGGCTTAAGGCATCAGAGGTCTGTTTCTGGGCTGCTTCAATCTCCGTAATATCGGAAGACGGCTTTAAATTCCGGCAGAGCTCTTTTCCAATGGAAGAGCCGGCCAGTTCTGTGAGCCGGTCGATGATCTTTGTATATTCCAGGGTTCGTAATGCTTTTTCGTTCATGATAAATCTCCATTCTGAAAACTGGTAACGATTCAAAATCCATCTCAACGGCTGTCCGCCAAATAGATTTTCGGCAAAAAGTGTTCATTCATGCAAGGATGCTTACAATTCCTGCCGGAAATCTGCCAGGTTCTGAATAGTTACAAAAAAAATAACAGGAAGTTATCTTCATTCTATCCTATATTCCCCGGATTGCAAAGAACAAATTCATAAAATGTTCATATCTTTCTGGTAAACTATTTACGAAATGTGCGCTGACTTTTGACGGAGGACTTGTAAATATGTCAGAAGATGAAAAGAAAAAAGATGTTTTTATCCAGGAACAGATTAGAAAAAAACCTTTCTACAGGCGAAAATGCTTTCAGCGGACCGTGCGGGGAACTGTAGCCATTGTGCTTTTAGGTGTTTCTGCCGGAGGAACTTTTGCGTTTGTTCAGCCTTTGGCATTGCAATATAGAAAGGAAAAGGATAAAATGGTCGTTGTTAGCAGTGAAACAGAAAGAGAGACTGCCGCTGCAGAAAAAGTGACGGAAACAGCGGCCCGGGAAGAGGATCTCAGTAATTATGAGCAAGTTTATATAAAAATGGCGGCCGCCGCAGATGAAACAAAAAAATCCATTGTTACGCTTACGGGAGTCACCAGTGAACTGGATCTTTTTAACGACATCAGAGAGAGCAGCCGCAGTGTGGCAGGTGTCATTATCAGTAAGACAGACAAGGACCTTCTGATCCTCACAGAGAAGGATACCATTGACGATACAGACAGCATCAAGGTTACCTTTGAAGATGGAACTCTGGCGGATGGCTGGATCCAGGATTCGGATGAGATTTCCGATTTGGCTGTGGTGAAGGTTTTTTCCAAAGACCTCAGTGAAGAAACGACTGCTTATGTGGAAGCGGCAAATTTTGTGGATTCCGGAGAAACGAAGATCGGGGATCCCATCATAGCCCTGAGTGTCGGCTATGTTTCTTTTGGCATGGTAACGTCACAGCCCTATCTTTCTCTCTGTGATGGCAGTTATCGGCGGATCAATACGGATATCATCGGAAAAAATGAAGACGGCGGTGTCCTTATCAATCTGGAAGGACAGATCATAGGTGTTCTGGGTCCTGATATAAAAGAAGGAGATTCTTCTACTTTAAATGGAGTGGAGATTCTGGAGATCGGAAATCTGGTCAATGCTCTTGCAAATAAGACTACCCTTCCTTATCTTGGGATCACCGGAAAAAATGTGACAGATGCTCTGGCAAAAGAGCTTGGTATGCCGAAAGGCATCATTGTCATGCAGACGGAGGAGGGTTCGCCTGCCATGAAAAACGGGATTCAGCCAACCGATGTGATCACTGCGCTTGACGACAGCTCCGTGGAAAGTGTGCAGGATTATATGAATATCCTGCGGAAGAAAAAGCCGGGAGATACCATTTCTGTAAATCTCTGGCGGAAATGGAAAAATGATTACAAAGAGACAAAGATAACTATCACACTGGCAAAACGCTGAGAGACAGCGTGTTGTATAGAAAGGAAAAAGAATGAAGTATATTGAAACACTGCGGGAAGGTGAAAAGTTAGGAGATATTTATCTCTGTAAATCCAGACAGTCCGCCCTTACCAAAAGCGGAAAAGCCTATGAAAATGTGATTCTTCAGGATAAGACAGGCACACTGGATGCCAAGATCTGGGATCCGGGTTCTCCGGGAATCGGCGACTTTGATGCTCTGGATTACGTCTATGTGGTGGGAGATGTGACAAGCTTTCAAGGTTCCCTGCAGCTCTCTATCAAACGGGCGACCCGTGCGGACGAGGGAGAGTATGATCCATCAGACTATCTTCCTATGAGCCGGAAAAATATCGATGAGATGTATCAGGAATTAATGAAATATATGAAAAAAATCAAAAATCCGTTTCTTCTGAAGCTGGCTGAGAGCTTTTTCGTGGAAAATGAAGCGTTTATCCGCCTTTTTAAAAACCATTCCGCGGCAAAAAGTGTACATCATGGCTTTGTGGGAGGCCTTCTGGAGCATACCTTGAGCGTAGTGAAGCTCTGTGATTTTTATGCGGATCAGTATGATTATCTGAACCGTGATCTTCTGATCACGGCAGCCATGTTCCATGACATCGGAAAGACCAAAGAGCTTTCTGCTTTTCCGGCCAATGACTATACGGATGACGGACAGCTTTTAGGCCATATCGTGATCGGCGTGGAACTGGTTGGCCTCGGGATCCGCCGGATCCCGGATTTCCCGAAACGTCTTGCCAGTGAGCTCAAACATTGTATCGTGGCACATCACGGGGAACTGGAGTATGGTTCGCCGAAGAAACCGGCACTGGCAGAGGCAGCAGCACTGAATTTTGCGGACAATACGGATGCACGGATGGAAACTTTCCGTGAGATCCTCATGGGGACTGCCACTACAGATGAGTGGCTGGGATACAATCGTTTTGTAGACTCCAATGTGAGGAGGACCACAGAATTTTGAAAAAAGATGATTTGATCGAAGTTACAATAGAAGATCTGAGTGAAGACGGGACCGGGATCGGAAAATACGACGGAATGACATTTTTTATCAAAGATGCAGTCATCGGTGACCGGATCCGTGCCAAGATCATGAAACTGAAAAAAACTTACGGTTTTGCCCGTCTGATGGAGGTTTTGACTCCTTCCGCAGACCGTGTGACTCCGCTTTGTCCGGTAGCCCGCCAGTGTGGCGGCTGTCAGATCCAGGCTATGAGTTATGAAGCCCAGCTGGCTTTTAAAACCAGAAAAGTAGAGAACAATCTCAGACGGATCGGTAAATTTGAAAAGATTCCAATGGAAACCATCATCGGCATGGAGGAGCCTTTCCATTATCGGAACAAGGCCCAGTTTCCTTTTGGAAAGAACCGGGACGGAAAGACAGTCACAGGTTTTTATGCCGGCCGTACCCACAGCATCATTGAGAACACCAGCTGCTATCTGGGAAAAGAAGTCAATGAAACGATCCTTCGGAAGATCCTGATCTGGATGAATGCTTATTTTGTGGATCCTTATGATGAAGCCACGGGAACAGGCCTTGTACGTCATTGTCTGATCCGCAGCGGATTCCGCACGGGGGAGATCATGGTCTGTCTTGTCATCAATGGCAGTAAGATCGTAGGGGGGGATGCACTGGTGGATTCCCTCAAGACCATTCCGGGAATGACCAGTATCTCTCTCAATGTAAATCGGGAAAAAACCAATGTGATCCTAGGAAGCGAAATCATCAATCTCTGGGGCCGTCCTTACATTGAGGACTATATCGGAGAGGTAAAATACCAGATCTCACCGCTTTCCTTTTTCCAGGTAAATCCCGTTCAGACGGAGCGGCTTTATGGAAAAGCCCTGGAATATGCAGGACTGACCGGAGAAGAGACCGTATGGGATCTTTATTGTGGGATTGGCACCATTTCTCTCTTTCTGGCACAGAAGGCAAAGAAGGTCTATGGGGTGGAAATTATCCCGGATGCCATAGAAGACGCCCGCAGAAACGCAGCATTAAACGGCTTTGCCAATGCGGAATTTTATGTGGGAAAAGCAGAGGAAGTGCTTCCTGAAAAATATGAAAAAGAGGGCATTCAGGCAGATGTCATCGTAGTGGATCCGCCCCGGAAAGGCTGCGACGAAGCCCTCCTTTCCACCATGGTAAAAATGCAGCCGGAACGGATCGTTTACGTCAGCTGTGACAGCGCCACCCTGGCACGCGATCTTCGCTATCTCTGCGACCACGGCTATGCCCTCCGGCGCGTCTGCCCGGCAGATATGTTTCCACAGACTGTGCATGTGGAGACGGTGGTACTTTTGTCCCAACATCGAGACAAGAGTACTTGTCTCGATGAACGCGGCAGTCGGCAAATCGAGATGCAAGCATCTCGGCTTGCCTCGTTGCTCGCGCAAAAACCAGATGACACGATAGAGATCGACTTAGACTTAGATGAGCTGGATGCAACCAGTGCAGAGACGAAAGCGACCTATCAGGAAATCAAAGATTATGTGCTGAAAGAATTTGGCTTGAAGGTTTCAAGTTTATATATTTCTCAGGTAAAACGCAAATGTGGAATTGAAGTGGGAGAAAACTATAATCTTCCAAAATCAGAAAATGCAAGAGTTCCACAATGCCCGAAAGAGAAGGAAGAAGCTATCAAGGCTGCCCTGAAATATTTTGCGATGATCTAAGGAAATCGCTGATTTCAAGGAGGAATAACACATGAAAAGCACATTTGAAAAAATGGGTGGAACCTACACACTTGGCGCAGACGGAATTTACTATCCGAATCTTGTCAGTACAGATGAAGAACCGCATTATGGGAAATATGGAATGATGCGGAAAACATATCTGAAAGAGCATCGTCCGGCAATGTATTCACTGTATATGTTGGAAGACAGATTGACAGAACATCTGAATGTTGTAGACGATGAAGCACAGGAAAGGATGGATATTCTGGTGCGTCAGATGATGGAGAAGCAGGGGATTACGGAGGAATTGAAAGTTCGTGATCAGATGGAATGGGTCAGAGTGGTAAATGGTATTCGTAGTAGGGCAGAAGAGATTGTGTTAAAAGAATTAGTGTATATTTAAGGTAATGGAAAGCTCTTTCGGGAGCTTTTCGTTGATTATAGAAAATTTAAAGATGATAAAGTGTAAGGTGGAGGTAAAATTATATGAGAGATGATTTTTCACAAAGAACAAAGGATTTGTTAGCTAATAGAGTTGGATGGAAATGCAGCAATCCTAATTGTAGAAAAGCAACTCGTGGAGCAGGAATAGGAAAAGAGAATATCATAAATATTGGAGTTGCATCTCATATTACAGCAGCTTCTAAAGGCGGACCAAGGTATGATGAGAACATAACGTCTCAAGAGAGAGCATCAGCAGAAAATGGAATATGGTTATGCCAGTCGTGTTCAAAATTAATAGATTCAGATGTGAATAGATATACGATTGCTAAATTGAAAAAATGGAAGGAAATTTCAGAGCAAATGGCAGTTCTTGATTTGGAAGAAGCAACAGCAGAGGAGCAACATGAAGATAAAGAACTTATAAAGTTCTTTGTGCAATGTTTTGATCGTCCAGCATTTCAGGATAGAATATATCAAGAAGGAAGAATGGAAGATTTTGATAAGGCTATTGAGGATACTATTATCGCTTTAAATACGGGAGTTCTTAGAACCAGAGACGGAAGTATCTTAAAAAAAGCAGACGGAAAATCGTCTGTTGTAAATATAGAGTGGCGGGAGAAGCTTAATACAATTTGTGATATGTTGGTTGCACTAAGAAAACGATTAAAAATTGCAAAAGACACTGGAGCATATTCATTATATGGAGAAGATGATGTGATGTATTGTTTCTATGACAGAGATTTGGCAATATGGTTTGATTCAACAAGGGAAGAAATATTAAAGATATTATCTTCAATTTGTGAAGAAATAGGAATACATGGATTAGGTTTTCCTAGGAAACGGTACGAGTGGTAACTGATAATAATGGATAACTGTCATAAAGGGCTATTGGAAGTAATAAAGAATGATGAGCAGTTTACATTCCTGCGTGAAAAATATTGAGATGAAATAAACATGTTATATTACGGATTCTTCAAATGGAAAGAAATATGTTGGCTCTGCAACAGGTGAAAATATGATTTGGGGAAGATGGAAGGATTACATAGCCAATGGAAATGGTGGAAATATTGAGTTGAAGAGTTTGGATTTTGAATATATCCAGAAGAATTTCAGATATAGCATCTTGGAAATATATAAAAGTACAACAGATGATGATGCGATATTAGAGAGGGAATCCTGGTGGAAAGAGCTCTTAATGACTCGACAATTTGGATATAACAAGAATTAGAAATCATAGAGAATGGGGGAATGCTTTCAAAACTAGAAAGCAGAAAAGAATGTATGGAGCAAATTGAACTTATACAGCATTGGAATTATTTTTGTTCCCTTGCTGAACGATTGGATGATACAAAGCATTATATAGACCATGGTTTGCAAGAACATGATGGAATAAGAGAACTTGTACATGGAAAAGTATACTCTGATATTTTTAAACAAATAATTGTTTTAGCAGCCTCTGAATTTGAAATAATGAGTAAGGCCTTATGTAGTGCTAAGGGAGTAAAAAACAAGAGGATAGGAGATATAAGCGAAACAATACTAGGAGTATTCCCTAAAATTATTGATTTTGAAGTAAGTACACCTTTTTGGATTAATACACCTTTACATGATTGGAAGACGACACGTATTGATAATGGAAAGAATGTAAAAGTAGAAGGCTTGGACTGGTGGTTTGCATATAATTCGATAAAGCATGACGAAAAGGAATCTATAAAAAATGCAACATTTGAAAATGCAGTATTAGCATTGGCTTCACTTTATATTATTGAAATTTACCTAATGAAAGAACTGTTTGGAAATATGAGTATTATTTACACATATCCGACAGTATATTTTAAATGCAAGTATTTGCCCCATTCTGTTAGCAGTGGAGAAGGATTGTTGCCGGATGAAGGTGGTTTATCACCAACTGAGAGATATAAAAAGGAATGTCCCGAACTTTTTAAGAAGTATGAAATAGAATCAAAGTGATTGTGAAAAATGGTTGTGACAAGTTGATATAACACAATTTCTTTTAATTAGATATCAAAGAAGTATCGGTTGAAAGCTGTTTTTTAGTTATCATAAAAACTTACTTATGTCCAGCCTATAACAGGCTGGGCAATTTATTATAAATAAGTACAACAAAGAAGGTAATTTATATGGATTCAATATTAGTTTTTGATGATTTTAAGCATTGTTTTAGGGAATTAGACACCTCAAATTATAATGATGATTTAGTTGTAGGATCTGTTTTTTTTACAAGAGATGCTATAAATGTCATTGAAAAATATTACAGAATAATTGGTTACATAATATGCGATGATAAGGGCGTTTATTATCCGATTGATGTGAGAAAAAATGATATAGCCATATTGGAAGGAACTTATAATTGCATAGAGGATGAATTAAAGAAGGAATTGGTGCCATATAATATAAAGATCGAACCAGCAGAGGTATGGAGTCCTTTCTTTTTTCGTTGGCAGTTCATGTGTGATTGGAATGTTTTTGAAACTTGTGGAGATTTTATAAATATAGCCTCAAAAATAATAGGAAATGAGAGGCTGATGAAGAAGATTATTGATGACAAAATCGATTATGTCCTTCCAGTAAATTATAAAGAATTATCTCAAATGGTACGAGGCTTGAATAAATTATTTGGAGTTGAATTTTATAATAAGGATTATTACGAAGAGATAAACTATTTATTTGATTCGCTTGTGAATGGATACCATATAAATATGTCTACAGAAGAAGTTGAGACGTATTGTTATCAATTATGTAATTACGTTTTGAAAAGAATAGAGGGAGAACATGTATAATTCGGGAATAGGTACACCTTATTGGTTTGAATGGGAAATTGGAATACTAGAATGCTTGAATATGCTACAAGATACATCAATTGAATCAGTAATACTTCAATCAACTGATTTTCAGGCATTAGATGATGTCGTAGTAAATTATAGTGATAAAAGCATTTTAAATATTCAAGTAAAACATACAGATGAAGATGCTAATTTCACATATTCTTTTTTAGCTTCTGGGAAAAAGCCTTTACTGAATGAGTTGGCTTTAGAATGGAAGAATAATAAAGATAATTATAATTTTAAAGGTATTCAAATTGTAACAAATAAAAAATGGGGTCCGCAGGAAACAGATGGAAAGTGTTCAATGGATGACTTTATTTCCAAGGTGTTTCCATGCTTACAAGATAATTATAATTATACTTCGGCAAAGCCTAATGAGCAGAAGGCTATCGAATGGTACAGAGAAAATTTGGAGATAAATTTAGATTCAAATGAGGCGGCGTGTTTCACTAAAATTTTCTCTTTTAGAAAAGAGTCGTGTCTTGCTGATGTGGAAGAAAAAATACGTGTGAAGATTGGCGAAATACTAGGAACAGATAATAGTGATGCGATAGATTTTTGCTTAAATAGTCTTCTTTCTAAATTGAATATATGGGCAACATCAAGAAGAGAGAAGCAGGAAATAACAAGAGAAAATGTATATGGAGCATTATGCTATACCGAGCCGGATGTTCCTTCATATGAACTATGTCCAGAAAAACCGATACTTCCTTCTCGACAACGGTTTGGGGAGACCTTTATAGATGACATTAAAAAGAATAGTAATCATATCATATTCTTAGAAGGATTACCGGGCTGTGGAAAAACAAATTTTATAAGTTATTTATCACAGATGAATGAGTCTATAGTTGATTTTAGATTTTACACATATCTCCCAGTAAATAAAGTAGATGGTTCATATAGTGATGATGAAGGCTTTTATTTGGGTAATATTTTGTGGAGAAGTATTCTCGTACAGCTTAAGAAAAAATTTGAAGAGAATAATTTATTATCTGTTGTAAAGTTTCCACTTATATACCAATTTATGTCTGTTTCTGAAATGCGGGAAACGGTAATACATTTCCTACCGGAATATGCAAAATGTATAGGAAGGCCTTGCTACTTTTTTATAGATGGATTAGATCATGCTGCAAGATCAAAAGATGCACGAAATTCATTTTTATCTCAATTGCCAAGACCAGAGGAAATCGGGGATGATTTTTATTTTGTCTTGGTCGGACAGCCTATAAATGATGGTTATCCGTCTTGGATGAAAGATAATAAAGGTATTACATATTACAGCATGCCGGCTTTGGATACAGATGATGTTGTTATATTATTAGAGCAAAGCGGTGTAGCAGAGAATACAGTCGATATGGAAAACTTGGCGAAAACCGTTATTTCAGTTATTGGGAACAATGTTCTTAATATAATATTTGCAATTCTGGAATTGAAGAAAATGGTATTGCCACTTTCCTTCGAGGCAATAGAGAAGGAACTAAATAGTAGGTTTTTAGACAAATTAGTTGATTGTCTTGAAAAATGCTTGATTTGCAGGCATATTCGCAGGTTTGCAGATTGATTTTACTACTCATTTACTACTTTTAATGAATTGAGCCTTGATATGCAAAAAGCACCTGCGGACTGCCGGATAGACCGCTGCACCACCTTACGCGGCACGTCGAAAAGAAAAAATAAAATAAGCACCACCTATAAGGCGGCGTTTCTCACTCCTACACAGGAGAACAGGAACGCTGCTTTTTTTATGCCCTCGTGTTACGCAGTAAGGGCAAACAAAGCCTTGATTTATGCGGCTCTTAGAGCGTGGAAATGAGAAAGACAAGGGTTGATACCTTTTCCCTCAAAACCGCGTTTCTACTGCGTAACAAATCCAACGAAAAGGAGTGACGAAGCTATGGCAGTTTTCCGCGTGGAAAAGAACAAAGGTTATACCGTTATGAGCAACCACCATTTACGCAACAAGGAGCTTTCCTTAAAGGCAAAGGGCTTGTTGTCGCAAATGCTCTCACTTCCCGAAGATTGGGACTACACCCTTGCAGGACTGTCCCTTATCAACCGGGAAAAGATTGACGCTATCCGGGAAGCAGTACGGGAACTGGAAAATGCCGGATATATACAGCGTTCAAGGGAACGTGATGAGAAAGGATGCTTACGCGGTACAACGTATGTTATCTATGAGCAGCCGCCTAAGTTGGATTTACCTACATTGGAAAAACCAACATTGGATAATCCAACATTGGAAAAGCCTATGTTGGAAAAACCTACGTTGGAAAATCCAACGCAATTAAATAAAGAACTATTAAAGACTAACTTACCAACAAAAGAAAAATTAAATACAGATATATCAAGTACCCATTCCATTCCTTTCCATTCCCTAAATCCCTCTCCCTTAGAGGACGCGGCACAGCCGCCGGAACGGAAGCGAAAGGAAACGACAGACGCATATAGCGTGTATGAGGAAATCATCAAGGACAATATCGAGTACGACTATCTGATACAGGATAGATACCTTGACCGGGACAGGATAGAGGAAATCCTTGCCCTTATTCTTGAAACTGTCTGCACCAAACGAAGAACAATCCGTATCGCCGGGGACGACCACCCGGCAGAGCTTGTAAAAGCAAAATTTATGAAACTGAACAGCGAACATATCCGCTTTGTACTGGACTGTATGCAGGAAAACACCACCAAAATCCGCAACATCAAGCAGTACATGAAAGCTGCCCTTTTCAATGCCCCGTCTACGATTGGCAACTATTACACGTCCCTTGTATCTCACGATATGTACGGCGGGAGTACTATCCAGTCGGCAAGAAGCAAGGGCATACCCGATTACACCTGCAACGAGGGCGAAAGCCTGTAAACCAACCCAAAGGAGGATTTTATGATGACACAGAAAACAGGAGCTTTGATTTTTGATGAAACCGCTGACCGCTACGACATTCGCTTTGACGTAAACGACTATTACGGGGGCTTGCATTGCGGCGACTGCATGGAGGTCTTTGTGCGGGGCAAATGGAAGCCGACCCGTATGGAGTACGGGGACAACTGGTATCTTGTGGGTATTCGGGCGGCAGACCTTTCCGGGCTGCGGGTACGGATTTAACAGGGCGGCGTGAAAGCGGACGCTCTTTTTTCATGCCCGCCCCGCTTCCCGGCGGCGGGCATACCACCATAGAACACGAAAGGAGGACACCCATTGCAGGAGGAAACTAACGAAAAGACCATAGCCCTTTACATCAAGACCGGGAAGCTGACGGCACAGCAGCTCCAAAAGGCTATGAAAGCCCTGCTTGCACAGATGAAAAAGCAGCATGACAGACAGAAAATCCCGCATGGAAAGCAGACCCTAAAGCAGCTTATGAAGCAGAACGCGGGCGTTTCCAACATTGAAATCACAAAGGACAATATCAAAGCCTTTGAGAGTACGGCGAAAAAATACGGGATTGACTTTGCCCTAAAGAAAGACAGCACCGAAACCCCGCCCCGTTATCTTGTGTTTTTCAAGGGACGGGACGCGGACGCACTGACCGCAGCCTTTAAGGAGTTTTCCGCAAAGAAGCTGACGCAGGAACAAAAGCCCTCTATCCGCAAGCTGATTGTTTCCCTCAAAGAAAAGGCGGCGGCTCTGAACGCGCAGCGGGACAAAGTAAAAAACAAAGACAGGGGGATTGCAAGATGAATGCTATCAACTGGAAAAAGCTGCTGCTTCCCAACATTCCCTATCTGCTCTTTGTGTATCTCTTTGATAAAGTCGGGCAGGCGGTACGCCTTGCGCCGGGGGCTGACCTGTCCGGCAAGGTGCTTTCCCTTGCAGACGGCTTTTCCGCTGCCTTTACAAATCCGCTTCCGAGCCTTGCCCGTATGGATTTGCTTATCGGTATTGTGGGGGCTGTCCTTATCCGGCTGATTGTCTATGTAAAAGGCAAGAACGCGAAGAAATACCGCAAAGGTATCGAATACGGCTCTGCCCGTTGGGGGACTGCCGAAGATATTAAGCCCTACACCGACCCGGTATTTCAAAATAATGTGCTGCTGACACAGACGGAACGGCTTACCATGAACAGCCGCCCAAAGCAGCCGAAGTATGCAAGGAATAAAAATATCCTTGTTATCGGGGGAAGCGGCAGCGGCAAGACGAGATTTTTCGTGAAGCCCAACTTAATGCAAATGCACTCAAGCTACGTTGTAACTGACCCGAAAGGTACGGTTTTAGTCGAGTGCGGGAGGCTCTTGCATCGGGGCGGCTACCGGATAAAAGTGCTGAACACGATTAACTTCAAAAAAAGCATGAAATACAATCCCTTTGCCTATCTCCGCAGCGAGAAAGACATTTTGAAACTGGTAAACACTTTGATTGCCAACACCAAAGGGGACGGGGAAAAAGCCGGGGAGGATTTTTGGGTAAAATCGGAACGGCTCTTTTACTGCGCCCTTATCGGCTACATTTGGTACGAAGCCCCGGAGGAAGAAAAGAACTTCACGACGCTGCTTGAAATGATAAATGCGTCGGAAGCCCGCGAGGACGACCCGGAATTTCAGTCCCCCGTTGACCTTATGTTTGAACGGTTGGAGGGAAAAGACCCGGAACACTTTGCCGTCCGGCAGTATAAGAAATTTTTGTTATCTGCGGGAAAGACAAGAAGCTCTATCCTCATTTCCTGCGGTGCGCGGCTTGCCCCCTTTGACATTAAAGAGCTGCGCGACCTTATGGAAACCGACGAAATGGAGCTTGACACCATAGGCGACCGCAAGACCGCCCTGTTTGTTATCATTTCCGACACCGACGATACCTTTAACTTTGTTGTGAGTATTCTTTACACGCAGCTTTTCAATCTGCTTTGCGACAAGGCAGATGATGAATACGGCGGCAGGCTGCCAGTCCATGTGCGCTGTCTGTTAGACGAGTTTGCAAATATCGGGCAGATACCGAAGTTTGAAAAGCTCATAGCCACCATACGAAGCCGGGAAATCTCCGCTTCAATCATTTTGCAGAGCCAGTCGCAGCTAAAAGCCATTTACAAGGACAACGCCGATACCATAGCCGGAAACTGCGACACCACCCTGTTCTTGGGCGGCAAGGAGAAAACCACCCTCAAAGAAATGTCGGAAATCTTGGGGAAAGAAACCATTGACAGCTTCAACACTTCCGAGAACCGGGGGCGGGAGGTATCACATGGACTGAACTATCAGAAGTTAGGCAAGCAGCTTATGACGGAAGATGAAATAGCAGTCATGGACGGCGGGAAATGTATCTTGCAGCTACGAGGGGTGCGCCCGTTCTTCTCTGATAAGTACGACATTACAAAACACCCCAACTATAAATACCTGTCCGACTATGACAAGAAAAATACTTTTGATATGGAAAAGCATTTAAGACGCAGACCCGCCCTTGTGAAGCCGGACGAACCCTTTGACTATTACGAAATCAGCGAAGCAGATTTGCAGGAGGACACCGCCCATGAATAGACGTATCCGAAAGAAACAGGATAAGAAAATCACAGAAGCCATAAACGGGCTTATTTTCATTGCCGAGCGACGGGAGCAACAGCGACAGGCAGCTATCCGGCAGTTTGTAAAACGGTGTGAAACCCTGTATGAGCAGCAGCGAAAGGAGGAATTGACGCAGTAACAAAGAAACAGATAACTTACAGAATACGCGCCCCTACAAAAATTCCTATCGCTAACAACTGAATACCGCCGCGCGGCAGACACATAGGCAGCGCGGGGACTTATGACCGCGGCAGTTACAAAACTGACCGCCGTTTTTTATGCCCTTTTATGGGGCAAGCCGCATTTGCGGCAGAAAGGAGCTTTATGGAATTTTTTAACTCTGCTATCGACGTATTACAGACCCTTGTTATCGCACTGGGCGCAGGCTTAGGCATTTGGGGCGTTATCAACCTCTTAGAGGGATATGGAAACGACAACCCAGGTGCAAAATCACAGGGCATTAAGCAGCTTATGGCGGGCGGCGGCGTTGCCCTTATTGGCACTATCCTTGTACCGCTTCTTTCCGGTCTGTTCGGATAAGTTTACGGAGGGTAGCCTATGGAGAGCATACTTGACGCGATTAACGAATGGATAAAGGAAATCCTTATCGGCGCGATAAACGGTAATCTGTCAACGATGTTCGGGGACGTAAACGAAAAAGTAGGCACCATTGCAGCGGAGGTAGGCAAGACCCCGCAGGGGTGGAACGCGAACATTTTCAACATGATACAAAATCTGTCCGAAAATGTGATTGTACCCATTGCGGGGCTTGTCATTACCTATGTCCTCTGTTATGAGCTTATCAGCATGGTAACGGAAAAAAACAATATGCACGACGTTGACACATTCATGTTCTTTAAGTGGTTTTTCAAAGCCTTTGTTGCCGTTTTCTTGGTAACACATACCTTTGATATTACTATGGCGGTGTTTGATATGGCGCAGCATATTGTGTCCGGCGCGGCGGGGGTAATCGGCGGCGATACGAATATCGACGTAACCGAAGCCCTTGCCGCCATGCAGGAGGGACTAAAAGATATGGAAATCCCCGAACTACTGTTACTTGTCATGGAAACGAGCCTTGTAAGCCTTTGTATGAAAATCATGTCCGTACTGATAACCGTTATCCTCTACGGCAGAATGATTGAGATATACGCCTACTGTTCCGTTTCCCCTATCCCTTTTGCCACCATGACAAACCGGGAATGGGGACAGATTGGGAACAACTACCTAAAGGGGCTGTTTGCACTTGGTTTTCAAGGCTTCCTCATTATGATATGCGTCGGCATTTATGCGGTTTTGGTAGGCGAAATGGTCTTAGCGGACAACCTGCACAGCGCGATTTTTTCCCTTGCAGCCTATACCGTTATCCTCTGTTTCTCCCTGTTCAAATCCGGCGCACTGGCAAAATCTATATTCAACGCCCACTAAGGGCAGAAAGGAGGTTTTTTCTTGGCGTATGTACCTGTACCCAAAGACTTATCCAAAGTCAAAACAAAAGTCGCTTTCAATCTGACAAAGCGGCAAATCCTTTGTTTTTCAGTGGCACTTCTTATGGGACTGCCACTTTTCTTTTTGTTCAAAGACAGCGCAGGGACGAGCCTTGCGGCAATGGCAATGATTGTCGTCATGCTTCCCTGCTTCTTGGTTGCCATGTATGAAAAGCATGGGCAGCCCCTTGAAGTGGTTGTAAAGAACATCATTCAGACAAAATTGACCCGCCCCAAAGTGCGACCGTATCAGACGGAAAACCTGTATGCACTCTTGGAGAAACAGCGGGCATTAGAAAAGGAGGTATCAGCGATTGTCAAAAGGACAGACAAAAAAGACGCGGGAAGCCGCAGGAAACAGGCGTAAGCTGACCCGCGCGGAAAAGAAACAGATAGCGGCGGTTATCCGGCAGGCAAAGGGGGACGGCAAAGCCCACACCGCACAGCAGACCATTCCCTACCTTGCCATGTACCCGGACGGTATCTGCAAAGTGGCACAGCGGAAATATTCAAAGAGCATTGCCTTTGAGGACATCAACTATCAGCTTGCACAGGCAGACGATAAGACCGCCATTTTTGAAAACTGGTGCGATTTTCTCAACTACTTTGACGCAAGCGTGAACGTGCAGCTTTCTTTCATCAATCAAGGCTCACAGCAGGAACAGGCAGCGCTGGCAATCCATATCCCGCTGCAAAATGACGATTTTAACTCTATCCGCACTGAGTATTCCGATATGCTGAAATCGCAGCTTGCCAAAGGGAACAACGGGCTTGTCAAGCATAAGTACATCACATTTTCCATTGAAGCGGACAATCCGGCGGCAGCAAGGGCGCGGCTTTCCCGTATTGAAACAGACGTACTCAATAATTTTAAGGTGCTTGGGGTATCGGCGCACCCCTTATCCGGCTATGAACGCCTAAAGGTGCTGCATGGGGTATTCCACCCGGCAGGCGAGCCGTTCTCATTCTCTTATGACTGGCTGACCCCGACGGGGCTTACCACAAAGGACTTTATCGCCCCGTCCTCTTTCAAGTTCGGGGAGGGACGCTACTTTGCTATGGGGAAAAAGACGGGGGCGGTATCGTTCCTTGAAATCCTTGCCCCGGAGTTAAACGACCGTATCTTAGCGGATATGTTGGACTTGGAAACAGGCGTTATTGTCAATCTCCACATTAAAAGTATCGACCAGTCGGAAGCAATCAAGACCATTAAGCGCAAAATCACTGACCTTGACAAGATGAAGATTGAGGAACAGAAAAAAGCGGTTAGAAGCGGTTACGATATGGATATAATCCCGTCCGACCTTGCCACCTTTGGAAATGAAGCAAAGAACCTGTTGCAGGATTTACAGAGCCGCAACGAGCGAATGTTTCTTCTCACGTTCCTTGTGGTAAACATGGCAGACACGAAGCGGAAACTGGAAAATGACATTTTCGCGGCGGCGGGCATTGCACAGAAATACAACTGCGCCCTGACCCGTCTTGACTATCAGCAGGAAGCGGGGCTGATGTCCTCTATCCCTTTGGGGGAGAACCTTATCCCGATACAACGGGGACTTACCACATCAAGCACCGCTATTTTTATCCCGTTCATCACGCAGGAGCTATTTCAGACCGGGTCTGCCCTGTATTATGGGCTGAACGCTTTAAGCAACAACATGATACTCTGCGACCGCAAGCAGCTTAAAAACCCGAATGGGCTTATCTTGGGAACACCGGGCAGCGGAAAATCCTTTGCGGCAAAGCGGGAAATCACAAACGCCTTTCTCATTACTGACGATGATATTTTTATCTGCGACCCGGAAGCCGAGTATTTTGCCCTTGTCAAGCGGCTTGGCGGGCAAGTGATACGCTTATCCCCGACCGGGAAAGGCATGGACGGCAAGCCCCAGTATGTGAACCCTATGGATATGAACCTTAATTACAGCGAGGACGACAGCCCCCTTGCACTGAAAAGTGATTTTATCCTGTCCCTCTGCGAGCTTGTCATTGGCGGCAAGGAGGGCTTGCAGCCCGTTGATAAGACCGTCATTGACCGCGCCGTAAGGAATGTGTACCGGGACTACCTTGCTGACCCCGACCCGGCAAAAATGCCTATCTTGGGCGACCTTTACGACGAGCTGTTAAAACAGCCGGAGCCGGAAGCTGCCCGCATTGCAGCGGCATTGGAGCTGTATGTTTCCGGCAGTCTTAACGTATTCAACCACAGAACGAATGTGGAGCTTTCTAACCGCCTTGTCTGCTTTGACATTAAGCAGCTTGGGAAGCAGCTCAAAAAGTTAGGTATGCTCATTGTGCAAGACCAGATATGGAACCGCGTTACCATTAACCGGGCAGAAAAGAAATCTACCCGCTACTATATGGACGAATTTCACTTGCTCTTAAAAGAGGAACAGACCGCCGCTTACAGTGTGGAGATTTGGAAGCGTTTTAGAAAATGGGGAGGCATACCCACAGCTATCACGCAGAACATTAAGGACTTGCTTGCTTCCCGCGAGGTGGAAAATATCTTTGAAAACTCTGATTTTGTCCTCATGCTCAATCAGGCACAGGGCGACCGGGCTATCCTTGCAAAGCAGTTAAATATCAGCCCACAGCAGATGAAGTATGTAACCCACACCGAAGCAGGCGAGGGACTTATCTTTTATGGGAATGTGGTGCTTCCCTTTGTAGACCATTTCCCGAAAGATACCGAGCTTTACCGCATTATGACGACGAAGCCGGAGGAAGTGAGCAGCCTATGAAACAGTTAAAACCACGCGATAAAATCACGCAGAAAATGACCCGCGACGGTGCGGTGGAAATCAATGAAACACAGCAGACTGCCGAGCGTATCAGCAGCCGGGAAGCAGACAGCGACTTTTCACAGCCGGACACCGCTACCGCAGAGCGTGTCATGGAACACCTTGACGCAGCCCATACCCGAAAGGCAAGCAAAAAGGCAGTCAAGAAAGCACAGGAAGCGGCTGTTTTGCGTACTTCCACTTCACGCTTGCAGTTTACCGACGAGGAACGGGAAACGCCAAAACTGCAACCCTACATCAAAAAATCGGAAAAAGCAGCCGACAAACTGGACGCAGCAAAGGCAGCTCTCCCGAAGCAGAAGAAACTTGTAAAAGAGCGCACCTTTGAGGAAACCACCGGAAAGGCAAAGACCCGTTTACGCTTTGAAGAACAGGAAAAGCCGATACCCGGCGGCAAATCCCACAGTAACCCGTTATCCCACCCCGCGCAGGAAGCGGGTATTTTTGTTCACAACAAAATCCATAGCGTCGAGAAAGATAATTCCGGTGTGGAGGGCGCGCACAAATCGGAGGAACTTGCCGAGCGCGGCGCAAGGTACGGGACAAGAAAATTAAAACAGGGCTACCGCAGCCATAAGCTGAAACCCTACCGGGAAGCGGCAAAGGCAGAACAGGCAGCGTTTAAGGCAAACGTCAATTTTCAGTATCACAAAGCCTTGCAGGAGAACCCGCAGCTTACAAGCAATCCCTTTTCCCGGTTCATGCAGAAACAGAAAATCAAACGCCAGTATGCAAAAACCGTAAAGAAAAGCGGCTCAGCCACCGCCAAAGCTGCCGCCGGAGCGTCCCAAACAGCAGCAAAGAAAGCGGCTGCCTTTGCAGGACGACACCCGGCAGGCGTGATAATCGCTATCGCCGCGCTGCTTCTGTTCATCATGGTATCCGTAGGGCTTTCCTCTTGTGGGGCAATGTTTTCCGGCAGCATGAACAGCGTGTTAGGGACTTCCTACACGTCCGAGGACAGCGACCTTGTGGCAACGGAACAGAGCTATGCTGCAATGGAAAATGAGCTGCAACAGGAAATTGACAATATCGAAAGCACCCACAGCGGCTATGATGAATACCGCTATGACCTTGATACTATCGGGCATAACCCCCACGAATTAGCGTCGTACTTGACTGCCCTTTTGCAGAGTTACACCCCGCAGAGCGCACAGGCAGAGCTAAAACGGCTGTTCGGCTTACAGTACACCTTGACGCTGACGGAAGAAATCGAGATACGCACCACCACCGACGAGGAGGGCAACGAGGAAGAATACGAATACCGTATCTTAAATGTGAAACTGACAAACAAGCCGATTGCTTCCCTTGCGGAAGAACTGCTGAACCCACAGCAGTTTGAAATGTTCAAGGTGTACTTACAGACACAGGGCAACAAACCGTTGATTTTTGGCGGCGGCTCTCCCGACGGAAGCCCGTCCGAGGATTTAAGCGGCGTGGAGTTTGTAAACGGCACACGTCCCGGAAACCCGGAGCTTATGGAGCTTGCAAAACAGCAGGTCGGAAACGTGGGCGGCTACCCTTACTGGTCTTGGTACGGCTTTAACAGCCGCGTGGAATGGTGCGCCTGCTTTGTGTCATGGTGCTACAATCAAGCCGGAAAAAGCGAACCCCGCTTTGCGGGCTGCGAATGGCAGGGCGTTCCTTGGTTCCAGTCAAGGGGACAATGGGGCGCACGCGGCTATGAGAATATCGCACCGGGCGACGCTATCTTTTTCGACTGGGATTTAGACGGCGTTGCCGACCATGTGGGGCTTGTGCTTGGCAGGGACGGAAGCCGCGTCTATACCGTTGAGGGCAATTCCGGCGACGCCTGCAAGATTAAAAGCTATGACCTCAACTATCAATGTATCAAAGGCTACGGGCTGATGAACTGGTAAGCAGCCCCGAAAAGAAAGGAGAATTTATTTTATGGCAAACAACAAAATCGACCGTATCAATAAGGAAATCGCAAAGACCCGCGAGAAAATCACAGAGTATCAGAACAAGTTAAAAGGACTGGAAGCGCAGAAAACCGAAGCGGAAAACCTTGAAATCGTGCAGCTTGTACGCGCTATGCGACTTACCCCGCAGGAATTAAATGCTATGCTGTCCGGCGGCGGTATTCCCGGCATGAACGCCGCACCCGCTACCGAAGCGGCAGACTACGAAGAACAGGAGGACAATGCAGATGAAAAATAAACTCAAACAGACCATGACTGCCCTTTGTGCCGCCCTTATCCTTATGGGCGGTTTTTCTGTCCCTGCCTATGCACAGGGAACAGCCGCAGAGCCACCCACAGAGGACGCGACCAACGACAGCAATGTAGTGGTGGAAGAACCGGAAACGCCGCCCCTTACCCCAAAGGGCAACGCAACACTGGTGGATGATTTCGGCGGCAATAAGCAGCTTATCACTGTTACCACCAAAGGCGGCAACTACTTTTATATCCTCATTGACCGGGCAGCCGAGGGGGAACAGACCGTACATTTCCTTAATCAAGTGGACGAAGCCGACCTTATGGCACTGACCGAAACCGGGGAAGCCACGAAAAAGCCGGAAGTCTGCAACTGTACGGAAAAATGCGAAGTCGGAAAGGTAAATACGTCCTGCCCGGTATGTGCAACTACTCTGACAGGCTGCACAGGCAAGGAACCCACGCCAACACCCACCGAGCAGCCGGAAGAACCCAAAGAAAAAGACGGCAATCCCGGCGCGGTGCTTGCCTTAGTCCTCTTTGTGCTGCTTGGTGGCGGCGCGGCGTTCTACTACTTTAAGTTTGTAAAACCGAAGCATAACGTGAAAGGAAGCACCGACCTTGAAGATTTTGACTTTGAGGATTACGACGAGGACGAGCCGGAAGCAGATACCGGGGAAGTTTCCAAAGAGGAAGAAACGGAGGACGAGGAAGTATGACCCTGTTTACCGACAATCCCTTTGAAAAGATGATGATACAGAAGCCGGACTATGGCAAACGGGAAAAATCCCCGCCGGAGCTTTCTTCCCCACGCTGCGCGGGCTGCCCTTACAAGGGGCAGTCCCCTTGTGTGGGGTACTGTATGAGAAAACTGGAAAACAAACGACAGACCGAACGATAAAAGGAGGAATTATCATTGATTTTAGTTATCGCAGAAAAGCCCAGTGTGGCACAGACAATCGCTGCCGTACTTGGGGCAAAGGAAAAGAAAGACGGATTTCTCACAGGAAGCGGCTATATCGTTTCTTGGTGCGTGGGACATTTGGTAGGGCTTTCCGAAGCTGCCGCCTACGGGGAGCAGTATAAAAAGTGGAGCTATGACAGCTTACCGATTTTGCCGCAGGAATGGAAGTACACCGTTGCTTCTGACAAGGAAAAGCAATTCAAGACCTTAAAGGAACTTATGCACCGGGCAGACGTTTCCGAAGTCGTCAATGCCTGCGACGCGGGGCGCGAGGGAGAACTCATTTTCCGTTTTGTCTACGAAGTTGCCGGGTGCAGGAAGCCCACGCGCCGCTTGTGGATTTCCTCAATGGAAGAAGCTGCTATCAAAGAGGGCTTTTCTCATCTGAAGAACGGCGAAGCATACGACGCGCTCTTTGCTTCCGCATTATGCAGGGCAAAGGCTGACTGGCTAATCGGTATCAACGCCACCCGTCTTTTTTCTGTCCTTTACAACCATACCTTGAATGTGGGACGCGTACAGACCCCGACCTTAAAAATGCTTGTTGACCGGGACGCGGCGATTACCACGTTCAAGAAAGAAAAATACTATCATGTGCGCCTGTCCTTATCCGGCGCGGAAGCTGCAAGCGAAAAACTGTCTGACCGTTCCGAAGCTGACAGGCTGAAAGCTGCTTGTGAAGCGTCAAAAGCAGTCTGTACTTCCCTTGTGAAAGAGAAAAAGACCGCAGCCCCGCCGAAGCTCTTTGACCTTACTTCTTTGCAGAGGGAAGCAAACCGCCTGTTCGGATATACCGCAAAGCAGACCCTTGACCTTGCACAAGCCCTGTATGAAAAGCGTTTGCTTACTTATCCGAGAACCGACAGCGCATTTCTGACCGACGACATGGGCGACACAGCGGCGGGCATTATCAAGCTGCTTTGTGGGAAATTTTCTTTTATGGCGGGCATGGACTTTGCGCCGGAGCTTGCAAAAGTGCTGAACAGTAAAAAGGTATCAGACCACCATGCCATTATCCCGACTATGGAGCTTGCAAAGACCGACCTTGCCGCGCTGCCGGAAAGCGAAAGGAATATCCTTACCCTTGCCGGGGCGCGTCTGCTCATGGCGACCGCCGCAGTACATACCTTTGAAGCGGTTACGGCTACATTTGAATGTGCCGGACAGTCCTTTACCGCAAAGGGAAAAACAGTGCTGTACGACGGGTGGAAAGAGATTGACCGCCGTTACCGGGCAGCCTTAAAGAACAAGCCCGAAACGGACGACGCAGACAGCGACACAGAAAAGACCCTGCCGCCATTTACCGAGGGACAGACCTTTGAAAATCCGGCGGCAACGGTAACGGAACATGACACAACACCGCCAAAACCTCACAACGAAGCGTCGCTGCTCTCTGCTATGGAGCACGCCGGAAGCGAGGACACCGACCCGGACGCAGAACGCAAAGGGCTTGGAACTCCCGCCACCCGCGCCGCCGTCATTGAAAAACTGGTAAAGGGCGGTTTTGTGGAGCGAAAAGGCAAGCAGCTACTTCCCACAAAGGACGGTATCAACCTTGTGTGCGTCCTGCCGGACACCTTGACAAGCCCGCAGCTTACCGCAGAATGGGAAAACAATCTGACACAGATTGCAAAAGGCAAGGCAGACCCCGCCGCATTTATGGAGGGTATTGAGAATATGGCGCGGGAACTGGTAAAGACGTACCCGTTTCTTTCTGATGATAAAGCGCAGATGTTCAAGCCGGAACGGGAAGCGTTGGGAAGCTGCCCCCGCTGCGGTTCTCCTGTCTATGAGGGCAAGAAGAATTACTATTGCAGCAATAAGGAATGTATCTTTACCATGTGGAAAAATGACCGTTTCTTTGAAGAACGAAAAGTAACCTTTACCCCGAAGATTGCCGCCGCGCTCTTACAATCCGGCAAGGTAAATGTGAAAAAGCTCTATTCCCCAAAGACGGGCAAGACCTACGACGGAACTATCGTATTGGCTGATACGGGCGGGAAATATGTCAACTACCGGGTGGAGCTTCCGAAGAAAAAATAACTGAATAGCAAGCATAGGAAAAGAGTACCCTTTTCCGTAAAATTCCTGCTTTCTCTACCGAGAACGGCGGGGATTTTTGCTTGTTGGGAAGTTTCCCAAACCCTCTGAAATCTTGAAAAATATCTAAACTCTTTGGCAAAAACGCGGGCGCGGGGTACTGAATGATGAAACTGGAAAGCGCAGCGTCCGCGCTGCCTTTGGGAAAGGAGGTTACACATGGCAAATTTACGGGACACCGTAAAAGACTATCAAGAAGAATTAAGGGACGGTATCGCTTGGGTGGCGTTTTGGAAAACGGGACGTTCTTGGAACGCGGAATATTTCCACCTTGAAATGGGCGATATTCTCTACCCGGAGGACAGAAGCCGCATGGAAGAAATCAAACAGGCTGACCCTGCCGCCGTTGTGGTAAACGGCTATTATTCCGGCTATCTTGGCGAGGACAGGAACCTTGACGAACTGACCGCCGGGGTGCGCCGCCACTACGAAAACGGATATAGCAATATCGGGGAATTTATCGAAGCCCACGACGACAGGCTGCCGCCGGAGCTTATCGAGGAAGCAAGAGCCGCCGCCCACGCTGCGGGGCTGCCTTTTTCTGAAAAAGCCTACCGGGGCGGCGAAGAACCCGACCCCTATCTATTTGACGGGAGCATGAGCATGGAGGACTACGAGCTTATGCACCGCATGATTGAGAAAGAAAGGAGTGAGCGCATGGAAGAAACGATTTTAAGCGGGTATCTTTCTAATCTTGGAAAGTACACCGAGGGCAGACCTGCGGGCGAATGGGTATCATTCCCCACGACTGCTGAACATTTGAAAGAAGTCTTTGACCGTATCGGGATAGACGGCAAAAACTACGGGGAGCTGCACATCACAGAATATCAGTCCTCTATTCCGGGACTGGCAGGGAAATTGACCGAGCTTGAAAGCCTTGACGAACTGAACTATTTGGGCGAGCTTTTGAAAATGCAGTTTGACGACGACCGGGAAAAATTTGCTGCGGCTATCACATACGGCGACCATACAAGGGACTTGCAGGACATTATAAACCTTGCACAAAATCTTGACTGTTACTGGATTTATCCGTCCGTAAAAACCGAGGAAGATTACGGGCATTATCTGATTGAAGAACTGGACGAGTTGGAGCTGCCGGAAGAAGCAAAAAACTATTTTCTCTATGAGGAATACGGGCGGGACGCTGCTATCAATGACGGGGGCAGATTTACCGAGCAGGGATATATCTACAACAACCGCAACACCTTTACACAGTGGTATGACGGACGGGACGTGCCGGAGGAATATCGGGTAACACCGCAGCCGCCAGTACAGGAAAAGGAACAGGCAGACCTTGACGCTGCCGCAGCCATACCGACCACTGCCACAGAGCAGCCCCCGGTTCTCCCGATTATCCTATCTTCCGAAAAGCCCGCCAACAAAATGAAAGAGATTACCGACCGACTGGAACAGGGCATTTTGGGGATTTATGAAAGCGACCGTTACGCCGACTATCTGCGTACTATGTCTAAATTCCATGATTACAGCCTAAACAATACAATCCTTATCGCCATGCAGGGCGGCAACCTTGTAAAAGGCTATAAACAATGGGAAAAGGAATTTGACCGCCATGTAAAGCCGGGGGAAAAAGCTATCAAGATAATTGCGCCCGCGCCCTTTACCGTTAAGAAACAGGTGGAAAAAATCGACCCGGACACGCAAAAGCCTGTTTTCGATAAGAACGGGAAAGCCGTTACCGAGGAAAAGGAAATCCAAATCCCCGCCTTTCGTGTGGTATCTGTTTTTGACGTGTCGCAGACCGAGGGTAAGGAGTTGCCCGACCTTGGGATAAAGGAGCTTACGGGCGACGTGGAACAGTATCAGGATTTTTTCGCTGCCCTTGAAAAAACTTCCCCCTTTGCTATGGGATTTGAAGCACTAAGCGGCAGTATAAAAGGACGCTGCAATTATGAGGAAAAGTGTATTCTCATCAACGAGGGCATGGACGAATTGCAGAATATCAAGACCGCTATCCATGAAATTGCCCATGCGACACTCCATGACATAGACAAAGACGCGCCGGAACGTCCCGACCGCCGCACCCGCGAGGTACAGGCAGAAAGCGTCGCCTATGCCGTTTGCCAACACTACGGGCTTGATACGTCGGACTATTCCTTTGGATATATCGCCGGGTGGAGCAGCGGAAAAGAACTTGCAGAACTGAAAGGCTCTCTTGAAACAATCCGCAGCACCGCCGCAAGTCTGATTGATACCATAGACGGACATTTTGCAGAAATCCAAAAGGCACAGGATAAGGAACAGACCACCGAACAGGCACAGACCCCACAGGAAGCTACCATACAGCCCGAAGCAGAAGCAGCCGCGCCGGAGCTTCCCGAAGAAACAGCCCCGGTACAGGAAAAAGAAGCACAGACCGAGCCGGAAGCTGATACAGGCGCAAGCAGCGAAGCACCACAGCCGGAACAAGCTGCACCCGCCGCACCTTATTACACAATCAACGAAGCTGCCGCCAAACGTGCAAAGGACGCAAACAGTTTTTCCGATTATAAGCAAGGCAGCGCGACGGCTGAATACAGGCACTATGTAGATGAAGCCGTACAGCTTGCAGAAAGGCAGAAACAGCGGGTAGACCCGATGTACCATGAGAAAATCGACAGCCTGCTTGACACCTACGCCCGGAAACTGGCGGCGAACATGAACAAAGGCTATGAGATTGACGCGCGTGTTCCCTCTATCCTCATTGCGGGCGGCTCTAACTTCCCCACAAGGAAGAAAGAAAAGCAGAACGCAGCCCGCGACAGCAATTACCGGGAATGGCAGGACATACAAGGACTTCTTGATAAAATCCGCAGTACCGGCATGGGCGGTATCAGTGCAGACGACCCGCAGGCAGTACAGAAGTTAGAAAAGAAACTGGAAAGCCTTGAAAAATCACAGGAAACCATGAAAGCCGTAAACGCCTATTACCGTAAGCACAAGACCCTTGACGGCTGCCCGCATTTGTTGCCGGAACAGCTTGAAAAATTAAAAGCGGACATGGCGAGCAGTTGGCATTTGGGGGACAAGCCCTTTGCGACTTGGGCGTTATCCAACAACAGCGCGGAAATCCGGCGCGTGAAAGACCGTATCAAATCCCTTTCACAGCAAAAAGAAATCGGTTTTGTGGGTTGGGAATTCGACGGCGGCAAGGTGGAAGCAAACACCGAAGCGAACCGTCTGCAAATCTTCTTTGAGGATAAGCCGGACGAAGCTACGCGGGAAGCCTTAAAAAGCAACGGCTTCCGTTGGTCGCCAAAAGCCGGGGTATGGCAGCGGCAGCTTACCAGTAACGCCTATTATGCGGCTGATTATGTCAAGGCGATTGCACCTCTTACCGGGGAAAAGCCTACCGAGTTACAGCGGGCGCATATCCGGGCGCAAAAGGTAACTGCACAGGAACACTTCGCACAAGGGCAGCCGGAGCAGGAAGCCCCACAGGATAAAGACACCTTTTCCATTTATCAGATAAAAGGCGGGGACGAAACAAGGGACTTGCGTTTTGAGCCTTACGACCGTCTGATTGCCGCCGGACACCGGGTAGACGCGAAAAACTATACACTTGTCTATTCCGCACCTCTTACGCCGGGGACTTCCCTTGAAGATATTTACACCCGCTTTAATATCGACCACCCGAAAGATTTTAAGGGACACAGCCTTTCCGTTTCCGACGTGGTGGTACTTCATCAGAACGGACAGGACACCGCCCACTATGTAGACAGCTTCGGTTATAAGGACGTGCCGGAGTTTTTGCAGCCGGAAAATTATCTGAAAGCTGCCGAACAGACCACCGAGCAGAATTACAACATGATTGACGGGCAGATAAACAACACCCCGACCGCTACGGAACTGGAAGAAAAAGCAAAAGCCGGAGGACAGATTTCCCTTGCAGAATACGCCGAAGCCCTCAAAGCAGAAAAGAAACAGGCAGAGCCGGAGAAAAAGTCCTCTATCCGGGCGCAGCTTAAAGCAGCGAAAGAACAGGCACCGAAGAAACAGGCAAGACAGAAAACACAGGATTTGGAAAGGAGCTGACCTATGAAGTTACAAAAATTTGAAAATGTGGACGTTATTGCTTCCCTTGAAGCCATAATGAAACAGAACACCGCTTTTTATCAGAGCGATTTTGACATAGACAAACAGATTTTGCGGAAAGCGGCGGTAAGCCTTATCCCGGAGGACAAACGGCTTTTGTGGTTTTCCCGCCCGTCCGGGACGTGCTGCTTCCGGGAACGGGACGTTTTTCTAAAGGACACAAGGCAGCATAATACATGGCGGTTTTACGGGGAACAGACCCGCGATACTATCCTTGCCTATGCGGTGGAACTGACAGGCACAGAGCAGGAAAAAATCAAGGGCAATCTTTATGAACTGGATTATTTGCAGCATTTCCGGGAAGTAATCGAAAAATCAATCCCTGCCGACAACTACACGCTGATTTATGAGCATGGGGAGCTGACAAAGCCTGCCGGACAATATTTTGACGGGGACACTGACCCGCAACTTGGAAAGTTTATACGTTTTGAAGCACAGCCAAACGACCCGGAAGCCTTAAAAAGCCTTTTGAGGGAACAGCAGAAAAAACGAACACCGCATACGCAGAGGGATTTTCAGTTACATATCGCCGCCCTGCATGATAGACAGATTGAAACAGAAGCCCGCCGGATTGTGGAAAATGTAAAAGGGCTTGGAGAACCGGACAGCCCCGAAAAGACCCATTGTGCGGTAGAACTTTCTCCCTACTTTGTTCCACTGGCAACGGATAAGGATATGGAACGGCTGCTTTCCATGCTCCCTTACAAAAGCCTTTCCTTATCTACGTTGGAGGGCAGGCATGGCGTTTATGCGCTGATAGATAAAAGCGAGAGGAAGAAAGAGATGAAACAGTCCCCTCCCTCTGTCCGGGCGCAGTTACAAACAGAAAAATCCCCAAAAGTCCCGAAAAAGACAGCAAAATCAAAACATCACGAATTGGAGGTATGAGCATGATTAGACTGACCGTTGAAGAAATGAACCTGTTGAGTATTTACCATGAGGGAAGCAAAGCACAGCTTATGGAAAATATGACGGCTGCGCTGCCGTTCATGGACGAGGATATGCGCCCCTTTGCAGAACGCACCTTACAGAAAATTTCCCCGCTAACAGAAAACGAGTATGCGGAGCTTGCCATTTTCGCCGCTGATGAAGTATGACCGGGGGTAAGCGGCTTACGCCGCCACAGAGCCGAAAAGTCAACAGCCTTGTAAAAAAGGAGTGCTGCAACTGCGAGCGCGGACACTGTATCTTACTGGACGACGGGGAGGAATGTGTCTGCCCGCAGCTCATTTCCTGTTCGCTTTTATGCAAGTGGTTTCAAATTGCCGTACTTCCTCTTGATAAGCTACTGTATGCAGAGCTTTTCAAGACAGAGGACAAAAAGCGTTGTACCGAGTGCGGCACGTTCTTTGTATCAAAATCGAACAGCGTCAAATACTGCCCGGACTGCCGGAAGCGGATTACCCGCAGACAGGCAGCCGAGCGCATGAGGAAACGGCGTGCGGCGGTTACGCGATAAGGGCAAAAAAAGCCTTGATTTACAGGGCATAAATGACGTGAAACTGGCATAGGCGATACAGAATACCTTTTCCCTTAAAATGGGGGTTCTACTGCGTAACATTTTAAAATCAGTACCTATATAAAAGAACAGGGTGCGGGAGGTCATTACTGGCTTCCTGCGCCCTGTTCTTTTTGTGTCTGACTGTCTTTATCCTGCATTTCCGGCTTCGGCTGTAATTCTTTTTCTATCCGGTTCCGGTAATGGGTTTTCCTGCGGTAAAAATATTTTGTTACTTCCTGTTCCGGCAGCCATATCCCCGCAGCTTCTATCCGTTCCATAACAGCGGCAACGATTTCCCGGTTGTTGTACTTATGCGGCTCCTGTCCCTTTTCTATCCAAAGACGGCGGTATTCCTCATAAAGCCATGTACTGATAGTTTCTTTCTGCCGTTGCTTCAAATGCCGGAACTGCTTATCTGTCCGCAGCAGCTTCCCGTCTACCTTTTTATGATTTTTTGTCCCGATTTCTTTTTTCCTCTCTTTCCATTTCTTCAAGGGGAAACTGGGGGAGGGCTTCTATCAGCTTCATTGTGATATACTGGCGCATATCTTCATCAATTTCCAGTTTGAATGTTCCGTCCGGCTGACGTTTCTTTACAGTTGCCTGCCTGTCGATTTCGTCCTTGTAGCACATAAGCACCTTTTCCACCGCCCATGTTTCTCCGGTAACGGCGGCGCTTATGGTTTCATAATCGGGTATCGTTTGGTCTGCCATGTTTTCACGCTCCTGTCTATATTGGAATACCTTTATCCTACCACGCTTTTATAGATATTTCTACTGTAAGCGTTCGGTTTCCCTGCCCCGTTCCGGTTCTTTTTCCAGTCTTAAAATACTGTCTATGTTCTGTTTGATAACGTCGTATTCCTTGACCTGTTTTTTCAGCTTGCCATAATCAGTGTAAAGGGCTTCTTTCTGCGCTTGGAGCTTCCCGTATTCTTCCTGCATGGCGGCAAGATTGGGGAGCTTGGTAACGCCCGCCGCTTTCAATGCCTTTGCCGCCGCTTCATGGAGTATCAGACTGCTTTCCTGCTTTGCCCGGTATGTGTCCTTATCCTTTGCCCTGCGGTATGCTTCATAGACGGTTTTTGTTTTTTGGTAGGTGGTAACGTGCTTCATCAGCACCGCCATGTCTGCAAGACATTTCTCCACGCTCTTTAATGCGTCTGCTGTCTTTTCATTTTCCGCATTTATTTCTTCAATCCGGCTGACTAAATCCGCGTACTGCTCAATCTTGTGTTCTGTCAAGAAATTCATAGTTTTTGCAGCCAGTTTCAGATTATGGATTTTCGCCCACTGTTCATAGCCCCGGCTCTCTTGTGCCTTGATACTACTTTCAATGTCGATAAGCAGCGATACGCCGCGCTGCTCTTTGGGAGCTTTCGCTGCCTTTGTGCGCTTGCCTGCAATCCGTTCTTTGATTGCTTCCTCTGTATAATCTGCACCGAGGGTTTTTAAGCGGGTAAAGCGTTCCTGTCCGGGAGCGCGGCAGGAGATATATTTTCCCGGCTTTATCTCATAGCCCGCCGCCTGTAACCGCTGCAATAATTCTTCAAAACTTGCTACTTGGGGGATAAGTGTATCAACGGCAATTTTTAGCTTGCCTTTCCAACTTGTTCCCGTCTTTTCCGCTTGATATTCTGCATAGCTTTTTCCCTTACTGCCTTTACCCGGAATGACAACGGACAGCCCGTTTTCCCTGCACAGCTTATCACTTATGTTCCGTATGCCGTAGTAACTGCGCTTATTGGAATTGTACTTATGGTAGTCAACAAAGTTGACCGCACAAAAAATGATATGGTTATGGATATGCCCTTTGTCTATGTGGGTAGTCAAGACGTATTCATGCTGTCCCTTTGTTACCGCGTCGGCAAGCTGTTTTCCGATTGTGTGGGCTTTCTCACAGTCCACCTCTCCCGGTTCAAACGATTGTATCAGATGAAAGGCTAAGTTGTTCCCTTTCTGCCGAGCCTGCGACAAAGTATATTCAAACTCAATATCTGCCGTTTCATAGCTGCACCCAAAGGAGGACACAAGCGTTTTCCCGTCTGTCTTATCCGGGTTTTGGATATAATCAAGGGCTTTGCTCAACGTGCTTTTAATAGGCTTAATCTTTGTAACCGCCATATCTCCGCAAGCACCCCCTTTATTTCCTCTATGTCCTCTTGGTAGACGCTGCCTGTCGCATTGACACGCTTTGCAATCTGATTGACGTTGACCCCGATTTTCTGTATCTCCGCTGTCATGGCTTTTATGTCGCTATGGTCTGTCTGAATGATATACCCGTCAATGGCAATCTTGCGAAGATACGCCGCCATATTTTGGGTAGGGACGAGCTTCATTTTCTGTTCAATCAATGCCCGTTCTTCCTCTGTTACATAGAATTTGATTTGTACTTTTCTTTTGCGTCCGTTCATGCAATCGTTCCTTTCCATTCCGAGGGTTTGGGACACTTCCCAACAAGCAATTTTTAACCGACGCACCGCAGGGCGGGAGGGCGAAAATACGGAAAAGGGTACTCTTTTCCTATGCTTGCTAAGAAAGTTTTTTATCTTTTATGTCCTTATTTCCCTCTACGGAGAAAAAACCATTTTGCCGAACTTATGCAAAAGAAAAACGCTGCAATCTCAAAAAAGATTACAACGCTTCCGAAAATCCATATTCAATTTTGCCGGACGTTTCTATTTGTCCTCTTTTTCGACTTCTGAAATTTCCTTTGCGGTTGCTGTTACAATCCGTATGCCGTTATCGCTCATATCATCAAGCAGAGCGTCGAGCTGCCGCCGCTTTGTATCTTTTCCGACGGGCGTATCTAAAAGAAACTGGTCTACGGATATATTGTAACGGAGCATAAGCTCAAAAAAGATTTGCAGACTGGGGTGCTGTCCTTTATTCTCAATATTCGCAAGGTAGCGAGGGGAAATATACATTTCATCACTTACCTGTTTGCGGCTTTCCTTGCGTCCTGTCCGCGCAGCTTTTATCGCTTCTCCAAAGGCTTTGAAGTCATATTTTTCTACTGGTCTTTTTGCCATATTTATTCACCCAGTTACATTTTACTGTTCCCCTTTCTTCTTGGATATGTCTATACAGTTCCACTAATTAGCCATAATAATTCATATTTATATACTTGCTATTATTCGTATGTCCGACTATAATTATACTGATATGATTTGTAGAAAGGACTTGGGTGTTATGGAATATATGTCTTGCCCCGAAGCAGCGAAGAAATGGGGAATTTCTGAAAGGCGGGTACAGGTACTTTGCAGAGAAAACCGCATACCGGGTGTTTCAAAACTTGGATATATGTGGCTGATACCAAAGGACGCTGAAAAACCGATTGACGGGAGAACAAAACGAGGAAAGGAGCTGCACCATGAATAAAGTTTTGATTATAGATGATGATAAAGAGCTTTGCGCTCTTATGAAAAAGTGCATAGAGCAGGAAAAATTATCAGCCGTAACTGTATATAACGGTATTGAGGGGGTTCGTCTAATTGATGAAAATAAAGATAGCTATTCCCTTATTATTTTGGACGTAATGCTGCCGGATATAGACGGGTTTCAGATTCTCCAAAAAATTAGAGATACAAGCAATATCCCGGTGCTTATGCTTACTGCAAAAAGCAGCGAAGAAGATAAGGTTTTCGGTCTGCGACTGGGAGCAGACGACTACTTGACAAAGCCATTTGGTATTAACGAGCTTTTGGCGCGTGTCAATTCCCTTATCCGGCGATATACCACCTTAAACCCCTTTACGGCAGACATAGACAGCATATCGTTGAAAGATATGGTAATTGACAAATTAAATCGTACAGTTACGGTCAAAGATATTCCCGTTTTGCTTACAGGAAAAGAATTTGATTTACTTCTCTTTCTTGCTTCCAACAAAGGACGAGTATTTACCAAAAAACAAATTTATTCACAGGTATGGGAGGAAGAATACGCTTTTGATGATAGCAATATTATGTCTTTTATTAGCAAATTAAGGAAAAAGATTGAGCCAGACCCCGACCACCCCTTTTACATTTTAACTGTCCGGGGTGTCGGCTACCGTTTTAACAAGGAGGCGTAACATGGATATAAATGTTTATCTTTTCATAGTGATAGCCCTTATGCTGCTTATTATTATGTATCTCCTTTTTGTCTTACGGCGTGTGCGGACACAGCTTGCGCTGATAAAAGACGCCTTAGAGGATATAAAGGGCGGGAATTTGAACCGACGTATTTTAGCAGGCGAAAACGATATGACAAAAACAATTTGCTATGACATTAACAAAATAGCAGTAAACAGTCAGGCGCAGCTTATACGGCAAAGACAATCTGAACAGGCATATAAACGGCTGATGACAAGTCTTTCACATGATGTAAAGACCCCGCTTGCTTCTCTTGTAGGTTATCTGGAAGCGGTTGAAAACAAAATTGTTATTGGAGAGGAAAAGGACGAATATATCCATGTCGCACATGAAAAAGCCCACTATATGAAATCCTTTGTGGAAAATTTGTTTGAATGGGTAAAACTGGATTCCGGAGAGCAGATTTTTCATTTTGAAAAATTTGACCTTAACGAGTTATCCCGCAACATTATAGCGGATTGGATTCCCGTCTTAGAAAGCAATCATTTTGAATATGAGTTTGTCATACCCGAAACAGAGTATTTTATTCACATAGATGTAAACGCATATACCCGCGTACTTAACAATCTTTTTCAAAATATTATTATCCATAGTGCGGGAGATAAAATGGCACTGCATATTTGTGAAGATATACAACAAGCTAAAATTATAATTTCAGATAATGGAAAAGGAATAGCTCCCGATAAGCTGCCACATATTTTTGAAAGAATGTACCAGTGCGACCAGTCGCGGTCTGCAAAGGGAAATGGTTTAGGACTGGCGATTGCTAAAGAGCTTATCAGTGTTCACAAAGGAACCATTACCGCTGAAAACAGCTCTGATAAAGGGACTGTATTTACTATATTGCTTCCCAAAGCCCTGTAAATAATGCGGGGCTTTCCTGCTATAAAACAAGAAAAAAGCAAGGTTTCGGCAAGGTTATGGCAAGGTTGATACTATATAATGGGAGGTAGAAAGGAGGAAAAGACAATGACTATCATTTCTACTGAAATGCTGAAATGGAAACGCAATAAGACAGTCTTAGGTATCTTTATTCTAACTGCAATTTTAGGAATATTCGCAGTTGAACGTGCTTTCAGTATATCAAGAAGTAGCTCACTAATGAATAGTTTTAGTGATTTATACACATTGGCATTTAAGAACCTTACAAGTTTGTTTCTGCCTATTGTGTTGAGTATGTTTGCAACCACATTGTTCTTTGATGAACAGAAAAATGATACCTTAAAAGGACTTCTGATTATTCCGATTTCCAAAACGCAACTTTATTTTTCAAAGATAGCAGTGGTAATTTTTATGTCATTAGCACTATGTCTGCTTACTTTTGCAATCTGTATTCTTGGCGGCTTTCTTGCAGGCGGCTTTACAGATTTGAATACGGAAACAATTTTACAGGCGGGATTATTATTTTTAGCCGGTGGCGTGTTAGTTCCACTTGCAATGCTCCCCGTTATTTTTTTAGCAACATTGGCAAAGGGATATGTTCTACCGATTGGGGCTGCATTACTTTATCTTGTGCCTGTCGTGCTTATTCCGTCGGGGATTATGGGACTGCACCCACTGGCGAGTGTTATGGGAATTTATCCCTATATTTCATCTGACGCAGCAGAAATGGTTAAGAAATGGGCGGGAGGAATAGAAATAACTATATCTCCGAATATCTGTTTAATTTCTCTTTTGGTAATTGGAAGTATTTCAGCCATTGTTTCCGTACTTGCATTGCGGAAACAGACCTATTGAAAGTGAGGATATATGATGAATAAATATGTAATTGAAACAAAACAACTGACAAAAACTTATGGAGAGCAAACGGTAGTCAATTCTGTTAATATCCATGTGAAACAAGGACAGATATATGGGCTGTTGGGGCGTAATGGGGCGGGTAAAACCACAATTATGAAAATGATTTTGGGGTTGACCGATATTACTTCCGGCGAAGTAGACGTATTCGGTCAAAATATCAAAGGGAGGGAAAAAAGAGTATATCCCCGGATTGGTGCTATTATTGAAACACCCGGCTTTTATCCGAATTTAACAGGTACGGAAAACTTGGAGATATTTGCAAAACTGCGCGGTACTGCTGCGCCAAATGCAGTAAAAAACGCCTTGGAGATTGTCGGTCTGCCTTATCGGGACAAAAAATTGTTTAGCAAGTATTCTCTTGGAATGAAGCAGCGTCTTGGAATAGCAAATGCTATTTTACATGACCCTGAACTGCTAATCTTAGATGAACCCACAAACGGTCTTGACCCGATAGGCATTGCAGAAGTAAGGGACTTTATTAAGACTTTAAGTATCGAGCGCGGAAAAACAATTCTTATTTCCAGTCATATTCTGTCCGAAATTGCACTACTGGCTGATGACATCGGCATTATTGACCATGGTGTACTACTGGAAGAAAACAGCATGAATGAGCTACAAAAGAGAAACAGTAAGTATATACTTCTGCAAGTTTCTGATATACCGAAAACTTCTCTTGTTTTGGAAAGGCAGTTTGGGGTTACCGAATATTCCGTACAGGACGAACACACCCTGCGGATTTATGACACTTCGTTGGATATGGCTGCTGTCAATAAAGCTCTTGTGGTACAGGATATAGCTGTTATCAGTTCTCAGCTATGCAATGATACATTAGAGGACTATTTCAAAAAAATCACAGGAGGAGAAGGAATTGCTTAGGCTGATACAGGCAGAGTTTCTTAAACTGCGTCGAAAAAAATTTATTGTGTTAATGCTGTTATCCGCTCTTTTCATGCCACTTCTTGCAGTTTTTTATTTCAGAAGTGCTGATAAAACAGTTATTGAACCATTACAATTTTATAAGTGGACTACATTCAGCTATACAGCTTGGATTATACTTCCTGTTGTATTGGGTTTGGTTTCTACTATGCTCATGTATGACGAAAATCAAAACGATATGCTCAAACAGTTGTGGATTATACCGATTAGCAAGACAGGATATTTTTTTAGCAAATTTATTGTTGTACTGTCTTATTCCGTTTGTTTTATGTTGCTTACAGCCATAGCGTCTGTATTTTTCGGTATGCTTCCCGGTTATATAACCTTTGAATGGAATAGTATCAGTTATCTATTTAAGAAATGTATTGAAATCGCCATACTTACCGCATTTTCCATATTACCACTTTTAGCGGTTGCAGCTGCCGGGAAGAACTATATACTCCCTGTATGTGTGACACTGGTTTACACCTTTCTTAGCTTTATTTTGCTTATGGTTAATATGTACCTACACCCTCTATCCAGTGCAACAGCAATTATCATGCGAGATATTCCCGGTGTTATTTTGGCACAGGAAGTCAATATTCCGGCTGCACTTTTTTGTATCGGTATATGGACTATTGTTTCTATCGTATTTGCGTACATTTCCTTAAAGCATAGAAAGTGAGTGATTGAATGATGAAAGAATTGATTTGGGCAGAACATCAAAAACTCCGACGTTCAAAAATTGTGTTGGTCGCCATATTCGCAGTTATTATGGTTGCAATTATTGTTTTTACTCAAGGGCAGTTTTCTTTTGGGGAAAAACGCTATATAGATGACGCAGGGTGGTTTATGAACGCAGCACAGTCTTTAGCAACTTTTTTTGTTCTTCCTGCGGTTATTGCACTTTTGGGGAGCTATATGATTTGTCGTGAGGAACAAGAAGATACTATTAAATCATTACGTTTAATTCCTATAAGTGAAGCTAAAATGACGATTGCAAAATTACTTATTACTTTTGCATTTAGCGTACTCTTTTATTTGCTGCTTTTCGGCATTACATTTTTAGTTGAAGTTATTTTACATTTTAGGGGCTTGTCTATCAAAATGATTTTAAGTTTTTTCAAAATCTATTTACTTGACGGCATTGGGATTTTCTTTGCTATTGCACCTGTTATTGCGGTTGTATCAAGAATAAAGAAAGGCTATTGGCTTGCTTTGATTTTTACAGTAATTTATTCTTTTGCAGGATTATTCACAAGTATATCCGATGTTCTTTCGGCTTGCTATCCTATTACTGCTACATTCAATATTTCCGGCTATTATTCTGCCACCTTTGGAGAAATCATTATTAGCCTTATGAGTTTGTTCTTTTGTGGATTGTTTTCTGTCTTGATTTTAATATCTAAAAAAACAATCAAAAATAAGTAATGATACAACCAACATCTGCCGGACGACGGCAAAGAAAAAAAGCCGTCGCAGAGCAGCCATATTTTCACGCGCCTATTCTATTTCGGCGGCTTTGATTTTCAGAGCCGCCGTTTCTTTTTGTCTGTACGACGACCCTTAACCATGTAGACATGGCGGCTTTAGGAGGTAGCCGCCATGAGTTATAAACCACAACAACAAATTCTTACATTCTTTGATTTATCAAAAAAAGCCCGACCGCCACCGGGGATATTCCTACCCTTAGATATGAACTATTAAATCATCTAAATACTTTTTATTATTCCTATGCGCCTGTCCGCGTTTTTTTGCGGACGGGCGCATTTTGTATGCTTAAAAAAATTTTTGAAAAAATTTCCGAAAATATTTGGCATTTTTTCAAAGCTCCGTATTACCCCGCGAAAAGGGGGAAGCACCACCAACTTTCAACGAGAAAGGAGGTGAGAATGTGGAACCTAATAGCAGGGAGTTTTATAAGCAATGTTCTTTTCAGAAGTATTGCAATGCGGTATTGCACAATGAAGCGTGCGACGCTCATAGAGAGCTTCGTACACATAAGGCAAAGGAAGTAACCTTTTCCGACATGACCTTAGATGAAGCGCGACAGCTACATACCTTTGATGAATATTTCAAACGGGAAACTGCTGAAACCGTCTTTGAAAAAGCCGGAAAGAAAATCACGCCGAAGTTGCTTCTTGAAGCAATCCGTACTTTGCCGGAAGAAAAGCGCAAAGCCATATTGCTGTATTATTTCGAGGGAATGAGCGATACAGAAATTGCAGAGTTGCTCAATACACCGAGAAGTACAATACAGTACAGACGGACAAGCTCTTTTGAACAATTAAGAAAATATTTGGAGGAAAATGCTGATGAATGGGACGAATGGTAATCAACCCGGCTACCCTGAAAATGCCCTTGTTCCTTATCCTGTCATTGTGGCAGCGACAAAGGGCGACCCGGACGCTATGAAAATGGTCTTGCAGCATTTCAGCGGTTATATAGCCCGTTTATCCATGCGAAAGTTATATGACGAGCGTGGAAATGTTTATTTTGGTATAGACAACGACATTCGGGAACGGCTGCAAGCCAAACTGATGATGGCTGTCCTCAATTTTAGAACAGAGAAATAACCGCAATCGGCGGTGGAACGTCTTTACTCCCCCTTTTCCGTTCCGCTGCTGACGCGGCAGCACAGCCATTTTGAACCTTGACAAAGAAAGCGACGCAAGAGAACGGCGACGCAGCATAAGGCAAATCGGATACGTTCCTTTTGTGCCGAGCCATGCGGTGGGTACGCCATGACCTTTTTCTTAACCGAAAAGCGAGCGAGAAATACCACACCGTAAAGTAGGGATAGCACCCTGCGGGCGATAACGCACAGAATATATAATGATACTTCCTTACAGCCATAGTCCGAGCGTTAGAAGCGTCGCAGGCAATGGGTAGGGCTTCGGCAGACCGCCGGAGGGGTGCAACTCCCATGAGGTTACGCTAATAGCCGTCCGATTAAAGCCTATGTCACAGATTGATTTTTGACCCGTTAAGAAAGGGGGACGACAAATTGAACAATAACGACGTGCCGATTTGGGAAAAGTACACGCTTACCATAGAAGAAGCAGCAAAATATTTCCGTATCGGAGAAAGCAAGCTGCGGAAACTGGCAGAAGAAAATCCCGTCCCGGACTGGGTAATGATGAACGGAAACCGTATTCAGATTAAGCGTAAGCAGTTTGAAAAAATGATTGATACGGTGGACGCAATCTGATAGTGAAATCGAGCCTTGAATGTGGTACAATGTAGTCAAGCATATCAAGGCTCTTTCCATTATGGAAAGGAGCATAACGATGTCGGAAAAAAGACGGGATAATAAAAATCGTATTCTCCGAACCGGAGAGAGCCAGAGAAAAGACGGAAGATATGCCTACAAATATATAGATACCTTTGGGAAACCGCAGTTTGTTTATTCTTGGAAGTTAGTGCCTACGGACAAAACCCCGGCAGGAAAGCGCGACGATATAGCGTTGAGGGAAAAAGAGAAAGAAATCCAAAAAGACCTTGACGACGGTATCGACCATATCGGAAAGAAAATGACGGTCTGCCAACTCTACGCAAAGCAGATACGCCACCGGGCAAATGTGCGGCATGGTACAAAGCAGGGGCGAAAACAGCTCATGCGGATTTTGCAGGAGGATAAACTTGGAGCCTGTCGGATTGAAAATGTGAAGCTCTCCGACGCAAAGGAATGGGCGTTACGCATGAAAGAAAAAGGTTACGGCTTCAAGACTATTAACAACCACAAGCGTTCCTTAAAGGCTGCCTTTTACACAGCCATACAGGACGATTGTATTCGTAAAAATCCATTTGACTTCCAGTTGAACACCGTCCTTGAAGATGATACGGAACCAAAGGAACCTCTATCCCCTACGCAGGAAGCGGCTTTTCTGTCCTTTGTGCAGCATGATAAAGTCTATCAGAAATACTACGACGAGATTATCATACTGTTAGGGACAGGGCTTCGCATTTCGGAACTCTGCGGACTGACGGAAGCTGACATTGACTTAGACAAACAGCTTATCAATGTAGACCACCAACTTTTGAAAATTGCAGACGTGGGCTACTATGTGGAAACACCTAAGACGAAAAGCGGCAACCGGGTTATTCCTATGAGTGAAAAAGTGTTGGAAGCATTTCAGCGGGTGCTGAACAAACGGAAATATGCACAGCCTATTATTTTAGAGGGCTACACAAAATTTCTGTTCCTTAACCGGAACGGCTTGCCAAAAGTGGCGGTCAACTATGAAAGTATGTTCCGAGGACTTGTGAGGAAATACAACAAAACGCAAAAGGTAGCATTGCCAAAAGTAATGACACCGCACACCTTACGCCACACATTCTGCACCACGTTAGCAAATGCGGGAATGAACCCCAAAGCATTGCAGTACATCATGGGACATTCCAACATCAATATGACGCTGAACTATTACGCGCATACGACTTCCGAAACGTCGATAACAGAAATGAAGCGGCTAATTGCATAAGTAGTAAACGGAGAATTTACTACTCCACATACTACTTTTGAACATCAAAACATACGGGGATATAAGAAGATTTGAGAGTATCTTCCATAACAAAAAATGCCGGAAAAGCCTGTAACAATAGGCTATACCGGCATATAAGAACTTTTGAAAAGATAATCAAAAATTACTTTGTGATTTTAAATAAACAAATTGATAAATATTACGAATGGATTATTAGTTCGCAGGAAAAAAGCCTTTTGCTATACAAAATTGAGGCAATTATGGCGTTTTCAAGTAAACGTATTAACGCTTATGACGTGGCTCAAATGTGTGGAGTTGAACACGACGAGGCGGCGTTTGTTTTAAATGGCTTATATCCAATTATTGTATGTGAAGGCGATAGATACTTCGCTTTTCATAATGATGTAAGGCTTTTTTTACAGAATGCAATTATTCACAATTCAAATATAAAAGGAATTACCGAATCAATAATTAATCGAATTAAACAGGATAGAGAATTATGGAAATATCGATATGATATCTCTTTTAATTTACTAGTATCTTGTAAGGCCACTGATGAGGTGTTGAAACTGATTGATGTTGAATATGTAATGGATTCAGCATTATATGGGATATCGTTTGATAGGATACTTCAGCAGTTTATACTAGCGCACCAATTGCCAATGGATAATCTTGAAGAAGTATGCATACATTCAAGTGCAGTGTCTCTTTGTTTGGCACAGTATGCAAATTGCATACAGTATTATGCAAAAGAATCGGATTATTTTGAAGCACAAAGTATCAACAAAAAGACTAAAGCGGAAAAATATTGTTTGAATGTTAAAAATGATATAGAGCAAATCATTTTAGATATTGATTTTGCTGCTAAGGCTGGATTTGAACGAGGACATAAACTTTTCGATGAATACCTCAGTGGATATAATATAGAGGCATTGTTAAGCGGGGAGCTAAACAAAGAAACGCTTGTTAAGGCAGGATATATATTTCGATGCTATGGTGCAGATTATATGGATGCTCTTACTGGAAATTCTAACGATTATGTTTATTTTGTAGATGGATGGTTAGATGCCAGTGTAAGTATTACATCAAAAGAAGATATCAGGCAAACATTCACTTTTAAATGGTATAATCCAGATTCATTGTATGCATATATTCATCAGATTACAGAAGAAAAGAATCTTGAAAAAGAATCATTTGACGAATTGTTGAATATTCTTTTAGGAATGTCTGCATCTATAGAAATAATTATAGAGATTTGCACATATGGACTGTTAAACTCATATAAATGCGAAGCTGGGATAGAATATATTGGCAACCATTTAAGTGATATTATAAAAATAGATAGAGATTATAAATACGAAGATTTAAGAATAATTTCTTTGATTAAGGCTAACTTGTGCCTGTTTGGTAGGATTGAGGAATCGTTAGTTGAAAAATGTTATAAAGAAATATTGAATCTAACTCATAATGGTGAATCACAAAGAGGTTATAAACCAGCATTGGCACAGTATGATATTGCAAAGCATGTTAGTGAACAATTTTATTCGGTGGACAGAAATGATGTATTATCTAAAGATGATATCTTTTCATTGATTTATTTTGCGGATAAGTACGGTGCTGGATCTGCTCATGATTGTAATGGATATACTGTTATGAGATTTTTACGTAAAGTATTGGTGAGCTTTTCCGAGCATAACCCCAAGGCAGGAATTATCGATACTATTTGTAAAGCGGTTGTTCAATGTTTGGAATGGGATAAGACTCGATTTATTCCGGAGTTTAACAGGTTGTTCTGTATATCAAATGCGCATGCTGATTTTCTAAAAGTTGCAGAATATTGGTGTGGCGAAGATGGAGTGGCTTGGAGATCAGAATATGATGAGATGGAAGATTTATGTAAAAACATGATACCTGCATTAGAATACTTTGGAGAAAACAAGTTTATAGAGGAAGTACGTGAAAAACAGAAATATAGAATGTTTGGCTATGTGGGAAGAAAAGACTATTCGTTAAATGGTTTACTTGATTGTTATAAAAAACTTCCTCTGAATGAAGAAAAATTATGCTGTTATGGCATGAGACTGTTTTACGTTTCAAATTTAGCGGATTCTATTGGTGATAATAGGTTTTCAAGTGAAGTTGACCGAGAGTTGCTAGAGGATGCCGTTAAATTGGGGTACAAGTACTGTAATGCATTATTTGAACTAAAAAATACTCCTAAAGGTTTAGTTTATTGGAGAATGAAAGTTCTTGATTCTCTATATTGCAATATAGATTTGATTTCTGATGATTCTGAATTAATTGCGTTATACAGACTTACAAATTCATGGATTAAAGAGTATATAGAGAATGATAGAGAATACAATCGATTGGAAACCTTAAGAAGTTACAATTATGAAATTATTTCTCGCATTTCAAGTTCTGAAATTCGGGAAAAGCTTATGGCAAAAGGATTGTATGATAAAGCGGAACATAAAGATTTCTCTGTAGAAACAGGAAGGGACTATAATCTCGAAATTATCAATCTTTTAAAAGAAGATGGATATAATGAAAAGGCGGAAGGAGTAATTCTTACACAAATAGATAAAAGAGAAATCGGATTACATAAGCTGATTATGGAGGCAGGAGATATTATCGCCCAAAAACATATGGAAGAATATGTAAATAGATGTGTTGTTAAATTTATTCTATCTGAAAGCAAGTATGGTTATATAGGCAGCGGAATTAGCGATGTATTTGAACGTTATTATGAAATGTTCAATGATAATACATGGAATCTTTTATTTGAAAATATAGTAACTCGATTCGCAGAAAGTGATTATGGCATAATTGCCTCGTTGTGGGGAGATTTTACAATTTTCTCAATTTATTATCTTTCAAGAATAGATAAAGATAAAATAAAAGCTTTATTCGATTGTTTATGTAAAACACATGAAAGTCTTTCTTCGGCGAATGGAAGAGTAAAAATAAAAGAAGAAAAACTGATATTGGATGAGAATATTACGTCGCTCTCTGATATGGTAAATTTTCAGCTTAATATATGACTTTGGGTAAAATACTTATTCTTAGAAAGGAGGGATTTTGTGCCAAAGCAGAAAAAAAGAAGGCTTGCTGATTATTCGACTTCAGAGATGGTAAAGCTTTGCGGAATGAAAGCCAGCAGTACTTTTGAAAACAAAAGAGATAAAGTCTTTGAGAGATATGAAATAGATCCAACTCTTTTTAAAATGGATTCTAGCATTGAGGGAGGAGAAAACTTTTATCCTGTTGTTTGTGCTGAATTATTGGCAATTCTAATAAAAAATTGGGATAAAAACCCTTCAAGTAGAAAAAATGCTAACAGAGATAATGTTACAGTGACTCAGATTTGTGATTTTTATAGGGCATTATTAAAAGATGTAGATGATCTTCCAAAAGAATTGAGAGGACTTATATATAAATCTTGCCAGAGTCATTTTACTACAAAGCGTCTTGCAATATGGGCGGAAAGAGTAGTAAATGGATTGGCATTATTTACAGAAACGCATATGGATCAACCAGAGGAAAATATAGGTAAGCTTTGTCAGGCTCTTGCTATTAATTTGGATAAAATGACATACATGGAATACATGAATAATAAGCTTATAGAGGCTGTCCCTTGGATCGCTCAATTTGGTGTATTTCCAAATCCTTTTAACATGAGTTCTATGCAAAAACCAGCAATAGGTACTCAAAATGTTGGTCTAGACGTTGGCTTGGCAGAGTTGATTAAGGCTATTGCATTAGAGATGAATAGCGATAAGGAAGAAATACAGTATGAGTCTATAAAAGATGAGGAATCTGATATTGGCGCTGTAAGGGATGTGTATTACAAAATGGTACAGTCATGGTATGTCTCGTCAGAGTTTGAAGAATATACAACAAATACATATTCCAAAGGAGCTTCTGCTTGGAAAAACTGGGCCGAAAAAATTGAATCTGGCGAGATGGAGGGTAAAGATGCAATTGTAGCATTTTATGAGAAGCAACTTGCGGAAGCAAAACTAGAAGTTATGGCATTGGAGCAGCGTTTAGAGGCAATAAAAAATGACGAGCCAGCTATTTTTCCGGTGACTGCTGAGGAAATAGAGGATATTAATGATGCGTACGTAGAGTATTTCGGTGCTAAGTATGGTAAGCAGACTGATAACCATCGGTATGCAGATGTATATATTGGGCAGATGCTATGGGCATTTTTAACCCAAGAAAATTTTTAAATTTCGTACTTAAGTATTTTGGAGAAAAACGGTGCTATCCTTAACTTACAAAAAAGAGAAAGGAGCACACTAGTATGATTTATTTTTTGTCTGAATCAGAAAAGAAAACTGCCATTAAAGAATATGCTAGTCGTCAAAAGACAATTAGACAGCTTGCACAAAAATATGGCGTCTTGTATGAAATAATGCGACGAATAATGGTTAACGCTGGATACTCGAATGGGTTGAAAGTAAGGTGAAATATGAGTGCAACCGGCTGTCCATTTATTAGGACAGCCGGTTTGTTACCATAAGAATCATAAAAGGGGGAGTGCACGATTTTCGCGGCTGTCAGATATTTTCGTTATTTTGTAGATTAATATTACAAACAAGTGTTCGCGGTGATATACTTTCAGAATAGTAGCAACTAGAAAAACTCGATATGTTTCCGACAACAAGAAGGGTTTAGGTTGCGGATTGAATAAGGGCAAAATGTGCGTAAGCGCAAAATATTGCTACGTTACTCATGAATTACGCTTGCACCAAAATGATAGATGCAAGCGTCTTTCTCTATTTTAGTTTTGACAGTTCGTTTTCGCAGTCTCGCTCCATGGGGCAAGCTGTTCCAACTGCTCATCTGACATTTTATCGTCTGGCCGCTGTGATAAGAGGACGAAAAATCCTATTTGTTCAGCTCTTGTGTTTATAATGGGCAAAGAAGAACCAAATTATAATTCCATATCATACGACCTTTTCTTAGTTCGAGCAGGCTGATTTCGCCGCATCTCCTGTTTCCTCTGATATTCAAGTTCCCAGGCACGATGGGAAAAAACATCAGGATCTTCCACATTGAGATAATCTACCTCATTGGCGGCAATATCACGGCGGTGATAGTCATAATACTTACCAAAAGTACCTTTGAGCTGCTCAATCAGCTTATCCCGGAAATCAGGACGTATCTGGATTCTGGTGTCCAGCAATTCTGTATACTGTTCAGGTTCAGGACGAAATTTTTCTTCCCGGAAAGCGGCGGCATCTTTTTCAAGCTGTTTTTTGAGCGAGATGTCCTGAGAATCCAGGATATCAAGATTGTTATTCATCTGGCCGTATTTCTTGGATAGATTCGTCATATCTTTATCGGTAGAGCATTCTGCCTGGAAGATTAGCTGCTCTTTCCTTGATTTCAGTTCTTCGATTTCTTCGGTAATAGTGGTAAGCTGCTGATTTAATTTTATATGCTGGATGGGATTCAAAATACTGGTTTTATCCTTTTGCACATTCAGTTCTTTCCGTTCCGTAACTTTAGCTTTGAGTTTCTTTTTAACTGTGTTGTATTTATTCAGTATTGGATTAAAATGATTCATCCAGTCATGGATCACTTCTTTTTGCATCTCATTGTGGAGCAAATGATATTGTGTAAAAATCATGTGATTGCGGATTGCTTCCAATGTTTCTGCTATTATTGGAATAGATTTTTCTACAGCCTGTGCCAGTTTTGCTACCTGGGCTTTTAATTCCCGGAGCATTTTGTTATCTGCACGAATCTGACGGTTGATTTCACAGCGGTCTGCTATCATGCCTTTCTTTTCCATATTCTGGGCAATGTAGCCTTCATGGATGGTTGGCTGTTCGGTGATTCCCTGATCTGCAAAGCTACGGTGATCAATGGTAGCATTTATCTGATTACGTGCAAGCATTTTATTTACGGCATCTGCCCAGTTTGCCCGCCAGATGCAAAGTTGTTCATCACTGTTCCATTGTTCGGAAATAGGATTCTGTCTGCCATATCGGCTGCTCTTGGGGTGTTTATAAATCCGTTCATATCCTTTTTCCTGTGCAACAGAGGAAGTCAGATATTCTTTCTTTTTCCCAACTTTATAGCGATATTGCTTTTCCCATCCCTGTTTCTGAGCAGTTTTAAATTCAGAAGCAGTAAATCCTTTTTCTTCTCCATCTTTGATACAGAGATATTCTTTTTCTGTTTTATACTGCCATGTTCCATTTTCATTTAGTGGTCGGACAGTAAGAAGAATGTGTGCATGGGGATTGTGACCATCTGTATCGTGAATGGCAAAATCAGCACACATCCCCATATCTACAAAATTCTTTTTAATAAAATCCTGAAGAAGAGAAATATTGCTGTTTTTATCCAACTCAACAGGAAGTGCAACAACAAATTCTCTTGCCAGTCGGCTGTCTTTGGTCTTTTCGGTTTCTTCCACAGCATTCCAGAGTTGTTCCCGGTCATTCCATTCCAATGGCGCCATTGGAGGAAGCATCACTTCCTGATAGATCAGACCATGCTTTCTGGTATAGTCATGCTGGATGCCATCATAATCATTGTACATGCGGCTACAGCTCATATAAGCAGAAGCAGCAACAGCAGATCGACCGGAACCACGGCTGACGACTTTAGCTTGCATATGATAAATTGCCATATCTGGCACCTCCTTTCGATGTTGCCTGCAACAGCGGATAAAGCCCTCGGCAGAGCGCACGAGCCCCGAAGGGGATACCACTGCCTGATTTATCAGGTGGTGAGTAAGTGCGCCCTTCGGGAGTAGAACTTGTGCGTTTACATTCCCCGTAGCCGGATCATCAGCTCCCTTTTCAGGGAATCTAAATCCATTTCTTTAATATGGGGAACAATACTTTCCAGAATGGCTCCTTCCTGGACTAATCGGTGTGTTCTGGCATCACGTTCTTTTTTGCGATTTCTTGCTTCGGCTTCTTCCTGGCGGTGTTTTGCCTGTAAAAGTGCTTTTTCTTCTGGTGTCATAATTCTTTTATCTGCCATATCTGGCACCTCCTTTTTATGCCCGTATCCGGGCGGTTTTGGCTTTAAAATCTTATGCTTTGGTACTATGGTTTTAGATAACTGACAGTGACATATTTCTGGTAATAAATGAGGAAAGAAAGTAGTACCACTGCCAGTGAAAAACAATCATTGCGTTATACTTCTTCGAGTCAATTCTGGTTCGGAGCATGATTGTTCAATAGGATTTTTTTCGCTTGTTTTAAATTAGCTGTTGCATTGTCCTGACGGATATTCCGGTTATTGATACGGACAGGAATACATCTTTCCAGAATACGGTCATAAATTCGTTTGTGTGCGATATCAGCGGCGTTATTCAGCTCTGATAAAGTGAGATTGGTCGTTATGATCAGGGGCTTTTTACTGCGGTAACGACTGTCAATCACATTGAATACCTGTTCCAGTGCAAAGTCAGAGTTCCGCTCAATTCCGAGATCATCAATAATCAGAAGACTGTAGCGGTTTAAGCTGTTGATGAACTGGTTTCTGTCTTCAAAATGCATTCCGGTAAGGGTATTCAGAATCCGGGAAAAGTTGGTCATCAGTACAAGAACGCCTTTTTCCAGAAGGGCATTGGCAATGCAGCCTGCAAAAAAAGATTTTCCAGTACCTACATCACCCCAGATGAGAAGTCCGGAAGCGTTTGCTTTCATCTCTTCCCAGTTACTTACATAATTGTGTGCCAGTTTTATTTCCGGATTGATGCCGTTATCCCTGGCAAAAGTGTAGTCATAGAGTGCTTTGTCCTGTAAGCCGCTGGTTTTAAGATGCTCTATTTCCATTTGTTTTTCATGAAGTTTTCTCTGGGCCTCTTCCTGCTCAAAGATTTCCTGCTGGCATTTACAGCGGATGGAAGGAATAAGAACCTTTCCCTGTAATTCATGCCGGCATTGTCTTGGCGTATTGCATTTGGAACAGTAGATCAGGTGGTCTGTTTCGTTAAAATATTCATCAGGCTGAATCTCTCTGTTTGGTGTTATAGCGGTTGCTTTTTCTGTAAATTTTGTCATATGTTTCGTATTCCTCACTTTCGTAATTTCTTTGCCGGGAAGCAGGATGATCCTGGCTTGCCCAGCTGATGATGGTAGCTGCATGGTTCTGGTATTGCTTTCCGGTAGAAGCCATATAACCGGATAAGCGTTCAATATAATCCTTCCAGTCAGGGATTGTCTGTCGGATATCTTCCAGCTCTTTTTCTGACAGAAAAACATTTTGAAATTTTCCATAGGGTGAGAGTGGCTCCTTACTCCCTCTTTTTTCTAAATTGTTCTTTTTTATCTCTTTCTTATTACCAGACAGTTTTCTGTCTGTATCAGGGAAAGAATCCTGTCTGTCAATAGGACAGTTTTCTGTCTGTCTTAGGGAAAGAAATCTGTCTGTATAGTGGATGGTTTCTTTTGGGAGTTTTACATAAATCCGATTGGGCTGTCCGGGTCCCTGCCGTTTTCGGAAGATAAGCTCCTGTTTTTCCAGTACTGCCAGAGCAGTTTTAACCGTCATCTGGCTTTTATGGAGAACTTCTGCCAGTGCTTCAATTGTAAAGTAAATGAACACATGACCATTGATATCTGACCAGCCCTCATTTTTCTGGGAAAGCCTTGCCCGGTCGAGCAGGATAATATAAAGCATTTTGGCAGTTTCGTTTATTTCCATGTCCAGAAGAAAACGGGGAAACATCATATAAGATGGCAGGTTGGTGTCTGCTGTCAGAAAGTCCGTCATGTGTTCACCTCCAATCAGTTATTCTCCAAGAAAATCCCAGTCTACATCACTATCTGGCTGTGAATTTTCAGGTGTTGGAAAGGACGCCCTGATTTGGGGCTCCCTTTGCACCATGCCTGCAGTCAGTCCGGAAAGAAAAAGTGGCAATGCCTGTTTCAGACTGTTTTCCACTGCATCTACAATCTGTTTCACAAAAAGTTCTTCCCGTTCTCTTGTTTCCAGATAAGGATCAGCCTGTGTGCGGTAGTAGCGGTCAAAATAATCTACCAGTGCAAGAGAGATTACCTGACTGTAAGATTTAAAATCCTGCCTGTCCATTGTCTGTAAATATTCCCAGGCTCTCCGCTGCTGTTCTTTGCCCAGATTAAAGCGCAGGTTGGTGTTGCGGATATTGTTCTGCATGGTTTATCCCCTCCTTTTCAGGCTCATATAAGCCAGAGATTCGTAACCTTTGGCGGTGGCGCAGATGTCATCAATGATGGTGACTCGTGATTTGTCATACGTTCCGAAGTTACGAATCAGGCATCCACCACCGCCAATCACATACAGGCGCATCAGGTCAGGATTATATTCATATTTGCGGAGCGTGGAAAAAAGTTCTGCCACATACTGTCTGGCAATAGAACTGATACAATCCAGATATGGTGCTGAAATGTCAGCGGTTCCAAACCGCAGAATCTGTTCTACTGTGGATTCTTCAATTTTCACTCCGAATTTGTCCAGAACAGCGTTCTTTGCGGCAATCATGCATTGGTTTACATCAAGTTTTTCTGTCCAGCATCGGCTCTCCTGAGCTTTCTTATTGTTGATATACAGAATGTTCATGGTTCCGTTTCCGATATCTGCAAGGAGATTGGTTCCCTTGAAATCTCCAAGTTGGTTTACAATAGCCGGATACCCCTGTGGGTAAAGGCTGCATCCCACAAAGTGGAGATGATACTCTTTGCCGTTAAAAAGGTAACGGACTTCTGGATTCTGGAGCAGATAGGAACGAAAAGCTTCTCTTTGAGTTCTGATCCATGTCAGAGGAAGTCCGGCAGCCAGATGAACATCTGCTTCACGGAAGGAAAAGACATTTAGTTCCCTTGCAATAGCCATTAGCGTCAGAAGATAATATTCTTCGTCCATAGCTTTATCCGGGATAAATTCTTTGTGTCCTTCGCCAATCCGGTAGTAAATGCCGTTATATTCCAGAATATTCCCGGTGAAGATTGGTTCGGTTTCATAGGCTTTGATTCCGGTTGGTGTGACGGTGTTTGCTGTTTTCATATTGCCATAGCCATGATCTACAGCGATGATTTTTGTGTTTCTGAGTTCTCGCATAAAAAATACCTCCGTTTTCGTATTGATTGATTCAGCAGGTCGTACCGGTGTGGTACTGCTCTGCTGTGAGATAAGCATAAGAAGATCGGAGGAAAAAGGCATTGAGGGGAAATTGAGCAGGAATTGAGAAAAAAGATATATTGTGCTTACGTTCTTCATGTACTCTTGTTGTGATTTCATTGTTTTTTATCGTATAATATGGATACTGGAGGTGTGCGCCAGTTCGGTGCCGAATATATAACTGGTGGGAATCCAGTCTGGTAAGACCTAGCAAGTCGCCAGTACCGAGTCCTTGGAGCATCAAAGGCTAACAATGATGTTTAAGCGTAGGACAGGGAACAGGAACGCCGTAATGCGTAAGCGTGAAGTGATTGAGCTTCGTTAGAAATATCAATTGTGTGGGGTGGTCTGCTACCTCCTTGGGTCACCAACAAGGATTAGTCGTTAAAGCGAGACTATGAAAACACACCGGAGTCCTAGAGCATGGCATACCTGATATCGTTATATTTGACATACCTGGGAGACCTGGATGGTTCTGTACATGAGACAGTAGGGAATATCGACCAATGCAATGGTGAGTATGAACGAAGACCATCGAGGAGTCGGATTCGTCCATAGTACTGATGAAAGCAGTAATGACGCTGGAGGGAAGGGACGGACAATAAGTTGCTTTTGTAATCAAAACATAGAGAGCACAGGAGGCATAAAATCTATGGAAAAAGAGAAAGCAGAAATAGCCAGTCTCGTAGAAAGATATGGCAGAGTTCAGTCGCTAATGAAATATGTCAACAGTGACACACTCAAAGAGTCCTACAACAAACAACCCAAAGGGAAAGCAGTAGGAGTGGATGGAATAACCAAGGAGCAATACGGAGAGAACTTAGAAGAAAACATAGAGAGTCTGCTTGTCAGAATGAAGAAGTTTTCCTATAAGCCATATCCCGTGCGCAGAGCCTATATCCCAAAAGGTAATGGCAAGATGCGAGGACTCGGTATTCCGTCATTTGAGGATAAAGTCGTTCAAGGTGTCTTTAAAGAGATACTGGAAGCGATTTACGAGCCTAAGTTCAAGGAGTTTTCATTTGGGTTTCGTCCAAACAGAAGTTGTCACGATGCCATTCAAAGAGTAAACAAACACATCATGGCAGACAAGGTCAATTACATTTTAGATGCAGACATCAAGGGATTCTTTGATAACCTAGACCATGATTGGATGATAAAATTTCTTGAGCATGACATAGCAGATAAGAACTTCATCAGATATATCAAGAGATTTCTGATAGGGGGAGTTATGGAGGATGGTAAGCGACTGGATACAGAAGCTGGAACAGTACAGGGCGGTCTGATTTCGCCAGTGCTGGCAAATGTGTATCTGCACTATACCTTAGATACATGGTTTGATTATGTGAAAAAGTATGAGTTTAAGGGAGAAATGTACATGGTACGCTATGCAGATGATTTTGTATGTCTGTTCCAATACGAGAATGAAGCACAAAGGTTTTATCAGCTTCTGGTAGAAAGACTGCGTAAATTCGGTCTTGAAATTGCAGAGGATAAAAGCAGAATTCTACCCTTTGGCAGATACAAGGGAACCAAGGAATCCTTTGACTTTCTCGGCTTTACACACTACAATGCGACAAGTCACTGGGGCAAATACTGTGTACTGCATAGAACAAGCAGGAAGAAGCTGAAAATGAAAAGAGAAGCAGTCAAGAAATGGTTATGGGAGCATATGCACGAAAGCATAGCCGATACCATAGAAGCGTTGAATGTGAAACTGACGGGGCATTACAGATACTATGGAATCTATGGGAACTACATAGGTTTGCAAAAGTATTACAAATATGTGAGACAGGAGTTATGGAAAAGCAAGAGACGCAGAGACCAAACGTATTGGATGACGTGGAAGCAATATATGAATATTCTAAAGATACATCCACTGGAGTATCCAAGGATATATCTGAAAAGTGCTTATTAGGTAAATGGCTTATTGAAGAGCCGTATGCCTTAATAGGGCACGTGCGGTTCTGTGAGGGGCTTTTGAGACTTGAACCTCTCATCGCAAAAGAATATAGATGAAAGGAAGTGAAAAGTCGAGACAAAGTCTACTCGACGGTTTGGATGAAATACAAGATTTTAGTTGTCGATGATGATAAAGAATTGGTGAAAATGCTTTGTAGTTATTTTAATATGAAACAATATGAAACCATTACGGCTACAGATGGAATGGAAGCATTAAATAAAATAAAAATGAAACCGGATATTATTTTATTGGATATCAACATGCCACATATGGATGGGATTGAAGTATGTCGTCTGATACGCAGTAAAGTGTTATGTCCAATTTTATTTCTGACAGCAAGAGTTGATGAAGATGATAAAATTAATGGGCTGCTTTCGGGCGGGGATGATTATATTACGAAACCATTTAGTCTTCGGGAGTTGGAAGCGAGGATTGTTACAAACATAAAGAGAGAAGAAAGGCATCAACAAAAAACAAAATATCGTTTCATGGATGAAATGCTGATTGATTATTCTGAAAAAATAGTAGCTATAGCTGGACACAGGATGGAGTTCACAAAAATTGAATATCAGATTATTGAATTCTTATCCATGCATCCAGGGCAGGTGTTTGATAAAGAACGTATATATGCACAAGTCTGTGGATATGATGCACAAGGGGACAGTAGAACGATAACGGAATTAGTACGGCGTATAAGGAAAAAAATAGCGGATTATTCAGAAAAAGAATACATAGAAACTGTATGGGGGATTGGATACCGATGGAAAAAATAAGAAACTTGTCACTGAAAAAAACAATTCTGCTTTATTTTGTGATCAGCTTAACGGCAGCATTTCTGTTATCTGGATTTACAGTTCATTTTGCAAGAAATATGCAGAATAAAATATGGGAAAAATATATTGATTATGCAGATTATACGGACGTGTTTCAGCAATATGGAAAGAAATACGAGATTGAGATATCAAGACCTAATCAATCGCAGATGAATCGTTTGGACCATCATCTTTCGGAAATGTGTGACTTTATGGAAACATATTCGGTACTGATTTTTTCGATTGTTGGGAGTGTTGTTGCGGTATTCTTTTTTTATAAAAATAAGTTAAAGACACCTCTACAGGAACTAAAAGATGCCTCACAAATGATTGCAGATAATGAACTGGATTTTCATGTGTCCTATGAAAATAAAGATGAGATGGGAACTTTGTGTAAAGAATTTGAAATGATGCGAAGTGATTTAGCAGATAACAACAGAAAGATGTGGCGAATGATTGATGACGAGAAGGCTTTGCGGAATGCAATTGCACATGATATACGTTCTCCACTTTCTATATTGCGTGGGTATCAGGAAATGCTCTTAGAGTTTGTTTCTGCTGAGAGTATAAAAACAGAGGATGTTATTGATATCTTACAAACAGGCATGTATCAGATTGACCGTATAGAGCATTTCACGGAAAACATGAGAAAAATGTCCCATTTAGAACAGAGGGAACTGCAATGCTCAGAGATAGAATTATCAAAACTGGCAAAAAAGATTGAGGCAGAAGCTGCCATGCTGTCCAAGAAGGAAAGTAAATTATGTAAGGTAGAAAGAGTGCAGGAACAAAACATTGTGAAAGTGGATGAGGAACTTGTCATGGAAGTGACAGACAACTTACTGGAAAATGCGATTCGATATACACAAAAAAGTATTGCTTTGCAGATAAAGAAAAAGGAGGGTTTTCTTATAATTTCTGTTGAAGATGATGGAATAGGATTTGTGGATACTGAGGAAAAAGTAACAGAACCATTTTATCATAAGAATCCACAAGATGATTTAAAGCATTTTGGCCTTGGCATGTATATTTCTCGTATTTTCTGTGAAAAGCATGGAGGAAATTTGAAAATATATAATGCCAGACAAGGCGGTGCTCATGTAGAAGCTCTTTTCAAAGCTGAATAAAAATACTTTATAAGGCTGAAATCACAAATAAAGTGGTTTTAGTCTTTTTTGTTGTGAATTTATTGAGAATTGATTTGTATGATGTTGTTAAAGAAATAAAGAAAGGAAGAGATACAATGAAAACAATCATAAAAAGAAGTATACTTGATTATTTAAAGAACCCTGTTTTGTGGATTGGCTTGATTATTATAGTTGCCAGTATGTATCAATGTCTGTCATCGTATTTGCAAATTCATTATGTCAAACAGAATGAACAGATCACACAAAATGACGTAGCATTGGAAGATGCTGATGTCATGGATGGGTACATTCCCACATCTGATGATAAAGAAAGAAGAAGGGAGTGGGAAGATACGATCAAAGAGACGTTAATGGACACATCCCAAAATGGTTTTGGATTTAGCAGGCAGGAAGCAGATCATGTAATGAAAGAAATTCAGAATATGGATGTAAAGACTGCTTCTGAGTTTTTGGAATCCCAATATGGCTATTATAATGCATTATATGCTTATGAAGACCTTGAAATTCATAAGGGGACAGCAGAAGAAATCAATCATTATATCGAGAGGAAATTATCCGAACATTCTTTTTCCTGGTACTTTGCCAAAAAATTTACGGATTTTGCAGGATTGCATATGGCCTTTTTTGCAACAGTCTTGCTATCATTTTTATTTATTCAGGATACACGAAAAAGTACCTATGAATTATTACATACAAAGCCTGTTACGGCAATCCAATATATATGTGGGAAAGTAATAAGCGGATTCATTAGTATGCTGGGAGTATTAGTGATTTTGAATGTTATATTCTTTATGCTGTGTTTGAAAACGTCTTTAGAATCGGGCTTTCCAGTAACACCAATTGATTTTTGCGTGAATTCTCTGATCTATATTGTTCCGAATCTTTTGATGATATGTTGTGTCTATACAATTACAGCATTAATATTTAAAAATCCGCTTCCGGCAGCACCAATCTTGTTTTTACACATTATATATTCAAATATGCTGACCATGAAGAATGATATTTATTATATGAGACCGTTCTCTATTATGGTGCGATTCCCTGGCAGATTTTTTGAAACACATGTAGCCAAAATGTCAAACATAAATCAGATTATTCTTGTAATTTCATCAGTTATATTAGTATGTATTTCTGTTACAATCTGGAAAAGGAGGAGGGTTCATTGAAAACGGAACTAAAAAACTGCCTGTCGTTATATAAGATTTTTTATTCATGTGCATTTATACTGATATTGTGTGCTATTCATCCGATTATATACTATGAAGAAATCGGTTCAGCGATTCAGTCTCCAATAGCATTTTTAACAATTATTTTTTGTAGTGACACATATTTGATGGAAGTAAAAAGTAAGCGTGCCGATGTATTTCATTTGTATGATCAAAAAAAGCAGTTAAAAGTAATATCACAGAGAGTGTGCGTTCAAATATTATATTTATTAATACTTTCCTGTGTTGGATATGTTTTGTTTTTCTGGCAAAAACCGGGCAGTGTAAACGAAGGCGTTTCGGGCACTCAGATATTCCTTTTATTTTCCATTGCAATGTTCGGAACCATCTGGCTTTGGAGTATATGCTCTGTGATTTTGTGTACATTGCTTGGAAATATGTGGGCAGGTATAGGATGTTTGTTTGGAATTGTCATTGGACTTATATCAAAAGCGGGAAGTTCATTTTTCGGAAATCTGGGATTGTTTTCTTTCAGCTTTTGTGAACCTACTCAATTAATGTCCGAGAGTTGGATTTATGGAACACTTGTGTCTTTTATAGTGGGTCAGCTTTTATTTGCAGTATTACCAATGGCTTTAAAGAAAAGGGGATAGATTATGAGTATTAGAATAAATGATTTAACAGTTAGATTTAAAAATGGTGTAGTTGCAGTAAATAAGGCATCTCTTGAAATACCTAAGGGAATTTACGGACTTTTGGGAGAGAATGGTGCTGGAAAAACCACTTTGATGAGGGTTCTTACAACTGTTTTAAAACAAACGGAAGGAATGGTTTCCCTTGATGGAATTCTGTATAACGAGGGAAATTATGAAAAAATACAGAAAAAGATTGGTTATCTTCCACAGGAAATCGACTTATATCCGAATCTTACGGTGAAAGAATGCCTTGTATATATGGGTGGACTATCAGGAGTATCCACAAATGACCTCAAACAAAGAATTACCTATTATTTGGAAAAGACTTCTCTTACAGAGCATCAGAATAAAAAAATGCGGCAATTATCTGGTGGTATGAAGAGACGTGTCGGACTCATACAGGCACTTCTTAATAATCCGGATTTTTTGATTATTGATGAACCTACCACCGGGTTAGATCCGGAAGAAAGAATCAGGATCCGCAATCTTTTGGTTGATTTTTCAAAGGATAGAACTGTGCTGTTTTCCACTCATGTAGTAGAAGATTTAGCAGCAACCTGTACACAGCTTGCCATTATGAAAAAGGGAAGTTTTTTATATTCTGGAAGCGTGAGTGGGTTGCTGGAAAATGCAAGGGGCTGTGTTTGGAATTGTACGGTACAAAATGCAGAAGAAGCCCGTTTGTTAGAAGCCAATTATTCTATATCATCTAAGCAGTATGTAGAAAATGGAATTCATATGAAAGTATTAAGCAAAGGAAAGCCAAATGAGAATTGTGTCCTGGATAATGATATCACTTTGGAAGATGCATATATTTATTTGACGAATAGTTGAATATAACGGCGGGCAAGTTGCCCGCCGTAAATTATGCTTATTTTGTTAAAAGACCGGATAGATTTTTTCCAATGAAAAATCCAATCTGTGGATATAACTCCTGAATTTCCTGATATTTTGCTTCAATCATTTCTGGTTCATCAGCCCAGATATTTTCATATATTTTGAAAGCTCTTTTAAAATGTGTTTTGGCTTGCGGAAGATTGGCAGTCATCAGATAAATGGTTCCAAGGGTTTCCTGAACTTTGGCATAATCCAGACAGTCATCGGAATGGTATTCCTTGATGATGCCGGATAATTTTTGCAATTCAGAGATTCCTCTTTCGGGTTCCTGCTGTTCTGTCAGGAACATTGCATAATTGGCAATCTGAGGTATGCTGTCATTTATATGAAGCAGGTTAAATTGGTCAAGCAGTGAGATACTTTTTTCCATGTGTTCTCTTGCAAGATCGGGATGACCGTTCATGCGGTAAAGTCCACCGAGATTGGCATGAAGGTTGGAAACAAGGCGAGCATTGTCAGCAGTGATATTTTCTATCTGGGCAAGTGCATCCTTTTCCAGTTTTATTGCTTTTTCTGGCTTGATTTCAAGAGTAGCCTGAAAATCCAGTAACAATGCCCGGTCAGAATCGGTGCCAATGTTTTTTGTCTTTAACAGCCCCGTTAGTTCCTGAATGATTCCATTCATACCTTTGTGGTAGTTATAGTTATCCATGTATGGAAATGCATTTTCCAGAAAAAGCAGATACTTTGGTATATCATCCTTTTCAATCAATTCTATGATATTTCCGATTGTTTGAAATAGCTTTTTGTAATAAGCTACTTCCATTCCATGCATTAAACATATGTGCTGTAAAGAATCCAGTAATATGTGGCAACGAGTTACAGATGGTTTTGTCTCTGAAAGGGTGATTTCCTGAATCATCGGATGCAGAGAGATAGTGCGACGTTTTGTTGTTTGGACAAAACCAGTCTCAATTAAATCGTTGATCTCATTTAGTGTGGGCAATTCCAGCCATTTGGCAAATATACGGGCAGAAATACCGGTGGAAGGAAGAAAGCACATATTACACAGGATATCCTGCTGTTTAAGAGATAAAGTGTATAACGAAAACAGCGTATGGATATGACTGTAATAGGTGGCTGCATATTACGCAAGAACTGCGCATCCGTTCCAGAGGAACGGAGCGCCATTCCGCTTCA
>NZ_QSCM01000012.1:0-446 GCF_003463065.1 Blautia sp. OF03-15BH
TTCTTTTCCTTAGAAAGGAGGTGATCCAGCCGCACCTTCCGATACGGCTACCTTGTTACGACTTCACCCCAGTTACCAGTCCCGCCTTCGGCAGCTCCCTCCTTGCGGTTGGGTCACTGACTTCGGGCGTTACCGACTCCCATGGTGTGACGGGCGGTGTGTACAAGACCCGGGAACGTATTCACCGCGACATTCTGATTCGCGATTACTAGCGATTCCAGCTTCATGTAGTCGAGTTGCAGACTACAATCCGAACTGAGACGTTATTTTTGGGATTTGCTCACCTTCACAGGGCTGCTTCCCTTTGTTTACGCCATTGTAGCACGTGTGTAGCCCAAGTCATAAGGGGCATGATGATTTGACGTCATCCCCACCTTCCTCCAGGTTGTCCCTGGCAGTCTCTCCAGAGTGCCCAACTTCACTTGCTGGCTACTGAAGATAAGGGT
>NZ_QSCM01000012.1:456-92468 GCF_003463065.1 Blautia sp. OF03-15BH
ATTTGACGTCATCCCCACCTTCCTCCAGGTTGTCCCTGGCAGTCTCTCCAGAGTGCCCAACTTCACTTGCTGGCTACTGAAGATAAGGGTTGCGCTCGTTGCGGGACTTAACCCAACATCTCACGACACGAGCTGACGACAACCATGCACCACCTGTCTTCTTCGTCCCCGAAGGGAAAGGACTCATTACAGTCCCGGCGAATCGATGTCAAGACTTGGTAAGGTTCTTCGCGTTGCTTCGAATTAAACCACATGCTCCACCGCTTGTGCGGGTCCCCGTCAATTCCTTTGAGTTTCATTCTTGCGAACGTACTCCCCAGGTGGAATACTTAATGCGTTTGCGGCGGCACCGAAGGACTTTGTCCCCCAACACCTAGTATTCATCGTTTACGGCGTGGACTACCAGGGTATCTAATCCTGTTTGCTCCCCACGCTTTCGAGCCTCAACGTCAGTTGCCGTCCAGTAAGCCGCCTTCGCCACTGGTGTTCCTCCTAATATCTACGCATTTCACCGCTACACTAGGAATTCCGCTTACCTCTCCGGCACTCAAGCCTCACAGTTTCCAACGCAGTTCCGGGGTTGAGCCCCGGATTTTCACGTCAGACTTGCAAAGCCGTCTACGCTCCCTTTACACCCAGTAAATCCGGATAACGCTTGCCCCCTACGTATTACCGCGGCTGCTGGCACGTAGTTAGCCGGGGCTTCTTAGTCAGGTACCGTCATTTTCTTCCCTGCTGATAGAGCTTTACATACCGAAATACTTCTTCACTCACGCGGCGTCGCTGCATCAGGGTTTCCCCCATTGTGCAATATTCCCCACTGCTGCCTCCCGTAGGAGTTTGGGCCGTGTCTCAGTCCCAATGTGGCCGTTCACCCTCTCAGGCCGGCTACTGATCGTCGCCTTGGTGGGCCGTTACCTCACCAACTAGCTAATCAGACGCGAGTCCATCTCATACCACCGGAGTTTTTCACACCAGACCATGCGGTCCTGTGCGCTTATGCGGCATTAGCAGTCATTTCTAACTGTTATTCCCCTGTATGAGGCAGGTTACTCACGCGTTACTCACCCGTCCGCCGCTCAGTCACAAATGGATCATCCGAAGAATCTCCATAAGTGCTTCGCTCGACTTGCATGTGTTAAGCACGCCGCCAGCGTTCATCCTGAGCCAGGATCAAACTCTCTAAAAAAGTTTGTCCAGGATCAAATTTTCGCTTGGCTAAATTTTATCCCGTTTTATTTACTTTGGTTTTGTTCTTTAAGAACTAAATTCTTTTGAACTTTCAAGGATATGTCACTGTTCAGTTATCAAGGTTCTTATCTTCGCCATCGCTGTTGCGGCAGCTCTTAAAGTGTATCACAGAAGTTTTGATTTGTCAAGAACTTTTTTGAAGTTTTTTAAATCTTTTTCTGTGAAACGGAGAAGGAGGGATTTGAACCCTCGCGCCGCTGTTAACGACCTACTCCCTTTCCAGGGGAGCCCCTTCGGCCAGCTTGGGTACTTCTCCAAGTTGCCCTACTTACTAAGTAGTGCTTGTTCAAATATTTATCGGAAATTTGTCCGTTGAGCGGAGAGGGTGGGATTCGAACCCACGCGCCCTTGCGGACAAACGGTTTTCAAGACCGCCTCGTTATGACCACTTCGATACCTCTCCAGGTCAGTGCTGTTTTGTTGTTTCTCATCGGCACATTTGGTATGATACCAGTATTTCTCATTTTTGTCAACAGGAAATTTCACTTTTTTTCAAAAAAGTTTTCACAATGGTGAAAATGGCCGTATTTATGCGTTTTCCGCCTTCAAAAATGCCTCTCCAACGAGCAGATCTTCTGGTGTTGTGATCTTAATATTCCGATAAGAGCCTTCTACCAGATGAACCTTTTTCCCTTCCATTGTTTCCAGTACCATCGCATCATCCGTAACCGCCAGAGTTCCATCTGACTCCATCAGCTTCCGGTAAGCCTCACGGATCAGCGCACAGTCAAAGACCTGCGGTGTCTGGACCATCCACACCAGATCTCTCCGGGGCGTTTCCACCGCAGTTCCACTGCCATCGCTGAGCTTGATCGTGTCCTTTACCGGCATACCGGCCACACAGGCACGGAATGCTTCTGCCGCATTCCGCGTCCGTTCAAGGATTCCCTGATCCACAAAAGGTCTTGCTCCGTCATGGATAAAGACAAGTCCACACTCTCCGGCAGCTTTCAAACCTTCGTATACGGAGTGATAGCGTTCTTTTCCTCCCGGAACGATCTTCTTTACCTTATCCAGATTGAATTTTCTGACAATTTCTTCCTGACAATAGTCGATCTCGTCTTTTCCCGTCACCAGGATGAGCTCATCTATAAAAGGACAATCTTGAAAAACCTTCAGAGAATAGTAAAGAACAGGTTTTCCGCAAAGAAGCAGATATTGTTTCTGTACTGTCGTATGCATTCGTTTCCCGCGGCCCGCTGCCAGTACGATTCCTACGTTTTTCATCATTCATCCCTCCTTTTGTGCATTTAGCGTTCACCCAGTTTCAGATTCGGCACTGCATTCAGATCCCAGCCGCTTCTGGTACCGGCAAGATACTCATAATAAGCCGCAGATCCAATCATAGCCGCATTGTCCGTACAGAAAACAGGTGAGGGATGGTAAAATGCCACACCACGTTTTCTGCAGGCTTCTTCCATGGCTGCACGAAGAGCCGAGTTGGAAGCCACACCACCTGCGATGGCAAATTTTTTAAAGCCATACTCTTCTACTGCATGCATGGCATGATCAACCAGAACGTCCACAACTGCTTTCTGAAAGGAAGCCGCCACGTCCGCCTGAACAATGGGAATATTTTTCATCTTACAGCCGTTCAGATAATTCAAAACGGCAGATTTCAGTCCGCTGAAGCTAAAATCGTAGGCAGAGTCAGCCACTTTCGCCCTCGGGAATGCGATCGCATCCGGATTTCCCTCTTTGGAAACCCGATCGATCTTCGGACCACCCGGATAACCCAGACCGATGGCACGGGCCACTTTGTCAAAAGCTTCTCCTGCCGCATCATCTCTTGTCCGTCCTACGATCTCATATTTCCCATAATCCTTCACGATAACCAGGTGGGTATGCCCTCCGGATACCACCAGACAGGCAAAAGGTGGTTCCAGATCTTTATTTTCTATATAATTGGCAGAAATATGACCTTCGATATGATGTACACCGATAAGAGGCAGTTTTTTGGCATATGCGATCGCCTTTGCCTCAGACACTCCTACAAGAAGTGCTCCTACAAGGCCGGGACCATAGGTAACACCAATGGCATCCAGATCATCCAGCGTCATCTGTGCTTCTGAAAGAGCCTGCTCGATCACCACATTGATTTTTTCGATATGTTTTCTGGAAGCGATCTCGGGAACCACACCACCGTAAAGCGTATGAAGGGCAATCTGAGATGAGATCACATTAGACAAAACCTCTCTGCCGTTTCTGACTATAGATGCAGCCGTCTCATCGCAGGAACTCTCGATCCCGAGAATCACGATATCCTTTTTTTCTTTCACTTTTTAATCCTCCTCAAACGTAAGGTCTACAGATTTTCCGTCTTTTCCGGGCCAGGCGTTCGGAAATATGTTCCGCACGCTGTCCATAAATTCTTCCGGTCTTGTCAGAGAGGGACTGTAATGTGTCAGCCAGAGCTCCTTCACCTGAGCTTCTTTTGCCAGACGTGCCGCTTCTTTGAATGTCATATGTTTGTATTCAACGGCTTTCTGCTCCTTATCCGGCTCTCCATACATGCCTTCACAGATAAAAAGATCCGATCCGGCCGCATTTTCCGCAATGGATTTGGTCGGTCTGGTATCTGTCGTATAGGTAAGCTTCAGTCCTTTTCTGGATGGACCAAGCACCATGTCCGGAGTATACACTTTCCCTTCAAACTCTATCGTCTGTCCTTTCTGAAGCGGATTCCACAATCTTAAAGGAATGCCCTGTTCTTTTGCTCTGACCGCATCAAACCGTCCGTTCCGGTCGATCTCAAAGGTATAACCATAGCAAAGCACATTATGATTGACACGGAAAGCTTTCAGACGATAACCATCCATCTCAAAGGTTTCTTCCGGTCCGTGTATCTCTTTATAACGGATTTCAAAGGGCAGTTCCGGTGCAATGACTCTGAGCGCCGATACCACACGTTCCAGTCCTTTGGGTCCGATGAGAGTCAGCGGTTCCTGACGGTCTGCATTTCCCATGGTCAGAAGAAGCCCCGGGAGACCGCTGATATGATCGCCGTGATAATGAGTAAAACAGATCACATCGATCGGTTTAAAACTCCAGCCTTTTTCCTTGATGGCGATCTGTGTGCCTTCACCACAATCGATGAGCACACTGCTGCCATTATATCTCATCATCAGGGCTGTCAGCCACCGATAGGGAAGAGGCATCATTCCGCCGCTTCCCAATAAACATACATCAAGCATTTATACTCTCCTCATCTGCAGGCAGAATCTCTTATTTCCACCTGTTTTCCTCGTTTTTTCGTAATCACAGCCCGTTTCCTCTTTTTCCCGGACCGTCAGCATCCCCCGCCCCACCGCTTAGTACTCCGCTCACCTGAAGCAGGAGATTGCTTATTCTGCGTTCAGATCAAAATTTTCTGTTCTTTTTTCTCCGGTGGGATCTGAAAATCCTGCACCAAAAGATCGTAACAGGACTCACAGAGATCAAAACTATGGATCTCTCCGTCTTTTCCCGAAAAATATCCCCAGCTTTTTTCTACATGAAGCCCTTCCTCCACAGGGGTACCGTCTGTCCCTTTCAGTTGTCTCCCACAACGGTTACAGTAAATCACATGTTCTTTTCTCATCGGTATCCTCCCTTTTGCATTCCGTTCTACTGCTCCATTATAAACAGTCAGACCGGCTGCGTACAGTGGGAATTCCATCCAGTGCTTCATGACGCCACATGATCATTGCATCCTCTTTCGGACAATCATAAAAATTTTTGCGTACACCTGCAGAAGCAAAGCCCAGTCCTTCGTAAAGATGGATCGCACCTGCATTGCTTACCCGGACTTCCAGCGTAAAATGTGCAATACCGCGCATTTTTCCCTGCTCCAGAAGTTCCGTCAGCATGGCACGGGCCACACCTTTTCCCCTCTCTGTTTCCATTACCGCCACATTGGTGATATCCGCCTCTTCAAAGGATTGATAAAGACCGCAATAGCCCAGGATCTTCTCCTCTTCCGCTGCCACCAGATAAAGGCAGTCCTTCTGCATGAGGGCATCGCAAAACCCCTGCTCACTCCAGGGCTGCGAAAAAACAGAAGCCTCAATGGCTGCCACCTGTGGAAGATCTTTTTCTTCCATCTGTCGAAGGATCAGCATGAGCCGTTCTCCGCTGCCGCCCGTTCGCGTTCTGCCTGGGAAAGCCTGAGATAATCCGGCTGGTGATCTCTGGCATGTTCTGTTTTTCCTTCCCGGAAATAAATCTCTGCCAGAGCTGCCACTGCTGCCGCTCTTTGCTTATTCAAGTGTGCCGGGACGTAATGAAAGGGTACTTTCATTCTTTCATCGATAAGCTTCTGATAAACCGGGACACCATCTCCGAGGAAAAGGACCTCCTGTCCCATTTCATTCAGCATTTCTGTCAGTTCTTCCACAGAAACTGCCATCTGAGGTTTCAAAACCTTCAATGTCCTGTCATCAAAAGCATAAACACCCGTATAAACCTGGTTCCGTCTGGCATCCATGATCGGGCAGACCAGCTTGTCCGTACCATAAAGGTTATAAGCCAGTGCATCAACGGTCGGCACTGCGATGAGTGGTTTATCCAGAGCAAGTCCCAGACCTTTTGCCGTAGCGGAACCGATCCGAAGACCGGTAAAGGATCCCGGGCCTGCGGCCACAGCAATCGCATCTATGGCAGAAAGATCCAGATCAATCATTTTCCCGATCTCATCCAGCATAGGGAGCAGGGTCTGAGAATGCGTTTTCTTGTAATTTACCGTATATTCTGCAAGCAGTTTTTCATCTTCCACCACTGCTACAGAGGCCACAAGACCAGAACTGTCAAGAGCTAATATTTTCATAAAAAGTTACCTCTAATCTTAAAAGTCAGATGAATTATACTACATCGTGAAAAGTGATGCAAGCAAAGTCCCGTTCTCTCAGTCAAGACCGGTAAGTGTGATTTTTCTGTAATCAAATCCCTGTTCCAGGTCTTTTTCGATGGTCACTGCAATGACATGCTCCGGCAGGATCTCCTCAATCAGTTCTGCCCACTCAATGAGGCAGACGCCTTCTCCATAAAAGCAGTCTTCATAGCCGACCTCATCCATCTCTTCCACATCCCCGATGCGGTATACATCAAAATGATAAAAGGGCATGCGTCCTTCTTCGTAAATCTGTACGATCGTAAAAGTCGGGCTGTTTACCGGCTCTGTAATGCCAAGCCCTGCTGCAAAGCCCTGCGTGAAAACAGTCTTTCCTGTACCAAGATCGCCGTTCAATGTATAAATCTGCCCCGGTTTCGCCTCACGGCCCAGCTTTTCGCCAAACTGAAACGTTTCCTCAGGGCTTCTTGTCTCGATTACCATATATTTTCACCTTTCTGCGGTTTTTTACTGATTGATACGAGTAAAGAATACCCCATCTGAAGATTCTTTGTCAACCGCGCCACAAAAAAAGTACCGTGAAAGACGGGCTTTCACGGTACTTTTTCATTTTTCCAGAAATGCAAAGGGATCGTCATCTGCCACAAAATGCATGAGCATATAGGCATCCATGATAGCCACCCGTTCCTCTTTGAGGATCCTTTTCGCTTCTTCCCGGTCAACAAGAAGAGCTTCGATGTCTTCTGTATCCTCCTCGCCTTCGCTGCTTAAAATTCCGCTGACATAACCAAAGACAGTGGAACAGCACTCATCTGTCATTCCCACAGTGGTAAAATAAGGACGCTCATAACCATTTTCCAGCTGGAGCGGCTCCAGTGTCAGGCCGGTCTCCTCTTTTACCTCACGGACAGCTGCCTGACGGAAATCCTCTCCGGGATCTACAAGCCCAGCCGGAAATTCATAAATGTATTCGTCCAGACTGTAGCGGTACTGACGGACCAAAAGAACCTTGTCTTTTTCTCTGGAAAGTCCGTAGATGATCACACCGTCAGGCTTTTCATTATGTGTGGAAAGCTTCAGATCCGCAACGGTCTTTGCACGGGAAGCCACATAATACTTTTTGTCATGGCCGACACGGTCTTTTGTCTCCAGCTCATAGAGATTCACATATGGATTTTCTGTTTTTCTTGTTACATTTTTAATTTCCGGCATAGCTTCCGTTTCTCCTTTATTTACGCCTGATGGATCAGAACCCGGCTCACATGTTTGTAAAGAAGGAAGGTCACGAGAGAGACGACCACACCTTTTACAAGGTTAAAAGGTACCACGGACAGAAGCACAAAGCTCTGAAGTCCGGTGATATTTTTATTGACAGCCGTTCCCATTCCGATAATGGCATCCATGCCTCCGAAAAGTGCTGCATAAGCAGGCAGAAGAACAAATGCATTCAAAAGTCCTCCAATGACTGCCATGGATACGGTTCCTGTTGCCATTCCGATGATCGCCTGTTTTCTGGTCTTGTGATAACGGTAGATCAGACCTGCCGGCAGTACCATGGAACAGCCGATGGCAAAGTTTGCCACTTCACCAACACCTGCTGTTATCGTACCGCTGATGATGAAGTTCAGAAGGATCTTTAATGCTTCGATTGCAACTCCTGCTGCCGGTCCCATGGCAAAACAGCCGATGAGAATGGGCACCTCACTGAGATCGATCTTATAAAAAGAAGGTGCAAAGGGAAGCGGGATATCGAAAAGCATCAGGATTACCGATATCGCGGAAAGCATGGCGATCTGAACCATCATCCTTGTTTTTGTGATACTGTTTGCAGATGTTTTTGCTGCTGTGTTGGAACTCATTTTTTGTCTCCTTTTCTCTTTCGGGCAAACCCGTATTTCAGAAAAGAGAGTCTCCGCTATGACTGCATAACCGCTGAAAAAAAGAAACCGGGTATCGGAAAGATACCCGGGACTCATACACATACAGCAGCTTCTGCAGCATTCTTCTCTCATCCAGACTATACTGTCGGTTTTGGAATTGCACCAAATCAACCGCTAATCGCGGGTCGCGGACTTTACCGCCGGTGAGGAATCACACCTCGCCCCGAAGAATCTTTTTTCTGTTCGCGCTTATTATATACCTGTTTTTTTAAGATTGCAAGACTCTTTCCAGGACATCTGTAACTTTTCCCACCGGAAGGATCGTAAGTTTTTCTTTGACTTCTTTTGCCACCTCTTCCAGATCTTCTTCGTTTTCCTCAGGGATGAAGACTGTCTTTACTCCGGCGCGCTCCGCTGCCATCAGTTTTTCCGGAAGACCTCCGATGGGCATGATACGGCCTGTCAGTGAGACTTCTCCAGTCATGGCAAACTCCGGACTTACCGGCTTTCCTGTCAGAAGAGAAACCAGAGCCGTAGTCAGGGTGATACCGGCAGAGGGACCGTCTTTTGGAACGGCACCGGCAGGAACATGAATGTGAAGATCGTGATCTTCGAGCAGGGCCGCCTCTTTCGGATACATGTGTTTGACCAGACTTAAGGCAATCCGGGCAGATTCCTTCATCACATCCCCCAGCTGACCGGTAAGAATGAGATTGCCTTTTCCCGGAGACAGAGAGGTTTCGATGAAAAGGATCTCACCTCCTGCTGCTGTCCAGGCCAGACCTGTCACAACACCCGGCTCCTTATTTGCAAGTACATGCTCATGCCGGATCTCGTGACGCCCCAGGAAAGCCGGCAGCCGTTTTTCACTGACGGTAATGCTCTTCTGTTCTCCCTTTACCAGTTTTACTGCCGCACTCCGGCAAAGAACATCCAGCTGCTTTTTCAGTCCGCGTACTCCTGCTTCCGCCGTGTAACCGCTGATCAGCCGCTTGATGGCACCGTCTGTAACTTTGAGATTCTGCGTTTTGATCCCGGCTTTTTTCATGGCCTTCGGAAGAAGATGTCTTCTGGCGATCTGAAATTTCTCCACTGCCGTATAGCCAGGAAACTGGATCACTTCCATACGGTTCAAAAGCGGTTCCGGAATCGTATCTGCCGAGTTCGCTGTGCAGACAAAGAACACGTTTGAAAGGTCATAGGGCACATTCATATAGTGATCTGCGAAGGTATTGTTCTGTTCCGGATCCAGCACTTCCAGAAGGGCACTGGCCGGATCTCCGGAATAATCTTTGGAAAGCTTATCCACTTCATCCAGGACCATCACCGGATTCATGACTCCGGCCCTCTGCATGCCCTGCATGATCCGGCCCGGCATCGCTCCCACATAGGTTCTTCTGTGACCACGGATCTCAGCCTCATCACGAACACCGCCCAGGCTGATCCGGACACATTTTCTCCCAAGAGCTCTGGCAATGCTCTGGCCGATGCTGGTTTTACCCGTACCGGGAGCTCCCACAAAAAGCAGGACGGAACCGGACTGCTTCTTATTCAACGCCATGACTGCAAGCTGCTGGATGATCCTTTCTTTCACCTTACGAAGCCCGTAGTGATCCTCATCCAGTATTTTTTCTGCCTCGTTCAGATCGATCTTGGCAGCAGGTTCCTGCTTCCAGGAAAGGGAAGTCATAAAGTCCAGATACTCATAATGGATCCCATACTCATGGCCCTCCTGTCCCTCCTGTTTCATTCGGTTCAGGATCTTTTCCGCTTCTTTTCTGGCTTCTCCGCTCATACCGGAAGCTTCGATCTTCTGTTCAAAGCGACGCACATCGGAAATATTTTCCGGATGCATATCATCAAGCTCCTGCTGCAGAAGTTCGATCTGTTTTTTCAGAGCGGCCTCCCGATAAAGACGGTCATGGTCCTCTTTCTGGGCATTTTCCGCCTCCATGCCTACCCGGTTCACCTCAATTGCCTCCCGGATGGCTTTTTCGATGAGCTCGCAGCGTTCTTTTCTGGAATCCGTCTCCAGGATATGGTATTTATCCTCCCAGGGAATGTGGACATAACCGGAAACTGCACAAAGCATCTCTTCCAGATTTTTCCAGTGAAGAATGTAATTCTGAGCCAGCACGCCCCACTGGAACTGGCTGATATAATTTAAAAGGACATTTTTTACCCGTTCAAAAATTTCTTTTTCTTCCTCGGCGCTGATATCTTCCGTTTCCGGCCGGATACTTGCATTGGCCAGGACTCCATCCTCTGTCATTTCCAGATCGGAAACATCCACTCTTGCCAATGTCCGTATCCTGATATTTCCCTCACTGTCTTGAGAATCCAGTTTTCCAGAAATACCAATGGGATAAAAATCCTCTGCTGTCAGGTCTTTTCTGTCTTTATCCGATCTTTGCATCAGGAAAAGGACATCATCTCCGGTTTTGGCATCCTGACTGCCCATCTGCTGAAAAATATCATTTTTAAAATAGAACGTTACACCCGGAAGCAGCATCATATCATAGACCGGCATTGTAAACATCATCTGTCACTCCTCCTTTTTGTTAGCACTCGTTTAAGTTGAGTGCTGATATTTATTTGTTGTATTGTATACCTCTTTGACGAAAAATGCAAGCAAAAAAAGACAGGCTGGATTTTCTATCTCCAGTCTGTCTTTCTGTTCGTTTTCTTTATGCGTTGATCACGTATTTATTCAGGCGGTCAAAAGCTTCTTTCACTCTGGAAAGAGGAAGTGCCAGATTGATACGGATGCAATATTCGCCATGGAAGGGTCTGCCATCCTGCCATGCTACACCAACATCCCAGCCGGCCTTGATCAGCTGATCCATGCTTTTTCCAGTCTTTTGGCACCAGCCTTCAAAATCCACGAAAAGCATGTAGGTTCCCTGGGGACGGCTCACACGGACGCCCTCAAAGTGTTCTCTGATATAATTGCAGGCGAACTCCATGTTTCCGTCAATGACCTGACAAAGTTCGTCCACCCACTCATAGCCTTCCGGCCGGTAAGCACCGATAAGGGCATGCATGGAAAGAACGTTCATGGAATTATACTCTGTTTTCTCAGCCTTGGAGATCAGGCGGTCCCGGAGATATTTATTATAAACGATATGATAACTTCCCACCAGTCCGGCCAGATTGAATGTCTTGGTCGGCGCATAAAAAGCAATCGTACGGTTGCTGGCATCCTCGCTGACGCTCTGAGTCGGCGTATGATGGTTTCCGGGAAGGATCAGGTCAGACCAGATCTCATCGGAAATCACCACGCAGTCATTCGCTCTGTAGACTTCCATGGCTTTCTCGATCTCCCATTTTTCCCAGACACGGCCGCAGGGATTGTGGGGGCTGCAGAAAACTGCCACATGGATCTTATTTGCCTTCAGTTTTGCATCCATATCCTCATAATCCATACGCCATACGCCGTTTTCGTCTTTTTTCAACGGGCTGTGTACGATATGGAAACCGCTGTCAGTGATGCAGCGTGTAAAACCAACATAAGTAGGACTGTGAAGCAGCACACTGTCTCCCGGAACTGCAAAAGCACCAAGCGCGGAAATCACTCCGCCGAGGACGCCGTTCTCATAACCGATATGCTCTCTGCTCAGACCATCAACACCATTCCGGATCTTCTGCCAGCGGATAATAGAATCAAAATATTCCTCTGATGCCGGAAAATAACCGAACAGCGGATGCTGGATCCTCTTGATCATTTCTTCCTGTACGGTAGGAACGGTAGCAAAATTCATATCGGCCACCCACATGGGAATGGCATCAAATCCCTCCTTCGGAAGATCCGGTGCATGACCGTCTCCCATCGCATCGACTGCCAGGGCATCCATTCCGTGGCGGTCATAGATTGTCGTAAAATCATACTTCATTTTCGTTTGTACTCCTTCTCCCAAAATAGTTATTGCCATTTCTCAGTATAAGCTTTTTTTCTGTTTCTGTAAAGCGGACGTTTTTCTCGTTTTCTGTGTTTGTCAGAAAGACATTTATCCAGACACTGCTGTTCCTCCCCCAACCGGACAGAGCCTGGAAAGATCACCGGAGGAACGATGCCGTCGCGTGCCGCATCCACCAGAAAACGATAAACCTGTAAGCGGTTTTTCTCATATTCCTCCTCTTCCAGCACATGTTTGTAAAAACTGTTGTAATACTCAAAGACCATACGTTTCATCTGGATCGTTTTGGAAAGACTCATTCCCTGACTGGCCAGAGAACCTTTGGTCTTCACATAATAATAGACCGGAGAACGGAGCACATAAAACCGCTCCGCCTGACGGATATATTCCAGATTAAACATAAAATCCTCACACCAGCTGATTCCGGTATCCATATAAAGGTGATATTTTTCTACCAGTTCCCGGCGGAAAAGCTTGTTCCAGAGAACACCGTAATAAAAATCGGCCGGTTTTTCCATCATAAACCCGGCAAATTCTTCGCGGTTCAGTTCCCTCTCTTCCTCAATGTCGCCTTTTCGGGAAACTTTTTTTCCGGAAACCCGATAAAAGTCGGCAATCACCAGATCGCTTTCATGCTCCATGGCAGCCTTCGTCATAAGCCCTGTGGCATCCACAGTAAGCCAGTCGTCACAGTCCACAAACTGGAGATACGTTCCTTTTGCATGGCGCATAGCCCGGTTTCTGGTATCGGAAACACCGGAATTTTCTTTATGGATCACCAGAACCCGTGGATCTGATGCCGCATATTCATCACAGATAGCGGCGGAACCGTCTGTACTTCCGTCATCTGCCAGGATCAGTTCAAAATCTTTATAATCCTGTTTCAAAATGCTGTCCACACAGCGTTTCAGAAAAAGTTCCCCGTTATACACAGGGACGATGATACTGACTGTCGGATTCATCTGATGCTTTTCCTCCTGTCTTTTTCTGCTTTTCCTTCAGTATAATCCGTTTGCAGGCGGCTTACAATGTTTTTAGGGAAATTTAAGGAAAGCGGCGGGCTTTTGGCCCGCCGAAAACTTTTTCCTATTTTGATCTTTCCATCATGCAAAGCAATGAGATCTGGTGTACCAGAAACATGACCACGATCCCGCAGAGAACCGTGAAACCGGTATGCGCTGTTCCCGTCAGATAATTGACGATCAGGGAGACCATGGAAACGCCGCCTAAAATTATCCACAGCGAACCATGAACCCGGTTATAGATTTCCACATTTTTCACACGGCTTTCCTCCACTGCTGCTTCTTCCGACCAGAATCGCACCGGTTCTTTCTGTTTCCACTGAAGGATCCCTTCCAGAAAAATGACTGCTGCAAAAACTTCCATAACGAAAAGACAACAGAGTTTCATAAAAATCAGCATATTTTCACCCCCTTTTAAGGGTATTCGAATCATTTTTCACACGCATCCGCGCCACTGGCAGCCACAAGTCTTTCCGTCAGTTCCCGGATTTTTTCCAGGCGGTCTTTCCGGCTTTCAGCAGATTCCTCTGTGAGGCCTTCCTCTGTCAAAGCTTTCAGTTCTTCCGCTGTTTTCCGGATCAGCTCCCTGTTTTCCTTCCGGTTTTTCCCGGCAACTTCCATGATCTCACTGTATTTTCCCGTCACATAGCCATAGTTTTTCCGCACATGGGGAAGGAGACAGTTGGTACAATCCTTAATACCTTTCTCTGTGAAACGGAAATTACCGCCGCAGGCATCCCCCAGCGCATACAGCGGACAGTAACAGAACAGACAGTTGAAATTGTCCGGATCGTTGGTTTTATGGCAGGGAAAATATTCACATTCTTTATGACAGACGAAGGAATACTCTTTTCCCTCCCAATAAGGCTTTTCGCTCATCGTTTTTCCTCTCCCAGCTTCATGGAAAGAGAGATCCGCTTCTTAGTCAGATCCACATCCAGTACTCTGACATCCACAATATCTCCAACACTCACTACATCCAGCGGATGCTTGACAAATTTCTTGTCACTCATCTGAGAAATGTGCACCAGACCGTCCTGATGAACACCGATATCCACAAACGCACCAAAGTCGATAACATTGCGGACCGTTCCTTTTAAGATCATACCAGGTTTCAGATCCTTCATATCCATAACATCGCTTCGAAGGATGGGACGCGGCATCTCATCACGGGGATCACGTCCGGGCTTCTCCAGCTCTTTGACAATGTCACGGAGCGTCGGTTCACCGATGCCAAGAGTTTCTGCTGTCTTCTTATAGTCTCTGATCTTCCGGCCAAGATCTTTCAGATTTCCGCCCTTTACATCCTCTGCACTATAGCCAAGACTCTTCAGAAGTTTCTCTGCTGCCTCATAGGACTCCGGATGAACACCGGTGTTATCCAAAAGATTCTCCCCACCGGGGATCCGAAGGAAACCGGCACACTGCTCGTAGGCTTTCGGACCCAGTTTGGCAACTTTGAGAAGCTCTTTTCTCGTTCCGAAGCGGCCGTTTTCCTCACGGTATGCGACAATGTTCTTCGCAATGGCCTTGCTGATACCGGAAACATAGCCCAGAAGGGAAGCAGAAGCGGTATTTAAGTCCACGCCAACCTTATTTACGCAGTCTTCCACCACACCGGTCAGGGTTTCGCCCAGCTTTTTCTGATTACAGTCGTGCTGATACTGACCTACACCGATGGATTTCGGATCGATTTTTACAAGTTCTGCCAGCGGGTCCTGAAGACGGCGTGCGATAGAAGCGGCACTTCTCTGTCCCACATCAAAATTCGGGAACTCTTCCGTAGCCAGGGCACTGGCGGAATAAACAGACGCACCGGCTTCATTAACAATGACATACTGGACTTTTTCCGGAATCTCTTTTAAGAGCTCCACGATGATCTGCTCGGACTCACGGGATGCGGTTCCGTTTCCTACGGAAAACAGGGTCACATGATATTTGGAGATGAGCTTTTTCAGTGTCTCCTTGGCATCATGGATCTTCTTTTCCGTCGTGGGGGCTGTTGGATAGATCACCGTGGTATCCAGCACTTTTCCGGTGGCATCCACAACGGCCAGTTTACAGCCGGTACGGAAAGCCGGATCCCAGCCCAGGACCACCTGGCCTGCGATTGGCGGCTGCATCAGAAGCTGGGTCAGGTTTTTGCCGAAGACTGTGATAGCTCCATCCTCCGCCTTCTCCGTCAGAACGTTGCGGATCTCACGCTCGATGGCCGGGGCGATGAGACGACCGTAGCTGTCAGCAATGACCTCTTTTAACACAGGTGTAGTGTGGGGATTTCCATTGGAGATCACCATTTTTTCAAGATAACGAAGGATCCGCTCCTCAGGAGCGCCCACTTTTACGGTCAGGAATTTTTCCTTTTCACCACGGTTGATCGCCAGGATCCGGTGACCTGCCACTTTGGATACCGGCTCTTCGTAGCTGTAGTAATTCTCATAGACGGACTGGGCTTTCTCGTCCCGCGCCGTGGAAATGAGCGTTCCCTCTTTCATTGTGAGGTCACGGATATGGATCCGGTAATCCGCCTCGTCAGAAATGGCCTCTGCCAGAATGTCTCTGGCTCCGTTCAAGGCATCCTCCACCGTGAGGACTTCTTTTTTCTCAGAAAGGAAAGCTTTTGCATCTTCCTCCAATGGACGCTTTGTCAGCTGCAGGCGGATGAGATTTGCCAGAGGCTCCAGACCTTTTTCCTTTGCGATTGTAGCTCTGGTCCGCCGTTTCGGACGGTAGGGGCGGTAGAGATCATCCACCACCACGAGGGTCTCTGCTGCCAGGATCTGTTTTTTCAGCTCCGGTGTCAGTTTGCCCTGCTCTTCTATCACAGAAAGAACCTGCTGCTTTTTCTCTTCCAGATTTCGAAGATAGGTCAGCCGTTCAAAAAGTTTTCTTAAAATTTCGTCATTCAGGGAACCGGTGGCTTCTTTCCGGTAACGGGAAATGAAGGGGATCGTGTTTCCCTCATCGATGAGCTTCACGGCAGCGTCTACCTGCCACTCCTGAACCTCCAGTTCTTTTGCCAGTTGCTTATTGATTTCCATTGTTACACCTCGAAATAATTCCTTTTCTGTTTTTTGTCTGACTGATTCACGGCTCATTTTACCACGCAGGCTGTAGTATTGTAAAGTTCCTAAAGGGATTTTCCCCTTGAAGAGACGGAAGGGTTGCGGTATACTGGTCACAGGCATTACCCTTACTCTACAGAAAAATACGAGGTTTTTTTATGAACGATCACGATTACAATCAGAACCCGGAGCCTGCTCACAGCGGTATGGAAACGGCTGCCATCATCTTAGGCATCCTGGCCCTGATCGGAAGCACCTGCTTCTACCTTTCCATTCCCTGTGCCGCTATCGGCATCCTGCTGGCTCTCCTTTCCAGAGGCCGTAAGGAACATATGTCCACCCGTGCAAAAACCGGTCTTTGCATCTCTGCTGCCGGTCTGGTGTTGACGGTCGGACTTACTTCCTACACGGTCTATCATTATAAGGATCTTTTCTCTTCTCCTGAATTTCAGCAGAGAATGAAGGATTATATGGAATATTATAATTCCGGAAGTGAAACGGAAGCGCAGGATAACGGCGAGAGCAATATCCTGAAAGATTTCTTCGGTGACGATGAAGATGGAAATTCTTCTGGCGGTGAACAGCAGACGCCGGAGACCGAGATTCCCTACATCGACGACACGCCCTATGTCAGCGATCCCTACAGCGGCAGCTCTCCCTACGAAACAAGCCCCTACGGCTCCAATCCCTATGGCGGCCAGAGTTCTTCTCCATCCCCGGGGCCGGCGATCTAACATGAAAAAAATCCCCTGCTCCTTGTTTTTGCAAGGAAACAGGGGATTTTTCATATCTGTTCCAGAAGATCCAGGCCCCAAAAAGCCTTTAAGGCGTTGATGAGCAGGAAATGGGCGATCGTAAGAAAAAGGATCCAGAAAATGTCATATTTTTTCAGCTTCTGGCTACAGGAAAAATGGCCGCTTCTTACAGTCTCCAGACCGGAAACAACGAAAATTCGCAGAAAAAGCCCCGCCGCATAGAGGACAACCGGGTGATAGAGAAAGGAGTTAAGAATCTGACCGTGAAGAAGGGACGTTATCGCCCTCGTGCCGCCGCAGCCGGGACAGTAATAGCCGGTAGCCAGATGGAAAAGGCAGGGCGGAAACCGGAACATTACTCTTTTCTCCTTACCAGACAGCGTTTCTTGAAAAAAGCAATTCCATAACAAAGGACGCTGTCGTACTCATCTTCCAACTCTTCCGCATATCTGCGGCTGTCTATCTGTTTCAGTGCTTCTTCACAGCCTGCTTCCATTTTTTCCAGCGTTTTCGCATATTTTGCTTCAAAAACTGCTGCTTTTCCATTTACGGAATCATAGACTACCACATCGCTTCTGCCCTCTCCGTGTTCCCGGTTGGACTCTACAGTATAGCCTGCTCCGGCAAAAATCCCAGCCAGAAAGGCATGGTAAAAGTCTTCCCGATAATCGTGATAACTGATCGTCTTCCGAAGAAGCAGATTCATCTCTCTGGTAAGCTTCTCACTGTCGCCCTTCCAGACAGCCTCAAAGAGTGCTTTCCTGTTCCAGTTTTTCGCACTGTCTGAGAACCAGCGAACCACCGTTTTTTCAAAAATTTCCCGAATCTCGGCATTTGGAATTGTCAGTGCAAAGGTTTCATCCGGTAATTTTTGCGAAAGCTCGGATTCTCTCATTTTGGTCAGATATCCGGTAAGATATAAGACACTCCAGAGATTTTCTTCTGAAGAGTGAAGGTAATCATAGGTGAGATTTTCATCAATGCTCTGAATAATAAAGCCTCCTGCGAGAAGCGTCTCCAACTTCCGGGTAATGTTACTGCCGGCATAATCGATAAATGAACGGATAATCGCATTATCGCTGGTATTCTGCCAGTACCCACGAGGTTTCGCCTCGGGATTATATTGAAGATCCCGCAAATAATTCATCACATCCCAAGGACAGTAAACATCAAAGTCACCAAAGTGATAACCGTCATACCACGCCTTTATATCCGCAGCGTACTCTCCTGCCTCCGCCTCATGCAGCATACGGTCCACATCTTCCTGTGTAAAACCAAAATATTCGTTTAATCTGGAATCTGTGATCGTATCGGAGACCAAATTGTTCATTCCAGTAAAGATACTCTCCTTTGCAATTTTTAAACAACCGGTAATCACTGCAAACTTCAGGGAACGATTATCTTTTAAAGCCATTCCCATCATACTCCGAATGATTTCCAGCATCTCTTCATAATACCCGTTGCTGCTGGCTTTTGCCAACGGAACATCATATTCATCTAGAAGAACGATCACTTCTTTCCCATAATGCTGTTGCATGACACGAATCAGAAGTTCCAGGCTTTTTCTGATGTCTGTCTTTGACGCCTCCTCTTTCGCGATCCGGCTGATGATCTCTTTGTCATACACACTGATTCTCTCACTCTCAAGAAGATAGAGATGCTCCTTATAAAGCTCCGTGATCGTCACAGAGAGCATGTCATAAGCGCTGGAAAAAGTAAGACCATCCACATCTTTGAAAGAAAGGAAGATCGTAGGGTATTTATTTCTCCATTTCTCACACAGATACGTATCTTTCGCTATCTCCAGCCCGTCAAAAATCTCTCTGCTGTCCATCCTGATATCAAAAAAATCAGCCAGCATGCTCATTCCCAGGGTTTTTCCAAAACGCCGTGGCCGGGTGACCAGTGTCACCTTCGTCCCTGCCGTCTTCAAAAGCTCGCTGATCAGCGCGGTCTTATCCACATAATAATAATTGTTTTTCCGGATTTCCCAAAAATCTGAAATGCCTACAGGAATATTTAAGTTCAACATGACAACCGCGCTCCTTTCTTCTCATGTTCTGATGATAGCACAAAAAGGGGTGGGAGACAAGTTCAGTGAACTTCTTCCATACCCGTATAGGGATTCAGCCGGATGCGGATCACCTGTCCTTCCAGGACATACTGGGAGAAGTTGGTCTCGTCGCCGTTCCGGCAGCGGTCTCTCACCCAGATATCGCCTTCAAAATGTCCTTCTTCCACGGACAGAAAGTTCAGTTGCCCCGCATAGCGGGAGGTAAGCTGTGGATAGCTGTTTTCTGAAGACGGGTCCGGTCTTTTGATGAAATCCAGGGCGATTCCGGCTCCGGCCAAGAAAAACTCATGCTCCCCGGTCTGGATCAAAAGTCCCCGACCTCTGACCTCCCGTTTCTTCTTCCCTTTCTCTGAACTTACATCCTCCATATATCCCAGATTCATCGGGTGGGAATGGAGATAATGAACCACCACATGATAATTTTCCAGCTTCAGATAATGACTTGTCTCAAATTCATCCTCCGCAATGGCATGAATCTTTCCGGTCTTCCGGTATTTCATGAGCAGCGGAGTCACAGAGGCAAGTGTCCTCATCGTCAGTGCCATATCCCGGCAATCCTCATTCAGCTCTCCCATTTCATCCAGGGCACTCTCCGCTCCAAAACAGCAGATACCCACAGCATCCATCTCTCCCACTGCAAGAATGGCATTCATGGCGTTTGCCTGACCTCCGATCGGTGACTCCGGAATGAAAAGCGGATTGTCCGACCGGTTATAGCGCCCGCAGATCCTTAAGAATTCCCGGCGGTTCTCATTATAAATATCCGGGCAGATCAGATCCAGAGAGAGGGCTCCGGCTTTCCAGATATCGAGGACACGACCCACGGCGGCTCCGGCATTGTAGCAGATTCCGGCTTCCTCAAAGCCGTTCTCGCCCACCATCACGTTGGTATACAGAGGAATGGGAAAAACGGCTTTTCCGGCTTTGGCCAGCTGTTCCACATAGACGGCATGATACCAGGCCAGAAAAGCTTCGTGCGCGTACCTTCCAAACTGCTTTTTCCAGGGAGAAATCCTTTCTTTCCCCTTCAGCAGTTCCCGTCCATCGTCCTCCAGATGCACATTTTTCAGTGCCTCTGGAAGTGGTTCCCAGTAGTCTCTCTCCGCTTCCTTCGAGTAGTCCCGGTCCGTTCCCGCACAGCCCATCTCATTTTCAATCTGTACTGCCAGAACGGTCCGTTCTTTTTCATCATAAACTTTCAGAAATTCCATCAGTTTCTGAAATGCTTTTTTATCTCTCTCAAGAGTTTCTTCGCAGTGTGGGGAAAGAGCAGGCAGCGTCCCTCCGTCCGGCCCGATAACCAGCCGATAAGTTCCCGGATTCATTTTCACATACTCCGGTACATAGTTCGGATGACCGTTTTTGCTCATACCAAACCAGAGAATGATCAGTTTTAACCCCTCTGCCCTCGTCTCATCGACGAGTTCCTTCACCAGCTCCATCTCGTAGACATCCTTCTCCGGCTCCAGGCGGTACCAGTATACCGGCGCTTCCAGGCAGTTTCCACCGTAGGCTTTCACCGCCTGAATGGCTTTTCCGATCAGCTCCGTTCCGGTAGAAGAATTATGCGCCTGCAGTCCCACTGGAAAAAAATCCTTTCCATTCTCATCCTGAAAAAATGTAAATCCCATACTTATCCTCCTCATACAAAGACAGCGGTCAGAAGCCTTTTCCTGCCTCCGTCCGCTGTTGTTCTTCTCTGTCTTATTTTCTTTAGCCTTTTACACCCGAATATGCGATGCCTTCCACAATATATTTCTGGGCGATCACATAAACAATGACAATGGGGATCAGAGAAATTACGGTACCTGCCATGATGGCTCCGTAGTTGGTATCGAACTCTCTTTTAAAGGTTGCCAGTCCCAATTGGATCGTCCGGTTTTTATCACTGTCCAGATAGATCATGGGGCCCATATAATCATTCCAGACATTATTAAATGTCAGGATGATCAACGTAGCCAGTCCACTCTTAGTTAACGGAAGCACGATTTTGGTGAAAATTCCAAAAGGGCCACAGCCGTCGATTTTGGCTGCTTCGCATAAACTGTCCGGAATACTCAGCATATTCTGTCGCAGGATGAAAACACCAAACACATTGAAAGCTCCTGTCAGGATCAGCGAAAGGTGATTATCATAAAGCCCCAGTTTCTGGATCACGATAAACTGCGGGATCATAATGGCATGCCAGGGAACCATCATGGTTCCAAGATAAGCCAGGAACAGCTTGTCTCTTCCCGGAAAATGTAATTTGGAAAATGCAAAGGCCGCCATGGAACAGGTGATCACCTGAAGAGCCGTAATGCTCACGGTCAGCTTAAACGTGTTAAAAAAATAGCGCGGGAATGGGATCTTCTGCATGATTGTTTCATAGTTATCCATATGAAACGTCTCCGGAATCCAGCGGATCGGCACACTGAAAATTTCTTTTTTCAGCTTGAAGGATGCGCTGACCATCCAGACAAAGGGAACGATCATGATAAAGGCGACAAACAAAGCCAGCAGAAACATCACGATGCCCGTCACTCTCGTTTTCGTATTTTTCATGGTTCTTCACCCCTTTCTACTCAACAACCCATTTCTTCTGTCCATGCCACTGGATCAGCGTGATAACGAAAATGATCAGAAACAGAAAATATCCGATGGCAGAACCGTATCCCATTCTGCCGTATTTGAAGGCCTCTTTATAGATACGCATGACCAGAACCTCCGTCGCCCGGCCCGGCCCTCCTTCCGTTGTGACATTGATGATATCAAATACCTGGAAGGATGCAATAAATGTCAGAATCGTAACCATAAACGTCGTCGGAGAAAGCATCGGCCAGGTCACATGCCAGAAAGCCTGCCAGGAGTTTGCTCCGTCAATCTTGGCCGCTTCGTAAAGATCGGGTGAAATATTCTTCAAACCTCCCATAAACATCACCATATAGTAACCTGCCTGTTTCCAGACAACCACAATAACCACAGTGATCAAAGCGGTTCCCACACCCCAGAACCATTTTGGCGGATGCTCCATCCCAAGATTCATCAGGAACTGATTCACCGGTCCTTTTTTGCTGTCAAAAATCTGCAACCATACACAGCCTACCGCTACCATAGAAGTCAGATTCGGGAAAAAATAAATCGTCTGAAAAGCGCTGCCGCCGTACATTTTCCGGTTCAGCATCAGTGCCAGCAAAAGTGCAAATAAAACAGTTAAAGGAACGCTGGTCAGAGAATAAAACAGGTTATTCTGCAACGCCACCTTAAAATCCGTGTCTGTAAACATCTTCGCATAATTGGCAAAGCCTATAAAATTTGGCTTTCCAAAGCCCGTATAATCCGTAAGACTGATAATAAAACCAATGATTACCGGAATGCCTGTAAAAGCCAGAAAGCCGATAAAGTTTGGTAAAAGAAACAGATAACCTGCAATCCACTCTCTCCGGTTCATGCGGCTCGATTTTTTCTTTGTTTTCTGTGCTGCCATGAATCCCACCTCCCAAGCCTCGCTGCGACAGCTTATAGAAAGCCCGGCATCTCAGCCGTCTGAAATGCCGGGCCAGAATCCCATTTCTTTTTATACTTACTTATTGATGATCTCGTCTCTTCTTACTTTATAATTATCAAAAGCTTCATCAATCGTGCAGTTACCGATCAGATACTCCGTGATCTCTGCTTTGTAAGCGTCTTTCAGCTCATTGTAATAATCTTCATTTCCATCTTCACTGTTTACTTTTGCTGCAAATACATATTCCGTACCAGGAGTGGTCACATTCTCCTTATAAATCTCAAGTGCTTCATCACAAGGATATGCCGGAACCTGAGCATTCTTTGCATAAATTTTTGCACCTTCGTCACTGTAACAGCAGAATTTAATGAAATCAAAAGCTGCCTGTGCATTTTTGCTGGAGGAGTTAATGCAGAATGCGGAAGTGGAACCTACTGTGGAGTTTACTTCCAGATCTTCGAAATGCGGAAGGGGAGCTGCGCACCACTCGAAATCAGGGTCTGCATCCGGGAAGAGCAGGAAATTCCAGTCACCGTTCAGCATCATGTAGGTCTCACCCTCTGCGAAAACACTGTTTACATCAAAGGAACCGGACATTTCTTCGAGACTCAGGTTGGAATTATCTTCATTATAAATTCGGTTCAGGAACTCTACATACTCTTTGGTTCTAGTCAGGTTCTCGTCCGTCAGGTACTCACCTGCTGCTGCGGAACCGGTATTCATGATCCAGTTTACACAGAGACCGCCGTGGAGATCATCTTTGTTCAGTTTTGCACAGAGATCTGCGTACTCATCCCAGGTAAGATCCAGCGGATACTCCTCGCCTGCTGCATCAAAAAGATCCTTATTGTACCACAGGAGCCAACAGGATTTGGATGTGCAGAGACCATAAGTCTTTCCGCCTGTCTGATAAGCCTCTCCCATCTGTCCGTAGTCGGAGAAGTTCACGCCTGCCGCATCGATCATATCGTCCAGAGCCAGTACAGCGCCACCGTTGGCCATCTGCCTTAACTGATCACCGCCTCTTACCCAGAAACAGTCGATATCAGCGCCGCCGGAAAGCATCACTTTGATCTTGTCATCATAATCATCATTGGCAATGATGGAAAGTTTTACTTCCACGTCATCCTGGCTTGCATTGTAAGCCTCCACAAGATCAGTTGCGATCTTCTCACTGTCGGAATGCTCATAAAAGTTGATCACCGTCTTTTCGCCATCCGCATGGACAGCCATTCCCATCATCATTGCTGCGCCCAGTGTCAATACCAAAAATCTCTTCTTCATAAACCTTACCTCCCTGTTTTCTCTGCTAACCGAAGTTCTTCGTTCTCTTCGGTTCCTATCTGATATAAAAATCATAGCTCAGATCGCTTTCTTTTCATAGGAGTATTTTTTATCATCCTGCCTTGTTTTTTCTTGTATTTTCCTTATTCATTGTGCATCTTGCCAAACACTTCTTCTCTTTGCTCCTGAAATCGTTCCATAATTTCATCCAACTCACAATTTCCTTCCAGAAGTTCACAGGCATCCTCTTTAAAAAGCTCCGTCAACTGGTCATAACCTTCCCATACTGGCTGTTCTTGAATTCTTTTGGCATCAAAAAAGATCCTGGCATCTTCTGTTCCAACCGCATCCAGATAAATCGCCTGAATCTCTTCATTCGAGTATCCCGGAATGATCCCGTTTCTTGCGTAGATCTGTGCCCCCTGAGGTCCACAGAGAAATTGCAGAAACTCAAAAGCAGCTTCCGGATCACGGCAGACAGACGTAATCCCTGCGAATTGATACATGCCAATGGAAGTTCCTGCTTCCACACCATCCGGCACCGGCAATGGTGCGATCCCCCACTCCGGAACCTCTATCCCCTCAGCCTGATCTTCCAGAAACATGTTAGCCAGCCATTCACCACAGACAAGCATGGCAATATTTCCTTTTTCAAAATCCTCTCTGCAGAAATCTCCCCGATCCTTCACACGATCATACGGAAAATGGCTGCCTGAAGCATATATTTTCTGCATCAGTTCTAAACTTTCCCACGTTGGTTCCAACTCGTCATCCAGAAGATAATAGCCTTGTTGGATCGCCGGAATATTATAGATCCACGGAGGATAATAACCTCCCCAGATTTCCGTACGCTTCTCTGTCATACGCTCTGCCAGTTCAATATATTCTTCCCAGGTCATCTGCTCCGGTTCAGGGACGCCACGTTCCTGAAAAAGCTTCCGATTATAGTAAAGCGCCCAGCAGGTGCTTCTTGTTGGAAGCGCATAATATTCTCCGTTACAGGTAATTTCATTTATCATTGTTCCATAATTTCGAATATCAAGATTACTTTCTTTAATAAACCGTGATAATCCCAGAAGTTTTTTCTGTTTCTGAAACTGTAAAAGCTGACCGTTCCCTCTGATCCCTATAATATCTGTCGCATAAGCATCATTGTAATGATTCACCCAGTCTTCATGCTGACTGTTTGGGACCACTTCAAGAGAGATCGCCTCATACCCTTTTAAAGCATTGTACGCCTCGATCACATCACGCACATAACTTTCCTCATCGCTCCAGATACTGAATTTTAACGATACTTCGTCTTCCCTCTGCACTTTCTCTTTTTCACTTTCTGCCATTTGTCCGGAATTTCCGCAGCCTGTACAAAGAAGAAGCAATACGATCAAAAGCCTCCCGACAGTCCTCATATTTTTCCTGATTTTCTCTCTCCGTATCATCTTTACCCTTCCCCGTTTCCATGATATACTGTAGCTGTTCAACAAGTCTGTACCTTTTATTTTAATTGATTCTGTCCGGAAATACAATGAGGTGCATTATGCTCTATTTTTTTACTGTTTTTATCATTTTTATCATGTTTCTCATTTTTCAGCGTGACCAGCACGCTTCCGCAAAATATCTGCTGGGCACGGTGCTTCTTTATGCCCTGGCCATCCTTTCCATGATTTTCTATCTGTCCAGAGATATCCGCTATTATAATATCATTGAGAACTATTTCCTGATGCCGAAGAGTATCTGGCAGACCTTCATGTTCTTCCCTGTGTCCAAAGATACGATCATACGCTGCATGAACCTGTTCAGCCTTCTGACCATCCTCTTTGGCTGTCTTTTTTCTATGAATTATATGAACACAGCCGCCAGCCCCTGCGTGAAAAAGCTCAGAAAAGCAGTCGTTCATTTTCTGATCCTGGAATATTTCATCTATGATCCTTTTCTCCAGAAAATGATCTATCTCTTCTTTTATCCTTATCTTATGAACAGTCAGCAGTTTTCGCTCTTTCTTCAGATTACTCACTTTTTTACGGCAGCACTGAACGATTTCATTGTAGTGGCAAGCACACTGAATCTCTTCCGGGCCAACCGGCAGATTTATGCTTTCCCACATTTTAAATCCTTTGCCTACGGAGAGACCATCAGTTACACTCTGATCATGATCTCCTATCTGGCACTTTTCGGTCATCTTCCAAACTACATGATCCGTTTTTCCATCGTTTCCGGCTACACCACTTATAAATCGCTCCCGCTGTATGAACACGCCCGTCTCTATACACTCATTCCCTATTATCTCTTCTTTGCTTCTGTTCTGATGTGCGTCTGCTCCATCGCCCTGGCCAAACTCAATCGAAAGATGAATCAGGCAGATTTTACAATCTCAGGACAGATCGATGCAGTAAATACTTCCTCCAAAGCATTCTGTCATTACATGAAAAATGAGCTGCTTGCCATCGAAGCAGAAGCCCAACTTCTGGATGTGCCCGAGGAAAATCAGGAAGACCTAAACCATCTCATTGAGCGCTGCCAGAATCTCTACGGCCGCATTGACAAATTGCACCGAAGTACAAAGCTGGCCCAGCTCACCATGGAGCAGACGGATCTGGAGAAGCTGATCGCAAAAATGCTGGAACGCATGTCTCCGGAACTCAAAGAATACAAAGTCTCTGTAAAATCCTCAGGTTCCATACCAAAAGCATTGGTAGATCCAAACCATTTTGAACAGGCGGTACATAACATTGTAATCAACGCCCTGGACGCCATGGCTCCCCTTCCGCCCGAGCGAAAAAATCTGAATTTCACGTTTCGCTCTATCGACAACTGGATCGCTCTTTCCGTTACTGATACGGGTCCCGGAATCCCCGAAAAAAATCTTCCTCATATTTTCGAGCCCTTCTTCAGTTCTCAGCCCATTGCGGCCCATTGGGGCATCGGCATGACCATGACCTACCAGATCATCAAGGCCCACAATGGGAAGATCACTGTGGAGAGCAAAGAAGGCAAGGGAACCACCTTCCGCATTCTTTTACCGAATTTGAAAAAAATGCTGCCTTAAGGCAGCACTTTTTCTTTCAGAAGCTTTGCATATTCCTCGTAATATCCGCAGTTAGAAAACAGGAAGGATTTCGGAAGTTCAAGAATCTCCTCCGATGTGTACTCTTTGATGAGCGGTTTCAGGATGCATTCGGTCTGGAAGCGGTAGAGAATGCCGCGCTGACGAAACTGCATGAAATAGCAGAGTTCGTCCGTCGCCTTCTCAAATTCCGGCCAGGCTTTAATCCGCTCCATAAGTTCATTTGCCTGCCCCATCTCCTTATAATGTGTCCAGTTCTGATGGATCTTCTCCACAAACTGCATCCAGGAAGACTCATCTTTTGGATAGACCATTCCCATAAACTGGGCATCCTTATAACACCAGAGAGTCCAGGAAATCTCCGCCTCGTTGAACATTGTGAGAGTCTCATCCAGAAGTTCCAGCGTGTGAGGCAGGTTATTTTTGTCAATATCATAGCCGGCCTCCCCACAGAGGATGGGACGATGAAATTTTTCCCGGATTCCGGCGATCTGATCCAGAATCTTCTGAAATTTCCTGCAGCGGGCCGCCTTGTCATAAGTATCCTCAAAAAGCTTCGGCTCCCATACAGTCGGATAATAATGAAAAGTCAGCGCCGTATTTTCATCTTTTATCTCATGAATGCAGTCAAACTGCATGGCAAAATGATCTCCCTCCAGGAAAATGATGTGATTCGGGTCGCTTTTTCGGATGGACTCTGTCACTTCCAGATAAAACTCCGTCAGCACATCAGGAGCATCGATAAGATAGGGCTCATTCAACACATCGTAACCCAGAAGATATTCCTTCCCCTTATAATGTTCTGCAATATAACCCCAGAGGGCCGCGATCTGATCCCGGAACACTTTGTAATGCCAAAACTCGGGGATTCCCGTATTGTTATCGGAATGCCAGTCCGGATTCTGTCCGCCCGGCGCCGTATGAAGGTCTAAAAGCAGATAGATCTGATAGTTTTCACAGAAATCCATCAAATAATCGAGATAGAGAAGCCCTTCTTTTTTATATTCCGAAGGGTTCTGATCGTCGATGAAGAGGCGATAATTAAAAGGCACCCGAAGAATATTGACGCCGCATTTTTTTAAAAATGCAAAGTCTGAATCGCTGATAAAGCTACGGATAAAACAGTCAAAAAAACCATCTGCCGTCTCTTTCCCAAAGACCTCTTTCACCGTCTTCCGGATCTGGTTATCCGGTGTCGGGATCCCCAGCATAAAATGCTCCATATTCAGCCAGCTTCCGATTCCCATTCCACGAAAAAGGATCGGTTTTCCAGCTTTTGTAAATTCCATACTGTTTACTTTTACAAATTCTTTCTTCATCTGATCTCTCCTCCGTTCTATTTCTTATCCAAGGGCATGTTTTTACTGATGTTACGGATATAATCAAAAATCTGCAGTTCGTTCATCTGCTGGATTACTTCCGCCGTCGTACTTTTGTTAAATTTTTTCAGGATGCTTTTGATCTGGGTCTTCACGGTGGAAAGCTCCACGCAGCGGATCTTGCAGATCTCGGTTCTCGTATAGCCCTGACTCAAAAGACTCAAAATATCAATTTCTGTCTGAGTCATCTCCGCTATGATGTGCAGGCAGTAAAGAAAGCTCTGCTCGCTGGTTTTCACCCGCTGAAATTCCCTTCGGATCTTCTCCGCGATGACAGGCCGGATCGGCGAGTTTCCGGCGTAAGCATCCTTGATGCAGGAAATGATCTCCTCTTTTCCCGAATTTTTGATAAGATAGTCTGTAACACCCAGCTGAAACGCCTGAAATACAAACTCATCCTCCTCATAAACCGTAAGGATGATAATTTTCATCTCCGGATATATCTGTAAAATGTCTCTCGAAGCATCCAGACCGGAAGTCTTGGCCTCCATCTCGATATCCATGAGCACTACGTTCGGCTCCAGAGTTCGCACCATTTCCAACGCTTCCGCCCCGGAAAAAGCCAGCCCCACCACTTCCATATCTTCTTCTTGATTGATCAGTTTTTCATATCTTCTGCAGATTGGCTGCATGTCATCTACTACTAAAACACGGATCATTTGCATTTCCCCTATCAAAATTTTACCTGCTCTCATTGTACCATTGGAACCCAAGAAAAGGGGGGATGAAAAAATATCCTACTCCTCAAAGCTCTCTCTTTTATCTTAGCACAAAATCCGTCTGCGAAAGAAAGCTTTCCAATACTCCATACATTGATTTTTTCCCCATATATGATATACTGTTACTATTCGGGGTTGCGCAAAGCAAACACCAGCCGGTCTTACAGCAATTCATTGCTGCCGGACACTTTAGAAAGAAATGGAGTCGTATTTATGATAAAGGAAACCTCCAACCAGTTAAAAGCCAGAGCCCGCGGAACGCTTCTTGGACATTACAGCCTGCCCATCGGTGCATCGATCCTGACCACTGCAGCCATCCTGGTGCTGGAAGGACTCATAAGCCTTGTTGTTCCAAAGAATACCACAGGAATCGTGATCTCCTATCTGACCATGCTCATTGCAGCTATCTTTTCCACGCTTCTGCAGACAGGTTATGAATATCTGTTGTTGAACATGGCCCGTGGAAAACAGGCACAGTTAAAGGATCTCATCTATCCTTTTCAGACGATGCCGGATCATGTGATCCTGCTTGCAGTAAGGCTGTTTCTGCTGACACTTGCCTGCATGCTCCCGTTCTTCGGAGGCAGCATCATCTTTGCCCTGTTTTACCAGCTTCTCGTTTCACGGATCATTATGGTACTGCTTCTGCTCGTAAGCCTTTTCCTGATCCTGAAACTGACGCTCGACTATTCTCAGATCTTCCTGCTTTATCTGGATAATCCCTATCTTTCCTGCAAGGAGATCATGCAGCAGAGCAAAGAGCTGATGAAAGGCAACCGGATCCGGTATTTTTATCTGCTGATCAGCTTCTTCGGAATCTCGCTTCTGGGCGTCGTAAGTCTGGGCATCGGTTTCCTCTGGATTGTTCCTTATATGAGCATGACAGAGGTGGAATTTTACCGGGATCTTATCAACGAACACAGTCAGGAATTCTAAAAAGAAAAGCCGAAGTTTTTTCCCGTTTTCCAGGGAGTAAACTTCGGCTTCTTTTATCAGTCTACATTTCCAAAGAACGCGTCATGAATGGCATTCATCGCCTTCTCTCCGTCTTTCTTCTTCACCAGAACAGTGATACGGATCTCAGAAGTGGAGATCATGTTGATGTTGATGCCCACGCTGTAAAGAGCCTCAAACATCTTTGCTGCCACACCGGGATTGCTGGTCATGCCGGCTCCCACAATGGAAATCTTGGCAACGTCCACATTACTGGTCACCTGCTGGAAGGTGATCCATTCTTTATTCTCCTCAATGAGGCGGATGGCAGTTTCCACATCTTCTTCATTTACCGTAAAGGAAATATCCTTGGTTTTCTCACGACCGATAGACTGCAGGATAATATCCACATTCACATTGTTTTTTGCCAGGATATTAAACAGTTTAAATGCAATACCCGGCTCATCTTTCAGACCCATAACAGAAATTCTGGCCGCATTCTCATCCAGCGCCACACCGCTGATCAACATTCTCTCCACGTTTGTTACCTCCTTGACAATCGTTCCCTCGGAATTATTCAGACTGGATCGTACTACCAGGGGAACTCCATATTTCTTTGCCATCTCCACAGAGCGGTTGTGCAGAACGCCTGCTCCACAGGTCGCAAGATCCAGCATTTCATCATAAGTGATCTCACTGATCTTTCTGGCTCCCGGAACGATACGGGGATCTGCCGTATATACACCATCCACATCCGTATAGATCTCACAGGCATCCGCATGCAGTGCTGCCGCCAGTGCCACTGCTGTGGTATCCGAACCACCGCGTCCCAGTGTGGTATAGTCTTCATAACGGTTCACACCCTGGAATCCGGTCACGATCACGATCTTACGGCTTGCAAGCTCATGACGGATCCTGTCCTTGTCGATCCGTTTCAGACGGGCATTTCCGTACACAGAAGTGGTCTCCATCCGTACCTGAAAAGCATTCAGGGAAATGGCAGGGATTCCAAGTGAATCCAGTGCAATGGCCATAAGAGCAACGGAAGTCTGCTCTCCGGTAGTCATCAGCATATCCAGTTCTCTTTTTGGTGCTTTCGGGTTGATCTCCCGTGCAGTCTTCAGAAGGATATCTGTGGTTTTTCCCATAGCAGAAAGAACAAGCACCACATCATTTCCCCTGGAATATTCTTCGGCACAACGCCGGGCAACATTCATGATCCTTTCCTGGTCGCCGACGGAGGTACCGCCAAATTTTTTTACAATCAGCATATTACGCCTCCTAATAAACAATGGACTGCGCCGCCATTTTGCCGCGGGCAGCTGATATACACTTTATTTTATCACACGTTTATGCATAATTACAACAAAAAAAGACTGTCCGAAATCACTTTTCTGACAGTCTTTTTTGTTGTGATCATGCATGCAGATGACGGACACGGATCCTGGAGATCACGGTACCAAGCTTTTCTGCCTTTTCTTCGTATTCACCCTCGGAGATCACTCCGGTCACGAAAGCAAATTCTCCGGAAAGCTCAGGAACGTTGATCGGATCCACATGGCCAAACACGGCCTCCACAGAGGAAAGATCTTTATCCGGTTCCCCTTTTACACGTACCAGAAAACGGCGTCTGGAACCTTTGATGTCGTCAAGTGCCAGTTTTTCCTGTCCCCAGCAGACCGGGATATTTTTTCCCTCATGCTTCACTTCATCCACTACGTCAGCAACCACTGCGCTGGCCGTAGGAAGTTTTCCTGCTCCGCTTCCGTAAAACATCGCATCGCCCAGTACATTGCCATGGACAAAGATCGCATTGAACACGCCATTCACGCTGTAAAGAGGATCATTCGGTCCCAGAAGGAAAGGTGCTACCATTGCATAAAAATGGCCGTCCACCTTACGGCTGTAGGCCAGAAGCTTGATCGTCATCCCCAGTGCATTGGCATAGCGGATATCCTCTGCTGTGATCCTGGTGATACCTTCTGTATAAATATCCTCATAATCCACATATCCGTCAAAGGCCAGGGAGGAAAGGATGGCGATCTTCCGGCAGGCATCATAGCCTTCCACATCCGCCTCCGGATTCCGCTCCGCATAGCCAAGTGCCTGTGCCTGCTTCAGCACATCATCAAAATCAGAGCCCTCCTGGATCATCTTTGTCAGGATATAGTTTGTCGTTCCATTTAAAATTCCGGTGATCTCATCGATCTGATCCGCAGTAAGAGAAGAATTCAACGGACGGATGATGGGAATTCCACCGCCGCAGCTCGCTTCAAAAAGGTAATTCAGCTTTCTCTCTTTCGCCAGGGCAAGAAGCTCTGCACCGTGACGGGCTACCAGCTCTTTATTGGAGGTGCAGACACTCTTTCCTGCCAGAAGTGCCTTTTTGGTGAAAGTATAGGCCGGTTCCACACCTCCCATGACCTCCACAACGATCCGGACTTCCGGATCGTTTAAAATGATGTCGTAATCATGTACGATTTTTTTCTGAATGGGGTCTTCCGGAAAATCGCGAAGATCCAATACATATTTGATGTTGATTTCCTGACCTGCTTTTCTGCAGATGCTCTCATGGTTGGTCTTTAAAACCTCCACAACTCCGCTTCCAACGGTACCGTAGCCTAAAACTGCTATCTGTGTCATCTTTCCTTTACTCCCTTGCTAAAATTTTCAGATACTGAATACCATTCAGCTTCTCGATCGCCTCTACCATACTGGAAAGATCCCCCGTATTTGGCAGGATCTCCACACTCAGGGTAAGAGAGGCAATGCCATTAATGGGAATGCTCTGATGGATCGTCAGAATATTGGCATGGTAATCCGCCACAATATGAAGCACATCCGACAAAAGTCCAGGTTCATCATCCATCTGGATCATGAAGGTTATGGTCTTTCCCTTGGCATTGTCATGAAAGGGAAAAATGTCATCTTTATATTTATAAAACGAACTCCTGCTGATCCCCACCTGGTCGGTAGCCTCCTGCACCGTGGAGACACGCTCTGATTCCAGCAGACGTTTGGCCTCTACCACCTTCAAAAGAACTTCCGGAACTGCTTTCTGTTTGACAACAAAATATTTGCTCTCTGACATGGTTGTCCTCCTTGTACGTCCATTAAGTACATTTGTAGTCACAAGGAAGATGTTAACACAAATTCAAAGAGAACGCAACCTAAAAATCCCGTCCGCCGCCACCAAAATTTCCGCCGCCGGAAGAATCATGCGTAGTCGTCATGCCGGAATCGCTGCTGCTGCTCTCGCGCTCGATCCGCCGATGTGTCACATGGGAACCGATAAAGTCATCCCTACTGCGACGAACTTTTAAACCTGCTTTATCTTTGTAAGGATATTCGTACGTTCCCCATTTCAGGTGATAGGTACCGATCACCGTACTTACCGCCACACCACCTGCAGCAAGGGCGATCCCCAGGGCAATGAGGAACTCTACAGGAGTGATCCGGCGGCTTTCTTCTTCCTCCGTATCAAAGTAAGTATATTCTCCGGTATCCTCATTGTAATTGAATTTTCCGCTGGCCACGCCGTCTTCAATGAAATCGGCTGTGGCATTCAGCATACCTTCGAAGGCCTCCGCATACGCTCCGTCTTTCACATTTTCGTATCCGGCATCAATGATCTCCTCCACACGCGCATCCGTGATGTAAAGATCCTTCATGTCTCCCGCAGTCTCTACCTGAACCCGGCGGTTATCCATATCGATAAGATAGATGACTCCGCCATCTTTTCCATCATCATAGAAACCGTTGTCCATGTAGAAATCATCTGCATAGGCTTGTGCCTCTTTTCCCTCCGCATCATCTGTGGTGAGAATGACGAAGTTCATATGGAAGGTTCCTGCCAGATCATTGGCTTTCTCATTCAGCTCCTCTTCTTCCGCATCGGTAAGAAGATCCGCCTTGTCAAATACGAACTGTTCCGTTTCCATCAGGGTCTCTGACTCACTTTCGGAGGCCATGGCCGGAAGCTTAAGCCCCGGTGCCGCAGTGAGAAGAAGACCGGAAAGCAGAAGCGGGGTCAGAAATAATCGATCTTTTTTTCTCATATGAAATACCCTCCCAGAAGTCCCAGAAGAAATACGGGGATCGTTACCGACAGGAAGAGTCTGAAAAGCTTTCCCCGATCCAGAGGCAGTTTTCCGACCACCTTGCCGGACTGTCCGTTCATCGTATAGTAATACATTTTTCCGTCTTTTCCTTTGTAAGTCACGGTCCAGACCGGAAGAAGAGCATAATGTTCCTCCGTCTCCCTGATCATGCAGTCACATTTCTTTGTAGTGACTGAATCGTAGCCCTTGACGCTCTCCCGGAGAAGCTTTTTCCCGTATTTGTTCACATCATCCGTAAGCTCTCCCTGAAATTCAGAGGCCTCCATATCTCTTCGCTCTGCCTGGAAGCCGGAGAGATAGCCCATATGAAAAGGCTTTGCCTCGGCCAGTTTGTAGGGCCAGACGCCCTCCACCAGAGTCTTGTTAGCCTTTTTCAGAGCATTTTTGCTGAGCTCCTCGAAGGTCAGATCGCCCTCCCGCTCCACATGGTATTCCTCGGTCTCCGTGTACTCGTCGTCCCCGCTGGTCCAGGTATGGATGTTCTCACCCTTGGCCTCGTAAACGCCGTCCGCCTTCACATGGAAAAGCCATGACGGGAAGTAAACGCCGGAAAGCTTTTCGATCTGTTTTTTTTCAAAAAAAGCATTCGGTACAAATTTCTTGCTATGTACAAAATCCAGAAAGCTCTGTTCCGCTTTTTTCCGGTCGATGGCAAAGGGAACGACCAGATCCGGCAGAAATTCCCCGCTGACGCGGCCGGAAAGTACCACCGGATTGTGACAATAATAGCAGAAGGTCGCTGCTGTGGTAGGATCCGTCACGATCTCCGCTCCGCAGCTGGGACAGGTATACAGGACAGCTTCTCCCTCTGTTCCAGCTGCATCGGAAGTCTTCCGGCTTCTGTCACCGGCTGCATGCGGACTGTCTGCCGCCTGTTTTTCAGCCGTTGCACTTCCGGCATCCTCACCGGCGTTCTTTGTTTCCGGATTGGCTGCTTCCAGTTCTTCCTCGGTAAAATAAGAAAAACAGTACTCACATTTGTATTTCTGTGTCTGCGGATCAAAGGTCAGTTCTCCTCCGCAGTTTGGACATTTATAGCTGACTACAGACATAAACACTCTCCTTTACGGACGGGGATTTCCACAGTTCGGGCAGAATTTTCCGGTGTTGACTGTACCGCAGGAGCAGGTCCAGGTGGCCGGAGCCGGACGGCGTCCTCCGCAGTTCGGACAGAAATTTCCGGTATTGACCGTACCACAGGAGCAGCTCCAGGCATCGCCGGAAGGCTGCTGCACGCCCTGAGGCTGACCATACTGCTGGTTCGGCTGCTGACCATACTGACCCTGAGGCGGCATCTGCTGCTGATACTGGGGCTGCTGACCATGCTGCTGATTATACTGGGGCTGTTGCTGGTTCATCTGCTGCTGATACTGTGCCTGCTGGTTCATCTGCTGCATATTGGTATTGCTGGCTGCACTCATGAAACCGCCGGCTCCCTGCATGCCCATGCCCATTCCCATATAGCCTGCCATCGCTCCGTTTGCATTGGAACCGGCTGCTTCCAGTCCTTTTGCGATGGAGCTCTGTACAAAGCCCTCACGGATGGTGGGATCTCCCATCATAGCGCCCTGGTTTCTCATATTGATAAGCTTCTGAGATTCCTCATCATAGGAAACACTGGCAATGCCGACAGACTGGATCTCGATACCACGGGCTTTCTTCCAGTCTTCATCCAGAACCTGCGCCATATATTTGGAAAGCTCTCTTGTCTTACTGGTCACATGAGAAATACGGATGCCGTCTACGGACATCTGGCTGATGGCACTCTGAAGCGCCTCCAGAAACTCATCCAGGAACTGCTGATTGATATCTTCCACTTCCAGATGAGAAGCATTTCTCGGAACCACCTCCGTATAGAAACGGATGGGATCTGTGATCTTAATGGAATAGCTTCCGTGCGTTCTGAGGAAAAGCTCGGAATTGTAGAAATTATCGAAATAGTTTACCGGATTTCTCGTACCGAAACGGATGCCTCTGATCTCCTGAAGGTTCAGGAAATAGACTTTCATGGAAACCGGTTTTCCGCCTCCGAATTTAAAACGGTTAAAAGAATCCTTCAGAACATCTCCCACCAGATCTCCGTTAAAAAGTGAAGGAGCAGAAGCATTGTCTACCGTATAGTAGCCAGGCTCTGCGGAATAATCGATGATCTTTCCACCGTCCGTCAGGATCATGAACTGATTGTCATAGACATGAATCACAGAACCGTTGGAGATCACATCACTGTTTCCTCTCCGGTTGGAACCCTGTCTTACGATATTTCCCTCTGTAAAGAGCGTCTGCTCCCCCATATCACCGGCTTCTACAACGTCAAGCCACTGATCTGACAATGTTCCCCTTGCAGTGTCCACTGCTGCTCTGATAATACCCATAATCGCTTCCTCCTTTTAAATAAATCTCAGATGACGAAGGTCTTTTGCCCCCCAACTGATGCCTACGAATTGCTCCGCTGCAAAGCAACTCCCGCAATTCTATAAACATTCGAAATCCGCTGATTTACTACGTAAATCGCTACTTTCTCATGTTTGGCGGGTCCCAAGTTCAAAAGCCTTATCATGCAAGCATGAACGGCTTTTTGACCTTTTGACCCTGGCATCATTCTATATCTGTACCGGTATCTCCGGCGGACTCACCAAGCGTGATCCACTTCAGATATGCATTGATAAACAGATCGATATTTCCGTCCAGAACACTGTCCACATTTCCTGTCTCTGCACCTGTACGATGGTCTTTTACCATCGTATAAGGCTGAAGGACATAGGAACGGATCTGGTTGCCCCAGCCGATCTCCTTGACCTCACCGCGGATACCGGAAACCTTCTCTGCATTCTCCTGCTGTTTGAGAAGATACAGCTTTGCTTTCAGCATCTGCATGGCTTTGTCTTTATTCTGGAACTGGGAACGCTCATTCTGACACTGTACCACGATACCGGTCGGTATATGTGTGATACGGATCGCGGAAGACGTTTTATTGATGTGCTGTCCGCCGGCTCCGCTGGAACGGTAGGTATCCACACGGATATCCTCATCTCTGATCTCCACATCCAGATCTTCTTCAATATCCGGCATGACATCACAGGATACAAAGGAGGTCTGCCGCTTTCCTGCCGCATTGAAGGGAGAAATACGTACCAGACGATGCACTCCTTTTTCTGATTTCAGATAACCGAAGGCATTCTCACCGTTTACCTGGAAGGTGACGGATTTAACGCCTGCCTCATCGCCGTCCAGATAATCCAGGACTTCCATAGCAAAGCCCTTCTTATCCACCCAGCGGCTGTACATCCGGTAAAGCATACCGCACCAGTCGCAGGACTCGGTTCCGCCGGCTCCGGCGTGCAATGTGACAATGGCAGCGTTGTTGTCGTATTCTCCGGAAAGCAGCGTCTTCATACGGATATTTTCATATTCCGTGATGAATTCATCCATATTTGCCTGAATATCCGGCAGGACAGCCGGATCGTTTTCCTCATAACCCATCTCGATCAGAAGCTCGATCTCTTCAAAAAGCTCTGTCAGATGATGGTAGATCGCGATATCATCTTTCAGGCTTTTCAGCGTCTTCATGCTTTCCTGGGATTTCTCCGGATTATCCCAGAAGTCCGGCTCTTCCATTTTTCTCTCAAGCTCCTGGACTCTCTGCTCTTTGTTTACCAGATCCAGAGAATCCTTGATCTCCTCCAGGGGCTGTTTGTATGTGCCCAGAGTATATTTAAACTGGTCTAATTCAACCATAGGTTCCACCTCTTTCTATTTTTAGCACCTTGAAACGATAACGTCCAAAATGCCCGGCGAATTCTATCATCCGCCGGGCAGAATCTTACGCGGGCTGCCGCGTGATCATCTCCTTATGCGCGTCTGCCGCAGCACTGTTTATATTTTTTACCACTTCCGCAGGGGCAGGGATCGTTGGGATATACCTTCTCTTCCATGCGCTTCTTGGGCTCTCTCGGGCCGGATTCATCTTTGTTGGTTCCGGTCACCTTGGCAACCTCTTCACGTTCTGCCTTCTGCTCCACACGAACGTGATAGAGAAGACGGAGGGTATCTTCCTGAATGGAAGCTGTCATGGCATTGAACATCTCGTAGGCACTCATCTTATACTCTACAAGGGGATCCTTCTGGCCATAAGCCTGAAGGCCGATGCCCTGACGCAGCTGCTCCATATCATCAATGTGATCCATCCACTTCCGGTCTACGACCTTCAGTACGATGACACGCTCCAGCTCACGAAGCTGTTCCGCCTCCGGGAACTCTGCCTCTTTGGATTCATAAAGCTTGGTCGCCTGCTCTTTTAAGAGCTGTTTCAGCTGATTTTTCTTCAGGTGCTCCGGAAGCTCCACTTTCGGAAGGGGGATCACCGGAAGAAGCAGGGTGTCAAGCTCGGTAAGGTTCCAGTCCTCACGGTCCTGCTCATCGGAAATACACATATCTACGGTATTATCCACGAAATCAGCGATCATCTTGTAAACGGAATCACGCATGTTCTCTCCGTCCAGAACACGGCGGCGCTCTTTATAGATAATCTCACGCTGCTCGTTATTGACCTGGTCATACTCGAGAAGGTTTTTACGGATACCGTAGTTGTTGCTCTCGATCTTCTTCTGCGCTTTCTCAATGGCGCTGGAAAGCATCTTGTGCTCGATCTGCTCATTCTCTGCCACGCCCAGCTTCCGGAAAGTGTTCATCAGACTTTCGGAACCGAAGAGACGCATCAGATCATCCTCCAGAGAAATATAGAAACGGGATTCTCCCGGGTCTCCCTGACGTCCGGAACGACCACGCAGCTGGTTATCGATACGGCGGGACTCATGACGCTCCGTACCGATGATCTTCAGACCGCCGGCCTCTTTTGCCTTGTCATCCAGCTTGATATCGGTACCACGGCCTGCCATGTTGGTGGCGATGGTAACGGCTCCGTGAATACCGGCATCTTTGACAATCTCAGCCTCCAGCTCATGGAACTTCGCATTCAGGACATTATGCTTGATGCCCTGTTTCTTCAGCATACTGCTTAAAAGCTCAGAGGTTTCGATGGTAATGGTGCCGACCAGGACCGGCTGCTCTTTCTCATGAGCGGCCTTGATCTCTTCAACCACTGCACGGAATTTCTCTTTTTTCGTCATGTAAACGGCATCGTCCAGATCTTTACGGATCACCGGACGGTTGGTGGGGATCTCCACAACGTCCATGCCGTAGATCTCACGGAACTCTTTTTCCTCGGTAAGAGCGGTACCGGTCATACCGGATTTCTTCGCATATTTATTGAAGAAGTTCTGGAAGGTGATGGTAGCCAGTGTCTTACTCTCTCTCTTAACTTTTACATGCTCCTTTGCCTCGATGGCCTGATGGAGTCCGTCGGAGTAACGGCGCCCCGGCATGATACGGCCGGTAAACTCATCAACGATGAGAACCTCGTCGTCTTTTACCACATAGTCGCGGTCACGGAACATGAGGTTGTGTGCTCTTAAGGCAAGAATGATGTTGTGCTGGATCTCCAGATTCTCCGGATCTGCCAGGTTTTCAATATGGAAGAAATTCTCCACCTTGTGAACGCCCTGTTCCGTCAGGTTTACAACCTTGTCTTTTTCATTTACGATGAAATCGCCGGTCTCGGTGATCTCCTCACCCATGATAGCTGTCATCTTGGTCACTTCGCCGCTGGCCTCGCCTCGCTCCAGCTGTCTTGCGAGGATATCGCAGACCTCATAAAGCTTGGTGGATTTGCCGCTCTGACCGGAAATGATCAGCGGGGTCCGGGCTTCATCGATCAGGACAGAGTCCACCTCGTCGATGATGGCGTAGTGAAGCTCTCTCTGTACCAGCTGCTCTTTATAGATCACCATATTGTCACGAAGGTAGTCGAAACCGTCCTCGTTGTTGGTTACATAAGTGATATCACAGGCATACTGGGCACGACGCTCGTCATTGTCCATGGAGTTCAGGATACAGCCGCAGGTCAGTCCCAGGAAGCGGTGGACCTGTCCCATCTCCTCGGCATCACGGTGTGCCAGGTAATCGTTGACGGTGATGATATGAACACCTTTTCCCTCCAGGGCGTTTAAGTAAGCCGGAAGGGTCGCTACCAGAGTCTTACCTTCACCGGTCTTCATCTCGGCGATACGTCCCTGATGAAGGATGATACCTCCGATCAGCTGTACGCGGTAGGGCTCCATGCCAAGTACACGTTTATCTGCCTCACGGACAACGGCAAAGGCTTCCGGAAGCAGGTCATCCAGGGTCTCTCCTTTGGAAAGACGCTCTTTAAACTCTGTGGTTTTATTTCGCAGGTCTTCGTCAGAAAGTGCCTGCATCGTCGGTCTTAAAGCTTCGATCTGATCCACAAGCGGTTTGATTCTCTTCACCTCGCGCTCACTGTGGGTACCGAAGACCTTTTGAAACATACTCATGCTGATAATCTCCTAAAATTTATATTTCGTCCTTTTCATAAACACTTCTATTTTAGCACTTTCTGTCAGGTTTCACAATAAATTTTTTCTGAACATCCTGTAAACGGGATAAATGACTCTGTTCACAAATGAAAAACAGCTTTTTTCTCTGGATTCTCTTCCGAAAACCTGATGAAAAAAGCTGTCTTTTGTTTCTTCATACTTTGATCCTTCTGGCTGCATCGTCACTGATAAGGATCCTTCTGTTTTTCACGCCGACGATAACGCCTCCGAAAATCCGGCTGATCACATGGACGTCTTCTCCTTCGCTGACCTTGCAGCTTCGGATATAGTCCATCGTCTCCGGCATACCGGTCATCCATTTAACGGTATAATCTTCTCCGGCCTTTGTTTCATTGAGGGATAACATGCTTGCATCTTTCCTTTCGTTGTTTTGTCTGAAAATTTAGTTAGTCTTATCTATTATACTGTTCTTTTCATTATTTTCTTCTTTTTGTTCTATTTTATTCCTGTTATCCCGCATTAGTCAATCGTAACAATTTTTCCATATTCAGCGGCAGGCAGGTTTAAAAAAAGTGCTCGTCATACTTGTATGAACGAACACTTTTTCATAAAAATCTATCTGTTAGCTACACCATACTGCTCTGAACAGTTACTGTAAAGTTCCAGACTCCTGTGCAGTTCTGCTGATCAGCACTCCGGCTCGATCAGTCCGTAGGTATTGCCTTTTCTCTTATAAACCACGCAGACCTCATCGTTCTCTGCATTGCGGAATACGAAGAAGTTATGTCCAAGAAGCTCCATCTGTACACAGGCATCTTCCGGATACATGGGTTTGATCCCGAAATGTTTGGTACGGATGATCTTGATCTCTTCGTCATCCTCTACTTCTTTCTCAATGAACTCCTTACGGAGGTTTCCGCCGTCCTGATGTCTCTCCACGATCTTGTTTTTATATTTGCGAAGCTGACGTTCGATGACTTCCTCTACCAGGTCGATGGATACATACATGTCGTTGCTGACCTGTTCGGAACGGATGATGTTGCCCTTCACCGGGATCGTCACCTCGATCTTCTGTCTTTCCTTTTCTACACTCATGGTTACAATGATTTCAGTCTCAGGAGTGAAATATCTTTCCAATTTTCCAAGCTTGTCTGTCACGGCACTGCGAAGACCGTCTGTTACCTCGATGTTTTTTCCACTAATTGTAAAACGCATAAGCTCAACTCCTTTGTCGATAAAATTCACATCCGGGAGTTTTGAAAAACGTCCCCGGCTGTATGAGCACATTATAGCATATGCGAATACACATTACAAGAAAATATACAAAAATTTTCTATTTTTTATAAAGTTTTCGTATCTTTGTCACAACAATTCAAAGATACCAGGGTGAAAAGTTCATGCTTGCATCATTCCGTCCGCACAGACCTTCTGTACTTTTTCAAATCCCATGCTGCCGCCAAAGAGGTCCAGGGCACTTCCGATGGTCACATCCAGACGGTTCCGCCCCAGTTCTTTTAAACTCCGCAGATCTTCGAAGTTTCCCACACCACCGGCGTAAGTAACGGGAATTTTTCCCCAGTCTCCCAGCATTTTCGCCAGGTCCTTTTCAATACCGGAAGCTTTCCCTTCCACATCTACCGCATGGATCAGAAATTCTGCACAGCTTCCAGAAAGTTCATCCAATATCTCCGGCGTCAGCTTTACCTCTGTAAATTTCTGCCAGCGGTCCGTGACGATATAGTAAGCATCTTCTTTTTTCCTGCAGCTTAAATCCAGTACCAGGTGCTCTTTTCCTACTGCATGCACCAGCCGCTCCAGATTTTCTTCCTTCAGACGGCCATCCTTGAATACAAAGCTGGTAACGATGACATGAGAAGCTCCGGCTTTTAAGAAAGCTTCCGCATTTTTGTCATGGATACCGCCGCCGATCTGAAGACCGCCCGGCCAGACTGCCAGTGCTTTCATGGCCTGTGCTTTCGTGGCTTTATAATAAGGAGAGGATTCGGGGTTTAAAAGGATCACATGACCTCCGGACAGCTTTTTCTCCTGATAAAGTGCCGCATACCAGGCTGCATCCTGCTCTGCCACAAAATTCTCTGCCGCCTGGTCTCCCTGATCCTTCAGAGAACCGCCGACGATCTGTTTGACTTTTCCGTTGTGTATATCAATGCATGGCCGAAATCTCATATTCCTCTGCTCCTGTTCTTTTTTCGACAGTATACCGCAGTTTGATTTTATTGAAAAGAAGTTTTGAAAAACATTCATGGCAAGGTCTAAATGCGTGTCTGTCAAAATAGAATGCACTGAGAGAATCATTCCTGAAATAAGGAGGTTTCAACTTGCAGTCCAAGCCAAAAATCCTGGTACTGAAAATGCGGGAGCTGATCTATACGGGTATTTTTCTGTTTCTGGCGATCGTTCTGATCGTTCTTCTGATCCTGATGTTCCGTTCCGAAAAAACGCCCGAAAAGCAGACTCCGATCTCTACGGAACGATACACCGCCGGTGTCTATTCTTCCCCTGTGACGCTGGGCGATACAGTGGTGGATGTGACGGTGACAGTTGATCCAAACCGCATCAAAGCCATCTCCCTGAACCATCTCAGTGAAACCACGTCCACCATGTATCCGCTAATCGGTCCGGCTGTGGAAGAGCTGGAAGCCCAGATCCTGGAAAAACAGTCTACCAAAGATATCACCTGGGAAGCCACCGGAAAATACACGGCCTCTATTCTTCTGCATGCGATTGAAAAAGCACTGGACCGGGCGGAGGGCAGCGTGTTTTCCGAATGAATCTCACCGGAAAAAGAAAAAAGCGTCCCGGCTTTCTGCCAAAACGCTTTTTTCTTTTTCTTATCCTTCGTCGTCTTTGGGATTTTCACGGTAAAGCTTATAAAGAGTCTCCACAGCAAGATCCAGATGCGTATCTTTCTGTCCGGAGAATTTTCCATCGTCTGCAAGAGAAGCCACAGCCGGATCGATGGGCATTTTTCCAAGAACCGTTGTATCCAGGGAAGCAGCGATCTCATCGATATGGCTCTCACCGAAAACAGAAATCTTCTTTCCGCAGTCCGGACAGACAAGATAACTGTAGTTCTCCACGATGCCAAGTACCGGGATCTTCATGGCTTTTGCCATGTTGAAGGCTTTGGTCACGATCATACGTACCAGATCCTGCGGAGAAGAAACGATCACGATTCCTTCTACCGGAAGAGACTGGAATACCGTCAGCGGCACATCACCGGTTCCTGGCGGCATATCGACAAACAGGAAGTCCAGTTCGCCCCAGATCACATCGCTCCAGAACTGTTTTACCATATTGGCAATGACCGGACCTCTCCAGATCACCGGATCCTCTTCGTTGGGAACCAGAAGGTTCAGGGACATAACCTTGATCCCATTCTCTGTGACAACAGGGATGATCCCGTTGTCATCAGCCACTGCAGGTCCGTGAAGACCATACATTTTGGGAATGGAGGGACCTGTGATATCCGCATCCAGGATTCCCACGCGGAAGCCTTTTTCTGTCATACGGTTTGCTAAGGTGGCCGTTACCATGGATTTACCCACGCCGCCTTTTCCGCTGACCACACCGATGACGTGTCTTACATTCGAATAAATATTCTGTTCTACCAGAAAGCTGGTCTTCTTGGAGGGACATCCCTCACAGCTTTCCTTTGTGCAGCTCTGATTGCTGCAGCTTTTTTCTGCCATTTTTATATCCTCCTGTGGCACTTTATATTCATAATGCAGAATTGCCTAAGCCGTCTTACAGCAAAGCAATCCATAAGCATCCGTTAGCACATGCGCTTAGTCTTCTGCATAAGCATCTGCTTCTATACATCTATGGAAAAATCCCAGCACTTTTTGCTCGTATTCTTCTTTGTGGAGATAATAACTCTCCGCATGGCCTGCGCCTTTGGTGATCCAGATCTCTTTTTCACCGGCTGCTGCCTGATAGATCTTTCTGCCCATAACCGTAGGCACGAAATCATCCTTTTCTCCGTGGATCACAAGCACCGGAAGCCGGCTCTCTGCGATACAGTCAGCGGAAGAAAGATCTGAAAAGCCATAGCCTGCACAAGCCCTGCAGAACAGGTTTGTCAGAAAGATCAGTGGACGGCTCAAAAAGCCTTTTCCGCTCTGTTTCAGCACATGACGGAACTCTTCCTCCGGGGAGGTAAAGCCGCAGTCTTCCACAATCCCCCGTACGGACATGGGAAGACAGAGATTGGAGGCCATAAGCACCGCGGCCGCCCCCATGGAGATTCCATGGAGAAAGATCTTCTGTTTTCCATGAAAGCGCTCATCCAGAAAGCGCACCCAACGATAACAGTCTTCTCTGTCCAGAATACCAAAACCAATGTAACGGCCATCACTTTCCCCGTGAGCTCTGTCATCTGCCAGAAGCACATTGTAACCCGCTTCCAGATAAAAGCGGGCAATGACCGCATATTCCCTCCGCCGGTTGCAACGGTAGCCGTGAACCAGGAATACGGTACTGTCCGGCTCCCCTTCTCCTTCGAAAAACTCACCTCTTAACGTCAGACCGTCAAACGACTGGATGGAAACCTTTTCGCTTCCTCGCTCGTTCAGCCAGCGGTTGCTCTCTGTCCAGAGCTTTTTCCTCTCCTCACCGTTCACGGTGTCCGGTGAAACGATCAGATCGGTCGGATCCGGTCTTTTCCTTACGATGATGTTGTGGAAAACCGCCCCCGCTCCGGTAAGAACTGCTGCTGTCCCGACAAGCAGGATGCCTGCTGCCAGGTTCTTTTTCTTCATAGGATCACCTCACTCTTTCTTCATATCTCTGTAAACGTATAACGCTGATGAAGGCCGCTGACCATCAGATCAAATACGACAGAACCGTCCTTCGCCACCGTCTTTTCATACGTCATTTCCTGTCCGGCAAATTTTTTCTTCACAAATGCATCCAGATCATCCGTCTCGATCTCTTCAAAGAAGGTATCTCTGTCCCTGTTAAGCGGACACTGGTTGATGATCTCCAAGATTGCCTCATATTCTTTCATAGCCGTCACCTCCGGAGCTTCAGAATTTCATCCAGAATCCTTCCTGCCGCCTCTTCTTTGGACATCAGTTCCAGTGAGATTTCCTCCTCCGGTGTGATCATCGTGATCACATTGGTATCTGTACCAAAGCCGGCGCCAGCCTGTTTGAGATTGTTTGCTACGATCAGGTCCAGATTTTTCTTTTTGAGCTTGGCCCTGGAATTTTCCAGCATGTGTTCCGTCTCCATGGAAAAGCCACAGAGGAACTGGCCTTCTTTTTTATGTTCACCCAGATATTTCAGGATGTCATCTGTTTTCTCCAGTTCCAGTGTCAGATGGTCGCCGCCTTTTTTCACCTTCTCATCGCTGACCGTCTGGGGGCGGTAATCTGCTACGGCTGCCGCCTTGATGATGATATCCTGCTCTGCCGCACGGCCGGTCACTTCCTCAAACATCTCTCTGGCACTCTCAATGGGTACTACCGTTACAAACCGCGGTTTCTCGATGCTGGTCTGACCGGTCACCAGAGTGACTTCTGCTCCCCGAAGCATACAGTTTCTGGCTACTGCATAACCCATTTTTCCAGTGGAATGATTGGTGATGTAACGCACCGGATCCATCGCTTCCATTGTGGGACCTGCCGTCACCAGAACCTTGAGACCTTTCATATCTTTTTCAAAAGCGATCTCTTTTAAAATATAATCCAGAAGCACTTCTTCTTTCGGAAGCTTTCCTGCGCCCTCATCCCGACAGGCCAGAAAGCCCACCGCCGGCTGGATCACCTGATAATCATTCAGTGTAAGCTTTTTCAGGTTGTCCTGAACGATGGAATTTTCAAACATCCGGGTATTCATAGCCGGTGCAATCAGCTTCGGACAGGTGCAGGCAAGCGCTGTGGTCGTCAGCATATCATCGGCGATACCGCCGGCAAGCTTTCCGATCACATTTGCAGTCGCCGGTGCGATCATCATGACATCGGCTTTTTTCGCCAGAGCCACATGCTCCACACTGTACTGAAAATTCCGGTCAAAGGTATCCACCAGACATTTATTGTTGGTCAGAGTTTCAAACGTAATGGGATGGATAAAGTTTGTGGCATTTTTCGTCATGATCACATGGACATCGGCATGAAGTTTTACCAGCATGCTTGCCAGATTAGCTGCCTTATAAGCCGCAATACTTCCTGTCACACCCAGAACTACGGTTTTTCCTTTCAGCATGTCGTCCTCCTTTTATAAACGGTTCCCTGTAACGGGATTGCTTTCTCTTGGATCTCGCTGTGTTCCCAGGGGCTGTGTCCGCATTGATACTGCTGCAAACGGGCATAGTTCTCCCTGCACGATATCCATAGTATAACATACCTCTCGAAATATGACATGTTTTTTTCAAAGTGCTTTCTATTTTCCTTCTTGCGAAGCTCTTTTTCCTGTGCTATACTTTCCCGGTAATTGTATTGTATCCCATAAGGGAATAATAACAAGGAGAAAATTGAATATGAAAACACAGACAAAAACAACGCAACTGACAATCCTCGGTCTTATGACTGCAGTGCTGCTTCTGATGGCGTACACGCCTCTGGGATATCTGAACATCGGTCCCCTGGCGATCACCTTCAATGTCATCCCGGTAGCGATCTGTGCCATCACGCTTGGTCCTGCAGGCGGAGCTGCGGCAGGTGCCGTTTTCGGCCTTACCAGCTTCCTTCAGTGTATCGGCGTAGGCGGAACCAGTGCCATGGGTGCGGTTCTCTTTGAGATCAATCCGGTTCTCGCTTTCATCCAGCGCTTCATTCCCCGTCTGCTCGATGGTCTGCTTCTGGGCTATATCTTCCGTGCAGTACGGAAAGCCGGCAATGTTTACGCAGCCTGCCTGGTGACCGGTTTTTGTTCCGCATTTCTGAACACCGCATTCTTCATGGGTGCTCTGGTTGTACTTTTTGGCAATACAGAATATGTTCAGGGACTGATGGGTGGAAAAAATGTGATTGTCTTCATCTGCACGTTCGTCGGAATCAATGCCGTATGCGAAATGATCTCTTCCACCATCCTCACCGGTGCGATCGGAGCTGCTCTTTCCAAGGCAAGACTGATTCCCGCACCGCAGGATAAAAAAGCGTCAGTATAATCAATAGAGGGGTCTTATGATTTTAGCGATCGATATCGGAAACACAAACATCGTCATCGGCTGTATCAAAGATGACAAAATTCTTTTTACGGAAAGAATGTCCACGGATTCCAACAAAACAGTTCTGGAATATGCCATCGGTTTTAAGACCGTTCTGGAGCTCTATCACATCCATACAGAAGATCTGACAGGCTCCATTATTTCTTCTGTTGTGCCTCCTGTGACCAACACGGTCCGGAAGGCGCTTCATAAGATCACCCACCACCAGGCTATGGTTGTGGGACCGGGCATCCGCACCGGCCTGAATATTCTTACGGATAACCCGGCAGTCACCGGTTCCGACCTGATCGTCGGTGCCGTGGCCGCCATCCATGAATATCCGGTTCCGCTGATCATCTTTGATTTCGGCACCGCCACGACGGCTTCCGTTGTGGACCGTAAGAAAAATTACATCGGCGGTATGATCATTCCCGGTATCCGCGTTTCTCTGGACGGCCTGGCAAGCCATGCCTCCCAGTTAAGCCGCATCAGCCTGGATGCGCCGAAAAAGATCATCGGCACAAACACGGCCGACTGCATGAAGAGTGGTCTTCTTTACGGAAATGCCGCCATGCTGGACGGTATCGTAGATCGCATGGAGGAAGAGCTTGGCGAACCGGCTACGGTACTTGCGACCGGCGGTCTTGCCAGTCTCATCGTTCCCCTTTGCAAAAAGAACATCATCCTCGATGATGATCTGCTTCTTCGGGGACTGAACCTGATCTATAAGAAGAATCAGGAACATAATCATTGAATGTAAAACAAAGCGCCGCAGAATGGATCTGATCTCCGTTCTGCGGCTCTTTTGGTATTGGAAAATGAAACAGGCGGGGTGACACTCCCGCATCTCCTAACAATGGGCGACGGCTGCCCGTTCCGTCCTCAGATTTCATTCCATATACTTTATGCTATTTGCAGTTTCATTATACAAAAATCATGGAAAATGTCAAGGTTCTACTCTTTTCAATGTCCCCTTCTTGATAAAATTATGAACCCTGTTATGATTTAAAACATATAAGGATCGTGCATAGTATTTTCCACTCGAAGCTACTCTTACAGCTACTTTCACGTATTCACTGTCAATCTTAAACTCTTTTACATATTCTATCGAGTCATCTGCCGGATTCCTTCCAATGTAATCTGGAAGCCTGATAATCTCCGGTATACAAGAACCATATTTCTGATAATCCTCCCAGTGTCTCGCCTTCATATGTGCAATATTGCTTTGACCCAAATAAATCTTTTCATCTCCAGGAATCGTACATCCCAGAAGTCTCTGTATTTTATCTGATATAATTCCCACAACATCCGCTATATAAATCACCTTCTGGAATTTATCATAACATCAAATGCACTTTTAATCAAGTCTTTTATCTTGTTTTACTTTGCATTTATCTTATGAGCAAAGCGGACACTATTTAAAAAGAGCCGCAGAATGGATCTGATCTCCGTTCTGCGGCGCTTTTTCTACCTTTTCTCAGCGGTATTTATTTACGATCTCTTTCATCTTCGGAAGCTTCTCTTCCATATCTTTTACCAGTTTGAACTGTGTGTGGGCACGGTCCAGATTCTGGTTGTCCCGTGTGGTCTTGAAATAATGGTCACCTTCCAGATAATCGGTGAGGAAACGCATACCGCACTCAAAGGTCATCATCATGGCTCCGGTGGGCAGATTGTCCAGTTCGATATCGGTCAGTGCTCCGCCGCAGCCTTCAATAAAGCCTTTGACATAGAGCTCATAGAGGTCCAGATCGCACCAGATTTTGGAAAGATCCGGCTCGTCCTCGGCTCCTGTGCTGGCACCGAAACGGATGGAATCACCAAAATCATTCACTGCCAGTCCCGGCATGACTGTGTCCAGGTCAATGACACAGATGCCTTTTCCGGTGGCATTGTCAATGAGGATGTTGTTGAGTTTGGTATCATTGTGGGTAACACGGGTCGGGATCTTCCCGGCTGCCTCCAGGTCACAGAGGGTGTGAGCGAAAGCCTCATGATCCAGAACAAACTGGATCTCCTCTTTTACAGAAGCAGCTCTTCCGCAAGTATCGGCTGCCACAGCCTTCTGAAAGGTTTCAAAACGCTTTGCCGTGTTATGAAAATCCGGAATGGTCTCATGAAGGGATTTTGCCGGAAAATCTGCCAGCATACGCTGGAAATGACCGAAGGAAACAGCACTCTCGTAAAAGTCAGAAGGCTTCTCCACCTGATCGTAGCTGGTGGTTCCCTCTACGAAAAGATAGATCCTCCAATACTGTCCTTCGCTGTCCAGATAATAAGGCTTTCCATCTCTGGAACACACGACTGTCAGAGTCTCCCTTTCCGGATCACCGCCGTTTTCTTCGCTTTTCTTTTTGATCCACTCCGTTACATGAACAATGTTTTCCATCAGTTCCACGGGTTTTTCAAAAATATTCTTATTCATTCTCTGAAGGATATAACGACGCTGTCTTTTTTCTGTCTCATAAGTCACGCGGAAGGTATCATTGATATGACCGCTTCCATAGGGCGCCAGTTCCTTCAGCTGTCCTTCCGGCAACGCAAAAGCTGCCAGAACTTCTGCTGTGATCTGCTCCTTATTCACCTTATGCTTCCTCCCAAAGTTTCTGAGGATATCTTCCCTCATCCTTTAATTTCTGAATCGCTGCCACAACCACCGGCTTGTCTTCCTTATAAGTAACGCCGTACCATTTATCTTCGGATTTCAGTACCTCTACCGTAGCTTTCTCCTCTGCCAGAAGCTCTCCTACCACACTGGGAAGGAAAAATTCACATTTCAAAGGATTCTTCGGAAGGTTTTCCTCCAGGAATTTCGGGAAACGGCTGCCGATCTCTTTCATGATGCTGTTGGTAAAGCCCCACATATTCATAGACACAATGCTGCCTTCCGGAATGGTGGTCCAGGTAGCTCCGTCATCCTCGGTATAAGCAGTCACATCGCCTCTTTTTTCGATATGGGTACGCTCGCAGATGCCTACCAGCTGATGGTTCTCATCGGTGGTGCAGACACCTCTTGCCACATGACCGTTCTCTGTCAGGGTATTCTCCAGAATATAGCCTACCATGGTGTAACGGTATTTGTCGTCATCCTCATGGGTGGAAAGATAGTCGTAGATTTCCTGGAATGCATGAGGTCCGTAATAGTCATCTGCATTGATCACGGCAAAGGGACCATCGATCTTATCCCGGCAGCTTAAAATCGCATGCGCGGTTCCAAATGGTTTTACACGACCTTCTGGAACGGTAAAGCCTTCCGGCAGATCCTCCAGCTCCTGGAACGCATATTCCACGTTCATGATCTTTGCCATACGCTCGCCAATGGACTCTTTGAAATCCTTCTCATTTGCTTTCTTGATGATAAAGATTACTTTCTCAAAGCCGGCTCTTTTCGCATCATAAATGGAAAAATCCATAATGATATGACCCTCTTTATCCACCGGATCGATCTGTTTGAGACCGCCGTAACGGCTTCCCATTCCAGCTGCCATGATTACCAGTACAGGTTTCTTACTCATCTTTATCCTCTTCTTTCTATATTTTTTTGTAACTGTTCAGAACCACCTCCAAAATGCTGCGCATTTCGTCGGTGTGGCGTATCCGCCAAATAGATTTCCACGTAAAAGTGTTCATTCATGCAAGCATGATTCACACTTTTGCATGAAAATCTGCTTGGCTCTGAACAGTTACATTTTTTTGAGATTCCGAGCGGGCCATGATGGATGCCGTATACTCGGAAGGTGTCATTCCCGTAATTTTCTTGAACTGACGGGAAAAATAATGAATGGAGGAATAGCCCAGGAACTCGGAAATCTGGGTGAAATTCTGATTTTTCTCCCGGATCAGTTCCTTGGCATATTCCACTTTCATCTTGGTGAAAAAGTCGATCACTCCGCAGTTATGCTGCTCCCGGAAAATCTTCTGCAGCTGGGAACGCCCGATCAGGTTTTCCCGGCAGATATCTTCGATGGTCACATAACCGCAGATATGTGCTTTCAGGTAATCCATGATCTGGATATAAGCTGCGGATCCGCCTCCGCCCGGAGCCCAGATCTCTTCCGCCGGTTTTACCGGATTGGGAAGGTTTCTCCGTATCATACTGAGGAGCAGAAGCTCCAGATACAGCCGGATCAGCTGCTCTGAGCCAAAGGGAGCAGCTTTCTTTTTCTCCATCTTTTTCAGATAGGGATCATCCAGAGGAGATTCGATACAGCGCCGTGCTTCCGAGATCATCTGACCTAAAAGTCCTCTTTCGTACTCGCTGACTTCCAGGATACGACCTTCGAAAAACTTCATTGCCTGAGAGGAGCAGGCAAAGGAAACCACCACCACATTGGGGGCACAGGTTCCTGTTGCCGCCAGGTTGTGAAATTCATTAGGCTTATGGAAGATCACCTGGCCTGCCTTCAGCACATGATCCAGAACCTTGATCTCTCCCTTGTCCACACACTGGAGTTCCCAGAAATCATGGGTTTCTCCCGGAAACTCAAAGTTTTTCATATATTCAAAATAGTGTATCGTATAAATTTTTCTGACTGTGATCTCGTCTTTCAGAACGATGCTTTCGTATTCCATATCTTCATGCCTGCCTTTACTTTCTTAGAACGGTATTCTTCGTCTTCTCCACTTATCATACCTGTTTTTTTTTCGGTCTGTCAAGTGGGGATTCCTTTCCGCCGTCCGGTCAGACAAAAGAAAGCATCAGATGGTTCCCGTACCCATATTTCCGGCAGTTACGATGTTGCACCAGTTGTTCATATTGAAAGGCTTCTGCAGTCCTTCCGGAGCACTGGGCTTGTAGGGAAGACGTTCTTCCAGAAGCTCCGGGATCTCTGTGATCTCACCGTCAAGGTATGCCAGGATACGCTTCTGTGCGCTTACCAGTCTTGCATGAAGACCGCCCTGACGGATATCAATCGTCTCATAACCATTGGGCTTGCACTCATGGAACCAGATCTTCTCACGGAAATCGTGATACTGCTCCAGTTCTTCCAGGCAGACGGGGATCTGCTCTTCGGCAATGCTGGTCAGCCAGTCTCTGTCGTCCTCCAGATAAGCTCTGCGGATATCCATACCGATGCCGCCCTTCACTGCAAGGAATTCTGCCAGGGAACGGTAGCAGGCAAAGAGCGCTTTGGAAACGGTCACACGCTCCTCCACTGCCCGGAGTTCTTTTGCCAGCTTGCCGTAATGGCCGTAGAGATCATACCCCTCGTACTGACGGTCGAAAAGTCCCAGCAGCGGATCCTGATAAAACAGATGCTTGGATGGAGTAACTGCAGCAATATTCAGCGGGTCACAACCCGGCAGGCAGTCCATTTTGGTGAGAAGCATCCACTCTTCCAGGGAAGCTTCCTGGAAAAGATGAAGCTTCTCATCAATGGCAGCATCTTCCGGCTCCTCCGCAAAGCCTTCCTCTGCAAAAAGGATCAGTGGAAGCAGACCTGCTGCAAAGGGAGTCTCGGTGCCGTCATCCATCCAGAAAGTCATAAACGCATTGCGGACTTTCTGCTGTTTCATAACGCGCATGGCGATCCTTGTGCTGTCAAAGGCTTTTCCATAGTTGGGGATCAGACCGTTCCAGGTCCAGCCGCCGCCTGCGAAATAAACTTTATTGGAAAGTTTTTTGTGAAGGCTCAGCATTCTCTCATAGGTCTTCGGATCGTGGTTGTAATAATCCCAGTAAACCATCGTCAGGTTATCACCCGGTTTTTCTTCCTCCGGCCACTCATACTCTTCCGGAACGCCGTAATAAGAACCGTCCTCTGAAGCCAGGTTGAAGAACATATCACTCCACATCATGGGCTCCAGACCGTATTTCGCACAGAGTTCCTCGACCTTTGCCAGATGACGCTTCATAATGGAAAGGCGGTTTGTGAAGCCATGCTTTCTCAGATATTCACCAAGACCCAGACCGTGTGCTTCATCCATACCCAGATGTACTTTCTTTGTGCGGACGCACTCAGAGAAGTTTTTCAGCATAGCTTCGATGAGTTCATAGGTCTTTTCCTCCTCCGGAAGAAGGTTGTCCCGGTTGTCCTGCAGGCCATTGCTTTCCGGCCAGCGCAGGAAAGTGCTCAAATGTGCCAGTGTCTGGATACAGGGAACCAGATAAATACCGAAAATTTCGCCGTAAGCATCGCACTCTTTCAGCTCCTCTTTTGTAAATCTGCCGCGGAAAGCGCCGAAGTAGGGATACTCCGGAAGCTCATAGGTATCTTCTGTATAAAGGAAGAGCTCGTTCATGCCCAGAAGAGCCATGGTACGGATCATCCGTTTCAGCATATCCGGTGTGGGAACACCGTTTCTGGAACAGTCCGGCATAGCGCCCAGGCAGTCTGTATAAACCGTCTCCTCTTTCACAAAATCCGCATCCTCCAGATGCTGGAAGAGATAGCCGAGACCGCGGAAAAAATGAGCCTTCTCTTTGCAGGAGATGGTCACATCCAGACCCTTTTTCTCAATTTTTAATTTATTTTCTTCTGTAAATACCGGTGTGATGGAAATTCCGCCCTCGCCATATACATGTCCACGTTCTTCCAGCAGGATCTCGAGACCTTTTTTCAGTGTTTCCTGCTCTTTTGTCAATACAAAATTCATAAATTTCCTCCTTGTATCAGTTCTGTACTTGTGACTTTAGTATAAACGTATTCCACAGGAAAAGCTATAGGACAATCAGCTCTTCTTTTTGCTTTTTTTGCACAAACGGCCGTCTTGTCAAAACGGGGTTTACGCCGCCGCTTTTTCCGTTTATAATATTCCCGGGTAACAGTTCAGAACATAAGCGAAATGAAAAATCAGACTATGCAAACTTGTTTGCAATAGGATGAATTTTTTATTTCGGAATGGGCGGAACGGCGCTGAGTCCCGGTGGGACTCGTTTAGCGCGGACCGAAATGGAATGTAGATCCATTAGCCTCAGACAAAAGCTGCGAATGCAGCGAGAGCGCATGCAATGCGCGGGGTGCTGAGTCCCGGTGGGACTCGTTTAGCACCGACCGAAGCAGCGCGTAGACCTGTGGCCTGTTGTTTTGAACGTTCGGAACAGGCAAAGCAGAGCGTGGTCTGTGGCCTGTTGTTTTGAACGTCCGAAAAGAAAAAAGGAGTATTTATGAGTATTTTAAATGTTGAACATCTGACCCACGGCTTCGGCGACCGGGCCATTTTTAATGACGTTTCCTTCCGTCTCCTCAAGGGAGAACATATCGGCCTTGTGGGTGCCAACGGTGAGGGAAAGTCTACTTTTATGAACATTGTCACCGGTAAACTCATGCCTGATGAGGGCAAGGTAGAGTGGGCAAAAAATGTCCATGCCGGTTATCTGGACCAGCATGCGGTCCTGGAAAAGGGCATGACCATTCAGGATGTGCTCAAATCCGCCTTCGATCCCCTTTTAAAAAAGGAAGAACGGATGAACGAAATCTGCGATCATCTGGGTGAAGCTGATGAAAATGAAATGGAAGCCCTTATGGAAGAACTGGGCACGATCCAGGATGAGCTGACGCTCCACGATTTCTACACCATCGATGCCAAGATAGAGGAGGTAGCCCGTGCCCTTGGTCTTCTTGATCTTGGTCTTGACCGGGATGTGACAGACTTAAGCGGCGGACAGCGTACCAAGGTCCTCCTGGCAAAGCTGCTTTTGGAGAAACCGGATATCCTTCTTCTGGACGAGCCTACCAACTATCTGGACGAGGAGCACATTGCCTGGCTGAAACGTTATCTTCTGGATTACGAAAACGCCTTCATCCTGATCTCCCACGATATTCCTTTCCTTAATGAAGTGATCAACATCATTTATCATATGGAAAATCAGGAGCTGAACCGTTATGTGGGAGATTATGACCACTTCCAGGAGGTCTACGCCGTGAAAAAATCCCAGCTGGAGGCTGCCTATCGCCGCCAGCAACAGGAGATCAGCGAGCTTAAGGATTTTGTGGCACGGAACAAAGCCCGTGTATCCACCAGAAACATGGCCATGTCCCGGCAGAAAAAACTGGATAAGATGGATGTCATCGAACTGGCTGCCGAAAAGCCAAAGCCCGAATTTCATTTTCGCTATGGCCGTACACCCGGCCGTATGCTGTTCGAGACCCATGATCTTGTCACCGGCTATGAGGAACCCCTTTCCAAACCGCTGAACCTTTCCATGGAACGCGGGCAGAAGATCGCGATCACCGGTACCAACGGCATCGGAAAAACCACTCTTTTAAAAAGTATCCTCGGACTGATTCCGGCTCTTGCCGGTACGTGCGAACTGGGAGAAAATCTCCAGATCGGCTATTTTGAACAGGAAGTGAAAGGCGACAACCGTACCACCTGTATCGAAGAGCTCTGGCAGGATTTTCCTTCCTACACACAGTATGAGATCCGTTCCGCACTGGCTAAATGCGGACTTACCACAAAGCACATCGAAAGCCAGGTACGCGTCCTGAGCGGTGGAGAACAGGCCAAGGTACGGCTTTGCAAGCTGATCAACCGTGACACCAATGTCCTGCTCCTGGATGAGCCCACCAACCATCTGGATGTGGATGCAAAGGAGGCTTTGAAAAGTGCTCTCAAAGAATACAAAGGCAGCATCCTTCTGATCTGTCATGAACCGGAATTTTATCAGGATATCGTCAATGAAGTCTGGGATATGAGCCGCTGGACCACGAAGATCTTCTGACGATCAGCCGGTTTTTCACAGAATTTTCAAATTTTCTCCACAGACAGGACACAGGAGCTGTCTATAATGAGAAACAAGAAAAGCAGACAAGTGCTTTTCCATATAGATTCTCTTTTTCATATTTCGAGCCGAAGGTTCCAGCAGACCTTCGGCCCTCCTTTTTTTACGCACCTTTCTACGGTTGACTGACCATCTGATTTGAGATATAATTTTTCCAGAGCATCCGGAATTTTCCGGAATTTTTACAAGAAGAGAGGAACTATTTTATGAAAAAAGTAATCTTAACCGGAGACCGTCCCACCGGCCGCCTTCATGTAGGCCATTATGTGGGTTCTCTTTCTGAACGTGTAAAACTCCAGAACTCCGGTCAGTACGATGAGATCTACATTATGATCGCAGATGCCCAGGCACTCACTGACAACGCAGAGCATCCGGAAAAAGTCCGGCAGAATATCATCCAGGTCGCTCTGGATTATCTGGCCTGCGGCATTGATCCTGATAAATCCACGATCTTTATCCAGTCCATGATCCCCGAGCTCACCGAGCTCACATTCTATTACATGAACCTGGTGACGGTATCCCGTGTACAGAGAAACCCGACCGTAAAGGCAGAGATCCTGATGCGTAATTTTGAAGCCAGCATTCCGGTCGGCTTCTTCTGCTATCCCATCAGCCAGGCTGCAGATATCACGGCTTTCGGCGCTACCCATGTACCGGTAGGAGAAGACCAGCTGCCCATGCTGGAGCAGTGTAAGGAGATTGTTCACAAGTTCAACACCGTATACGGTGAGACTCTGACCGATCCGCAGATTGTCCTTCCTTCCAACAAGGCCTGCCTGCGTCTGCCCGGTATCGACGGCAAAGCAAAAATGAGCAAATCTCTTGGAAACTGCATCTATCTTTCCGATGAAGCAGATGACGTAAAGAAGAAAGTTATGTCCATGTTCACCGACCCGAATCATCTCCGCGTGGAGGATCCGGGAAAGGTAGACGGCAACCCGGTATTTATCTATCTGGAAGCCTTCTCCCGTCCAGAACACTTCGAAGAGTTCCTGCCGGATTACAAGAATCTGGAAGAACTGGAGGATCATTACAGAAGAGGTGGTCTGGGTGATGTGAAAGTAAAGAAATTCCTGAACAACGTCATGCAGGCAGAGCTGGCTCCGATCCGCGAGCGCAGAAAAGCATGGGAAGCAAGGATTCCCGATATCTACGACATCCTGAAGGCCGGAAGCGCTGTTGCTGAAAAGAAAGCAGCAGAAACCATGACGGCTGTAAAGAAAGCCATGCAGATCGATTATTTTGGCTGACTTTTCCTAAAAAAACACCCGCCATCCGTTTTTACACGGTTGCCGGGTGTCTTTTTTATTCTGTTTCGCTCTCTTCCGTTGTCAGAAGCTGGCCCTCGTCCTGTTTTCTTTTCGATTTTTTGTAACTGTTCAGAGCCAAGCAGATTTTCATGCAAAAGTGTGAATCATGCTTGCATGAATGAACACTTTTACATGGAAATCTATTCGGCGGATACGCCACACCGACGAAATGCGCAGCATTTTGGAGGTGGTTCTGAACAGTTACGATTTTTTTATATACTCTTCCACATTATCCAGTGTTACCCGGTAATAAGGCAGACGGACATATTTTTCTTTTTCCAGCGGAATATCGTCCATGCTCAGACCGTTTTTGGCATCTTTTCCTGAAAGTACAAAAGCCAGCTTCAGCATAGCCTCTGCCTGTCCTTCTTTGTCATTATAAGCAGTTCCTGCCATCTCGCCGTTTTTTACGGCCGTCAGTCCCACATCTGTTCCGTCAATCCCCACAATGAGCGGCCAGTCGTTCTTCGAAGTGCCTGCTGCCTTCAGCGCATCGATGGCTCCCAGCGCCATATCATCATTATTGGTCAGGATAAGTTCAATGCTGTTTCCGTACTGTTCCAGGAGTGCGGCCATTTTCGTCTGGGCCTGGGCCCGTTTCCAGTTTGCAATGGCATATCCCAGTTTTTCCACCTTCACGCCATTTTCCACCAAAGTGTTCACAGAATATTCGGTGCGCACGATGGCATCCTGATGACCGGCTTCTCCTTCCAAAACCACATACTGGCAGATACCGTCTCCGTTTTTGTCATATTTTTCATCACCCAGAAAGTTTTCTGCCGCCAGCTCTCCCTGGATGATACCGGATCCGATCGCATCTGCACCTACATAATAAAGCTTTTTCCAGCGTTCCAGATCTTCTGTTACCAGTTCCCGGTTAAAAAAGATGATGGGCACATCATTTTTTTCCGCCATATCTGTGATGGTAGTAGGCTCTGTCCGGTCCACAAGATTGACACAGATCACATCACAGCCTTTTTCGATCAGGGACTTTACCTGTTCATTCTGCGTTGTCTGGCTTCCGGCCGCATCTACGATCTCCAGATTGATGGCCGTTCCGGTTTCTTCTTCCAGAGCCGTGGCACTGGCTGTAAACCAGCTCATCATTTCTGAAATAAAGGTATCATACTGGTCGTAAAGGGTGACACCGATCTTTACCGTCTGCACCGTATCTTTTTTTCCTCCGGAGCAACCGGAAAGCAGGCACAGCAAAACGATCAGAAAAACTACAGCCGGTATTTTCTTTCTCATCCGTTTTCCCTCCTCAGCTGATATTTGGAAACAGGATATTTTCCGTATCCCGGTCATAAAGATTTTCTCCTGTCACAGACAGGAAATCCACCTCGGTATCTCTGCCGTCATCCTCCTGGTAATAATTGAGTTTTCCGGCCAATTCCCTGATACACTGATAACCCATGAAAAACTCATTGGGAACCACCAGAGAAGAAACCACGCCTTTATCCAGATAATAAACGGCTTTTTCAGAACGCCCTTCCCCGTAAAGCTTCGGCTTGTCCGTAAAGAGTGTCAGGATAAAATCTCCTGCAAGCTCCGTCTCATCATTATCAAGAGATACCAGGACATCCACCGTTTTTTCCTTCCAATACGTTTCCAGCATGGTCTGATCCTGGATTTCTGCATCTGACAACGTCCAGACGATCTCCGGACCGTTCCGCCCGATCGTTTCCTCAAAGCCTTTCAGTCTGAGACGCTGGGATTTCATCTTCTGATTTCCGGAAAGAATGCCGATCCGAAGCCCGGAAAGCCGTTCTGCTTCTCCGGAAAGAAGATTTTCACCAAGCGTCCGGCCGATCTTATAGGAATCCGGCATAACCGTCGTAAAAAGTGATTTCGCTTCGCCTTCGTTTTCGATCAGTACCGTCGGCACTGCTGAAACAAGGCCGGAAAACAGGCCGTCAACATCATCTCCGGTAAGCTGTACGATCACTCCCTGCGCTCCGTTTTCCAGTTCTCTGGAAAGGATGGAACATTCTTCATGAAGATTCAGAAAGGAACTGGTGGAAACCACATTGACATGCATTTTTTCTTCCTCCGCTCCCTGTTCCAGTCCTTCTTTGAAGGCGGTCCAACGGTCACTGCTGCTGTCATCGACGATCACCGCCACAGAATAATAACTTTCCTTTTTCCCCGCATTGACCATTCCATAGGAGGCATAAACAAGAACTGCCAGCATGACGGCAACCAGAAGCCCGATATACAGACGATTCTTATTCATAGCTTTTCCTCCTGTTTTTTCACTTTGTATTTTCCTTCTTCCAGAAGCTGCTGGTTTTCCTCTGTATAAGGGATCGCCGGGATATGGATCGTGACTTTCATTCCCTCATCCGGATGGCTCTCAATGATCAGACCATACTCTTTTCCAAAACGAAGGCGGATACGGCTGTCCACATTGATCAGTCCCACACCGGAGCCCCGTTTTCTTTCACGCGGTTTTTCCGTCAGAAGTCTGGCAGCTTCTTCCTCCGGCATGCCAAGACCGTTATCCTCTACCTCCAGATAGATATCTCCGTCTTTTTTATATCCTTTTACCAGGATCTCACCTTCTCCATCCATGTATTCCATACCGTAATAGATGGCATTTTCCAGAAGCGGCTGAAGCACCAGTTTTACCGTACAGCACTGTTCCACCTCCGGTTCCACCTGAAAGATCACCTGGAACGCATTTTTATAACGGATCTTCTGGATCCCCATATAGTTCTTTGCATGGCGGATCTCATCTTCGATGCTGATGATCGTTTTTCCCCGGCTTAAGCTTACCCGGAAAAGACTGCCCAGCTGAGTGGTCATAAAGACAGCCTCTTTGTAGCGTTCCCCTGTGATCATCCAGACGATGGAATCCAGCGTATTGTAAAGAAAATGAGGGTTGATCTGAGACTGGAGGGCATCCAGCTCGCTTTTCCTCTTTTCTTCCTGCTCCGTGACAATGTCCTTCATCAGCTGATGGATCTGGGACACGGTAGATTGCAGTGTTTTTCCAAGATGTACCACCTCAAGAGAACCTCCTACATAAATATCCGGATTCAGATTTCCGCTCTCCCATTCTTTCACAGAATCATTCAGTTTTTTCAGCGGCTTCGCGATCCGTGCGGAAACCAGCTGGTTTAAAACCACCGTTGCCAAAAGAGCCAGCGTCACCAGAAGGATCACCAGATATCGTGTCTCTTCCATTCCCATGGAGAAGGTTTCCATCGGGACGATACTTACCAGCTTCCAGCCGGTATAGCTGATGGTCTTCACCGTCACCATCCGTTTTTCTCCCATAAAGCGTTCCCGGATCGTATCATCTTCATAACCGGATGCCTCCCGGTTATCCTCTGAGAGAAGACCGGTTCGAATCAGATTCTGCTTGGGATGGTAAATGATCTCCCCGTTCCGATCCATGAGGTAGATATACTCTTTGGAAATATCCTGATTGGCTTTTTCCAGAAGCTGCTTGATGCTGCTGTAATTCATATCTACCAGAAGGACGCCCTGCATGGTATCTCCGTTATTTGTCAGTTCCACACTCCGGCTCAGAGAAACGACCCAGTGATAACGGTAGGAGGGATCGTCAAAGAGATTCTGTACATGGGGGATGGAAAAATGAAAGTTTTCCAGCTGGCTTACCGCATCCTGAAACCACTCCTGCCCGAGCACGGAAACGCCCGCCTTGACATTGGCAATAGGCGCTGCTGCCACCAGCTTTCCGTCACCGGCATAGCAGGCAATGCTGATAAGATTGTCCTTATTGGCCTCGTAAAGAAGATCCATCTCCTCATCCAGTCCATCGATAGCCAGATCCTTATCCTTAATGACACTGTAATACATGGCATCGGAGATCCGCCGCATGTTTCTTAAATAATCCTCCAGGCTGATGGCTGTCTGATTTAAGAGCTGCTCGGAATTTTCTGCATAAAGAGTCTCCGTTTTTCTCGCAAACTGCTGATAGAGCAGAACACCCAGAAAACACATGATACAGACAGATGTGATGGTAAAGGATACCGAAATGGTGAGCTGGATACTTTTGGGATCGGTATGCTGCAAAATCCGTTTCCCGATTTTTGCAAAGTATTGTTTTATCTTATCCACTGACTTTCATTTTCTCCACTCGATATTTGGACGGCGAAATCCCGTATTTTTTCTTGAATGCATAACTGAAATAGTTGGGATCGCCATAGCCTACTTTTCCTGCGATCATATACGTCTTGTCATTCGTCGTAAGAAGCAGTTCCTCCGCCGCCTCCATGCGGTAATCCGTGAGATATCCGATGAAGGTTTTCCCCGTCTCCTTTTTAAAAACGGTGGAGAAATATGCAGAACTGACTCCCAGGGTCTTGCAGATCGTTTCAATGGAAATGCTCTGATCCGCATAATTTTCCCGGACATACTCGATGGCTCTCGTCACAAAGGATTTGCTGTTATTCAACCGTTCACTGTTCAGCATCTCCTGAACCTTTTCACCGACATCAATGAGCCAGCTGCAGAGTTCCTCTGAGGAATCCGGCTGAAAGACCATCTGGTAGATATCACTTTCTTTCGGAAAGAGTGTTTCCATCTTCAGCTGGTTTTTGTTGCCGAAACGGATGATCTCCGCGATCAGCTCCATAACAAAAAGCCGGTATTTCTGCAGAGAACTGCCGTTTTCTGTAAAACGTCTCATACAGCCCTGGATTTCTGCCTCCAGCGGTTCTTTGCCGCCCAGACGGATCTGTTTCATGATCCTCCGTAAGGCTTCCTCCTCCCAGGTCTCTTCTGACTGCTCCTTCGGTTCGATCTCCGCGATGTTAATCGCACGGCTGCTTCCATAAAGTGCCCGGTAAGAAACGGCATTTCTGGCACCCTGATAGGAAAGCCTTAATTCCTCCAGAGATGCACAGAGCTGTCCGACACCTGCTGTCACCCGCACGCCGCAGACTCTTTTCGCCTGCCGGCAGAAATCATCCATCAGATCGGTATAGGCAACGACCTGATCCGCTGAGGAAAGCTGTGAGATCAGAATCACGTCACCTAAATAGATCAGTGTCCGGGAACTGTATTTCGGCACCAGCTGTTCTTCTGCCAGCTTTTTCACTGAGACGGTCATAAGAAACGGATTGCTGTAATCTTTCACATCTGCGGAGCTTAAATGAAGGATCGTCACCAGATAAAGTGGTCCTTCCAGCCGGATCTGATAGTTTTTCAGATAATTACCGATCTCTTCTGCAGGCACCCGGCCTTCAAACAACGAGGTAAAAAAGTTTTCCTGAAGAAGCGGCAGACTTTCCATATAGTATTCCTGCAGCTTATCAATGTTTCTCTTTTCATCGATCTCTTTATCCAGAGATTTCCGGATCCTGCCGAAAAGCTCCTGAAGTTCCCCTGCATCGATCGGCTTTAAGATGTATTCCTCCACCTCAATCCGGATGGCTTCCTTTGCATATTCAAATTCGTCAAAACCAGAAAAAATGATGATCCGGATCGAAGGGTAGCGTTCCTTCAGCCTCCTGCTCAGTTCCAGTCCGTCCATATATGGCATTTTGATATCGGTCATCACCACATCCGGCTGACACTCTTCTGCCAGTTCCAAAGCTTCTGCCCCGTTATGCGCATAGCCAGCAATCCGGAAGCCCATGCTCGCCCAGTCCAGTTTTTTCATAATGATCTGAATGACTTCTTCCTCATCATCCACCAGCATCACGGAATAAAGATTCATCCTGCAGTCTCCCCTTTATTTTTTGTCGTTATCATTCCCCGTATTTTTTATTCATCTTTTTCCAGAGGATCCCGAAGATCACAAAGGCTATACAGATCTCCACAAGAGCGATCTCAACACTCCAGTACATGATCACTGCCATTCCAAGAGAAGCAGCCGCCAGGAACACCATGAGCTTTCCAGCCGCTTTTGCAAAGCCTTCCTTATCCTTCGGTTTCTTTTTATTCTTTCCATAAATCGAATCCACATCCTGTAAAAACAGAAGGCGGAAGCTGTAATAGATCAGAACGACCGTCATAAGAAGCGGAATCAGTGCCGTTGATAAATAACTTTCACCTGTCATATTGATTTCCTCCCATAGTTACTTATAGTAAAAAGGCCGCCGCTTCAGGTCTTGCGACGGCCTTTTCATTATAATATATTTTCTATTTTCTTGCCACGTATTTTCTGATATCCAGAGAAATTGCAACGAAGATAATGATACCAAGAGCGATCCACTGTGCATTGGAGTTTACTCCCAGGAACTGCAGAGCCGCTTTCAGGATCTCAAATACTGCTACACCGATGATAGCAGAAGAAACTTTACCACGGCCTCCGGAAACGGATACACCGCCGATGGTACAAGCCGCGATGGCTTCCATCTCATAACCATAACCAAGCTGTACGGAAGCACCGCCTGCTTTTGCGCCCAGCATGAAACCTGCCAGACCATACATAGCAGCTGCTTTTGCGTAGATGATGATCAGAGTTTTCTTTACCGGTACACCGGCAACCTCTGCTGCCTGGGGGTTACCACCGATTGCATACATATATTTGCCGTGACGGGTCATGTTAAAGATAAACCAGGTGATCACTGCCACAAGAAGTGCGATCCAAATCAGGTAGCTGATTCCAAGGAATCTGCCGGAAGCAATACCGGTATAAGAGGATACATAACCTCCCAGCGGAGTTGCATTGGTGTAGATCATGTTGATACCGTAAACGATCTCCATCATTGCCATGGTGGAAATGAAGGGCGGTACATTCAGGTAAGCGATGAAGAAACCGGTTACCGCACCAAACAGTGCACATACCAGCATAACGATCAGAAGAGCCAGGAAAATATTCATGGGCTTCATGTTCGGGAAAAACTTCTGGGAATAATCCATTTTCTGAAGCAGGGTACCTGCGATACAGCCGCCAAGACCGATCATACGTCCGGCTGACAGGTCACATCCTGCGGTGATGATACACCCCGCAATACCAAGGGCAATGACCAGACGGGAACTCATATTCATGAGGATGTTGGTCAGGTTATTAACACTTAAGAAGTTCTTTGAAGTAATACCGGTATAAATTACCAGCAGCACTACGATGATGATTACACCGTAGTTGATCATGATATCTTTAAAACTCAGTTTTTTCTTATCCATTATTGGCTCCTCCCATCATCAGAACTGTGTCGCATAGCTCATTACCTTAGCCTGCGTCATATCCTCTTTGTCTTTGATCTCTCCACGCATCTTACCGTCGCACATAACATAGACACGGTCGGACATTCCTAAAAGCTCCGCCATCTCAGAGGAAACCATGATGATGGATTTTCCCTGAGCAGCCAGGTCGTTCATGATCTCGTAGATCTCATGTTTGGCTCCTACGTCGATACCACGAGTCGGCTCATCCATGATCAGGATATCCGGATCGTTCGCCAGCCATCTGGCAATGATTACCTTCTGCTGGTTTCCACCTGACAGATTGGCAATGTGTTCTTTCATGTTCGGAGTCTTGATGCGAAGCTTTTTGATGCTTTCATCCACAACATTTCCGATGCTCTTATGATCCAGAACAAAACCACCCTTCAGATATTTATTGTACGTGGAAACACCGACATTATCCTTGATGGAAAGACAGCCGAAGATACCATTTCCACGACGGTCCTCTGTGATCAGACCGATACCTGCTTTCATGGCATCTGCCGGATGTTTGATCGTTACTTTCTTTCCTTTGACGTAAACTTCACCGCTCTTTAAAGCACGGATACCGAAGACACCTTCCAGTACCTCTGTTCTCTGTGCACCGACCAAGCCACCGAAACCAAGGATCTCACCTTTTCTCAGGTTAAAGGAAACATCCTGGAAGGACTTGTCGGAAATGGAGGTCATATGTTTGACTTCCATGACAACTTCTCCAGGTTTGTTCTTTCTCTCCGGATAAACGTTCGTCAGGGTACGGCCTACCATCTTGGCAATGATGTCATCGGTGGAAAGCTCGTCCGCAGACCAGGTACCTACATAAGTACCATCACGCATGATCGTAATGTCATCTGCGATCCGTTTGATCTCGTCCATCTTATGGGAAATATATACCATGGCAACGCCCTTGTCACGAAGGTCGTTCATGATGCGGAAAAGAGCTTCTACCTCATTATCGGAAAGAGATGAGGTCGGCTCATCGAAGATCACGACTTTTGCCTGGTGGGAAACTGCTTTTGCAATTTCTACGGACTGCATCTGTCCGATGGAAAGATCGCCCAGCATTGCCTTGGGGTCAAAGTCCATTTTTACTTCTTTCAGCCAGTAAGCGGTGTCCTCATACATTTTTTTATGGTCTACCACTTTGATCGGACCGAAGCTTTTCAGCGGGAAACGTCCTTCATAAAGGTTCTCCGCCACGCTTCTTGCAGGAATGGGCTGCAGCTCCTGATGCACCATGGCAATACCATATTTCATGGCCTCATCCGGATTACTGATAGTTACTTTCTGTCCATCGAGATAAATTTCTCCGGCATCCATCTTATAGATACCGAACAGGCATTTCATTAAAGTGGATTTTCCTGCACCGTTCTCGCCCATCAGCGCATGTACGGTTCCCGGGCGAAGTGCCAGCTGTACGTTATCCAGAGCTTTTACACCTGGGAAGGATTTACAAACTCCCTTCATCTCCAGCTTAAATTCTGCCATATTCTCCCTCCTTCTTTCTTAACAGGGAGCACTGCAAAATACAAAGCTTCTGCTTGGTGTATTTTGCAGCGTTCCCTGCACACTCCGTATTAATTTCGCATGGAAAGAGGTGTGGGCGCATTTTTCATCACCCGCACCTCTTTGACTTTTTACTGTCCTGTGTGTCTGATTATTTCAGTTTCTCCTGAATGTCAGCTACGTTGTCGCCGGTAACTTTTACATAGTCACAGCCGATGTAGTGCTCATTCTCGGTTTCTGTCAGATAGTTAGCTGCTGCGTCTGCTGCTGCATGAGACTGAGAGAAATGATCGTTGAATACGGTACCGGTCATTTTTCCGGATGCTACATTATCCAGAGCCTCGGTCAGAGCGTCAACGCCTACCAGATAGATATCCTCGCCAACGGTACGGCCAGCTGCCTCGATGGACTGCAGAGCGCCAAGTGCCATTGCGTCGTTGTTACAGAATACAACTTCTACATCATCACCATACTGGCTTAAGGAGTTAGCAACCAGCTGCTGAGCGGTAGCCTGATCCCAGTTACCAACCTGATCATCCAGGCAGTTTACTTCAAGACCAGCATCCTCAAGTGCTTTGATGGAGAACTCGGTACGATATTTCGCATCTACGTTCTCCGGGTCACCCTCGATCATAACGTAGTCGATTTTGCCGTTTCCGTTTTTGTCAATCGCATCCAGACCCAGATCTGCAATGATCTCGCCCTGGAAGGTACCGGACTGTCTAGCATCACAACCTACATAAGTTACGTTCCAGTTGTTCTCTGCCCATCTTGCTTCCTCGTCCTCACTCGGCTCACGGTTGATGTATACCAGCGGGATTCCAGCATCTACAACTTTATCGGTAATGGTCTCTGCGGAAGAGGTGTTTACCGGGTTAATAATCAGAACATCTACGCCGTCAGCGATGAAAGCATCGATCTGGTTGGACTGGGTAGCCTGGTCATTCTGGCCATCCTGAATGGTGATATTCTCTTTGCTGAATCCAAGTTTTACCAGGTAATCCTCAAGCTCTGTACGGAACAGGGTCATGAAGTTATCGGAGAACTGATAGATACAAACGCCAACTTTTTTATCAGCCAGATCCGGATTTGCTACCGGCTCAGCATTCTCTTCTGCTGCAGCTTCTGTAGCAGCTTCTGTGGTAACCTCGGTAGCTGCCTCAGTCTCTTCATCTGCCATTACCGGAACTACAACCATGGATGCTACCATTGCTGTTGCAAGCAGTGCGCTGATTAATTTTCTTTTCATTTTAAAACCCTCCTGTTTTTACTTTGTTTTGTTTGGTTTTCTTTTCGTTTCTGGTGCTATTATAGCAGTTTTATACTTGAAAAAACCATATAAAATCCTTCTTTTTTTCTCGAAAATTCTTCTTTCTTTTAGGGATGTTGATTGTTTTTAAGAAATATTTTCGTTATTTTGTTGTCAGGTTGTATATGACATAGGAGGAGATGAGAAATTTCGTCCGTTATTTTGTGGGATAGGAGGAGGAAAAGGCTTATCTGACACACTCTCTCGTAATCTCTTTTAAACTGGACACTCCACACATTTTCATGGTATCTTCCAGCTCTGTGCCGATCTTTTCAATATAGGAGCGGACTCCTTCCTGTGCTCCGCCGTAGACAGCTGTGACGAAAGGCCGGGCAATGACAACGCCGTCTGCGCCGAGAGCCAGGGCTTTGAATACATCCGCGCCGGAACGGATCCCACCGTCCACCAGGATCTTCATGGAACCATTTACAGCCGTCGCGATCTCTTCCAGGACTTCTGCTGTTGCCGGACACTGATCCAGTACTCTTCCGCCATGGTTGGAAACAATGATCGCGGAAGCTCCGGCCTCTTTCGCCTTCAACGCCCCTTTTACGGTCATGATTCCTTTCACAATAAATGGCGTTCCGGCCATCTCGATGATCTCCCGGAGTTCCTCCACAGTCTTGCTTCCTGCAGGCGGTTCCATATTTTTCAGAAACGGAAGACCGGCCGCATCAATATCCATAGCCACCGCAAAGGCTCCGGACTCATGAACCAGTGCCATTTTTTCACGAATGGTCTCAATGTTCCAGGGCTTCACCGTCGGAATCCCGACGCCACCCGTTTTTTTGATGGCTGCAGTAGCCGCCACCATTACATTACTGTCCACGCCATCTCCGGTAAAAGCAGCAATGCCGTTTTCCGCACAGGCAGACACCAGAATATCATTATAAGTCACATCATCCAGACAGTCCCCGTAATGAAGAGAAACGGCTCCCACCGGACCTGCGAAAACCGGATAGCGGAACGTTTTTCCAAAAAGCTCCAGAGACGTATCCACCGGCTTGTTTTCTGCGATGGTATCCATCTGTAGGCGGATCTCTTTCCATTTGTCGTAGTTTCGTACGGCAGTATCCCCGATCCCTTTGGAACCGGGTCCCGGCATCTGATTTTTGCAGGCTCTTCCATTACACTCCGGACAAGCTTTGCAGAATTTGCCGATCCGGTCTTTTGCTTTTATGATACATTCGGAATAATTCATTTTCTTCGTTCCTTTCTCGTGTGTTTCTTTCTATTATACCGATTTTCTCCAAACAAGTCAAAAAACGGCACCACTCAATCCTTTTTCGTTGAGTGATGCCGCTTCCATTCTGTTTTTTATGAAATTCTTCCATTTTCCATCTCGTACACCTCATCCGCCACCTGCATCGTAGACTGGCGGTGAGAAACAAGGACTACCGTTTTCTTATCGCAGGACTCACGGAGAGATTTCAGGATAATGCCCTCATTCAGGGAATCCAGATTGCTGGTGGGCTCATCGAGGAGCAGGAAGGGCGCATCATGGAGAAAAGCCCGGGCAATGCCGATCCTCTGCTTTTCTCCGCCTGACATGGTATCTCCCAGCTCGCCGACCTTTGTATCATAACCATTCGGCAGGGTTTGAATAAAGTCGTGAATCGACGCCTTCTTTGCCGCTTCGATGATCTCCTTTCTGGAGGCCCCAGGCATTCCGATCGCGATATTGTTGGCTATGGAATCATGAAAAAGGTGTGTTTCCTGAGTCACATAGCTTTCCATATCCCGCAGTCCTGCGGTCGGAATCCCTTTGATCTCTCGGCCATTCACATCGATCTCGCCCCGGTTTACGTCCCAGAACCGCATCAGAAGCTTTAAGAGCGTGGATTTTCCACTGCCGCTGGCTCCGTGTATTCCAATCACCTTTCCCGGTTTCAGATCGATCGAATAATCCTTTAAAATTACTTCATTCTCATAGGCGAAAGTCACATGGCTGACTTTTGCACCACGAAAAGCTTCCGCTCTCTCTTTCCCAGTCAGTCCTTCTCCCGGCACTTCCTCCACCATCGGAGTTTCTTCTAATATGGAAAGAACCCGTTCCCCGCTGGCCAGCGTCTGATTCAAGTTGTTGGAGAGGCTCGACAAAGCCACCACCGGCCCAAAAGAGCCCATCTGGGCAACCGTACAGATCACCACTGCCTCAAAGCTCACGGCCCCCCTCTCATACAGGCTCAGCATCAGAAACAGCATTCCAAAGGAAAAAAGCAGAATTACCAGATTGGTCACGGCCCGCTGACTGCCTTCCATACGGCTCAGTTCTTTCTGCATCCGGCCAAGAGATACCGAACGTTCTTCCATCTGCTGATTTCGCTTTTCTCCATAACCGTACTGAATGGTCTCATCCAGACCACGCACAGACTCCAGCACAAAGCTGTTCAGTTCTCCGAACGCATTGCGGTACTCCATTCCTTTGTCTCCGCTCCGTTTTCCATTCCACAGCGGGATAAGGACTCCCACAAGGAGATAGGCTGCCAGCGCAAATAACCCTGCCCCCCAGTGATACCGCCCCATAAAGCAGACCATGACAACAGAAGTCAGAACTGCGATCGCGATTGGTGAAATGGTGTGGGCGTAAAAAACTTCCAGAAGCTCAATATCCGTGGTAATGATCGAGATCAGGTTTCCCTTGTCACGCCCTTCCAGCTTTGCCGGACAGAGCCGCCTCAAGGCCGCAAAAACTTTGTGGCGGATCACAGCCAGCAATTTAAAGGCAATGAAATGATTGCAGTACTGCTCCGCATAATGGAGAATTCCCCGCAGGACTGCAAGCAGAATCAGTCCCAAAAACAGCCTTCCGGAAAGTGTTCCTCCTTCAGCTGCCTTCATAACAGCTTTTGCCGCTGTAATGGTCAGGAAAATCGCACACAGATAGCCAACGGTTCCGAGAAGAATGGCCGCCAGCATAATGTGGAGCATGGATTTTACCAGACCAATGAGCTGACCCATGATCTGAATACCGCTTCGTCTTTTCTTTGTACTGCTCATAAGTCCGCCTCCTTTGTGTACGCTTCGAGTTTTCTCTGACTCTCATACAGCTCATAATAGCTGCCCTTAAGCCTCATCAGTTCCCCGTGGGTCCCTGCTTCCGCAATCCTGCCTTTTTCCAGCATGAAAATACAGTCCGAATCCACGACGTTCGCGAGGCGGTGGGAAATCAGCAGCACCGTTTTGGTCTTTGCCAGTTCCCGTATGACTTCCATGATCATCTCTTCGCTTTCCATATCGATATTGGAAGTCGCCTCGTCAAAAATATAAACAGGGGTATCGTGTAGAAGCGCCCTTGCCAGCGCCAGTCTCTGTTTCTGTCCGCCGGACAGATTGCCAGCTTTTTCCGTAAGCGGTGTCTCAAGACCCTGCTGCGTATCCAGAAAGGCCAGCAGATTCACTTTTTTCAGTGCCGTTTTCATCTCTTCCGCGGTTGCCTCCGGTTTTGCCATCCGAAGATTTTCCTCCACCGTCCCTTTCCAGAGATAACTGTTGTGCGTCACCACCGTGATATACGCCATCAGCTCTCTTTCCGGAATCCTGGAAAGCTCTGTTCCGCCAAATTGAATACTGCCCTGATACCCTTTATTTTTCCCGCTCAAAAGCCCTGCGATGGTACTTTTACCACAGCCGGAGATTCCCACCAGCGACACAAAGCTTCCCGCTTTCAGTGTAAAAGCGATTCCTTTCAGAATCTCCCTGTTCTCTTCATAGGAAAAATGTACCCCTGCAAAACGAATATCCACCGCGCACTTCGGAGCCTCTGCTGTTCCCTGCTCCGGTTCCGACATATCCAGAAGAGCAAAAATCTTGTCGCTGGCCGCCATTCCGTTCATTGCAATGTGAAAAAATGAGCCCAGAAGCCTGAGCGGAATAAAAAACTCAGCCGCCAGCAGAAGAAGTGTCAGGACTCCCGCCAGCCCGATCTCTCCATGTGCAAATTCGCGGAGTGCTTCGATCATACCCACAGCTGCACCCCCATAGGCCATGATATCCATCACGCTGGTGGAATTGAGCTGCATGGTCAGCACCTTCATCGTAATGCTCCGAAACTGCTGCGCTTCCTCGTCCATTTCCTGCGCCTTCTGCTGATCTGCCTGATAAATCTTCAATGTAGTCAGTCCCTGCAGGTTCTCCAGGAAGCTGTCACCCAGTCCTGTATACACGCTCCAGTATTTGTCAAGAAGCCGTTTGGCGATCTTCTGCACCACAACAATGGAGAGTGGGATCAGCGGCACACAGAGGAGAAGCACTGCACTTGCTTTCACACTCACTCTGGAAAGTACCGCAAATAACGTCACAGGAGCAAGCAGGCTGTAAAACAGCTGTGGCAGATATTTTCCAAAATAGATCTCCAGCTGCTCTACGCCCTCCGAACTCATCTGCACGATCTCGGAGGTCGCTGTCTGTTCCCGGTAAGAGGCACCCAGGCGAAGCAGTTTTTCATAGATCTTTTTTCTCAGGATCCGTTTTACATCCACACTGGCCGCATAAGAAGCCCTCGCCGCCATCCGGTCACAGACAAAGCGGATACAGACGGAAAGAACCAGGATCAGCACGGTCCGTCTCAATACTGATCCCTCTGTCTTTCCGGAAAAGGCGCTTTCAAGAAGCCCTGCTGCGGAAAAAACGGCTGCGATCTGCGCCAGCAGTGCCGCCCACTGCCAGAATACATTCTGGATGATATACTTTTTTGCATGGGAGAGAAGAGCCACCAGTCTTGTCTTAATCATGTTCTTCTCCCTCCCCGGTCTTTACCATTCCAAAGAAATAAACCACATGGCAGAGCCACACGACTACCAGGCAGATCCTGCCGACAGGCACCTGTTTCATCATGAGAAAGCCGACGGTCATCAGAGCCGTCACCATTCCCACAATGGAACACTTGGTCTTTAAAGTCATCGTCTTCTTTTCCACAAAGTTCTCCAGATGCTTCTTGTATAACTGCGTTCCCAGAAACCAGCGGTGAAGCCGCTCGGAGCTTTTTGCAAAGCAGAACACCGTCGCCATGTAAAAAGGAACCGTGGGCAGGATCGGCAGAATAATTCCCACCGTTCCAAGCCCCAGGCAAAGAAATCCAAGTATCATCCAAAAAAAGCGGATCGGATTTTTATTCACGTTTTTTCCTCCGTTTTCTCTTATCCCCTGTGATCTTACAGAGAAGTTTTCAATGTCATCAAGTCTTCCTGCCAGGAAAACTGTATGTTTTGTTTTATCTGGTAAAGCTGGCTTTTTTCAAAGCCAGAATATCAACAATGCGGTGCTCTCCGGCATATGTACGCAGCCGACGCTGCATGTGACCGTGATGGCCACTCTGCCTTTGATCATTCCTCTGCTGTTCTGTATAAAACGGCAGGCCTCCAGCGGTATGTTGACTTTATTGCCTCGAATCTCCGCCTTATGGAGCCTTCCGTTGCATTCGTATTTCAGGGATGATAATTTTCCTTCCATCTCGGCGTGGTCCACTCTGGATATCGCATTCATCTTCTGGATACTCAGTTCCAGCCAGCTTCCACGCTTGTTGTGCCGGAGCATAGCCTGACGCTCAAAGCCCCGGTCAGCCATGGAACGCTTCCGAAGCTGCTCGATCTGGCTGCCGGCCTGATAAATCGTGATGCATACCGGCCAGCTTCCCCATTCCAGCATATCATCCAGAAAGCTTTCTTCCTTCCAGATCACCGGCTTTGGCACATGCTGTACCGATGAGCGGTCGCTTCGCACGATTTTTCCAAGGGTTGCACAGTCTAGGTTTTCAACCAGTTTTCTGAGGATCTCCCCTTGGGCTTCTTCGTCTATTCCAATGCGGCCCAGATAATTTTCCGTCTCATCGATCAGCTTCCGATAGCGATCCAGCATCATTTTTCCCACTGTGGTAAATTCATATTTTTCATTCAGAATTCCTTTTTCACAGCAGCTTTTCAGATAGCGGCTGACGGCGGGATGGCTGACACCGCATTTTTCTGCGATCTCCATGACTGTTCCGCGCTTCCATCCCGTTCTTTCCAGTTCCATCAGATACCGGATCTGAAGCAAAGACGGCAGGCCTGTCTGCTGTACTTCTTCTGTTGTTTTCATCTTTCACCTTCCGTTCAGGAGATATGAATATTCAGCTCTCTGCATGCTTTCTCTGTTGGAAAATCTCCTTCTTTTACAAAAGCAATCAGGAGCTCTCCTTCTATAATGGGATCTGCCGGAGAAATAATAAACTCAAAGGCCTGTGCAGGAATGCATATGGCATGATCTGTTTCCTCTGCCTGGAGCCATCCGGCATCCCGGTCCATATACCAGAGCTTTTCCGTCTGGCTTTCCTCTTTCCGGATCAACTTGCATGTGCTTTTTTCCTGGCCGATCTCCAGCGTGATCCATTCCGTATACCAGTAATATTCCTGCGCCAGTTTTCTCGGACACAGGCGTTCCATCTGATAAATTCCCATACCGGCCTCATAGGTTCCCGGCTCATACCGGAAGCGAAGATCCGAATGATGGAGAACCCTCTCGCTGAGTACGCCGCTGTTTATAAACTGACAGATACTCTCCACCGTCTTCTCCCCTGCCACATGTTCCATCCGACAGGAATCTTCTTCCGCATCCTCCGGCTTTACGCCTGCCAGCTGAAGAAATTGTTTAAAGGTCTCATGACAGTAGCCAAGTTCTTCCCCTCTGGCGATACCAAAGGAGGTCAATCGGATTTCATCTGTGTTTTCAAGTGGAAAAATGTAACCGCATTCCAGCATTTTTTTCAGATAGTAGGTACACTCTCTTCTGGACAGCTGAAATTTTTCACACAGCCGGGATGATGAAAGCGGGCTGCTGTTTTTTCTCCAGCGGCAGAGCTGCTCCAGCATATTTTCCACCGTCTCGCGTTTCGAGCAGGGCATTCCGCCTGCCAGATCTTCCATTAATTCCTGTCCTTTTTTCTCGTTCATATCAGCTCCTCGTAAGTCACGACTAATCAAAAGTTTTATATCATAAGCAGACATTAGTGTCAACAAACTTTTGTTAGTTCGTACTCACCAGTTACGGTTTGGACTGTCAAAAAATGGCCTATTTCCGGGATTTTCAAAAAAAGAAGGATGAAAAAAACGCTCAAGTTGTCTTAATCTGCATGAGCGTTTTTTCATCCTGATAGAAGTTTCAGAATAGTTTTTCCGGATCTGTGGTCTGTTCGTCGATACACACGGCATGGACGGTCATACGGAATCATAGCCGTTTCCGGTGCAGGTGGAGAGGGTCAGGATATGGTCGCTGCTCTCTGGATGAATCCCGGTCTCGATCAGGGAATCCTCCACGAACTCGTCGATAAAGTCTTTGTATTCTTTTCCCGGGATATAGCCGACGTGGAAGACGTTTCCTGATATGGAGTCCATCTGGCTAGCGAAGATCTCGTAGCGGTACGCTTTGGTCTCTGTATACAACGTAAAATAAGGATGTTTTTCCAGAAATCCGTCTCTTTGTAAAGATCCAGATCGCCGAACATGCTGCCATCGCGCATATTATGGCCATAGATAACCGCATAGTAATCAGAAAAGTCCGGCTTGTTTTTTCCTTCCAGAAAGATGCTTCCGGCGATGTGCTCTTCCTCATAAATATCGCTGCGGAGATATTTCTCATCGTCTCCCGAGTACAACACCGGATAGCTGATGTGAAGATCCTCTGCATCGGTGTCCTAGGTGTGAGCTTTGGGGGCACCTGTTTTTGTGCCGGATATACAGTCGACCAGATAAATTTATTTAGTTTACAGGCTTCTTTCTCTTGCAAAGTTGTGATATACTCAAAAGAGATTATCATTCATCTTTCAAAACAGAAAGGAGCCGTCAACATGCCATTACTCAATGAACGCATTTATACGATTGAAGATATTTACTCCCTCCCGGAAGGCGAACGGGCTGAGCTACTCGACGGCCGCATTTACAGCATGTCACCGCCAAGCACCAGGCATCAGATCCTTAGCGGTGAATTTTACGCTATTATTCGTAATTATATCCGTGAAAATTCCGGACAATGCAGACCCTATATTGCACCATTTGCAGTTTTTTTAGACGAAGACGAGAAAAATTATGTAGAGCCGGATGTCTCCGTTATCTGTTCTTCTGACAAAGTAGATGATAAAGGCTGTCATGGAGCGCCAGACTGGATCATCGAAATTGCATCCCCTGCTACCCAGAATCGCGATTACGGCATCAAGCTTTTCAAATACCGCACAGCTGGCGTCCGGGAATACTGGATCGTTAATCCCATGAAAGAAATTGTAAATGTTTATGATTTCGAGAAGGAAATTCAGAACGGCCTGTATTCTTTCGATGATGAAATTCCGGTAGCTATTTACCCTGGATTTTCTATCAGAATTTCTGATTTGCTGGAATAAAGATGATGTTGGGGGCAAAAGTTTTTTTGCCCCCAACTGATGCTTACCCAGGGAGCTGGGGGACGTGCTCTCACCCAATCCGAGACCTTCCGGAAGAGATGATTTTATGAGTACATATGAGGAATTTATGGTCTTTTGCCTATCCCATCTTTAATGGTCTGTATTATTTGCCCGGATAATTGTTATAATTCCAAGCACCAATGCTGCTCCTCCAATAATCCCAATCACAATCACCGCCGGAGGAAAATTTCCAATCCGTCCAGCCACAAAGACTGCCGTCGGTCCGTCGCTTCCCGGCAGCATGAAAGTCCATGTGCGCGTCGTAAAAAGCTTCCGTGCGTACAGCAGCATGAACATACCCGCAATGCACAACACTCCGCCGCCGATAACCCTTTTAACCATTCTTTTCCTCTGACTCCTCTGACGTGCAGCTTCTTTTTTGTCTGTACAACAAAAAAACCGGAAAACCTTGATTTCCAAGATTTCCCAGCTTCAGTAACAGGGGATGAGAGAATCGAACTCCCACTAAGAGTTTTGGAGACTCCTGTCATGCCATTTGACCAATCCCCTATGGCTTCGCGTTACTCATATTTTATAACACATTTTCCGGGGAATGTCAACGATATTTTTGAAATAATTCAAAAAAATGAAATCAATTTCTACAACTTTCAGTTATGCAGGGCTTTTTCCAGTCTCTGCAAAGCTTCTTTCAGAGTGCTTCGCTGGCAGGCATACACCAGATGTTCTATACAAATTCTCACAGACTCCGCAGCACATCCTTCAGCGTACGGACACCGATGATCTCGATACCGTCCGTTTTTCCCATGCTGCGGATGCTGACCGCCGGCATGATGACGGTATGGAAGCCCAGTTTTTTGGCTTCCTGGACTCTCTGTGCCGCCTGACTGACTGCACGGACTTCGCCGCTTAACCCCACCTCACCGAAGACGATCGTCTTCTCATCAATGGGTTTGTCCCGGTAGCTGGAAAGAAGCGCCATAACGATACCAAGATCCATGGCCGGTTCATTCATCCGGATGCCTCCTGCGATATTTACATACGCATCGCAGACACCAAGGCGGAGTCCCAGACGTTTTTCCAGAACCGCCATGAGAAGGTTCACACGGTTATAATCGGCTCCGTTGGCCGTACGGCGGGGCATGGGGAGATTGCTCTGGCAGACCAGCGCCTGGATCTCCACCAGGATCGGCCGCGTTCCCTCCATGGAGCAGGCCACAACAGAGCCGGAAGCATTTTCCGGCCGGCCGCTGAGCATATATTCCGAAGGATTCGGCACCTCCGCCAGACCTTTTTCCTGCATCTCAAAAACACCAATCTCATTGGTGGAACCGAAACGGTTCTTGACTCCCCGGAGTACCCGGTAGGAAGCATGGCGATCTCCTTCAAAATAGAGGACAGTGTCCACCATATGCTCCAGAACCCTGGGTCCTGCCACAACGCCCTCTTTCGTCACATGACCCACGATAAAAATCGTGATTCCAAGAACCTTCGCCAGCTGCATGAGGATCCCTGTCGCCTCACGGACCTGAGAAACGCTGCCCGGCGCAGAGTTAACGGACTCACTGTACATCGTCTGGATCGAATCGATGACTACGATCTCCGGTTTGCTCCTCTCCAGGATTTCCCGGATGTCACCAAGATTTGTCTCGCAGAGGATCAGAAGGTCATCTCCTGCTTCTCCGACCCGGTCTGCCCGGATCTTGATCTGCTGGGCGGATTCCTCTCCGGAAACATAAAGTACTTTTCGCCCTTTGTTTGCCAGCGTTTTGCACACCTGCAGAAGCAGGGTGGATTTCCCGATTCCCGGATCACCGCCTACCAGCACCAGAGAGCCGGTGACAATACCGCCGCCCAGGACCCGGTCCAGCTCTTCCATCCCTGTGGAAATCCGAAGATTTTCCTGCGGCTTGATACCGGCGAGCCGCGATGGCTCCTGAAGCTGCATCCGTCTCGTGCTTCCGGCAGCGGCAGACGTCTTTGTTCCGGCTGTTTTTACTACCGGCTCCTCCACAAAGGTATTCCATTCCTTGCAGGCCGGGCACTGTCCCATCCATTTGGCGGATTCATAACCACAGTTCTGGCAGAAAAATGCGGTTGTCTTTCCTTTTGCCATTTACTCCACTCCTTTTCTTTCATAGAAAAAGGCTGGCGGGAGTTGTTGTCCGCCAGCCTTTCTTAAATTATTCAGAGCCATCTCGATTCCGCTTCACTTCATCTCGATGTGGCTGCCCGCCACATCGCTTACCGGTCAAAAGTGCTCATTCATGCAGGCATGCACCGCACTTTCGTCCAACAGGCTGCATGGCTTCTGAATCATTACATTTTCTCAATCTTAATAGAAGCTTTTCTGGAGGGGTCAAGCTCTACGCTCAGAGCCAGCTTGCCGCCCAGGTTGGTCTTCATCTCACCGATCTCTTTCTCGTCTACAAATACCTGATAAGAGGTATCCTCTTCCAGCTCTACGGTGATCTGTGCATCCACAGCTCCCTCTACCTGGAAGGTCATGCCGTTCTCAGTCACCTGCAGATGATCTACTGTGGTTCCCGGAACGGACTCATAAACGAACATACCGTTGCGCTCCAGCTTGGTGATCTCCTTGAAGGTTTTTACTTTATATAAATCTCCCTGATGTTCAAAATCCTGCTTTTTGGATTTGCTATCCAGTTCGTAGTTTCCAAAGCTTAATGTTCCATCTGCTTCTGAGCGGATGAGTTCGGTAATTACTGACATCTCTTATGTCCTCCTGATCGTCTTTCTATTCTTCTCTTTATCCGGAAACTGCCGGCCGGATCCCACAAACGGTTCATCTCTAGCTCCGGCAGTCATCCTGTACAGAAATAGTTATTCAGATTTTAACATAAATCCTCATTTTTTTCCAGTTCTTTATGGTGCTTTACCACAAATTTCACTTCCTTTTTCGCAATGCCGACCGCAACGGTATCTCCTGCCTTCACCCGGCCCTCCAGGATCTCCTGTGCCAGAGCATCCTCCACCTTGGTCTGAATGGCCCGTTTCAGCGGGCGTGCTCCGTACTTTTCATCAAAACCGGCTTCCGAGATCAGCTCTTTCGCCGATGGCCGTACTTCCAGTGTGATATCCAGCTGCTGCTTACACCGTCTTGCAAATTCATTCAGAAGAATGCCTGCGATCTTCTTCACATGCTCCTTATTCAGAGAATGGAAAACAATGATCTCATCGATACGGTTCAAAAACTCCGGCTTAAAGATCCGGCGCACCTCCTCCATGACATTGTCCTTCATCACCTGATAATTCCGCTTTTCATCATCTACAGCCGCAAAGCCAAGCTTCTTTGGCGTCATGATGGAAGAAGCGCCTGCATTGGAAGTCATAATGAGGATCGTATTCTTGAAATCCACTTTTCTTCCTCTGGAATCTGTGATATGACCGTCATCCAGCACCTGAAGAAGGATATTGAAGACATCCGGATGCGCTTTCTCGATCTCGTCAAAAAGGATGACAGAATAAGGATTCCGGCGGACTTTTTCACTGAGCTGGCCGCCTTCTTCATACCCTACATATCCTGGCGGAGAACCAACCAGCTTGGAAACGCTGTGCTTTTCCATGTACTCCGACATATCTACCCGGATCATGGCCTGTTCACTGCCGAAGACCACTTCAGCCAGTGCTTTGGAAAGCTCTGTTTTTCCAACACCGGTCGGACCGAGAAATAAGAAAGAACCGATCGGCCGTCTGGGATCCTTCAGGCCTACTCTGCCACGGCGAATGGCCTTTGCCACCGCCTGTACTGCCTCATCCTGACCTACCACCCGCTGATGCAGCGTATGCTCCAGCTTCAGAAGACGATGTGATTCCTTTTCTGCCAGCCGCTGCACCGGAATCCTGGTCCAGAGAGCCACCACCTCCGCAATGTCCTCTTCCCGTACTTTTGCGGCATTTTCTCCGGCTTTTTTCTGCAGACGCTTTCTCTGCTGTTCAAATTTCTGCCGGACTTCTACCTGCTCTTTTTTATAATCTGCCGCCTTGCTGAAATCATTTTCCACAATAGCGGCTTCCTTCCGTTCTTCCAGTTCCTCTGCTCTGGTTTTCAGCTCCTCCAGCGCTTTCGGGATCTTGTAACCCTGCAGCTGTTTCCGGGCTGCTGCTTCATCCAGAAGATCAATCGCCTTATCCGGAAGAAAACGGTCATTGATATAACGCTCAGACAGCGTCACTGCCGCGTGGACTGCCTCATCCGTGATCTCAACGCCGTGATGTTTTTCGTACGCTTTGCGAAGCCCCTTCAGGATCTCCACTGTTTCTTCCATGGTGGGTTCTTCCACATTCACCGGCTGGAATCTCCGCTCCAGAGCCGGATCCTTCTCAATGTATTTCCGGTACTCTTCAATCGTTGTCGCACCGATGAGCTGGATCTCTCCCCTTGCCAGGGAAGGCTTCAGGATATTGGACGCATCCATGGCTCCCTCTGCTCCGCCAGCCCCAATGATCGTATGAAGCTCATCAATGAAAAGAAGGACATCCTGGCTTTCTTCCGCCTCTTTGATGACGCGTTTGATCCTCTCCTCAAACTCTCCCCGGTATTTGCTTCCGGCTACCATACTGGCCATATCAAGTGTCAGAAGTCTCCGGTTCTGTAAAGGAGACGGAACGGCTCCCATAACAATCCTCTGTGCAAGCCCTTCCACAATGGCTGTCTTTCCGACTCCGGGTTCTCCTACCAGGCAGGGATTGTTTTTCGTCCGACGGCTCAGGATCTCCATGATCCGCTCGATCTCCTGCTCTCTTCCTACTACCGGATCCAGTTTTCCTTCCTCTGCCAGAGCGGTCAGATCCCGGCTGTACTGTTCCAGAGTCGGTGTATTTCCTCCCTCGCCCCGGTTTGGATTCCTGGCTCCCTGGCTCAGCTCCCGGTAAATTTCTTCCGAAATGCCCATGCTGTCCAGGATCGCACGGTAAAGCTTCTGAAGGTTCACGCCCATCGTATGAAGAAGTCTCGTTGCCACGCACTCCGGATCCTTGATGATCGTGATCAGGATGTGCTCCGTTCCTGCTTCCTCCATATGAAACAGTTCCGCCTCACGGACACTGTTTTCCAGGATAAGGGAAGCTCTTGGCGTATAGCCTTCACGGGACGCAAGACCAACTCCGCCCTCCGGAGCAATGAGCTGGTCGATCAGGCCTTCCAGCTTCTCTTCTTCCACGCCGGCTCCCATAAGGACCTGGGCTGCTGTTCCCTCCTGTTCCTCCAGAAGTCCCAGCAGAAGATGTTCGGAACCGATATAGCTGTGTCCTCTCCGCCTGGCCGCTTTTGCGGCAAGCTTCAGGGCATTGGCTGCTTTTTTCGTAAACTTCTGCATCAAAATATCCTCCTACTTGTCGTCATATCCGTCAAAAATCTCATCCACCATATCGTGGATCTCCTGCCTCGTGATATTCTTGCATCTGCCTTTTGCCAGCAGAACCCTTAAGTTTTTCTGCATTTCATCCAAAGCCTGCAGCTTGTCCACATCCAGGCTCACGATCGCACCACGGCGGCGGTCTATCGTCACAAAGCCTTCCTGACGCAAAACGGAATATGCCTTGTTTACCGTATGCATGTTAATCCCGATATCCTCCGCCAGCTGACGTACCGAAGGAAGGACGTCGCCCTCATGGAGTGTGGATGTGGCTATCCCTAAAATGATCTGATTACGAAGCTGGATATAAAGAGCCTCGTCACTTTGAAAATCAATCTTTATCAACATATTGTTCCGCGGTCACTTTTCCGCGATTCACCTCGTTTCCGTTGTTATACACATGATAGCACAGATGCCCGAGGAATGCAAGACGCAAGCATTCTTTGTATAGCAGCAGAACGAAAAAAGGAGCTTCGCCCGAAGGCTTCTGCTCCTTTTTCTCATGATCAAAGCTCGACCATGGTCACATCTACATCTTTTTTCTCACCGTCAGCTGCTGGCTGATTCTGCGGCTCTGCCTGAGGAGCAAATGCTTCCTGAGAGGCATCTGCGCCGGAAAACGGCTGCTCCGGAGTCTGATTTACCGGCTGCTCTGCCTGCTGATAAGGATTCTGCTGCTGGTAAACGGGCTGCTGCTGATAAACCGGCTGCTGATAGGAATTCTGCTGCTGGTAGACCGGCTGCTGCTGCCAGGTCTGGTCAGCCGGCTCCTGATAATTCATCTGGCGGCCGTCCTGCTCCGGCTGTTTGCCTTTTTTCTTATTGCGCTTTTCTTCCTTTGCACGCTGTTTTTCTTCTTTCTTAGCCTGTTTCTTTTCCTTGCGGGTCAGGGGCTGAGCAGGTTCTTCATAGTAGTTTCCGTACGGATCCTGACCATAACCTGCATTTCTTCCGGCTCCCATTTCTTCCAGATCACGAAGATCATCCTTGAGATCCTTGTTTTTCAGGATCTGATTGATGATGATGAACAGAAGAAGAACAGAGAACGCGATCAGTCCGTAAATGATCTTCATGGAAAGATCCAGACGCTCTTTATAGGAATTCACCTGATTATTCAGCTTGATATAAGCCTCATTCTGGGTGATCTCGGTAGCCGGCGTCTCGGTGACAGCCGGCGTCGGAGCCTCAGTCACAGCTTCCGTTGCTGGCTCTGTCTCGCTTTCTGTTTCCGGTGCCAGGCTTTCATCTACGGATACATGAAGCGTATAGGTAAAAGCACTGCCATTCTCTGCAGTAACGGTTACCAGTACCGTTCCCGTCCCATTGTCCAGGGTCGTTCCCGTAATGGAGCTCACAGAAGCGTTGGAATCGGAAGTTGTGGGGTTCAGGATCAGCTCTGCTGTTCCCGGCGCCACCTTTACGTCATACTCCCAGGTGCTGTACACGAAATCAGGAGAAACTGTTCCGTTCTCCACATTCAGTGCAGACAGAGAGTTGTCAGACGAAGCCATAGCCGTGACACTCATCATAAAGAGAAGAAGCAGGCCAAGGATCAGCGTACCCTTCCAGTTTTTCTTTGTTTTGTTCATAAATCTTGTACCTCTCTTACTTTCAAGCCTCATCAATGGCTTTTCCAATGTCATGGCGGTAATACTTGTTGTCAAAATCGATCCATTTGACAGCCTCATAGGCATTGGCTCTGGCCGCTTTCAGGTTTTCTCCTTTTGCGGTCACACCAAGTACGCGGCCTCCGTTGGTCACGATCGTATCTCCGTCAAATTTTGTTCCTGCATGGAATACATAGTATCCTTCTTTGTCTTTGAAGTTTTCCAACCCGCGGATCGGAAGACCTTTCTCATATTTTACCGGATAACCCTCACTTGCAAGAACTACGCAGACAGCTGCGTTATCCTCAAACTGAAGGTCTGTTTCATCCAGTTTTCCATCAATGCAGGCCTCACAGACATCCACCAGATCATTTTTCATCCGCGGAAGGACTACCTGTGCCTCCGGATCACCAAAGCGGGCATTGTACTCCAGCACACGCGGTCCTTTTTCTGTCAGCATCAGACCGAAGAAAATGATTCCCTTAAACTCACGGCCTTCTTTTGCCATGGCATCCACCGTTGCCTGATAGATATATTTTTTACAGAAATCATCCACTTCATCCGTATAGAAGGGACTGGGTGAAAAAGTTCCCATTCCTCCGGTATTCAGTCCGGTATCACCGTCTCCTGCCCGCTTATGATCCTGTGCAGAGGTCATAGTCTTGATGGTCTTGCCGTCCACAAAGGAAAGGACAGAAACCTCACGGCCGGTCATAAACTCTTCCACGACCAGACGGTTTCCGGCAGAACCGAATTTCTTATCTGTCATGATCTCTTTGACGCCCTCTTTTGCCTCGTCAAGATTCTGACAGATCAGAACGCCTTTTCCGAGAGCCAGGCCGTCCGCCTTTAAAACGATCGGGAAGTCCGCTGTTTCCAGATATGCAAGTGCAGCCTCTGCAGAATCAAAGGTTTCATAGGCAGCTGTGGGGATCTGGTATTTTTTCATCAGATCCTTGGAAAATGCCTTGGAACCCTCCAGGATCGCTGCGTTCTTTCTCGGACCGAAGACCCGTAAGCCCTGGGCTTCAAACGCATCAACGATACCGCCTACCAGAGGATCATCCATTCCAACGATGGTAAGGTCTACCGCCTGTTCTTTTGCAAATGCAGCCAGCTTGTCAAACTCCATGGCTGTAATAGGAACACATTCTGCATACTCCGCAATTCCGGCGTTTCCCGGTGCACAGTAAATTTTATCCACTCTGGGGCTCTGAGCCACTTTCCACGCAAGTGCATGCTCTCTGCCGCCGCTGCCAACGATCAATACTTTCATTTTCTATGCTCCTTTATCCTTCCAAGATCACTGTCCGGTGATCCACTACCTTTACTTTTCCGTTAGCGATCAGATCGATCGCCTTCGGCATGATGACCCACTCTGCCTCTTCCATCACACGACGCTGAAGTATCTCCGGTGTATCGCCGTCTTTGATCTCTACGGCTTTCTGAAGAATGATCGGACCGGTATCCGTGCCGTCATCCACAAAATGAACCGTAGCGCCAGTCACCTTCACACCACGCTCCAGAGCCGCTTCGTGAACCTTCAGGCCATAATAGCCGGTTCCGCAGAAGGAGGGAATGAGGGACGGATGGATATTGATGATCCGGTTCGGATAAGCCTCTACCATGATCTTCGGGATCACCACAAGACAGCCTGCCAGCACCACAAGATCTACGTGATAAGACTGGATTTTCTGAAGAAGCGCCCCGTTAAATTCCTCTCTGGACGCATAATCCTTCGGTGATACGACTGCCGCATCGATGCCGTTCTGCTTTGCTCTTTCCAGTGCGTAGGCAGAACGGTTATTGCTGATTACCACTGCGATCTCGGCATTCGTCACGGTTCCGTTTCCAATGCTGTCAATGATCGCCTGGAGATTGGTCCCGCCGCCGGAGACCAGGACTGCCATTCTCAGCATAAGGTTACTCCTTTTTCTCCTGCATCGATATGACCGATGACATAAGGAGTCTCACCGGCTGCCTTGACAGCCTCCATAACGGTATCCGCATCTTTCGGATCCACAGCAAGCACAAGACCGATACCCATATTGAAGGTATTGTACATCATATGCTCCTCGATCTGGCCTTCCTTCTGAAGCATGCGGAAGATTGCCGGAACCTCATAGCTGTTCTTCTCGATCACTGCATGTGCCCCTTCCGGAAGCATACGCGGAACGTTCTCGTAGAAACCGCCGCCGGTGATATGGCTGCAGCCTTTTACTCTCACGCCTGCATTCTTGATGCTCTTCATCGTCTTTACATAAATCTTGGTCGGTGCCAGAAGTGCCTCGCCGAGAGTCTTTCCAAGCTCCTCATGATAGGTATCCAGAGTTTCCTTCTCCATCTTGAAGACGCTGCGGACCAGTGAAAAGCCATTGCTGTGAACACCGCTGGATGCGATTCCGATCAGGGTATCGCCTGCTTTGATATCTGCTCCGGTAATGAGGTCCTTCTGATCTACCACACCAACAGCAAAGCCTGCCAGATCATACTCATCCACCGGATAGAAGCCCGGCATCTCAGCAGTCTCACCACCGATCAGCGCTGCATCAGACTGGAGACAGCCATCAGCCACACCTTTTACGATGGAAGCGATCTTCTCCGGATAGTTTTTGCCGCAGGCAATGTAATCCAGGAAGAACAGCGGTTCTCCGCCTGCACAGGCAATGTCGTTTACACACATAGCCACACAGTCAATACCAACGGTATCATGTTTGTCCATGATGAAAGCCAGTTTCAGTTTGGTACCTACTCCGTCGGTTCCGGATACCAGGGTCGGATGCTCCATATCTTTAAATTTATCCATGGAAAATGCACCTGAAAATCCGCCGATCCCGCCAAGCACTTCACTGCGCATGGTTTTCTTTACATGCTCTTTCATAAGCTCTACTGATTTGTAACCCGCCTCGATATCTACGCCTGCCTTCTTGTAATCCATTTTGGAAAATCCTCCTTCATTTATCCTGATCTCGTTTTTCTCGAAATGTTTCTCTGAATTATTTCTTCATGTATTCCTTGTATCCAACCTTATCAAGCTTCTCAGCCTTTGCCACTACCTGCTCTTTCATTTCCAGGGAGTAAGCTTTCAATTTCTCAAGAAGCGCCTCATCGGAAGTTGCAAGGATCTTGGCTGCCAGAATACCTGCGTTGGCACCACCGTTAATGGCTACCGTCGCCACCGGAATGCCTGTGGGCATCTGCACGATGGAGTAAAGGGAGTCTCTTCCTCCCAGAGAAGTGGTGTGCATGGGAATACCGATGACCGGCATCGGGAAAATAGCAGCGCACATTCCCGGCAGATGAGCCGCCATACCGGCTCCCGCAATGATCACCTTAAAGCCCTTGCTCTCAGCGGATTTCGCATACTCAAAAAACTCATCCGGTTCTCTGTGTGCAGAAATAATGGTCATTTCATAATCGATTCCCAGTTTTTCCAGGATATCCGCAGCTTTCGCCATAACCGGCATATCCGAATCACTGCCCATTACAATACCGACTTTTGCCATGATTCATAATCTCCTTTAGATATGTATAGTTTTATTTCAGTTCCTATCCTTTTATTTTACTAAGACTTCCTGTCATTGTCAACCAATCTTCCTTAACGCATTTCACATTTATCCAGTGCTTTTTCCGGAAAAAAACGACAAATTGTCAGAAAAAGAGGCGGAACATCAAAAAAAGGCTGCAGTCTCCGGAACGGATCTTTCCGAAGAACTGCAGCCAGTCTGCTTTCTGATATAAAAACTACCCGGCCAGATGCAGGACACCGATGAGCAGGATGCCGCACAGACCATAATAAGAAATAACTGCCACCAGGTCGTTGATCGTAGTGATCAGAGGACCGGAAGCCACTGCCGGATCCACATGGATCTTTTTGAAAAAAAGCGGGATACAGGTTCCCACTGCTCCGGAAATGACCATCGCCAGAACCAGAGAAAGACCGATACAGGCAGATACCGCATAAGAAAAACCAAATGGTTTTCCTTTAAACAGTGCAATGTAAAGACCGATGAGCAGGAACGAAAGGACTCCCAGGATCAGACCATTGGAGAAACCGATGCGCATTTCCTTCCATACCAGTTCCAGCTTCTGTCTCCCGGTCAGGGACTCATCCATCAGCACACGGATGGTAACAGCCAGAGACTGGGTACCCACGTTACCTGCCATGTCAAGGATCAGAGACTGGAAACACATAATGATGGTGAGCTGGCTCACTACCTGCTCAAAAATGCCTACCACAGATGATACCACCATGCCAAGTCCCAGCAGGATCAGAAGCCAGGGAAGACGTTTTTTGATACTCTCTTTTAAAGGCTCCTTCAGATCCTCCTCTGCAGTCAGACCTGCAAACTTCGCATAGTCCTCTCCCATCTCATCATCGACCAGTTCTACAATGCTCTGAGAAGTGATCACACCCAGAAGCTTGTTGTCATTGTCCAGTACCGGGATGGAGTCTTCGGAATAGTTTTTCAGCTTTTCGATACAGTCATCGATCTGCTCCTGTCCGTAAACGTACGGATAGGAGGTAACGATCTGCTGCTCCAGAGGGGATTCCTGCCTGGCAATGATCAGATCCTTCAGATCGATGGCTCCATAAAAGGTGCCGTCTTCCGTCACCACAAAGATCGTGGAAATATTATCATTTTTGGCCGCCTGCTCGATCAGGCCGCTCATGGCCTGTTTTACCGTAAGATTCTCACGGATCACGATACAGTTGGTCGTCATGCGGCTTCCGATCTCCTCATCGTCAAAGGAAGCAATGATCGCCATATCTTTTCTGGCATCTGCATCCATCAGAGCGATCAGGACCGGTCTTTTTTCCTTGGATGTCATACGCAGAACATCCACTACAGCATCCGTTTCCATACCGGAAAGGATCGCTGCCGCCTTCTTGATGTCCATCTCATCCAGATATTCCGCCGCCTGTTTTTCATCAATATGCTCAAAAATATCGGAAAGCATCCCAATATCGAGAATGCGGTATACCTTCCGTCTTTCCGTGAGTGTCAGTTCCGGAAACACCTCTGCCAGATCGTTCTCGTGATAATCTTCCAGCTTGTCACGCATGATCCCCGGTGAGGCGTTGCTTCTGACAATGTCAAGGATTTCTGACTTGTAATCTTCCTGTACGTTGTTTTCCATTTCGCCCTCCTGTTTTACCTTCTGGTAAGGTAATTCTATCCATTCTTTCTGTTTTTTTGCACACGCAAAAAAGATGCTGCTGCCGGAAATTTAATTTTCGGCCATGACATCAAAAGAGATGAAGAACTTTTTGTCCTTCATAAACAGTTGCAGTTATAGCGATACTCAGGCTTGGATTTTTGAAAACAGAACAGGAAATATCAGAGCAGGCAGAACAGACTGCCGCTCATCTCCCATTCCATGTTTCTACTTCGCCCATGACTGTCGCAACCGTCCATTCTGTTCACCTGCCTTTATCCATAAATTTTTTCAGAAATTTCAGCAGATACGTTTTGCGTTTTTCTGCCGATCTACATAAAGATGAGCCGGAGATCCCCGACTCCTTTGCTATTATAGTACCTTTCCCCGGAAATTGCAACCGGGGAATCACGACCGGACGCAACAGATTTTCAAGACTGTTCTTGCAATTATCTTACCCCATCAGTATAATATACTGTTGTGGGTAAAAAGTCTTTTGCCCCGGCTGACGACAATAAATCCTCAAAAGAAGTAAAGGAGAAGTTATATATATGAGTCACAGTATAGCAGTCATGACTGACACAAACAGCGGACTTACCCCGGAGCAGGCGAAGGAGCTTGGCGTTTATCTTCTGCCTATGCCTATTCTTATCAATGGAAAAGAGTATTATGAGCATCAGACCATCACTCCGAAGGAATTTTATAAAGAAATGCAGGAGAAAGCGGATATCAGCACAGCACAGCCCTCTCCCGCTGATCTGATGGATCTCTGGGAAGAAATTTTAAAGACCCACGATGAGATCGTGCATATCCCCATGTCCAGCGGTCTTTCCGGAAGCTGCGAAACCGCCGCCGGTTTTGCAAAAGAGTTTGACGGCCGTGTCCTTGTCGTAGACAATCACCGGATTTCCGTTACCATGCGTCAGTCTGTTCTGGAAGCCCTCCAGATGACCAAAGATGGAAAAACAGGCAACGAAATCAAAGAATATCTGGAAAAAGACGGTCTGGAATCCAGTATCTACATCGCCGTCAATACTCTGGAATACCTGAAGAAGGGCGGCCGTGTCACAGCTGCCGGTGCTGCCATCGGCAGTGTCCTTAATATCAAGCCGGTGCTTCAGATCCAGGGTGGAAAACTGGATGCCTATAAGAAGGTCCGGGGTATGAAAGCTGCGATAAAGGCCATCATCGACGGTCTGAAGCAGGATGAAGCCGTTCGCTTCAAAGATCAGAAGCTTCTGATCCGTGCCGCTTATTCCGGAGACGACTCCGTGGGCGAGATGTGGCAGGCAGAACTGCAGAAAGCGTTCCCGGAATACACCATTGAAAAAGATCCGCTTCCCTTAAGTATTGCCTGCCATACCGGTGCCGATGCCCTTGGAGCCGGTATCATGAAGGATATTTTATAACGGTTCGTTCAGTTCTTCCGTTCCAGGCAGGACAAAACGCCCGTTTTCCAGAATGGAGACTTCGCTTCCATCCGCTTTGATGACACGGACAGCCCCCAGTTCCTTATAAGGCACCGTGATGTCGGTATGACAGCCAAAGTAAGCTTTGGAAACATCTTCTTTGCGCAGAAGCGAAACTTCATTCTCACGGGCAATCACTTCTTTTCCATCCGGATTGTAGATCGGACAGTCTTCTTCCCAGCTGTAGCAGGTATCTCCAACCGCAAAATGCGGTCCCATTTTTTCTGCAATAAGCACCGGCAGCTGATCGCCAATGCCGTATTTCTCTGATACCGCATAAGCAGTGGTATTGGTTCCGATCGCAAACTCACCGAGCGGCAGGCTCTTATGATGGTTCATGATCGTTTCTTTCAGATATTCCTGATTTTTCTCTTCCGATTCAAAATTAGAACAATGATATTCTGTCACCATGCCATCCTGAAATACCAGGCGAAGCTTCTTATAATAAAGCCCTGCCAGGAAGGTTTCCGTCACCTCCAGCACGCCATTGGTCCCGGCAAGCTTCGGAGATGTGAACACTTCTCCTACGGGAATGTTGCAATCTGCCACGCAGTTTTCAAAAATAGTTTCTCTGGAAGGATCCTTCAGTTCATGAAGAGCGACTGTGATATCGGTATGGTTTTCTCCTCTTCCCAGTACACGGACCTTCACTCCCTGATCAAGCGTATCGATGATCGTCTGCTGGATCTTCTGATACTTCTGATAATCCAGGGTATTGATCCGGATCACTTCACGGAAAATCTCCGGAAACCTGTCTCCTACCTCCGGTGTCGGGAAGCAGATCACCGTAAAGCCGGTCTCTTCTCCATTGATATAACGGTTCCGGATCTGAGTCAGTTCATTCTGATATTCAAGGACCAGTTTCTGCTGACGCTCTGAAAAATGGCAGGCACTCTCTTTATCTGCCGGTGCAAAGGGTTTGCCGCCGAATACCTCCTGACAGGCAGGACCGGCAAACTCAGCAGCCAGTTTTTTGTTTTTCTCATAAGCGGTCCGCATGACACCAAGTCTTCTCTCATTATAATTTCCATCCAGGAAAAGAGCCTCATCTGCACGATGATCATACGCATACTGTTTGTTCGGGATTCCTCCGCAGTAGCCAACCGCACGCACACCAGACGCTGCCCGGTAGATCACCGGCTCCAGTCCCATTGCCCGGAAGTTTTCTACTGCCTTCCGGATCATCCGCTCAAATCCAATGACAAAACGGACATTGACCGTCTTCTTTCTGGAAAGCTCCTTCCTGCTCTGGATGAAATACAGCCGCAGTCCCTCACTGTATACATTTGCCATACGCGCAACGGTCTCTTCCGGCAGCTGATTGATATACTCTGCCATCTTCACTTCGTTATCAGAGATATATTCTCCATATTTATACAGATAACGGAGGTCGGAAAGATCAGACTCCATCAGGATCTTTCTGGCAAAATCACAGTCCGGATCCAGCTGCTGCGTCAGGCGCTCCATCAGGAAAAGCTCACTGTAATCACTCTTGAACCAGTAGAGGATCTGCTGAATCTCACGATAAGAAGGAAGTTCCTCCCCTTCAAAAGCATTGTATACTTCAATAAAAAGCTCTGCCAGAACCACGATCTCCTCCAGCCGCTGTTCAAAAGCACTGACAATCATCGTACGAAGCTCTGTATACAGGAAGCACAGCAGCTTGCTGTGTGTTTCTCCCAGTTCTTTCAACGCATAATCCGGATTGGCAAAACTCTTTGCGTAATGCTCAGGAAGGATATCCAGATAAAGGCTCCTGTTCAGAGTCTGCCATTCCTTTAAAGTATAGTTTTCCGTGTGGCCGTTCCTGATCTCTCCGTACAGGCCCTCCATCGTCAGGATAAAACCGGCTGTTCTTCTGAAATACGGCTGATAGATCTCCGGCACCGTAGCTTCTCCGGCGATCTCACCGATCCGCTCCATGGCCAGTTCAAAACGCTCCCGGAGCACGTCGTTTTCTTCGTTCTTTTTTGTTTCCATGACTATCCTTTCATTCCTCATTTCTTACCTTTATGTTTCCGTTTTCCACATTTTTGTCAAGAATCTTCTTTGTATATTTCCAGAGTTCTTCACTGCCCTCATGCACTCTGGCATCCAGTTTCAGGATCTGATCGATATACACCCCATGCTTGGTCCAGGAAATACCGCCGGCTGCATCATTTAAAAATACCGGTTGGATCTTGTCCAGTGTATTGGCAAACCTGGCCTCCGGGGTCTCCATAGCCTCAAATTCATCCCAGAGTTCCCTTGCCATTCTGGCCTGATCCGGCGGAAGGAGATTGTAGATCCGGTCGGCTGCTTTCAGCTCCCGTTCCTCCTTGCTTTTGTTTCCTTCCTCATCGTAAGCATAAGTGTCTCCCGCATCGATCTCCACCAGATCATGCATCAATACCATCAGCATCGTATGAGCCACATCGATCTTTTCATTGGAATACTCAGAAAGCAGTGCACACATCACCGCCAGATGCCAGGCATGTTCTGCATCCGTTTCCTGGCGGCTCGCATCTGAGATCAGGGTCTGCCGACGGATATTTTTCTCTTTATCAATCTCCAGAATAAAATCCATCTGCTTTTTCAGTCGTTCCATATCCATTTTCTTATCCGTTACTGAAAACTTATAAAAAGTTATAAACTTCCATGTTTCATTCCTACTTCAACG
>NZ_QSCM01000013.1 GCF_003463065.1 Blautia sp. OF03-15BH
TGAACTTTCAAGGATATGTCACTGTTCAGTTATCAAGGTTCTTGGTTTGTTGCTGTTCATCAGTAACTTTTATATCATATCATGTTCGTTTCTGTTTGTCAAGAACTTTTTTCAACTTTTTTTTGAAAAGTTTTTGTTCTTTCGAACTTCTTTCGAGCATCTCTGCCGCAGCTCCCTGCGACGTTGATTATCATATCACCCCTTCCACGGAATGTCAACACCTTTTTTTGAAATTTTTCATATTTTTTAAACTGTTTATACAATATTAGAATCATTCGCGCAATTTCGTTGTTTTAGCAAGGTATTACACATTGCTGCTACTCATTCCACTTCGATCAGGACAGCCGCCAGCTTGCCAGGAATTTATTCTTTAAGAGTCCATTCACCAATTTTCCCCAGCCCAGTGGATAACCGGAAACACAAAGCAACTGCCAGCCTTTGCTGTTCTCTGCTTCTTCCGGTTCGATCCCAATGGTCTCTCCTTTCAGATAATGAAGGATCCGGGAATCGTCAGCAGGAAGATCGATCGTATTCCGGTACTGGGATTTCTTTAAAGCTGCAGCCAGAGCCTGGGAAGGTTCAAAGCGGTCTTTGCGGATCTCTCCGAGATAGAGACCGTTCCGAAGGAATACCAGACCACGAACAGCGGCAGACTCTGCCGGCACATAGTAAACCTGTCCTTTCCTTACTTCCACCCGCGAAAAATCCCAGTCTACTTTGAGATCTTCTGCAAAGGTAATGAAAGGCATCAGATCTCCTGATTTTTTTCCTGTTGGAAGTTCACCGGAAGAAGGCTGACCTTTCCTATTCTTCTTTCCCTTTTTCTCTTTTCTGATTTCTTTCTGTACATTTTTTAAAGGATCTTCTGCTTTTACCGTTGGAATCGTTTCATTTCGTAACGCTTCTTCTTCTCCTGTGTAAAAGTACATTTCAGGAAGCTTCCCATTCTCATCTTTTTTCCCGAGAAGAGCGAGGAAATGGCCTTCTCCTCCCATGCGGTGCGGCCAGATCCGGACACAGTTTTTCAAGGAAATCTTCTGTTCTTCTGTCAGATCATCAAAAATATCTTTCTCCCAGAGTTCGGACGGAAGCCATTCTTTTTCGATGAGCTCCGGACGACCGGAGGCAAAACCCTCATAGCGCTCAGGAATCGAAAGGATTTCAAACTCCGGGCGTTCCTTCATAAGAAAGGAGATCATCTGTTCATTTTCTTCCGGAGAGAACGTACAGGTCGAATAGAGAAGCATGCCACCGGGACGAAGCATATCTGCTGCCCGGAGAATGATCTCTTTCTGCATCCTGGCACACTCCAACGGTTTTTCCGGTTTCCAGGCTTTGGCTGTGTCCGGATCTTTCCGGAACATGCCTTCCCCGGAACAAGGTGCATCCACCAGGATCTTATCAAAAAATTCCGGGAAATTTTCTGCCAGTTTGGCAGGGACTTCATTGAGGATCAGCGAATTGGGAATGCCGAAGACCTCCACGTTTTTCAGGAGTGCCCGGGCTCTGGGACCACTGATGTCATTGGCTGCCAGAAGACCCTTGCCATGCAGTTTTGCTCCCAGTTCCGTGGCTTTTCCTCCTGGGGCTGCACAGAGATCCAGCACTTTATCACCAGGATTCACCGGAAGGATGTTGGCCGGTGTCATAGCACTTGGCTCCTGGAGATAATATAATCCACTATAATAGAAGGGATGGCGGGACGGACGGTCATTTTCTCCATAATAAAAACCATTATCTACCCAGGGGATCGGTGTCAGTTCAAACGGCGCCAGTTTTTCAAACTCCTCCGGCGTGATCTTATCCCGATTGATACGAAGGCCGAATTTTCGCGGGAGTTCATAGCCTTCACGAAAAGCCGGGTACTCTTCTTTCAGAATTTTTTTCATTTTTTCTTCAAAAGCCGGGGGCAGTGCAAACATAGCGTCGTTCCTTTCTCTTCCTGGGGCCTACGAATTGCTCTGCTGCAAAGCAACTCACACAATTCTATGACCATTCAACAAAATTATATGATGCTAGGGTCAAAAGTTCAAAAAGCCGTTCATGCTTGCATGATAAGGCTTTTGAACTTGGGATCCGCCAAACATGAGGTGCAGAACATCCAGTGGATGTTCGTTTTGCACCGACAGAAGCGGAGCGTAGACAGTAGCGATTTACGCAGTAAATCAGCGGATTTCGAATGTTTGTAGAATTGCGAGAGCTGCTTCACAGCGGAGCAATTCGTAAGCATCAGTTGGGGGCAAAAGACCTTTTGACCCCAACATCATTATATCCCATTCCCGGATTTCTGTCACCGGGAAATATAAAAAGGGCTGCCCAAAGCATCCAGGCAGCCCGTAAATTCAATATAAAATTTTTTCTACGTCTTCTTTTGCCGCAAAGGGACCTGGAAGGACACCGACTCCACGATGACCACCGAAATAGTCCGTGTCAAACTGAATCGCCGTTCCATCAGGATTTTCAAAAGGTTCTTCCGGCTCAAAGGCTTTTCCCAGAACTTCCGTATTGATCATACGGCTGTAGAAACCGCCGAGTACCTCGTAGAGATTCGTCTCCAACATATAGTTTCCATCTCTTTCCACGAGATCTACCTTTACTTTTTCAGAAACGGTCAGGCCATTTTTCTCATGCTCCCAGGCTTTGGCTCCATTCAGATAGACGTTTCCCTCGCTCCAGACCGGGAGATGACCCTCGTGAGCGGGATAGAGTTTTGCCATATCCGCAGGTTTGGAGAAATCAAACTGAGCGATCCATTCCTCATAAGTGGGATAACCGTCAAAGACCCAGGTACCGGCTTTCCGATTCTCGGTGTCAAAGCCTTCGGAAGAATCGCGGATTGTCACAAAATCCTCAGACGGCCATTTCTGGACAAAAATATTATTATAGAAGCGATCGTCCCCGTGGAGAATCGTCATAAAGCCCATGACCTCCGTGCGGTGAGGAATGTGGTAGGGCGTATAACGGGGCCCGGTGCCGTCTCCCACGCAGGTGAGGGCGCCGCAGATCAGGTTATGTACCATAGCAACTCCCTGAGTGGCAAAACGAAGGCTCTCATCAGAGAGCAGGATATTGTTGTCGATGAGAGTCGGGCCGTGGCCTACCTCTACGAAGATATCCTGGGACATCATGCCGCCCTTCAACGGTTTAGCGAAAGCCGGGCGCTGGTTATCATGAAGAAGGTTCTGTGAAAGGCGCGTGCCCTGGGCTTCCCAGTCGCACCAGATTCCCATGGTGCAGTGGTGAATATGGTTTCTCCGCATGACCACATCAATAGCCGCATGCATCTTGATACCTGCGATCTCCGCTCCGCCAAGCTCCATCATATTGTTGATGTGATGGATGTGGTTGTCCTCAATGAGGCTGAACACACCGCCCATCCGGCCGATGATACCGCCCTGCTCACAGTGGTGGATGTTGTTCCGACGAATGATGTGGCTTCCCACCTTTTCTTTCAGCCAGCCATGATACTGGCCACGGCAGACTGCATCACGTTCCATCTGGGTAGGACTCTTTACATATTTATAGGTAAAATAATGGTTATTGTCCGGATCCAGATATTTTCCAAGGGAAATGCCCGCGCATTTGCTGTTGGAGATCTCGCAGTCCTCAATGATCCAGCCTTTACTCCAGTGCGGGCCGATCATACCATCCTGATAAGCTGCCGGCGGTGCCCAGGTGGTAGCTGCCTTTGTCACTACGAAGCCGCTGACTGTGATATAGCCCACACCGGTTTTTGACGGCAGAAAGCACTCCCGGCGCACGTTGATCTCTACATTTTCCTCATTAGGATTTTTCCCCTGGAAATTGGCATAGATCACGGTTTCATCCTTTTTGGCGTCCTGTTCGGTATACCATTTATAGATAGATTCCTCCGGAACCCAGCTGCACTCGTAAACTTCGCCTTTCATGCATTCTTCCAGAGTGGCTGTCTCATAGAGCGCCCGATCGTTGAGATACACACATCCCGTATGTTTATCTGCTTTGGCAAAATACCAGTCTCCATATACCAGCGTGGTATACGGATTGTAAGTTCCAAAAAGACTGTTCGCCACACGGCAGACCCAGACATTCTCCTTGTATGGCGTCCAGGACTGGATTCTTTCCGCACCAGTAATAACTGCTCCCAGATGTTCTGTGCTTCGGTAACTGATTCTGGCTTCCTCTGTTCCTGCATAGATCGGATCCACATACTCCCGGTAAATGCCCGGAGAAACCAGAACTTCATCACCCGGTCTTGCGATCTTTGCCGCATCGTTGATGCGGCGGAACGGTCTTTCCTTTGTACCGTCTCCGTCACGGCCGACTTTGCCATTTACATAAATTTTCATACAAAACCCTCCCTTGAGTTCGTTTTGATGCTTCTATTTTACTCGTTTTAACTCCTGTGAAAATCTTTTTTATGACAAAAATGCCTTCTGGAGATTATTTTCCAAAGGAGTTTCTTACTTCTTTTGAGTAAAGCGGACATTCGCAATCCGCTTCGCTACTTGCTCATGAACGCAGTCGCTTCGCGATCTGTCAGTGGGAGCTTTCAACTCCCACTGACAGAAGCATCCCCCCTCACCCGCCGCTTAGTGCTCCGCGCACTTGAAGCGGGGGAATGCTTATCTGCGTTCAAACTCTTTATACGCTTCCACCACACTGCTGTTTCCGATCCATACCCGGAATGTTCCCGGTTCACTGCCAACCGTTCCATCACCCCGCAAAAAGCGGAGCATGGATTCATCGATGCGGAACGTTTCTCTTCTGCTTTCTCCCGGTTCCAGCGTAACTTTCCGGAACCCTTTCAGTTCCTTCACCGGCCGTACCACACTGGCAAAGACATCCTGGATATAGAGCTGCAGTGTTTCCGTTCCCTGGCGGGTTCCTTTGTTGGTCACTGTCACACTGGCTTCCAGACTGCCGTCTGCAGAAAGGGTATCTTCTGTCAGTTCCGGAGCGGAGATTTCAAATTCCGTGTAGCTCAGACCATAACCGAAAGGATAGAGAGGCTCATTCGGAATATCGAGATAACGGGAACGGAAATGATCCGTACAGCCCTTGAAATCACTCCGGCCTGTCGAATAAGCATTATAGTAGACCGGCACCTGTCCCACACAGTACGGAAAGCTCATAGGCAGTTTTCCGGATGGATTTACTTTTCCGGTCAGCACATCGATGATGGCATGACCGCCTTCCGTACCGGGAAGCCAGACCTCCAGAATGGCTTTCGCCAGACGGCTGACCTTTCGAAGATCCAAGGGACGACCGTTAAAAAGAACAACTGCCACATTGGGATTTACCCGTACAACCTCTTCCAGAAGTTCCAGCTGGATCTCTGGGATCTCGATATTCGCCTTACTGGCTGCTTCTCCGGATTCCTTAAAATGTTCGCCAAGAGGCATGATCACCAGATCGGCTTCTGCCGCTGCCTTCAGAGCTTCCTCTTTCATCTGTCTGCATTCTTCTTCCGAAGGCTCTTCCTCGACTTCAAGACGAAGCTGTGCCGTTCCGAAGCCCGGTGTCAGCACCGGACATCCCTGTAAATAAACCGTACGATCAGAAGCAAAGACTTCCTCTGCTGCTTCCCGGATCGTCACACTGTCTTTTGCGTCCCCGGTGATAGCCCAGCTGCTCAGCATCTCTTTCCGGTCTGTATAAGGTCCGATAAAGGCAATTTTTTTCTCTGTATCCACCGGCAGGATCCCGTCGTTTTTCAAAAGAACAAAGGATCTTTCCGCCGCTTTTCTGGCTGTCTTCCGGTGTTCCTGGCAGAGGAAGAGTTCCTTCTCTTTTTCTTCATCCGCATCTTTGTATGGATTTTCGAAGAGTCCCAGTCTGTTTTTCAGTTCCAGGATCCGCATCACGCTTTCATTCAGGAGTTCTTCTTTCAGAACGCCTTTCTGGATCAGATCTGCCACATGATCCAGATACGTAGTCGTCATCATATCAATATCCACCCCGGCACGAAGGGCATTTTCTGCGGCTTTCTCCCCATTCTCACTGTAGCCGTGGGCGATGGTTTCTTTAATGGCAGCAAAATCAGAGATCAGAACACCATCAAATCCAAGCTCTCCACGGAGAATATCTCTCATCAGATGACGGTTTGTGGATGCCGGGATTCCGTCAATGGTGTTAAAGGACGTCATGACCATACCAGCTCCGGCATCGATGCCCGCCTGATACCCTTTCAGATAAAATTCCTGAAAGGTATGGCTGTCCATGCTTACCGTGTTATAATCCCGGCCTGCCTCTGCTCCTCCATAACCTGCAAAGTGCTTGACACAGGCGCAGATTTTTCCAGGCGCTTTCATATCAGAACCCTGGAAGCCTTCCACCTGGGCTTTCACAAAACAGGAACTGAGATACGGATCCTCTCCGAAAGATTCCACCACTCTTCCCCATCTGGGATCCCGCACCAGGTCTGCCATGGGAGAAAAAGCCACATGGAGACCTGCAGCCGTTGCCTCTTTTGCCGCAATCTCAGAACCTTCTTTTGTAAGCTCCGGCTCAAAGGTAGCCGCCTGAGCCAGCGGAGCCGGAAAAATGGTCTTCATTCCATGGATCACATCCATCATAAAAAGAAGAGGGATCTGGTGGGGCTGATGCTCCATATATTCTTTCTGGATCTTTTTACTAAGTGCCGCTCCCTGAAGTCCCAGAACAGAACCTGTCAAAGCCCCGTTTTCATCGGAAAGCTTCAAGCCGCTGTCCGGCCCTGTAATAAATTTTTTTCCTTCTTCGACATAATAATAACCAATGATCTGAAAAAGCTGTCCTACTTTTTCCTCCAGGGACATCTCTTTCAGCAAGGCTTCCAGCTGCTGTTTTTCCATGGATTCTCCTCCTTGTATCAACTCCACTCAAGCTTTTCTTTTATTGTAAAGCGAATTCTTATCACTTGCAATCTCTTTTGTATTTTACCAGAATTCGCCTCCACCCCGCTATCATTTTTATCTTTTTTCTGTTATTTTTTCCCTGTATATGATACACTCGTTTCTGAAAGTCGATCAAAATTTCTGAAAACCCTACGGAGGAGCGTTTATGTCTGAAGCACAAGAAAAAATCCAATATTTCCGCACGATCCTTCTCAAGGTAAACCGGATCTTTTCCTGGGTTTATGATGAGGAGTTTTCTCTTATCGAGAGTAACTGTACCTGGGAGATGATCCTGAAAAATTTCTTTCTTCTGGACAGCCGGGAATGGCTTGACCGGATCCGAACAGAGTCCGGAACGCTCCCCTTTTATTTCACAGACGGGCTTTCCTTCAGTTGGATCGTGATCCCCTTTGAACATTCTTTTTTCGTACTGGGCCCCACCTTTTCTACCGATGTATCGGAACAATATTTCCGTAAGCAGATGGAGATCCGTGAAATGAGCGTTTCTTCCCGGATTAAGTTTTTAAAGCTCATGAAAGCTATTCCTGTGATACCGCTGACCACATTCGGTCAGCTCGCCCGAATGTTTTACTATGCCTGCTATGACAGAAATATCTTTTTTTCCAGTTTTCAGAAGCTCCGTCCCTCGGAGCCTCACGCAGAAGAGCCTTTTCAAGCCCGGGATATTCCCAGCAGCCACGGCACTTATGTGCTGGAACAGCGCTTTCTTTCCCATGTAGAAAACGGAAATATCCACTATAATGATGAAATCGACCATTTTTACGTTCAGAACAGCGACAACCATGTGACCGGAGCCCTCTGTCCCGGTGATCCCCTGCGTCAGGCCAAGGACGAGGCGATCGTTGCAACCACGCTCGTCACCCGTGCGGCCATCCGCGGCGGCATGATCCCGGAGGCAGCCTACTCCCTCAGTGATTACTATATCCAGGCCGTAGAAAACGGTACGGATATTCATGAGGTCCAGGATATCCACCAGAACATGTTCCGGGATTTCATCGCCAGAGTCCACAAGATCCGGGAGGCTCCAAAACTCTCTCTTCCGATCCAGAGCTGTCAGACTTATATCCAGCAGCATCTGGGCGAAAAGCTTTCCATGGAAATCCTTTCCCGGATCAGTGGCTACACGCCACACTATCTGGCAGCCCATTTCAAAGAAGAAACCGGCCAGTCTGTCAAGCATTACATCACTGAACAGAAGCTTGAAGCTGCCCGTCTTCTTCTGAAAAACAGTTCTCTTGACATGGCTGAGATCAGTGAGCGTCTGAATTTTACAAATCCCAGCTATTTTTCCGCCATTTTCAAAAAAAGAACCGGATGCACTCCCTCCGAATACAGAGAGGCAGAAGACCGTCACTGATCTTCTGCCTCTCTTTTATCCACTTTTCTGATTTTTTTCCGGAAAGTTATCCACACTCGCCGTCTTTATTCCACACTCTTCAGTGATTCCACCATATCGATCTTTTTCAGCTTGAAATGCATCAGAAGATTAACCAGAATGGAAAAGCAGAAGGTGATCGCTATGGAGATCAGATAACTCGGAAACTTAATGATCCGTCCAAACATATACGATTCGATCTCCACTGTCGTAATGACATAACGGTGCAGGGCAGAACCGAGCACTACACCCAGAATACAGCCAAAAACGGTAAGTAGGACATTTTCCCGAAAGACATAAGAGGAAACTTCTCCGTCAAAGAAACCCAGAACTTTAAGAGTTGCAAGTTCCCTTTTCCGTTCATTGATGTTGATGTTATTCAGGTTATAGAGAACCACAAAAGCCAACATGCCTGCGGAAATGATAAGGACCACAATAACTACATCCAGGCTTCCCAGCATATCATTCAACCGCCCCGCCAAGGTGCCAATATAGGTAACGCTCAAAGCCGCTTTATTTTTCAGAAGTTCCTGGCCAGTCTTTTCAATGGCTGCCTCATCAGAAGAATCCGTTCCCTTGAAGAGAATGTTGTTTGCTTCCGGAACAGAACCAAAAAGCTTCTCATAAAGGCCGGGGGAAATGTAGGCGAAATTCTGCATATAGTTCTCACAGATCTCTGCCACCGGAACTTCCACATCTTCTCCATCACGACTCTCCACGGTAATGCTTCCGCCGCTTTTTACCCCCAGCATTTTCGCTGTTTTTTCCGCCAGGATGATCCCCTCATCACTAAGGGTATACGCTTCCTTTGTGATCCGGTTTCTGGTGTGTATAAAGTCTGAAAAATTTTCCAGTTTCTCCGGCATCATAAGATAAACCTCACAGGTACCGTTCTCTCCCTTTGCCGCGTGCTTTTTCATATAGACATCCATACTCTCTTCCACATCGGAACGGGAAGAGAGGTCTTTCTTCAGCGCTTCCACCTCTGCATCCGAAGCATCTTCATTCAAAACGAGCATGCCGTCATAAAGCTGGATTTCGCCGTACTGGAGCAACACAACATCCATGATGGAATCCCGGAGTCCAAAGCCCACCAGAAGAAGCGCCATACAGCCGCCGATTCCGAAAACCGTCATGAAAAGACGTTTTTTATAACGGAAAAGGTTCCGCACCGTGGATTTCCAGCTGAAGCTTAAGTGTTTCCAGATAAAACCGATCCTTTCCAGAAAGACTCTTTTCCCTTCCTTGGGTGCTGGCGGACGCATAAGAACCGCCGGCATACTTGCCAGTTCCTTTCCACAGGCAGAAAGCGTTCCTGCCATGGTACAGAAAAGAGCTACCAGTGAAGCAACAAGCGCATGATCCAGCTGATAATCCAGAACCATCCCGTCCATATGCTGATACATGATCCGGTAAGCATCGATGATCACATAAGGGAAGATTTTTTCTCCCGCCAGAACACCAAGGACACTGCCTCCGACCGTAGCGAGAAGGGCATAGAAAACATATTTCCCGGCAATGGAGCTCTTGCTGTAGCCCAGCGCTTTTAACGTACCGATCTGTGTCCGTTCTTCTTCTACCATTCTGGTCATCGTCGTGAGGCTGATCAAAGCCGCTACCAGGAAAAACAGTACCGGGAAAACGGCACCCAGACTCTTCATCTGATTGGCATTATCCGCATAACCGGAGTAGTCTGTCATATCGTTCCGGTCAGAGACCGTCCACGCGGGAAATTCCAGCGCTGCCAGATCTGCTTCCGCGTCGGCAATCTTATCTTCGCCCTCAGCGATCTTATCTTCTGCTTCCTTCTTGGCCTCTTCATAATCTTTCCGGCCGTCTGCAAGCTTTGTCTCATTTTCTTTTATGGTTTCTTCCGCTTTTGCAAGTTCGGATTCTTTTGTCTCCAGCTCCTTTTCTCCTTCGGAAAGCTGCTCTCTTGCTTCTGCGATCTTTGTTTTACCCGCCTCGATCTCCGGCGTGCTTCCTCCAAACTGCGCCTCTGCCGTCTTCAGCTGTTCTTCCTGCTCATCCAGGGCCGTCTTCTGCTCATCCAGCTGTGTCCGTGCTTCTGAGAGCTGTTTTTTACCGTCCTCCAGATCTTTTTTTCCCTGCTCCAGTTCCTCTTCGCCATCCGTCAGTGTTTTCTCCGCATCGGCCAGTTTTTCATCCGATTCTTTTCTGCCGTCCGCAAGCTCCTGTTTCGCATCATCGATCTTCTCCTGCGCCTCGCCGGTGACCTCATCATACCGAACCTGACAGCGTTTTTCGGAGAGCTCTTCTACTTTTTCTTTTGCCGTCGCCACCAGGGAATCATAGGCGTCCGTAAAAGCAACCTCCTCTTCTGCTCCTTCCACCGAAAGAAAAACCTGTGTGTAAACATCCAGGTCAAAATTTTCCGGAAGAATATAGCAGAAGCCCAAAACTTCACCCGAACCGAGCGTCGTATTTCCGCGGCTGAAGGCAATATATGCCGGACTTCCGCCGATACCTGCCACCGTAAAGGTCTTTCTTTTCAGAACAGAATCACTTTCCTCTCCGTCCTCCTGTACGGTGATGGTATCTCCCACATGGACATCGAAGGCCTGAGCTGCCTGGGCATCCAGAAAACATTCATCGGCTTTTGACGGAAGCGTCCCCTCATCCGGCTGAAGCTTCTGAAAATCCTCTGTAACAGACTCCAGATGCAGAACCTTCTGGTTATCCCCTTCTCCACAGAGGACATCTGTCATATAAGCGCCTTCCGCCGTCTCTATACCTTCCGTTTTCTCAAGTTCCAGAAGATCCTCTTCTGTAAGCCCCAGTGTACTGACCACCTTCAGATCCATGAGTTTTTCCCGGTCAAAATAGACATCCCCGGAACGTTTCATATCCGGTGCAGCCGACTGGATACCGGAATAAAAAGACACACCAAGAGCCACAATAAAAAGGATCGAAAGAAAACGGTTCCGGCTTTTTCGTACTTCCACAAAAAAATCTTTTCTCAGTGCTTTCTTCTTCATACCTTCACCTACCATTCGATGGTTTCCACGGATACGGGATGTTCGTTTCTGTGCGTTTCCGATACTTTTCCGTTTTTAATCCGGATAACACGGTCTGCCATAGGCGTCAGGGCCGAATTATGGGTAATGACGATAACGGTCATTCCCCGCTCACGACACATGTCCTGAAGAAGTTTTAAAATGGCTTTTCCTGTCTGATAATCCAGCGCACCCGTCGGTTCATCGCAGAGCAGAAGTTTGGGATTTTTTGCCAGTGCCCTTGCAATGGAAACCCTCTGCTGCTCACCGCCGGAAAGCTGGGCCGGGAAGTTGTTCAGACGGTCACCCAGACCCACCTCTTGCATAACCGTCTTTGCATCCAGGGGATTTCGAGAGATCTGAAGAGCCAGTTCTACATTTTCCAGTGCGGTCAGGTTCGGAACCAGGTTATAGAACTGGAAAACGAAACCGATGTCGTTTCTCCGGTAGCCCGTCAGCTGCTTCTGGGAATAACCGGCGATGTCCTTTCCGTCCACCAGGACTTCTCCTCCGGAGGCCTTGTCCATGCCGCCGAGGATATTTAAAACCGTGGTTTTTCCGGCTCCGCTGGGGCCTACCACAACTACAAATTCGCCTTTATCAATGGAAAAATCAATGCCGTCTACCGCACGGATCTGCACTTCACCCATTTGGTATATTTTCGTCACATTTTTCAGTTTTACAAAATCTTTTTCCGCCATAATGCCTCCTTCTTACCTTTTTACTCTGTCAGTTTAATTATAACATTATTTTCAGGAATCTGTGATGCTATTTATTCTGAAAATTTTGTAAACGTCAGAAACGACTCAATCCGGTGACAACCATATTTTTTACGATGCATGGATTGACGGATTTTTTTCTCCATGCTATACTCCAACGCAGTTAGTTAGTCTTAACTTACCATTGAAAATTATTTTTAGGAGGTCTTTATGAAATTCAAAAAATTATCCGTTCTTTTTTGTTCCCTGCTGGCACTGACATCTGTTATGGCTGTTTCCGCTGCCGAGACAGAAACTGTTTCTGAAACCGAGGCAGTCTCTGCGGAGGAAAACACTGTCTCCGGAGCAGACGAGGAAACCGAATATCCCATTACGATCCAGCATGCCTACGGCGAAACCGTCATCGAGAGTAAACCGGAGCGCATTGCCACCGTCGGCTGGGAAAACCAGGACACGCCTCTGGCACTCGGCATTGCTCCCGTGGGCGTTTCCGCCGCCAACTATGGTATGGTGACAGAAAACAATCTGCATCCCTGGACAGATGAAGCCTTCCAGGAACTGGGTGTTGACGCTCCCAATGTTTTTGATGATGTGGACGGTCTGGATTTTGAAGCCATCAGCGACTGTGATCCTGATGTGATCCTGGCTTCTTACTCCGGTCTGACTCAAGAGGATTATGACACCTTAAGCCAGATTGCCCCTGTCATTCCTTATAAGGAAAATGCCTGGCAGACTACCTGGAGAGACCAGACGATCGAAAATGCCGAGGGTATGGGTATGAAAGCCGAAGGAGAAGCTAAGGTAGCTGAAGTCGAGCAGCTGATCCAGGATAAACTGGCTGACTATCCGGATCTTAAAGGCACCAAAACTGCGTTCTGCTGGATCAATGCTGACGATCTGAGTTCTTTCTATATCTATCTGCCTTCCGCAGACCCGAGAGCTGCTTATCTTCTGGATCTCGCTCTGGAACTTCCGGAAAGTGTCACCAGACTTGCCGGAGACAGCACCGATTTCAGCATCACAGTCAGCCGTGAAAATGCCGATCAGTTCAGTGATGTGGATATGATCGTTGCTTATGGCGATGAGACGCTTCTGGATGCCCTTCAGCAGGATGAACTCATGAGTCAGATCCCCGCAGTGAAAAATGGAGCCGTTGCTCTCATTGACAGCACCACTGCCCTGGCAGGTGCCGCAACTCCCTCCATCCTCTCCATTCCCGCTGAGATTGATGACTATTTAAGCCTCCTCTCTGCTGCTCAGGAAAAAATCAAATGAAAAAGCACCGGTTCCTTCTCACCGGTATCATCAGTCTGAGCTGCCTGGCCTTCTGTGTTCTGGCCTCTGTAGCCTGCGGAGCAAAATCCGTGGGCTTTCAGACTGTGATCCGGAGTCTTTTTCATCTGGGCGAGAGCAGTTTTGATGCCAATGTGGTCCAGGCAAGGATCCCACGTACGGTTTTCGGTATCCTCGCAGGAGCCGCTTTGAGTATCTCCGGTTCTCTCATGCAGGCTATCACCCGGAATCCCATTGCGGATCCCAGCATTCTGGGCGTCAATACGGGAGCTTCCCTTTTTGTCGTGTTCGGAATCGCGTTTCTTCATATAAATAGAGGAATCCAGTATATCGGTCTCGCCTTCGCAGGAGCCGCACTCACGGCTGTTCTGGTCTACGGGCTTGCCTCCATCGGGCACGGCGGCGCCACTCCCATCAAGCTGGCTCTGGCCGGTGCTGCTGCAAGCACCGCCCTCCAGTCTCTGGTCAATACCATTATGCTCCCCAGCACCCAGGTCATGGACCAGTTCCGTTTCTGGCAGACAGGCAGCATCAGCGGCGCAGACTGGGCGGATATCCGCCTGCTCCTGCCCTGCTTTCTCATTGGTTTTGCCTTAAGTATTTTTCTTGCGCCTTCCCTGAACGCTCTGGCACTCGGCGATGATGCCGCCACAGGGCTTGGGCTTAACGTCCCGCTGATCCGGGCTTTCAGCGCTCTTGCGGGAGTCCTTCTCTGTGCATCCACCACGGCTCTGGCAGGCCCCATCGGCTTTGTGGGACTGATGATCCCTCATCTCATGCGGCTGCTCCTCGGTCCGGATATGCGAAAAATCCTGCCGCTCTCTGCCGTTGGCGGAGCCTGTCTTCTTCTGTTTGCCGATGTACTTGGCCGTATATTGGGCCGCCCAGGCGAACTGGAATCCGGTATTGTCACGGCCCTGATCGGTGCTCCGGTATTTATCTTTATCATTCGGAAAGCGAAGGTGAATTCTCTGTGAAAAAACAAACAAAAAATCAGCTTTCCACGATAACGGACGGTTATCGGAAGCGCCAGCACCGGTACGTCTTTACGGCTCTTACGCTTCTTTTCCTCACTTTTGCCCTTGCCTGCATCATGATGATCTATGGAAACACCATTTACTCCCCGAAGACCGTACTGAAGGTGCTTTCCGGCGAGGACGTGGAAGGTGCTGTTTTTACGATCAGAACCCTCCGCCTTCCCCGGATGCTCACTGCCATCCTCTGTGGTCTGGCCTTTGGCATGGCCGGAAATACCTTTCAGCAGCTTCTTGGAAATCCCCTGGCCAGTCCTGACATTATTGGTGTCACCTCCGGTGCCAGTGTGGCTGCCGTTTTCGGCATTCTGGTGTTAAAGCTTAACGGAGGCACGGTCTCCCTGATGGCTGTTTTCTCCGGTCTTCTGGTTTCTGTCCTGATCTACTTTCTCTCCCAGGGCGGCGGGTTTTCCAACGCCCGGCTGATCCTCACAGGTATTGGCATGCAGGCTTTTCTGAGCGCAGTCATTTCGTGGATGCTTCTGAAAGCCTCCGAGTACGATGTGGCCAACGCACTCCGCTGGCTCAGCGGAAGCTTAAACGGCGTAAAACTGGAAAATGTCCCCCGCTTAGCGCTTGTCGTCTTCGGAGCAGGAGGTGCGATCCTTCTCCTGAACCGACAGCTCTCCATGCTTCAGCTGGGAGAAGCCCATGCCGTGACTCTGGGTGTTAACGTTAGAAGGATCCGGCTGACACTGATCCTTCTGGCACTCCTTCTGGTGGCTTTTGCCACTTCTGTGACCGGTCCGGTGGCTTCCGTAGCCTTTCTTTCCGGCCCCATCGCCACAAGACTTTCCGGAAACGGAAAAAACGGCATGCTCACCTCGGCTCTCACCGGAAGCACACTGGTACTGGCCTCTGATCTCATCGGCCAGTTCGCCCTCCCCTCCCGCTATCCCGTAGGTGTGGTCACAGGCATCCTCGGAGCACCTTACCTGTTATTTTTACTGCTTCAAATGAATGACAAAGGAGAACATGTCTGATGAACAATCCCATACTTTCTGCTGAAACAATTTCCGCCGGTTATGACGGTCGGAAAATCCTCTCTGATGTCTCACTGACGCTTCCTGAAAAGAAGATCAGTGTCATTCTGGGAGCCAACGGCTGCGGAAAATCCACGCTTCTCAAAACCTTTGCCCGGCTTTTAAAACCAGAGTCCGGTATGATTACACTGGATGGAAAAAGTATTTCTTCTCTTCCTTCCAGAGAAGTAGCCAAAACTCTGGGACTGCTTCCCCAGTCTCCGGTTGTTCCGGAAGGGATCAAGGTAACGGATCTGGTCGCCCGTGGGCGTTTTCCCTACCGGCGAGCCTTTGGCGGTATGCGTCCGGAGGATTTTGCCGCAGTGGAAGAAGCGCTGGAACTCATGGGTATCACAGAACTGGCAGACCGGAGTGTGGATGAGCTTTCCGGCGGTCAGAGACAACGGGTCTGGATCGCTCTGGCTCTCGCACAGCAGACCGATATTCTCCTGCTGGATGAACCCACCACCTATCTGGATATTGCTTATCAGGTGGAAATCCTGGATCTTCTCACGGATCTGAATAAAAAAAGAAACACCACGATCCTTATGGTGCTTCATGATATCAATCTTTCTGCCAGGTATGCAGACTATATTTTTGCCATGTATCAGGGACGGCTGGAGGCTCAGGGTGCTCCTCTTAAGATCATCACACCCGGTCTGATCAAAAAAATCTACGGACTGGACTGTCAGATCATTCCCGATCCGGTCTCCCGTACACCTCTTGTCATTCCCGAGGGACGTCATCACAAAACCATACAGGCTTAAAAAGAAACTGGAGGCCGGAGCCCATTGTAAAAAGCAATGAGTTCCGGCCTCCTGAAGTATCAGTTTTCTTCTCTGATAAAGGCCCGGAATTTTCCCGGAGTCGTCCCGCTCCATTTCTTGAACATTTTCCGAAAAGCCGCCTGGCTCTGGTAACCGGTGAGTGCCGATATCTCCGCAATGCTTTTTCCCGGATCCTTCAGAAGGACTGCCGCACGGTTCATTCGTACCTGATTGGCATAATCCCAGATCGTCTGCTGATACAGCTTTTGAAAACCTGCTTTCAGCTTCTGTTCTCCGATACTGAATTCCTGGCTCAGCGCATAGATCGTCACAAAGGTTTCCGCATGATCCCGTATCCGGTCATGAACCTGTATGATTTTCTGAAAATCCTCTTTCTTCATACGGATCTCTTTTTTCCCTACTTTGATCTTTCCGGTGAGCATCGCCTCTCCATTCGCAAAAACGGAACGGATTTCCGGACGCACCAGCTGAGATACAAACTCTGCTGCAAGAGATCTTAAAAGACTCTCCGTCATTTCTTGTTTCCGAAGAAGCTGCTCTACACGAAAGATCAGATCCTGCAGTTCCTCCGGTAAATGAAGATAACGAACGTTTTTTTCCAGAAAATCCAAAGCCTCTGCGGAAAGACCCAGGAAAGGAAGAAGTGTTTCCCGGAGATATCCCAGTTCCACGGAGATCTCCACTCCTTTGAAATGCTGGCCTTTTTTCCAGCAGTTGATGCCTCCTGCCGCCTGTTCCATCGCCAGGAACGCAGAAGGTGTAGCGAATTCCTTCATATGGTTATCCACCAGTGAATAGGTAACCCCTTCATAGATGATCCCTGCATGAAGATATTCCGTATCGTATTGAAATTCCGAAAGGAAATCCACCGGAACCGTATACTCTCCGATTCCCATCTGGATCGTATCCATCGTTCCAAAGGTATAGATATATCCCCCTTCATCGTCTCTCCAGCTGTTTCCTGTCTCCTCTTCCTGTTTCTTCAGACCGATCTGGCGGTAGAAAATCGTCTGGTAAGCGGTCGGATCCTTCGCCTGATGGTAGATCATTCCTGTCCTCCCTTCAGAATCAAAGCCACGCTGAAAGCAGCAGAGCGTCCGGTTTTCCTGTTATTCTGCTTTCCGGATAATATCATCAAACTTCGCCCGGGCAACTTTGGCCAGCGCCTGGGGCTCTACCTTGATGGAAGTGCCGATCCGGCCTCCGCTGACATAGATTTCCGGATAAGCTTCTGCACTTTCATGGATCACGGTCGGAAACTGTTTCTTCATGCCCAGAGGGCTGCAGCCGCCCCGGACATAACCGGTGATGGCGGTGATATCCTTCACATGGATCATTTCCACGGATTTTTCACCTACCGATCTTGCTGCGGCTTTTAAGTCCACTTCCTCCGCAATGGGGATCACAAAGACATAATAACCGCCGCTCTTCCCTTTCGCCACCAGCGTTTTAAAAGACTGCTCTACCGGCGCCCCTGTGGCCTGTGCGGTATGAAGACCATCGATAAACTCATCACATTCGTAATTGAGGATCTCATAGGGAACTTTATTCCGGTCGAGGATCCGCATGACGTTTGTTTTTACTTCTTTTCCCATTCTTATTTCATCTCTCCGTAAAGGCGTACCAGCTCTGTCAGGGTATCTACCACGATATCCATGCCCTCAGCAGTGGTATGTTCATAAGGACCATGGCAGGCATAGGAACCGGTACCAAGGTTCGGGCAGGGCAGACCCATGAAGCTTAACCGTGCGCCGTCTGTACCGCCGCGCACCGGGATCACCTGCGGCTCTACGCCGGATTTCTGGACTGCTTTTTTGGCATTCTCGATGAGGTGGAAATTCGGTTTGATCTTTTCTGCCATGTTGCGGTATTCTTCTTTGAGTGTCAGGCTCACCGTATCGGCTCCATATTTTTCATTGAGTTTCGCAGTGATCTCTTTCATGATCTCCTGTCTCTTTGCGATATTATCGGCATCGTGGTCTCTCAGAATATAGTTGAGATTTGCTTTCTCCACGTTTCCGCTCATGTGGTTCAAATGATAAAAGCCTTCGTATCCCTCGGTATCTCTTGGCGTCTCACCGGCCGGAAGCATACGGTCAAATTCCATAGCCACCAGAGCCGCATTGATCATGGTATTTTTGGCTGAACCCGGATGGATGTTGAAGCCTTTGAAGTCCACGTTGGCTCTTACCGCATTGAAGTTCTCATATTCGATCTCGCTCTCTGCCCCGCCATCTACGGTATAGGCAAAATCCGCGCCAAAGCCTTTGACGTCAAAATGATCTGCTCCGCTTCCGACTTCCTCGTCCGGGGTAAAGCCGATGCAGATTTTTCCGTGAGGCATATCGCTGTTTAAAACGCGCTCTGCCATGCACATGATGGCTGCCACGCCGGCCTTATCGTCTGCTCCCAGGATCGTAGTTCCGTCGCTGGTGATCAGCGTGCGGCCTTTCAGGGACGGCAGATGCGGGAAAAGGGCTACCTCCAGGGTACGACCGCTCTCTCCCAGGGGAAGATCCTTTCCATCATAGTTTTCGTGAACGATGGGCTGTACCATATGATCGGCGAAATCAGACACGGTATCCATATGGGAAATGAAGCCCAGGACTTTGCTGTCCTCGTAGCCCGGTGTAGCGGGAATGCTGGCATAAACATAGCATTTGTCATCGACTCTGGCATTTTTTACACCCATCTCCTGCAGCTCGTTTACCAGGATATGAGCCAGGTTGAACTGGCACTCGGTGGTGGGAACTGCTGCGGAATTTTCATTACTGGCCGTGGGAACCATGGCATATTTAATCAGACGTTCGTAAGCTCTCATTTTTATATTCTCCTTTACTTCAAGGCGTTTCCGCCCTTGCTGATAACCACTATACGCCCCTTTTTCTTTTCTGGCAACGAGTTTTCTTTTCAATAGCAGAAAACCGGAGCAGCTTCACGCCGCCCCGGTCTTTTTACTCTTTATTATTTGCTGATTTTGCTGTTGTAGATATCCATTGCTGCCTGGATATCGCCCATCTTGTTGATCTCTTCGATGTAGGAATCCCACTCGTCAAAGGAACGGTCGCCCTTGATGAATTTTACCTTCTGCTCTTTTGCATAGGTCTCTACCGGAGTCATGATATTCGCATATTCACTGGACTCATCTGCGGAGATAGAGGGATTCGGCTGGCCGTCTCTCGGGGTGGTGTTGCTCTCGTTCATCACGCTGCTGGAGAAAGCAACCAGTTTATCTGTTACGATCTCGCCATTCCAGTAGATCGGAGCCGGCTCAGAGATCTCGATTCTCCAGAGATCCATATCCTGCGGCTGCGGGAAGATGCCGGAACGCATGGAACCGGATACGGGCATACCATACTCTGCATACTGATCTTTGGTAACGATCAGGCTCTTCTTGCCATCTTTCATTTCATAGGTCTCGCCTTCGATTCCCCAGTTCAGAAGATTGATAACATCCTCGTCATACTGAGCGTCTACAAATTTCACGAGCTCGTCAGCGATCGGAGACTGAGCGGAGATTACCATGCTGTATCTCGGGTTGAATTCGTACTCGCTGGTGAACTCTCTCTCAAACTGCCATGCCTCATCCGGATAAGCATCGGAGGTCGGAAGCGGTACTGCTACCCATTCGTCTTCCGGACGCTCATCAGCCCAGGCTCCGGGATAACCTTCCCATGCAGAGGGCAGGATGCAGGCGGTGCCGGATTCCAGATCGGCATTACCCATATCAGTGGTGTAAGTAAAGTAATCCGGGGAGATCAGTCCTTCGGTGTAAATCTTGTTCAGATACTGCAGAGCCTGTTTGTAATCATCGGAAAGCGGGCCATATTTGAACTCGGTTCCGTCATAGTAACGGTTGGAAGCGGTGTGATAAGCGTTGAATACCACATCCTCGGGGTTCTGCCACTCTTCCAGCTGAACAATGGGATATTTGGAAACGCCGGCATCCTTGATTGCCTTGGCTACATCATAAACCTCATCCAGAGTGGTCGGGATCTCAAGGTCCAGATCTTTCAGCACGCTGTTTTTCACAGCCATCATCGTGGAGAAAGCGCCGTGAGCGGAACCAGTCGGAACGATGCTTAAGTTGTATGCACCGTAGAGGTTTCCTTCCGGAGTGTACAGAGTGCTCTGGCTCTGCGGATCCTTGTCCAGATAGCTCTTGTAGTTCGGCATATCATCCAGACGCTCGGCGAGATCGAGGAAAAGTCCCTTGGAACCGTACTCATCTACCATGAGTTTTGCGTTGCTGTTGGTGGTGTAGCAGGTCAGAATGTCAGGCAGATCGCCGCCTGCGTTGATTACCTGCAGTTTCTCTGTGTAATCGCCGGTGTGAATGTACTCGAAGGTAATGTCAAGCTTTCTTCCCAGTTTTTCCTCGCAGAGTTTGATCCATTCCTCCTGAATCTTGGTGTTCTCCGGAGACTGATCACCGAAATATACGGTAGTCACTTTGAAAGAAAGGGGCTCTTCTTCAGAAGCGTGAGCGGTAAGGCCTGCGGCGCCACTCAGCAGCATGGTTCCGCACAGTCCCAGCGCGGTGATTCTGGATACATTTTTTCTCTTCATATTGGGTTCCTCCTTTTATGGGTTCAGGCGCACCTGAACATTCTTTATTCATCAGCCCTTTACGCCTCCGACCATAACGCCTGCGGCGAAATATTTCTGGATAAAGGGGTAGATACACATGATGGGCAGCATGATGACAACGATGGTCGCCATCTGAATGTTTGCCGGGGTGATCGTGCTGTTACGGAACATCTGCATGACGGAAGGGTCCATCTGGGCAAAAACCGTAGAGTTGAACAGGATCTTTCTGAGGATCATCTGCACCGGATAATAGGCCTCAGAGTTTAAGTAGATCAGAGCGGAATACCAGTCGTTCCATTTTCCAACGATCGTGAAAAGGGAAACTGCCGCGATGATCGCTTTGGAAAGCGGCATAATGATCTGGATCAGGATGCGGAACTCTCCTGCTCCGTCGATCCGGGCGGACTCTCTCATGCAGGGGTCGATGCCCTCGAAGAAGGTCCTGAAAAGAATCAGGTTATAAGCTGTTACCACGAAGGGAACTACCATAACCAGCGGGTTGTTGATAAGATGCAGCTCCTTCATCAGAAGGTAAGTCGGGATCGCACCGCCGCTGAAGAACATTGTGATGGTGATGAAAATGGTGATTCCTTTTCTCAAGGGGAAATCCTTGATGGTCAGCGGGTAGGCCGTCAGAGCCGTGAGGATGATTACCAGAGCCGTATGGGAAAAAGCGTAAATCACAGTGTTAATGTAGGAACGGACAATCATATGGTCCTGCAGCACTTTCTTGTAGCCTTCCAGCGTAAAGCCGTGGGGCCAGAGGAAAAGGCCGCCCTTCTGGATCTCAGATCCCAGTGAAAAGGATACGCAGACCACATGGATAATGGGAGCCAGCATGACCGCCATGATGACCAGCATGATAAAGATGTTCACCGCATTGAAGATCCGGTCGCTTAAACTTAATTTGATCTTGGTTTTCTTATTCATCGCTCTTCCTCCTTACCACAGACTGTTGTCGCTGATCTTTTTGCTCAGGAAGTTTGCAGTTATCAGAAGGATGAAGGAAAAGAGTGAGGTCAGAAGGCCGATGGCCGTCGTGTACTCGAATTTTCCGCCCAGAATACCTTCTCTGTAGACGTAGGTTCCGATGATATCTGCCGTCTCATAGGTAGATTCATTATAAAGAAGCAGAACCTTCGTAAAGTCAGAGGAGATGATTTTTCCGCTCTCCAGAATCAGCATGATGGTTGTGGTCGGAACGATGGCCGGCCAGGAGACGTAACGGATACGCTGCCAGCGGTTGGCTCCGTCCAGAGTCGCTGCCTCATGAAGCTGGGGATCCACACCGGAGAGGGCTGCCAGATAAACGATGGCTCCCCATCCAAGTCCCTGCCAGATGTTGCTGGCGATGAAGATCGTCCGGAAATATTTCGGGTCCGTCATAAAGGAAACCGCATTAAGTCCGAAGAACTCGCGGATTCCATTAATCACGCCGTCCACGCTGCAGAAATCTTTTACCAGACCTACGATTACCACCGTTGAAATGAAGTAGGGCAGGTAGGAAATGGACTGCACGGTTTTTTTGAACTTCGCGTTGGTCAGCTGATCCATCAGAAGGGCAAAAATGATCGGGGCCGGGAAGCTCCAGAGCAATGTATAAATACCCAATAATAATGTATTTCGGATTAGTCGGAACAGATAGGGATTCTGTAAAAACTGCTTGAAATATTTGAATCCTACCCAGTTGTTGTGTCCAAACATTCCTTCTACGGGGTTGTAATCCTGAAAGGCAATCAGGATACCGTACATGGGAATGTAGGAGAAAATGAATACTGCGATCAGTCCCGGCAGAGACATGAGGATCAGGGAACGGTACTTCACGCAACGTTTCCAGAAGCTCCTCTGCTTCGGCACTGGCTTTTTGTTCTGTCTTGCCATTTGCTTTTTCTCTCCCTCCGTTTTTTTCGTTTTCGGCGAAACCGCTGTCCGCCCGTCTGACCTCACTATAGCGGATCATGGGAGATTACGCAATTTTCGTTTTTCTATCTCTTCTCTTATTTTAATTTTTATCTGAAGTTTTGATAAAGATGTTAAAAAATAGCAACGATTTATCCTGTTTTAATGCTTTTCGCCCAAAAGTTTTCGTGTTAAGATAAAAGCAGCTTGATTATTGACTATATTTTTTGTGTTTTGGGAAGGAGTTTTTGACATGTCATCAAAGCGAAGTATTTTAAACCGGGTCCTGTACCTGAATCTGACGATGGCCGTTGTGCTGACTTTAGTTTTTCTCTGCACCAGCGGACTCTATACCAGACAGCTCACCCGAGAGCGATACAACCTGGCCAGCACAACGCTCACCAAAGTCAATACCGATTTTCAGCTCGAAATGAACCGCCTGGATTCCCTGTTGACTCTGTGCCTTCAGGATTCCTCTCTGGTATTCAGCATCTCTGACCGGCTGGACACCAGCTTCTTCCTCGACAATGCCGAGGACGCCGCTTCCCGTCTGTCTCTGATCCGCCAATCTCTTCCTTATGCAAAACTTGTATATTTATACACTCATAATTCAGACAAGGTAGTCCGGGACAACGGCTCCCTTTATAAAGGAAAGGATTTTTCACGGATCGTTCTGGACAAGACGGTGGAGGATATCAGCCAGCTTCCCGACGGCCTTTCCTTTTTCCAGGATTCCACGGCCCTCTATGTAAAGAATCTCTACAGCCATGGATATGTAGCAGTCGAACTGGACCTTTCCAAATTTGCCAACATCAACAAGACGATCGGAGATCAGTTTCTAGGCTATGTGATCCAGCAGAAAGACGGCCGCTGCATCCTCGAAAACAGCAGCGTTCCTCTCTCAGAGGAGCAACTTTCCGCCGCCCTTGACGGAGGACTGATCGGTGTGAATGGAACCAAATATTACTGTGTTTCCGCTCCCATGAACATTCTTCCCTACACCGGCCTGGTACTCATCAACAACGACGCCCTGATGCTTCCCCTTCATTATATGTATCTTGTGATGGTGATCGCTTTCGGCGTGCTGCTGGCAAGCTCTCTCCTTCTGGTAGTGCTGAATTATAAGATTTACCTGCCTTTGCGGAAGTTCACCTCTCAGTTTTCTGATTCCAGGGAAAATGAGATTTCGATCATCGAAAACGAGATTCACGACCTTCTCTCAGAGATCAACACCTTAAGCCAGCACTCCAAAGAGCAGATTCCGGAGAAAATCGCCCTCCACTATCTTCTCTGCGGCGGTTCCCAGCTGGACGAGGGGAGTCTGAAGCTTCTGGAAGAGAAATATCCTTATTATATGATAATGGCTCTGGCTATTCAGAAGGACAGCGGCATCGAGGACCTGCTCTTCACTTCCTCTCTGGAGAAAACACTGACCTCCCAGTTTGCCCTGAAATTCATCAGTCTGGACAAATTCAGCTTCGCGGTCCTGGCCCGGCCCGAGGACAAGGAGGAAATCCTGGCCGGCCTCCAGGAAGCCGCCGAAGAAGCCTCGAAAACCACCCGGCTTTTCGCTGGCATCCGCGAATACTGTACGGATATCCGGGAACTTCAGACCGAATACAGGCTGGCTGAAAACTGTCTTCTCTCCGCCCAGGTCCTCCCCATGGAAAATTTCGCCTTCCAGGAAAATGCAGCGGTTCTTCCGAGAAAACGGCTGGGCCAGGAGGTGCAGAACCGTCTCTTTGAATATGCCCGAAACGGCGCTCTGGACCAGCTTCTGCCGGAGTTAAAGGAGATTTTTTATCCGGCAGGCGGCTGCAGCCTTTCCGACTGCCGTTTCCATTATCAGGAGGTCTGGGCTGTCTTTGAGAAGGCCTGCCTCGCCAGAAAGAAGGCCATACCGCACATGGCGGAAGAGATTCCCCTCTACAATCCGGAGTATCTCTGCCAGCAGCTCACGCGCATTGCCACGGAGTCTTTCCCCTCCCGCCGGGAGCAGCCCCAGAATATGCAGCAATGCATGGAGAAATATATTGCTGACCATCTCAGCGAACCGCTGACCCTGGACACGGTAGCGGAGGCCTTCTCCATCACGCCGGTTTATCTCTCCAGCTGGTTCAAGAAGAATCTCGGCGTAAATTTCTTGAATTACATCTCTGCCGCCCGTATGGAGCGGGCCGGCGAGCTCCTCTGCCAACCCAATCCGCCCAAGATCTACGAAGTGGCTCTGGCGGTGGGTATAGACAATACGGCGACCTTTATCCGGCAGTTCAAGAAACACACGGGTCTCACCCCGTCCCAGTATCAGAAGGAGCGGCTGCTCCAGAAACAGCAGGGTGCTCTTCTGGGTGGGAAGACATTATCATAAAAAACAGAATCCGGCCCGAAGGGCTGAAAAAGGTGCTGGCAGGCAAAAATCCAATGAAACTCGCCTTTGGCGATGGGATTTTGGCATATTCATGCCAAAACATCTCGCGAAACAGTGGCTGCTGAATAGAATAGTTAAATCAATCTACATAGTGGACCCGCTCCACCTCATAGCGATCCTCCTGAGTTCGCTCCTGGGCCGGGTAGCCGCAGGGAACGAGGGCGAAGGGCTCCAGCTCCCCAGGAATATCCAGGACCTTCCGCACGTCAACCATACGGTCCTTCTGAGGTGCAATGCCCATCCAGACAGCGCCCAGCCCCAAAGAATCGGCCTCCAGCAGAAGATTTTCCACTGCGGCGCTGAGATCGATCTCGGCATACATCGGCACCTGGCAGTTCTTTCTGTAGCAGGGAACAAAGACCACCGGCGCTCCCTTGGCACAGCCCGCATAAGGGCTTGCCTCGGACAGCTCCTTGATCTTCTCTTTATTGCGGACCACATAAAACTCCCAGGGTTGCTGATTGCAGGCGGAGGGCGCCGCCATCGCCGCCCGGAGCAGAGTCTCGATCTTCTCTGACTCTACCGGCGTTTCCTGATATTTTCTGATACTTGTTCTGTGAAAAATTGCATCCATAATTTTTATCTCCTTTTCCTGTTTCCCTCAAACCCGCCATTTTGCAGAAAAAGCGCGAAATCATTGGGTCTAAGCATACCCGGATTTCACGCTTTATAAGCCGGCCTGAAAAACAATATTTTTTGTAAAGCTGTCAATCCCAGTATAATCAAAGTTTTTGTAAAAAACAATGATTTTCTGTAACAGTTCAGAACATCAGCAAAATGAAAAATCAGACTATGCAAACTCGTTTGCAATAGGATGAATTTTCATTTTGGAATGGGCGGAACGCCCATTAGCCTCAGACAGAAGCTACGAATGCAGCGATAGCGCATGCAATGCGCGTGTCTGTGGCCTGTTGGGCTGAACGTCCTGAACAGTTACGATTTTCTTTTATAAACGATACATCACACATTAAAATTCCTTGCCTTTTCCCCAAAAATGCGCTATATTATAAAACTGCCAACGGCAAACCGAGAAGTTCGGGCTCTAAATCCTTCTCGTAAAATAAGAAAACCAAGGAGAACAAAAAAATGAATCAAGGAAAGAACCAGGGGCTCCTGGCAGAACTGAAGCTTCTGCTCCGCAGCGTGCCCTCACTCACTGTAACTGTATTTATTGTTGCCACAATTTCCATGAACCTGCTGGCGAATAAGAGTATCAATCTACCCTTTTCGTGGCTAGCTCTGGATTGTGGCATTATTGTTTCATGGATCATCTTCCTGTGCATGGACATGATCACCCGGCGTTTCGGGCCCAAAGCGGCCACGATGCTCAGTGTGGTCTCCATCGCCGTCAATCTCGGGATGTGTCTGGTATTCTATCTCGGCAGCCTGATCCCGGGAACCTGGGGCGAATCCTATGTAGATGGGTCCGAAACAGTCATAAACACCGCCCTAAACCACACCTTCGGCGGAACCTGGTATGTGCTTCTCGGAAGCACGATCGCCTTCTTCGTTTCCGCTGTCGTAAATAACTTCGTAAACTGGTACATAGGCAGAGCCATCAGGAAAGACCAGGGCTTCGCCGTCTATGCCTGCAGAACCTATATTTCCACAGGAATCGGCCAGTTTGTGGACAATCTGATTTTCGCCCTCATTGTCAGCCATAACTTCTTCGGCTGGACTCTGACACAATGCATCATGTGTGCCTTCACCGGCGCTATTGTCGAGCTGCTCTGCGAGGTCGTTTTCTCTCCCATCGGCTATCGGATTTCCAATCGCTGGAAAGAAGAGGGTGTCGGAAACGAATATCTCGCCAAGTACCCTGTAAAAGAATAATTATTGGAGGATCTGAACATGAGAATATTGATCACGGGAACAAGTTCCGGAATTGGAAAAGGAATCGCAGAGAAGTTTTTGAGTGAAGGCCACTGTGTCACCGGCTTCGACCGCAAAGAAGCGACCATTCAGCATACGGCTTATACCCATATCCACATGGATATCCGTGACAAAACACACTTTCCGGCATTAGAGCCCTTTGATATTGTCATCAACAACGCCGGCGTGCAAAACGAAGAAGATATCGATGTAAACTTAAAAGGAACCATCGCGATCACAGAAACCTACGCCATCCATCCCGGCATCCGCGCAGTTCTCATGATCGGCTCTGCCAGCGGCCACAACGGCTCCGAATTTCCGGAATATGTGGCCAGCAAGGGCGGCGTCCTCTCCTACGCCAAAAACGTCGCCCTTCGCATCGCCAGCTACGGCGCTACCTGCAACAGCCTGGATTTCGGCGGTGTCCTGACCGAACTGAACAAACCGGTCATGGAAGACAAAGCTCTCTGGAATCAGATCATGGATGTGACCCCTTTAAAGCGCTGGATGACTGTCGAAGAAACGGCTGACTGGGCCTATTTCATGACCGTCACCAACCGCTTCTGTACCGGTCAGAATATCCTCATCGACGGCCTGGAAGCCGGAAACGCACATTTCGTGTGGCCGGAAGAATAAGGAAATCTCAGGCGGTTGCCATTCAGACATGCCGCCTGCTGTATTTTCGCATAGCTGCGAACCTTATCCACAAAAATCATATATTCCCGCAAGGTTTTACACACTTTCAGGATCTTCTGGTTATAACCTGCATTGATGTTCAACACCTGTACCCGCAATTCCAGATCCGGATCTGAAACCGGAGTTTCATAGGCGCTGGAAAGGGGCCGGGATCTTCACAAGACCTGTACTGTAAAGGTTTTCCTGCTCCGTCAGCATAGAATTAGCTGTCACTGATATAGAAAAGACAGCGCAGCGGCATATTTGGATTCCTGGTAGCCTGCTGCTCAAAAAGGCAGATCCCGCTGTGAAATAAAAAAGAAAGATCATTTCTCATTCCCATATAGATTGCATTTTCCAGAGTCACGATCTTTAAATCCTGTGGCCGTTTATAACAACTCCCATTTAATGCGTTATAAAGCTCCAGAAGCTTCCTTTTATCGTGAAAAAGCATACGGAATATTCGATCTTTATATGCCCGGTTCGCTTTTGTCGGCTTTTTTTCTATTTTGTTGGAAAATTCCTGTATCTGCGAACGCAGTATGAAATACAGCTCTGGCTGACTGCCAGATAGAATTCTATAAATATAAAAAGGAATTTTTCTGTTGGAAGTATTCTATCATATGTTGATTCTAATTGCAATTTTTTATCTTGCACAGTCATCTAAGATTTCAGAGTATGATTTTTTTACCTTTGCAGGTTCTTTTTCGTGAAAATCACCAATAGATAAGGACTGCCGGAAACAAAATCCCCAGCAGCCCATTTTCTCAATGCGTCAGGTCTTTCACCCATTTATATTTTCGGAAATGATGGATCACCCAGGGCAGTTTTCCCACTTCATCCACACAGGTACACGCATAGACCACAACTACCGGCCAGTGGAAATAATAGGTTCCGGCCGCTGCCAGCGGAATGGCAATGCACCACATGCAGACTGCAAGACTGTACATATCAAACAGGGTATCGCCGCCTGCACTGAAGATTCCGTTGATCGTCACATCATTGATGGCACGGCCGATCATGTAAAAAGCGATCACGGCAAACATACCTTTCAGGTAGGCAGACGCCTGTGGGGTCAGCTTCACAAAATGCAGGATGACCGGTGCCGCTATGCACATCAGAAGTGACGCTGCGATCCCGCATACACAGGAAATTTTCATCAGGCGGATCCCATATGCTTTTCCCCTTTCCAGATTGCCTGCCCCCAGTTCATTTCCTACCATGATACCAGTTGCACCGGAAATGCCGCCGCTCAGACAGCAGACCACATCTCTTACTACGGCAGCCACGGAATTGGCTGCTGCCGCATCGGCTCCCAGATGACCCATAAAGGAAGAATACGAAGTAAATCCGATCCCCCAGAACAGTGCGGCTCCCAGGATAGGCATTCCGCATTTGTAGAAATCTCCGGAAAGCTGCCGGTTTCTGTAAAACAGGAATTTCATCTGCGGATGGATATATCCCTTCCGATAAGAAATAAGCATCGAAACGGTCAGTTCTGTGATCCTTGCGATCAGAGTCGCCACCGCAGCTCCCCGCACCCCCATGGCCGGGATCCCAAACGCTCCATAAATGAATACTGCATTCAGTACAATGTTGATGCAGACGGTCGCAGAGCTGACTGCCGCCGTGGTCTTGGCGTGTTCACTGACTTTCATGATGATCAGATAGCACTGGGAAATTCCGGTCAGCAGATAGGAAAAGCCCGCGATACGAAGATAACTGACTCCATATTCGATCAGCACACTTTCATTGGTGAAGATCAGCATAAGATATCTTCCTGCAAATACACAGGCCAGAAAGAATACAGCAGATACCAGACCGCATAAACGCAGCGCCATACAGAAAATCTCATCCAGAGTTGTCCTGTCACCTTTCCCCCAGTACTGTGCGCCCAGGATCCCGAGACTTGCCGTTGCAGCCGCCAGAAACATATTCTGGATAAACTGGATCTGCGTTGCCAGGGAAACAGCAGACATATAGTTCTGATCCATCCCACCAAGCATGAAAGCATCCGCCACTGCCACCAGTGCCAGCATCAGATTCTGCAGAACGATGGGAATCATCAGCCCCCAGAGTTTCTGATAGAATGCTTTGTCATACGTTCTTTTCTTCATTTTTTTCTCTGTTCCTCCTTATTTCTCAACAATGAGATACACTGCGATTTCTTTACACTCAGAATAGACTGCAAATAATAAGATGTCAACCGGTTAATTTCCATTGAAAGAAATGCTGCTGGCGCTCTTTCCTATAAAGTGAAAAAACCAGATAAGACAACACGGTCTTATCTGGTTCATGATCTGAATCGGAAGATTCCTTTTATGCTTCTTTTCTTTTACGGAAAAGATACTCATCCAGCTGCTTCTTAACATCCTCCGGTATCTCTCTCTTCACCGGGCAAACCGCAGCATTTGTAAAGCGATCGGTAAACAGGATAAGGAAATCAATATCTTTCTGCAGCTGCTCCATGGACATGACCTCTTTCACATCATAACGGCAATGGATCGGTGCAACGGTTCCACCTGCAAGGCGCGCAAAAGACACTGCCGGGATTCCTTTGTCTGCAAACGGCGTCGAATCACTGGAATAGACTCCTGTTTCTGCCGCAACAGGAAAGCCGGTCTCTGCTGCCATATAGCTGATATAATGGGCAAGCTTTTCTTCTGCAGACGCACAGGCGATAAATTTACCCATGTACGTTCCGATCATGTCAAGATTGATGTTGAAAACTATTTTCTCAAGCTCTGCCTCGTGGTCTTCCACATAGGCTTTTGATCCTAACAAGCCCCGCTCTTCACTTCCGCAGAACACAAAACGAAGACTATAATTGCGCTCTTTGTCTTTCATGTACTCCATGATCCCAAGCAGTCCTGCACAGCCGCTCATATTATCATAAGCGCCATGTGAAAGAGAAGTTGTATCATAGTGTGCGGTCAACACGATCCATTCCTCTTTTTTTCCTGGAAGCTCGGCGATCACGTTATGGGATTCTCCGTCATACTCTCTCTGCTCAACCTCTAAGCGGATCGTTTTTACATTGTTTTTTACCAGTTTTACGCCATCAGAGCAATGGATCATTGCGCAGAGCACTTTTCTTTCCTCTCCGACAACCACTTTGCGAAGATCTCTCTGATCAATATCCTGCTGCGGATAATGGAGATTTCCATACTGAAACAGGATTGCTTTTGCGCCGGCTTTCATCAGATCCTGATAAACAAAAAATCCGACTCCCTGCGTATCCATCAGAACGATCTTGTCCTTTGCACCTGCGATAGAAACAGGATCCGTACCAGGCATGTAATAAAGCTCGCCCTCTGCCACTCCGCTTCCGCAGCAGGTGAAAGCCTTACAGGTCACTTCTTCCCCGTCAGCGTATAAATGTGCCGTTTCGATCTCACCCATTGCCACACGAAATCCTTCTATCCTGGAAGCGACCCCCATGTTTTCACACTGCGTCTTTAAATACTCCGCAACCTGCAATTCCTCTTTTGTTCCACTTGCATGGACAAAATCCGTGTTGTCAAAAATCTGCTGTAAATCCATTTTCCCAATACTCCTTTTCTTATTATTTTTTTCGTTTTTATTACCCCGTTTGACTGAATTATACCAGAAGCATGCAAAATGTCAATGTCAGATCGGTATCGACAGATGTATGGATCAAAAGGATTGTTTTTATAGAATGAAAATGTTATGATAGGCTATACGTGAGCATAAAAATAAAAGATTTGAGGTTAAACATCTTGGAAAGTAATTTAACAAAAGGGCCGATTCTTAAGTCCCTGATAAAGCTGGCGATCCCGATCATGGCATCGTCATTCCTTGCAACATTGTATAATATCACAGATATGGCATGGATCGGACTGCTGGGATCAAAGGCCGTGGCCGGAGTCGGTGTCGGCGGCATGTTTACCTGGCTTTCCCAGGGGCTGTCTTCCATTGCCAGAATGGGCGGACAGGTGCAGGTAGCCCAGTGTATCGGACGGGGTGACAAAGAAAGCGCCCATAAATATGCACAGACAGCTATGCAGTTATCCTTATATATGGGACTGCTCTTTGCCGTTTTCTCTCTGGTCTTTGTACGCCAGATGGTAGGCTTTTTCAATCTGACCGATGTGGAAGCTTATGATGCTGCCATTTCCTACACACGGATTGCCTGTGGTCTGATCGTCTTTTCCTTTATGACCATGACACTGACCGGTGTCTATACGGCACAGGGGGATTCCAAAACGCCATTTCTGGCTAATCTGGTAGGACTGGTAACAAATATGATCCTAGATCCTCTGCTGATCCTGGGACCCGGTCCGTTACCAAAGCTTGGTGTCAGCGGGGCAGCGATCGCAACCGTTACCGCCCAGTTCATTGTTATGAGTATTATGGTGCTTGACATCATCTGGCAGAAAAAAGAAAATGTGCTGAAAAGTATCCATCTGATCGGCAGAATGTCCGGAGAATATCTGAGCGGGATCTGCAAGATCGGTATCCCGACCGGGATCCAGGGAATGGTATACTGTATGATCTCCATGCTTATCACCAGGATGGTATCTGCATTCGGTGCGGAAGCAGTCGCTACCCTGCGTGTCGGAGGGCAGATCGAATCCGTATCCTGGAATACTGCCGATGGTTTTGCCACTGCACTCAATGCTTTTACTGCACAGAACTACGGAGCCGGAAAGATTGACCGAGTCAAGAAAGGATACCGGGCTTCCCTCTGGACGATCGGTATCTGGGGATTACTGATCACTCTGATCTTTATCTTTACACCAACCCCGATCGCCACGATCTTCTTCCACGAACCTTCTGCCATTGCAACTGCTGTCAGCTATCTGGTTATCATCGGATTCAGCGAAGCCTTTCTGTGCATCGAGCTTACTACCATCGGTGCCATATCCGGACTTGGCAAAACAAATCTGTGCAGCATCATCAGCATCCTCTTTACAAGTGCAAGAATCCCGCTGGCTATGATCCTTGGAAATACTTCTATGGGTCTGAACGGTATCTGGTGGGCATTTTCTTCCACCACTATTATAAAAGGAATTATTTTCACCGGAACCTTCTTCTGGATCATAAAAAAATGTCCCCAAAACATGAATACCCCTTCCTCTCAGGCCTGAGCGGTGTGGGGTGTTTTTTTGCAGATACTTTTCTGACAGCCGCTTCATCATAAAGCGGACATTCGTGCTCCGCGCACTTGACGCGGCGAAATTCTTATTCTGCTTTCAATAAGTCAAAATACCGTAAGTTTCTGTCATATTAGCAGTAGATTTTTTCTTCTGCCGCAGTTATAGTAGAAGATAACAAAGCAGAATGATTCCGTCAGTTTTTTGCGAAATCAACCGAAAAAAATACATTTCAGAGTCAGAATAGTGTTACCTGCGGTCACTTTTCCGGCTCAAATGACAACAACCATACAGGAGGAAAAAACGATGGCAGAAGAAAAAAAAGCATGGTGGAAAGAAGCCGTTATTTATCAGATTTATCCGCGCAGCTTCGCGGACAGCAACGGTGACGGCATTGGTGATCTGAATGGTATCACCGCACATCTTGATTACCTGGAGACGCTCGGGATCGATGTGATCTGGCTTTCTCCGGTTTACAAATCACCGAACGATGACAACGGCTACGATATTTCCGATTACCGTGATATCATGGATGATTTCGGTACTATGGAAGATTTCGACCGTCTACTTGCAGAGGCACACCGTCATCATATCAAAATTGTCATGGATCTTGTCGTTAACCATACCTCTGATGAGCATGCATGGTTTATCGAAAGCCGCAGTTCCAAAGACAACCCTTATCGTGATTACTACATCTGGAAAGACCCGAAGAATGGAAAAGAGCCGAACAACTGGGGTGCCTGCTTCGGAGGTTCCGCATGGGAGTTTGACGAACGTACCGGCATGTACTATCTGCACTGCTTTTCCAAAAAACAGCCTGATCTGAACTGGGAAAACCCGAAAGTCCGCGATGAAGTCTTTGATATGATGAACTGGTGGTGCGAGAAGGGAATTGACGGCTTCCGCATGGATGTCATCAGCATGATCTCCAAGGATCAGTCCTTCCCGGACGGAACGGTCGAAGACGGATTATATGGCAATTTTTCCCCATATGTATGCAACGGTCCCCGTGTCCACGAATTTCTCCGGGAAATGAACAGCCGTGTACTCTCCCATTACGATCTGCTCACCGTCGGTGAGGCCGCCGGCGTTACCATCGAAGAGGCCCAGAAATACGCAAACAATGAAGGAACCGAGCTTGGAATGGTATTCCAGTTTGAGCATGTAGATCTCGTAAGAGGACCGATCGGAAAATGGTCGGATCAGAAACCGAAGCTGGCTGACTTCCGCCACATTATGAACAAATGGCAGTATGAGCTGGAAGGCAAGGCATGGAACAGCCTTTTCCTCGATAACCACGATCAGCCGCGTGCTGTCTCCCGTTTTGCAAACGACTCTGAAAAATACCGCGTTGTTTCTGCAAAAATGCTCGCCACCTGCCTGCACATGCTCAAGGGTACACCTTATATTTACCAGGGCGAAGAGCTCGGTATGACAAACGTTTACTTTGACAAGCTGGAGGACTACCGTGACATTGAGAGTATCAATGCCTTCCATCAGTATGTAGACAACGGACTGGTAAAAGCAGAGGATATGATGCGTTATCTCAAAGAAATCAGCCGTGACAATGCCCGTACTCCGATGCAGTGGGACGATTCCAAAAATGCAGGCTTTACAGACGGTACCCCGTGGATCAACGTAAACCCGAACTATAAAGAGATCAATGCCAAGGCCGCCCTCGCCGATCCGGATTCTGTTTTCCATTATTATCAGGAGCTGATCCGTCTGCGTCACACGCTTCCGATCATCGTTTACGGAAAATTCCAGGGACTTCTCGAGGACAGCGAAACCATCTATGCTTACAAGCGTATTCTTGACGGACAGGTACTGACCGTTGCCTGCAACTTTACCGATCAGGAACAGGACTGTGTTCTTTGCGAAGATCCGGCTGCCGAAGAGCTGATCTCCAATTACAAAGGACATAAAGCTGGAAAACTGCAGCCGTACGAGGCACGCGTCATTCTTCATAAATGAAGACAGAGACAACATATAACCGGCTTCCTTCTTTCTTAAAAGAAGCAAGGCAGCATGGAAGCTTCAGTTTTCCATGTGCATTTTACCAGGCGGTGCGTGAGACTAATCCGCCTGGTTTTCCATTTACGGTCAAACATCACTGGCATGAACCCATCGAGATCATCTATCTTGAGCAGGACTCTTATCAGGTTGATATCAATATGACACTGACTCATCTCAAAAGCCCATGCTTTTGTTTTATCAACAGCGGAGAACTGCATGCACTTACCTCTGATTCTGATCAGTATCGGGAACAGGCAGTCGTCTTCTCTCCCGATCTGCTCACATTCGCCGCTCCAGACCCGGCACAGGAACAGTTTCTGCTTCCGTTATCAGAACACAAGCTTTCCTTTCCGTCTTTTCTCGGACCTGAGCACCCGGCTTTTTCGGAAATACAACAGGAATTTTTTCGGATCCGCTCGATCTTCTTTCGGGAAAACCGGATCTGTCTGGACCAGTTTACAACCGAAAATCCTGTTTCGCAATTGCGGATCAAGGCTGCGCTTTTGAATATTCTCGGAATTCTCGCGGAACATGCTCTGCTTGCCTCAAATGAACCGGTACGCAATCCGCGCGTGGAACTTCTTAAGACCGTGATCAGTCACATCCGCCAAAACTACCAGCATCCGCTTTCTCTTGGAGAGCTGGCTGCACTTGCCGGAATGAATGAGCAGTACTTTTGTCGTTTTTTCAAAAAATCACTCGGTAAAACACCCGTTTCCTATATCAACGACTTCCGTATCCGCCATGCGGCAACATTGCTGCGTACGACCGAACTGCAGGTCACGGAGGTCTGTCTGGAAAGCGGGTTCAATAATCTCGGGCATTTTATGAAGGAATTCAAAAAGGCGACCGGATTTACCCCTCTTCAGTTCCGCAAGCAAAATATAGAGGAAACTTTTCCGAAAATAAACACTCATTAAATAATGAAAGGTATTTTACTATGCAAAAAAAATGGTGGCACACAAAAACAGCCTATCAGATCTACCCGAAAAGCTTCTGTGATTCTAACGGAGACGGCATCGGTGATCTTCCGGGCATTATCAGCAAACTCGATTACCTCAAAGACCTCGGCATCGACATTATCTGGCTCTCTCCAATCTACTGCTCACCGCTCGCAGATCAGGGCTATGATATTTCTGATTATTACAACATCGACCCGCGCTTCGGCACAATGGATGACATGGACCGTCTGATCGCCGAAGCAAAAAAACGCGATATGTATATCCTGATGGATCTCGTCGTCAATCACTGCTCCGATGAGCACGAATGGTTCAAAAAAGCCTGCGAGGATCCGGATGGCGAGTACGGAAAATATTTTTACATTGAAGACTGTCCGGACGGAAAACTGCCATGCAACTGGCGTTCTTACTTCGGCGGCAGTGTCTGGGAACCGCTCCCGGGTCATCCGGACAAATATTATCTGCACATGTTCCACAAAAAGCAACCGGATCTGAACTGGGAAAATCCGAAGCTGCGCGAGGAAATCTATAAAATGATCAACTGGTGGCTGGATAAGGGACTTGCCGGCTTCCGTATCGATGCGATCATCAACATCAAAAAGGCGCTTCCGTGGCGGGATTATCCGGCGAACCGTGCAGACGGCATGTGCAGCCCGGGTGAAATGCTCGAGCACGCAGTCGGTGTCGGCGAATTTCTGGGAGAAATGCGTGACCGTACTTTCCTTCCGCACAGTGCATTTACTGCAGGCGAGGTCTTTAATGAAAAACCGGAGGAGCTTCCGGATTTCATCGGTGACAACGGATATTTCTCAACGATGTTCGATTTCAATGAGGCCATCTTCGGCGGCAGTGAGAAGGGCTGGTATGACCAGACTCCAATCACCCCGAATGACTACCGCAGCTGCTGCTTCGCCAGCCAGAAAAAGATCGGCGATATCGGCATGCTCTCCAATATCATCGAAAATCATGATGAACCGCGCGGCGTTTCCCGCTATATCCCGGAGGGTGAATGTACTCTCACCGCCAAAAAACTGCTTGCCACAATGAATGTCATGCTCCGCGGCCTTCCGTTTATCTATCAGGGCCAGGAGATCGGTATGGAAAATGTAGAATTCCAGTCGATCAGCGAAGTGGACGATATTTCAACACTCGACGAGTACCAGGTAGCTTTAGATGCCGGTCTGACACCAGACGCTGCCCTGAAGGCGGTAAACCGTGTCAGCCGTGATAATGCCCGGACTCCGTTCCAGTGGGATGCTTCCGCGAATGCAGGTTTTACAACCGGCACTCCATGGCTGAAGGTAAACCGCAATTACACAAAGATCAACCTGGAAAGCCAGAAAAATGATCCGGATTCCGTTTATCAGTACTACCGCCGCCTGCTTGCGCTGCGTAAGGATCCGGCTTATAGCAAAACTGTCGTATACGGCGATCTGCTTCCTGTCTTTGAGGATCAGGACCGTGTCATGGCATACTACCGGAAATCCGCAGACCAGACACTGCTCGTGATCGGCAACTACAAAACACAGCCGCAGACCCTGACGCTTCCGTCAAAGATCAAAAATATCGTGCTGAACAATCTTCCGCAGCTTAAGACAGATGGAAATAAGATTACACTGGAAGGATATCAGGCAGTCGTTCTGGAGGTATGATCTGAAGCGACTACGATTCTTATCTCGTGTGTCACAAACTTGTTGTTTTCTTGATGTCAGGATTCCTAGTACAGTGAAAATTAAGTATCTGCTATATTGACGCAGGATGATTTCTTCATATGCAAGGCGGAGGAATGAGGCGTAGCGGTGGCTACGTCGATTGACGACAACGCAGCAGATGAAAAATCAGACAAGTCAATATGGCGGTTACTTAATATTCACTGTACTAGACATGCGATGGAATGAAGTCGGGGGCAAAAGGTCTTTTGCCCCCGACTGATGCCTACGAATTGCTCCGCTGCAAAGCAGCTCCAGCAATTTTATTATCCATCTGAAAGATTTACACAGAATCATTTACACCACCAATTTCTCGACCGATCAGTTGATCAATGGTATCTTCATTCTCCGGTCAGAGTCATTTTCAGAATGTGTTTAAGAAACAGTTCGGCGTGCCGCCGCTTCAGTATCGGAAGAACCCGGAACTGCAGCATCCTCTGTAATAGTTTTTACGCTTTCTTTCTCAATGATTTTTCCGGAAACAATCTGCAGATCATCTCCCTCAGTTATGCGGTCCTCCAGTTTTTGAAATATCCTCTGGAACATGGTATCCGTTTTCAACCAACTTTTTGATCAGTTCATTCGCTATGAAATCGCAGTTGCATGCAAAAGCAGACGGCATCTGCTCCGGTAATTTTCCTATCTCGATCTCACCTGTTTCAAGATCACGGTCTTCAATGATCCAGTCTTCCCTGACGGGTATCTGATTTTCCTGAAGTGCTTTGCAATATCCGTGATAGCGATCCATAATACTGGAACTTGCAAGAATCGATCCCACATAACCGATCTTTACATGTCCTTTACGGATCAGATATTCTGTCATCCGATACATCCCGTAATAGCCATTAGAGATCTTCTGCTTTTTTTGATATGCTTATATTGTAAAGAGAAACCATGAACCTGCCGCAGAAAAGGATGTGATGCTCATGAAACATTCTCAAAAACGTACATTCATGGATATAGAAAAAATGAATTCTAATGAATTTAGGGCATTTTGTCGGTCTGGTAACCAAAATCATTTTACCAGAACCAGAAAAATGCCTCTTCAGGATCTTCTTTTCACAATGATAAACAGAAAGGGGCTGACATTGGCATTGGAACTGAGAAATTATATGAAAATTGCTCATCCGGGAACTTTCATTTCCAAACCAGGATATCTGAAACAGCGTATGAAACTTAATCCAAATGCTTTTTGCTAAAGTTAATGACATTGATAACACACTAGACTTTCCTGCCGGAAAATCGTGTGCCAAGGGTTACGCTGTCCCCTTTGGATACCCCTGCCAAGGGCAACACTGCTTCCCTTTGGAAACCTCCCGCGTTTCCTGAGTCTATGAGTACCCAAACTGTAAAATCACAATGTGAATACCATGCCTTGGAAATAAAAAAGTGGACAGGGCCCTATCTCTCATGATAGAAGCCCTGCCCATTTTTTATGAAACCGCCTTTCGGTTCAGTGCTGACAAGATACGTCCAATGTCCGCATCCAGACAGACGGAACGCTCTGCGATTTCCCTCGGTGCGTATGCCTGCCCAAAGTTCACGCAGGCATAGATAGCGTTTGGGTTTTCCAGCGTATATTTCCAAAACGGATACTTGATAATAACCGGCGTATTATTTCCTACCCCCAGCTCCAGATACAGCACCGTCCCATGCTTGTGCCGCCGTACAAAGTCCGAATACCGGCTTTGGGCGGCATACCAGCCCTCATCCTGCACAAAGGTATTGTCACAGCGCAGGTTCATGGTCATGAGGGAGCCACATACCGGGCACCGGGGAATCAGATCTGACGGGATTTCCATATCCTGCTGTTGGTCTATCATCTGCCGAACGGCATCTTCGTTATCATAGGTCTTGTTATGACAGGCTTTGGAACATTGCCATAAGCCGTAATCTCCCTGGGTATAGAACAGTTTCTTTTTATCAAAACCTGCCCGCTGGAATTGGTGATCCACATTGGTGGTCAGCACAAAATAGTCCTTGTCCTTAACCAGTGCCAGAAGTTCCTGATATGCCGGAAGTGGAGCATCTACATAGCGGTTATAGAAAATATGGCGGCTCCACCACGCCCAGTATTCTTCCAGCGTGCTATAAGGATAAAACCCGCCGGAATACATATCAGTGATCCCATATTTCTGATGAAATTCTGCAAAATAACGTTCAAAACGCTCTCCACTATAGGTAAGTCCAGCGGAGGTAGACAGTCCCGCACCGGCACCGATCAGGACAGCATCCGCTGTTTCCAACGCCTGTTTCAGCCGTTCAATCTGTACTGAGCAGTTTCCTGTATATTCTTTCATCCTGTTCTTTAAAAACATTGAATACCACCTCGATCTTACTTCCGGTTTCCGCCTTATATTCCTGCACCGTCTGCACGGCAATCTCCGCCGCCCTGTCATTTGGGAACATAAAAATGCCCGTAGAGATACAGCAGAACGCAATACTACCTACATTGTTTTCGTCTGCCAGTTCCAGACAGGAACGGTAGCAGGATTTCAAAAGTTCACAATGCTGTCTGGTCAATTTTCCCCGCACGATGGGGCCTACAGTGTGAATTACATAATCACAGGGTAAGTTATAAGCAGGTGTGATTTTAGCCTGTCCGGTGGGTTCTTCATAGCCCTGCTGTTTCATAATCTCAGCGCACTTCAAACGAAGCTGCACCCCAGCATAGGTGTGGATACAGTTATCAATACAGTTATGGCAAGGCTGGTAGCAGCCGGTCATGCCACTATTTGCCGCATTGACGATTGCCCCACAATCCAGCGTAGTAATGTCTCCACGCCAGAGATAGATTCCATTCTGAAGCGGGGACAGTTCAGACAGCCGGGTAATCTTCTTTGCTGCCAGTTCTCCTTGCAGATAGGCATCCTGCACTTCAAGAAATCTCTGGCTGATGGCTCCCGGATGACGAACATTCATCAGTGAACGCAGCAGCACCTTCTGACGGTCTGTATCTGCCGAGATTTCCTGGCGGCGGCAGGAAGGACGCTCCCGCAGCAATTCCTCAATTAAAAATCTTCTTCGTTCTTCCTGATTCATGGCGTTACCTCCGCTTCATAATGGCTCTGGCCGGACAGATTTCAAAGCAGTTGCCGCAATGCAGGCAGTTTTCCTGATGAATGACCGCAGGCTTAGAAGAAATGTCAATGCACTTTTGCGGACATTTGGAATAGCAGATCTTGCAGCCGATACAGGCGTGTGTGATAAAATAACCTTCCTGCACTTCTTCTGCACCGCCAAAGGTAAAGCTGGAACGCTCAATCGGCTTTTGGGATAAGTCGAACCGTTCTCCGCTACCTTTATAGATGACAAAGACGGTCAGTGCACTTCTGGATGCCGCATCCGGGTATATCTCGTTCATATAGGGATTCTTTTCAAACAGCCGGGGCAGCAGATCACTGCCAAGCTCTCGCACCTTTCCCCGAATGGAAAGAGCAGCACAGTGCATGGTATCCTCGCCCTTCATTCCGGTCAATGCAAGGACTCCACGCTTTTTCAATCGGTCATAGAACCCCTTTCCCTTTGCTGTCAGGAAGTAACGCCTCCTTCATCGGCATCCATCATATCAATGGCGGCCGTTACTGGCAAGCCGGCATCATCCACGGTTGCAACTACTGTGGTGTGAATTTCCCGGACGAGATAGGATAAATAATCTTTGCTTCCCATGTGAGGATTCTCCTTTCAGACAGTACCTTTCAGTACCGGGCGCAGTCGTTTATAGACTAACATCGTAACACCGCTGATTACAAGTCCCTTCAGAAGATTAAAAGGAAACGCATTGTAAAGAACTACATCCAATTTCGTATGAATAAATGGGATGAACTCTCCAAAGGAAACGATCAGTTGTTCCAAAGGCATAAACTGCTCAAACAGCGGCAGAAGAATAAAATAATTTGCGACAGCCGCAACAATACTCATCACAATGCTGCCGACAATTCCGGCAATCCATGCCGTTTTTTTCGTCTTATGACACCCATAAATCAGCCCGGCGGTAAAAACAAAAGATGCACCCATCAGAAAGTTTGCCAGTTCGCCGACTCCGCCTGTTGAAGTGGAGAAAAGCTGCAAGGCATTCTTTACAAGCTCAATCAATAAACCTGCCACAGGCCCAAAGGCAAAGGCTCCGATCAAAGCCGGAAAATCGGAAAGATCCATTCTGGCAAAAGCAGGAGACAGCGGAACCGGGAACTCTGCAAACGCCAGAATATAAGCGATTGCGGATAGAAGCGCAGTCATGTTAATGGTACGGACAGAAATTTCGGTTGCGGAAACAGTACGCATAATTCTCCTTTTGAGATATGATTTGGATTTAAGAAAAAACCCCGAAGATTGCATTACAGTTCTTTCTTAGAACTCGTAAGGAGGATTGCCTGAGAAGTCGGCAATCACGCCGTGAGGATCTTCCAGATAGAACACCTCAAAAATGGGATTGTCGGCGGTCTGGTACTGACCCTTGACAATCGGATTGTTCATGCAGTCTTCCTTAACTGCCATGTTATTCTCAAACACCGCCTTGCCATGCAGACGAATCCATGCGTAGCTGGGGCTGGAGACGGACACTTCCACATAGGGATTGGCCTGCATATCCTGATAGACATCCTTGGTGTTGTTGGTGCAGAACCAGAGCTTGCCGCCCTGCTCGAAGCAGAACATGAAGGGACGGCACTTGGCTTTTCCGTCACGGCCAACGGTGGCGAGATACTGAACGGGATTTTCCTGCAAGAATTCAACGACTTTTTTCATTATAATTACCTCCAGAACGTGTTTTGGTTTCGGAAAGGTTGCTTTTTCCTTTCTCTGGTACTATAATAACGCTGTAGTTCTAATTCGTAAAGTAAGCACAATAATGTGCTGTAGTTACCAAAAAGAAACTATTGGAGGATTTAACATGGAAGACATCAAAACAAGTGAAACAACGCCGGTAAAAGATTTACCTGCCTGTCCGGTGGAAACCACTCTCATGCTGATTGGGGATAAATGGAAGGTTCTGATCCTGCGAGACCTGATGCCTGGAACGAAACGCTTTGGAGAATTAAAGAAATCCATTGGCCATGTTTCGCAAAAAGTATTGACGGCTCAGCTTCGGGATATGGAAGCAAGCGGGCTGGTCAACCGTAAGGTCTATGCAGAGGTACCACCCCGTGTGGAATATACATTAACGGAACTGGGATACAGCTTGAAGCCAGTACTGGATGCGCTCTGGAATTGGGGCGAAGAATATAAGGCCAAACAATGAAAAAGCCGAAGCAACACCATGAATGAAGGGTTGCTTCGGCTTTTTATTTCTTGTACTTCGGGCTAAATCATTTGAAAATACTTCAATGCCTCCATAATCGCAGTTTCTTTTTCAGGTGGGCATTGCGGCTGTTTGGCATTTTCCTTTTTTGACAGGTTATAATTTTGCCCGACCTCCAGACCGCATTTCCGCTTGATCTGTGAGATATACAGGAAAGATACCTTTAATCCGGTCTGCTCCATCACCCGTTTCTTGATCTGTTCGTAAGTAGCTCCCTGCTGGAAGCCAGAGGTATCCATATCCTCCAGCGAGAACTCCACCCGTATTTTCTTCGAGTCGATCTCACCCTTTGGAAAGCAAGACAACCGTATGAACATGTGAATTATTATCCAAACTAATACTCATATCTTCTTCAATAATCGGAAGCCTAAACTTAATGGATTTCAGCCACTGTCCGTTTTCCTGTCGCTCTGGATATATCTGAATTTCAGAAATCAGCGATTCCATAACCTGTCGTTTTTCCTGTTCGTTCATCACTGCATACAGTTTATCAAAGCAGATCAAGACCTTGTAGATATTATCTCCCGTCAGTTTTTCTGCTTCAATTGACATTTTCTTTGCCCTGGCAGCAATCAGCAGATTTTCTGTATCCTCAATCTTATCATACAGCTTGTAAAGGCGGTCATCAAGGTCTGTCTTGTGCTTGATATAATGCTTATCATCCGGATCAAGGGAATCGATTTCTTCCATCAGCCTTGTTTTTGTAGAATAGCTCTGCCGGAGCTGCCTTTCATGCGCTGCGATCTCCTGCTCAATCACAGAGGTATCCACTTTCATATTGATTTTTTCCTGCATCATGGCGGCAAATTTTGGATTACTAACTAATTTTACAATGACTTCTGCCACAGCATCATCCAGCAATTCCTCATTGACTTGCTTTTTATAATCACATTTGTGTCCATAAAGCATAGTGCGATGCTTGCAGCCATAATAAAAGAAATCCTTGTACTTTGTACCGTCAGCTTTATGCTTGATGCTTTTATTGCCGTACATCCCAGCTCCGCAAACCGGGCATTTTACAATACCGGACAGCAGATGGATCTTATTATCTTTGCCATGATTGACTTTTTCATATTTTTTCGCCTGTGCCAATAACTTCACCTGCGCTTCATGCCAAAGTTCCTCTGAGACAATCCCCTCATGCAATCCATCCACCAGTAAATAATCATCCTGCTCCACAAGCTTATAGTCATTTCTTGTACCATGAACCTTTTCCGTTCTGCGTCTGCCATAAGCAATTTTCCCGCAGTACACAGGATTTTTCAGTATCCTTCTGATTAATGCCGCATCGAACAACGGATTTTTCCCGTTCTGTCTTGGTATCTTACGAATACCATGATTTTCAAGATATTTTGTCAGTCCGTTTGCTCCTATATCTGTGTGCACGTACTGATCAAATATCACACGGATTGCTTTTGCTTCTTCCTCATTGATAAAGAGCTGTCCCTTTTCCAAACTATATCCATACGGAGCAAAACCACCGTTCCATTTACCCTCACGGGCTTTCTGAATTCTGCCCTCCATGGTCTGCACACGGATATTTTCACGCTCAATCTCTGCCACCGCTGACAGTACGGAAATCATCAGCTTTCCAGCATCCTTAGATGAATCAATCCCATCCTCAACACAGATTAGGTTAACGCCAAAGTCCTGCATGACCTGTATGGTAGAAAGGACATCCGCAGCATTTCTGCCGAAGCGTGACAGCTTAAATACCAGAACAAAGGAGACACCATCCTTGCCGGATTTAATATCCTTCATCATACGGTTGAACGCTAATCTGCCCTCGATGGACTTACCGGATTTACCGGCATCTTCATACTCACCAACAACCTCATAGTCATTGTACTCGGCAAATGCTTTCATTCTGGATTTTTGTGCATCCAAAGAGTATCCATCAATCTGCATGGCGGTAGATACTCTTGTATAAATATATACTTTTGTTTTTTCTTTTTTCATCCCACTAGTGCCAATGAGATCTTTAGATATGAGGTCGTGCAATGGCTTCCACTCCCATGAATCCACACACCCGCCGTCCGGCTGAGTTGGTGATGTTGTTGCAATGCTCCAGATTGATCAGGCGTTTTCCGGTTCTTCGCCATGGTACGCCACCTCCTTCTTCTTTCGTGCGGTGTACTCTTGCAGAAAAGCAATCTTGCCCTCCTTCATCAGCTTGTCCACCAATGCCACCCGCTCTTCCAAATCGCCCACAGTCAGCACATTGGCAGGTGCTTCGCTCCTTCTATTATGGTTATGACGGATTTTTCAAAAAACAGGCTAATGACAGGACAACTTATCTGAGAACGTAGATTTCTTCACATTTACATGATATAATCAGAAAAATGGAAAAACAGGACAGGAGGGCAAAACATTTCCTGTCGGTACGCTTGCCTGTGATGCACTGAATGTCCCTGCGGATACCATTGCAAAGGCGAACGAGCAATGCGAGAAAATCAATCTGCTGCTCGAAACATTAAACACCGGACAGGATGCTTCTGCACTCTGTCCTATGGCAAGGGAAGCTACTCTGGCGATGCTGGATATTCTCAGCGAACCCCCGCCGTTCTCCTATATGGATATACCAAAGCACAGAGAACGGATAGAAAGGGTCTTTACTGCGGACAATGCACTGAAATATGTGGAGTTTGTCACAAAAATCGCAACCAATTCTTTGCAATTTGAAGAAATCCAGAACTATGCCGAAGCAATCACGCTCCAGCGCTATACCGCCGTATGCGGGCATCTGGCCTACTCCCTTGGGGAATACCACACAGCCATGCTTGATTTTACAGAAAAATCGGATTGCAATGAAGCAGACCGCACTGCAGAGGGCTTTGCCAAAATGTTCGGCAGCTATTTCCCGCCGGAGTTTTCTATCACGGAGGGCAATGCCTGGATGTCTGTTGCAAATAACTCTGTTCAATATGTGGCAACCATCCGTCCCGGCGAAAAAGTTGCGAAGCTGGTCAAGCGGATGCACTATGTATCCTTTGTGGGGATGTTCCGGTCTGATCTCTTTGAGGGCCTGTGTGTTGGTCATGCACCGAAGAAATGCAAAATCTGCGGAAAGTGATTTCTGACCACCAGCGCAAGGCACACCAAATACTGCGGCGGCTATGCACCGGGGGCCAAGCTGCACCGCACCTGTCGGCAGATCGGCAACCTGAAAGGCAGAGAACAACGGGAGCTTGCGAACGATCATCCGGTGAAACAGATTTATGAGAAACGGCTGAACACCATAAACCGCTATGTGAAGTGTGGTACTCTGGACGCTGATCTTGCAGAGGTTATGAAAAAGCTTGCAAAGGATAAAATGCTTCGAGCGCTGAGCAATGTCGCCTATGCCAAAGGTGATTACGAAAAAGAGATGGGACAGGCGGCTTTGAAGAAAGAAGCATTGAATAAATATAACTTATAGGTATAAACAATGAAAATTATTGAGGTTACAGAAAACAAAAAGGAATATCTGGATTTGCTGTTATTGGCTGATGAGCAGGAAAACATGGTAGATCGCTATCTTGATAATGGCAGGATGTATATCCTCGATGATAATGGAGTTAAAAGCGAATGTGTCATAACCGGCGAAAGAAATGGTGTGCTTGAAATTAAGAACATTGCAACAGTTCCAGAACATCAAGGCAAAGGCTATGCAAAAGCTTTGATTGACTTTATCATCGAGAAATACAGCGGACAATATGCTGTTCTGCAAGTTGGAACGGGCGATAGTCCACTGACAATACCATTCTATGAAAAATGTGGTTTTGTCCGTTCTCACATAATACCAAATTTCTTTACAGACAATTATGACCACCCAATATATGAAGGTGGTGTACAGTTGGTGGATATGGTGTATTTGCAAAAAAAGTTCTAAATGCTGATATGGTAAACCGGAAGGAGGTGCGCTATGCTGAATGATTTTATATGGAATATGACCGGATACATACCAAAACACCAAGTCAATCCGCACGGTGACGGTATCATTCCCTATGTGGCAAAGCGCATCTTCCAACTGGAACCGGAGCCGCCAACGGTGGGCAGTCTGAATGAATATATCCTGTCTGCCTTGCGGGAAAAGAATTTGCTTTATTGAGACTGTGAGAAAAAGTCTGTAAATAAGATTCTTCTATGACAATGAAGGGTGAAAAGTTCTTTCATAGCGCTTTTCGCCCTTGCTTTATATATAACAGTTGCCAATCTGCATGTCAAGAGCAGGCGGATCTTCCGCCTGTCTTTAACATGTCTCAAAACGGCTTATTCTGGTAATCGTCCCTCGTACATAATACTCAGTTCTCCGTAGACCTGTGCCCAGTTCCGGATGGTAGTCGTCCATTTTTTTGTTGCCTCAAATGTGGCCAGATACAGGGCTTTCAGAAGTGCGGTGTCACTTGGAAATACGCTTCTCTGGCGGTTCAGCTTACGGTACGTGGAATTCAGGGATTCGATCGCATTGGTCGTATAAATGACCTTCCTGACGGTGGCTGAAAACTTGAAGATCGGAGAGATCGCATCCCAGTTATCTTTCCAGTGTTTCATGGAATTCGGGTATTTCGGAGTCCATTTTTCGGTTACCCGCTCAAGGGCTGCCAGAGCTTTCTTTTCGTCAGCTGCCTGGTAGATCGTTTTCAAGTCTGTTGCAAAGGATTTTCGATCTTTATCGGGAACATATTTCAGAGTATTTCTTACCTGATGCACGATGCAACGCTGGTACTCTGTTTTGGGAAAAGCGGCAGCAATCGCTTCTTTGATTCCAGTCAGGCCATCTGCACAGATGACCAATACATCTTTTACACCCCGGTTTTTCAGCTCATTCATAACCGACAGCCAGTATTTTGCACTTTCATTGTCTCCGATACTGATCGTCAGGACTTCCTTCTTTCCTTCTGTATTGATTCCCAGAATGACGTAAGCGGCAAGCTTACGGATCACTCCATTATCCCGCACAGAATAATGGATCGCATCAATATACAGGATCGGATATACCTCATCTAATGGTCGGTTCTGCCAGTCCTCGATCTGTGGAAGGATCTTGTCTGTAACATCAGAAATGAAACTTTCGGATGTTTCAAAACCATAAATATCTTCGATAGTTTCGGAGATCTGTCGTGTAGTCATGCCTTTTGCGTACATGGAGATAATCTTTTGATCAATATCAGAAATGTCTTTCTGGCGTTTTTTTACTACCTGTGGTTCAAAAGTTGACTTACGATCCTGTGGTACTTCAATCTCCATAGAACCATAACGACTGTTGACCTGTTTGCGTTTATAGCCATTTCTGTAGTCGTCATTATCAGAACGTTCTGATTTTTCATAGCCAAGGTGGTCGTCCATTTCCGCTTCCATCATCTCCTTAATAGTGCCGCCTAAAAGGTCTTTCAGGGCATCCTGGATATCTTCTGCGGGCTGAATATCATACTCTTCAAGAAGCTGGTGGATGATGTTTCTTTTACCTTCTGTCATTTGTACTCGATGTACAGGTTTCTTTTGTCTTGCCATAATAAAAGGCCCTCCTAATGATATTTATTTTATCATAGAAGAACCTTCTAAACATTATTTTACAGAAAAAGTTTCATACTCTCGCTTTTTCATTTTGCCGTAAGTTGCAGTAAGGATATTTTTGATTTTCTAATTGAATCTTAATGATACCTCTGGACAAATTGTCCAGAAGTCATTTTGACATTTACGAAATTCCGGACACCTCATCAAGAATTTATAATACAAAATCTCTACGCCTTATTTGGGTGCAAGTTGCACCGTAGTACTTCATCCCAACTTGGGACGAAGTTGATTTTCAGAAAATAGAAGCACTGTCTTGTGTTCAATTCGTCCACAAGCATAAAGCTCAGCCCTTCAACTTCTACACAAATTATGTCGAAGTGATTTTCGTTTTTCTGTTTCCTACATTTTTAACTTTGTGCCAAGTTGGCACGAAGTTTTTCACCCAACTTGGGATGAAGTTGTATCCGAGCATTGCCACTTTTGTTACTTGTGGGCGAGTTGCCCACAAAGTTTCCCGACAATTTGTCGGGAAGTGGATCGCCATACATCACATAAATAATCAGTGACAACTTCTCCCATGTTTTCATGTTTTCATGTTTTCATTTTTTCGTTTATAGAAAATTGAACTTCTATGCAAATTGCGCAGAAGTCAGTAAGTAAAGGTATTCAGAATGAATGCGTAGCCGACACTGCAGGTGGCGTTCAAAGGGGATTGGGGATGCTTCCCCAACAAGCAATTTACGAAGATTGACCCAGAGGGGAAATCAAGAAAATGCGTAAACCTGTACAGGTTTACACTGCTTGCCAAGTAGCGATTTACTTTATATTGGCTTAAAAAATTCCCAACTTGGAAATTTTTACGGAACAACTTTGTACCAAATTGGCGAGAAGTTCTAACATCAATCATTTACTTCAGACCAACTTGGTCCAAAGTTAAATTTTTAAAATCCTATACACCGAAAGATAACTTTATCCCAATTGGGGATGAAGTAAAAATACTCAGATTCATAACTTTCCGACAATATGTCGGGAAGTTTTTTGGCAAAAATCAATCCCCGGCATATTGCCGAGGATTGATACGAAATTTAAATCTCAGCTTCGGTGCAACTTGCACTGAAGTTACCGATATGGGATCAGTCTAAATTACAATCACTATTTATCTAATTCAGACTCACACATTATTTCAGCTTGCTCTATTATCAAATCTACCGCAGTTGCCTGTTTATCCGGTGGATATTTATATTTTCTGAGCAACCTTTTTACAGTAATTCTCATCTGTGCCCTAACACTTTCTCGTACATCCCAATCAACCTTAATATTATTTTTAATGCTGATTGTTAGTTCTTTAGCAATTTGTTTTAGGACATCATTTTCATAGAAATCTCTGGCAGATTCATTGGAAGATATCGCATCATAAAATGCCAGTTCATCGTCTGATAACCCTAGCTTTTCTCCTCTTTTATGAAGCTCATTCATATCTTTTGCCATATCAACCAGAGCCTTTATAACCTCTACCGTCTCTAAAGAACGTTTTTCATATTGAATTACTGAGGCTTCAAGCATTTCAGAAAATTTCTTTGCTTGTACAACATTTTTTTTAGTTATTGCCTTAATCTTGCCGTCAAGCAAACGTCGTAAAAGTTCCAGAGCTAAATTTTTTTGTGGCAGTTCTTTTACTTCCTCAAGAAATTCATCAGATAAAATTGAAATATCCGGTTTATTCAATCCAACGGAAGCAAATATGTCAACGACTTCTTCAGAAATAACTGATTTGGAAACCAATTGACCAATTTCATATTCTATTTGATCTTTCGTTTTCTTCTGTTTGTCTCTTGGTAGTATTTTTATAATACCTGATTTGATGGCTTTAAAATAACTAATCTCTACATTGATTGCCTGAGCTTGCTCAGAGGTCGAACATAATGCGTATGCCTTACCAATTTCTACAACCAAGTTAAGAAATTCTTTTTTCTCGTCTTCCGGTTTACCCAAAACAAAATCCACACCAGAAACAATACACGCCATTCGTTCACTTGCCGAGCCGCTTATATAAGAAGAGTAATCCAATCCATGCAATATTCCTTGAATTTGCTCATACTTCTCAAGCATAAGATCTATTGCTACTTGTGGATCAATACCTGTTGTTTTTCGGTCAGACGGTGTATATTGTGCTAATGCACTTCTTAAATTATCTGCAATACCAATATAATCTACAACTAAACCGCCGGGCTTGTCTTTAAACACACGATTAACTCGTGCTATGGCTTGCATAAGGTTATGACCGCTCATTGGTTTATCGACATACATTGTGTGAAGGCAAGGTACATCAAATCCCGTCAACCACATATCACAAACAATAACAATTTTTAATTCATCTTCAACATCTTTCATTCTCTTTGCAAGTAGCTTTTTCTGAGATGCAGTAGTTGAATGCGGCTGAAATTCAGGTGGATCAGATGCTGCAGAAGTCATAATGACCTTAATTGTACCTTTATCAATGTCGTCACTATGCCATTCCGGACGGTATTCTATAATTTTTGAGTAAAGTTTTACTGCAATCTTTCTGGACATAGCTACAAACATAACTTTACCATTAATCGCCTGTTGTCTAAGGTCGTAATGAGCGATAAAATCTTTCACCACTACATCAATACGACTATCTGTTCCAACAATGGCTTCTAACCTTGCCCATTTACGCTTTTGGCTTTCAGCGTAAGTTTCTTCCTGTCCCTCAACAATGCTGTCATACTCATTATCAATCTTTGGCTTTAATTCCTGCGGAAGATCTAACTTTGCAATCCTGCTTTCATAATAAATCGGAACAGTAGTTTTATCTTTAACCGCTTGAGTCAAATCGTAAATATCAATATAGTCACCAAACAGGGCAGGTGTATTCTTATCGCTCAACTCAACAGGGGTTCCAGTAAATCCAATAAAAGAAGCATTCGGCAATGCGTCTCGCATATGTTTCGCAAAACCAAAAGAAACTTTTCCATCTTTTTCTTTTGCTTCTAACCCATACTGACTGCGATGCGCTTCATCTGCTATAACGACCACATTTCGTCTGGTAGTCAGTGCTTCCATCGACTGGTCACTCTCATCTGGCGAAAACTTTTGGATAGTCGTAAATACAATGCCACCAGCTTGAACGCTTAATAGTTCTCGTAGTTTCTTTCTTGTGTCTGCCTGCTTGGGTGTTTGACGCAAATAATCGGCACTTTTTGAAAAAGTGGTAAACAGCTGATCATCCAAGTCATTTCTGTCAGTAATAACAACAATGGTCGGGTTATTCAATTCTAAAACTAATTGACGAGTATACATGAGCATAGAATAACTTTTCCCGCTACCCTGTGTATGCCAAATTACACCCGCTTTTCCGCTTCCATTTTCAGAAGCTGCCAAGTGAGTGGTATACAATGCTTTATTTACAGCAAAAAATTGATGATAACCAGGCAAAATTTTGAAAGACTTATCTTCCTCGTGAACAAAGAAGCTATACTTTGAAACAATGTCCAAAAATCTCTTTTTATTCGTCATTCCATACAGCATAACTTGCAATTGCGGAAAAGAAAGTCCCGATTCTTTTTCTCCATCAATTGTTCTCCAGAACATAAAGCGATCCAGATCAGAAGTAATTGTACCAACTTTTGCATTGATACCATCACTTGTGATCATAAAGGCATTGTAATAAAACAAAGAAGGAATATCTCTTTTATAAGTCTGAAGCTGATTAAACCCCTCAACAATATCTACTTCTTCATTTGTCGCATTTTTCAGTTCTATTACAACAACAGGAATACCATTTAAGAACGCAACAATATCAGGTCTGCGTTCTTTTCCGTTTTCAATTACAGTGTATTGATTGATTGCCAAGAACTCATTATTTTCAATATCTTTGGCATCAAAAATATAAGCTTTTTCGGTTTTTATGCTTCCGTCCTTCTGCTTAACCTCTACATCAATACCATCGGTTAATAATTTTTGAAACGCAACATTGTTTTGGATAATAGACAAGCTCTGCTGGCGTGTAATCTTTTTAACCAGTTCTGAAATCGTATCATTAGAATATTGTTTGTTAATACGTTTTAATGCACTATGTAACCTGTCGTACAGAACAACATCTCCAAAACTTTCTCTCTCTGAAAAACTTCCTCCCGGTGAAATATCTGGTCCATATTGAGTTTGATAGCCTAAATCTTGAAACCACTCCATTGCTGCTTGTTCAAGATCATTTTCTATAAATTTGGACATTTTATTCACCTGCCTTTACAAAATGTCTTTTTTTGATATACGATGTCTGATGCTCTAATTCTGGGTAGACGAATGCTTCATTTATTCCAATCATATCAAGTTCATGAAGTATCGAAGATTTCTGCTCTGCTGGGATACGTAAATATCTTGGAATCCCTTCATCTACATATTCACTGAGACTATCTTTTAAATTGAAACTGTTTTTTAGATAATAATCAGGAGCAGATATGTCTATTCCCAATATTAAAAACGCACCATTTTGACGTCTTATACGTTCATTGTTCTTAGGAGCTACCACCGGGACATATTTATTTTGAAACTGCGTCTTCAGTCGCTCCACTTTCTCTTCAAAGCTCGATAAAATATCATCCCCGAGTCCTTTTCTTGAAAAATAATCTAAAAAATTACCTTCGCTTCTTCCATCATATTCTGCAAGTGCAGAAAACAATTTCACTTCTTTTTGTGTAGGACGCTGTAGCGATTCGATAAACAAAATCAGTTCACCGTCTTTGTCCTCATGTTCAGAACAAGCAAAATAGAGAGCGATTAAAGGATTGGTTGTAATATCCAGCAATCGAGTCGGCAAGCCGTAATGTTGCATTTTCACCAACTGTTCAAAATCCGTCATATGATTTCCAAATTCCAGTGGCTCTTGCAATATCAGTTCATTAACAATGGTAGTTTCTTTTGCTAATAGTCCATTTCTAAAAATACTTCCATCGATGCCGAATTCAATGTCAGATTGTCCACGAAACAGCAATGTACCAGGTATTTCATTTTCAGAAATTATACGACTATAATCAGATAGCTTTGACAGTAAGTGAGAAACAGAATATATTGAAAATTGTTCATCTACCTCATCTTGTGGATATTCTTTGTATCCTTCACGTTCATCCATCAATTTTCACCTACTTTCACTGGCAGTTCTCCACTCATCAATTTGGGGAGCAGGGTATCTCTAATCTCTGCCAACACTTCGTTTTCTTCTTTGAGTTTTGCGATTTTCTGTTCAATAGGTTTTGCGATTTCTTCAAATTTCAATTGAAGTTCCATCGGCGGTACAGCTATAGGAAACATTTTAAACGCTTCAAAAGGGAAGTTTTGCCTTGTTGTGCCAATCGCATGATGTTTGACTATTTCCTGAAATATCGGTTGTTTCATATAGTAATAAAAGAAAGTAGGAGTAATCGTATCCTTCATCTCAAAAACAGTGTAGATTGGACTAACGAGTCCAATATCATACTCATTGAGCATGGCAATAGAGCCGATATTTGCCCTTGCCGGATTATATGCTACTTGATTGCGGCGAACAATTTTGTAGTTTTTAGTACTTTTACTATAAACTTGTTTTGTAAAAACATCTTCTGATGCTTTAAATTCTCCTTCTTTTACAACCGAAAGGACTGGATAGTCTTTTTCCTCCTTATTTTTATCTTTAACTTCTTGAACAATATCATAAACAGATAATACTTTCCACCCTAATGACGTAACATTTGTTCCAATGGTTGTAAAATCATTAAATTGCAAAAAAAGTTCTTTGTAAACTTCAGAAATAAAATCTAATAAAACACTCTGATATTTAATACATACATCTCGTTTTTTATCTATATCATTCAAAATTTTAGCAATACTACGTCTTGTTTTTTCATCTGGTAATATGAAGCTAAAATTTTTTATGCTATTCTGTGTAATACTCGCCTGACTCGCACTACCTCTGGCTGTAGATACAATATAATTTTTAAATGTCTTATTTTTTAACAAATAAAACAAAAATTTCTGATCTAATGGATTTTTTGTTCGTACACGAACAGCATTTTGATTTAATAGAGAACCTGCTGCTTCTTTTTGTACTCTTACAACTTTTCCAACTACAGACATAGGGCTTGTTTCCCAAGATCCCACAGTAGTTATTATAACATCATCCTCTAATAATTTATAATTCTCATATTGCGCAGAATCTTTTATATAAACACAATTATCTAATGTTATATTATATTCATTTAAATCAGAAACTTTTATGATTCTAGTTCCTTCGGTTGCATAATCTTTTGATCTAAATGCAAAACCTTTTTGAAAATCACAAAACTCCTCAAGAAATATTTTATTCATTTTTGATCTCCCCAACGTCTATTTTATAACCAAACATATTAAATACATTTTTTACATCTTCATCTAACAGAGCCGACTCTCTCATTATTAGTGACAACTTTTTAGATAACTCTGTCATCTTTTCAGAAAACGGCTTTTCATCCTCTTTTATTTGAACCACACCAACATAGTTCGAAGGAGCTAAATTATAATCTTTTTCACGAATTTCTTCCAATGTTGCTATCTTCCAAAATCCCTGTTTATCAGCATATTCAATCTCTGTACCCTCTGCCTTTGCTGCTTTCTTCTCATGGTTACGGAAAGAATGATATGCAGAAGTGATTTCATCAATAGTTTTTGCAGTCAGCTGTCTCTGTGTACGACTGTCCTCATAAGGTTCTGTTTCCATATTTCTAGCATCGATAAACAGAATTTCTCCATGGCGATCACGGTGTCCGTTTTTCAGCTTATTGCGAGCCATAAACCACAGGCAAACAGGAATCGATGTTGTTGAAAACAATCCTCCCGGCAAAGTAACAATACAATCGATTTTGTCATCTTCAATCAAGTTTTTACGAATATTATATTCACTGATTGTAGAAGATGAAAGCGAACCATTCGCCAATACAAAACCCGCCGTTCCGCTTGGCGCTAAGTGATAAAGCATGTGCAAAATCCAAGCATAGTTGGCATTACCCGTAGGCGGAATACCGTATTTACTCCATCTTGGATCATCTATTAAACGCTCGCCGCCCCAGTCACTAATATTAAAAGGCGGGTTTGCCATAATATAATCTGCCTTTAAACTCTTATGCTGATCGTTATGGAAGGAATCCGCATTTTGCTGACCAAGGTTTGCTTCTATTCCACGGATAGCAAGATTCATTTTACAAAGTTTCCAAGTATTATAATTGGATTCCTGCCCATAAATAGCTAATTGTCCGTCAATTCGTCCCTCTCTGTCTTCAACAAAGCGTTCACTCTGTACAAACATACCGCCTGAACCACAGCAAGGGTCATAAACTCGTCCATCGTGAGGTTCAATCATAGCTACAATCAACTCAACTACACTGCGTGGAGTATAGAACTCTCCACCAAGTTTTCCTTCAGCACGTGCAAACTTTCCAAGAAAATATTCATATACAGATCCTAAAGTGTCTTTGTTCTTATCGTTTCCAATCTCAAGTTCAGATAACAAATCAACCAACTCACCCAAAGAACGTTTATCTAAAGATGCTCTTGCAAAATCTTTAGGAAGTACGCCACGAAGGGAAGAGTTTTCCTTTTCAATCACATACATGGCATTATCGATAACCTGACCAATTGTCGGATCTTTAGCACTGTTTTTAATTGTTTCCCAACGTGCTTCCTGCGGCACCCAAAACACATTTTTTGCAAGATATTCGTCTCTATCTTCCGGATCGGCGTATTCATCTTGAGAAATTTCTTGATAAGCTCTTTCAAAACTATCAGAAATATATTTCAAAAATATAAGACCAAGACATACATGCTTATATTCTGCAGAATCCATATTATTACGAAGTTTATCCGCCATTACCCACAAATCTTCTTTTCTTAATTCAGCCATTTTTATTCCTCCACCATCAAATAATCTGCGATACTTTTGCCCAGATTTGCTTTTCATTTGGACTTTCTTTTGCCGTTCTAATAATTTTTAATATTGATTCATTTTCCATTAGGTATTCTTTGATATCTGCTGGAACATCTTTTCTTTCTTTTGCAGCTAAATCATACAGCCTGTTCCTTATATCCGGAAATTCTTCTAACTGTAATGCTGTAATTATTCTGTCCAATAATTCTCTTTCGGGAGGTTTATTATTACCCTTTTCGATATCACTGATATATGTAGGTGTTTTATTCACCGCTTTTGCAAGTTGACGAATTGATATTTTTTTTGCTTGTCGGACGGAACGCAAATATTGACCAAATTCAGCATTTTCTGTTTTTAATTTCAAATCATCCACCTTTATCACCTCCATTGTAAGTTAGTTAGCTTACATACTTATTTTATACTGTTTGCTCAACTGTGTCAACCGATATACTTACTTCTTTATTTCCGGATAAGATAGGATCAGTATTACTATACTCAGTATTATTAATATCAGTATTATTAACTTGTGCTTTTGACAACTCTTGAATTGTCAAAAAGACAATTCAAGAGTGTCTATTTCACAATTCAAGAACTGTCTTTCCACATAAAAAATGGGCTGCAAATTAAAGCAACCCATTTTTTCTTAACTATAAATTAACTCCGCTAAAACTATTTCTTCTGCCTGCGCTTTTAGGCTGTTCATGTGTTGTACCCATGCCATTTGATGTGTCGCTTTGTTTGGCGTTGGATTTCTCTTAAGTAATTCAGTCATCAACTTCTCTACTCTGCAATGTGCCGTTTCATCAATCTCCCACAGATACGGAAATAGTTGCTCCCTGAGAATTAGGTCGTTTAGTAGCATCGGATTCTTCTCTTGCAAATATGCTCTCCTCATTCTGCCGTATTTGCCCAAGACTTTGTGTTTGTATGGACTAAACTGGATATCAGGAATAAAATAATCGCCACACTTATAATATCTAAACTCTTGTCCCATAAGGATACCTCCAATCAATTTCTATTTCTAAAGTTATTGTAGCCTGTTTATATCCTTATATGAAGTTTGTCGATTGCTTTTCATTTACGGCATCCATAATTTGCTGATAGACTTTTCTGGAAGGTCTGCGATTTCCTTTTTCCATCTGATAGCAGTAGCTTGCTTTCAAGCCAACAAGCTCGGCAAACTCACGCTGATTCAGTTTTAATTCTTCTCTGATTGCCTTCAAAGCCTCTGTATAAGGCGATGCAATGAACGCAGCAAATGAATCACAGAGAAGTTCCTCATCAATTTTCAGCCGTTCTGAGAGTCTCACAGCGGTATCATATGGTATCGGAGTAATCCCCTGTTCATATTTCAGCAGAGTTGCCGGAACACAATGCCTACCTGCTCGGCAAGTTGTCTGGTTGTAAGATTATTTCGTAGCCGATAATAACGCAGATACTCTCCCGGTTGATTGCCCTTTGGTCTTTTCTCAAATGGCAATATCAGATGAAGGAGCAGCTTTCCATGATGGTATTGATACAATGATGTGTGATTGAAAATACCATTGCAATAGCCCCCGTTCTTTCCTCTTCTGGCATATACATCTTCTCTTCCCCAAAACATAGAAAAGAAACGTATTGCCATTTTCTCTGTAATATACGGTGGATTTACAATACGATCCCCTTGATCCAGGTCATATTCTTCTGCACTTTCTATTTTTTCTTCAAAAGGATTCACCTCTTCATAGGAAATGCCTGCTTTCTTCAATTTATCTTTTAATATCTTGTTCTCATATTTAAGCAACCCAACCATCTTTCTCAATAAATCTGCATCATATGCTTCTATGTTCAAACCTTCCACCTACAATTCTTACTATTTTTTAATGTAACCTTCATTTTGTGTCCCAACCTTATTTTTGTACTCGTTCCAGCTATTTTCAATACTTATTTTTCTTATTGACGACTTCTCTGTCAATCGTATAATTAAGTTAGATACAGAGCATTTCTGTTATCAAAATATATTGTCTGCCCACCATTGGCGACTTATAAATGATTGGCTCGAAAATATTGTTCGCTTACCGGAAGCGTCTAATAAATGTCCGGCTTAAATATTATTTAAAAATTATTTTTGTTTTCGATATTGTATTTTTATCACACATTACATATACTATAAATACACAAAAGCTAGAAAAAGAGGAGGTGTTAGTATGGCTACTTCAAGTATTACTCATAATTTTGTCGTATCCAATCCAAACAGCGTAAAGCGTTTTGTCGCAACAATTGACGAAGCCGACCGTGACCGCACACCAAAGCAGACACTTCCCGGACGTCAGTTAACGAACCCACAGAAAATCTTAGCTTTAATGTCAAAAAGAAAAAAACAAACTCTTAAATATTAAAATTCTTCAATAGAAAATCCTCTAAAACAATAGGTATTTCTTCAAAACTTGTTCCTGTCTTTTATTTTTATTCCCTTTTCATCACTGATCCAGGAAACCTGGTCGCTAAAAAAAAGAAATTTTTTCAATATTATCTACTATTGTTTCCGATACTTCTCCCCACGAAAGATCATCAACAAAATAGTTTACACGCTTAAAATGATTCCACATTTCGTCGAGTCCAAAATCATTTTTAATCTTGTCTAAAGTTTCTCTCATTTCCTCCTCGCCAAAAGAAGTTTCACGCTTCATGCAAGTAGCCGCAAATGCCTTTTTCAAAACATCAAAGCTTATCTGATCAGCCTTTGAATTCATAATCTCATATACATCATAAAAATCCCTCATTCTGGTATTTGCAAGTCCTCTTGCCAAAATCGTCTGCATCTTTTCTGCAAGAAGAGTTTCAAGATTATACGACAAAACTGAAATTGATCTGTCTTCAAACATAAGCTTGTATTTATACTCCACTGCACCTGGCGTGATTGCATCATCCGTAGAAATATCGATCTTAAAAGGTTGTCTCATTCGTTCCAGATTAGCTTCTATCATCATCCTAATGCCAGGATAATCAAATTCTTCCATGATTTCTTTTACTGATGTAATCTTAAAGTTTACCCCATCTTCAAGCTGAAGCTCACCGATTCTCTCAATGATTGCTCTAGCATCCTTCTCATTAAGAGGTAATGCTTTCACAGTGGTATCGATATCCATTGTAGCTCTCATGTCTACGCCAACAATAGAAGCAACAAGCATTCCGCCTTTCAAAATAAAATTATTCCTGTATTCAGAAACAGAAACTCTTTCTAAGAACCTTTCCATAAAATATGTTCTAATTAGTGCTTGCGCAACTTCACTATTCCCGCCGGACATGTTTTTTACTTTGTCTTTAAGTTGTTTCGCTGTATGAATCATATCATTACCTCCACATACATCATCACTTCATCCCTTACTCCAAGTTTAACCGCATACTCAATCAATCTTGAAAGATTCTTTTCCTTCGAGGACATATATTCCTTGATTGCTGTCTGATATAACTGAATTTCATATTTCTTTCGATTTTTAATCAAATCACAAATACATCTTTCCTTGTCATATACTTTAACCAAATTACCGCTGCTTGACGGGATTTCACAGGTTCCCATATCAAGAATCTCTGGGTTTGCGTAACGAACTTCTTTGTTTTTCTTTTTGATATGTGTTGCATTATACCCGGTAGGAACAGTGAAACAAATATGACTGTATTCTCTGTCGATAAGACCATGCAAATAAAGGGCGGTCTCGCCCGAATAAATAATATTCTTATTTCGTTGCTGGAGTACAAACAACTCATCTGGCCACACATTATCTAAGATATAAATGCCGTGTGCCACTTTTTCCATATCATGCTCTCTGACGTATTTTGAGACAGATGGCTTTGATACACCTGATTCAACGGCCTTCGATGTAATCAAATATCCATTGTCTTTTTCAATTAGCGATTCCAAAATATCTGATATTGACATAGTTGTCCTCCTTATCCTTGATATTTGCTTTTGTGCTTAAATTATATTGTATTTAAGCGTAAAAGTAAATACAGTCCTTATATGCTTGCAGAAGTAAAAGATAACACAGCCGAATAATTTCTCAAAAAAGCGACAGTCTGATTTACATTTTGTATTTCAGGAAACTGCCGCTTCTTTTTCTTGTTTATTCTGTTTTTCTTCCTCCAACTCCCGGAGGACTTCTTCGCCGTACTTATCAATCATCCGTACCAGAAAATCACTGCACCGCTCAAATTCAATATTCTGTTGCATAAGCTCCTCCCATCATTGTTTTGATCTGAGCTTATTTTACAGAACCTGCCGGAAAATCACATTGAATAGAAATTGATTATAAATTGACACAATCACTTTAAAAATATCCGCTTACTATTCCAAGCCATCCAATCAGGAAAAATTAGCCCATACCATCCACCAGAATCTTCTTCCACTGATGTCTGACTGTAATATGGCTATGCACCAGGCTCTCAGTTTTATTTATATTTTAAATCCGGAAAAAACCCTCAGCTTGTAAATTTATTCAAGAAAATCCTGAAGGAATACCGGGCACAAAAACGATACAGCCCTTCTATGATCAATGCCCTGCTGGAAATCTTCTTTATCTGCCTTCTCAGAAACCATGAAAAAAACATGATCGTACCAAACCGGGCAGGAAAAAAGCAGGAAAAAAATATTATTATTATACTGAAATATATTGAGCTTCATTACGCAACTCTCACCCTTCCGGAGCTGGCTTCTTTTTTTAATTACACTAAAATGATCTTCTCTTAAAATCGCAGTCAGCAGTGCAGTACATAATTCATAATCTGCATTTGCCACACGCTGCAATTCCTCATTACAATTGATCGGTTCTGTTGTCATATAATCCGCATAGTTTCCCTTAAGGTCACCCAGATCTTCAAACAATCCATAATAAGTTCTTTCCGTTCTTGGATGATCAATGACCGACTGAATCATCTGTGCTTTTTCTTTATTTGTCATTGTTCCTCCACTATACCGCATTCTCAATACCAACAAAATGCGCTATTGCAATTTCATCTAACTGTTTTGCAATCTCATCAAATGGTTTATTCAGGTCCAACGTTTTAACGCTAATCTGATTACCATGCATTTGGAAAACATTATCCGGCTGGATCTCTTCCTCAGTTTTTGCATACAGAAGCATTCCAGAAACCTTGTTATCCTCATCTCCAAATTGATATTCACGATTTTTTACATAAGTAAATATCTGATACATATTATTTGAATGCAAAGTATGTTTATCAAACTGAACCTGTGTTGTATTAGTATAATACTTGGCATCAATAATCAATACTGTATTTTCTTTTTGAAGGTGAATATCGCTCTGCATTACTGGAAGCATATCTCCAATACCATCATCTAAAGACCACGGTATCTGTGAAGCACTAACGGTTAATTTCGGATAATGCTTTTTATAATATTCGAGAATGAACTTCTCATACAAACGACACATTCTCTGCTCATCAAGAAAATCCATCATCTTTGTAGTTCCATCCGTGTTTGTTTGGAGCAAACCTTTCACTACCAAATAACATATAGAAATCAGCATCTGATAGGATTGATTGTTCCTGTTATATTGCAAATTCCAGTTCACAGAATACAAGTCAATCGGTGTTACATCCGCAAAGAATACCATTAGTTTGCGGAGTTCCTTTTTTCTACTTTTTGCAATATCTGCTTTTAGAAGAAGTTCCACTGTTGATTTGATAACACGATTCATTGTGCTATTAACAGAAAAATCATCGTATGTACAAATCAACTTTTTTCTATGCATACTTTGTATCTTTATCGACTCCGCAATATCAATTTTGCCACGAAGCGACGACAACTCTTCAGTTTGAGAAATGTATTCTTTTCCAAGCCCACGTTTTAGCTGGACAGCAATACCTTTTGCCAATATTGCTGCCATCAGCTCTGCAGTATTATTAAATTCTTCAGTAGCTATTCTTTTGTATCCCTGTTCATTCAGAACTTTGAAGGCATACGACAGCATATAATAGATGTTTTGAATCGGTATCACTTAATCGTACTCCTTAGATTTTCGCTCCAATCTTTCACCTTCATAGGTTCATCAAACCAGTATTCTTTCAATAAAGGTATCAGCTCATATTCCACAACACCATAAAGCCAACTATCGTCAATTGTATCAGGCTGTAAATTACAGAAGTAGCTGTGACCAATACAGAACCCTTCGCCCAGAGATTCATCAACGGAAATCTCTCTATTCAAACTCTCGACGCAACTGATCAGTTTGTTGAACTTCTCATTATCTAATGCCATGCGGTACTCACGGAACCCCGGAGTCTCAAAACCCGGCTTGATATCAAAGAAAGCAAACCTTCTACGAAGTGCATAATCCAGCATAGCCAGGCTTCTGTCTGCAGTATTCATCATGCCAATAATATAGACATTCTTCGGCACTGCAAACTTTTCATCCGAATACAGAAGCTGTAGCGCATTTCCTCGCTTATCATTTTCAATCAGCATAAACAGCTCGCCAAAGATCTTACTAAGATTGCCGCGATTGATTTCATCTATAATAAAGAAATACTCATTATCACTATCTACCTCGGCCTTCTTGCAAAAATTGTAGAATGCCCCCTTCTTCAGTTCAAATCCTGTAGCAGATGGACGAAAGCCCATAATAAAATCTTCATAGGAATAACTCTGATGGAACTGTACCATCATGACACGCTCTACATCTTTTACACCCATCATAGAATAAGCCAAGCGCTTAGCAGCATATGTTTTTCCTACTCCTGGTGCACCCTGCAAGATAATATTTTTCTTATTTCTAAGCAAGCCAACTAATCTGATATAATTATCTTCAGACATGTACACATCATCCAGGAAATTTTCTGCTATGTACTCCGGATAGGCAATTTCTTGCTCATCATCTGCAATATCGTCTTCCTCAAACAAAGCCTTAATTTCTTGTACGAAGTCACTATATGGCGTGATATCGGTCAGAGTCTTCTGAGGAGACTGATGATTAATTGTCCAATCGCCCTTGTTCGTCCAATTTACTTTTCTAACATTGGAATATTCATCTGTGCGATCTGCATCATATTCATAATCAGACTCAACAATTCCTTTGCCAAGAATTCCATTATTGCCTTTTTTAACGTATACCACGTCGCCAATCTTAATATCATGTACAAACTGCCAAGTAGCATGAGCTGAATTCTTATAGGAACTGCTATCACCGTATTCTTTCTTCATCTGCTGCTTCATTTCATCCTTAGAGCTGAATACTCCAAGATCTCCAATCTCGCCCCAGCCCAGTAGCATATAACCATTCTTATAACACTCTTCCCATTTATCAGCGTTTTGTCCTGGAGCATAAATCCAGTAATGAACTGTATCGACATCACTATCTGCAAGAGCATCGCTATCATTCGTTTTCTTACTCTTTGCATCAGAGACACCTTTTTTGAAAATATCCGATGCCATCTCCGCTGTTAATTCTACTGACTTGCCTGCTTCAGTAAGTGTCCACACACCTCTTACGCTTTTATCAATATATCCCGCTCCAACGAGATAGTTTCTAGCGAAAGCAACTTCATTTTCAAATTTGTTAACCTTCGTTTTCCCTCTGGTTTCGCTTACTATCTCATCCGACAAATGCTCGTTTTCTATAATTTTCTTTCTCGCTTCTACCGGTGTCGCAGATCCTCCTAAATCGCGTAACGCCTGTAGCAATGGTTTAAACCACTTAAGAAATTCCGCTTTTGAAGTCTTTTTGCCTTTTTCAGCAGCCTTTTCCTGATTGACTTGTTCAGAGATCTCCCAGGCCGTATAGGATAAATCAGGAAAGTTCTTGTATTCATATTCACCTGCATCCAGAACTTTCTTACACAAATTCTTTATTTCAAGATAATCTGCAGCATACGGCACTTTCTTAAGTTTCTTCTCGGCTGCGACAACAAACTCGCCAGGCATATTCTGGGCATCTGCTATAAACCAACGATTTCTGGAATCCAAGTTGATAAATGTATAAGGACGAATCCAATAAAGGCCCATCGTAATATTCCAGCGAATGCAAAGCTGATCATGCACCTTGTCATAAGCCTCGGAGAATTTCTGACGGTTATCTTCTGTGTCATTGTCAGCCAATGCAAGAGCTACCTCAAACAAACTCCACAAGTTATCAATATCATTTGCTTTTCTATCATCCTTAAATCCATAAAACGTAGCCTTCAGATTATTAAGAACCGGAATTCCATCAAAATTGCTCGGCACAGTTGCAGCAATTCCAAACTCTGACGCTATCCCGTTAAGAATAGCAATTCTATTAGCATTTGTTATTCCCTTGTTGAATGTGCCAAAGATGGTAAACGGATCAATATCAATAATCGCATCACCACTTTCAAGTTTCGAAACGCTAATTCCAACAGTGTCATACACCGCATATATTTTCTTAATAAGAGCCTTTCTATCAGTTTTGAAAGGAAGAAGCTTAGTAGCAAACTCTGTATAAAAATCTATCCAATCGTATTGCATTTTCACGATACCTCCTGTTCATCGTTGATTTTCTACTTTTTTACTGGCGGATGGTGAATTAAATGATCTTTTGATTGAACTTTCAATTCTTCATAAATATCATCATAATCAGTCGTCCATCTTAAATGAAGAAGCATATCATACGTTTCATTGTCATCGCCCACTTGACCTTTGGAAGTCATATTCAACGTCAAATCAGCAAGACTAAGCATATGGTTACTAACTCTAAATGGAATATGTATGCCTAAACACGCAGATATCACATTTGACTTAGTAAGGTTTTCACCCTTCTTCATGTTACTTATTGTTCTGTTATCCAAACCTGTAATACTTCTTAAAAGTCTTGCTGTATAATTACAGATATGTTTATCCATCAGGATATCAAGTGCTGGTCCAAATTCTTCACCGTCAATTGCATTTAACATCTCTTTTGACATTTCATTTACTAGCCCATACTGAGATAACAAATCCTCTGTTATAGCGTCATTATAATTAAATGCTTCATCCGCCTTTGATTTTGGAAGTTTCACATAATGCAATGTTCCATCTTTTTCATCCACAATGAATTGTAAGAAACATTCTTCTTCATGTGTCTTTGCATATTCAGTTAATCTTATTTTTCCGTCATCAGTACGTTCCAAGCATTCCGATGTAGCAACGCAAAGTTTATCTTCCACATACGCAAAACATTCTGACTCAATAACACTTTTTACAGCTTTGCTTTCTGAATACCAGTTTTCTAAGGTCTTGTAGCTGACCGAAGTTCTTATCTCTCTACCGACATAATCATTATCTGTGAGCTTAACAACTACCACTTTAGGTTTATTGTATTCTCTAGCATCATCAGGTGTATATGCAGAAGTCTGTTCTACTTCAATCACATTTAAATACGGATCTTTTCCCCCTGAGAAAATAAAATCACGCAAATAATCCTCACTGTAAATCGGAAGGCGTAAAGGAACATAGTCATCCTTAAATACTAACCTAAAGAATTTTTCTGCCTTTGATTTATTGACTGATTTTTTTAATTCAGTAAATGTACCACGATCATCAATATTACTTGGTGTCGCATGACGATCTAACAATTCCTTAAGTAGAGCATAATAGCATCCAAGTCGTCTGACAACACGATTAATTCGTGCTTGCTCATCTGCCTTCATATAATCAGTAATATAATCTCTAAACGTTTTGCCTGGAACTAATTTTGCCTGACCACTTTCTACTGCATGAATAAATCTTTCCGCATATCGTTGTTCTTCCTGTGAAAGCATCGAAAATGATCTATGTAATTCCTTCAGTGCCGTATCGACAACTCCTGGATCACTATCACCTTGAATCAACTTGACATACTTATCAAAATTAGAATTCATGTAATTAGCATCGATCTTACCGGTATCATATTCTGTAATATGAACATCTATTTCATACGGAACATCTCCACCGGCTCCACCACCGCCACCACGAGTTATCTCTTTATATCTAGCTAATAATGTCAGGTATGTCTGTTCATCGATTAGCATTTTTATAGCATCTTCATTCTGATCCTCATCCGGATAAGAATTCTTTCTCCAAGTAAACCCTTGTATAATAGCCGCTTCAAGATGATTCACAAATTTATTAAATTCTTTTGCAAACTTTCCTATCGCTGCATTATCAGCAGGCAACTTTTCAAAATTAACAATACCTGCATTTTTGAATATCTGTTCTATACTTTGGAAAAGAACATTCATATTCCTTAGATTGTTAGGCAATTTATCAACAAACAATCCTGTAGGAACATCACCTGAATATGCCTTTACAGCCGCTTCAATATTCTTCTCCATTGTATTTGGTCTACGATAGTATTTGATAATTCCAAAAGGCTTCTCAGCCATATTGTAAAGTCTGTTTGTACGTGAAAAAGCCTGAATAAGGTTTTCATACTCCATCATCTTATCCAGATATAATGTATTTACAAACTTGGAATCAAATCCTGTAAGCATTTGATTCACTACAATAAGAATATCAATTTGCTCATCCTTACCAAAGCTATCAAAAGGTTTTTTATGGCCCAATCTTAGGCTGACTTCCTTACGAAATTTATCATACGTTGGAATTGTATACTTCTGATTGAAGTGCTTATTATAAGCTTCCAAGATTTCAACAATTCCATCTTCCTTCTCTAAACTTCCACCACCTTCATTATCGATAGTAGGATCAAACATTGCGGTGATGAATAAACCAGGAAAAGCCTTGACCATCAATCTATAATATTTAACTGCTTCTGGAATACTGCTGGTCGCAAAAATAGCATGAAACTTTCTATTTCTACTGTATAGCGTCCATTTCTTTTTTATATCTTGTATTACGCCGTCCACATACTCATCTGTCTGGTACTGCTCATTAGGTACAAAATCTTCTATACCTTTTACATATTTTCCATTTACCAGTTCTCCGTACATCTTGATTTGAGATGAATCCATGTATTTGAGATACACTTTTTCCTTTTTAGGATCGCTAAAAGCATCCTCTGGGTCTTTTGCTTTGGCTTTACTGAGTGCAACCTTCTCTCGCAGATCAGCATCGTCATAAATGCGCACCATATATGGATCGAAGCCAAGAACATTTTTATCCCTGATTCCATCACCTAGAGTATATCTATGAATCTCATCACCAAATATTGTCGGCGTTGTACTGTCTTTTTTTGCATTTAAGTCTTGAATAGGTGTTCCAGTAAATCCAAAGATCAATGCATTTTTGAACGTGTTTTTTATATCTACAAGCATATCTCCAAACGTAGAACGGTGGCACTCATCAATGATAATAACCATTCTCTTACGCTGAACAATTTTTAAATCTGCTTCTATATTAACCACGTCTTCCCTTGCGATATTACTCAACTTCTGGATTGATGTAACAATCAAGGTATTATCAGAATCTGGGCTTTTTAATTTAGACATTAAAATATCTGTATTTTCCGTTGCCTGAACAGATTCTGTTCCTGTAGCAAATGAACGGTACTCCTTAAGTGACTGTATTCCTAATTCTTTTCTATCAACCAGAAAAACCACTTTATCTGCATCATGATTAGCAGCAACGAGCTGAGCAGCTTTAAAACTAGTCATGGTTTTTCCACTTCCAGTTGTATGCCACACATGACCACCAAGCTGCTTTTTATCATCCCAGTGGCTCTTTTTCTCCGCAACAATATTAGCAATACCAACTGCAGCATAATACTGATAACTTCTCATTACTTTTAAAAGACCTTCATCAGTATCTGCGATTGTATAGAAGCCAATTAACATATGTGCCATTGGTATAGACAAAAACTTTTTAATGAACGTATACCATTCATTTATAGGATAGTTATTGAAATCAGCCCAGTGGAAATAAAAAGCCTTATTGAACACGCCTTTTTCTCCTGGATTTGCAAAATATACAGATTCCTTAGGTTGCATTGCCACAAAGATCTGTACTAGAGAAAAAATACCTCTAAATACACCTTCATGTGAATATTTTTCTATCTGATTATATGCCTCACTAACTGGAATTCCGCTACGTTTCAGTTCCAGGTGAATGACTGGCATACCATTAATCAATAACATCAGGTCGCCTCTTCTGCTATTGAGAATAGGTGACTTTGTTTTAAACTTTGGCTGCTGAACTATCTGATATCTGCTCTGTCCTAACGCGATTTCCTGACGATCATAAATCTTTAAAGAAATTTCCTTACCTAGGTGAAGAGGATCATCTGGGTTGTCACGAGTAATAGATATACTACGCCCATTAATAAACTCATTTAGAGCCATTGGCGATTGTAGATTTCTTACCTGGTCTAAAATCTGAGCCATCTCTCCGGAAGTTAATGGCTGATCATTCAATCGCGTTCCCTGCTTATTATTATTGAATAATATGTTCGCCCAATTCTGAATTAAATCTTCTTCAGATGGATATCTAATAACATCCGATTCCCATCCATGCTCGATGAGGGCTTTTATGACAGCTTCTTCAAAGTCCTTTTCTTCATTAAAAATAATATCTGACAAGTCTATCCCTCCTTATACGAACATCTTCTGAAGACATCCTTTTTTCATTCTTTTCGTAATCTCAATTTCTTGCTCAGTACATGAAATGAGCTCATCGAGCTCCAACAAAAATCTAGCAATCCTACTTTGCTCTTCCACATTCCTAGGAACTTTAACCACAATTTTACTGAATGCTGGATATTTTAAGTTCCAAGTGTCTGATGTTAGTCCTTGTGAGTTAATTTCAAAAAGATGAATTATCTCTTTCTTCTTAAACATATAAGCAAAGAACTGAGTGTCTATATCTCCTATTGGCTTTACTACAGTGTATGCAGGACTTACAATACCTTCGTATGGTGAACGCCCACTTGCTCCTTGCCACATTCTCATTGAGTTATAAGCAATATCACCAATACAAACTCTTTTGTATTTAGATTTGTCAGTATTTGAATTGTCGTGGCGATCTAGTTCAGAAAACTTCTTTATTCCTGAACCAATTGTAACTGATAGTAATTCTCCGTCTGGTAAGCTTTCTAATCGCTCATCAAAGCACGAACCAAGTGTTCGTTCCTCCCAATCTTCCTGGAATTCAGAAAATCTTATTTCAGGAACAGTAGCACCATCCTTAGGGAACATCTTTTGCAAGCATGATTTCTTCATGTTCTGTAACTTCTCAAGCTTACGCTGATGAAGGGTGATAAGGCTGTCAAGAGTAGAAAAATATCTTGCAATTTCTGTTTGCTCTTCAACTGATGGAATATCAAATTGTATCGAGGATAGAACAGGATATTTTAGATTCCATGTATCAGAAGTCAGTCCCTGTGACCATCTTTGGAATATTTGTAATGTAGATTCCTTTTTAAATAACTCCATAAAAAATTTGCCATTAGCATCACTAGTTGGCGTAAGTACAGTATATGCAGGGCTTACAATTCCATCATATTCAGAGTTTCCCACAGCACCTTGCCACATTCGCATTGAATTATATGGAATATCTCCCTTCTTAACGACCTTGTAGTTACTCTTATCTTCAGAAGCAATATTCCTCTTATCTGAATCGATTTGTCTAATAACGCCGTTTCCAATTGTTACTGACAATAATTCTTCATCTCCGTGTGCTCTTTCAGTTCGCTCTTTAAGAATTTCCCCCAACTTACGCTGTTCCCAATCGTCAGTATATCCAGAAAAACGAAGTTTAGGTGTTTTATTATTCTTTTTCATTTTTTACCCCATATACTTCTTAAATTCTGCTAGACCATCAAGATCATCTTTGCTACCAGATAAACCATCAATCATCTGAATAAGAGAACCAGCTGCTGATTCTTTCTTTACCTCAATATCACTATATGTAGTTGCATATTTTGAATTCAAATTTTCAACTTCTGAAACCAATGCTGTAATTACATCATCTGGCAAAGTTCCTAATCCGGATACAATAGGCTCAATCCACTTCAACTCTAGCAGGCGAAGTGCATCTTCTTCATCGAGATTTTTTATTGTTTCTATGGTTGCAGCTTCTAGTTCGATCTTCTGTGCCTTGATTACTTTCTTCAATTCGCTTTCTTCTTCCATTAAAAGCATAACTCTTTTCATTTTTGCTTCTAATGATTCTTCTGGAAATTCATAATCCATCTGCAATTGTAAAATTCTTGCATTTACTGCAGGTTTTCCAAATGTACCGTCCTTATTTGCAGCCATTGTGTTCCAATCAACCACTTTTCTTTCTTCAATATAAGCAAGTTTTTCTTTCTTAGATGAAATCTTTAAATAGTCCTTCAATGCATTGATTTCAGGGCTTTCAACATCAGCCAACGCCTCTACAACATATGCCTTTACTTCTTTTCCGACGAAGGCATTCTTGTCCTCATTTGTAATCTGCAGTTCAAGTTCATCCTCTTCGAGTGACTCTAGTATTTCAGTATAGTAGCCATCAATTTCCACTAATCTATTTTCATTTGATTTTATTTCAGATAATTGTTCGCAGTGGAATACTTCCTGTACAAGCTCAAATGGTAAAATATGACCTTTCCAGCCTTCCTGTACTTCAGTTACCTCATCCTCATCTTCCTTCTTTTTCTTTACTACCATGTTAGGATCAACCTGGAATATAGCATCAAATCCCTCTCCCTGGATCATTTCTAAATCAGAAGTGATTGTCTCCCAATTTTCAGATAGAATCTGAAATGCCTTGTATTGATCAACTAATTTAATATTTGATGTTCTACAAAAAATATCTGTACATACATCTTCTTTAAGACTTTGTGCATTAACATCAAGGATATCTTCTATCAAGCAATCCTTTAAATGCTCTCCAAATCCACTGAAAATATAATGATATTTTGCAATATAATCAGAGACAGATACAGAATTAGATACCACACTTTCTACATCATCTACTATAACTCTAGAATAATTAGCTGAAAGAGCACTAAAAATTTCCTCTCGGAGACCCGGAAATGCATCCCAATACTTATGAAGACCTTCTATTTCCATATTAGGAATTCCGCCAAACATAATGGAATGGATATCCCATGGTTCTTCATCATCAGATGAATCAACATATCTCGGAATATTCAAATTATATTCATTTTCCCGTATGTCTTCCTTTGTAACTAATTTTGAAAATTTTGTCACAGATTTTCTAGCCTTCAAGGTATCAACAATTTCTCGAATATCTCTTGCTCTTAACTTTTTATTTTTTCCAACTTTCTCAAATTTTTTTGATGCATCAATAATCAAGACATCTGAATCTGCTCTTGTTCTTTTCAAAACCATAATAATTGTAGGTATACCAGTTCCAAAGAAAATATTCGCAGGCAAACCTATAATTGCATCTATATGATTTCGTTCAATCAAAGTCTTTCTAATTGTTTCTTCTTCTCCACTTCTAAATAAAACACCATGTGGCAATACAATAGTCATAATTCCATCATCCTCTAAATGATAGAGTTCGTGAAGTAAAAATGCATAATCTGCTTTTGCCTTGGGTGCAACTCCAAATTCTTTAAATCTAGGATCAAACTCTTTATTCTTTGGATCCCATTTCTGTGAATATGGAGGATTTGAAACTACTGCATCAACTTTAACTAACGAATATGTCTCGTCTTTGTTTTCATCTGTTTCAAAAAATGGCCAGTCATCTTCCAAAGTATCGCCGTTTCTAACATTGATATTAGCTGGATTAATTCCTCGCATAACCAAATTCATACGAGTTAAGTTATAGGTATTCTCCTTCAATTCTTGCGCATAATAATCAATCTTGTTCTCGCCTTCGATATATTGAGCCATAGATGCTCCAATATTAATAAGTAATGAACCTGAACCTGATGTAGGATCATAGATTTTAATATGCTCTCTATCTTTAAGGTGATTAGCCACAATTTCAGACATCAATACGGACACTTCATGCGGAGTATAGAACTCTCCTGCTTTTTTTCCAGCATTGGCAGCAAACATACTAATGAGATACTCGTAAATAAATCCCAGAACATCATAGTCTTGCTTTCCATCCATCGGAATCCTTTTAATTAACTTAAGCAGCGCCTTTATTGATTTTGTCTGTTTTGTTGATGTCTCTCCAAGTTTTGAAAGGCCGCTCTGTAATGTCTTAAAAATATTTTCAAATAATTTCTTATATGTTGGTTCAATATTGATATCAAAATTACTCAATGCATCTCGTACATCAGACACGTCAAAATCATCGCCTTTAGAAAGCCATGTTGAGAATAAGTCATTATAAGCAATAAAATACCCTATGTTCTCACTAATATGCTTTACTAGTTTCTCATCATCTGCTGTTGCTTTTTTGATATCATCGTCGGAATATTTTTCCCCTTTCAGGAAAGAAATTTCACGATCTGAAAGATATTTATAAAACATAAATCCAAGGATATAGTCCTTATATTCGTTTGCCTCTATCTTTGATCTCATCTGGTTGGCTGACTGCCAAATAGTAGATGCTAATTGTTGTTTATTCATCCATTTTTACCTCCTGCCGCTAAGTCGCGGAATTGTTTAATTATCTGCAGCCTTCCCACTTCGAGCCCATTCCTCAAGTTCAGAATATTTGAACTTCCAAGCCTTACCAATTTTCTTTCTCGGAATATCCTTGCCTTTACGAATCCAATCACGAATTGTAGCTGGCTTTACTCCTAAGAACTCAGCTGCTTCAGTTGTTCCAATCCATTTTTCCTCATTATTGGTAGTGTTCATAGCTTCTCCTTTTCTATACATACTATGCCAATTTTTATTATACATTATTTTGTGTCAAGTTTCAATTATTTGCATAAGTTTGTGTATGTTTGCGTGGTTCTATCAATTTAGAAAATATTTTTGGTGAACTTTCTTCAACATTTACATCTCAATTTCATACAGAATTATGTCTTTTAGCTTCAAAAAAGCTCCATTTTTCGCCTCTTAGCCCGTTGAATTTTCTTCAACGGGCATTTTTAACGTTTGCTGTATCATGCAATCAAGGGTTAAGCCCCATCATCAGACGATGCGTTCCCTGATCAAGAACGGTCCTATCTGAATCTGATGAACAACTAAACAACCAAACCAGCTGAATAGGACAAGCTGGCCAAACCAATAGGAGGAAACTCGCTATGGCAATGGCCAACTATATTCAGGTATCGCACATGTGGAATTTCCTCCGCGTCAACCCAAGGAGGAAAGCCACATGGCAGAGAAAAATTATGATTACAGTAACAAGAAGAGCTACAATGGCGCAGCACCAAAGGAGAATGAGGCATTAGTTCCATTCTTAGCACATGAAGTTTTAAAGAATTACCATCAGGATGTAAGGGACGGTTTTCGCAAGCGCAATGACGGAATCGTTGAGGACAACTTCGAAACCTGGAATATTCGTGGTAGAAAGATTCTTGTAGGTTTCACAGCTATCCCTAAGGATCAGGTCGAATCCTACATGGAAGGATTCTGGAAAGAGAAAGATCAATATCTTGAATCGACTCGCAAAAAGAGGTGCTTAATTCTTAATAGCAAGGGAGAATACATCCGCTGCCCTAAGTGCAATAAATGCGAAGGATGTAATCGTCCAGAAAAGGATCAGTACCTCTCGCGCTATATTTCATTAGACAAGTTTATGAATGACAATAGCGACGATGATACAAATAGCAACGGTTGGGAACCAGCTGATGATGCTAACACGGAAAACTCAGTTCTCAGCCTGATGATGATCGATGACCTCATCAACGAGGTATCCTTGAAGTACCCAGAAGCTAAAGCAATCTTCTCTCTTCTGATGGACGACCCACAAATCAGTAATGCTCTGAAGCAGGTCGACTTGAAAAAGGGAAAGAGCCAGGCATATGAGTACGTAAAGAAAATGCAGGCATACGCCAAAGAACTCTACAACAAGAATTATCGTTAATTTACAAGCAGCGACCGGATGAATACCGCCTGGTCGCTGCTTTTCTATGGAAAAAGTTATCGTTATAAGGTGAACCCTAGGGTTCATTTTTCCTTGATATACATTCCCTAGTGTCAACCTTGTCTTGTGGACCAATTCCCACAAAGCAATTTTCAAGCATAAAAAGAAAGGCTTTCCAGCAGCCAATCGTACTCAATAACGATAGCTCTCTGAAAAGCCTTTTATTTACTACATATTTTTTACTTGCCTGGGTTCACCTTTGACATCAAAATTACCGTCTCGACAGTTGTTTCAGTTTCCAAGGGAAGTTCTTTCACTTCCTCGCCATCAACAGGCACAGGGAAGTTGAACACAATCTTTCTTATCCAGCTTCCGTCTTTCCTTTTCTCCGGGAACATCTCAATTCGCTCGATAAAGGCTTTCATAAACTCTTTCTGTTCCGCTTCTGTTGCGGAATGGTAGACTTCATCAAATGCCAGTAAGAGCCGATAGATATTGTTACCGGAGATTTTCTCCTGCTGAATGCTGCGGATTTGACCTTGCAATTCGCCAATCTGAACTTCGATATCCTCTATTGTATCATACTGCTCATCATAGCGGCGCTGCAAGTCCAAAATCTTTCTGTCATAGTGGGCATCGTTGATGTCCAAGGTGTCCATCTGACGCTCCAAGCGGCTTTTCGTTCCAAAGGCTTGCTTCAACTGTCCTTGCAGGACGGCGATCTGCTTTTCCATATCCTCTGTATCAACAGCCGAGCCGATTTTCGCCTGAATCGCTTCTACAAACCGGGGATTGTTGACCATAGCGGATATAATCTTAGCCACAAACTTGTTGATCTCCGTCTGCTCGATATTCAGTCGGAAGCTGCACTCATGTCCGGTAGGTGTTACCGTGTTTTTGCAGTAGTAATAATACCTCGTTTTCTTGTCCTTGCTGTGAGCCCTGGCGATATTGCCGTACATACTCTTTCCGCAGCATGGGCATTTCAGAATGCCGGACAGGATGTGTGCATGATCTGGATTGTTGACCTTTTCCCGCTTAAAGGAATTGATCTTACGCTTTTCCTGTGCCAGATACCAATCTTCTTCCGAAATGATGGCTTCGTGCTGTCCCTCATAAATCGGGAACTCCGACTGCTCAACTACGTGCATCTCATTTCTTGTGCCTTGCTTCTTTTCCGTCCTGCGTCTGCCATAGGCGATCTTTCCCATGTAAACGGGATTGTCCAATACATCCTGCACGAAGTTCCTTGAAAATCCGGGAATGGTATTGTTCTGCCGCAGTTTCTTGATAAAGCCGTTGCGGTTCAGATATTTAGCAACCCCGGCAACGCCCTCGTTGGTGTGAATGTAGCGGTCATAAATGACACGGATTACTTCCACTTCATCCTCCGCAATGACCAAATCTCCGTTTTCCAGTTTGTAGCCATAAGGAGCGAAACCACCGTTCCACTTGCCCTCACGAGCCTTTTGCTCACGTCCTGCCATTGTCTGGGTGCGGATATTCTCTCGCTCTATTTCTGCCACCGCAGACAGCACGGAAATCATCAGCTTTCCGGCATCCTTTGAACTGTCGATGCCATCCTCCACGCAGATCAGATTGACACCGAAATCCTGCATGAGCTGCAAAGAGTTCAGAACATCCGCCGCATTTCTGCCGAATCGGGACAGCTTAAAGACCAGCACATAGGAAACGCCGTCCTTGCAGTCCTGGATGTCATTCAGCATCCGTTGGAAGTCCTGCCGCCCTTGGATATTCTTTCCGGAAAATCCCTCGTCAGAATACTCCCCGGCAATAACCATATCTTCGTATGCCGCATACTTCCTCAGCTTGTCACGCTGGGCATCCAAGCTGTACCCGTCAACCTGCATAGAGGTGGACACTCTTGTATAAATATAGCATTTAAGTTGTTTCTTTTTCAGAATCTCCACCTCCCTCATTCATTTCCTTTACCATAAGTCCCTCGTTGCGGATATAATACTCCAAAAGCCACAGCACATAATCCGGTGCATGGCGGTTGTCCAATTCCCACTCGGTCATAGTCCGGTAAGGGATATGGACGAGCTTGCAAAAATCTTTCCGGTTCAGTCCTGTGCTTTCCCGCAACTTGATAATTCTGTTCTTACAATCCATCTGTCTTTTCTCCATAAAAAACAAAAATACACGTTGCGTAATCATTATAGCATAGCCGCAGTGAATACGCAACGTGTAAATTGTAAATTTTTACGCAGCCTTATTCGTCAAAGGCTGTGCTTGATTACTTTCCTTGGAATGCTCCACTTTCTGAGGGGCATCCTGTTCCAATTTATCCAAAACCTGATGTCCATATTTCTGGAGCATCTGGCTCATAACATCCACACAGCGGACAAATGCCGCATTATATTTTGCATCCTCATAATATTTCTTCAATAGGCAGTTACCTCCATCAAATTTCCATGTCCTGTCCACGCTTACGGACAGGTGCTTTGTGTTCCTGTGTTTCCTTTCCTCTGGCGAGGATGGAATTGATAAAAGCCCGAACCTTTTCGGATGCAATTTCCAGTGCATCCAGGAAAGGCTGGGCTTTTTGCTTCAACTCTTGATATTTTTTATTCGCTTCTTCACATCGCTGCTTCCAAATGGATGCAGACTTTTGAGCAGATTCCAGTTTCCCTTTCAATCGCTCATTCTCTGCATGAAAGAGAATGCCGTTGGTGGCATAGCGTTTCAACGTGTCGCATTCATCCGGTGTCAGCGTGATATTGTTTCCGAACGTGGCTTTCTTGCCCATCGCTTCAATATCCTGCACCGTAAGTGCAATGGCCTTTGCTGCCTTGGTTTCCTTTTGCAGAGCTTCCAGTTTCTTTTTCTGCTTTTCCGTAGCAGCTTTAGCATCCTCCAAACTCTGTTCTGCCTGTGCCACCTGTCCTGTCACAGCTTCCAAACGCTGCTGTTCCGCCTGCACCTTAAACTGTGTCACCGTCAGATGTTCCTCGGTGCTGCCACGCTCTCCACGCTCCACATCGGTATATCCGGCAGCACGCATGAAATTAAAAAAGTCATCCTGCAACACGCTGTAGGATGACCTTAAAATCTTTTTTCCTTTTTCATTGAGCTTGGGATTTCCGTCCTCGTCAAGCACCGGTTTGGAGTCCCATTTCTTACTTCGGCTGACTTGTGTGATCGTTTCCTTTACCGTTCCCCGGAGAGCTTCATCCTTACATCGCTTCGACCAAAGGATCTGCTTTTCCACTACCGGAATATAAACCACATGGAGGTGATAGTGGTACACATCCTCGCCAAGAGCTTCGGACATTGCCCGGTTGTGCTCATCGGCGTGCATCACAGCAGAGAGGATATACTGCTCACCGCCTACGATCTCCACGGCGGCTTTATAGGCATCAGCATAAAACTGTTTTGCAAATTCATAGCCGCCGTGGTTGTAGAAATAAGCGGAGTTCACATCAAAAACCAACTCGCCGTATTTGATGGCATCCGGTTTCAGACCTCTGGTGGAGATCACGCCATCCTGTTCCATTTGCTCAAACATTTTCACATAATCATCGGTGGGAGTCTTGAAGTGAACATTCAGCGGAGTGCGTTCCGGCACAATGTCTTGATTGCTGTAACTGTCCTTTTCTCGCTCATTGTGTTCCTGTATTTTTGCCACATCGTCCGGTGTCGGTAAGTCCTGATTCCGGGCTACGGTGCGGTCTATTCCATCATTTCTTGCCATAGATTTTTTGTCCTTTCCTTAAAATTTGCAGACAGCGGGGAGCTGCGGAGAGGCACTTTTTCAAAGTGTAATAACCCACTATAACACTTTCATCCATACTGGCTGCAAAGTGCCGTGGGCTCTCCGAGGGCTCTCCCGAGGGGGAGTGCGGTTGCTGCGGCAACCTCTGCTGACCAATGCGAAAATGTCTGCAACTTTTCCCATGGTCAGCCCGTCTGCATGAAGCTGTTCCGGTGAACTTCTCTTTGCAGACGGCGGCAGCGAAAAGCGTATCTTTCACTGCCATCCATAGACAGCACTGCGGTGTGCCTATGGGGACGGGAACTACGAGGGGATGTTGCCGGGGCATCACTTCTCCCGTCTTTGCTGCCATACGATGTCGTATCCCAGCACATCGGCAAGCTCCAATACTTCCTTGTATCGGATGCTTTCCCGCTGTAATTTTGCGGACAGGTTGGAAACGCTGTCGCTCCAACCGTACTCGTCCGAGAGCAGGTCAACTACTTCCTGCATAGTCATTCCGGCACGGACGATCTGTGCCTTGATTTCGTTGCGTACATTCATATTGTAAATTCCTCCATATTTTTGATTTACAATTCGGTGCAAAGGCTACTCCCCAAAGCGGAGCAGATGCACCGAACAGTGAAAAATCTGCTTTCTCCAAAATCGCTTTCATTTTGTGAGTGCGATACTCTGTCCATACAGGCATATATCCCACTTTGCTGTTCCGTGGGATTTTGTCTGAAACAGTGAAAACACCCATTGTTTCGTAAACTGGGGGCATGGTTTGGAGAAGCACGATTTGGTGAAATGGTTTCGTCCTGCGGTCAAGAACTTTGCTGTTTCCATTACCATTGATTTTCAATGCCCGAAAACAGGTCAGTTCTGACAGCTGATTATTCCTATAAAAAAGGAAAACAGGTAAAACGCTGTGTACATACATACAGAAAACGAAAGACAGGAATCAGTCCTGCCATTCCTCCGGTACGTACGTACATGGCGAAACGTCGTAAAACCCGTTTATATTAGGTCGTGCCACAGCTTCCACACCCATAAATCCCCATACCCGCCGTCCGGCTGAGTTGGTGATGTTGTTGCAATGCTCCAAATTAAATTTCTTTGCATTGGCAACCATGGCATCGCTGAAGCTGCGGGATTTCAGAGGGGCAAGGGAGTTTTCCTCACACCACAGGCGATAGATAGCGTAAAAGTCCTTGGAACTGATGGACGCATCCGCCTTGCGCCGGATATATCCCTCGGAATCCATGAAGTCAAAAATGTTGTTATTGTCACGCTTGACCGCTTCCCGGTTTTCACGGATGCGGTCGCTCTCCGTAAACTTAAAGTTGTTGGCAACAAGCCGCTGCAAGCCTTCAAATGCCCAGAGGAAAATCCCCTCGGCTTCGGCTTTCATCTTCTCTGCAAGATCGGGATCGTCGGCTCTGTCCACGGGCTTTTCCTTGGTAGTCAGCACAAGCTGTCTACGGTAAAAACCATCGCTACGGTCATACAGGGCTTGCAGATCGCCATTGCTGAATGCCATCAACCGGGCGAACATCCAGCCCTGATAGCTCTGTTTACCTTTGCGTTCCAAATCCATCTTGCCCTGTGCGGTTACAATGGATTTTACATAGTTGGTCTGGCGCAGAGCTTCCATCCGCATATCATCATCCACGCACAGCAGGATGTGTTCCAGATCGGCACGGGCGAAGCGGTTTTCGGAAATTTTACCGATACTGCCGTCTTTCATATTCGTGCCGAATATGGTGGACAGCACTGCACCGATTTGAGATTTGCCCTCGCCGCCGTTGCCCTTAATCACCATCATGCGCTGCCCCTTGTTGGAGGGAATCAGGCAGTAGCCGATAAACTCCTGCAAGGTGGGAATATCTTCTTCATAGAGCAAACCGTCCAAAAAGTTCAGCCACAGAGCAGGTGCAGCAGCGTTTGGATTGTAGGAAACAGGCAAGCGGCTCTGTACGATTTCCTTTTTCCCCTCGATAAATCTTCCATCCAGCATGAGCGTTCCGTTGGCAACATGGATGCGGTCAGGCTGGGGAGGAAGATCCTCAACCATGGCTTCCAGTTTCAGCAATTCCATGATGTTTTTGATCTTCTGCGGTACGCTGCTGATGGTGTAGCTTTTCAGCTTTTCGTAGACCTCGCCCCGCAGGACAATATCATCCGTTACCCGTCCATTGGGCGTAAAGAAAGCCCTGTTTGCAAAGATGATTCTGCTCTCTTGCAGAAATTCTTCACAAAACAGAGCTTCATTGATATTCTGCCCATCAAACCAGACAGGCAAATTCATATCAGGCGTTTTCCGGTTCTTCGCCATGGTGTGCCACCTCCTTTTTCTTTCGTGCAGTGTACTCTTTCAGAAAGTCGATATACCCGTCCTTCATCAGTTTGTCCACAACAGCTACACGCTGTTCCAATTCGCCCACGGTCAGCACATCTGCCATATATTCGATATGGCAGTGCATCTGGCAGGCTTCCACAAAACGGTCATCATAAGGCTCGTCCGGTGTCTTTGGTGCATAGCGCACTTTCCAATCCTCCAACAGATGCAGATAATCCGTCAGCACCCGGAAACACAGCATTTCATCCTCCCGGAACTGACGGATATAGGGACGCTTTGGCTTGACCATAGCTGCGGCAGTGGGCGGTTTCGGGTCAAGCCCAAAGTCCGCAGCCAGCTTTTGCACTGCTTCATGGTTACTCAGATTGAACAGCTTTGCCACAAGGTCGATCACGTCTCCCTTGGCTCCGCAACCGAAGCAGAAGAAATAATCTTCATTCAGCTTCAAGCTCGGATGCCGGTCATTGTGGAATGGGCAGCAAGTCATACCGCTGCGGTTGACTTTCAGCCCATAGTGCTCGGCAGCTTGCTTCACGCTGATCGCCGCCTTGATGTTTTCATAGATTGTCATAGAAAAACCTCCGTTCATAATAGTCTGGAAAGCACGAAGCACCCGCCGTGATTGGCAGGTGCTTCGCCCTTTCTACTATGGTTATGACGGATTTGAAAAAAAGCAGGCTAAAAGCAGGACAACCTCATTTCAAAAAACAGGACAACTTATCTGATGATGTAGATTTCTTCACATTTGCATGGTATAATTAGAAAAGTGAAAAAACAGGACAGGAGGGCAAGCATGAATCAAGAACTGATGACATTGGATTTTTGGCAGGATACGGTCATATATGAGGGCAAAATATTTCCTATCGGTACTCTTGCCTGTGATGCGCTGAATGTTCCTGCGGATACCCTCGCAAGAATGAACGAGCAATGCGAGAAAATCAATCTACTGCTTGGAATGTTAAACGCCGGACAGGATGCTTCCGCACTCTTTCCTATGGCAAAGGAAGCTGTGCTGACAATGGTGGATATTCTCAGCGAAACGCCGCCGTTCTCCAATATGAATATTCCAAAACATAGAGAACGGATTGAAAAAGTCTTTACTGCGGACAATGCGCTGAAATATATGGAGTTTGCCATAAAAGCCGCAACTAATTCCTTGCAGTTTGAAGAAATCCCGAACTATGCCGATGCAATGATGCTCCAACGATATACTGCTGTATTCGGGCATCTGGCATACTCCCTTGGGGAATACCAAACCGCAATGCTTGATTTTGCGGAAAAATCAGACGGAAATGAAGCAGACCGTACCGCAGAGGGCTTCGCCAGAATGTTCGGCAGCTATTTCCCGCCGGAGTTCTCTATCACGGAGGGCAATGCCTGGATGTCTACCCTGAACAATTCCGTTCAGTATGTATCGGTCATCCGTCCCGGCGAAAAAGTTGCAAAGCTCGTCAAGCGAATCCATTATGTATCCTTTGTGGGGATGTTCCGGTCTGATCTCTTTGAGGGCTTGTGTGTCGGTCATGCACCGAAGAAATGTAAAATTTGCGGCAAATGGTTTCTGACAACCAACGCAAGGCACACCAAATACTGCGGCGGCTATGCGCCGGGGGACAAGCTACACCGCACCTGCCGACAGATCGGCAATCTGAAAGGCAGAGAACAACGGGAGCTTGCAGACGATCATCCTGTTATCCAGATATACGAAAAGCGGCTGAATACCATAAACCGCTATATCAAGCGTGGCAAACTGGATGAGGATTTAGCAGAGGTTATGAAGAAACTGGCGAAAGATAAGATGCTCCGGGCAAAAAGTAATGTCGCTTATGCCAAGGGAACTTATGAGAAAGAAATGGAACAGGTTGCTTTGAAGAAAGAAGCCCAAAAGTGCATTTGAATTTGTTAGGAGGAACAGTCAATGAAAATAGGATTTTTGTTTTTCTTGGTTTTCTGTATAATTGCAATTTTTGCGAGTAAGAAAAAGAAATAAATTTGAAATTGGACGTTGAAAGGAGGTGCGCTATGCTAAGTGATTTTACATGGAATATGACCGGATACATACCAAAATACGCTGTCAATCCGCACGGTGATGGTATCATTCCCTATATGGCAGAGCGCATCTTCCAACTGGAACCGGAGCCGCCAGCGGTGGGCAGTCTGAATGAATATATCCTGTCTGCCTTGCGGGAAAAGAATTTGATATATTTCTCGTTCTTCCTCCACCATTATGAGCCACAGCTCAATAAGCGCATCAAAGGCTTTTGGGGTGTGGATGGCGGCGATCTGTACGATACAGACCGTTTTATAGATATAAAGCTCTCCTGCAGGGAACAAATGCTCCAAAAGCTGATGGACTATGATCCTGCCAAGGGTGCGGAGTATGCTACATACATTTTCCCGTTCATCCGGGATGCTATGCTCCGCTTCCGCATGGGCGAAGAAAAATGGTCGGTATCCTCTCTGACCAATTATAAAATGGTGCGGTCAATGGCTTGGCTGTACCATAACACCAAGGATGCGGTCAGCGAGTTTTCCAAAAAGTATAACTGTGACTTTGCCCTTGCGGAAGAATATCTGAGAGTTGTTCGAGGTATCCGCAATCAGCAACCATTCTATGTGACAGATGAGGACGGCGAGGAAACGGGCGAAGATGTTGCTCTTGATGATACTTGGAACTACTCCGACATCCTCTGGAACGGCATACAGGCAGAAAAGGTGCAGCGAGCTTTTGATAAGCTGAACTACCGGGAACAGACCTTGCTTGAAAAGCGGCTGGCAATCTGCATGACCTGCGGGCATGTCGGCTCATGGAAAGGCCGTCCCACCTTTGAGGAACTGGCTGTAATGTTTGAGGGCAGCACTGCCAGCGGTGCGGAGCGAGCCTACCGCAGAGCAGTGGACAAACTGACAGAATTGTTGGTTGCCGAGGGCGCAATCCATGCTGTCCGCTTGAAACAGAAATCCAAGACCAAACGAAAAAAGAAAATCGCCACCGCAATCTACGAATACCAAGCAGACTGCGACGGCGAATGGGGCCAGATTTCATTTGATTTTGAGAACGGCACATCAGAAATAGTCCGACTTGCCGATTGGGATACAATGAAAACAAACCGCTTTGCGAACAAGGCAATAGCCTACCTTCTAAACTGCGAAAACGAGAAGTTGCCAAAGGAAACGATAGTAGCGTTTGAACTATAAAAGGAAATTGACGAGGAACGAGAATGAAAACAATCGCAATCATAGATGATGATATTCATATTGGAGATATGCTGAGAGAAGTGCTGGTGCAAGAGGGCTATTCTGTTCTTCGTGCATACTCCGGCACAGAAGCGTTATATCTTCTTTCACAAAACAAGCCCGATTTGGTGCTGCTGGATCTGATGTTGCCGGGATTGTCTGGCGAGGAAGTTCTGCCCCACATTGAGAACATTCCTGTTATCGTTCTCAGCGCAAAAGTAGATGTGCAAGACAAGGTAAATCTTCTGCTGGGCGGTGCGGCAGATTACATGACCAAGCCTTTTGATACAAAGGAGCTTCTTGCCCGTATCACTGTTCAGCTCCGCAAGGCAGAACAACATGGCGAAACCAAATCTCTTTCCGTTGGCGATTTGGTTTTGGATATGGTTTCCCTTTCTCTGACAGTACAGGAGCAGCCTGTGAAGCTGACCCGAACGGAGTATGCCATCTTAAAACTGCTGATGGAAAATCCCAAACAGGTAATTTCAAAGAGTGTCCTGCTTGACAGAATCAGTCTGGACACACCCGACTGCACCGAGCGTTCTTTGAAGCAGCACATCAGCAATCTTCGTAAAAAGATGCAGGATGTCAGCGGTGTAGACTATATCGAAACAGTCTGGGGAATTGGTTTCAAATTGGCAGAACAAAAAATCTTGACCAAATCTTGACGTTTTTCTTGACCACTTTCTTGACTTTTGTTTTGTAAACTTAGGTCAGCAAAGGAGGTAATACAATATGAACTATATTTTGCAAACAAACAGCCTGACAAAAAAGTATAAAAACTTTCAGGCATTGAATGGTCTTACTATGAATGTTCCCAAAGGTTCCATCTATGGCTTTGTGGGAAAGAACGGCGCTGGTAAGACAACCCTGATCCGCTTGATCTGCGGATTGCAGGAACCGACTTCCGGTAGCTTTTCTCTGTACGGCATCCGCAATGACAGCAAGGATATTATCAAATCCCGCCGTCGCATGGGTGCTGTGGTGGAAACACCGTCCATCTACATGGATATGACTGCGGAGGAAAATCTGAAGCACCAGTATCTCATTCTTGGTCTGCCATCATTTGATTGTATTCAGGAATTGTTGAAGCTGGTAGGTCTCGACAACACGGGAGAGAAAAAAGCGAAGAACTTCTCCCTCGGTATGAAGCAGCGTCTGGGCATCGCTATCGCATTAGCCGGTGATCCCGACTTTCTTGTTCTTGATGAGCCTGTAAATGGTCTCGACCCTCAGGGTATTGTGGAAATGCGAGAACTGATTTTGAAGTTGAACCGAGAAAAACAGATTACAGTTCTTATTTCCAGTCACATTCTGGATGAACTTTCCCGTCTGGCTACTCATTACGGTATCATTGATAATGGTCGCATGGTGAAGGAACTGAGTGCAGAAGAACTGGACACAGTTTGCCGCAAGTGTGTCCGCATGGAAGTGACCGATACTTCTACTCTGGCTCGTGTGCTGGATTCCATGAATCTGGAATATAAAATTATCTCCGCAACAACAGCCGATGTGTTCGCAAAGATCAATGTGACACAGCTGACCGTTGTACTGGCAAAGGAAAACTGCGAAGTGCTGTCTATGCAGGAAAAAGATGAAAGTTTGGAGAGTTATTACATCTCTCTGGTTGGAGGTGATAATAATGCGTAAACTTTTTCGAGCAGCCTTTTACCGTACAGAGAATAAAAAAATGATTCGAATAGAATTAGTGATTGCTGTATTGCTTTCCGCATTCATCATCCTCAACGGTTACTTCCAGACGAATTTGACTAATGCATACATCTATAAGCTGGTCGCCCGTTTTTTTGGATATTCACCCCTGATGGGACCATTTATCGCCGTATTTGCCGCATATTTGTGGGGAACAGACTATGAATATGGAACTCTGCGCAATAAACTAATCTGCGGACACACTCGTGAAGAAGTTTATTTTTCCAATCTTCTCCTGACCATATGTGCTGGACTGAGTACTGCACTAATCTGGTTGATAGTTAATGGGATGCTGGGTATTCCGCTACTGGGTACGGCAAGCCTGAACCTCTCTTTGGGAGAGATGGCATTTTATATTTTTTCAAGCCTTTTGATGGTCGTTGCACTCTCCAGCGTATGTTGTCTGTTGGCAAGTCTGGCGGAGAACAAAAACTCAGCGACACTTCTTTGTCTGGGAGCTGTAGCTGCAATGGTCATAATCGGGATGCTCCTTTATGATCGTTTTGCAGAACCAGAGTTATTGGATGGATGGATGTGGAGTGATACAGACCCAACTGTGCGATGGCATCCCCAAAATATCAAATTCATCGGTGGAACATTTCGTATCCTGCTGGAATTTCTTATCTGTCTGACACCTGGAGGACAAGGTGTAATTCTTTGCGAAGAAGGGGTGGAACACCTGATTTTTCTTCCATTGTGCTCTGCGTTTGTAATTTTTTCAACATCTCTTATAGGAAGTCGTTCCTTTAAGAAAAAGAACCTAAAGTAAGGAGGTAGAAAGATGTTCCCTTGGATTTTGTGTTGTATTTTGCTAATTGTTGTATTTTTTCTAATCACAAAGATTATTTTTATAGAAAAAAGTATTGATGAAATTCATACAGAATTCCAGGAACGTCTTTCCTCCGACACAAACACTCTGATTGATATTTCTTCCAGCGACCCTCATCTGAGAAAACTGGCTTCGGAGATTAATATCCAGCTTCGATTGCTCCGCAAGGAACGCCATCGTTACCAACAGGGCGATCTGGAACTGAAAGAAGCTATCACCAATATTTCCCATGACCTGAGAACTCCGCTTACGGCGATAAACGGTTATCTTGACCTATTGGAACGAGAGGAAAAAAGCGAAACGGTACACTGCTATCTTTCTCAAATCCAAAACAGAACAGATGTTTTAAAAAATCTAACCGAAGAACTATTCAGATATAGTGTGGTTACTTCTTTTCAGGAACTGAAACCAGAACGTATGGATGTTGTCCGGGCATTGGAGGAAAGTCTGCTGTCTTTCTATGCGGTCATGCAGGAAAAAGGCATCCAACCGGAAATCGAATTGCCGGAGGAACCGGTTTTCCGTGAACTGGATGCAGGTGCGGTCAACCGTATCTTTTCCAACATTATCAGCAATGCGCTGAAATACTCTGACGGCGATCTGTCCGTAGTCATGGATAAGAACGGCTGTGTTACATTCAGCAACACGGCGCACAATCTGAATTATGTGACGGTCGGCAGATTGTTTGACCGTTTCTATACAGTAGAAGCCAGTCGCAATTCAACCGGTTTGGGATTGTCCATCGCCAAGCTGCTGATTGAGCGTATGGGCGGAAGTATTGGAGCAATCTACAACAATGACAAACTGCAAATCAAGATAATCTTTGCAAAATGAAATAAAAAAGAGTTTATATGAACGGAGGTGTTTTGATTATGAAGAAATACTTGAAGGAGATACTAATACTCTTAATTCAATTATTTATGTTTTATGTATTTCCATTATTTGCAGGACCAACAGACGTTATGGGAATGATAGTTTTGCTTATTTTAGCAACATTATTGCTTTCAATTCTAATTGGCAGCATTTCAAATCTGAAAGTAAAGTACTTGTATCCAATAATCATAGCAATTACATTTGTGCCATCTGTGTTTATATACTATAACGAGACAGCATTGATACATTCGCTTTGGTATTTGGCAGTATCATCCTTTGGTTTGATAATCGGCATGGTCATTCATAAATTGATTCTTAAAAAGTAGAAAGAGCAAAACTTTCAAAGGCTACCCAGTCAAAAAGATTGGATAGCCTTTATTTATGTTTTCTAAAATTAAAGTTGAATATCTGCCTTAGCCAATAACTATGGGCTTAGAGGTTTAGTGAGCCAGGCAAATCGCTCCAATCGCCGTATCCACAGATTTATACTCTGTAACAGTTTTTCAAATAGGTTTTGGAATCTCCGTTCAATATCAAATCAGCATATCCAATCGGGTCATTGTAAATCAGATAATCCAGTTCCGACCTCTGATACATATTGTCGGCAACCTCGTTCTCAACCGCAATCGTATCAATCGCAATCATACTACCATCAAAGAATTTCAGTTCCACACAAGCGGTATCCATGTTAAACTTACAAGAAATCAATCTATCCATAAGAAACCTCCATTTTACGGGATGTTATATCATCCCAAAATATTTGAATGCTTCTCGGATTGCTTTCTCTTTTTCCGGTGGACACAGAGGCTGTCTGGAATCTTCGGACTTCGGCAGATTGTAGTTCTTACCAACCTCAATCCCACATTTCCGCTTAATCTGTGAGATATACAGGTTTGATACCTTTAATCCGCTATGTTCCAGTACATAGTCCTTGATCTGCGTGTAGGTTGCCCCATCTTGAAATTCGGACATATCCATATCTTCTAAAGAGAACTCAACCCGAATCTTTTTCGAGTCGACCTCACCCTTGGAAAGCAAAACAACCGTCTCAACGGTACTTTCGTTGTCCCAACGAAGTTCCTGTATCTCCCTATCTCCAAAATACACCGGAAAACGGAACTTTATGTGCTTCAGGAATCTGCCATCTGGCTGCTCCTGCTCATAAATGTCCACCTGTTCCACAAAGCTGTTAAGAAATTCTTTCTTCTCTAGGTCGGTGAACTTATCATATAGTTTATCAAAATATAAAAGAAATTGATAGACGTTTTCTTCTGATATTTTCTGTTGCCGGATATTCAACAGGCGATTCTTTACTTCCTCTATACTGTTCTCCACACCTTCAATCTCATCATACAAACGGTATAACCTTGTCTCCATATCCTGATATTTCTTCTCATAAAATTTATCCATAATATCCAGACTGTCCATTTGCTGTCCAAGCCTTGCTTTTGCTCCGGTCAGTTGTCTGTGCTGTTTTTCCAGTCCTTCAATCTCTTTTTCTATTTCTTCTGTATCTATTCTTGAACCGATTTTATTCAGTATTGCTTCCTCAAACTTTGGATTCTTCACCAGCTTCCGAATAACTTCTTCTACTGCATTGTTAATCTTCTCCTCACTCCATTGTTTACGATATCCACATTTATGACCATCTACCAGGCGACGATGTTTGCAGGCATAATAGAAATAATCCTTATATAAGGTTCCGTCTTTCTTTTTCTTTCGGTTTACATTCCCATACATACCGCTTCCACATAACGGACACCTCAATATTCCGGATAAAATATGCTCATGATCGAGGCTATGTGTCTTTTCATATTTTACACCTGTTTTTTCTCGTTTTTGATGTGCCAGCTCCCAGTCTGTTTCTGAAACAATCCCTTCATGAATACCATCATGCAGCATATAATTTTCCTGCTTTACAATGCGGTATTCATTTCTTGTGCCAGAAACTTTCTCGTTTTTCCTTCGTCCATAAGCCAGCTTTCCACAGTATACCGGATTATCCAGAACGCCTTTTATAAATGAAGCGGCAAATGCGTCCAGTGTATTATTCTGTCGTTTTTTCTTTTTATATCCATGCTGGTTCAGCCATGCAGCAATCGCAGAGATTCCCATATTGGTATGAATAAATTTGTCATAGATCAGGCGAATAATCTCTGCTTCGTCCTCTGCGATCTGCAATTCTCCATTTACCAATTCATAGCCATATGGAGCAAATCCACCGTTCCATTTTCCTTCCCTGGCTTTCTGCTTACGTCCTTCCATTGTCTGAACAAGGATATTCTCCCGTTCAATCTCTGCCACCGCAGACAGAACGGAAATCATCAGCTTTCCGCTATCTTTAGAGCTGTCAATTCCATCTTCAACACAGATCAAATTCACTCCGAAGTCCTGCATTCTTTGCAAAGAATTTAATACATCTGCCGCATTACGACCAAATCTGGAAAGCTTGAACACCAATACAAACTGCACCTCATCTGTTCCATTCTCAATATTGTCTAACATACGTTGGAATTCCGGTCTGCCCTCTACGCTCTTTCCAGACTTACCTTCGTCTGAATACTCATTTACAATTTCCATGTTCTGAAACTCCGCATATCTCTTGAGTTTTTCTTTCTGAGCATCCAGACTGTATCCATCTACCTGCATGGTTGTGGATACTCTGGTATATATATCGCATTTAATCTTTTTATTCTTCATAATCTTCCTCGCAGTATAACTCTGTTTTATTGTCCCAACTTAATTTTAGTACTTGTTCCAACTATTTTCAATACTTATTTTCCGTATTGACGCATTTCTTTGCCAATCGTATAATTAAGTTAGATACAGAGCATTTCTGTTATCAAAATATTGCCCGCCCACCATTGGCGACTTATAAATGATTGGCTCGAAAATATTGTTCGCCTACCGGAAGCGTCTAATAAATGTCCGGCTTGAAAATTATTTAGAAATAATTTCTGTTTTTGATATTGTGTTTTTATCACACATTGCATATACTATAAATACACAAAAAAGCCAAAAAAGAGGAGGTGTTAGTATGGCTACTTCAAGTATTACTCATAATTTTGTCGTATCCAATCCAAATAGCGTAAAGCGTTTTGTCGCAGCAATTGACGAAGCTGACCGTGACCGCACACCAAAGCAGACACTTCCCGGACGTCAGTTAACGAACCCACAGGAAATCTTAGCTTTAATGTCAAAAAGGAAGAAAAAACATGTCTGATAAATATTTTACCGTTAATATTCGGGCATATTTGGATAAAGACGAACCGACATATATCGGAGAGGAAAGTCTTTACGACTTACTCTCCGATTTTTCTTGTCCCAAAAATCCCGATGTGGAATACTTTTTATTACATAATGCGATTGAGTTTACCAAAAAAGATCAATCTATCACTTATCTGGTATTTGATGCTGAAGATGCTTCACTGGTTGGTTATTTTTCACTTACAGTAAAACCCATCTCTGTCCGTGCTTCAAATATCAGCAAGACAATGGCAAAAAAGCTGTCCCGTGTCAGTATTTTGGATGAAGAAACACAATCCTATACTACCGCAGCTTACCTGATCGCCCAGTTGGGAAAGAACTATTCTCTTCCAAAGGAAAAACGAATTCCTGGAAATATTCTACTGGGATTTGCACTGGAAACCATATCCAGTCTCAAATATTCCGTAGGTGGCGTTATGGAGTTTCTTGAATGCGAAGATAATGAATTTCTTCTGAGCTTTTATACGCAGAATCATTTCAAGCCATTTGATACTCGTATTACCGTTTCTCAGAATAATGAGCCACACACTCTGCATCAGCTTTTAAAATTTATTTGATTTAAAAGTACATGAAAAAGCGACAGTCTGATTTACATTTTGTATTTCAGGAAACTGCCGCTTCTTTTTCTTCCTTATTCTGTTTTTCTTCCTCCAACTCCCGGAGGACTTCTTCGCCGTACTTATCAATCATCCGTACCAGAAAATCAATGCACCGCTCAAATTCAATATTCTGTTGCATAAGCTCCTCCCGTTATTGTTTGTTCTGAGCTTATTTTACAGAACCTGCCTGAAAACCACATTGAATAGAAATTGATTGTAAATTGACACAATCACTTTAAAAATATCCGCATTTTCTTGAATCGAATGTATGTTCGTGCTGTGATAGATATACTCAATCTTAACTACGAAAGGGGAATTTCTATTGAATCGATGCGATTTTTCTTCTATTAGCACTTGCTTAAAAAATCATATCAGCGAAAGTAATCAAATGAGTCAGCCTGATTTTTTATACGAATTATTTGAAGATTTTATGGATGATCCGGCAAATCAGGATTTTTCAATGGATAACGGTCTGGTTTGCCGCTGGATGACTGGTCAGGCTAAAATCAGTCCTAAAATATCCGCTTACTATTCCAAGCCATCCAATCAGGAAAAGTTAGCCCATACCATCCACCAGAATCTTCTTCCACTGATGTCTGACTGTAATATGGCTATACAAGATATTTACACTTTATTCATTCAGGATGACAGCATCTCAGATGCGAAAAAGAAAAATCTGACTCCCTTATATAAACCAGCCAGTTCAAGACTGCTGTTTCTTGCAAAACTGATTTCTTTTGGCATGGAACGCCAATTCATCAAACGTAATACCAAAAATCAGAAGCTACTCGCCGGAGGAGCTTTATCCCCCATTGTGCTGGATTATATTATGGACAGTGAGGTTCCGAAACCATGCCGTCATTTTATCGGAAGAGATAAAGAACTGGAAGAATTATATACCATGCTTGAGGAAAACCGTCATATTTTTCTTTGCGGAATTGCTGGAATCGGAAAAAGTGAACTTGCCAAAGCCTACGCAAAGCGGTACATAAAGCAATACACCAATATCCTTTATGTAGAATATACCGGCAATCTTCATCAGGATATTACTGACATGGATTTTATTGACGATCCGCCGGAAAGCACTGACCAGGAACGGTTTCAAAGACATAACCGTTTTCTGCGTTCCCTGAAATCTGATACTCTGCTTATCATAGATAATTTTAATGTCACTGCCACACAGGACAGCTTTCTGTCAGTAGTATTAAAATATCGCTGTCAGATTTTGTTTACAACCAGAAGCAAACTGGATGAATACTGTACTCTGCCATTAAAAGAAATAGAGGATATGAACGCTCTCTTCCAGCTGGCATCAGTATTTTATTCAGAGGCGGACACGTACCGGCCAACAGTTGAAAAGATCATCGAAACTGTTCACTCTCATACTTTTGCCGTGGAACTGGCAGCAAAACTTCTGGAAAATGGAATCTCAACTCCAGACCAGTTATTAACAAGACTTCAGGTGGAAAAAGCATCTTTCCATAACGAAGATAAAATTAAAATAATCAAAGATGGACAAAGCAGCAAAGCCACCTGCAAATTCCGGCTCATCTGACCACGCATTCCGCTAAGAACTGATCGGTCTTTCCGGA
>NZ_QSCM01000014.1:0-62473 GCF_003463065.1 Blautia sp. OF03-15BH
TCTGCGATATCTTTATATTTCAGTTGGTGTGTATATCCGGCTTCCTTATGGGCACTTCCGGTCCGGCAGGTCACACTTACTTCCTTCCTGCTGCTTTCGTCTACTTCGTATCCTTTGTTTAAGCTTTCATCCAGATACTCTACATAAACATTTATGTTTACCTGCTCATTCTTTACTGTCTTCACATAGACTGCATACAGTTTCAGTTCCGGGGTTGTGGCTTTCAGGCTCGGACCTTTTGTCGTATTATAATCGATCGCTGTCGCATTCGGTGTCGTGGACCAGCCGATGAACTCATAGCCCTCTTTCTTCTCTGCTCCCGCATAGGCACTGAAAGAGCAGCTCTCCTCTGTGCTTACCTTACTGTCAGTCTTCAGTTCCTGGCTTCCGTCTGCATTATAGTAAGTTACTTTGTAGGTCGTTCCCTGTTTTTCCCATACCGCATAGAGTTTCACGACTTTTTCATATTTACTGCTATCTGTTTCCGTAACTGTGATTTTATCACCTGCTTTATAAATGACAGATGAAGACCCCTTTTCTGTTACCCATCCTTTAAAAGTATATCCTTCCCTGACAGGCACATAAGCATCAAATGTCCAGGAAGAACCATCAAGTACTATTTTTTCCTCTGACCACAGGTCACTTCCATCGCTGTCAAGATAAATCATTTTGTAGTCAACAGAATACTCATCATCCCAATCATCAGAAATCACTGTTGACTCGTCTTCTGCAATTTTCGGCGCTGCAGCTTTTTTTGTTGCGGTTGTTGTAACAGCCGCTGTCTCGGTCTGTTCCATCTCTGTTTCCACAATTGCTGTTTCGACTGTTGCTTCGGTGTCTTCTTCCATTGCGGTTTCCGTCTGTACCGTCTCAGCCTGTTCCGTTTCTGTTTCCACGGCTTCTGTTTCGACTGTTGCTTCGGTAGCATCCTCCGTCTGTACCGTCTCCTTTTCCTCGATCGCAGCTTCTGTTGTCACCTCTGTTGCTGGTTCAGATGCCATAGATGCAATACTTGTGGGCATTACCATGCTGGCTGAGAGAATAACTGCCATACATTTTTTCAGGTATTTCTTGTTGTACATTCGTACTTTCTCCTTTCTTTTGAAGTTAGTGTTCTCTAACTTCCAATTAAAAAATACTATACTCATATGGAAAAGAGCTGTCAATGAAACTGCTGATACATTTTTTCATCAATCATCTGTTGATATTTTTTCACATTTTTCCATCACATTTCCTCTGGAATAAAAATGTTAAATTTTCACGAATCTTTATCCATAGATTGAAATTCCTGTTTTTTTTCAGTATAATGGCATTAATACGGGCTTATATTAAAGCTCCTGTGAGAGCATAATCTCAACCATCTAAAGGAGGAATTATATTATGGCAACATGGAAAAATCTTGACACACTTGATTCTTTTGGCGAACTGAAAGAGCTTAAGAATCACGTAGACATTGCAGCAGCTTTGTCCGGTGAAGAAGGTGGCAAGCGTGTAGCTGATTATAGTACACCAATGGCAGCAGGTCTTTCTTACAACTATGCAGCCAAAGAAGTAGACGAAACCGTTTTAGCCGCACTTGCGAAGCTTGCTGATGAGGCACAGCTGATTGACAAATTCCAGGAATTATTCAATGGTGCAGTGATCAACACCGGTGAGAACCGTATGGTCCTTCATCACCTTGCACGTAAGCAGCTTGGTAACCCGGTTGTTGTAGATGGTGTAGACAAACGTGAATTCTACGTTGCCCAGCAGAAGAAAGCAGCAGATTTCGCAAATAAGGTTCATGCTGGTGAGATCACCAACGAAGCCGGCGAAAAATTCACCACAGTTGTACAGATTGGTATCGGCGGAAGTGACCTTGGTCCCCGTGCTCTTTACATCGCACTGGAGAACTGGGCGAAAGCCAATAACACTTTCAAAATGGAAGCGAAATTCATCAGCAACGTTGACCCGGATGATGCAGCTGCAGTCCTTGCTTCTGTAGACCTTGCGCACTCCTTATTCATCGTTGTATCCAAATCCGGTACAACCCTTGAAACCCTGACCAACGAAGCCTTTGTAAAAGATGCTCTCACAAAGGCTGGCCTGAATCCTTCCAGACATATGCTTGCTGTAACCAGCGAGACTTCTCCTCTTGCCAAGAGCGAAGATTACCTTACCGCTATTTTCATGGATGACTATATCGGCGGCCGTTACTCTTCTGTTTCCGGTGTAGGCGGAGCGATCCTGTCTCTTGCGTTCGGACCGGAAGTATTTGCTCAGCTTCTTGACGGCGCTGCTGCTGAGGATCAGCTTGCAACAAACCGCGACCTTAAGAAGAACCCGGATATGCTGGATGCTCTTATCGGTTTATATGAGAGAAACGTACAGGGATATCCTTCCACAGCTGTTCTTCCATATTCACAGGCATTAAGCCGTTTCCCGGCACATCTTCAGCAGTGTGATATGGAATCCAATGGTAAAACAGTCAACCGTTTCGGTGAGCCGGTTAACTATGTGACAGGTCCTGTTATCTTCGGTGAGCCAGGAACCAACGGACAGCATTCCTTCTACCAGTTATTACATCAGGGCTCTGATATTATCCCTCTTCAGTTCATCGGCTTCAGAAACAGCCAGCTCGGAGTAGATGTTGATATTGAGAACAGCACCAGCCAGCAGAAGCTCTGCGCTAACGTTGCAGCTCAGATTGTGGCATTTGCATGCGGTAAAGAGGATGAGAACCTGAACAAGAACTTCAAGGGGAAACGTCCATCCAGCATTATTATTGGTGAGCAGCTTACCCCGGCTTCCCTTGGTGCATTACTTGCTCACTTCGAGAACAAGATCATGTTCCAGGGCTTCCTCTGGAATCTGAACAGTTTCGACCAGGAAGGTGTTCAGCTTGGTAAAGTTCTCGCAAAACGTGTGCTTGCGCACGATACGGACGGCGCCCTTAAAGTATTCAGTGACCTTCTGAACATCTGATCATCAGCCATAAACGAGGGGGCAGAAACATCTGCCCTTAACACTAAAAGGTGCTGTCGGGAAATAGACAGTTCTAAGAGATGGAGGGTGTGACTCATACCGAGTCACACCCTCCATCTTTCTCTTGTTTTCTTCTGCGGAGCTCTTCTACGGCTTCCCGTACTGCTGCTTCTTCCTCTTCCCGGCTGATTTTTTTCGCCAGTCTTACCGTATGGATCAGGTTGCTGAGAAGGATTACAGACAACGGAACAAGGATCACAGGGATAAAGATCAGGGGATTGGCTGCCAGGCGGGAAAGCTTTCCCAGGATCAGGCTGGAGCAGATCACTTTCCCTAGCAGATACTCCGACTGCACCTCATAGGTATCCGCCACATTGTTGGCGTCTCCTTTGGTCTTATAGATGTAACCATCTCCCTCTTTTTCCACGGATACAATCCGGTGGGTATTGACTGCACCGTCCAGCGCCGGATCCATGGAATAAAAAGAGATCACATCGCCTTCCCGGAGCCTCTCAGGCTCTGTTTTTTTCACTAAAAGCAGTGTATCCACATCATAGGTGGGAGCCATGCTTCCCGTCGTCACCCTAAGAACCGTATACCCCAGTACAGAAGGGGCTTTTCCCGGCTTTGTCATCAGAACGATACAAAGAACGGCTACCGCCGCTGCAATGATGGCTATCGATAAAAAATCGATCAGAACAAGGATTCCTTTTTTTATCATGATCCGCCCTCTTTCGAATGTTTCCGGTCACGGTGTTCTTTTAAAGAGTTCACAAGATAGCGGGAAAGACGGTTGGAAGCAAGAGTCTTTTCCATCTTCTTCAACTGTGCTTCCAGTCCGGCTTTTTCCTCCTCCAGTTCTTTCAGCTGACTCTTGGCCGTCCTGGCCTCGTTTCTTGCTTTCGCAATTGCTGAATCTGCTTCCCGGCGGAGCTTTTCCATAGCCTGTCCGGACTCCCTTCGAACCTTCTCCAGCGCCGCATCCGCCTCCCTGCGTGCCTTCTCAGCCTGAGACTGGGCAGATTTTTTCGCGGCGGCCTGTGCGGCAGCCAGCTCGGCGGCAGCTTTCTCACGGGCTTCCTGTGCGGCCTTCTGTACAGCCTCGAGCTCCTGCTGTGCTTTGTCACGGGTGGCTTTGATCTCCTGTGCCGCACCTTGTCTTGCGGCGGCCGCAGCCTCTTCTGCCTCTTTCTTCGCCGCTTCCACTTCTTCTTTTGCTTCCTGGCGGATGATGATCAGGTTTTCTTCTGCCTCTTTTGCCTGCTCCTTCGCCTGCCGGGTCTCCTCACCGGCGGCTGCAAGGGCCGCCTGGCTCTCGTCCAGCTGCTGCCTAAGCAGATCAAGCTGCATGTTTGCATCCACCAGCTGCTCCTCCAGATATTCCATCTGGTCGTTCAGGCTGTCCACCTGACCGTTCAGATCAGAAACGGTCCGTTCCAGTTCCTCTCTCTGCCCGATCTCCTTCTGAAGCTTCTCCTCCGCCTCGATCTGAGCCTGCGTCACTTCCTCCACAAAGACCTTCCGGATCTCCACGTCAGGAATATCGCGGTCTTCCACAATCTCCTCTTTGATCTCTTTGATGAATTTCGGTTTCACCGGCTCCCGGTGTTCCTCCGCGATCTCATGCATGCTTCTTGGATCCGATTCCAGAAGACTTTTGAACACCGTATAGTTGGTGATGAGGTTTATATACATCTGTAAGAGATATTCTTCATCGAATTCCAGGGCTGAATCCTGTTCTTCAATGGTATAACCCACCTCATCATAGCTCTCGATGAACTGCCACAGCTTGTAGCAGGCGCGGTAGCTGGGATCCTTCATCATCAGGTTGGTTCTCTGGATCGGGCTTTGCACTCTGGCACAGCCGGCCATGAGTTCACAAAAGGAACTGTTTCTTAAATCCCGTACCAGCCGGCGCAGGCGGTCGATCCGTTTGAAGACTTCCATATGGTCACTGTCATTTTCCGCATAGCTCTGACGGTTTTTGATGGTCATCTCTACTTTATAAGAAATTTCCTCATACGCATCGTCCACCTTGCTTTCCATGCTCATCGTGTTGCAGATCTCATCACCGGCAGACCAGAAGATCACATCCGTCCGTTTATCTACGAAGGTAAACAGCCGCTGGATCAGATGATACACAAACCGGTTTTCGTAAAGATCAAAGCTCTCTTCTGTGGACACGTTCAGGATCCGGGTGGGCTGGATCTCTCCGTTTTCATCGCTGGCGATAAACTGGGTGTTCATGCTCAGATGGCGCACACTGTCTGCCGTGATCTTTCTGGCCAGAGCCACAGGCACCACCTCTTCCTTTGTGGTTACAAAACGCCGCGGCTTGTCGATGATGTTGAAAATGGCATCGATCCCTTCCTCGATCGTTCCGATCCAGCGTTCATCCACTACTTTGTGGAGAATCCGGTTCTTCTGCTGCAGCGTATTCTCACCGGCCTGCACCATTTCAAACAGATACTGAAAGTACCGGTCGCTTTCCAGGCTCTCTCCGATGCCTTCCGCATATTTCAAATATAAATCGTTGATCGTCTCTGACATTTTTTATCCTCTCTTTGGGACAACCTGATTCTACCCGCTCTGGATCAGTACAGCTGCTGGATTCGTTCCAGGTAGGCTTTGCTGTCGGGCATTCCATTTTTTCCAAAGGTTTTGTCCATGTAATCGATCAGTCCTGTGATCTCATCCCGGACAAAGCTTACATTCATACTTTCAAATTTTTTCAGCACTTTTCTGGCAATGATATAGTCCATGCCGCCAAGCTCGGTTCCACCACAGGCCACATAAACCGGAATGAAGTCATAGAGCTGCTTCATGATACGATTTCCAAAGGAAAGCTTGAAACGGGTAGCAAGATAGCTGTCCAGCCTTGTCATTTTCTCTATCATTTCATCGCTGACCGGATGCTCTTCCCGTGCACGGACGAAAAGCTCCTGCAGATATCCTGCACGGATATAGCAGGGTTCATGAAGCTCACATTCAAAAGCATCGGCACGGTCGTTCAGTTCGATGGGCATGGCACGGTCATAAACCTTGTCTGTGATGGTAAAGGTAGAGTCATCGTTGTTGGCTGTTCCGATAAACCAGGTCGTATCGGTCACATGGATCTTTCCGCCCTCCATCAGCTTCGGATCTCCTGCCCAGGCTGTTGGCACCAGATCCAGCACCCATTCCTCTTTCGAAGGCATCTCCAGCACAGACAGCATCTCTGCAAAGTAATACTCAATACGTGCCAGGTTCATCTCATCCAGCACGATCAGTGTCGGATCCTGACGGTATCCCGCCTCATAAAGAGCTCTCAAAAACTCCGTTTCATTGAACCGTTTGGAAAACTCATTAAAATAACCAAGAAGCTCCGTCCGGTCACGGAAGGACGGCTGAACGGAAACCATTGTCGCCGGATTGCCCATATAGCGGCTGATAGAATACGGCAGGCTGGTCTTACCGGTACCGGAAATACCTTCCAGGATCAGGATCTTACTGGAAGCCATGCCGGCAATAAAACGCCGGATGATCTCCGGAGTGTAATAAAGGTGCAGCTGACTGGCGGCAAAAAGCCGGTAGCCCTCTGCAAAGCCTTCCAGAGAAATCTCATTGTCGTAAGCCGGATACTGGAATACCGCATAACGGGCATCCACCAATGCCAGCTTCGGAAAGCGGATGACCTTCTTCTTCTCGTCTGCTTCCGCTTTGGCTTTGGCATTTTCCACTGCCTCGACCGCCGCTGCCGCTGTCTCACCAAGGGCTGCAGAGGCCGCTGCTGCGGCCAGAGAGCCGTCTCCGCCGATCACAGTCACATTGCCGGGGATCACATTACCTGCTGCAGAGCTGGCTGATGCCGCGCCTGCCTCAGCCACACTGCCGTCTGCTCTCTTTGCCGTCACATTTCCAACGGTGGGAAGCACATCATCCGTCAGTGCAGAAGCTCCCACATAGGGAATCCGCTCTGTGCCGCCCATAGCATTGACCTTCAGCGCCAGGATCCTGTTTTTCTCATCCATCAGAGACAGGACCTGCTTGTTCAGACGGCCGATCTCTTTATAGAGAACGGCATTATCCACCTGATCCGCCTTCAGCTGGTGCTTCAGGATCAGGTGACGGATAAGGATGACAAGGATCAGCACAGGAATCGCGATCAAAAGCAGCATCAGCAGTACTGACAGCACTTTCCCTATGATATCCAGGGTTTTAAAATACGTAAAAAAAATCGTGAAATACTCTGCCCAGCCTGTGATAAAAAGCTTCACAAAGGCAGCCAGCCAGGCCACCAGGTTGTACACCACCTGAGACAATACTTCAAAGGCAAACTTTAAAAATCCGCTCACGCCTGCTTATCCTCCCCATTTTCTTTCTTTGCCCTGGCAAGCTCTTCCTCTGCTTTGGCACGGATGGCTTCCGCCTCCTCACGCAGCCTTCTGGCTTCCTCCAGAGCCGCTTTTGCTGCCTCGGCATCCTGCTGCGGCTGACTGCCGGCTGCGACCTTCTGCCGCTCCAGCTCCTGCTCTCTGGCCGTCTCCACCGCAATGGCTTTTTTCAGACGGATACTGATCATGATCAGATGATAGATCTGATAGATAAAGAAGAGAAGCATCGGAAGTACGATCACAAGCAGGAAACCGGTGCTTCCGGAAAGGAAATCCATGACGGTTCCAAGCTTCTGTACTTTTCCCACATATTTTCCGACGATATCACCATCCGAGATCACATGGGTATCTGCGATCCCGTTATTGTTATCACCCAGCGTAGTATAGCTTCTGGCTCCGCCCTGTTCAACGATAGACTGGATCCGGTGAGTGTTCAATGCGTATTCATTATTGATGATTGTATGGAAACAGATGATATCTCCCTCTTTCAGCGTGGAGGTATCACACTTTTTGATCAGGATCAGATCTCCTTTTTCAAAGGTCGGTGCCATGGAATCTGACTGCACGGCCATAGGCGTATAACCGAAAAGATCTGCCACATTCTGGTTGTCCCTGGTTGCCATGGTCGTAAAGGCATACAACGCCGCCACCAGAATGACCACCCACAAAAGTACACTGACTACAACTGTTCCTGCTTTCTTTAAAACTTTCATTTTCTTCTCCTTTTTATCTGCTCTTTCCACAGGCAGCTGCCTGTTTTTTCTGCTCTGTTTTCCCGGGAAAAGTGAAACTTATTCCGACTCTTTCTCCGTACTGCTTTCTGTCGTTTCGCCGGTAAACCGAAGACGGATCGAATAATCCGCCGCTCTCAGTTCATCCGTACAGGCCGGATCGCTTCCTTCCATCCAGACATGCACCAGAACCGCCTGATCCTTTCCCTCCAAAAGAGAAAACAGGGCATTTCTCTCTGTCAGCTGCATGGCCGCCGCACCCGGAAGACCGAAAACACTGGCTCCACGAACTGCTTCCCTATCATCTCCCATTCCCGGATCATAGACCCAGGTCTGGCCGTCCACGGAAAAACTGATCCGCATGGACTCCGGAAGGCCGGCCGTTTCCGACAATACGGCCGTTCCATCCCCTGCCCCGCTTTCACTGTCTGCGCTGGTCAGATGGACCAGCATATCTTTTTCTGCCATAAAATGCAGCGTAAAGGTGAGATACGCACCACTGGTATCAGAGACCACCGCTCCGTTTTCGTAAGTGAAGACCTCCTCATCAGCTGTCGTCACCGGCTCCAGAGGCGTATCTTTCATGGAAAATCCCCGTTCCTTCTGTATGCGTGCCGCAATGTCTTCAAAGGATAAGGTCTTTACGTATTCTTCCATAGTCCCATGAGGATCCAGGTCGATCCGAAGATCTGGATCTCCTGTGACATTCATTCCCATGGTATTGACTTTTGTTTTGTCTGCAATGGAAAACCAGGCCACCGTAGCCGCCGTCACTGCCACCAGAGCCAGCAGAACCAGAAGAAGCGAGGTGTATACACGGGTCCGGCGCAGCTTCCGCTCCTTTTTTTCTTTTTCTCTCATCGGCTGCCCTCCTCTGATAAGACGCCATAAAACGCCAGATGAATGTCCGCTCCGTCATAGCTCACGCTGTCAGAGCAGTCCGGATCACAGCCCTCCAGATAAAAGTATACATCCAAAGGATAGATCACCCCGAGTTCCATCGTAAAGAGCGGCTGCTCCGGCAGGTTCAATCCATCAGAGGTAAAGGCTGCCGTATAATCGGTCACCGGTACGCTCGGATCTGCTGCCGGTAAAACCCCCGTCCCGGTCCAGCTTAAAACCTGATCTTTTCCGAGTGTCCTGCCATCGATCACCGTATTATATACCTGTTCCGAAGCCGGACTTTCCGTCTCTGTAAAACGTAAGATCCTGGCAGAAGCCGGATCTTCATCAAAGACCAGCCCCAGCCTTGAAGCACTGAGAAGCTGTCCATCGGCTGCCTCTCCCAGAACTCCATCCGACTGATCCAGATAAAGTTCCAGCCTGCTTCCGGAAGGAAAGCCTTCTCCTGCCGCCCGCAGATAGATCCTGCCGTGATAATAGTACCTCTCGCTGTCCAGCTTTTCAAAATGGACCGCCTGATCATCCACGGTTGACGGACTGTATACAAAGTTCACCAGATCTGCAGTGGAAACCGGCAGAAGCTTTGATGCGTCTGCCTCATTGACCTGCGTGATCGGCGCATTGCTCTGATTTCGAAAAGCGCTGCCGCCACTGCTGCTGACTTCCAGTGTCAAAGACTCTGTCCCGGTCCGGGCAGATGCCGTACTGGTTGAAACCTGCCTGTTTGTGGTAAACCAGGCATACGTTGCAGAAGTCAGGGCTGTCACTGCCGCCACTGCCGTGAGGATCTGAAACCCCGTTTTCCATACGTGTCTCATGACTGCCCCCCTTTCTTCTCTGCTTCCGCACTCACGCCGGCAAAGGCCAGGGCAAATGCAGAGCTTCGATTCTGTACCGGATTCGAACAGTGATCGTCACAGCCCTCCAGATACAGCCAGTATTCCACGGCTGCCACCTCGTCTGCTCCCAGAGAACAAAGGCGTTTGCTTCCTGCCTCGTAGCTTCCGTCTTCCGCTCCGTCCACTGCAAAAAATCCTGCGATCTCCTGTGCGGGATCGGCGGTATAAACCGCCTGACCATCCCCGTTTACAGAAGAAACCACGGTGTCTGCCCCCGGAACGGTCCGCACGGCCTCGGCTCCGGCTGTTGCCCCCATATCATCCAGTTTCAATAGATAAGTCATCGAACCGGAGCCTGTCGTGATCTTCAGTCCCAGCCGCATGGCAGCCAGTGCCTGCGCATCCGTTCCAAGCTTCAGTTCGTTTCTGTCAAAATAAACGTCACAGGGCGCATAGCGGCACTGCAGGTACACGGTGCCGTGGAGCACATTTTGGTCCACCTCTGCCGACAAATCCCTGTAACGGACTGCGATCCCTTCATGGTCCTGAGCAGTCGCCTGATAAAAAGAAGTCAGATCCGCTGTAGAAAGCGGTTTTAAGCTTTCCGGATCTCCGGATAAGCGCAATTCACAGCTTTTGTCAAAAGGCCCGCTCTCACTGTTTGAGATCAGAAGAACGGTATCGCCTTCACTGACGGTTCCGCCTGTCGGCGTCACGTTCACAGAAGAGCGGCCGTTGAGTGTAAACCAGGCATACGTCGTTCCGCTCACCACTGCCAGAAGCAGCAAAACCCAGAAAAACGTAAGATAAAAAGAATGCTTCAGTTTTTTTGTTTCCTCACTCACAGTTCCCGCTCCTCTCTTATTTTTTTCCTGCGCCGGCAAAAGAAACTGCCAGGTTTTTCAACGTCTGGTCTGCAAGATTGGAGGTACAGTCTTCATCGCAGCCCTCCAGCCAGATATAAAGTTCGATTTCCACAGGCTCCCCGTTTTTCCCGTCGGCACTTCCCGAAACGGTGCAGAGCTTCAGCGAGCCGTCTTTCAGGGTCACTGCTCCGGTATTGTTGTCATACTCACAGAACACCTCCGAGGTGTAAGGTGTAAAACGGACCGTACTGCCGTCCTTTTTGGCGGCATCCAGAACATACCCTTCCCTGCCTGTTGCCGTGTTGTACTCTGCTTCCGGATTTTTCCTGTTACTGATGGCAAAAATATATTCTCCGGAAACTTTGCCGTTCTTTCCGGCTTCATGAACGACCAGGCCCAGACGGATGGCAGAGGAGATCGGATTTTTCTCGCTGCTGTCCTCAAAACCGATATTGGAAAGATAAATATCCGTATCCTCTCCGTTGGTCCGGAGAAAAAGACTGGTTTTATAATAATCGCTGCTGTTTCCTTTTTCAAATGTGGAAGCCACGCTTTTTGCCTGCCCGTCAGCTCCCGGGGCAAATTCGCTGACCCGTTGGAAGCCGCTCTGGATCCGGTTTGTGGATACCGGCCGCAGTCTTCCGGTGAAGCTGTCCAGAACAGCAGCGGAACCATAGCTTCCGTCATAACGGTTGCTGATCTGAAGACTGGCTCCTGCTCCTGCTGCCATCCGCACATTCGTTGTGCGACTGCCGGTGTTGTATATGTACCAGGCATACGTTGCAGAAACAACGGCCAGAGTCGTGATCAGAAGAGCGGCCAGGGCAGCAGTGAGTCTTCGTTTTAACCCCCGGCTGCCACAGTTCTGCTCCTTGGATCCTTCCCGTGCGGGATATTCCATGCAGGCTTCACCTCCTTTTTCCTGTTCTTTCATATGATGTTGGGGGCAAAAGGTCTTTTGCCCCCAACTGATGCTTACGAATTGCTCCGCTGTGAAGCAGCTCTCGCAATTCTACAAACATTCGAAATCCGCTGATTTACTGCGTAAATCGCTACTTTCTCATGTTTGGCGGATCCCAAGTTCAAAAGCCTTATCATGCAAGCATGAACGGCTTTTTGAACTTTTGACCCTAGCATCTTCATATAAAGCAGTAAAGTGGACATCCGCAGTCCCTTCGCTGCTGCGTCCAAAAAGGGATTTCGGATACAGCTTTTCCGCTTTTTATCGAAATCCCCAAAAATCCTTACTTTATTCTCAGTTCAGACTGATCAGAAACTGATATGTGATCCCTGCCTGCAGTTCAAACGCTTTTTCCGCGCAGACAGCTTCACCACCCTCTGAAGCGTAATACATCTTTTTTATGAGCCTGTCACTGTTCATCGCATAACGACCGGTGATCTCCGGCGTTGACCGGACCACAGCCCATTTCTTTTTCCCTTCCAGTATGACCGTCGTCATTTCTTCCGTCTTTATCTCAGCCGGTGTTTTTATCCCGATGTCAATACTGCTGCTATCTTCAAATTCCTTACCGTTTTCCAGCTCTTTTACCACGGCATGATATGTTCTGTGAACGCTTCCATCCGCATTGCTCACGTCCTCATAGTCCACCGATACGTCACAAGCTTCCTCTGTTTCATCCGGCAAGGACGTAGAGCCATCTGAATAGACCAGAACAACGGAATAAACATCCAGCTCGTTCAACTGCTCCAGAAAAGTGACCGGAACACTCTCCAGATCCTGATCCACCTTCAGACTCACGGATGTGAGAGTCCGCTCCGTTTCTGTGACGCTCTCACTCTCCGGCTCTGAAGCAGTTTCGCTTTCTGTTTCTGCTTCTGTGACGCTCTCACTCTCCGGCTCTGAAGCAGTTTCACTTTCTGTTTCCGGCTCCGGATCGATCACAATGATATCCGATCCTTCTCCTGAGCCTTCTGTTTCCTGCATCTGCCCGGCCGTACACGTTACGGTGCAGCCAAGCCCTGCATAAGCCTCCGCATGAGAGATCACAAGAACATAATCAGAAAAGGCGTTCAGACTCAGTGAAAGAAGCTTTCCGTTTTCCTGGAACTCCAGGACATCGGAGACAGGTTCCGTATCTGCCGTCCCGTTTTTTTCTGCATCAAAACGATACAGCACGACATCCTCTTCTTTCAGGTTCTGATTGAAAAGCAGCGTCTCCGTCATTTCCTGATCACTTTTTATATGAAGCAGATAAAGACCACTGTAAGCATTCAGAAAAAGCGGCGTTTTCTCTTCCTGAAGCGGTAAAAATGCAGAAACCGGCAGAACCACACTTTTTCCCGGAAGTGTGATCTCCGTCTGGATCTCCTCTGTTTCCTGGTTTTCCGTCTCCGGCACTTCTGTCGGCTCCGTACCTTCCGTTTCCCGGACATCCGGTACAATCACAACCTCCGGATCCGTTTCTGTTTCCGCAGTTTCGGAAGCCTTCTCTGTTGTCTGCTGTTCAGCTGTTTCTGGTGTTTCCGTAACTTCTGTTTCCTCCGGCACGGTACTGCCGGCTTCTTCACTCGATGTTTCTGCTGTCTGTGGAGCTTCTGTCTCCTCCGGCACGATCGTAATCAGTTCTTCTCCTGACGCTTCCTCTGCCAATACGTTCTGATCTGCAGCCGTATGGATCACACCCATCATAAAGCTGGCAGATAAAAAAAACGTACCGATCCGAAAAACCAACCTGTTTTTCATCTTTTTTATTCTCTCCTGACTCTCTTAACTGTCGATGATAATATCATTTTTTTGCCTTTTTTACAAGAAACTTTTCAACAAAAAAGCAGGAATGCAGCCATAGACTGTTCTTCCTGCTTTTTCTGAAAATCATCTGTTCCTGTTCGTTCCGATACCTTATTTCTCCGGATCGATGATGATCTTTCGGATCACCGGCATCCGGAGCGGTTTGTTCCAGGTGTCTGGACCTGAGGTCGGAAGCTCTGCGATGGCATCCAGCACTTCAAAGCCGGAAACCAGCTGTCCAAAAGCGGCATATCTTCCATTCAGCTTTTCCGCATCCTGATGGACCACAAAAAACTGTGTTCCGGCCGTATCATACCCGTCATCACGCGCCATGGAGATGGCACCGCGGATATGGCGGACCGGATTCGGGATCCCGTTTTCCTCAAACTCTCCTTTGATGTGCCAGTCACTGTCTGTCATGATGTCATTGTCCGGAGAACCTCCCTGGATCACATACCCTTTCACGATCCTGCACCATGCAAGCCCGTCATAGAAACCGCTTTGTACGGTTTCCACAAAATTCTTTACTGTAATCGGAGCCAGTTCCGGGTAAAGGTCAAAAACCATATCCCCGAATCCCTCCGTCATGATCGTACAGCGCATAGTACCTCCTGTCAGTGTGCAAGAACCTGAGCGTTCTTAAAGTAGATATTGGAAGAGGATGTCATATACACACCCTGTACATAGTCCTTCAGAAGATAGCTGTTGGACTTGTAGTAAAGCGGCAGTACCGGATACTCGTTGGAAGCGATCTCGTCTGCCTGCATTACCAGCTCTGAGAATTTCGCCGGATCCTTTTCCACCTTGATCTGATCTACTACTGCATCATAATCCGTATTGCTGTAGAAGACATTGTTGGATACATCATCGGTGTAGAGCAACGGCAGGAAACTCATCGGATTGACATAATCAGCACTCCAGCCCATTGCTGCCACATCATAATCGCCGGCCTGTACCGCATCATAGAAGACTGCCCAGTCTGCGGAGGTTACTTCCACCTGGATACCCAGATTGTTCTCCCACATCTCTGCGATCGCTTCTGCGATCTTCTTTACATTGTCATCAGAATAGAAAGAAAGCTGTACGGTCGGAAGACCTTCTCCGTTCGGATAACCGGCTTCCTCAAGGGCAGCCTTTGCACCCTCCACATCTGCGGTGGAAGACAGACCATAATCAGAACGTCCTTCTGTGATATCTTTTCCGTCAACCACATAGCCGGGAGCCAGGAAGCTGTAAGCCGGCTGTGCTTCTACCTGAGCAACATTGTTGATCAGAGCCTCTCTGTCAATGGCAAGGCAGAGTGCCTTACGTACCAGCGGATTGTTGAAGGGCTCTTTGGCACAGTTGATATCATAGTATACCGTACCATAGCTTGTTTCGACCTTAACACCTGCGTTTTCTGCTTTCAGACGTGCATAATCACTGGAAGGGATGGATCTGACACCATCTACCTCTCCGCTCTCATAAGCTGTCAGTGCTGTGGAGGTATCCAGGATATAACGGTAATTGATCTTCTGAAGAGTGACATTTTCTGCGTCCCAGTAGTTCTCATTTTTCTCAAGAACCACATTTTCACCCATGTTCATCTCTGTGATCTTGAACGGGCCGTTGCAGACATAAGTGTCTGCCTGGTTGCTCCATTTATCACCGTTTGCCTCGATGGTGGCTTCCTGTACCGGATCGTATACCCACATGCTTACCAGATCTACGAAATACGGGCAGGGAGCTTTCAGGTCAAATTCCAGAGTGGTGTCATCCAGTGCTTTGATTCCGACTTCTTCTGCAGATACGGTGCCGTCATAATATTCCTGTGCATTTACCACATAATCGGAAATCATGTTTACATACTGTGCCGTTGTCTCCGGAGTCAGGACACGAAGTGCGGAATAAACATAATCCTGAGCGGTATGAGCGCTTCCATCGCTCCACTTCAGGCCATCTCTTAAATGGAAAGTATAAACGGTCAGATCATCATTGACATCCCAGGATTCAGCTTCACCCGGAACGATCTCGCCTGCTTCGTCATAGGTTACAAGACCTTCAAAGCAGTTGATCAGAAACGGAGTGGCAAAGGAGTTATTTGTCACATTGGGGTCAATGCCGTCCGGCTGGTTATTCAGTACAAAGGTAAGCTCCTGTGCATCTGCCAGCTCTGCTGCTTCTGCATCCCCGGTTTCATTTTCTTCCGATGTAGCCTGCTCCAGGTCATCGATCGTTGTTGCGTTTGCGACACCCGGAAATGCACTTGCGATGATCATTCCGACTGCCAGAAGAAAGCTCAGTCTTTTTTTCATATTCTCTCCTCCTTGTAGAATTGGCAGCGTACCGTGGATTTTATCCCGGTGCCTGCAGTTTTTTGTCTGGCGCAAATATGCGCCTGTCTATGTTTCAGGATCTGCTTTGATGAAAACAGTTCCGGAAAACCTCAGTCATAAAGATGACAGGCGATCTTATGACCGCCTCCCATATCCTTCATTTCCGGCATCACACGGGAACATTCCGGTTTTGCATAAGGACATCTGGTATGGAAACGGCAGCCCAGAGGCGGGTTGATCGGACTTGGGATATCGCCTTCGATACTGCTTTTTACTTTCTTTCGTGCCAGCTTCGGATTGGCCACCGGAATGCTTCCAAGCAGGCCTTTGGTATAGGGATGCAGCGGATGACGATAGATCTCGTCTGCCTCCGCAAGTTCCACCAGCTGACCCAGATACATAACACCGACTTCATCGGATACATAACGCACCATGGAAAGATCGTGGGCGATAAAAAGATAAGAAATCCCTTTTTCTTCCTGGTAATCCTTCAGAAGATTGATCACCTGTGCCTGTATGGACACATCCAAGGCGGAAATCGGCTCATCGCAGATGACCAGCTCCGGCTGGAGCACCAGGGCACGGGCAATGCCGACTCTCTGCCGCTGTCCGCCGGAAAATTCATGTGCATAACGGCTGGCATGCTCTTTTGTCAGTCCGACTCTTTCCAGCATCGGATAAACGATCTCATCCGCTTCGTTCTTTTTCTTTATGATCCCGTGGGCAAGCAGCGGTTCTGCGATGATATCCCGCACTGTCATACGTGCATTTAAGGAAGCATAGGGATCCTGAAAGATCATCTGCATATTTTTCCGGAGAGGCTTCAGTTCCTTCTGCTTCAGTTTTGTAATATCTTTTCCTTCCAGAAGGATTCTTCCGTCGGTCACATCATACATCCGGATGACCGTTCTGGCACAGGTGGATTTTCCACAGCCAGACTCTCCTACCAGTCCCAGAGTCTTGCCTTTCGGAATGGCAAAGCTGACTCCGTCCACTGCATGAACGATCTGCTTTCCGGATAATTTAAAATGTTTGGTGAGGTTCTCGACCTCCAGTATATTTTCTCCACTCATCGAATGTTCCTCACTGTTTCAATGGATTCTTTTTGAACGGATTGTGTGCATCTGCCGGCGCATCCGGATATTGCAGGAAACACCGGGTCCGGTGCCGTTCTCCGACCTCCACAAAATCCGGAAGTTCTGCTGCACAGATGGAGCGTGCGTAAGGACAGCGCGGTGCAAAAGGACATCCCTTCGGCGGATTCGTCATATCAGGCGGAGATCCAGGGATCGGCTGCAGACGGACACTCTTATCCTGTTCGATATCCGGCATGGAGGCTAAAAGCCCCATCGTGTAGGGATGACGCGGCATCTCAAAAAGATCGTCGATCATCGCTTCCTCCATGACAAGTCCGCCATACATGACAACCACCCGGTCACAAAGCTCTGCCACAACGCCCAGATCATGCGTGATAAAAATAATGCTTGTTCCGTATTCCTTTTCCAGTTCCTTAAGCTGCCGGAGGATCTGATCCTGTATCGTCACATCCAGGGCTGTTGTCGGTTCGTCTGCGATCAGAAGCTTCGGTTTATTTGCCAGAGCCATGGCAATCATGACACGCTGCCGCATACCGCCGGAAAATTCATGCGGATAACAGTTGTAACGCTTCTCCGGTTCCGGGATCCGCACCTTACGGAATAATTCCAGCACTTCCTGACGGATTTTTTCTTTGCTGATATCCTTGTGATGTTCCCGGATCATCTCTCCGACCTGTTTTCCCACCGGGATCAGCGGATTGATCGAGGACATCGGGTCCTGAAAAATCATGGAAATTTTCTCTCCGCGGATGCTTCGAAGTTTCTTTTTATTTACATGGATCAGATTTTCTCCTTCAAAAAGGATTTCCGAGCCTTCCTTGATCACAGCCGTATCTGCAAGAAGCCGCAGGATCGACATGGAGGTGACACTTTTTCCGCTTCCGGATTCTCCCACCACGCCAAGGATCTCTCCCGGATTGACAGAAAAGCTGATGCCGCGTACGGCCTGCACTTCTCCGTTGCTTGTCATAAATGAAGTTTTTAAATTTTTGATCTCTATTACCGGTTCCATACTCCGCCTCCTACTTTTTCAGCTTCGGATCCAGTGCGTCACGCAGTCCGTCTCCGATAAAATTAAAGCCAAACATGATCAGACAGATTACCAGTGCCGGAATAAAAAGCTGATACGGACAGGTTCTGAGGTTCTGCGTTGCATCATTACACATGGTACCAAGACTTGCAAGCGGCGGCTGCAGACCGATTCCAAGATAACTTAAAAACGCTTCCATAAAGATCGCTGACGGGATCAGCATCGTCACGGTAACAAGGATCGAACCCATGGAGTTTGGGATCAGATGCTCCAGAAGGATCGTTTTGGTGGAAGAACCAATGGTTCTGGCTGCCATGACAAACTCCTGGTTTTTCAGACTTAACACCTGTCCGCGGACCACACGGGCCATGTCCACCCAGTAGGTCGTGCCGATCGCAATGATAATACTCTGTATGCCGGCTCCCAGAAGTACCATAATCAGGATGACATAAAGCGTCAGCGGGATCGTACTGATGATATCCACAATACGCATCATCACCGTATCAACCATACCACCAAGATAACCGGAAATGCCTCCGAACACGATACCGATGACCATGTTCACCACCACTGCAATAAGTGCCACCAGAAGGGAAACCCTGGTGCCATACATCAACCGGGTCAGGATATCCCGGCCGAGGCTGTCTGTTCCCAGAATATAGGAGTGGTTCCAGACCTTTGCCGTATCATAAATAACACGGGTGGCCGGATCTGCGATCAGGTACGGTTTGATCCCATAGTATAGTGCTACTTCTTCTCCGTTACAGTCAAAAATGATCATGGAAGAGGCACTCTCATCACGCAGCTTTGTGAGCTGTCTTCCCAGCGTTCCATCCTTATTTACCCATACGACCTTCAGAGACTGGGTAATATAAAGATAACCGGAATGATCCTTTGTCTCATAGACCGTCATGCGGGGCGGAATATTGACCAGATCCAGATCCTGCTTTGAATAGCTGTAATGTGTAAAAAACGGTCCGATGAAGGCAAAGACCAGCAGCACCAGGATCAGGACCAGTCCTGCGATCGCTGTCGGTTTATGACGGAAGCGAAACCATACATCACCTGCGAATGTACGGTTTTTTGTCCATATTTTCTCACGGTCCTCATTGGAGGACTCAAGCAGTTCCCATTTATTTTCCATGGTTTCTCAGTCCCTTCTTATGGTTTATTCGTATTTGATGCGCGGATCGATGAGGCAGTAGAAGATATCCACAAGGAATACCATAGCCAGAAGAAAGGCCGCATAGAATACGGTCACTCCCATGATCGTTGTATAATCACGCTGGGAAACACTGTTGACAAAATGAACACCAAGTCCTGGAATCGCGAAGATCTGTTCCACGACAAAGCTTCCTGTCAGAAGATTTGCAATGGTCGGTCCAAGCACTGTGATAACCGGAATCAGAGCATTTCGAAGTGCATGTTTGAAGATCACCTTTGTTTCTGACAGGCCTTTCGCCCGTGCAGTCCTGATATAATCCTGGCCCATCACTTCCAGAAGGCTGGAACGCATCTGTCTGGCCAGATAACTCACGGAATAACCTCCCAGAGTGATCACTGGAAGAAGATACCCCTTCCAGCTGTCCAGTCCAAAGGTCGGCAGCCAGTTCAGCCGGAAAGAAAATACATAGATCAGAAGAGAGGCGATCACAAAGGACGGAATCGTCACTCCGATCGTCGCGATCCCCATGACCAGCATATCCTGCCACTTTCCATTTTTCACAGCAGCAAGGATCCCCAGAGGGAGTGCCGCCAGGATCACAAAGATCACAGTGATGCCTCCAAGCTTTGCCGATACCGGAAAACCGTTGGAAATGAAATCTGTGACCTCCTTCCCTGTATATTTATAGGATGGTCCCAGATCCCCGTGCAGGATCCCGTTCAGATAATCAAGAAACTGTTTCGGCAGTGGATCATTCAGATGATATTTTTCATTCAATGCCGCTTCTACCTCCGGTGTGACTTTCCGGTCGCTTGTAAAAGGACCACCCGGTATGGAATGCTCGATCACAAACGTCAGCAGGATGATCATAAACAGGGCAACCAGCATCATGCCAAGACGTTTCAAAAAATAACGAACCATATCTTCTCACTCCATTTATTTATATTTTGTAACAGTTCAGAACATCAGCAAAATGAAAAATCAGACAGAAGCTGCGAACGCAGCGATAGCGCATGCAATGCGCGTGTCTGTGGCCTGTTGGGCTGAACGTCCTGAACAGTTACACTTTCTAAGATTTTAGCATTTTACCACTTTATCACTGCACTGTCAATTCACAATTTGATTGTTCTGATTTGTATACAATCGAAATCCGCTGATTTCCTGCACAAAAAAAGGATAGAGGCAAAACTTTTGCCTCCATCCTTTCACTGCCTGTTTTCTTTTTCTTATCGTTTCACTACCGTTTCTTTTCCTGCTTCCAGAACCTGCTCCTGTCCATTCATAAGCAGGAGTGCCTTTGTTTTTTCCGGTATCCGGACAGTGATCTCTGTTTTGTTGTATTTCACGGAGATCCTGCCGTTTTTCGTCATGATCGAGCCTTCTGCTTCCTCAATACTGTCCATACATTCCGGCGCGATCACAAGATCTTCATAGCAGATCGAATGTTCCTTCTGCCGGATCCCCAGAACGTATGCAAAGAGATACTGGCTGACTGCCCCGAACATCGGATGGCACTGGGACCTGTGACCGGTCCAGTACTCCGGAATGGTGGTACCTCCCATCTTCATTCTGGAATAGAATGTATCGTCTTCCTTCGATGTGAGAAGGGAAACGGCAAGCTCACTTTCTCCTCTTTCAAACAGGATCCTGGTAAGTACATCGGTTGCAAAGATACCCGTATCATACTTTTTGATCTCTCTGTAATGTCTGATGACATTCGCAAAGGTTCTCTCGTCGCCGATCCCCAGATCCACGGCAAATACATTGCTGCCCTGCTGGTTTCCGGCAAAATCACCGGTTTCCGGATCAAAGTAGGTGTCCTGTATCGCCTGTTTCTTACGCCGGATCTTCTCCCGGATCGCTTCATCTGCCTGGTGTTCCCCAATGATCTCTCCGATCTCCAGCACTTTTTCCATGGACCGGATATAAAAATAAGTGTTTACAAGCGGTGCCGGTATATAGATCGCATCCATATTATTCACAAAGCCCATCGTCGGAACACACCAGTCTCCCAGGCACCACTCTCCTGCCCGGTCAGAAACCACCAGGTCTTTTTCACTGTGGTTCTCCAGATAGTCCAGATAGTGAAGCATCTGCGGATACAGTTCCTTCAGGATCGTTTCGTCTCCATAATTGCGATAAAAGACATACGGAACCATGACAATGGCACAGCCCCAGCCGCCGGGGCCTCCGCCGGACGGAATGTATGGTGCCGTATACTGGACATGGCCGGTGATGGAATCCTGGCAGTCTGCGATATCCTGGATCCACTTCCTGTAAAACTTCTCGCCGTCCAGTTGGATCATGGCTGCATTACAGGTGAGCTGCCCGTCTCCCGTATAGCCTCTTCGCTCTACATGCGGACAGTCGGAAGGGATTCCGCAATGCATGTTGTCCAGCTGTGTCCGAAGATATGCCTCCCTGAGCCAGTTCAATGTCTCATCACTGCAGGAAAACGTGGAATCCACCTTCACGTCGCTGTGGATCACCACACAATCAACCACCCTTGCATTTCCTTTTACCTCAAAATACTGAAAACCAAACCAGGTAAAACGACAGTGCATCCTGCGTTCTGTTCCATCCGTATAGAAAACGGTCTTCTGTTTATAGGTATTCTCTTTGGCAAGACGGCCTTTTTTATTGAGAAGTTCCCCATGTACCACGGTGATCTCTTCCCCTGCCGGAGCATCCGATACCAGTACGGGATAACCCGTAAAGATCTCTCCCGCATCATAGATCCGTACATCACCTTTTTCCGCCAGAAGTTTTGGTGTAATGTGGCGGATCACCCGGTCAGCCGGACAATCCTGTATGTACAGACGGGTCTCCGGCTCTTTTTCCGGAGAAACCGGCTGCCATCCGGAATCATCAAAGGCATTCTCCATCCAGCTCTCATCATAATCTCTGTAATCATGCACTTCACCTTTCAGAAGGTTTGCTTTTTTCACATAGCTTTCCTTCCAGCGGTGGCTGCCATCGGAGCCAGTCCTGTGTTCTTCTCCTTTTTCATCCTGGTAATCGATCACATAACAGAGTTTGATATGACCGTATTCATAGCACTCATTTGGCATCTCATACCAGCCAGGTCCCATCAGAAAGGCAATGGTATTGTCCCCTTCCTTCAGGTAAGAAGTGATGTCATATACCGGACAGTAAAGGCGATGCCTCATTTTTTCTCCATAAGGAACTCCCCGGTAAAGCTTCTCCGGTCTCTCATGAAAGTCTGTACTCAGCGGAAGGAACAGATCCTCGCTCACTCTCTTTCCATTGATAAACGCTTCAAAGATCCCAAGTCCTGCAATGGTGATCTTCGCAGATTTTACCTTTGGAAAAACCATGGTTTTCCGGATCATCGGAGTCATGCAGGCTCCGCCTGTGGAGATCCACTCCGCACCTGATAAATCTGCTTTCTTATAAGTACTCATCTTTTTCCTCCCTCATCCTTTCACAGCTCCGCTGGTCATACCTTCCATGATCTGCGTGGAAAATGCAAAGTACAGAATCACGATCGGTATCAAGGTGATCACAACAGCGGCCATCGTTTCACTCATATATCTCGTAAACTGACCCACATAACGATAAATCCCAAGTGTCAGAGTCGTTGTATTCTTCTTCCCCAAAAGGATCATCGGCATATAGAAATCGTTCCAGCAGCCGATGGCTTTGATCAGAGCCATCGTTACGATCACCGGTTTCGCTATGGGGAAAATGATCCGGAAAAACAGCTTCACATCATGACAGCCGTCCATTCGTGCCGATTCCTCCAGTTCTCTTGGCAGTGTCTTGAAGAATTTCTGGAAAACGATACAGGACATGGAAATTCCGGCAATGTACAGAAACAGAACTCCGGCAAGCTTATTCAACAGCCCCATTTTTTTCAGCATCAGAAAGACCGGAAGGATCGTCACCTGGACCGGAACCATCATTCCGAGAAGCAGATAGCTGGATAAAAGGTTTTTCCCCTTGAATTCATATCTCGCAATCCCGTATGCCATCATGGCGGAAAGCAGGATGCAGCCGGCGGTGCCGCCCACCGTAAGGATCAGGCTGTTTCCGAAATACCGGATAAAATCATTTTCAAACAAAACTTTTCTATATGCGTCAAACGTAACGCTGGATGGTATGGCGATGAAGCTTTTTAAAAGATCACTTCTGTTTTTTACCGAATCCAGCAACGTTACCACCGTAACAAAAATGGCAATACCGGTATACAGGATCAAAAGAATGGAGATCGTCCATCGGAAGGCTTTCCCCCGGCGGGAGAGAACTTCTTTTCCGCCTCTTTTATCACTTTCCCGCAGTTTTTTTACCCTCATAAAGCGTCCCTCCTAATTCTCATATTCAAACTTGCTCAGCACCTTGTTCTGAAGGAACGTGACTATCAGCATAAACAAAAACATGATCACACTGATCGCCGAACCAAAGCCCAGATTTGTTTTCGCATCCAGCCCGCTTCCAAAGGTATAGCGGTAAAATACCATGCTTGCAAAATCCAGGCTGCCGCCGACGCCGCCGTTCACGCCTCCTAAGATATAAGGAAGATCAAATACGCCCAGAGCCCAGATCGTACTCATCATGATGATCGAAGCACAGGACGGAAGAGAAAGCGGCAGAAGGATCCTGGTAAAACGCTGCCACTCCGTACAGCCGTCCACCTTGCAGGCCTCCATGATCTCCTGCGGGATATCCATGAAATTTGCATAAAAGATCATAATACCGGAACCGGCACCCTGCCACATGATCACCAGGACAAGCAGTTTAAAAGCGATGGAAGGATTTCCAAACCAGGCATTCTGTCTCATTCCCAGGCTCTTCAGGATCGTATTCATAAGACCGATATTCGGATTAAACAGGAGCGTTGCAAAAAAGCCGATGACGGTACTGCTGATGACATAAGGCAGAAACACCATAAACTTCAGATATTTATAAGCCGGAATTTTGATAAAAAAGAAATACGCCAGAAAATACTGGAAGGGTGTGATGATGAACCACACGCACAGCAGATATTTCAGGTTGTTTTTCAGCGCATTGAAAAATGCGGGCGTAAAACGGTCATCGTGAAAAATCCGGACAAAATTTTCAAACCCTACAAAATCTGCCTTTCCCATACCGGTATAATTGGTAAAGGCCAGATATACCACATAAATAATCGGAATGACCGCAAATATGGTATAGATCACAAAACCCGGTGTGATAAAAAATAAATAATTTTTGTTCTTTTTCATTTTCCGGTCCTCCTACAAAAGTAACGCGATTGAAAAATGCAGGCATCATTTCTGATACCTGCATTCTGTCAACGTTCTCTGAACTTATTCCATGATCGCTGCAACATCTGTCATCATATCATCTACTGTGATCTCGCCGCTCATAACTTTAAGAATATCCTCTGACCAGACAGTATCAGCTGTATCTGTTTTTGCATAAGTTGTAAGTACATTCTGCCAGCTTCTGAAAATGTTTCCGCCGCCGCTTACAGATATTTCCTGTGCAACCGGATGTGCGGATTCAATTTCCGGAGATGCAGATACGCCGCCGATGGTCTGAACCCATGCAGTCTGTCCTTCTTTGCTTGCGCAGTAGCCGGCAAATGCCTCTGCTGCTTCTTTGTTCTGTGTATTGGCGTTGATGGAGAATCCATTTGCTGCGGTTCCTACCAGACCAGCGGTTCCGTCTTCTGCCGGGATTGCAAATGCACCATAGTTCAGATCCGGATTGTTCTGGTCAATAGTGGAAATGTTCCAGGTACCGCCAACCATCATAGCTGCATTACCGGTCGTAAAGCCAAGAATCATATCGTCACTGTTGATCACGCCGAGCCAGTTGTCGCCAAAGTATCCGGCATTTGCCCAGTCTACCAGTTTCTGGAGAGAACCGCTTGCGCCAGGTCCATCTGCCTTGCTGGTATAATCATCGAGACCTCTGGTATATTCCGGATCATAAGCAGACATCACCGGCTCCCAGATAAAGAGGAGACTCCATTCACCATAAGCCTGGGAAAGAGGAGTGATCCCTGCTTCTTTGATCTTTGCCAGCAGTTCTTCAAATTCGCTGAAGGTCTTGGGTACTTCCCAGCCGTTCTCTTCAAAGATGTCTTTGTTGTAGAAGCAGGCACGGGAATCCATGGTCAGCCAGGGAACCGAATACTGTTTTTCATCGATGGTGGCAAGCTTGAGCGCATCCTCCGTCATGATACTGAAATCTACCGCACCTGTCAGATCTTCTACCATGCCGTTTTTCACATAACCCGGCATGATATCTGTAGCGGTACCGTTTGTCCAGAAAAGATCCGGACCTTCGCCGGACTGAAGAGCAGTTGCAAGAACCTGCTGATAGTCGGAGGCTTTGATCTCGTAATCCACTTCCACATTCGGATATTTTGCTTTGAATCCTTCGATCACTGCCTTTAAGGGCTCCTCAAAGCTGTAGTCATGCTCCCATACGGTAATGGAACCGGAAACATCCTCATTTACCTCATCTGCAGATACCGGCAATGCACTCAAAACCATTGCTGCCGCACAGGACAATGCCATCCATTTTCTCATTTTCATACGCGTTTCCTCCTTATCATTTTCTTTCTTTTCAGCAGCTTCACGTCCGCTCCTGAATAATTACCTGATAATTCCATTCTACTCGTTTTCTTTATTCAAAACAAGGCAATAACTTCTCTTGTTTTTTCACAATCATACGATTATTGCGCAGAAAATTCAAAAAATTATACTTTGATTCAAAATCTTATTTTTCTACTCCCGCAGGCCATACTGTTTCCGGAACTGCCCGATCGTCTTTCCCGTACTTTTCTTAAATACCCGCAAAAGATAATTGGAATTTGAAAAACCGGCCAGCGCTGCGATCTCATCCAGCGAGTACTGCGACTGTTTCAAAAGGGAAGCCGCACAGGCCACCCGCTTCTCATTGATGTACTGCATAACCGTCATCCCCGTCTGCTCTTTGAATTTCTTACAAAACGAAGGGACACTCATACAGCTCAGCTGTGCCAGTTCCGGCAGTGTAAGTTTTCCATCCAGATGCCTGTCAATATAGTTCAAAACCTCGATCAGCGGATTCTGCACTCCCGCCCGGAAGGCTGCCGCCTGAAACTCTTTCATATATTCCACGGCACGGTCTTTCAGTTCCACGCTGCTGGCAGCGGATGAGATAAAAGCAATGAGCTCCGTATCCTGTCTCCACTTTCCACGAAAATGTTCCTCAAAATGATAACCGGATAAAATATAATGCATCATCTGGCGCATGTTCTGGAGAAAGATATTCTTTACAACCGTCACGGAAAGCTGCTGCTCTCCGCTCAGTTCCAGCCATTGTTCCAGTTCTCTGGAAAACCGTTCCAGCCACTGTTCTTCCAGAAAGTCCTTTGTTTCAAAAATGCCAAGAGCATTGGAAACGGACGGTCTTTTATAAAAAAAGACATTTTGCTCCGGATGAAAGAAATACTGTTCTGCTGCAAGAACCGCATGCTGATATTCTTTTCTCGTCTCCGGAAGCTCTTCAAATTCCTGACTGATCCCGATCACCACTGCACCGGTCAGATACTGGCTGATATTGTTCTGAAGCAGACGGAGCCAGTGTTCCAGCAGCTTCCGGCGTTCTTCTTCGGACGACTGCCCGTCCATCTGAAACAGAATGAAAATCTCACGATTATAAGGGGAAAACAACGTTCCCATCTGATAACGGTTTACGATCTCTTCCAGAAGATGTACCAGCATCTCTGAACCTTCCGGCTGTTCCGTACTCCGTCCGTTCAGCTGCAAAACGCCAATGCGGTAAATGCACTGTCTGCGGATCTGCTTCTCTTTTTTTTCTTCTGTTCCTGCCTTCTTTTTTTCTGTCTCTTTCCCGACAGTTTTTTCATAGACATTTTTTACTTCCTGTATCAGAGATTTCTCTGTTACGCTGTGCTTCAGGATATAACTGTCCGTTCCGATGGAGATTGCCCGCTGCGCATAGGAAAAGTCCTCATGGCAGCTGACAATGATGACTCCCAAAGCCAGCTGTCTTTCCCTGATCTCACGGATAAACTCCAGCCCGTCCATCTCTGCCATTTCAATATCCGTCAGAACAACATCCACCATATTCTCTTCCAGAAAATGCAATGCCTCTTCCGCTTCCCCGAATATGCCGGACACCACAATGCCCTCTTTTCCATCCAGAAAAGACTGCAGTCCGATCCTGGAAAGGATCTCATCATCCACTATAATTATCCGTATCATGTTTCTTCCCCCTGACGACCGGAAGCAGGTATGTGACTCTGGTCCCTTCTCCCGGACGGCTCTCGATCCACATGCCATAATTTTCCCCGTATTCCATGTGGATCATTTCCTCTACATTATGAATCCCGATATTGGTATGTTCTTCTTTCTTTCCCGGCTTTCGTCTCCATTCTTCCACGTCAAAGCCCACACCCCGGTCTTCCACCAGGATATGCAGCTCTTCATCTGCCCAGACCTTCACTTTGATTTCCGTGTTTTTTATTTTTCCTCTGCCCAGTCCGTGAACGACCGCATTTTCAATGATCGGCTGCAGGAGGAATTTGCGGATCCTGCAGTTCCTGCAGTTTTCATCTTTTTCGATCACAAGCTCAAAATTCATGAAACGTGCTTTCTGGATCACCGCATAGTTTTCCACCAGCTTTAACTCGTCTTCCACACAGTATCCTGCCTCATCATCCCTCGCCGCATTCATCAGCACATAGCTCAGGGATTCGATCAGCTTCTGAATGTTTTCCTGATGGTTCAGTACCGCCACCCATTTGATCGTATTCAAGGCATTATAGATAAAATGCGGTGTCAGCTGTGCGGAAAGCACCCGAAGCTTCTGACGGTTCTTTTCCTCCGCTTCCATCCGATAATCCTCCATCAGGACATCGATCCGGCTGATCATGTTATTGAAATGTCTGGACAGGCTGCGGAGTTCTCCTTCGCCCACCGCCTGGATCTGCATGGAATCCAGTGTTCCCTGTGCATACTGATCCATCGCCTTCTTCAGAGTCCCAAGCGGTCGGAAAACATATTTGCGCAGCATATAAAGCATGATAAACAGGAACACCACATAAATGATCGCAATAAAAAGAAGCGGTCTCAGAAGTGCCAGTGCCCGCTGCATGATATAGGACATTTCGATCACTGAAATACAGTACCAGCCGGTCGTGGCGATCCTGCGGCCCGCAAGGATCACTTTTCTCCCGTCCTCCAGCGTAGTCAGATGATAATCCGTGATCTTCTTTTCATCCAGGACCGAGATATCCAGATGATCCCTGTCCGCTTCTTTTCTGGAACTGTAAAGGATCCTGCCTTCGGAATCTGTAAGATAACGCACCGCTTCATCTGACTGCAGCTGACCAAACGCATCCTGTACAAGAGAATCACTCATAACCATATATAAAAAACCGACGTGCTGCATTTCTTTATTGTTCAGAGATCTGGCCAGAATGTAGCTGTTTTTCTCAGACCGACCATATACCCTGCTCATGACATACCAGCAGCATCTTCCTCCCGCCGCAAGCACCTCCTCCCGATGTTCCTCCATAAAGGAAACAGCCATCGCATCATTGCCTACACGGTAAACCTTTCCGTTCCGGTCAATGATCGCTCCGGCAACAGCCCCCTCTATGGAATATACGCTGGAGTTCAGTCTCTTTTCGATCAGCTTCTCTTCGCTTTCTGTAAGCGTCTCCCCCGACAGCAGTTCTACAATGTCATTATAGTAAGCAAACAGGGAACTTTCCATGCGGTTTTTCAGTTCCCCGGATATCTGATAGCCCACAGATGCCATGGAGTCCATCGCAGAATTTCCAAGAGCCGTAATATTATAATCCCGGAAGATCCCTACCACAAAGGCCGCCATGACAAAAAAAGGAATAATGACCAGCACCAGAAACAACAGCACGATCCTTGTCGTGATCCCATGCCTGGAAAACCAGTCTTTTGTTAAAAAAGCAGGCTTTTTCATAGGCTACACCCTGTTATTTCCGACTTAAACCAGCCTTATCACCCGGCTCCATGCCATTTTTCCCTGTGCATCCGTAACCTCCGCCCGGATGAAGGTTTCCCAGGGTTCCACATGACACACGGCTTTCGTCAACCCGTTTCCTCTATGTCCGCGCTCCGGTGCCCATACGGCATTTGAAAAGAAGGAAATCCGGCTGACCGGTGAACAGTTGACCGTCACTTCATTCTTTTCTCTCCTGATGTGGATCTCCGGTCCCTGGGTCGCATAAAATTTTTCCTCTCTGATCGCTCTCAGCAGCTCTTCATCGGAGGCATTTTCTCCTGCTTCGAGCATGATCCATGCCTTCGTCTCATCACTGCCGTCATAAAAATGTGCGTCATCATCAGCAAGCAGCGAGTAGAACAGGCCCTGACATGCCGCTGTATCAACAAAATCTCCGGAATACGGGCGAGAAGACTCTCCCGCATCGGAAACAGAATTGTAGATCTCTGTAGCATCGATGCCGGAAAGCTTAGCCGCCTGCTGTGCCGTATTCAATGACCAGGCCGGATGTGCCAGAACGGCAAGCCCTTTACAGCGATGCACTTCATCGATGATTTCCTGCGGACCTGCTGTTCCCGCCAGATCCGGTTCCCTGCTGCAGCCGATGCCAAGGATGTGATACACGCCGGTACCTGCATTGCCGCCGCCAATGTTATACTCTGCCCCCGCTAAAATACGAAGGCCGCCAATTTCCCCACTCTCATGATATTTCCAGTGATCCGTGACCGCGATCACATCATAACCGGCTTTTTTATAGATCTCTGCGACCTCTTCCGGTGTCCGGCTGCCATCCGAACGTGTCGTATGTGTATGAAGATTGATTTTCCATCGATTGATTCCAAACAGATCTTTTTCCATTTTCCTGCTCTCCTTTGAAGATGGTCTTTTTCTTGTATTTTACACCATCCGGACAGCATTCTGCAATCCATACATCTGATCTTTCCGCGATATGATCTATTTTCCTTCTGCCCGTTTTTTCCTCAGCAGAAGAACAGACAGCACCAATATGACCGGAAATATACTGCCGGCCAGCATACCTGCTTTCAGATCATCATTCGCCCGTTGTGTGACAAAACCGACAATACCCGGACCTACGGAACCGCCAAGGTCTCCTGCCATGGCAAGGAGCGCAAACATCGCCGTTCCGCCAAGCGGAATCTTGCCGGAAGCAATGCTGATCGTCCCCGGCCACATGATCCCGACAGAAAAACCGCAGACGACACAGCCCAGAAGATTCAGAGCCGGAAGCGGAGCAAGCGCCGAGAGCAGATAACACACCAGACAAAGAGCACCGGAAGCGATCATAAATTTCATCAGATCCATTTTTTCGCCGTATTTTCCATAGAAAGAACGGCTGATGCCCATCATAATGGCAAACAGACAGGGACCTGCGACATCACCGATGCTTTTGGAGATGCCAAGGGCAGATTCAACATAGGCGGATGCCCACTGCGCCATCGAAATCTCACTTGCCCCCGCACAGACCATAAGCACAAGAGTGATCCAGAAGATCGGAATACGGCATAACTGACGGATTCCCAGCCCCTGTCCTTCTTCTGTCAGCGATTCGATCGGACAGGAAAGAAAATTGAAGGTGTTATACAGCGGGATCAAGGCCCAGATACAAGCCAGAATATGCCAGTTTTCGATCCCGAAAACGGCAAAAAAGATGGTGGAAAGCAAAATAACACCGACCGATCCCCAGCAGTAAAAGGAATGCAGAAGGCTCATTACGGCCTCCTTGTTTTCGAAAGGACAGGCTTCGACAATGGGACTGACCAACACTTCGATCAGGCCACTTCCGATCGCATAAATGATCACGCTGATCAGAATACCAACGTATGGATCCGGAAGAAGTTCCGGTAAAATAGCAAGTCCGATCCATCCACAGCCAGACAGGATCTCAGACGCAACAACGCTCCTGCGATAGCCGATCCTGTCCACGTATTTCGCACAGAACAGATCCACAAGGAGCTGCGTGAAAAAGAATGCGGTTGAAATGAATGCGATCTTTCCGAGCGAGATCTGATAGTTCCGGTGAAAGGTCAGAAATAACAGCGGTGCAAAATTCGCTGCGATTGCCTGGGTGATAAATCCGAGATAACAGGCAATCAGTGTTTTTTGATATTTGCTTTTCATAAATACATGGTTTCCTTTCCAGAAAAGATTTTGTTTCGTATACCAGCTGTCACAGAAAATAATGACATGTTCCATGCTTTGAAATTCAGGCATGATATTACGGATCATGGCGGCAGCAAGTTCCCGTTTGGATTCTTTTATCCTTCTTCCACATAGATACACAGAGCATGATGCTTACAAAACCGTGTCCATTCAGATAGTTGGAACCATTATGTGCGGCATGGTCAAATAGTTTAAGCTGGGATGCTATTCAATGCGATCTTTGCAGTGGTATTCATAAATCTTTCGTAATAAAAAAGAGAACTGCTTTTCAGATTCAGGTAAAGACATATCAGCCCGCCATGAGATATATCATGTCCGTTTCCTTGTTGTTCTGGACTGTTTCATCCCAGGAAATGTGCAAAATATAATAATTTACATAAAACTCCTCTCTCTCATCCTTCTTGTTCGAAAGCGTTTCCTGCTCTTTTGATTTCCAGTAAAGGGGTTCTGCAGCCTGTTGCACATTATTGTACTCTCCATACGTATTATTGTGATAGGCATTCGTGGCGTGTTTCCCATCCGCAGCCAGATTCAGATAACCTCCCGGCAGCAATTCACCTTTTTTATATTGTTTGCCAAGATACGTAACATCACCGCCTTCGATCGGCGATGATGCCTTGTAGATGGAATACGTAAAGCCAATATTTGTAGTGTGCGCAAGCTGCAGATCATATTTTTTTCCCTTTTCCGCACTGTATACACAAAACACCACATCTTTTGTTTTCTGATCCCCGGAGACATCGATTGTGCCAAGCTCCAACTGCTCTATATCCTGCATATCTCCGGCTTTGATACTCAGTATCTCTGGTTTCTTTATCTCTGTGATGGTTTCCATACTTCTTTGCATGTATAGCCATGCAAGAACCGGAACTGCCAGAAGGGCAAGTGCCGCCGATACCACTGCCCATATAGCCCGTCTTTTTCGTCTTTCCTGCTTCCAGTCCTTCTTTTGTTTCCTGTGCTCCTGCTGTTCTTCTGCCGACTGGCTCATCTGCCTGTTCCCTCCTTGTAAAATAGACTCCGTCTGCTTTTGCGTAAAGCGGACATTCGCAATACATCCCTGCCGCTCTGCTGACAGGGCCTAGTATGGCTCACTGTGCGTCCAGCTTCAGTTTTATAAAACGGACGTTGCTGCCCAGATACTCATCTGCCTGATTATAATAAACAGCAAGTGTTCCGTACATGACCGGATTGAAATCCGTTCGCATCTGGTTCAGTTTCCCTTCTGTAACCGTTCCTGCAAACTCTTCACTCTCTTTCCAGTAAAAATATCGATTATCATTTAAACTGCACATGGCCTTAAATAATGTTTTCGGAAGTTCCGTAAGATGACTCGATCCATCGTTCCAATCCTCCGGAAATAAAATCGGTCGTTTTCCAATGCTGCTTTGATCCTTTACCAGATAAGAGCCAAGTATTTCCGGCCATACCCAGTAAAGTGTAACCGGATAGGCCGTATCTTTTTTTGCATTTTGAACAGACCAGGTCAGTTTTCCATTTTCATCTCTAGATAATACAGCTTTTTCTGAGTCCAAAGTCATCGACCAAGGACCGGCATCTTGGGAAATCCAGCCCTTATAAGAACGTGCATCGGAATCATAGCCTACAAACAGAAGGACATGGCCCTCCAGTAACTGCTGCGCCCTCTGATTTGCCTTTTGCAAATTTGATGATGTCGCTGCTGTTTCCTCACCCGTATAGCCGGTCAGCGTCAGATCCAGTGTCACGCTCAGTGCTCCCTCCTTATGCGAAATGATATAGAATGTCATTTTCCCACTGGCACCAGGCTCAATTCCAACTTCTGTATTATTGTTCATATTGCTGTCATCGGTAATTGCCCAGGTGATTGAGGTATGGCTGCCATCCGTTGCCAGAAAGTTCTGGTTTTTGATGCTGCTTTTAGTTCCTTGCGGTACGTCCAGCAGCTTATCATACACGCCTGCGGAAGTTTCACTATTTGGTTTGGATGCGGCAGCAAGCTCAAACTCACTGCCTGCAGACTGAACTCTTGTCGTTGATATCGTCACCTTATTATTACTGACAAACCATGCAACGCAGGCAATAATAATCACAATCAGCGCAGCAGACATAATGATACCTGTCCTAAGAAAAACCTTCCACTCATTTTTGACCTTACTTATCTCATCCCTGGCCTGCTGCCGGTATTCCTCCGAGGTCAGTCCTTCTTTCTTTTTTTTTCCCTGCATCCTCTCACCTCGTTTCTGCTCTTCTGTCAGCATCATTTATTTCCGGCTTCTGCGCCCTGCATTGTTTCCAGAATCTGCTGATAAATGCGTGCGTTCGTATAGATAATATAATCCGACGCTTTTGTACCATCAATTTCCTTACTATCCTGATCAAGCAGCACGGCTGTCAGGCGCACCTTATAGTTGGCATATGTATGTCCCTTTGCTTCAAATGCTTCTCCAGTAAGCGGCGTAAAATCAATATAAGCAAATTCCTGCTTATCCTCACTTGAGACAAATGGCTTCGTCCACTGGCGTGATTTTTCTGATGAAGAGGAAGGCTCCCCGGCAGCTTCCATACGCATAGACATAAGATATTCTCCAATCTCTAACGGCGTCTCTGCATAAGCTCCGTCCTGATTCTTTTGGAACAGTTCCAGCGTATACCGAATCTTTGCCGCCTTCTTAAGAACAGCGGAATCCACACTGGAATAATCATACTTTGCCCTCGTTTCAATCGTATCAGAAGAATTCACCTCATCGCTTGGATTAATTCCCAGCTGGCGCGTAGCATCACTGATTCCGGCGATTGCAGAATACTCCAGACTGGCTCTGGATGGATTCGTAGTATAATAGCGGTTTTTATCCTCACTTGTACCTTTATTCGTGGTGATCGGCAGCTGGCTTGCCGTATTTGCAATGGCGGATGCTGCAACAACCGACATACCACTACTGTCACTGCTGTCCGATGTATTTCTCTCAGGGAAATGATCTGCAGTCACATAAGTAAGTATAATTTCTGCCGTAGCAGTTATTGCTGTCTCATCACTTTTCGCCGTCTCCAGCGCTTTTTTCAGCTCACTGCCTCCGTATTGCAGCGTTAATGTATCAAGTCCCGCTACGTTCTGGAGCTTTTCTTCTTTCTTAACATTCAATCCATTGCCTGTCAGCGTATATGTATAAGATACATTCTCCGTACCAATCACATCATATTCACCACCGTTTAATTCCTTCAGGTATTTTTTCAGACTGACATCAAATCTGTGATAAAATTCAGACGGACCGACTTTATCAAATCGATCTTTTCCTGCTTCTGTCAGCTTCAATGTACTTTGCAATTTTATTTTTACACTGTCTCCATTTTCCATGACCGTATCACTTATCTCGCTTCCATTATGAACACGAGTCGTGGAAACCGTAAATTCCTGCTCAACGCCATTGTATACCACATAGCCGGATCCGGACTTCCTTTCATCTGACGTAATTTTAGCCGGAAGTGTTCCCTCTTTACGGGAAATCGCTCCATAATTTAACCGATTGTTGATAACGGAATATCCTGCTGTTTCCGGAACCTGAACAGTCAGATAATATCCCTCACTTCGAGCTTCTGATTTGGATGCTTCCGTGATCGTTATACGATACTTGCTGACATCCTTATCCTTCTCTTCTGCCCTGCGGTAACAGGTCGTTCCTACTCTGACTGTTGCTTTCGCCGGATCATTTTCTACTACGTAATACGTTGTTCCTTCTGTTTCCTCCGTGACCGCATCTGAAACCGTCATATCGAGTAAATCACAGATATAGACCGGGCAAAATGGAGTCTTTCCATCTGATGTCATCATCTGTGCAAAATCAAATTTATGCAGATCTTCTGTACCATCTGTCGTATAAGTATAGTACTGCTTCGTCTGCCTGTCTACCAGTGTCAGACGTGTCCCGGATGGCAGTAAAGTCTTCCCGGATGCTGCCGTACTGCCCGATGCCAGATCCATGATTTTGTCGTAATACCACAGCAAATTCTCCCCGTTATCCAGCATCGACTGCCAGTCTGTATCTTTCTCATAGCTGTATTCTATGTAAGCAGTCAGTGGTTCATCGAAGCCAGCTGTTGCATAATGATTGGTTGCTTTATCATTCATTGGATAGTCCGCTGCACAGTAATCCGTTCCCGCAAGAAATCTTGTCTTAAAGCTGATATAGAGCACCTTTTTCACCAGCACCGGTATGTACAAATGAAACGGCTCTGCTTGATTGTTGGTCGGATTCGCATAAGTGACATCCAGCAAAGTAAACTGACTGTTCTGATTGTCGTAGGCATTCGGAACGATGCTGATTTTCTTCGCCTTACTGATACTTAAGCTCGCACTCTCTTTCGCTTTAAAAGAATTCTGTGTGGTATCCCACTGATAAGTTGTTGCGGTAATGCTATTCTTCTGTTGTTTCACACCTGTTCCGCTGCTGACATTCGTCATGGCAGCTATGTAATTCCAGATCATCGTATCCACATCTGCGGTGTTATTTACCACAAGTACCGGAAAATCAACGTCATCACTCACGGTGGTAGTGGCGCTTTCTTCTTTCCTGTACGTCGTCACGTAGGCATCCTTGTCCGTATCTAAGAAATTCACAAATTCTGCTTTTTTCTCCAGTAAATTCCAATAAACATCAGAAGCAGGTGTCTTTTCCTGTAAGCCCTTTAAAACAGCGCCGGCTGTTGTACTGCCTTTCTGCATTCCGACACCATTACCGGTCATAACTGTGCCGTCAGCAAAAGGTACCTCGCTCTTCGGATTAACATCCAGCCATGGGCTGGCAGATGAAGATGTTTTGTCTGTGGAATTGATCGGCTGATACGTCTGATCCACAAATGCATCTGCATAAATGATCGCAGCAGTTCCATTTTTTGTACCGATATCCTTCTGCGGAAAGACATCATCCCCCTGAACTGCAACCGCTACCAGATTGACTGTACCATTTACTCCGACTTTACCAATCCAAAAACCTGACGTATCTATCTGTTGGATATTTGCAGTCGATAACTCATCTACCTTCGCTTTGTTATTATAACCAAATTTACAATTCTTTGCTAACAGATTATATCCACTGACTTTGTTACTGTACTTATTCGTAGCATTGTTTTCCGTATTACCAACTAACAATGCTGCGTATCCTTTATCATTATAAGTTACTCCAATCACATTAAAAAACTCTATATTGGATGCCTTGATACTGCCATCCATAGCTCCGACAAGACCACCTGTATACCGACCAAGAATGTTCACATTTTCTTCCTGACAATTTTGAAATGTGGCTGTTCTGTTCGGGTTGACATATCCAATAAATCCACCGATCCAGTTCATATCTGTCTTAATATTGATATTTTCTTCTCTACAGTCACGAATTGTCACATCTACAGCTGAATAGCCTACGAAACCACCGGTAAATTGCTGACCATTGATGGTCGAATCCGACGTAATCTCTACTTCTGAAATCGTCAGCGGTCTTTCGTGAAATCCGATGATACCTCCTGTGCAGGCGCTTGAAGATTTCTGGTTGGAATTGATCTCTAGCGTAATCTTCATAGAAGCAAGGGAACATTTCTTCACTTCGAGCGTACCACCTTTTCTGCCTTCTGCCAACAAACCACCAAGATCTCGCAGATTTTTGCCTGAAACACTCAAATTCTGTGCGCTTACATTCTCTACTGTTACAGAACTGTAATCATTCGCGCCCACAAGACCACCGGCAGCAGCTGTATAAAAGTTCTCTGCATGTGTGGTAACAGATAATTGATCTACATCTTTTACAGAACTATCTTCATTTCCGGTAATTGACAAAGTACCATAACTAATATTCCATCCAACTAATCCACCTGTACTTCCATCGTTATAAACCCATTTTGTTACCTTTTCGTTCTGAATCGTCCAGTTGGTAAAAGATACATTCCTTTTCGCTCCACTATATCCATCAATATAACCAATGGCTCCACCCGTCATGGTACCACCATATACGTTTATATTTTCCAGATTAAACTGATCAAAGGTTACAGTAACACTGGAATTGGCAGTTCTTGCAGCAAAACCTCCTACCCCTATATGCACTTCCGGATCCGTTCTTTTTGTCACGCACATTAATTTACCATTTATATCAAATAATCCAAGCTTAACGTTTCCTGATATCTTAAGATGATTTACCTTACACCCATCTGTAAAGTGAAAATCCACAAACAGTCCGGCACCCTGATTTCGCCATGTACCACTGCTGTATTCCGTGTGATAATCATTCTGATTCATATTTAAGGTAATCAGTGTGTCTTCTGTCCTGTCGGTGTTGATGCTCTTAATCAATAAATTGCGGCGATATACTTCAGGAATACTACAGTTACTGCTCCAAACATGCTTATTATTTCCATAGCTGGAACCGATTCCCCGGAAACCATTTCCGTAGCTGCTCATATCTATGCTGCCTGTTTCAAACGTGAGCATAACCGGAATATTGGTATTAGCCAAAGTACTTTTCCCGGCCAGACGGGCAGCCGCATTTCCTGTGGTATAATTCTTCACCAGATAAGACATGCGACTTTTTGCCGTATCGCTGCCTGCAGTACTTACCACTCCGCCCCAGTACGCTTCATCCGCAAGATTCTTATCCTCAGCTGACGCTGTTCCAATTCCTTCGTAGGATGCAGTACGTGGTTTGCCATATTGATAAGCATCCACAAATTTGCTGTCAACATCGGTGTAACTACCACTGGAGTCCATCGCCCCTGCACCACTGTTTACAATTGCAGAAAGCAGCCACAATCCCTGGGCAGATGTTACGGTAACATTCAGGCTTTCATCTGATTCGCTTACCTGAAGGTCATTTGTTCCTGCTGTCAAAGTCGGAATGGTATAGTTTTTATCTGTGTTATCTACAGTGCATCCTTCCGCGCAAGCATAGCCATCCAGAACACGTCCAACATAAGGATTGCGGTAAAAATAATTTCCACCGTTTGATGCTGTTTTTCCATCGGCTGTGCCATCTTGCTTTACCATATTCACTGTTTTATTGGAAGCTACCGCATCTGTGCACGCTACTTTAAAGGTATTGGATGTTCCATCCATATTTCGGAACACCACACCGCCACCGGTCTTTTCGTAGTCCGTATTTTCTTTGACATGGGTTGCGCCGCCGACCAGCCCTACGTAGCCGCCTGCTGCAATCATATATGAACAAGTTCCACTGAATGTCACGGAATTCGCAGCATAATTTACTGACACATGATCAATGATTGTATCCCCACCCATGCAGTAACCAACCACGCCGCCAAAAAACGGATTTTTGTCGCTTCCAGGAAGACTTTTTGCCTGCATGGTGATCGTTGCCTGTGAATAATCCACAATCAGATCTTTCACGACACTTCCCCGGCTATAATCAATCAGACCGCCAAAGCTGTCTTTATTCGCATTGGTTCCTGTTAAGGCAACTGTAGTATTATTCTTAGAGGCACCTACAATGACTCCGCTGAATGGATTCTCTTTCGTACCAAGACCGCCAAAGCTTTCTGCTGACAAAGTAATATCCTTATCAATCTTGTAATATGCATTCAGCAGATAGCTCGTTGCTTTTCCCTCATCAGCTGCGCTTCCGCTCTCGTTCTTCCAGACTCCGTTCTCCCAGGTATAAGTAATATCTGTTCCTGTTGCATCACTTGTTGCTCCATTTAGGAGATGATATCCTTCCGCAGTCTGTGCCTGATTTTCCAATACTTTTGAATTGAAAATTGCCTGGAATTTTGAAACACTGCCCGGACTCTGAATATAGGCTGCCAGCGAACTCAGCTGATGCGCATTTTCAATAATATACGGATCACCATACGTTCCACATCCTTTCAGGAGACCGGTTGTCTTCTGGTTGATATCTAACTCATACTTGCTTTCATTGATATTCTGCTGCGTATAGACGTAACGGATAAATTTCGAGCTGCTATATCTGGATTTTACATACTCTTCATTAGCCGTTTGATTCTGTTCATCTGTGATATAGCTGTCACTATCATAATACTGATGCTGCTTATCCGGATTGCGCCCGGTTGTTCCTGTATTCGTCAATTCTACACCGTAAGTGACCTTATCATCCGTACTGTTGAAATTATACGTACCGGTACCTTCTGAAGAATACATAAAGGATTCTAAAAGAGTTGCCCTGGTAAATATTGTATGGGTTGTATGATAATCAACCAGCTCATTCCCATTGTTATAAACGGATGTAGACTTCGATGTATCCTCTTTCAGACGCCCATCCAGTGCAATATTGGAAAATGAAAGAGTCAACTTCGTTGCCGTCGCACTGCCGACTTTACCGATCAGACTGGTTGCTGCGTAATCAGTTGTCTTACCAGATCCTTCTCCTGTCGTATACCCTTCTCCTGTAGAAAGCGCATTTACTGTTAATTTGACTGCCTGATCCATCTGGTTAATCAGAAGCGGTGCATACGCTGCGCCATCTTTTGCAATCTCCGTCACACGAATTCCAGCCAGTGTCACATTATTCAGGCTGATTTCAACGATATTGTTGACCGGATCACCGATTACGCTTCCATAAATCAATGCACCGGAACTGTATGTACCGGCATCTGCTGCACTTTCTTTTCCTATCGTTCCCAAAAAAGAGGTATTTATTACCGCTATGTTGTGAGTGGTATGATAAAATAATCCGTGCTGCATCAAATAATGCTGATGGTCAGAATCTGACAGTTGTTTATTCTTACTTTCCGTCTCTTTTGCATTCATGCCATCATAATCAAAGGTCACACTGGTCGCCGTCTGATTCGTTCCAAGATTCACAACTCCCAGCGGTGTCACCGGATAGTAGGAATATCCAGTCAGGTCAATCGGACCGGTGATCGTGACATCTGTCTGCTCTCCCTGACGGAAGTAGCCTCTGATATTCGGAGCAGCATACTGTGCCACACTCCAGAGAACCATATTTTCCGGTGATGTGACACTGTCCACATTCAAAGCCGAATTATTCTTCCTGTAACTGTCCAGATTGTAGTAGTATCTTGTATTTCCATTTTTATAATTGCCTAACTGTCCGGTATAGGTATTTCCTGTACCTTCTATATCAATACGCTCTGCTGTTTCATTCTCGTCACGCACTGCCAGAGAAACTACTGCATTACTGTTTCCTGCATCATCCTTCTTTGTCGTACCGACCAGTTCATCGAAGTATTCTGAGTTTCCGATATCAAGTGTTACCGCATCACTGCCAATCTTATAAGCAACGTCGGAAGCATTTCCCCATGTACCTGCCTCGAGATACAGTGCAGACTCTACATTTTCACTTTGTGTCACTTTGATCAGGCCAGTTCCCACCAGCAGACCGCTTGGCGTATTCTTCGTTGATTTTCCGGTAAAGGTTGTTGCCTTATTCTCTGTTTTAAATACAATACTGTTCGCAGCAGTTGCATTCCAGTATCCGGTTGCCTGATATACCAGACCGCCAAACTGAGCCTTTGCATTCAATTTGGCTCCGGAAATCGTAACTCCGCTTTTGCTGGCTGTATTGTCCACAGATGCAGCAAAAACCACATTTGTGTTCTTCCACTGATAGCCAAGAAGTCCGCCACTGGTGTTATTTGCACCATTAGTATTAATATTCTCTTTCTTCACCTGAAGATTTGATATCTTAATCGTTGTGTATGCTGACGTGTAAGAATTACTGGTACCATTCTGTGTTTCGCCCCTGCTGACTGCGATCAGACCACCGACTTTAGCATTGGAAGCAGATTTTGATGTGATGGAACCGCTTAATGTACATGTGTCAACCAACACTTCACAGTCTCCCATCACTTCTGCCGCCAGACCACCAATTCTCTGATTATCCGTATTTCGTTCGTCAATAAACGAGGACTCACTTCCCAAGGTACAATTCTTGAAGGTCAATACTTCACTTTCACATCTTCCCAGTAAGCCTGCCTGCCAGACGTGGAGCTTTTTTGCATCAGTTTCTTCTGAAACAGATACTTTGGTATTAACAGTCACATTTTCAAAAGTTGTATTCCCACTTGCCAGACCGATTGCCGCTGAGACGAATGCCGGATATCTGATATCACCTGAATTTTCTTCCTCCTTTACATTCTTAGGAACTCTACAGGCAACAGTGCCCGCAATTGTGAGATCCTGAATTGTCACATTACCGGCGAACGGAATCAGCGCCAGACTATAATGTGCATCTCTCTGATCACTCCTCTTTGCATAAAGCTGCCCTGCTGCATTTCCTTCTGTACCTGAAACATTTGCACCATACGTTGTCCCAATGTCCAAAGTAATCGTATGACTGTTTCCGTTCAGTGTTCCGGCAAATCTCTGCGCAGTATCCTCAATGTTATCTTCTTTACCAATACCCAGAATACCGGTGCCGGTAAGATCAATATCTCCGGTAAGTGACACTGCCTGCGATTTTGTCGCATCTACCGGCTTAGCAAAGCTCAGTGCCGCAGAGCTTCCTGTGTATGCCTTCGAGAGATCAAAAGCCAGTACATATGCCGCAAATGCATTGGCACTGCTAATTTCTGATCCGTTTCCATTCTGCACCTGAACCGTGTGTGCATCTTGATCAAATGTAACCACACCATCGTTTCCTTCAGATAGTTTATCGCCGAGGCGTATTACTGCACCCCAGTTTCCGATATCGGAACCGCCTCTATCCGCACCGGAATAACGGGTAAGACTCCATCCGCTTCCTTCTGCATTCAAGCCATTGCCATTACCAAGTGCGTACACCAGTCCATCATCGTTGTTTCCCACAATCTGACCCACATGATGGTATGCAGTTGTAATCTTCTGATCACTTAGATCTGTAGATCCGTGCAGACGCAGTACACCCTTTACCAGATGCCCCACCAGACCTCCCCGGCCATCCACATTGTCGGCATCGTATGAAAGGTCACTACTGCTTTTCAATGCTACATTACCCACATTGAGCAGCCCATCATTCATTTTTCCAACCAGTCCGCCAAAGCTGGCTTTCGGATCCTTCTTCATATCAGCTGTAGTTGCTGATACGTTTTCTATCTCAACATAACTCTTTTCGGATATGACGCCAATGATTCCACCATAAGAACTATTTACATTCGCACCACCTGAAGTACTTGCATCGATTGCTTTATCAAACTCACCTTTGATCGTCAGCGTATTATCCATCTGATCTGACTGATACGTTCCGATTATTCCGCCAAAGTTCGTAACCGTACCTGATACTTCCGCTGTCATGGTATTTGCTGTACTTGCAGAAATAGAAATCGCAGTCTTCGCCGTACTGGTATTTTCCAGCAGGCCGAACAGACCTCCGACATCCTGCCCACCGGAAATCACAAGCTTCTTAAATTGATAATCAGAAAGATCACAACTAACTGCTTCCCCTTTCGTAACAAGCCAGTAACCGTTCAGACCTCCGGCTGCTGATGTACTTCCTGCCTTTACTGTAAGTGTATCTGCAAAACTAAAGGCTGTCGTCTGTTCTTTTAACTGAATGCTTCCATCTGTTACACTACCAACAAGACCTCCTGCATTTCCGGAATCAGAAGTGACTTGATCTATGGAACTTCCTGCAATCTTCAATCCTGCATCCGTCTCCATATGACCGACAAAGCCACCTGCATCCATCCCCGCTTCCGTCGCTTCGACTTTGATGCTTCCTGCATTGGAAGCTTTCTTAAATTCTGCTGTCAGTGAAGTGTTTTCAGCCATTGTATTGCAAAAAAGACCCGTATGGCTCGATGTACTTATTGTCAGTTCTTTTGTAAACTGATTTTCAAAAGTCAGAGTGGCACTGGTTCCTTTTTCCATTGTACCGATCAGGCCGCCGATGACTGCATTTGATATCTTGTCTGAATTCAAATCCCTAAGTACAATTTTACCGGTTAAACATTCATCCGCTCCGCCTTGTTTTAATTTTCCTGCCAGCAAAGGTTCCTGCATGGAAGGTGTGCTTTCTGAAATACAAAATGGGATTGTTCCAAGTTTTGCTTTTGTCGAAAGCGCATTAAAGAGAGAACGAGATGCCGCTATAGAATACTGTGTGGCAGCGGTTCCCTGATCCAGCTCAAACGCTCCTTCATAAGGGCTGGTTTCATCACCCAGCCCAAGGAAATTGTAGCTGGTTCCATTTAAGGTTAAGGGCTGGGTAAGATCCCAGCCTGTTGTTGTAATTAATCGAATAGTATACGTAGAATACTGCGCCGGGTAAACATTAGATAACAAAATTAATCCTTCCCCATCTGTAACCTCTACAGTATTGGTTTCCTGATCAACTTTCAATTTCCCGGATAATTCAGCTGCTTTATCCAGACTCAGACTCGGACTATCTGCATCAGACTCCAGCCCTTCTGCCAAAAGCTCCAGTGATAACTGAACCTGCTCCGATTCTTCCGCGGCTGCTTCTGTCTGAACCTCCTGCTCCTTTGAGTCTTCTTCCGAAGCCGCAGAATCGCCGTCCTCAAAATCGTTCTCTGCTTCTACTGAACTCTCATATCCTTCTGCGCGTTCTGCCAGTGCCGGTAACGTCGTACTCATCACCATACCTGCCGCCAGTCCGACTGCTATGACACGTCTTATCCAACTATTTCTTCTCGTCATTATTTTCTTTCAACCTTTTCTGTAAAAGTAACCTTCACCAACTGTTCCAGTTCTGCCCAGCTTTTTCCACTTAATGCTGATAGCTCTTCAGGGTTTCTGTAAAACTGAAACTGAACAGCCGTCGTCGCGCCATCCACCTCAAAGCTGTACGTTCCGCTCTCCTGCGTGCCATTCGTAGCCCATTTACTCAGCTGCAGACTCTTCGGCCACGTCATAGTCACTGTCCCTGCTCCATTTCCGGATATTTCATAATTAAAAGCATCATATGCATCCGGATCCTTGGTCTTTGAATCAAGAAATTGTCCGGTCCAGCTTTTGACCGCTTCATAATCCGCAAAAGAAAAGACAGCCGCAAGCTTCTGACGATTTACAGTCTCCTTACTCTCTTCGGATGGCTCGGCAACCACCTGAATCTTCACCTTATCCTTTAAGTCGACCGGTATCACAAATTGATACCAGTTTTTCTTTGCACTTCCGGTCTTTAATGTCTGATTTCCCAGGGTACACGTTCCATTTTCATTAAATAGATTGTTCTCCATCTTAATGTTTGTAATATTATCCGGAAGCTTTCCACCATCCATTGCATACAGCTGTGCGGTTACCTTATAGGTAATATCGTTAAGATTATACCGTTTACTGTCTCCCCAGACATAATTGCAGATCTGGATTGTGAAGGTACATGTTCCGTCCTTCTCTGCAAGCGAAATACGCTTAACCGGATAATTCACATCATCCAGATTCAGTTGTGAAAGATAGTTTGAGCTGAACATCGTATCACTTTGCGTTCCGGTAGACACCACTCGTTTCACACTGTTAAAGCTTGTATACGCTGCAAAGCTTCCATATATAGCAAGAGTCAGCACGCCAATGATAAAAAGAATCCCGGCCAGCCTGACCTGCCTGATCCATTTTCCTGTTTTTTTCTTCATTTTATTTCCTTCCTACGGTTTCGTTCTCTTTTGTAAGAATATCGGTATCTCACCTTATAGTCAAGACTTTTCCGTCGTAGAATTCGAATTTGTAATCGTTATTATCTATATACTTCATTTCTATATACTTTATTTCTATATACTTCCTCTCCAACTGGCATTGCTTCATCATCTCGTACACAACTCATACCGATCACCGATGATCGTTGCCAGACCATCGATCCCTTTTCTCAAATCAACAGTGCCGCACGCAAGGACTACACGGCTGATCCCGGCTGCGTCTTCAAGCATGGGACACCTCCCGTAAGATATTGCTCAGAAGAGTGTCTGAAATGTCATTGGAGTTCTCAATCTGAAATGACGCGGTCCGGATAACAGCCGCCGGCTCATCACCTTTATCACAAAATAAGAGCCTTGCCAAAGCAAGGCTCTCACTAAGCGTTTTTCTTCGAGTAAAGCGGACATTCGCAATCTGCGTTCAAAGAATCTATTCGGCTTTTCGGCTTGTGGTTACTGCATAACCCACGGTCTGGCTCCACAATCGGCTGAAACCGAGCCAGTCAATTGCTTCATCACCGCGATAGCTTCTACCGCCCTGACCGAGGCTGCCAGAAACACAACACAAGGAATACTGCACAACAAAAGGCTTCCATATTGCCGCATCCTGCTCTTACTTTTGTTGCTCATCATTTTTCTTCCCTTTCTATTTTAAAACCAGCTGTAAAGTATCCTCTATTTTTTTACTGTCAATCGGTTTTGCAATATGTGCATTCATTCCGGCATCGATGCAGTCCCTGATATCATCCTGAAATGCATTCGCTGTCATCGCAATGATGGGTATCTCTTTTGTATCTTTACGGTTCAATGTCCTTATCTGTCTGGTTGCTTCCAGTCCATCCATTACCGGCATCATGATATCCATAAAAATAAAGTCAAATCTGCCTGGAACGGATTGGGAAACAATATCCACAGCCTCCTTGCCGTTTTCTGCCGTAGTCACAACCATCTTTTCATCTTCCAGCAGCATTTTTGCAATTTCCAGATTAAGCTCATTATCCTCAACTAATAATACACTCTTACCCGACAGATCAGGCTTTTCCACTTTTTTTTGCTGTTCCTTCTCAGCATTATGATCAATCTCAAGTGGTATCGTGACGGTAAACGTTGTACCTACATTTTCTTTACTTTCCAGTTTGATTGTTCCGTTCATCCTGTCCACAATATCTTTTACAATAGAAAGTCCAAGTCCGGCACCACTATAGCCATTCGTTGTTTCTTTTCCTTCCCGGGCATAGGATTCAAATGCATGTTTCTGAAATTCTTCGCTCATACCAAGTCCCGTATCAGAACATACAAATTCAAAAACCGCCGTCTTGTCATCACTTGAAATCTCATTGCAATACAGGATGACTTTACCACCTCTTCGGTTATATTTAACTGCATTTCCGGCAAGATTCATAAGAAGGCGGGTTAGATATTCCTCACTGCCAATAACATATCTGTGATGAAAAGTACTCATGGAAGCGCCGCCTTCAAAGCGGATACCATACTCCTTTGCATTTGTCTCAACAATCGAAATCTGTTTGACGAGCATTGCAAGCAGATCAAATGGCTTGTTTACCAACTGTAATGTTCCAGATTCTACTTTTCCGATATCCAGGACATTATTCAGAAGGGACTGCAGATAGTCCATGGATTCCATTACCTTTGCTTTACATTCATATAATCTTTCTTTATCGCCATAATAACGCTCTGATATATTGAGCATCCCAATAATTCCATTTAAAGGTGTCCGGATATCGTGGCTCATATGTCTCAAAAAATCTGTCTTTGCACTGTTCGCCTTTTCTGCCTGCTGCTGTGCCTCTTTTGCCTTTTTCTCTGCAATTCTGGCTTTTCGGAGTAATCCAAGTATCAGTATCAGCACGATCAAAAAAACAGATACAACAAGCACCGTAAAGCCCCAGAAATTGTCCCTTATAAACTCCTTTGCCGTAACTTTCTTCAGATTATTGTCATACATATACACAGCATTGGAGAATTTTGAAGCAGACATTGTTTTTATCGTCTTATTCAGGACAGACAGCAGCATGCTGTTTCCACGTCTGACTGCAAAAGACACCATGCCGTACTTTTCCAGAAAAACACTGTGCAGTTTATTATCATCTGAATATTGCTTCAACTTGCCTGAGTCCATGATCATGCAGTCTGCTTTTCCATTATAAACAGCCTTTTTTGCATCCTCCCAGGCAGCATATTCCCTCACATGCCACTGTGGATAATTATAGGAAACATAAGACTTCAAATCACTGTCTTCTCTTGGTATCGCAACCGTATTTTCAGCATTTTCATCAAAACTCTTTTTAACCGTTGCAGCCGCCATATTATACTTCCAGACAGTATCTGTCAGATCATAGCCCAGATCTTCGGCAGCATTTGTATTTTGCATCACATGAAAAATCATATCAATTTCTCCATCATGCAACGCTTTTTGCATATTCTCTTGTGAATCATACCCCTTGAGATCAAATTTCAAAGTCTGTCCTTCCAGACAGTTTTGTGCAAGCTTGGTGTAATCCATGATCAGGCCACTCACTTTTCCGGTTTCTGGATCAAGAGTACTGACCCCGCCATCGTTTATCAAATAACCGATTTTGATTGTTCCATGCTCTGACAGCCATTTCTGTTCTTCTCCCGTCAGAAAATATACACTGTCCACTGACAGAAACTGCTTATGCAGTTCATCTGCATAATAAGGATCATCATCTGTGATCTTTCTCATAGCATTATCCAGCTCTGTCTTTAAATCAGAATGACTCTGGCCGATTGCAAAATATATTTTTGAACTTCCGAGATTCGTTAAGGCCACCATTCCGTACCCATCCAGACGGGAATCCTCTAACGATACAAAAGCATCAATTTCTCCGTCTGCAATTTTCTTCAAAGCATCCTCATTATTTGAAACATTGACATGCTGTGTATGCAGATCATATTTCTTTTCCCACTCGTTCAATACCATTTCCGACAGGTAACCCATAAGCACCCCAATCTTTTTCCCATTGAAAGATGCAGTGTCAGAGGATGAGATGTCTGTATGATCGGGTTTCACATAGACATAATATCTTTCGTCTCCCATTGGAATAGCGGAAAAAAGCATAGTCTCTGCCCGTTCCTCCGTATAAGAGATTCCTTCTATCATATCCAGCTCATCATTTTTTAATTTGTCGAAACAATTTTCCCATGTACAATCTACATATTCATATTTCCACCCGGTATAACCTGCGATTTTCTGCAGATATTCATAGCCGTATCCGCTTCTTTTTCCATTTCCATTTATTTTATCATATGTATCATCCGGTACACCAATCCTGACAATTTTCTCTTTCTGATTTTCTGCTGCAAAAGCATAAACCGGACAGATTGAAAAAAGGATGCAACTGCACAATATTATAATGATACCCCTTTGCAATACTGATTTATTCATTTTTATCCCTTTACGTGGCATTGTAATTACTCTAATTTTGCATTTTTCTATTTTACAGTGTCAAAATATCCAATGATTCCAATGTATCCATCCTTCTTTAAAGGCGACCACAATGTATGCAATTTCATTCTATACATACCTTATAATCGTTTTTATAACTTCATTAATCACAATCGGCTTTGACAAATGTGCGTTCATTCCTGCATCCAGTGATGCCTGAACATCTTCTGCAAATGAATTAGCTGTCATTGCTATAATAGGAATGTTTTTTCCATCCGGTCTGTCATTCATTGCCCTGATTGCTTTTGCCGCTTCATAACCATTCATTTCAGGCATCATGATATCCATCAGGATTACATCAAATGTGCCTTCCGGATGATTTCTGAAAATTTCAACAGCATTCTTTCCATCCACAGCTCTTTCTACATTCATCCCGAACTCTTCCAACTGCACGGCAGCAATCTCTGCATTCAGTTCATTATCCTCTGCAAGAAGGACATTCACACCTGTAAGATTCACCTTTTCAGAAATACCTGTGTCTGGCTTATTGCATTCCTTATCTGTAATTTCCAAAGGAATATCCACAGTAAATGTGGTTCCCTCATGCTTTTTACTCTGCACGGAAATGGTTCCACCCATCATATCTACATACTTCTTTACGATAGCCATCCCCAGTCCAACTCCATGGTACTGCGTTCTCACACCGGAATCTTCCTGTGCAAATTCCTCAAAAACTTCTTTTGTAAATTCCTCACTCATGCCAATACCAGTATCCGAAATGCGGTAACGCATATTTATATATCCATCCCCGCCCTTTTCCTGACACCGGGCTTCAAAGGTAATCGTCCCTCCATCCGGAGTGAATTTCACGGCATTGCTCAGAATATTGACCAGCACATCGCGCAGGCGTGCAGGATCCGCAAGTACATTTGGAATCTTTGCTTCTTCACGCTGAATTTTAAAGTTGATATCCCTGTTCATAAGAAAACCTTTTGTAATATCCAATGCAGAATCTGTAATGTTTTTCACATCCGCCGGTACCGGATTGTAATTCACTTTTCCACTTTCGATGCGGGTCAGATCTAATATATCATTGATCAGCGACAGTAAATGCTCTGAGCTTTCGTCAATCTTTTCCAGACAATTTTTCACTTCGTCTGACGGATTGTTTTTCATTGCAATACCGGTAAATCCTATGATTGCATTCATCGGTGTCCTCATATCATGGGACATATGTGACAGAAATGCTGTTTTTGCCTTGTTTGCAGCCTGTGCATGCTCTGCCAGTTCCGCCATTTCCTCAGCTTTCTCCTGGGCCGCCTTCTGAGCTTTTTTTCTTGCACTGAGACACACCATTATCACAGCCATAGTAGTCAGCAGCAATCCAAAAATAAGTAGAACCCAAACAGTAACAACAGGATGCAGACGGATCCAGTTAACAAGTGTCAGCTCTGTTGCTTTGTATGTGGTATACTGTGCTGCAAGATCTTCAACAAGATATTTGGGCATGGCATACATTGCTTTCGTCAGAATACCAGCCAGCGCATGGTTCTCAGTTGATGAAATTACCATGCGGTAGGTGAATGTAGGCTGCTCCAGCAGAGTATATGTCATGGTGCCCGTAGTGTCACTGTTCACAAACGCCTGTGCCATGTAATAGTAGACGAAGGCAGCATCTGCTTTACCCTCACGGACAGCTTCCATCATTTCCTGTCGGGTACTGCACATCAGTTTTTCTGCACCGGGTGCCATTGCATCTTCAATTGAATTTGATGCTGTCTGGTCAACAGTAGTAACAACATTAATTTTTCCATCAAAGTCACGCCGTGTCACCCTTGCCAGCTGCATCGTAATGAAAGGTGCAGTAATCCCCCATTTTTTCGTCTCAGCATAGTTATCTGTTTCCAGGCGCGCATCGATGCTCATATCTGTGGTTTCCGTATTTTTCTGATAAGCAATATACTCATCTCTGGTAGCAGGTGTCAGAAACTCATAGGAAATCCCGGCATAGTCTGCAATTTTCCGGAAGTAATCCGGGATAATACCCTTCATCTCACCATTTTCATTATAAGAATATGGATAACGGGTCGGATCACACAGAACATGAAGCGGGTTGTCCTTGGAATACTGTGAAATAATACTTTTTTCTTTCTCCGTATATTCCAGATTCTTAGTTTCTATGCTTTCATAATTTTTATTATAAAGCGTCGTTTTCCAGTCACCCTCAACTGCATTCATCTGGTCGATTGCATAATTGATCTCATTCAGCAATTCTGTATTACCTTTTTTAACAATGACATAGAAATCGCTGCTGCCAAATTTATCCACGATTCGCTCATTGTTTGTTTTTCTCAGAGAACTGGTAACAATCGCATCAACTTTTTCGCTCTGAAGGGCTTCATCCATTTCTGTGGTCGTATCAAAATAAGATGGAACATATGTAAATCCTTTGTCGTCTGCAAAATCCGCAAACTCTTCATTCCGGGTGTTTCCGTTCAAAAGCGCCACACGCATACCGTTGTAAGTGCTGTAATTGCCGTCCACAATCGTGCTGTTGTCACTGCGGACGGTCAGCATCCCATAATTGGTTCCGATCGGACGTGAAAAATCAAACTTTTCTTCTCTGTCCGGTGTTTTGCGGGCAGATGTTACCATGTCAATCTCGCCATCTTCAAGCATCTGCTGCATATCATCCCAGCTCTTATCATATCCGACATATTCGTAATCTACATCCCAATAACGGGCCATCAGCCGAAGAAAATCATAGCCATACCCACTACGGTTGCCTTCTTCATCCATCACATGATAACCATCCATGGCAAAGAAACCGACTTTGACAGTTTCATGCTGCGAACTGTCCTCGGCTGCGTATGCAGTCTGGGGAGAAAATATCATACACACGCATACAAAAGCCAGTAATACTGCCACATATTTCTTTGCTCTCGAAATCATATTAAACCTCCTGTCTGTCTGTCAAATATATTTCTCTATACATCTCCTTGTCAACCTCCTGTTTTAATAAAATTGCACTGCCGCATCAAATCCATTTGTCACTGTTCAGTAACCTGCATTTCTGTACCCCCCCCCGATTTTATGATTCTTATTGTCTTTTCCAATAGCTTCATATCCACCGGTTTTGAAACATGTGCATTCATGCCGGCCGCAAGGGAATGCTGAATGTCTTCTGAGAATGCATTCGCAGTCATGGCAATGATCGGAATCGTCTTTGCCAGTTCATGGGAACTTCTGCGGATTGCCTTCGTTGCCTCATAACCATTCATAACAGGCATCTGCACATCCATCAGAATCATGTCATAATCACCTGAAGCAGACTGTTCAAATGCTTTCAAAATCTCTTCGCCATTTTCACAGATGGTACATTCCGCACCTTCAATCTTTAACAGTTCCGTCAGGATCTCTGCGTTCAACTCATTATCCTCTGCACACAGGAATTTCATTCCCTGCAGAATATTTCCATCCTGCTCATCGGTTTCTTCTTGTGCCGCCAGAGCAACCGTTCTATCCTCTGCAATTTTCAGATCCAAGAGAACCTCAAAACAGCTTCCCTGTCCCAATTCACTCTCCACATCAATGGTACCTCCCATTGCCTCAACCAGATTCTTAGTAATCGCCATTCCAAGTCCGGTTCCCTGTATTTTATTTGTAAGGGAACTTTCCGCACGGGTAAACGGATCAAAGATTGTCTCTTTGAAATCTGCCGATATTCCCAAGCCATTATCGCTAACCAAGAAACGGTACTTTGCATAGACAGATGACTTTGTCTCACATTCTTCTACAAAGAACTGAATTTCCCCACCTTCCTGGGTATACTTCACTGCATTGGAAAGCAGGTTGCTGAAAATCTGCATCAGGTGAACCTGATCCCCATTCACCCACTCATGCTGAATATTTTCTTTTATGATTGTAAGGGTCTGCTGCTTTTCATATATTTGAGTATGAAATATAGTGTCAAGTTCCTGTACAAGATCCAGAATAGAAAAGTCAGAATACTTGAAGACTGTTTTTCCTGCCTCAATCTTGCTCATATCCAGAACGTCATTGATAATTCCCAACAGATGCTGTGATGAAATATCTATTTTATCTGCATACTCTATAACTTTTGCTTTATTACCTGCATCATGTCTGATCAAAGACGTAATACCAATGATTGCATTCATAGGTGTGCGAATATCATGTGACATATTCGACAGAAAATCTGTTTTCGCCTTATTTGCATTTTCAGCTGTCTGTAAAGCTTCTGTTGCAACGTTCTTTGCCTTTTTCAGTTTTTGATTGACTACTTCCATTTCCTTCATTGTTTGCAAATGAAGTTCATTATTTCTTTTTTCATATTCTGCTTTTTGATCTGCAAGACTAAGTCTGGAAATACTGTAGAATAATCCGGCAAAAAGTAAAAGTATAAAACCTGCCATGAGTGTTGTTGTACACAACACCGTTTTCTGGTAATCCCTCAGCACATTGTCAATAACTCCCTTTGCCACAATACATACCAAAATGGTGTTGTTGCTTTCTATCGGGCAATACCCCAGATAATAGGGGTTCTGTTTTCCCAAAAGTGCAACTCCGGATTCTCCGTTATCAAACTTCTTTTTGAACAAATCAGCCTCTTCTTCTGTAATAGCCTGTTCCCCTTTTAAATGTTTTAACAGAGAATAATTACGCTGGTATTTATCACCACTCTGGTTCGTATATGTAATATTTCCGTCATGATCCAGTATGAACAAATATGCTTTCCCGTCATAACCTTTCAGTTTTAACATGGAATCCAGTTTCGAATGATCATTCACAGTTCCAATTGCCGTATAAGTTTCTCCATTGATCGTGTATTCCTGACATGGAATCGCAACCAGATAACCGTCTTTTTTCTTCTGATCATAATCAAGACGCACCAGTTTTCCAATATTGTATCCATTCTTTAAGTCCAGCAGAAGTTTACTTGGCATATCAATCCGCATTTTTGTTCCACCTGCTGATACTGCCTGACCATTTTCCTGAATGAATATAAGGGTGCTTTTCGATTCTTTTTCCCATGCTTCAAAGAAATTTTTGTTCGTATCCGTTTCAAGAGACAGCTCCCTCTCATGAAGTAAAAATTCCTCAACCAACTGCAGCTGGCTGTAGTATCCACTCACCTGAAGATCATAGGTCTGCTGTATCTGTTCAACAACAGCTCTCATACTGCTTTTTCCATTTTCGCTGATATACTTATTAGACTTACTTATAAAATACTTGATACAAACTAAGCTTAAAAGAATAATAAGCAGTATAAGCAACAGCCTTGTTATTTTTTTTCTTTTGTTTACCGCTTGTTCTATCTCCACTTTTACTGTTCAACCTCTATATAATCTTCCGGTGCTGACGGCTGCTGTCCTTTTGACATTGCTGCGATCCATGCACTTGATAATGTTGTATCTTTAAGCTGCTCAATCTCACATTTCGGATTTATTTTTTTCAAAACAGACATTGTGGTGTCTGTAAGAAGAATCGAGTATTCCTTTTCTTTGTCTATTTTCTTATCATTAACTGTCAAGTCCTTTAACAAAAATCCACTTTTTGCTTGATTGACGATCATTTTCATACCGGATGCAATTGGTAATTCGTATTTATTGGTTACATAAAAATTCTCATCCGCATCGGCGAGATAATTTTCCACGAGTTCACAAACCTGTTTACCATTAATGTTTGTAAAATATAATGCTGTATCTGAACTCTTCGCTGTCATCATGCCAACCCGGCTGCTGGTGCATTCTCCTTTGTACATAGAAGAAGTGAAATAATAATATGGTGCCAGAGCCAGCTGTGCATCATTTTCTTCTCTGATCGTAGTTAAAATGGAAGATGCTGCATCACGGCCATTTCTATCGTTCAGTGAAATGGAATATTCATTTTCAAAATTCACCGTTGCTTTTTCTTCTGGAGCTTTACGATTCATTACACTGCGAAAAGTATCAAAAGCCTGTGTTTCATCCATTTCCCCTGACAGTAATCCGTGAACAGCCTCAAGACTTGCATCAAATGATTTTTGAGCGGAATATCGGATATAAACAGCATTATTATTAATTCCCTCTTCCAGTCCAGACACATCCTGCATCATGGTTGGAACATCTGTATTTAATGAAATGACACTGCTTCCACCCGCAATCAGCTTTTGCCCCTCTTCTGAAATCATACAATCCAGCACATCCAGTGCAGTATCCAGTTTCTCCCGGTCTTTTTCCAGGTTTTTGTTAAATGCAATGTTTAAGGACGGAGTCATGTACACATAGGATTCATCCGATGTCTGTGAAAAGTAAGGAATACGGATCAGCTCCGCATTCATCTGTTTCTGCAGCTGCTGCATAACCGTCGGATGTCCATGAAACATTGCTGATTTTCCCTCGACAAACATCTGGGTTCCTGTGTCGATGTCAATATTGATATCTTCTTTACCAAAGTGCGAGTCTTTAAGAAACTGACTGGTTTCTGAAAAAATACGTTTCCATAATGCATCATCAAACTTCACTTCATCCGCTGCAGTCTCTGCACCGTTTCGCCATTCAATACCATCCAGGCTTGTAAACTCACCGATTGCCGCCGCCTGAATTATTTCTTGATTTGACCAATCTTCACCAAGATCCATGGAATACGGTTTTATGCCATTATCATAAAACTGCTGACAGGCCTGTACATATTCCTCATAATTTTCCGGAATTTTAATTCCATACTGATCAAACAGTGTTTTGTTGGCAATGATCGTCTGCGGAATACCACAGATTGGCAGCCACTGGATTTCATCCTCCGCATTCTTATAATATTGCACCGCATAAGAATAATACTTGGAAACAACATCATAAGAAGCAAAATCCATAAGATAAGGCTGTAAGTCCTGTGCATCTGTTCCAGAAAATCGACGTACTGTTATGATATCCGGTAATTCATCATGTTCTTTAAAATAACTGTATAAATCGGTGTCATTGTTACCAATAATAAATTCAATATCCTGATCAGGAAACTGTTCATGGATATAGGGTGCAATATTTTTCATCAAACGATTTTCCCACAGATAAACGGTAAGATGATCATCGTTTTTAGATACTTCTTTCTTTGACTGTCCACATCCAGACAAGACAGCAGTTGCTGCAAGTACACCTGACACCACTGCTATCAGGCAACGTTTTGCCTTTTTCATACTTTTATCTTCCTCATTCTTTCCTGATAAATCCATTATTGTTACGTCTATGAAATAACACCGTAAAAAAACACTGTCAGACAGACAGTGCACCTCATTTCATGCAACTGGCTGCCATTTTACAGGCCCTGTAGCTTTGCGTCCCAGACTTTCATCTGGTTTGCCGATTTCCTTATTTAAATTATAGTTTGTGAATTTATGCCGCAAAAACTGATTTTATTATACTCTAGTGCTCTACTGTACACAAGAAAAACATCACTATTTTAACATTCAAAAACAAAAAACAAAAAAGAACAGCCGATACATATATTCGCACTCATTTAATACACGGATTGCTATAGGCAACTGAGTTACCAGAGCATCTGAAATCTGGCGGGACATTAAAGAGCGTTAGAATGGTTCTGGGGCTCTCGCTGAAGGCTTTTGCAGAGCAAATAGAGATTGGTACCCAGTTACTACTATAAGCTCGAAAGAGGCAATCTCAGACCGTCACGATGAGTAGTAGTATGAAATCACAGGCAGAATATATTTCTCACTTTCTCGTATAAAAGTGTGATCGATAAGCATTAGAATCAAATAATTTTGTGTTTTCGGTTGTAATTTTCATGGATCTAGCATATAATAAAAGTGTGATTATTGAGAGCAAAACTCCAATAAAAATGTGAGGAGTGATTCTATGGAACGATTTATTTTAAAGAAATTGCTGGCTTGGAAGAATTCTCCCTACCGCAAGCCATTAATCTTGAAGGGCGTACGTCAGGTGGGTAAGACTTGGATTCTGAAAGAGTTTGGCAGGCGCTATTATGAAAATACAGCCTACTTTAACTTCGACGAAAATGAAGAATATAAGCAATTTTTTGAAACAACCAAGGATGTGGACCGGATTCTACAAAACCTTATACTGGCAAGCGGTCAAAAAATCGTGCCTGAAAAAACCCTTATCATTTTTGATGAGGTGCAGGACTGCCCTAAGGTCATTAACTCTATGAAGTATTTTTGTGAGAACGCACCGCAGTATCACGTTGCCTGCGCTGGTTCTCTGTTGGGTATTGCTCTGGCGAAACCTTCCTCTTTTCCTGTGGGTAAGGTCAACTTTATGCAGATTGACCCGATGACCTTTAATGAATTCCTACTTGCCAACGGTGATGAAAATCTGGCACAGTATCTGGAACAGGTGGACACTCTTGAACCCATCCCTGATGCCTTCTTTAATCCGCTGTATGAGAAGCTGAAAATGTACTATGTCACCGGTGGTATGCCGGAATCGGTATTGATGTGGACGGAAGCACGGGATGTTTCTGCCATGCAGGAAGCATTGTCCGGAATCATCGGAGCCTATGAGCGAGATTTTGCAAAACATCCTAATCTCAGCGAGTTCCCGAAAATCTCAATGATCTGGAAATCCATTCCTTCTCAACTAGCAAAAGAGAACAAGAAGTTCATCTATAAAGTGGTCAAGGAAGGAGCACGAGCCCGTGAGTACGAGGATGCCTTGCAATGGCTGGTAGATGCCCGTTTGGTGCATAAAATTTATCGCAGCTCAGCTCCCGGCCTGCCGATTGCAGCTTACGATGACTTGTCTGCCTTCAAGATTTATCTGGTGGATGTAGGACTGCTCCGCCGTCTGGCACAGTTGGCCCCCACTGCCTTTGGCGAAGGTAACCGCCTTTTTACTGAATTCAAAGGTGCATTAACCGAAAACTTTGTGTTGCAGACTTTAATTACTCAGTTTGAAGTCATGCCCCGTTATTGGAGCCAGAACAACCCACCTTACGAAGTGGATTTCCTCATTCAACGGGAAAACGACATCTTCCCCGTGGAGGTCAAATCCGAAGCCAACACAACCAGCAAGAGTATGAAGAAATTCAAGGAACTGTTTCCTGATAAGGTCAAGCTCCGCATCCGTTTCTCATTGGATAATTTGAAACTGGACGATGACGTGCTGAATATCCCGCTGTTCATGGCAGATCAGGCGGATCGATTGATTGGGTTGGCATTGGAAAAGATGGAGCACTGATGTATATAATATTAGCCTAAACCCCAACAGTTTAGCATCGTAATACCCAATTGCCACCTTTAAAAAGATAACTGTATCTTTTTTTCATAAATATTAATAATTCTTCCTATAAATAAGGCTGTCAGTATGGTTCCTATACCAAGACCATAAAAAGGGGTATGATTAATTAAACATAAAATAATAGTGACAAACACAAGTGTAATATCAAAAGTATTTTTCACTATTGAAAAAGGAAAAGAGAATACTTCTGAAATAGTTTTTACAATACCATCAGTTGGTGTTAAAATAAGATTTGTTTTCACGCTTAAAAATACGCCCATTGCAGTAATGAACATCGTCATAATAAAACAAATAACCCTTAAGTATAAACTTAACGATAATGTAGGAATTATAAAATCATATAAATCAGTCAACCAACCAAAAGCAAACGATAACGGAATTTCTAAAATAAAAGTAACTGTGATCTTTTTGGATAAAATACATTGAATAATAACAAATATTAAGTAACAGATAATAGAAGCTGTTCCTAAAGAAATGTTATAGATTTGTGATATTGAATACATCACAGAACTAAAAGCAGCAACTCCTAAATCAAATCGAACATTTAATACAACAGCAAAAGCTATTAAATTCAAACCAAGAAAATATAAAAAATATTTTTTCATTATTATTACCTCATCATTTCTATGGTACTGTAAGCCACCAGAACCGGAGATTCTGCCTGATGGCACACTTATAAAAAGCCCAAAGGCCTTGACTTCAAGGCTTTCAGGCTTAAGTTAACCCCAGCGTAGTCTGTTGTGTTTATCTTACTGGAATTTCACCTTCATCTATCAGTCTGTCTGGGGAAAATACAATACGGATTCTTCCGTCTGTCGCAACCTTGCAATCTCCGTCAAACGCATTCTTACCGCCATCCTCGATTTTCGCAGTTCCTGAAAGGATATTCTCACAGATGCGTATCGCTGTATTCATGATGCTATGATCCATGGAACCAACGAAAGGCATTCCCGCATATCCCACATGGCCATTAAAATTGCGGTCAAATTCACTTTCATAGGACTTGATTTTATCCAGAGCTCCCAATAGTGTATTAATACTGTCTCTGCAGAGCAGATTACCATTGCAGGCATCTCCAGAAAACAGGATTCGCTCTTTCCGATCAAGGAAACAATTTCCCAAAAGTTCCACATAATCTGCGATGCTATCATAATTTATCGGTTTAAGACTATCCTCATCTTTTTCGTGAATATATACCTCTTCAAACTGAGCAGCTCCTCCGATATGATCCTGATGTCCATGTGTCAGCACTACATCATAGGGAAGCGGAGTCAGCCAGGAAATCAGCTTTTTCAGGTCTGTCATTCCGACACCCGTATCGATGAGTAATGCACGTTCCGTACCTTTTAACAAAAACATGGCTGTCATACCAGCCTCATTGATAGCCCAGGTGTCTTTTGCAATCTCCATCACCTGATATGTAGTCAGCTTTGCTATATCCATTCCATCCTTTCCGCATCAGTGCATAAATACATTTTCTGCATCCTCATCTAATGGTACAGTAAATGCCGGAGCATGTTTAACAAGAAGCTCCATCAGCCTGTGGTCATAATTATCTTTAACTTCGCAGATATTGTCAAAAATCATAATTGCCTCTTTACCTGGCTCACATACCGACCACTGCGGAAGAGAAGGAACGGAAGGAATTGTTGATACCCATCTACTATAATCCCATACATTTCAGAATGATCCGAAGATTATGGACTGCACATCTTTGCACATCTCCGAGACACAGACGAGGTTTCTTATCCAAATGTCCTTTGTACCCGATTGCTCTGCCATCATCTAAAATAAAAGCAACTTCCTCATTGGCCGGGCATATCTTTGGCACAAAGCTTGCCGGATCATTGAAAAATGTTTTCATATCATTTGCCTGCATGTAGACTTTTTCCCCATCAACCAAAATCTCTCCATCCTTCATCTCGGCAGTATGTCCTTCACCCAGAGGTGCCATAACTGTATCCGGTCCTTCCGGATCAACCGTAAAGGAATTCCAGCGGGCTGCGAAAACCGGTGCAAATGGTACTTCCTGCACCATAATTACCTGCCCACGTTCATCAAACTCCGGCATAACTGTTCTCACAGCCTGAAGAATATTCATGACCCTTCCTTTTCCTCCCGGCATAATCAAATCATTTCCGGCATGCATGGATTTCCAGGGTGTACTGCTGCCTCCGTTCCAATCAGTCATGATCAGACCTTCAAATCCCCATTCTCCGCGGGCAAGATCCGTACATAAGTCATAACTATCTGCTGTAGGAACACCGTTGATCAGATTGTAGGAACTCATGATAGACAACGGCTGAGATTCCTGAATAGCAATTTTATAGGGTTCCAGATAAATCTCCCTCAGTGCCCGCTGACCAATCACAGAATCCACAGCATTCCGATTCGTCTCCTGATTATTAGCTGCATAATGCTTAATGCATCCACCTCCTCCTGGCAGGCTCTGAAGACCGCGTACCATTGCTGACGCCATCTTTCCAGATATGAGAGGATCTTCAGAAAAATATTCAAAATTTCGTCCGCACATAGGATCACGCTGAATATTCATTCCTGGTCCCAGAAGCAAATCAATCCGCATTGCCTGCATATCTGCTGCCATTCCGCATCCTACCTGTTCCAAAATTTCCGGATCAAAAGACTGAGCAAGAAGCGTACCCACCGGCCATGCCGTACAGTAATGGTATACCTGCCTCTTTTCCCCCGATTCCAGATCGGTTGCCTCAAACTGCTGTGTGATACGCACACCGCCCGGACCGTCTGCCAATACAATAGAAGAAACACCATAACTTTCCAGTGCGTGTGTTGTTTCCCCTGCCGCTCCAGGTACAGATTCCGAACTGGCTCCAATCACAGGATTGTTCTCATCCTGCACACCCCAGCCTGTACCACAGCAAAGATCCGCCAATTGTGCAGCATCAAGCTGTGCGGCAAATTCTTCCATTGACACTCTGCCCGAAGCCACATCATTCAGCTTCCATTCTTTCTTTTCCACATACCGTACTGTTTCGTAAGGCATAACCGGCTGATAGCTGGTATCTGTCGCATATGTAACCACCTTTTCATCGCTATAGGCGGAACGCGAATCCAGCGTTTCCGGTATCTGCACAGCCAGAAGAACCGGTACATCCTTCCATATAGTTTCATCCTTTCGGTCAGTTAACCCCTTCTTTTCTTCCAAAGTTTCCGTTAACGGAAGTTCCACCAATACCTGTTCTGTCAAAGCAGTTTGTTCCAGCCGAATCTTGCACACCGGTTTTGTATCTCTGGAAGAAGTACCGATACGCACTCCATAATCTCCTTTTGACAGAATATAACCTCCTGCATTTTCACTATAAGATGCAAGATTACGCAGCGGTATGCGGATTTTGATATCTTCCTTTTCGCCCGGTGCCAGTAACATCGTTTTTTGGAAACCTTTCAGCTCCTGTTCCGGCATATCCATCTCCGATACCGGTGCAGAAACATATACCTGCACAACTTCACGTCCGGCAAACGCTCCTGTATTTTCTACTGTTACGCCAAGAACCAGTGTATCCTCATCCAGCGATGCCTCCAGATTTCCCAGTGCAAATGTCGTATAGGAGAGTCCATAACCAAAAGGATAACCCGGCTCAACATTAAATGTATCAAAGTAACGATAACCTACATAAATTCCTTCCGTATATACTGCTTTATTAAAATCCTGAAGGAAATTGCCTGCCGTAGGATAATCTTCATATTTTTTTGCCCAGGTTGCGGTCAGCTTTCCTGACGGTGTTGTCTTACCTGTGAGAATATCGGTAACGGCGGCTCCTCCCTCCTGTCCTGCCTGCCCCATGAGAAGAATAGCATCCGCACAAGCTGCCTCCAGATCTTGCACCGATATGGAGCCCGGAACATTCAGCACCAGTATCAATGAGGAAAAAGCTGACCGTAGCTTTTTAAGATTATCCATCTCCACTGCAGAAAGCCTGTAATCTCCAATTTCATACTTTTTATCCCCAATGGATACTTCTTTTTTCATGAAACGATCATTTCCCTCACCGGAATTTCTCGAAATGACACAAATAGCAGTTTCTGTTTCTTTTGCATATTCTTCCAGTTTTTCTGTTGTCAGCGGTTCCTCCGGAAACGCAAAAACACTCATGACCTGGTCCTTCATCTCTCTTTTGGCCAGATCATAGCATCTGGCCCACGCCATCTGCTGTTCCCGGTTCACAATCTCAAAACCTTCTGTTTCCATAGCATTCAGAATATTAATATGATAACGCAGAGACTGATCCACATCCTGATCACCACCGCCGGAAAGACCGCCGTTAAAAGGATCTCCCGATCCCGTTCCGCCGCGGATTGTTCTGGCAGCTCCGTTTCCAAACAAGGCAATCTTTCCCCTGCCCTTTAACGGAAGAATCCCATTTATGTTTTTTAAAAGTACCATTCCCTGCGTCGCCGCTTCTCTCGATATTGCAGCACCGCTGATCTCACGTTCGGACATCGGCGGATATATCGTATTACTTTTCATATTTTTTCCCTGCCTTTCGTTTAAGACTCACTAAAATTTTCTTCATTTTCATGTTATTCCTATATTCTTAGAAAGTCCTACTATAAGGCCAAACATTTGAGATTTTACAATACCTCTATTATTTGTCTCTCATTGCAATAACTCTCCAAGATTATTTTAGATTTTCACGCGCGTTTTTACTTATGTGAACTACTCGGTAACTGAGTTACCAGAGCATCTGAATAGAGGCGGGATACCGCCTTTTTCAGGGTGCGTCCATGACACCACTACTGTTTACTCTTTCGAGTTATACAGCTACTTTTATGATTTCCGGTGTTTTCAGTCCGGTTACGGACAGTTCTTTTTTTACTCCGGATGCGGAGAGATATTTTCTCAGGATATTATATGCACCGACAGCATCCGCATTATAATTCTGGCTTCCATCTCTGTATAGCCCCCTCTGTTTTCGCTTGCACGGCTCTGCATATTTTCTTCCCACCT
>NZ_QSCM01000014.1:62483-73529 GCF_003463065.1 Blautia sp. OF03-15BH
CTTCCCACCTCCGGTGACAGCGGACTACACTGACTGGTGTAACTTTCTTCCTGCCTTACAAAGCGGATCCCATACAGCTTCAGCTTATATTCCAGCATGAGATAGATCCTGTTATAAGGCAGACTATGGAACTTCTGGTTTGTTCTGTGTCCCAGGTCTTTTTCTTTCCGGATATTACGGATATCCCCTGCAACGACACAGTTCATGGCTAATTAAAGGGAACAAAAAGAAAGGAAAAACCAATCCAGACGGTATCAGCGGCAGGCTACAAGAATAAATTGTGATTTCACAAGATTGATGCTATAATAAGAGAAAAGTTCCTGCCGGGGCAGCCGCCCCGGTGGTATAGATAGAAAGGCAGGAAAACAATATGCACATCAGCTATAAGCCACTCTGGCACACACTGTTAGAGCGTGATATGAGAAAAGAGGATTTAAGGCTTGCCGCCGGTATGACAACAAATATGATTGCCAACATGAGCAAAGAGGGAAAGCACATCAGCATGGATACATTAGCCCGTATCTGCGAAACGCTGAATTGTGAGATTACCGATGTGATTGAGTTAGTACCAGACGAGCCTGCTTCCACAGGAGGTAAGGAACATGAGCGAATTGAAACCAAGAATAACGGAAAACGGAATTGATTATATCCTTGTCGGAGATTATTACATCCCGGACTTGAAACTGCCGGAGGAACACCGCCCTATCGGAAAGTACGGACGGATGCACCGGGAATATTTAAGGGAAGTCCACCCAGCCAGATTGAATACATTGATACTGACCGGGGAATTGTGGACATATCTTGCAGACCTGAACGAACAGGCACAGGAACGGTTAGACACCATCATGGAGCAGATGAAAACTGCCGAGGGCGTAACCGAGGAATTGAAGCGTACCCACCAAATGGAATGGGTGCAGCGTTGCAATAACATTCATAACCGGGCAGAAGAAATTGTTTTGCATGAGATGATTTATTCATAACGGGAGCAATTAAATCGGAGGTATATAAGATGATTGAAATTGTATTTGGTGAAAGTGCCTGTGGAAGTTTGAAAATTGCCCAAACTTACGGCAAGGGAAAGTATAGAGGAAGTGCTGTTTCAATATTTATGAGGCATGAAGACGGGAGTGTTCCATCTTCAGATGAAATGAAAAAAGCACAGCTTCAAGCACAGGAACAAGAACGCATTGCTTGGGAGAATGCTATTCCATTGGGAGGCAAGAGCTGTGATGTTTATTGTTTTGATATGGCTCTTAGTGTGGGAGATATTTCTGATAATGGAATTGGCGAACAGCGGAAAAATGTTTTCAAGAAAATGCTGTCTGTCTGCTTTGTAGAGGATTTAGATTATCAGGTTGAAGAAAAAATACAGAAAATTAAAACTACATTGACCTCAGTGATTGAACGATATGTAGCTGGGGAAGAAATTCGCATTTGGTATAGCTATAATCCAGATGAGCTTTGTGGTATGTATTGGCTTATGAAACAACTTCAACCCTTAAACTGCCAGACAACAATTTATTTGGTTAAGTTACCTACATGGGAATATGGAAAAGAAAATACTATGACATCCAAAATAGCATGGGGCGAGGTCTCTCCTGGCGAATGGGGAAACTATATAACTCTACAAGAGAAAGCTAATCCTGTATTTCTTTCAGCTTGTGCTATGAAATGGAATCAACTTCAAAATGAAAATGCACCTTTGCGTGCAATGTTAAATGGTAAATTGCAAAGCGTTTCAGAAGATATATATGATAGTTTCATTCTTCGTGAAATTGCGGAACAGCCAGAGCAATTCAAAATGGCTATTGTCATAGGTAATGTTTTAGGAAAATATCAACTTGGAATTAGTGATGTATGGATTTCCAATCGCATTGATAAAATGCTTGAAGATGGTGTGTTGGAAATTATACAGGACGCACCAAAGGGAGAAACAAATTATCGCCGAATATTAAGAAAACGAATGAAGTAATAACCACAGCACAAACCGCTGCTACATGGAATCCAACAAACCATGCAACAGCGGTTTTCCTTTACCGTTTTTTCCTCTGGTTGATAGGCGTTCCCGTTTTCTTTGATTTTTGGAGAATCCGAATAAGCCAGCGAAATTCTTCATCTGACAGATTTTTATAGTTGATACCGAGCTGCTTGCAGTAAAGCACTGCCAGTTTTTCCAAACGGCTGCCCTTGAAATTTTCGACCGCTTCCAGATTTTCTTTCAGTTCATTGGCAACAGTGGTCTGGGGCGCACTCTCACTATCCTTTTTATGGGTTTCCCGAATATCCCGGATAATCAGGTTTAGGTCATCCAGAACCATGTGGCTGAAATATTCATCATCACTGATATGGGCGGCTTGCAGCACTTTCAAATGTGGGTCATCTTCGCCAGGGCGATACCGTTCTATGATTTCATGTCGGACAGTATCGACAAGGGTGTTGAGGTTTTGAATCTGCATGGTGGCAATCCCATCCACATAAATCTCAATGTCCGCAAGAAACTTGATAAAGTCCTTATGGGTGGCAAGTTCGCAGAGCAGACGGTTGTTGATCCGACCGCTTTTCAGAAGTGCAACCATTTCATCGTTCAAATGCAGCTCCGTCAGTGGCGTGTTGATCTGCTCCCTGTTCTCTGTCCGGCACAGCAGATAATCGACGGAAACCCCATAGAAGTCTGCCAGCGTGATAAGGTTGCCATGATTGATTTCCTTAAAATCTTCTTTTTCATAACTGCCAAGGGCTGATTTAGAAATACCCGTTAGTTTTGATAGTTCTTCCAGATTTAAGCCTTTGTCCTTGCGGAGTTCCCAAAGGCGTTCCTGTATGCTTGTTGCTCCTTTCATGGGCACACGCTCCTTTCCAACGGTTTCATTGCTGCCGCTTATCTGGATTATATCACACTTTCCGTAATCGTGGAAATTTCTGATTTTTACCCTTAATTCCTACTTTGTGGACATACGGCACAGGGCACAAAAATGTTCTATGATACAGGTAGTTCATCGATGGATTATTCCAATCGAATGACCAGCCTGTGTGGGATATGCTTCCCCGGCGATGTAGCGCCATGAATTTTGGCAGGGATATGGAGGAACCCTGACCAAAACGAGCGTACCAAAGGGAGCGATACGCCGCTGTGAGATTCAGGGGAGGAACGACACCGGGGAGAACTGGCGAACTGACACCGAAATGATACCGAAACACAACAATCTGATAGGGGGACAGTCTACCCTATCGCTGATACTTCGGGAGATTTTAAGCGGCTCTATGGCTGTAATTTTACCGAAAATCGCCCCGAAACCATACACTAAAACGGGAGGAAGCGCAATATGCCGAGAATGAGCAAAAAGAGGAAGTATGAGCTTTCCTTTTACCTCAATGACCGGGGGCGTGTCACTTACAACGAATTATGCCGGAAATGCCAGCATGGGTGCAAGCAGAGCTTCCGGGCGGTTGTGATTGACTGCCCCTGTTATTTATCCAAACGAGCAAAGAAAAAGGAGGAACACACAGAATGAATTTTGAATTTATGACGATAGACACACCATTGCCGCCCTGTATGCCTTTTCCCAGAGCGTTGACAGGATTTCCAGTCAGCAGCACCGCAAAGGTCATGTACTGCCGGATGCTGGACGCTATGCTCTCCAAAGGGCAGGAGGACGAGAACGGAATCCTCTTTGTCTGCTTCCCTGTCACAGCCATTGCCGCAGTCCTGTCCCGCAGCTCCATGACGGTCAAGCGTTCTCTGAATGAACTGGAAACTGCCGGACTTATCATGCGGGTGCGTCAGGGCATTGGAGAACCAAACCGGATTTATGTGCTGATACCGGGAAAGGAGGACGCTGCCCTTGCCTGATACCTCAAAGCTGGAAAAACTCAATCGGGAGTTGGAAAAAAGCGAAAAGAAACTGCGGAAAGCCATCAATGATGAAAAGGCATTGCAGCACCAGTTGAAACAGCTTACCCGAAAGGAACGGACGCACCGGCTCTGTACCCGTGGCGGTATGCTGGAAAGTTTTCTGCAAGAGCCGGAACGCCTGACAGATGATGATGTCATGCTGTTGTTGAAACTCATTTTTCACAGACAGGACACGCAGGAACTATTGAAAAAACTGCTGGAACGGGAGATGCCGGAACCCCCTTAGTTTACTAAGGGCGCAATTATACACCACCCAAAGGTTGGTGCATTGCGTTCTCCGAAGGCTCCTCGCCGGAGGGCTGTGATTTTCCGCAGTCATGGTCTGCTCCAAATCATACAGGGGACGCTACGCTTCCCCTGCGCTGGCTGTCGCCAGCTACCCTTTTGTGGACTTGCCGCCCGGAAACACCTTGCGCTGCAAGCTGTTCCCGTCCAGCAAGTTTTATCAGTCGAGCTATCCTTATCTACGGTAATTTAGTATAATAAGGTCAAAAAACAGAACGCTATCATTGTGCAACCGATATGCAACTGATAATTGCTTGATAGTTGGTGGTAGCAACACGGTAATTCAGATAGAATAAAGCCAACAAAGAAAGGAGGTCATCCAAATGTTAGTAAACATCATTATGATTGTAGTCGGAATAGTTTTCTCATGTATCTTTGTCGGCTTGCTTATCCTTGTTATTCGTGCATTGCTTAAATATATCCGTACAGAGAAATGAAGCCAACAGCAACATTAGGAGGTGGTCAAATGAAAGTAACCGTATTTATGATAATCGTTGGAATAATTTTCTTATGTATCTTTGTTGGTTTGCTTACCCTTATTGTTCGTGCATTACTCAAATATATCCATTCAAAAGATGTACGGCAGGAAAAATCCGTAGTGAGGAAATCGTTGGGTGAAGCACTCAAAGTACACAGAACACAGTGCAAAATGACGCAGGAATTTGTTGCTGAAACGATTGGTGTTAGCAGGCAGGCTGTTTCAAAATGGGAAAATGGAACATCCGACCCTTCCACATCAAATCTTTTTGCACTTGCAAAACTTTACGGTATTTCTGTTGAAGAATTACTAAAAGAAGTTGAATAATCTTCATGCAGATATTTTATTTCATCATCGGGCCACCCTGACCCGAACTTTCAAAACTGAATACCAGCCGCCCACCGGCGGCACCACCGAGCAGGAAATCTGAAAAGGTCTCCTGCTTTTTTTCTGCCCCAAATGAGGTGGTAAAACGCCACCCCATCCACCAATTACCGAAAGGAGGGACACGAAATGCCCTGTCCACACAACGAAATCTCGATTGTGCAGCGAAGCCAACAGCAGTCTGCGGTTGCCGCCGCTGCCTACCAGAGCGGCGAAAAGCTGTTCTGTGGATACGATCAGGAAGTGAAGCACTACCCGGAAAAGCGTGGTATCGTCCACAATGAAATCTTGCTTCCGGCAAATGCCCCACGGTCGTATGCAGACCGCAATACTTTATGGAACGCCGCCGAAGCGGTGGAGAAGCAATGGAATTCCCAGCTTGCAAGGCGGTGGGTGCTTACCATCCCCAGAGAGATACCGCCCGACCAGTACGCCGCCCTTGTCCGGGATTTCTGCAATCAGCAGTTTGTTTCCAAAGGAATGTGCGTGGATTTTGCCATCCATGACAAAGGGGACGGAAACCCTCACGCTCATGTCATGCTGACTATGCGGGCAATGGATGAACATGGGAAATGGCTTCCCAAGAGCCGCAAGGTTTATGACCTTGACGAGAACGGGGAACGGATAAAACTTCCGTCCGGCAGATGGAAAAGTCACAAGGAAGATACGGTTGACTGGAACGACCGCAAGTATTGTGAAATCTGGCGGCATGAATGGGAGATCATCCAGAACCGCTATCTGGAAGCCAACAACCGCCCGGAGCGGGTGGATCTCCGTTCTTATGAAAGACAGGGGCTTGATATTATCCCTACCGTCCATGAGGGTGCTGCTGTCCGGCAGATGGAAAAGCGAGGGATTCAGACCAACATCAGAAATCTGAACCGGGAAATCAAAGCCGCCAACAGCCTGATGAAGTCTATCCGGCAGCTTATTAAAAATCTCAAAGGCTGGATTATCGAGCTTAGTGAAAAACGAAAAGAACTGCTTGCGGAAAAAGCTGCGGAGGAAGCGGTATTTCTTCCCAATCTGTTGATGAAGTACATGGAGGTACGAAAGGCAGAACGGAGCGACTGGACACGGGCGGGACAAAACCGTGGAACTTCCAAAGACTTAAAGGCAGTCAGCGAAGCCCTGTCCTATCTTCAGAGAAAGGGACTTTCCACCGTGGAGGATTTGGAAAACTTTATAGAAACGTCCGGGAAATCTGCCGCCGACTACCGAAAGCAGATGAAGCCAAAGGAAACCCGCAGCAACGTGATTGACGCTATCCTTGCCGCCCGGACGGACTGTAAGGAATGTAAGCCCGTTTATGAGAAATACCAGAAGATATTTTTCAAGAAAACTAAGGAAAAATTCAAGCTGGAACACCCGGAGGTTGCCCGGTATGAGAAAGCCACCGCCTACCTTGCCAAACACCCGGACGATAAGGATAGTACCCAAAAGGAGCTGCAAGAGGAGCAGGAAACCCTTCTCAGCGAAATCGCAGAGCTGAAAGTACCGCTGACCGAGGTACAGGAGGATTTGAAGAAGCTGCGGGACATCCGCTACTGGGTACGGAAAGCCACACCCGGCACAGAGGAAAGTAAAGAGCCGCCTAAGAAGCAGCCCATCAAGGAAGTCTTGCAGGATAAGGCAGACGAGAAAAAAGCACAAAGAACTGTCCCGACACAGACGAAACACAAACAACAGGATATGGAACTTTAACAGGCACTTGCCATTTTCAATCAGAGAATGTCAGGTGCTTTTTTGTTTTCAAGGAGGGATAGATTTGAATGTATTTGAAGCTGTGAAGCAGTCCGTCACAACAAGACAGGCTGCGGAGCATTATGGAATCCATGTAGGTCGGAACGGGATGGCTTGCTGCCCGTTCCATAACGATAAAACCCCAAGCATGAAGCTGGATCGGCGTTACCACTGCTTCGGCTGCGGTGCTGATGGGGATGTGATTGATTTTACCGCCGCCCTGTATGGGCTGGGAAAGAAAGAAGCCGCCGTACAACTGGCACAGGACTTCGGGCTTTCCTATGAGGACTGGAAACCGCCGGGAAAGGCAAAAAAGCCCAAGCCCCGGCAGAAATCCCCGGAGGAACAGTTTCAGGAAGCAAAAAACCGTTGCTTCCGTATCCTTGCCGATTATCTCCACCTGCTCCGGGCATGGAGAAAGGAATATGCCCCGCACTCCCCGGAGGAAGCCGTTCATCCCCGGTTTGTGGAAGCCTTACAGAAGCAAGACCAAGTGGAATATCTGCTGGATGTGCTGCTCTTTGGGGAAACGGAGGAAAAAGCGGCTTTGATTACGGACTACGGAAAGGATGTGATACAGCTTGAACAGCGAATGGCAGAACTTGCAGCCGCAGCCGCAGCAAGAACTAAAAAACACCATGAACGCCATGCAACCGCCCCAGAGCATTGAGGAAATCAAGGCGGGGCTGGAAACCACCGAGAAAGGCGGTGTCCGTCAGAGCATACGGAACTGCCTGACCGTATTCCAGCGTGACCCGCTGCTTTCCGGGGCTATCGCATACAACATCCTGACTGACCGCAAGGACATCATAAAGCCCATCGGTTTTCACAGGGAAAGCACCGCCCTGAACGATACGGACATGAAGTATCTGCTTCTTTATCTGGAAGAAACCTACGGGCTTACCAATGAGAAAAAGATTGATAATGCCATCGGGATTGTGGCGAATGAAAACAAGTACCATCCCATCCGGGACTATTTAAGCGCCCTTGTGTGGGACGGTACAGAACGAATCCGTTTCTGCCTGCGGCACTTTCTGGGGGCTGACGCAGACGATTACACCTATGAAGCGTTGAAGCTGTTCCTGCTGGGTGCAATCTCACGAGCCTTTCAGCCGGGGTGCAAGTTTGAAATCATGCTTTGTCTGGTAGGCGGTCAGGGGGCTGGAAAGTCCACATTCTTCCGTCTGCTGGCAGTCCGGGACGAGTGGTTCTCCGATGATTTGCGGAAGTTGGACGATGACAATGTGTACCGCAAGCTGCAAGGTCACTGGATTATCGAAATGTCGGAAATGATGGCAACCGCCAACGCCAAGAGCATTGAGGAAATCAAGTCATTTTTAAGCCGACAGAAAGAGGTTTACAAGATACCCTATGAAACCCACCCAGCAGACCGCCCCCGTCAGTGCGTGTTTGGCGGCACTTCCAATGCCCTTGACTTCCTGCCCCTTGACCGTTCCGGCAACCGCCGCTTTATCCCCGTCATGGTGTACCCGGAGCAAGCCGAGGTTCACATTTTGGAGGACGAAGCCGCTTCCAGAGCCTATATCGAGCAGATGTGGGCAGAAGCGATGGAAATTTACAGAAGCGGCAGGTTCAAGCTGGCTTTCAGCCCTGCCATGCAGCGGTATCTCAAAGAACACCAGCGGGATTTTATGCCGGAGGACACCAAAGCCGGGATGATACAGGCGTATCTTGATAAGTACACCGGGAGCATGGTCTGCTCCAAGCAGCTCTATAAGGAAGCCTTGAACCATGCCTTTGACGAGCCGAAGCAATGGGAAATCCGGGAAATCAACGAGATTATGAACCAGTGCATTTCTGGCTGGCGGTACTTCCCGAACCCAAGAATGTTTTCCGAATATGGCAGACAAAAGGGCTGGGAGCGTGAAAACCCGGCAACGGACTCCGGCAACCCGTCTGAAAAAACGATGGACGGTTTTGTGGAGGTCACAGAACAGATGGAGCTTCCGTTCTGAAAATGGCAGCCCGTTGCACCCCCTGTTGCTATCCCGTTGCCGAGCCGGTTGCCGGGGAAAATCCCGAAACTATCGGCTTTTCTCCCCTATGACAACCAAAACAACAGAAAAATAAAAGAAAAGTATAAATAGTAACCATCGCCAGATTGAGATTGTTTGCAAGGTCTTTTGAAGCCCGTTGCCGGACTTCGTTGCCGACACCCTCTGTCTGGCTATTTTCATGTATGGAGGATAACTGCCTATGGCAAAAAACAAAACAGAGATTCATGTTACAACGGTATTTGACGGGGAACTGGACGCAACCGATGTGTTCGTCAGCCTGATTTCCCAGAAATACGGTAAGACAAATACGAAAGAATATCTTGCTAAAAGAAAAGATATGAGCTATAATGAAGATGAGGTTCAAAAGAGCCAGATACCGTCTGGATTGTGTGGGTAAATGGCTATGATGAACGAAATGGAATACAGAACAATCGGTTCGGCACTTGCCGGAGGGTATCGTGCAGCGGTCTATTGCAGGCTGTCAAAGGACGATGACCTGCAAGGCGAAAGTGCCAGTATCGCAAACCAGCGTGATATGCTGGAAAAATACTGCGAAAAGCAGGGATGGGAGGTTGTGGCAGTCTATCAGGACGATGGCTTCACAGGTCTTAATATGGAGCGTCCTGATTTACAGAGAATGTTGAGAGCCATTGAGCGCAGGCAAATCAACCTTGTCATCACGAAAGACCTCAGCCGACTGGGGCGTAACTATCTGCAAACCGGGCATTTGATTGAGGACTTTTTCCCAAGAAACGGTGTCCGCTATATCGCCATGAATGACGGTATCGACACCCTGCGGGATAACAACGATATTGCCCCGTTCAAGAATATCCTGAACGAGATGTACAGCAAGGATATTTCCAAGAAAGTCCATTCCTCTTATCTTCTGAAAGCGCAGAAAGGACAGTTTACCGGGTGTCTTGCCCCCTTTGGGTATCGGAAAGACCCAGAGGACAGAAACCATCTGCTCATTGACGAGGAAACCGCCCCGATTGTGCGGCTGATTTTCGGATATGCCCTGAACGGTCATGGTCCGAACTATATCCGCAGACGGCTGGAGGAAGAAAAAATCCCCTGCCCCACATGGTGGAACCGGGAACGGGGGCTTCGCAATACCCGCACCAAATGGGAAAAGAAAGACCCAGAAAACGGACGGTATATGTGGGACTTCTCCGTTATCAAAGACCTCTTGATGAATCCCGTCTACACCGGGGCGATTGCTTCCCAGAAAAAAGACTACCGTTTCAAAATCGGCACGATTGGAGAAAAGAAGCCGGAGGACTGGATTGTGGTGGAGGGACAGCATGAACCGCTGATTGACCGCATGAGCTTTGACATTGTGCAGAACAAGCTGAAATCCCGCCAGCGTCCGGGGCAGACCAATGAAATCAGCCTGTTTGCCGGACTGATAAAATGCGGCGAGTGTGGGAAGTCGCTGACGATACGCTACACAAACGCAAAACATCCCCAGCAGATTTATTCCTGCAAGACCTACAATGCCTTTGGAAAGAACCACTGCACCCAGCACCGGATTGACTATGACACCCTTTACAGCCATGTGCTGCGGAAAATCCGGGAATGTGCCAGAGCTGCCCTGATGGACGGGAAAGCGGTTGCCGACCGCCTGACTAATACCTGTGAAGCCGAGCAGCGGGAACAGCGGGAAGCAATGGAACGCTCCCTTACAAGGGACGAGGAACGGATTGAGGTTCTGGATAAAATGGTCATGCGGCTTTATGAGGATATGATTGCAGGGCGTATCAGTGAGCAGAATTTCAACACCATGCTGGAAAAGACACAGACCGAGCAAGCGGAGCTTAAAGCAAAAGTGTCCGAGGGCAGAAAGCGGCTGTCCGATGAAGTCCAGCTTGCCAATGACGCAAAACAATGGGTGGAAGCCATTCAGGAATACGCCAATATCACAGAGCTGGACGCAGCCACCCTCAACCGCTTAATCAAAGAAATCGTCGTGCATGAGCGCATTGACGAAGATAAAACAAGACACATTTCTATCGAAATTCATTTTAATCTCAAACCCATCCCGGAAGTGGAACAGGTCACTGCCTGACCTGTCCCGCCGGGACGGTTCTCTTAAAAACACCATATAGATTTTTTGTACGCCGCCGCCCGCCATCGAGCAGAGTTTTACACCTAATTGGGGATAAAACAGGTGACTCCCTGTTCCCGGCAATATTCTGCAAGATATCTTGTCACCTTATGCAGAT
>NZ_QSCM01000015.1:0-33297 GCF_003463065.1 Blautia sp. OF03-15BH
AAAAAGAAAATCGCTATGCCATAGCCTTGGTAGGCCATCGCGCAGCGATTTTGTTCAATCGGAATTTGTGGAGAGATTTCCTGAACTTTCCTTATTTTACGGGCTTTCCAGCCCATTAGATAGTGAAATGATATGTATTTTCCCTTATTTTTGCCCTTATGCGGAATCCGCAAGGGAAATAAGGGAACTTTTTATTTAGTCGTTGCCTGCTACTTTATCAAGAAGTCTAGCAGAGTTTCGCTTTGCTTTTCTTGTAGAGTGGGCATAGACATTCATTGTGGTACTGACATCAGAGTGTCCTAACAGTTCCTGCACATCTTTTGGGGCAGCTCCGTTTGAGAGGAGGTTGCTTGTGTAGGTGTGTCGCAACTGGTGGAAATGGAAATTCTCAAATCCGTCCAGCCTTTTTGCAACTGATCGGCAGGCAATGCTGAGTGTGCTTGGCAGTTCCAGACATTCGTCCGGTCTCAGGCAGACAAAGGAGATTTCCTTGTAATCTACCGGGATTTCTTCGGTTCCGTCCAGATGATAATATTCATAATACACTCTGTTTTTGTCCTGTACTTCCTTGTAGAAATTGCGGTGGTAAAGTTCACCATACTGCATCCGGCTTTTAAGCTGTTCTTTTCTGGCGGTTTTAAGTAATTCGGTCAGAGTATTACCAAAATCAACAATCCTTACTTTCTTTCGCTTGGTCGGTCCGATGATGTTTTTATGTTTTGTGCCATCATAGCGGATACTTCTTTTAATGGTCAGGCATTGTTCTTCAAGATTGATGTCCTGCCATGTCAATCCGCAAACTTCACCGATACGAAGTCCCGCATAGTATGCGATCTGGATTGGCAGGATTGCAGGTGGATTCCTTACTTTGAGGTATTCTATCAGTCTCTCATAATCTTCATGTGAAATAGGCTGTATGCCTTCTTCTACTTCATCATCGGAGAATAAATCCACATCCTCTGCCTGTTTTTTCAGCTTAATATACTGCATGGGATTAAAAGTAATCAACTGTTTTGGAAATACTGCAAACCGGAAAGCCTGCTGTAATACTACTGAAAAGGAATGGATGTAATCTTTGCTGTATCCTTTTCTCACTTTTCCATCTGGAAATTCCCCACCGAATGTAAGCAGATCGAGAAATGCCTGTAAATGTTCAGCAGTAACAGTTTTCAATTTGCGTTCTGCAATTGGATGTTTCTTGATACAACGGATTGCACCAAGATAATTTTCCACTGTACCATTGCTGAGTGTTCCGACTTTCAGTTCTTCTTCCGCCCACATATCAAGAAGTTCTCCTACAGTAAGATTATCTGTCTTTGCGACAAATTTCTTGCTTTCGTAATCATCCATTGCCTGACGGAGCAGTTTTTCCGTTTCACTTTTACTTTCTGTTCCAGCGTATTCTTTCTGAACAAGATTGCCGCTTGCATCTTCTACATAGAAGCGGTAGTACCATTTCTTTCCTTTTTTTCTTACAGATCCTTTTGCCATAATCGTGTGTCTCCTTTCGATATCAGACAATCGGAACTGATGAAATGCTTCTTGCGTGTAAGTATATCATAACTCCGGTTGTCATTCTATACCGAATCGGAATCCTCATACAAAACTTCTGATAAAAGATTTTCAAGCCTTTGTTCTGCCATTTCCGGTTTCTTGGAATAAAGCCTTACGATATCTGCCATGTCGTTAAAGGCATTAACAGTGTGGGTGATCTCCCGGAGAAACATAATCTCGTTATATTCATCATTCGATTCAAACCCCATTACTTTTGCAATATCAGCTTCATTCGTGTTGCCCTTGTAATTCTTGCAGGCAAACTGGAATGATTCCAGAAACAGGTTATATTGCTTTAACATCAACAGCAGTAAATCTTTGGAAAAAGCATCTTCCTTTTTACTAAGGTCGAGAGGTAACTGTTTGAGAATATCGCCCATTGCATCACGAATCTGTAATTCTTTCTTATCCGTAATATCGGTTTCGTATTCATCGGTTTCCCCTCTGAGCCATTCAATAGATACATGAAGTGCTTCCGAAAGACCTTCCAGCACCATCTTTTTGGTATTGTCAATCGAACCATTCTCATAACGCAGGATTGTGGAAGCTGTAACTCCCATCTTCTCTGCAACATAAGGCTGTGTCAGATTTAATTCCAGACGACGCTGTTTTGCCCTGCTGCCTATCAGCTTGCGTAGTTCTTTATCTTTCATGCTGATTGCCTCCTTTTTCGGTATGTATGGATTATAGCATGTACCTCGCATAATTGCAATATGCAATATAATAATTATTTTTAAAATTTCATAACGCTTGACAACACAATATAAAACCGCTATACTAACAGCACAACAAAAATTGCATAATGCAATTTATAGGGAGGTGACAAGATGACGGAAAGAAAGATTGCATTATCCATCGAGGAAGCAGCCGACTATACAGGAATTGGCAGAAACACTTTGAGAAAGCTGGTTGAATGGAAGAAGCTTCCGGTATTAAAGGTCGGAAGAAAAGTCCTTATTAAAATTGACATTCTGGAAAAGTTCATGGAAGCCAACGAGGGGCGTGATCTGAGGGATAAAGGAAATGTAAAAGCTGTCACAAGAAATGTGGCAACTTAAAAAGGCGGCTTCCTAAGAAACCGCCAAAGGTTCTATCAGACCGAAGCCATGATATACCTACACGCAAGAGGATTATACCATGTGCTTCTCCTGATATGCAACCGGGAACTGTTGTTTATCGGAAAAAGAAAGGATGAAGACGATATGGCGAAATCAACAAAGACTTATGAAGAAAGAATACGTGCATTAGAGAAAAAGGAACAGGAAAGCATTGAAGCTACAAAAAAGCTCATTGCACAGCGGAAGGAACTGGAAAAGAGAAAGAAAGCAGAGGAAAGTAAAAAACGAACCCACAGGCTCTGTCAGATTGGTGGCGCAGTGGAATCGGTTCTTGGCTGTCCGATTGAGGAGGAAGATTTACCAAAGTTGATAGGCTTCTTAAAAAGGCAGGAAACAAACGGAAAGTTTTTCTCAAAGGCGATGCAGAAAGAGCCACTTACAGATATGGAGGAAGTGTAATGGCGGAGGGAGTGGTTTTTCCATTCCCTTCATTGCCTTTGAATGAAGGGCGCACTTATGGACAACCAGAGGTCGTCCTTATAAGTTTGCCACAAGTGGCAACCGGTCTGCGCTTACGCTTGCCGGGCTCGTTCCGTCGGCGGGGCTTTCAGCCAGACCTGCTCATGCCGCAGGGGGCACTCTTGCGCAGAGGGCGTTCCGACAGCTTCACTTCTGCCAAACCAGAAGAAGATGCTGTCGGAAATCAATGCCGGATACGGCAGAAAGGGGGAATCGTATCATGGCGATATTTCACTTTACAGTAAAGATTGTCGGGCGCAGTAAAGGAAAATCTGTCATATCCGCATCGGCATATCTTAATGGAGATGTGATGAAGAATGAGGAAACAGGCAGAATCAGTTACTATACTTCCAAAAAGGAAGTCGTCTACACCAGTCTGATGATGTGCGAAAATGCACCTCCTGAATGGCTGCATGTACCGGAAGAAAATATAAAAAGGTTTCAACAGTCTATCCGTTATAAAAGAGCGGATGATAAAGATGCCGCACTGGAAAAGTTTAAAATCACATTTCAGAAACAGCGTCTATGGAATGAGGTATTGAAGATAGAAAAAAATGCAGATGCACAGCTTGGACGCTCATTTGAATTTTCCCTGCCGAAAGAATGGAGCAGACAGGAACAGATTGATTATACAACCGAATATATTCAAAAGACTTTCGTGGATAAGGGAATGTGTGTCGACTGGAGCATACACGATAAGGGCGATGGAAACCCACATGTGCATTTACTTGTAACCATGCGACCATTCAATCTGGATCATTCATGGGGCAGCAAAGAAGTCAAGGACTGGGATTTTGTCAGAGATACTGACGGAAATATTGTGGTTGATGAATCCCACCCGGACTGGTGGCAGGATAAGAAAAATCCTGACCGGCATGGAATCCGCATTCCGGTACTTGATGAAAACGGAGTACAGAAAGTCGGGGCAAGAAACCGAAAACAATGGAAACGGGTTCTGACCGATGCTACCGGCTGGAATAATCCAAAGAATTGTGAGTTATGGCGAAGCGAATGGGCTAGGATGTGTAACCGGCATTTATCCATAGACAATCAGATTGACCACCGCTCTTATGAAAGACAGGGCAAATTAAAAGTCCCTACGATTCATGAGGGTGCGGATGCAAGAAAGATTGAGGAAAAATATCTCACCGGACAGATATGGAATGGTTCATGGAAGGTAGAGGAAAACCAGATGATTAAAAAACAAAATGCACTGCTGCAAAAGGTAATTGCAACCTTTGGTAAGGTGTCCGGTGCATTGTCGATGTGGAGGGAGTGGTTGAATGACATTAGAAGAAAGCAAAGAAGTAATTCCCATGATGGAAGCAATGATTACACAGATAGAGGAACAGCAGAATATCATGGCAGAGATGCTTCAGGAGATACAGGAAAAGGACGAGAAGCTGATGTGCTTTCAGGAGCAGGAAGAACGATTGCAGCAATTAGAGAAAGAATTATCAGAGCTGCTTCAAATCTTGCCGGATACAGAAGAACTGTTGATACTTCTGGCAGAAAAGACAGACCAGATACAGCAACTCACAGACGAGAATCAGCAATGGCAAGAATTGGCACAGAAATTAAACAGCGAGAACCGATTATTGCAGAAACAGAACAACGAATTGCTGACATTGAACAGCAGATAGAGAAAGCGAGGGATATAGATGACAGAATACGAAAACTCAAAGAGCGACGACCAACTGGAAGAATTGCTACTGCTGACAGAGCAGATGCAGGAAGAACTCGACCAGAAAGACCGGACTATCGAGAAATTGAAAATACAGCTCGACAAATCGCTGACCTTGAACGAGAAGTTAAACAGCGAGAACAAAGCAGGGAACATTCAAGCCTTAAAGAACGACTTGAGGAAAACAAAAGAATTGTTGCAGAGCGAGAAAGAGAAAACGCACGCTGCCGAAATCATGACAGAGGAATGTCAAGATAAGCTAAGGCAGGCAGAACAGGAACGGGATTATTCAATCTCCCATCAGAAAAAAGTAGGGATACCGGTTGAAAAGCCGGTACTCTATCAAAAGTGTGGGAACTGTAACCAGACAGCTTATCTGAAAGCCAAGGAAAAGTATGATACGCAGAGAGAAAAACTGGCAGGCAGATATAAAACAAAAACAGCCATGTATGAAGCATTGATGTTTCTGCTGATATGGTATTCCGTATCAACTACTCTTTTTCAGATGATACGGTCAAAAATATTTATTTCTGATTGCGTGGTATTCTTTGATACAATCGCCACTTTTGTACAGACCATTGCCGGCTGGGTTGTACTGATAGGAAAGAACGTGGCACAGATTAGTAATGGAATATCCAATCCTGTCGTTGCCGGAATTATATACTGGCTGATAAGAATACTGATCTGCGGTGGCTGTCTGGTGGGTGCGGGAATATTTTTGGCATTCATCGGAATAAAGATTGTAGGTCTATATAAGAAATACTGTTGGGACAGTATTACCATAATGGTAATACTTATAAGCATGGCAACAGCTATCTACTTTGGGAAGTGGATAAAGACAACATTGCCAATCAATCTGCTATTTCTCTTATTATTCGTGCAACTGGTATATGTTGGAATCAGGTGGTATGTAAGGGGATGGCGAGAAACAAGGGGATATCATTAAAACAAAAATACCGATATTTTATTGGTACTATATGTCTTTATTTTCGTGCTAATATATATTATCATATTAGCACGAGGAGTGTAAGCATGGAACTGGAAATAGAGCATTTAAGCAAGCGGTTCAAAGACAAAACAGCAGTAAATGATATCAATCTGCAAAGGCGGGCGGGGCTGTCAACGGCGGCGCGTATGGCGCCGTTCATCTTGACCGTTGACTGGCTCGGCTGGCTTTGCTATTGCCTTGTAGTAAATACAAATAGAAATGATTGCTGTAATCACTTCCGTGACCCAAAACGCATTCCAGACGCCAACGGCCCCGAAAAACCTGCTGAGTAAAAACGCGGCCGGGATGATGACTACTACATACCGGCAAAGGGAAATCAGTAATGAAGGAGTGCCTTTTCCAAGTCCCTCCAATGCGCCGGAAGATGTAACGGAAACCGCAGAAACGATAAACCCAGCACCGATGATACGCAGAGCCGTTTCCCCGGCTTGAATCGTCGCTTCTGTGTGGGTAAACAGCCCCATAAGCTGGCCGGGGATCAGAAGGCATATCACTGTTCCAAGTACCATAATGATACCGCTCATGCACAAGACAATCTTATAAATCTGACTGACCCTTTTGTTCTCGCCCGCGCCGTAGTTATAGCCGATCAGGGGGCGCATCCCCTGCACAATGCCATTCGCCGGCAGATAGATGAAAGTCTGTAATTTGTAATAGATTCCCAAAACCAAAATATACACTTCGGAAAATGCTACTAAAATAGCATTGAGCGCCGAAATCAAAAGAGACGGAAGTGCAAGATTCAAGGTGGCAGGAATGCCGATTGAATATAGCTTCAATACCATTCCTTTGCCGGGCAGAATGTACTGCCTGCGAATATGTACGCGGATTGGCCGCACAAAATAAACGACCAGATAAATTGCCAGCGTCAGAGTTTGCCCGATACCGGTTGCCAGCGCAGCGCCTTCGATTCCCATTGCCGGGAATAAGCCATAGCCAAAAATCAGAACGGGGTCTAAGACAATGTTTGTGATGCACCCGCACATCAGGCTTATCATGGTTGTTTTCATGTTTCCTACTGCCTGGAATATTTTCTCGAATGTTACACCAACAATGATAATCAATGTAAAAGCGAACGCAACAACAGAATAGCGGACGCCAAGTTCAATCACTGTCTCGGATGAAGTGAACATTCCTAAAAAAGCCGGCATCATTGCGATACAGCAGACTGTCATGACAACGCCATGAATCACGGCAAGCACAAGTCCCTGCGTTGCAGCCTGATCCGCTTTCCTGTTATCTCTAGCGCCCAGATAGAAGGCGATGACTGCGTTGATTCCAACGCCAAATCCAATTCCGACAGCATTGATGAAATTTTGAACCGGGTAAACCAGTGATAACGCCGTCATAGCTTCCTCGCTAATCTGTGCGACGAAAAAGCTGTCGATAATGTTGTATAGAGAATTAACCAGCATGGATAAAACCATAGGCAGGGTCATGGATAAAATCAGCGGTAATACCGGTTTTTCTTTCATAAAAGTTTCATTCATTCGTGATTGCCTCCGGTGTTTCTTTTCTTGTCATAAAACAGATCGGATCTTTTCGGAAGCCAAAGGGTTCATAAAACTGTTCAGCCTCTTCCGTGATCAGCATTCCCAGCAGGGAACGGTATGTGTCTTCTGCCGTAATCGCCTTTAGGAGAGAGGCGCCCACACCCCTGTGCCGGAAATCTGCATCCACAACAACATCACAAATATAATACTGGGTGGCATAGTCTGTTATCACTCTTGCAAATCCGATTTGTTTTCCGTCGGCGGTATAGGCTCCATAGCAGATAGAGTGTTTCCATGACTCCATAATTGCTTCTTTCTTTCTGTTGCATGCCCATACGGTCTGTGATAGAAGGCGAAGTACGGTTTCTGTTTGCAGAGCATCTAGCCCTTTTTTAATATGTATTTCCATATCGTCTCTCCTTTTCCTGTTCTTACTGTGTTTTTGTACCGCTGCAAAGCGTTTCTTTTTTTCTGCCTGCTCGGAAGATCAGAAGCGCCAGAACGAATGTTGCCGTTTCTGTGACAGGGAAGGACAGCCAGATCCCTGTAATCTTCAGGAGTTTTTCCAGACCCCACATGAATGAAATGAGCAGCAGAAACTGACGCAGTAGCTGGATCAGCATACTTGGAAAGACCTGTTCTGTTGCCTGAAGATAGGTGGAGATCATGGTAGACCATCCGCAGAACAGGTAGCTGACCGCCATAATCCGCATAGCGGATATTCCAAAGGAACGCATGGATTCCGACGCCGTAAATAATCCCAAAAGCTGCGCCGGAAAGAGGATGACGGTCAATGTTCCCAGTATCATCATACCGGAGACCAAAGCGGTTCCGTAGCGGAAAGCAGAGTGCAGCCTATCTCTGTTTCCCGCACCGTAGTTAAACCGCATAATAGGAAGACAGCCCTGGATCAGCCCGTTGACCGTCATGACAATCAACTGCTGCACCTTAAAATACGCACCGAAGAAAGCGATTGCCGTATCGGAATAGGCGACCAGAAAAAAGTTTACAAAAGTCACCATAAAAGAACTAAGGGCATTCATAATAAAAGACGGCAGTCCAAGGGTGAAAATACGGCCAATCAGCCACTTTTGCAAATGAAATCCTTTGATCTTTATCCGCACTTTCTGCTTTTTGCCCAGCAGCAAGGCAAATGCCAAAATCATGGATAACAAATAGCCCGCAACAGTAGCCACCGCAGCGCCACGGATTCCCATAGCCGGAAAAACACCAATACCAAAAATTAGGAGTGGGTCGAATACAAAATTAACGACCACTCCTGCAATCTGGAAGCACATGGGAGCAACCATGTTCCCGGTAGCCTGTATCATCTTCTGGATTGCGATATGCGCCATGTTAGGAATTTGCATGAACGAACATACGCTCATATAGGCCATACTCAACTGATAAATTTCTTCATTATTGGTGAATGCTCCAAAGTAGGGTTTCATAATCAGTAATGACAGAAGATTGAGCAAAGCACCAATTCCAAAGGCCAGTAACAATCCATGTGTGACGGTGGTATTTGCCTCATCCTGCTTTTTCTCCCCAAGATACCCTGCAATCAGTACATTCACGCCGACACCGATCCAGATAGACGCCGCATTCATCAGTGTTGTAATCGGGAATGACAGAGAAACAGCCGTTAGTGCATTCTCACTCAACCGCGCTATAAACGCACTGTCTATCAGATTATAGGAATATTGCAGGAACATGGAGATTAGCGGCGGTATCGACATTTGCCAAATGAGCCTTCCAACAGGAGCAACCGCCATTTTATTATTGGTCTGCATACTTTCCCTCCTCTCCACAAATTGTCCGGCGCAAAAAAATTGCGCCGGACAGCGGGACATTAAATCCGAACAATATAGTTTTGTTTGCGTGCAGCGGGATGACCGGCTTCCTGGGCCGGATAACCCAATGCAATCGCCCCGACGCCACGCAAGGTTTCCGGTAGCTTCCACTCCCGCAGGAGAGCCTTGCCGCTTTCACTGTCAAAAATCTCACGTTCCCGATGTACCCATACGGTTCCCAGGCCAAGGGCATGGGCAGCGAGCATCATATTTTCAAGGACGCAGCTTCCGTCCTCAACAAAGGTGTTTGCGGAGCCATCTGCCAAAACCAGGATCACGACAGGTGCGCCATAATAAGGGTCTGTGTTGCTCCCCATCACTTCTGCGTTTAGTTTTGCAATCTCCTTCCTATATTTTGGGTCCGTAATTGCAATGATGGTTGGAGATTGATGTCCTCCGCCGGTAGGAGCGTAAGTCCCTGCTTCCAGTACAGCGTCCAAAGCCTCGGAGGGGACAAACTCTGATTTATAAGCCCTTACACTGCGGCGCGTCTTGATCAGAGATAAGAAGTTGTTTTCCATAAAAAATCATCCTCCATTCTGTCAACATTTCCGAGATGCAGGCAACAAAAAAGCCACACAACTATCACTAGACAGTTGTGTGGCAAAAAGATGACCGAATCCGGAAAAGTCCACTCAAATTTTACGGTTATTATTATAGCGAACTTTCAGGAGACCGTCAAGCATCAATCATTACGGAATTGTGGAGGCTGTCTATTGCTTTTTTGTGTTACTTTATGGCACATGAGCATCATTTGAAGGTATTAACCGTCCAAACGAAGATGGCACGGTTACAGAATTAGACGGCTTGGCAGCTATCAAGTACAAACAAGATTTATATAAAACATCCGCTGGTGAAGTGACCCCGGATAGGATTAAATCGGCTTTGGAAACTTATCAAAGCTGCGTTCGAGAATATGGGCCAGTCGAGGAAGAGGGCCTTCCTCTGGCTGTAAATATTGAAAAAATCGTCCCGATCCGTCCCTTGCTGAAAGGTCTGTCCGAAGCGTTTGCTGATCCATTAACAGGCATTGGTGCTGATTTAATGGATATTGACCCGAATGACATTGACGGAGCCTATTATGAAAAGTGCGCAGAACATTTACAGGATGTCATGCGAAATGAGCAAAGAGAAAACGAAACCGCACAGCAGAAAGCTCTTGAAAAATATTCAGAACTTGATACGCCATTTTATCTTCATTCTGGAATTTCTAAAGATGCATTTGATTATATTGAGTTTTATATTTTGTTCCTTGCTATTTTGTGTGTGGCAATCGCAACATCTACTTTCGCCGGAGAATATCAAACGGGCGGTGACAGCATCCTGCGAACCACCAAATACGGGCATAAACAATTAGCAATTACCAAAATTCTGGCGGCATTTACACTTTTCGTTGTTACTTTCCTTGTCGGGATCACGGTACACATTCTGATTTTAGATGCAGCGTTCGGGACGGATTGCTTAAAAACATCGTTTCAGATGCGATACTCTATCATTAATCTGCCAAACATCAATCTGGGGCAGTTGCAGATAATTCTCGCAGCAGCGGGCTTACTTTCTGTATTAGCAACGGTTAGCTGTACGTTGTTCCTGTCTGCAAAATGTAAAGACACATTGACAGTTTTGCTGATCTCTATTGTAGTTCTTCTCATGCCGCTTTTTGCTTATGTAGCGATGGGAGCAACATGGCTCTCTACCATACTTCCATCTGCCGGAATTGGTATGCAGAACAATTTCCTTTCTCAGCTTGCAGATTTCAATTATCTGAATATCGTTGGAATGAGTTTCTGGACACCGCATGTTATTTTGATTTCGGCAGGAATTGAATTATTTGTGTTTACATTCTTGGCGATTCATTCCTATTGCAGACATCAGGTAGCATAAAAGAAGTTCAAAATAGAACGAATAGGTTATCTGCAGCGCGACGGCAAAAGAAAAAAGCCGTCGCAGAGCAGACACATTTTCACGCGCCTATGAAACGGCGGCTTTGATTTTCAGAACCGCCGTTTCTTTGCATTTGCACAAACCTATGATGAATTTTCCAGAAATATTGTGGTTAATAGCGATTTAAACTGTTGTATTTGTTTAAAAATTAAAAAATATCTAATGAGTCTTCCGCATCTACCCACATCTGCAAATTTCCATCAAGATATAATTTTGCATACTCAAGTGGTTCATCAATGGCAAGAGCATTTAATGCACAGTCTGATCCAGGTGTGGTTTTTAAATTCTTTTCTGCTTCCCAACAATCAATGCGGAGCATATAACCAGCCGAGGTATAAACATCAATGCTATTGCGTTGTGGATTGTATTCTGCAAATATTGTTCTCATCGTATCGAATCTCCTTATCATTCAATCAGTTATCAGTTACAAAAATCAGAAGCATTTTAATCAGTTCACCATGTCACTTTTATTTTGTGTTATACTGTTTTATAGATTTTTCTTGCCCTTGTATTTGCCCTTATCAGAGTTCGTAAACACTGGTGGGACGATATAACACAAGGGAAACAATAAGGGAAAGCTCACCTGCGACAAATCCAGTGTTTTCAATGGTTTGCGGAGAATTTAATAACAAAATATAACAGTTATTAAATTTCTTAAAACAGGTGAAATCTCAATCGGAATTTGTGGAGGTAAGTATGATAGTACCTGTAGATGAAACAAATCTTCTTCAAGCCGCAACCATCCATTCAATATCCTGGAAGGAATCGCATCGTGCATTTTGTACTCCTGATTTCATAGAAACACACACGCCAGATCGGCAACGGGAGTATTTGAGAAACAAGATGAACAACGGAACAAAGCTCTATATGCTTATAGAAGAAAAACCAATAGGGGTTGTTTCTGTAACAAAGGGTTTAATAGAGGATCTTTATATTCTTCCAGATATGCAAAACATGGGTTATGGAACGAAATTGTTACTATACGCAGTAGGCCAATGTACGGATACCCCTACGCTGTGGATTCTTGAGAATAATATAAATGCTGAGAGACTCTATCGTCGAATAGGCTTTAAGGAGACAGGGAGAAAGAACGCAATAACAAATAGACTTGATGAGATTGAGTTCGCATTGACATAAATTCAAGTTTGTCGAACACATGAAAATTTGAAGTTTACAGCGAGGTAAAAGTTTATGAATAACTATAATGAAGTGAAAAAATCATTTGGTACACAAGCAGAGAAATTTGCTTCATATCATATGTCTAAGGCAGAATATACCGATTATTTGATTCGTAGTATTCAGGCAAAGGGCAATGAACATGCATTGGAGGTTGCTGCTGGAACCTGTATATGTGGAAGAGCAGTGGCTCCTTATGTTAAGGACATTACTTGTTTGGATTTGACAGAAGCAATGTTGGAGCAGGGAAAAAAACTGGCAAAGCAAGAAGGTATTCAGAACATATCATTTGTATCGGGGAATGCGGAATGCTTACCTTTTGAAGATGAAACATTTGACCTTGTGATTACAAGACTTTCATTGCACCATTTTGTTGAGCCTGAAAAGCCTTTTCGGGAGATGCAACGAGTTTTGAAAAAAGGTGGAAAACTTGTTATTTGGGATATGGTAGCGACTACAGAAGAATTGCGTGAAACTAATGACGCTATTGAAACGATGCGTGATAACTCACATACAAGAATACTTAGCAGAGAAGAATTTGAAGCATTGTTTGAGGATGCTTTTGAGCTTCAGCTTGAAGAAACAACACTTGTTCCTGTAAATCTACAAAGTTGGATGGATTTGACAAGTACACCAGAGGATATTCAAAAAGATATTATTGATAAAATGGAATACGATTTGAATGGTGGAGATAAAACAGGTTTTAATCCCTATATCAAGGAGGGACAAATATGCTTTGACCATAGGTGGTTATTGCTGATTGGAAAAAAGGAAAACTAATCCCCATTTATCAAGAAAAAGAAACTTTCAGTTTGTCGAACTGATAAAATCCCTTTAGGAACGAAAGGGTGCACTTCTATACTCTCCTATCGGGAGTATGTGCGTCCTGCGGAGCTTCATTCCCAGTCAGCAGAAGAAAACTGCCCGACCGAGAATGTTTCGTCACTTCGTTCCGTCAAGGGAGCTACACTCCCTTGCGCCGCTTATGCGGCTATCCCTTGTGGACTTTCCGTCTGCAAACAGCATAAAATGCTGTTCGCCGCCAGCAAGTAAAACACAGTGTAAAGTTATGTTGCGGAAATGTAAACTTGAAGTGGTGGTGGCTGAAAGCGTTCATTGCTATAATGAAATCACCAAATCAAAGGAGGATTTCATTATGAAATTATCAGATAAGATTGTTAGGTTGAGAAAGTCCAATGGAATGTCACAGGAAGAGTTAGCTGATAAGCTGGGCGTATCAAGGCAAGCCATTTCCCGTTGGGAAATGGGAACAGCTATGCCAGATGCAACAAACATTCTTCAACTCAGTAGGCTGTTTCAGGTTACAACAGACTACTTGCTAAATGATGAATACCAAAGCGACAATGACCTGCCGAAGGTTAAGGAAGTCAAAACAGACGGCATCCACCAGATCATGATTTTTTTGATCACTCTTGAAGTGATGGTGTTGATCATTCAATTCATGTCTGTTATGATCCTGCAAAACATTTTCTTTGGTGTCCTAAGTTTTATTCCTTTTATTGCTATGGTTGGAGGCTTTGAATACGCATATCAAAAAAAGGCAAATGAGCAGAATGAGAGAAGAGTGCAATTCCGCAAGCGATTTTACAAAGTCTCTGTATGGTTAGGCACATACTTCCCGCTTAGACTGTTGGTGATGGCGTTAGTACATTTTTATCCTTGCTCTATCAATTCGCTTGCTTTGGAATGTGTCATCGCCGTCCTCTATCTGATGACTGCTACCCTCATAACATTAGAGATTGAAAAACGCCATCTTTCAAAGAACTGATTTTAGAACACAGCGAATACCGAAAATCAGACCGTTGACTGGTCGCACTATGCGAAAAGTCGGCGGTCTTTTTTTATCCCCAAAATCAAAAAAGGAGGTCAAGCACAATGGCAAAACCGAAAAACATTGAACAGCTCCGAGCCGACAAGGAACGAGCCGAGACGCAGCTTGCACAGGAACAGCACAAGCTGGAGGGTGAAGTGTTTCGCCAAAATCCACAGGACAAGTTTATTATGATTGTCGAGCTTTCGGATCATGGGGAATTTGACAGGCAGTTTCTGACGGAATTTCTAACAGAAATTCTTTGGCAGGAAGTGAAAGAGCGGTGCAGAAGTGTGGACTACATTTTATATGATGAATTTCAATGGATGCCTTTAGGGAAAGGAACTACATTGTCTGAAATGCTCCGAGAGGGCAGAAAAAGAGGAGTAGGCGTATGGCTGGCATCACAATTTCTTTCAGGGTGTAGTGCAGAAGCGATAGATACTCTGATGCAGGTAAACAATTTCCTGTTTTTTAAGCCAGCGAAGAGCAGCGAAAATACGATTGCCAAACTGATAGGGCAAAATTCCTGGAAGGAATGGAAAGATGCGCTATCTGGTTTAAAAGTAGGAGAATGCATTGTGAGTGGACATTTTGCAATCAATCATAGAAGCAAAAGCCTGGATGGGGCGATTGCATGTAAAGTGGACAGCAGAAATTAAGTAAGGAGGATCATACATATGGGGAAACTTACAAACCGTGAATATAGCTCAGTTCGGAAGAATAGTAATGTAACAAAATCTGTACGGATGGAATTTCCAATGCAAGACAGAGACTATGCGTATATTGAAATGGAAGACAGTGCGGGAATAAAAATTCGCTTTGAGTTCCCCGCAAGGAAGACTGAACGGGACTTAGGGATTGAGCATGAGGTAAAAGACATTCTGTCCGGGGAGCTGAGGGATTCCCTGAGAAAGAATGCTGGCTAAGATAACTCAGTGAGGTGGATTCGGGAAAGGTTTTCCTTTCCCGAATTTCATGAACAGGTAAGAAGGAGACAGATAAGAATGAAGAAAGTTCGCATGCTTCTGCGGGTAAGCTCCAATCAGCAGCTGGAATCAGACGGAGATCTGAGCGTTCAGAGAGAGCTGGTGAAGGAGTATGTGCAGAAAAATTCTGACTGGCAGCTGGACGGCAAGGAATATTTTGAGGGAAGCAACAGCGGCTATAAAAATGCCGTTGTAGACAGAGATATATTGCAGGAAGCCCTTCGGGATGCCGAGAACGGGGAGTATGATATTCTGGTTGCCTATAAAGACGATAGAATAGGAAGGCGGCTGTGGGATGTCGGCAACTATGTCATGGAACTGAAAAAGTACGGTGTTGACATTTATACCGTAAAAGACGGCCATATTTCTCCTGAATCCAATGACGTTACGGGCCAGATAATGCTTGCTATCCGGTATGGAAATGCTCAGAAGAGCAGTTCAGATACGGGAATGCGAGTCAAAGATACAGCAAAAAAGCTGGTTCAACGTGGAAAATTTATGGGCGGGAAGGCGCCTTACGGATACCATTTGGAATTATCCGGGGAGATCAGTAAACATGGAAGAGCTTTGAAGCATTTAGTAGTAGATGAAGAGCAGGCAGATGTGGTAAAATACATCTATAAGCTGGCGGCCAATAAAAATCTGGGTTCTGCGAAGATCGCCAAGATTTTAAATGTAGATCCTCAGTATGGCAAAATGGCCCCCAATGATTTCTGGAGAGCCGGGACGATTACCAGTATTCTGACGAATCCGATCTATGCCGGGTATACGGCTTACAACAGGCGGGAGAAGCTGAATGGACGATACCGGAAGCTGGGGAGTGAGGACTGGATCATGGCCAGTGAGCCCGACGAAGCGATCGTGATTATTGATGAGGCTGACTGGAATGCAGTGCAGAGAAGCAGACAGCAGAGAAGAGATCAGTATGCGCTTTCTGCTGAGAACGCAGAAAGCCGGACGGTAAAGAGCAGTTCCGGGATGCTTGCCCTGATTAACGTTTTGCACTGTGGCTATTGCGGTGCCAAGATGACAAACGGGAGCAAGTATAATTACTGGGTGATTAAGGAAACCGGCGAAAAACGGAGCGGACGAACTTATATCTATAAGTGTCCTCTAGCCTATCAGGGAACTCCGCATGAAAAAAGCATGGTCCTGCGGGCGGATAAAATAGAACCCATTGTCTTTTCGGCCATTGCAGAGTACATAGGGAAGCTTCAGGAAAATGATGATGTTCTGGAGGAGGTCGAAGAAAACCAGCAGAGGGAAAAGCGAAGGCTAAAAGAGGATCTCGCCAAAGAGCAGCAGGAGCTGGAAAAAATTCAGAAAGACATTGCCGTCATGGAAGAAAAGATACCGAAAGCGATGACCGGGGAATATACATTGAGTCTGGAATATCTTGTGAAACTGATAAATGAGAAGAAAGAAAAAGAGAAAAAACAGCAGGAAATCGTGAATCAGAAAAAAGCCAGACTTGAAAATGCAGACGTTTCAGCAGAAGAATGGAAAGATCTGAGAAAACAGATACCTACCTGGCAAGATGTTTTTCTGAATGCGGATGTATATATGAAAAGAACGCTGGTTGATAAGCTGGTAGAACGGATTGACGTCAGGGCCGATTCGGTCAACATTCGATTTAGAATCAACCTGAATGAGATCTTCCCTCAATCCCGAATTACTGGTGGTTCCGGTACCATTCCGTATACACGCGGTTCAGGGTAAAGGACATGATCGCCAGTACGTTGGCTGTGATCGTAGCGCGGGGCCAGGTGGCATAGATCTCACTGGAGGCCACATTTTTGATATAGTCCGAGTAACGGACATAGTGATCCTCGGCCGTACTGTCTCTGGGAGAACCGTCGTGAACGACAATATATTCCGGAACGACAACGCGGCTCAGTACGATCTCGCCGGAGGCGCGGATCGGCTTGATCTCGGCTTCGGCGATCTTCGGTGGATAATTGCCGAAGAGGGTATGTGCGGGAACCGTATAGTTCTGAAAGCTTCCGGAAGCCTCTTTTGGAGAAAGTTTTACATCCTGCAGGGCCAGAGAACCGGAAAAAAGCTCCGCCCCCGAGATGGAAAAAGGTTCATAGCCATCTGCCTCGATCTGGAAGGTATATTCCGAATAAGGCTGGTTTTCACCTGGTTCCATACTGTACTCAAGGGGCGGAGCCGGAAGCTCCACGGTTTCTGAATTTCCATTTGTATCGGTGCCGATCTCCTCCAGAAGCTTTTCCGGCTGTCCGGTATCAAAGATCCGGATCCTGGCGTTTTCTACAGGAGAGCGGTTCAGGGCCGAGTCCACATGGATGCGGAACCGGCCTTTATCCGGTGTATCAGAAGACATAGTCCGTGGCATAAGTCAACCTCTTAACAGGCGCTTTCCCTACAGTCTATGCAGCTGATGGTGCAGTTAAGACTCACTTTTTGGGAAGCTCGGATGCGCAGTGCGGGCATTTTACCGCATCAATATGGATCTCGGATTTACAGTAAGGGCACTCTTTGGTGGTGGGGGCTGCTTCCGGTTTTGGCCGGCGGAGCATATTGATGCCTTTTACCACCATAAAAATGGAAAAAGCAATGATCAGAAACTGGATCACAGTCTGGATAAAAGAACCATAAGCAAAAACAGAGGTGGATGCCTTGGCTGCATCCAGGGTTGGGTAGGACTGGCCGTCTAGTGCGATAAAAAGGTTGGTAAAATCTACCTTACCGGTAGCGAGACTGATGACAGGCATCAGGACGTCATTGACGAGAGAGTTGATGATGCTGCTGAACGCTCCGCCGACAATGACACCGACTGCCATATCCATGACATTGCCGCGCATGATGAATTCTTTTGTGATCTTACTCATGGTGAGTTCCTCCTTTTGGTAATGGATACTGATGGTTTTCTATGCGGTATTGACACATCCCGGCACTTTGTTTTTTAGTATATCATAGGAAAAAAACAGTTTGAACGAAAAAAATACATTTTTATGTAAAAAAACAGTTGAAAAGCAGAAGAGGATATGATAGAATATCGACAATTTGAGCAAAAGTAAGGAGGGGCGACGAATAGGAAAATAGGAGTTCTTATTCTCGTTCCTTTTTTTGTGCAACCCGCAATTGTTTAGAAAGGATTAGGTGACATATGAAAGCATTTCTGATTTTGGAAGACGGAACCGTCTTTACCGGAACCAGCATTGGTTCAACCAGGGAGGTAATCAGCGAAATCGTGTTTAACACTTCCATGACCGGTTATCTGGAAGTCCTGACCGACCCGTCCTATGCAGGACAGGCAGTGGTAATGACCTACCCTCTGATTGGCAACTACGGCATTTGTTATGAAGATATGGAATCTGACCGCCCCTGGCCGGATGCATATATCGTACGGGAGCTTTCCCGTATGCCCAGCAACTTCCGCTCTGAGGATACCATTCAGAATTTCCTGAAAAAATATAATATCCCGGGAATCGCAGGTGTGGATACCAGAGCCCTGACCAAGATCCTTCGTGAAAAAGGTACCATGAACGGTATGGTCACCACAAATGAGAACTATTCTCTGGAAGAGATCCTTCCGCAGCTGAAAGCCTACACCACCGGAAAAGTAGTGGAGAAGGTTACCTGCAAAGAGAAATATGTACTTCCAGGTGAAGGTCCGAAGGTGGCTCTTCTGGATCTGGGAGCCAAGAGAAACATCGCCCGCTCTTTAAATGAGAGAGGCTGTGAGGTTACGGTTTATCCGGCAGATACCACAGCCCAGGAGATCATCGCCTCCAGACCGGATGGCATCATGCTTTCCAACGGTCCTGGAGATCCGAAGGAATGTACCGGAGTGATCCGTGAGATCAAAAAGCTTTATGACACAGAAATCCCCATCTTTGCCATCTGTCTCGGCCATCAGCTCATGGCGCTGGCTACCGGTGCAGATACCCATAAGATGAAATACGGCCATCGTGGCGGCAACCATCCGGTAAAGGATCTGGCTACCGGCCGTGTATACATTTCCTCACAGAACCATGGTTATGTGGTGGATATGGAGACTCTGGATCCGAAGGTGGCAACGCCTGCTTTTGTAAATGTAAACGACGGAACCAACGAAGGTCTTGCTTATACGGGAAAAAATATTTTCACCGTGCAGTTCCATCCGGAGGCTTCCCCGGGACCCCGGGATTCCGGTGTGCTCTTTGACCGTTTTATGAAGATGATGGAGGTAAAAAAGAATGCCTAAGAATCCAGAAATCAAGAAAGTCCTCATGATCGGCTCCGGCCCTATCGTTATCGGCCAGGCAGCAGAGTTTGACTATGCGGGAACCCAGGCCTGCCGTTCTCTGAAAGAAGAGGGGATCGAGGTCGTACTTTTAAACTCCAATCCGGCTACCATCATGACGGATAAAGATATCGCTGACAAAGTATACATTGAGCCTCTTACCGTAGAAGTGGTAGAACAGCTCATTGAAAAAGAAAAACCGGACAGCGTCCTTCCGACTCTGGGAGGTCAGGCGGGCCTGAACCTTGCAATGGAGCTGGAAGAGAGAGGTTTCTTAAAAGAACACAATGTCCGCCTGATCGGAACTACTTCAGAGACCATCAAAAAAGCAGAGGACCGTCTGGAATTCAAGGAAACCATGGAGAAGATCGGTGAGCCCATCGCAGCTTCCCTGGTTGTTGAAAATGTAGAAGATGGTGTGGCTTTCGCTGAGAAGATCGGTTACCCGGTCGTACTCCGTCCTGCTTATACACTTGGAGGAAGCGGCGGTGGTATCGCACACAATTACGAAGAACTGGTAGAGATCCTGGAGAACGGACTCCGTCTTTCCCGTGTAGGTCAGGTTCTGGTAGAGCGCTGCATCGCCGGCTGGAAAGAGATCGAGTATGAGGTAATGCGTGACAGTGCCGGAAACGTGATCACTGTCTGCAACATGGAAAACCTTGACCCGGTAGGTGTTCATACCGGAGACAGTATCGTAGTTGCTCCTTCTCAGACACTGGGCGACAAAGAATACCAGATGCTCCGTACCTCTGCCCTGAACATCATTTCCGAGCTGAAGATCACCGGAGGCTGTAACGTGCAGTTCGCCCTTCATCCGGAAAGCTTTGAGTACTGCGTAATCGAGGTAAATCCCCGTGTCAGCCGTTCTTCTGCACTGGCAAGTAAGGCTACCGGATATCCTATCGCAAAGGTAGCAGCGAAGATTGCTCTCGGTTATACGCTGGATGAGATCAAGAATGCCATTACCGGAAAAACCTATGCAAGCTTTGAGCCCATGCTGGACTACTGCGTAGTAAAGATCCCGCGTCTTCCCTTTGATAAATTCATCACCGCAAAGAGAACTCTGACGACACAGATGAAAGCAACCGGAGAGGTTATGAGTATCTGTGATAACTTTGAGGGTGCTCTGATGAAAGCCATCCGTTCCCTGGAGCAGCATGTAGACTGTCTTCTGTCCTATGATTTCAGCAATCTGGATGATGACGCTCTGATCAAACAGCTCAAAGTCGTAGATGACCGCCGGATCTGGGTGATCGCTGAGGCTATTCGTCGTGGTGTCAGCTATGAGACGATCCACTCCATCACCGCCATTGATGAGTGGTTTATTGACAAGATCGCAATTCTTGTGGAGATGGAGCAGGCACTGAAGACACAGGAACTGACAGTGGAGCTTCTGAAAGAAGCCAAGAGACTGGAGTTCCCGGATAATGTCATCGCCCGCCTCACCGGAAAAGAGGAAGAGGAGATCAAGAAGCTCCGTTATGACAACGGTATTGTAGCTGCCTATAAGATGGTTGATACCTGTGCCGCAGAGTTTGAGGCAGAGACTCCGTATTACTATTCCGTATTCGGCCGTGAGAATGAAGCGGTTGAGACCGGCGGCAAGAAAAAGGTTCTGGTTCTCGGTTCCGGTCCTATCCGTATCGGTCAGGGTATCGAGTTCGATTTCTGTTCCGTTCATTGTACCTGGGCATTCAGAAAAGAGGGTTATGAGACCATCATCATCAACAACAACCCGGAGACCGTAAGTACGGACTTCGACATTGCAGATAAGCTGTATTTTGAGCCGCTGACTCCCGAGGATGTGGAGAATGTCGTAAACATCGAGAAACCGGATGGAGCTGTAGTACAGTTCGGTGGCCAGACAGCGATCAAACTGACCGAAGCTCTTATGAAGATGGGTGTTCCCATTCTTGGAACCTCTGCAGAGAATGTAGATGCAGCTGAGGACCGTGAGCTCTTCGATGCGATCCTGGAAGAGTGTCAGATCCCGAGACCGAAGGGACAGACCGTATTTACTGCAGCAGAGGGTATCAGAGCAGCCAATGAGCTGGGTTACCCGGTTCTGGTCCGTCCTTCTTATGTATTGGGCGGACAGGGCATGCAGATTGCTATCAATGATGAGGATGTGGAGAAATACATCGGCATCATCAACCGTTACGCACAGGAGCATCCGATCCTGGTAGATAAATACCTTGTAGGAAAAGAGATCGAGGTTGACGCTGTCTGCGACGGCGAGGATATCCTGATCCCGGGTATTATGGAACACATTGAACGTGCAGGTATCCATTCCGGAGACAGTATTTCCGTTTATCCGGCTCCGAGCCTGAATGATAAGGTAAAAGCCACCATTACGGATTATACTGCAAAACTGGCAAGATCTCTTCATGTCATCGGCCTGATCAATATCCAGTTTATCGTCTGCGGGGAAGATGTCTATGTGATCGAGGTAAATCCGCGTTCCAGCCGTACTGTTCCCTATATCAGTAAAGTAACCGGTATCCCCATTGTTCCTCTGGCAACCAAGGTGATCCTCGGACAGAAGATCAGAGAACTGGGCTACACACCGGGACTTCAGAAGGAAGCAGATTATATTGCGATCAAGATGCCGGTATTTTCCTTTGAGAAGATCCGCGGCGCGGATATCAGTCTTGGACCGGAGATGAAATCCACCGGTGAGTGTCTGGGTATCGCCAGAACCTTCAATGAAGCTCTTTATAAAGCCTTCCTTGGAGCAGGCATCAACCTTCCGAAATATAAGAATATGATCATCACCGTCCGTGATGAGGATAAAAAAGATATCATCGATGTGGCCCGTCGTTTTGAGAAGATCGGCTACCGGATCTTTGCAACGCTTGGAACTGCCAAGGTTCTTCAGGAAGCAGGTGTGAATGCCGTTCGTACCAACAAAGTAGAACAGCCTTCACCGAACCTTCTGGATCTGATCCTCGGTCATGAGATCGATCTGGTCATCGATACTCCGCCTCAGGGTGTGGAGCATTCCAGAGACGGTTTCCTGATCCGTCGTACGGCCATCGAGACAGGTGTGAACGTTCTGACAGCTATGGATACAGCCACTGCACTGGTTACCAGTCTTGAGAACACAGACATCCGTAAGCTGGAGCTGATCGATATCGCAACGGTGAAAAATGTTTAAAAACTAAAAAGATAAAAAGCCGCAGAGAGAACGCTTCTGCGGCTTTTTTGACGGACAGCAGATGCCTGCATTTTCTGTATGACAGGTGTATCTTTGTTTGTTGATCCCAAAATGGAAAAGGAGGAGAATGATGTCGGAATGGACTCATTTTGATGAAAACGGAAATGCCCGAATGGTAGATGTAACAGAAAAAAAGCCAACTTTCCGTACGGCTACAGCGACTGGTAGTCTTCTGGTGAGTGAAGAAGTGCTTTCGGCCATCGAAGGGCATGCGATCAAAAAAGGGGATGTGCTTACCGTGGCCCAGGTGGCCGGGATCATGGCAGTGAAACAGACGGCTCACCTGATCCCTATGTGTCATCCTTTGCTGACGCAGAATTGCGCGGTGACTTTTGAACTGGAAAAGGAACCTTCTCCGCGAGTCACTGTCCGCTGTACGGTTAAACTGGAAGGGAAGACAGGAGTGGAGATGGAAGCGCTCACCGGTGTATCGGTTGCTCTCCTTACCGTCTATGATATGTGCAAAGCCCTGGATAAACGGATGGTCATGACAGATGTCCATCTGGAAGAGAAAACAGGAGGAAAAAGCGGAGAGTTTCATTTTTGACTTTTCTCCAACCGCTTTCGCAGCTGCATGAAAAACAAAGAGCCCCGGCAGAAACTGCTGAGGCTCTTTGTTGTATAGTTTGAGATCAGTTGTCTTCCGGCATGTTCTCGCTGGTATATACCTGACGTTTTCTTGCCATCTCATCACTTTCGAGGTATTCATCGTAAGTGGTGATCTTATCGATCATGCTGCCGTTTGGCAGGATCTCCATGATACGGTTGGCTGTGGTCTGTACGATCTGATGGTCGCGGGAAGCAAAGAGGATCACGCCCGGGAATTTGATCAGACCGTTGTTCAGAGCGGTGATAGACTCCATGTCCAGATGGTTGGTAGGCTCATCGAGAACCAGCACATTGGCTCCGGAGATCATCATCTTGGAGAGCAGGCAGCGGACTTTCTCTCCTCCGGACAGGATCTTGACCTTCTTCATTCCGTCATCGCCGGCGAAAAGCATTCTTCCAAGGAAGCCACGGACATAGGTGGCATCCTTGATCTCGGAATACTGGGTCAGCCAGTCAACGATAACCAGATCGTTGTCGAATTCTTTGGTGCTGTCCTTGGGGAAGTAAGCCTGAGTGGTGGTAACTCCCCATTTGTAAGTACCCTCATCCGGCTCCATCTCGCCTGTCAGGATCTGGAAGAGAGTGGTTTTTGCCAGCTCATTTCCGCCGACAAAAGCAACTTTGTCATCGTGTCCCAGAATAAAGGAAATGTTATCCAGAACCTTTACGCCGTCGATGGTCTTGCTGATGCCTTCCACGGTGAGGACTTCGTTTCCGATCTCACGGTTGGGACGGAAATCGATGTAAGGATATTTACGGCTGGAAGGACGGATCTCATCCAGCTGGATTTTTTCCAGGGCACGCTTACGGCTGGTCGCCTGTTTGGACTTGGAAGCGTTGGCGCTGAAGCGGGAGATGAACTCCTGCAGCTCCTTGATCTTTTCTTCCTTCTTCTTGTTGGCTTCCTTCATCTGACGGATCATCAGCTGGCTGGACTCGTACCAGAAGTCATAGTTTCCGGCGTAAAGCTGGATTTTTCCGTAATCGATGTCAGCGATAAAGGTGCAGACCTTGTTCAGGAAATAACGGTCATGGGAAACGACGATGACGGTATTGTTGAAGTTGATCAGGAACTCCTCAAGCCAGCTGATGGCGTCCAGATCCAGATGGTTGGTCGGCTCGTCCAGGAGCAGGATGTCGGGGTTTCCGAAAAGTGCCTTTGCCAGAAGGACTTTCACCTTCTCGCTGCCGTTCAGATCTTTCATGAGAGAGTAGTGGAGCTCCGGAGCAATGCCAAGACCATTTAAAAGAGTAGCGGCATCAGATTCAGCCTCCCAGCCGTTCATCTCGGCAAATTCGCCCTCCAGCTCGCTGGCACGGATGCCGTCCTCATCTGTGAAATCTTCCTTCATGTAAATGGCTTCTTTTTCCTTCATGATGTCATAAAGGCGCTGGTTACCCATGATAACGGTGTCCAGTACGGGGAAGCTGTCATATTTGAAGTGGTCCTGCTCCAGAACGGAAAGACGCTGGCCGGGAGTGATGTTGATGTCTCCGCTCGTGGTTTCCAGCTGTCCGGAAAGAATCTTTAAGAATGTGGATTTTCCTGCGCCATTGGCTCCGATGAGGCCATAGCAGTTACCCTCGGTGAATTTGATGTTAACGTCTTCGAAAAGCGCTTTTTTGCCGATTCGAAGGGTGACATTATTTGCACTGATCATAGTTGTATTGTACCTCCTTAGAAACAGGACTGTATGGTGCTTGCTACAGTAGTTTCCTGGCTTTTTTACATAGTTTCTCTGCAGCCGCCTGGCTGCATCGTTTCTATTCTAACTGAAAACAGAAAAAAAGCAAGTGAAAAATGGAAAAAAACAGGGTTGCATCTGAAAAAGATATCAGGAATGAACAGAAAACCGAAATTGGTTTTGTGTTGACTTTTGTGGGGTCTCGGCAGCCCTTTGTTAAAATTGGCTAAAACCAAATATTTCCGGCATTTTTTCCTTGGGGAAAAATATTGAGAAATGAGTTGCTTTTTGGCAGGAATCATGGTAGAATGGAAACAATCAAAATAAAACAACACAATCAAACATAAGGAGGATCATTCTCATGGCTATTAACGAGTATGAAATCAAAAAACAGATCTGCGACATCGGTAAACGTATTTACGACCGTAACATGGTTGCTGCAAACGATGGAAACATTTCTGTAAAACTGAACGACAATGAGTTCCTTTGCACACCGACCGGTGTTTCCAAAGGATTCATGACTCCGGAGTTCATCTGTAAAGTCGATGCAAAAGGAAATGTGCTGCAGGCAAACGGAAACTTCCGTCCCTCTTCTGAGATCAAGATGCACATGAGAGTCTATGAGAAGAGACCGGATGTTGGGGCTGTTGTACATGCTCATCCGAACTTCGCTACCGCTTTCGCAATCGCAGGTATTCCTCTGACTCAGCCGATCATGCCTGAGGCAGTTATCGCTCTTGGCTGCGTTCCCATCGCTGAGTACGGTACACCGTCCACCATGGAGATCCCGGACAATGTCGAGAAATACCTTCCGTACTATGATGCAGTCCTGCTTGAGAGCCACGGAGCACTGACATGGAGCACCGATCTTCTGGCTGCATACATGAAAATGGAGTCTGTAGAGTTCTATGCAGAGCTTCTTTACAAATCCAAAATGCTGGGCGGACCGAAGGAGTTCGACAAAGAGCAGATCGCAAAACTGTACGAGATCAGAAGAAAAATGGGCCTTCCGGGCAAACATCCCGCAAACCTCTGTGCAGAGCTGAACGGACCGGGCAAAGGATGTCATGCATGTGACGGCGCCTGCTCCTGCGGAAGCAAGAAAGCTGAGCCGGATGTAGAGAAGATCGTTGCTGAAGTGACAAAGAAGATCCTGGAGCAGATGAAATAATTTTTAAGGAGGCTCATTATGGCTATTAACGAACAAGAGATCCAAGAGATTGTTCGAAACGTCCTGAAGGGCATGGGTACCGCTACGGCACCAGCAGCTTCCAAGGCTCCGGAGAAAAAACTTCTGGGTATTTTTGAGACTGCTGATGAAGCCATTGCGGCAGCCAAGAGAGCACAGAAGGAAATTCAGCCGATGCCCCTGGAATTCCGTGAAAAGATCATTGCAAATATCCGTAAGAAAACACTGGAAAATGCAAAACTCCTTTCCGAGCTGGCAGTAGAAGAGACCGGCATGGGAAATGTGGGACATAAAATCATCAAACACCAGCTGGTGGCTGAGAAGACTCCGGGTACGGAAGATCTGAGCACCATCGCCTGGTCCGGTGACAGAGGGCTGACGCTTACAGAGATGGGTCCCTGGGGCGTGATCGGAGCTGTCTGCCCGTCCACAAACCCCACTGCTACTGTCATCTGTAATTCTATCGGTATGCTGGCAGCAGGAAACGCAGTTGTTTTCATGCCGCATCCCAGCGCAAAGAACTGTTCCAATCTGGCGATCGACATGGTAAACCGTGCCAGCATCGAGGTTGGCGGTCCGGAGAATATTGTGACAGCAGTTGCAGAGCCCACAATGGATGTGAGCAATTATATTTTCAAACATAAAGACATTGATATGCTTTGTGCTACCGGTGGCCCCGGTGTTGTAACAGCAGTTCTTTCCTCCGGAAAGAGAGCGATGGGTGCAGGAGCAGGAAACCCGCCGGTACTGGTGGATGAGACTGCCAACATTCCCAAAGCTGCTGAAGATATCATCAACGGCTGTACTTTCGACAACAACCTTCCCTGTATTGCAGAGAAAGAGGTTGTAGTTGTAGATACCGTAGCAGATGAACTGATTTACCATATGGAGCAGAACGGCTGTTATCATGCCAGCCCCGAAGAAGTTCAGAAACTGGTGGATACCGTCCTGGATGACAAGAACGGTAAGAAAGTCATCAGCAGAAAATGTGTAGGCCGCAGTGCCAAAGTCCTTCTTGGAAAGATCGGTGTGACCGTAGGTGACGAAGTCCGCTGTATCATTTTCGAGGGCGAGAAAACACATCCTCTGATCTGGACAGAGCTGATGATGCCGATCCTCGGTATCGTCCGTGTGAAAAATGTAGATGAGGGAATCGCTGTAGCAGTAGAGCTGGAGCATGGAAACCGTCATTCCGCACATATGCATTCAACCAACATTAACAATCTGACCAGGTTTGGAAAAGCCATCGACACCGCTATTTTTGTAAAGAATGCACCTTCCTATGCGGCACTGGGCTTCGGCGGAGAAGGATATCCCACCTTCACCATCTGCAGCCGTACCGGAGAGGGTCTTACCTCTGCAAAGAGCTTTACAAAGGCAAGAAGATGTGTCATGGGTGATGCGCTTTGCATCAGATAAGGAGTGATAAACGTGGAAATGAATATTGAAGAAATCGTAAAACAGGTTCTGGCTGAGATGAAAGGTGCCGCTCCCGCAGACGTTGCACCGGCTGTAAAAGCAGATCCTGCAGCAGCAGGTGATATTCCGAAGACTGCTCATGTAGCTGTCCTCACATCCCTGGAGCATTTTGATATCAAAGAATTCCCAATGCCGGAAGTTGGCGACGATGATATCCTTGTAAAGGTAGAAGGATGCGGCGTTTGTGGTACCGATGCTCATGAGTTTAAGAGAGATCCGTTCAGTCTGATCCCGGTAGCTCTGGGACATGAAGGAACCGGAGAAATCGTAAAAATAGGTAAGAACGTAACAGTTGATACCGCCGGAAAACCGGTTCAGGTAGGTGACAAGATCGTTACCTGCATGATCTTCAAGGATGATCCGGAGATCACCATGTTCGACCTGAACAAGAAAAACGTAGGCGGAGCTGATGTATACGGTCTGCTTCCGGATGACGATGTTCATCTGAACGGCTGGTTCGCTGATTATATCCTGATCAGAGGCGGCAGCTTTGGTTCCACCTTCTTCAACGTAAGTGATCTGGATCTGGATTCCCGTATCCTGATCGAGCCCTGTGCCGTACTGGTACATGCTGTCGAGAGAGCAAAAACCACAGGAATCCTTCGTTTCAACAGCCGTGTTGTTGTACAGGGCTGCGGACCGATTGGCCTGATCTGTATCTCTATCCTGAAGACCATGGGTATCCAGAATATCTGTGCAGTAGACGGTGAGCAGAAACGTCTTGACTTTGCAAAGAGAATGGGCGCAAAACAGACAGTAAACTTCAAGGATCACAAAGGCATCGAGGCTCTTGCCGGAGCAGTTAAGGATGCTTTCGGTGGTCATCTGGCAGACTTTGCATTCCAGTGTACCGGTTCACCGGTGGCACATGCCAACATCTATAAATTTATCCGCAACGGCGGCGGCCTTTGTGAGCTTGGCTTCTTTATCAACGGCGGAGATGCTACTATCAATCCGCACTTTGATATCTGCTCCAAGGAGATCACCATCGTTGGTTCCTGGGTATACACTCTGAGAGATTATGTAACAACCTTTGATTTCCTGAAGAGTGCAAAAGAGATCGGTCTTCCGATGAGCGAGCTCATCACGGATAAATTCCCGCTGGAAGAGATCAATGAAGCCCTTAAGACCAACCTGGCAATGACCGGACTTAAGATCGCTATTGTCAACAAGTAAGCAGAAAGGAGTGACAGGCCATGCAGGAGGCAGCAGGTCTTCTGGAGGTGTTTGGCTGTGTGGCGGCCTTTGCAGCAGCAGATGCGGCAGCGAAAGCGGCCAACGTCACCATCCAGTCTATTGATAAAAACAAACCTGCCAATGCGGATGCGTTGCCGGTACCACTCATCACCTGCCTGAAGATCAGGGGCAGCGTAGCGGACGTGGAGGCGGCAATGGATGCGGCAGCTGCGGCAGCAGAGAATATCACTGGCGTGGTATCCCGTTATATCATCGCCGGTCCGTCTGAAGAGACTGAAAAGATGCTTAGGATCAGTGCGATCTGAAGCAGATGAAATGGTCTTGCAATGTCAGGCAGGATATATTAAAATGTAAGAAGAATGATTGGTTTAACCCGCACAAGGAGGATATAGGAAATGACACAGGAAGCATTAGGAATGGTAGAAACAAGAGGTCTGGTAGCTGCAATCGAGGCTTCTGACCAGATGGTAAAAGCAGCAGATGTTACTCTGATCGGTACCGAGAAGATCGGTTCCGGACTGGTAACTGTTATGGTACGCGGTGATGTCGGAGCTGTAAAAGCAGCAACTGAGGTTGGTGGAGCAGCAGCTTCCAGACTGGGTGAGCTCGTAGCCGTTCATGTAATCCCGAGACCGCACAACGATGTTCAGAAGATTCTGCCGACCATTTGATCGCAGAAGCTCATTTACAAGTAAAGGGAAAAGGAAGCACATATGAAAGCGATTGGATTAGTTGAGCTGCCTAACTGTACGGATGCCATTCAGGCACTGGATGTCATGCTGAAGACTGCAGATGTCCAGTTCCTTACCTGGGAGAAGAAATTAGGCGGAAGATTGGTAACGCTCATCGTCCAGGGGAATGTTGCCGCGGTGACAGAAGCAGTGGAAGCTGCAAAACACAGAGCCGTCGGACGCGTGGTGGCTTCCACAGTGATTGCAAATCCGCACGAAGAAACTTGGAAGTTGATCGAGGTCAGCAGAAGGAAGTATCCATATCTGCGGGACCTGGAAAAAACTTCTGTCTGACTGACAGGAGTTAAAGGAGGAAATAAGAATGGAACTTCAGGCATTAGGTATGATCGAAACTAGAGGACTGGTAGCTTCTATCGAGGCTGCTGATGCAATGCTGAAAGCCGCTAATGTTGTTATGGTTGGTACCGAGAAGATCGGTTCCGGTCTGGTAAGCGTTATGGTACGTGGTGATGTAGGTGCTGTAAAGGCTGCTGTTGAGGCAGGAAGCGCAGCTGCAGAGAGACTTGGAGAGGTCATCGCCGTTCATGTAATTCCGAGACCGCACAGCGATGTAGAGAAAATTCTGCCGCAGGCATAAGTAAAAGAAAGGGTGCCGCAGGAGTGCGTCTCTAAGGCGGCGCCCTTTTCTGCTTATATGTCCGTCAGAATGACGGACAGCTTCGGAGAAAGGAACGATTATGCAGGAGCAAGAATTAGTAAATGAAATAGCAAAGCTGGTTGTAGAACAGCTGAAGCATGCAGATGTCTGTAATCCCAAAGACCGTATCCCGGTTGGGATCTCCGCACGACATGTACATCTTTCCCAGGCAGACCTTGAGACTCTGTTTGGAAAAGGCTATGAACTGCATAAAAAGAAAGATCTTATGGGTGGACAGTATGCAGCACAGGAGTGTGTGACCATTATCGGGACCAAGCTCCGTGCGATCGAAAATGTCCGTGTTCTTGGCCCGGTGCGGAAACGGACCCAGGTGGAGGTTTCTGCGACGGATGCAGTGAGACTTGGCGTGAAAGCACCGGTTCGTCTGTCAGGCGATCTGGTGGGTTCTGCACCGGTAACTCTGGTAGGACCGCAGGGCGCTGTTTATCTGAAAGAAGGCTGTATCGTGGCAAAACGCCACATCCATATGGCTCCGGAGGACGCAGCTCGTTTCGGTGTTCAGGACAAACAGGTAGTAAAGGTTCGTTTTGAAAGCGGAAGAGGTGGTACACTGGAAGACGTGCCCATCCGTGTAGATCCTTCATTTGATCTGGAGATGCACATTGATACCGATGAAGCAAACGGCCTTGGCATCGCCAAAGATATGGGCTATCTGATCAAATAGCTGAAATAAGGGGACTTAGGAAGGACTTGATACAAAGATGATTATTGGCAAAGTTGTTGGAACCGTGATTTGTACGAGAAAGAACAGCAGTCTTGTGGGAAGTAAATTTCTGATCATTGATCCTATGGAGAAAATGGAAATTGATGGCTGTGACCGGATCGTTGCTGTGGATGATGTGGGAGCCGGTATCGGCGAACTGGTCCTGGTGGCGACGGGCAGTGCGGCAAGACTGGGCTGCGGTGATCCGAATTCCCCGGTAGATGCATGTATTGTTGGTATCGTTGATGACCCGCAGAAAATAGTGATTGTGGAGTAAAAGACAGGTTGGAGTAGTGGACATGGTTAGTATGTTAGATTTGAAAAACGCTTTATTTGAGGGCGGTGTCGTAGGTGCCGGTGGAGCAGGTTTCCCCACACATGCAAAGCTTTCTGACCAGGCAGATACCGTGATTCTGAACTGTGCAGAATGTGAACCGCTGATCAAAGTTGACCGTCAGCTGATGGTTGACTATATCAATGAGATCCTTTCCGGAATGCAGATGATGGTGGAAGCCATGGGAGCAAAAGAAGGAATCATTGCGGTGAAAAAATCCTACACAGCCTCAATTGAAGCCGTAAAAAGTAATATTGGAAATTACAAGAATCTTCGTCTTCATATTTTACCGGATATTTATCCGGCAGGAGACGAGGTGGTTCTCATCTATGAGACTACCGGAAGAATCGTACCTCAGGGTAAGATCCCCATTCTGGTAGGCTGCGTTGTCTGCAACGTGGAGACTGTTCTGAATATTTATCAGAAAGTCACCGGTGATGAAAACGTAGTAAATAAATTTGTGACAGTGGCAGGTCTGGTAAAGAAACCGGTAACGGTAAAAGTTCCTGTCGGTGTCACAGTAAAAGAACTGATCGATATGGCAGGCGGAGTTTCCACTGAGGAGTATGTGCCTCTGATGGGAGGTCCCATGACAGGAAGGATCTGTGGTTTGAATGATGTTGTCACCAAGACAACAAAAGCACTCCTGATCCTGCCGCCGGATTGTCTGCCTATCCGTAAACGTCAGAGCTCTCCACAGATGGATATCCGGAATGCTATGAGTGTATGTTCTCAGTGTTCCATGTGTACCAGTCTCTGTCCGAGAAATCTTCTGGGACAGTCGATCGCACCGAATGTATTCATGAGAGCGATTGCCAATGGCCTGACATATGATGTGGAGCCGTTTTTGAACTCCTTCTTCTGTTGTTCCTGTGGTCTTTGTGAGATGTATTCCTGTCATCAGGGACTTTCACCGAGAAGACTTCTGGATCAGTATAAAGGAGCACTCCGTGCAAAAGGAGTCCGGGTTCCAGACAAACCTGGAAAAGGTGTGGCAGATCCTATGCGTGAGGAACGAAGAGTTCCGGAGCATCGCCTGATTACCCGTCTTGGACTGGTTGATTTTGATATTCCTGCACCGATGACAGAAATTGATTCTGTAAAAGAAGTCAAACTCATGCTTCGTCAGAATATCGGAGCTCCCTGTGTTCCTTCTGTAAAGGTAGGGGATGCGGTCAGCGTAGGACAGAAGATTGCTGCTCCGCCCGAGGGTGCGCTTGGAACCTGCCTGCATGCAAGTATTACAGGAACCGTGACTGCGGTAACGGATAATTTCGTGACTATTAAAGCATAATGGAGATGAAAAACGATGAAAGCAATTGGAATGGTAGAATATAAGACAGTCTCCTCTGGTATCAAAGCGGCTGATCTTATTGTAAAAACAGCAGAGGTTGAGCTTCTGGAAGCTCAGACAGTATGCCCCGGTAAATTCATTATTCTTTTTACCGGTGATTTAAGTGCAATCAGAGTCTCCGTTGATGCGGCAGTCAAGACCTATCCGGAAAGCCTGATTGATAGTTTTGTCCTGGGTAATCCTCATGAGTCTCTGTACCGTGCCCTGCACTGTACAGCAGAGGTGGATACCATCCAGGCACTTGGTGTGATCGAAACCTTTACAGGAGCATCTGCTATCGTAGCAGCCGATCACGCAGCCAAGACAGCAGAGGTAAATGTATTTGAAGTACGTCTCTGCCGTGGTATGTGTGGAAAATCTTATGTACTTCTGACCGGTAGTGTAGCTGCTGTGACAGAAGCAGTTGAGTCCTCTGTGGCTCATCTCAAAGAAGAAGGAACCATGCTGGATTACGCAGTGATCCCGAGTCCTTCCAAGGATTTTGTGAAGACACTGATCTGATTATAAAGAATAAGCATTCCCTTGTTTCCGGTGCACAGAGCACAAAATGATGAGCAGGGGAATGCTTTTTTTATTGTATAGTATGATGCCAGGGTCAAAAGGTCAAAAAGCCGTTCATGCTTGCATGATAAGGCTTTTGAACTTGGGACCCGCCAAACATGAGAAAGTAGCGATTTACGCAGTAAATCAGCGGATTTCGAATGTTTATAGAATTGCGGGAGCTGCTTTGCAGCGGAGTAATTCGTAGGCATCAG
>NZ_QSCM01000015.1:33307-73465 GCF_003463065.1 Blautia sp. OF03-15BH
TCAAAATGTCAAAAAGCTGTTCATGCTTGCAGGATAAGGCTTTTAAATGTTTGTTAACCAAAATAAATAAATAGGTTGACAAATGTTTTTCGTGCGTTTATACTAAAAAACGATTTACGTGACAGCTGCCCTTAAAAGTTTAAAGGGTAAAAACAGGGGCCTTCACCCCGAGAAAAGAGAGGTTTTGACCATGCAATCCAAAAAGATTTCTACAAAAACCATTGTTATGACAGGAATGATGACAGCCGTTCTGGCAGTCCTTTCCCAGATTCAAATTCCTATGCCCTCCGGTGTACCGGTAACGATGCAGACCTTTGGTGTAGCACTTTGCGCCTGCGTGCTGGGGTGGAAAATGGGAACGGCTTCCGTTGCGGTTTATCTGCTTCTCGGTGCGATCGGCGTACCGGTATTTGCCGGACTTTCCGGTGGTCTTGGAACGATCACAGGTCCTACCGGCGGTTTCCTGATCGGCTTTCTTCCGATGGTATTACTCACCGGTCTTTTTACACCATCCAAAAATAAGGTTGGTACAGTACTCTGCTCCGCAGCGGGACTGGCTGCCTGCCATCTTCTTGGAGCCGTTCAGTTTATGATCCTGATGAAAATGGATTTTGTGGCTTCTCTGATGCTGGTATCTGTGCCATATCTTTTGAAAGATGTAATTTCTGTTGTGGCGGCCTTTATCGTAGGTGCTGCAGTGAAAAAAGCACTGAATGCAGCAAATATACTGACTTATGCCTGAGAAAGAAAAGTATCTCCGGGTTCATCATCTGCTCTGTATTCCTTTGTTTCGGGGTGCGGGCTACAGCGATGGTTTTTCCAGAAATATGACAGATAAGATCGCCTGGCTGAAAAGCCATCCGGATGAGAATGTGCAGCTGGTCTGCGAACCGGATATGATCTGCGGACGCTGCCCGAACTGCAATCCGGACCAGACCTGCGGAAGCGATGGAAATCATGTGGCGATCAAGGATCGGATGCTTCTTCCGGTACTGGATCTGAAAGAAGGGGAGCCCTATCAGATCAGCCGGCTGTTTCAAAGAGCAGAAGAGAAGCTGAATAAAGAAAGCTTCGATGCTTCCTGCAAAAACTGTGACTGGTACCGTCAGGGCTACTGTGATTTTGAGGAATATGCCCGAAGCCTGAAAGAACTCAACCGGAAGTTCTTCTTATAATAAGTAAGGAATCCTGCTGTGACAAAAAACGGCAGGATTTTTTATGCTCTTCAGCCTGTATGTTTCGGTTAAAATGTCTTGTACAGCGAAAAAAACAAGAAAAAAATCATTTTCTGTATACAAGGAAATGGACTTTTAGAAAGAAATATGGTATAGTAAATCCATATGATGTGAACAATCTTGTTTCGGTTCAGGACAAAAAAGTGCAAGGTGCGGAATGAAAACATGCACAGAACCGTCCGTGATTTCACTAAATATGTATCAATGAGCCTTCCGGCTCTCAAAAATAAGGAGGAATTGACAAAATGGCAAGAAAGATGAAAACCATGGATGGTAACCATGCAGCAGCTCATGCTTCTTATGCATACTCCGATGTTGCGGCTATCTATCCGATCACCCCTTCTTCTGTCATGGCGGAAGCTACAGACGAATGGGCTACCCAGGGAAGAAAAAACATTTTCGGACAGGAAGTTCAGGTAACTGAGATGCAGTCCGAGGCTGGTGCAGCTGGTGCTGTACACGGATCTCTGGCAGCTGGTGCTCTGACAACTACCTATACAGCTTCTCAGGGTCTTCTTCTGATGATCCCGAACCTGTACAAAATTGCAGGTGAGCAGCTTCCGGGCGTGTTCAACGTATCTGCACGAGCTCTTGCAAGCCATGCACTTTCCATCTTCGGTGATCATTCCGATGTTTATGCCTGTCGTCAGACCGGATGCGCAATGCTCTGTGAGTCCAGCGTACAGGAGGTTATGGACCTGACTCCGGTTGCACACTGTGCAGCAATCAAAGGTCGTATCCCGTTCATCAACTTCTTCGATGGTTTCCGTACATCTCATGAGATCCAGAAGATCGAGACCTGGGATTACGAGGATCTGAAAGATATGGTGGATATGGATGCTGTTGACGCATTCCGTAAACATGCTCTGAACCCGAATCATCCGTGTCAGAGAGGTTCTGCTCAGAACCCGGATATCTTCTTCCAGGCAAGAGAGGCCTGCAACTCCTACTACGATGCAATGCCCGCAATCGTACAGGAATACATGGACAAAGTAAATGCTAAGATCGGAACCGATTACAAACTGTTCAACTACTACGGTGCTGAGGATGCGGAGCATGTGATCATCGCTATGGGTTCCGTATGTGATACCATCGAGGAGACCATTGACTACCTGACAGCTGCTGGCAAGAAAGTCGGCGTTGTAAAAGTTCGTCTGTACAGACCGTTCTGCGCAGAGGCTCTGGTAGCAGCTATCCCCGAGACCGTAAAACAGATCTCTGTTCTTGACAGAACCAAAGAGCCGGGTGCTATGGGCGAGCCGCTGTACCTGGATGTAGTTGCAGCTCTGAAAGGAACAAAATTCAACGACACTCCGATCTTCACCGGACGTTATGGCCTTGGTTCCAAGGATACCACTCCGGCTCAGATCGTAGCTGTATATGAGAACACGGAGAAAGCAAAATTCACCATCGGTATCGTAGATGATGTGACCGGACTTTCTCTGGAACTTGGTGCTCCGCTGGTAACCACTCCGGAAGGAACCATCAACTGTAAATTCTGGGGTCTTGGTGCTGACGGTACCGTTGGTGCAAACAAGAACTCCATCAAGATCATCGGTGATAACACAGACATGTATGCTCAAGCTTACTTCGATTATGACTCCAAGAAGTCCGGCGGTGTTACCATGTCTCACCTGCGTTTCGGTAAGAAAGCGATCAAATCCACCTACCTGATCCACAAGGCAAACTTCGTAGCCTGCCACAATCCGTCCTATGTTCGTAAATACAACATGGTACAGGAGCTGGTAGACGGAGGTACTTTCCTTCTGAACTGCCCGTGGGATATGGAAGGTCTTGAGAAACATCTTCCGGGCCAGGTAAAAGCATTCATCGCTAACCATGGCATCAAATTCTACATCATCGATGGTGTTAAGATCGGTATCGAGACCGGCATGGGCCCGACCCGTATCAATACCATTCTCCAGTCTGCATTCTTCAAACTGGCAGATATCATTCCGGAGGAGCAGGCGATCGAACTTATGAAGGCTGCAGCAAAAGCAACCTACGGCCGTAAGGGTGATGATGTCGTTCAGAAGAACTGGGCAGCTATCGAAGCTGGCGCAAAACAGGTTGTTGAGGTTCAGGTTCCGGAGAGCTGGAAGAACGCAGCTGACGAAGGTCTTGAAATGACTCACGCTGAGAGCGGCAGAAAAGATGCTGTTGATTTTGTAAATACCATTCAGAGCAAAGTATCTGCTCAGGAGGGTAACAGTCTTCCGGTATCCGCATTCAAAGAGTATGTTGACGGTTCCACACCGAGTGGTACTTCCGCATATGAGAAACGTGGTATCGCAGTAAACGTTCCTGTTTGGAATTCTGAGAACTGTATCCAGTGTAACCGTTGTGCTTATGTCTGCCCGCATGCTGCAATCCGTCCGGTAGCTCTTACCGCTGAGGAAGCAGAGAAGGCTCCGGAAGGCATGAAAGTAATGCCGATGACCGGTATGGCAGATTACAAATTTGCTATGGTAGTTTCCGCTTACGACTGTACCGGATGTGGTTCCTGTGCAAATGTCTGCCCGGGCAAGAAGGGTGCAAAGGCACTGGCTATGGAAAACATGGAAGCAAATGCAGGCGAGCAGAAATTCTTCGACTATGCAGTAGAGCTTCCGGCAAAAGCAGATGTCGTAGCAAAATACAAAGAGAATACCGTAAAAGGATCTCAGTTCAAACAGCCGCTGCTTGAGTTCTCCGGAGCTTGTGCAGGTTGTGGTGAGACCCCGTACGCAAAACTGATCACTCAGCTGTTCGGTGACAGAATGTATATCGCAAACGCAACCGGATGTTCTTCTATCTGGGGCAACTCTTCACCGTCCACACCGTATACCGTAAACGAAAAAGGACAGGGTCCTGCATGGAGCAACTCTCTGTTCGAGGATAACGCAGAGTTCGGTTATGGTATGCTGCTTGCTCAGAAAGCAATCAGAGATGGCCTGAAGACCAAAGTTGAGTCTGTAATGGCTAACGAGAAAGCTTCTGAGGACGTTAAGGCTGCCTGCCAGGAATGGCTGGATACCTTCAGCGTTGGCGCAACCAACGGTGCTGCTACCGATAAACTGGTAGAGGTTCTCTCTGGTGTTGACTGTGATGTTTGCAAAGACATCGTTAAGAATAAAGACTTCCTGGCTAAGAAATCCCAGTGGATCTTCGGTGGTGACGGATGGGCTTACGATATCGGATTTGGTGGTGTTGACCATGTTCTTGCTTCTGGCAAAGACATCAACATCATGGTATTCGATACTGAGGTTTACTCCAACACCGGTGGACAGGCAAGTAAAGCTACCAGAACCGGAGCAATCGCTCAGTTCGCAGCTGGTGGTAAAGAGACCAAGAAGAAAGATATGGCTTCCATCGCTATGTCCTATGGTTATGTATATGTAGCACAGATCTCCATGGGTGCTGATATGGCTCAGACTGTAAAAGCAATCGCAGAGGCAGAGGCTTATCCGGGACCGTCCCTGATCATCGCTTACGCTCCGTGTATCAACCATGGTATCAAAAAGGGTATGGCAAAAGCTCAGACCGAGGAAGAACTGGCAGTTAAGTGCGGATACTGGCACAACTTCCGCTTCAACCCGGCTGCTGAGAAGAAGTTTACTCTGGATTCCAAGGCTCCGACAGAGAGCTACCAGGATTTCCTGGACGGCGAGGTTCGTTACAACTCTCTGAAACGTGCTAACCCGGAGAAAGCAGCAAGACTGTTCGCTAAATCTGAGGCAGAGGCAAACGAGAGATACGAGTATCTGCAGAGACTCGTTACCATGTACGGCAACGAGGAGAAATAATCTCTTAAAATTCAATAACAGAAAGAGCGGTACCGGCTTCGCGGTCGTGTACCGCTCTTTTTTTTACCACCATAATGGAAGGGATATTGTAATGAAAAAAACAAAAAAATTAAAGCAGAACTGGCTCCGTTTGAAACCGGAGATCAAGGTGGTCTGGATATTAAGCCTTCCGGCGATTCTGACCCAGATCACCACCATCGTGATGCAGTATATTGATTCCGCCATGGTGGGAGCTTTGGGAGCAAATGCTTCCGCAACGATCGGCCTGGTTGCCTCCAGCACCTGGCTTTTTAATGGAGTGACTTATGCAGTCTCATCAGGTTTTTCTGTCCAGGTGGCTCACCGGATCGGAGCAGGAGAGGAGGCGGAGGCCAGAAATGTAGTCCGCCACGGCCTAGTGGCAGCCTTGATCGTCTCGGGACTTTTAAGTCTTTTGGGAGTATCCATCAGCGGTCAGCTTCCCGCGTGGCTTGGTGGAGAACCGGGCATACGAAAAGATGCCACGCTGTACTTTTTCGTGTTTGCCCTAATGCTTCCTTTTTCCCAGCTCAATTCCCTGTCGTCCTCCTTTTTGCAGTGCAGCGGCGATATGGTGACTCCCAGTATCTTGAATGCGGTGATGTGTCTTCTGGATGTGGTTTTCAACGCGATTCTGATTCCACGCTTTGGCGTTCTGGGAGCCGGTATGGGAACGGCCCTGGCCTGCGCGGTGATCAGTCTCATCATGACCTGGCGCTGCTGCATCCACAATTCCCAGCTTCGGCTGCTCCATGCGGAGAAAGGCCATTTTGACGGGGAAATTCTGAAAAAAGCCTTCCAGATCGGTACACCGGTGGCAGTTCAGGAAGTGGCGATGAACAGCGCTATGGTTATGGCTACCCGGATTATCGCGCCCTTGGGAGCCACAGCCATCGCGGCCAATTCCTTTGCTGTGACGGCGGAGAGCTTCTGCTATATGCCGGGCTATGGCATCGGCTCTGCGGCCACGACCCTGGTGGGAAAAAGCGTGGGCGCTGGGAAACCGAAAATGGCGAAACGGTACGGAAATATCTGTACGGCCATGGGAGCGCTTTTCATGGGCTTTACGGGCCTGGTGATGATGTTTATCTGTCCGGTGGTCTTCCGGATCCTGACTCCGGATGCGACAGTGCGGGAACTGGCCACCCGGGTTCTTCGGATCGAGCTTCTGGCGGAACCTCTTTTTGGCGTTTCCATCGTGGCGGCCGGAGCCTTACGGGGGGCGGGGGATACGTTTATCCCAAGCCTTATGAATCTCGGAAGCATCTGGATCGTGCGCCTGGGCCTTGCTGTGGTGCTGGTACGTTTCCTGGGGCTTCCGGGCATGTGGATCGCCATGGCCGTGGAACTCTGCGTCAGAGGTCTTCTGATGCTTTACCGTCAGCGCACCAGCAGTTACTACGCCCATTCTCAAAAGCGTACAAAAACAAAGTAAAGCAACAAAAAACAACTTGTAATACGCCTCCTTCCTGTAGTATAATGAAAGCTACAAGAGGGAGGCGATTATAATGCTGGCCATTGAGCGAAAAAATGAGATCCTATCGATTCTGCAAAAAGAACAGCGAGTGTTGGTGGCAGAGCTGAGTACCCGCTACCATGTGACGGAAGAAACCATCCGCAGAGATTTGGAAAAACTGGAAAAAGAAGGCTTTGTAAAGAAAACCTACGGTGGAGCAGTCTTGAATAAGAACAGCACGATCGACATGCCTCTGAAGATCCGTGAAAAGACAAACCGGAAGGAAAAGCAGAAGATTGCACAGACAGTCGCTTCTCTGATCGAAGACGGAGAAAGCATTATGCTGGACAGCTCCTCCACATCTCTGATGATTGCCCAGGAACTGAAAAAAAAGAAAAAACTGACGGTGATCACCAATTCTGTGGAGGTTCTTATCGAACTTTCCGGTTGCGAAGGGATTCAGGTAATATCGACCGGTGGAACTTTAAGGGATTCTTCCCTGTCACTGGTGGGTAAGATGGCGCAGGATGTGCTGAAGAAATATTATGTGGATAAAACCATTCTCTCCTGTAAGGGGATCGATATTGTCAAAGGTGTGACTGATTCTCATGAGATGGAGGCGGATGTGAAAAGCTGCATGCACAATTGCGCCAAAACGACGATCCTGGCGGCGGATAGCAGCAAACTGGAGCACGTCTTTTTTGTGAAGGTGATGGATCTGGCAGATGGGGATATTCTGGTCCTGGATAAAACCCCGAAAAAGGAATGGGTGGATTTTCTGACAAAGAAAGGGATTCGCCTTGTCACAGGAACCGAAGAAAACAGGAAATAAGGAGAGGTAAACAAAATGGGTGAGACAATTTACAATCTGGCCTTTGACTTTGGAGCGTCAAGCGGCCGTATGATCCTGAGCAAATATGCAGATGGAAAAATCGAACTGGAGGAGCTGCATCGTTTTTCGAATGATCCGGTGCGCGTCGGCAAGAACTTTTACTGGGATACCTTCCGCCTGTATCATGAACTGAAACAGGGACTGAAAAAAGCGGCAGCCAAAAAGCTTCCGATCAAAAGTCTGGCTATCGATACCTGGGGAGTGGATTACGCACTGCTGGATAAAGACGGAAACATCATCGGAAATCCGATCAACTACCGTGACGACCGTACCATTGGCACGATCGATGAGGTAGGCAAGATCGTTCCGCTGAAAAAAATCTATGCTTCTACCGGTATCCAGTTCATGAACTTTAATACGCTGTTCCAGTTGTATGCGGATACAAAAATGCGTCCGGAGATCTATGAGAAAGCAGACCGTCTGCTCTTTATGCCGGAGCTTTTTGGCTATCTTCTGACTGGAAAGAAATACAATGAGTACACTATGGCAAGTACCGGTGAGCTTTTAAATGCAAAGGCCCGTGACTGGGATTTCGATCTCATTAAAAAAGCAGGCCTCCGCACAGATATTTTTGGTGAGCTGGTACAGCCGGCAACCGTGATCGGTGATCTGCTTCCGGAAGTGACGGAAGAGACCGGACTTTCCGGTGTGAAAGTTATTGCAGTCGGAAGCCATGATACTGCTTCCGCAGTGGCTGGTGCGCCTCTTTCTGATAAAGACGCTGTATTCTTAAGCTGCGGTACCTGGTCTCTGATGGGAATGGAACTGGATGATCCGATCCTTACCGATGAGTCCTTCAAATACAACTACACCAATGAGGGTGGAGTGGAAGGAAAGATCCGTTACCTGAAAAACATCAATGGTCTCTGGATCATGCAGAATCTCCGGAAAAACTGGTGCGAATTTGAGGAAGAGGTTTCCTTCCCGGATATCATCAAAGCTTCCAGAGAGGCAGAGAGAAAAGATTTTGCCATCGATCCGAACGATCCGAGATTTACCGCTCCTTACAATATGATGAAAGAAGTGATCGCATATTGTGAAGAGCACGGACAGGGAACTCCGAATGGTCTTGGAGAAATTGCTATGGCAATTTATAACGGACTGACCCAGGAGTATGGTAAAGTGGTAAGAGAACTGGAGCATCTGACCGGAAAGACGGTTCCCTGCATCAACATGGTAGGCGGCGGTATCCAGGACAAACTGCTCTGCGAACTGACTGCAAAGAATACCGGAAAGAAGGTTGTTGCAGGTCCTATCGAGGGTTCTGTTCTCGGAAATATCACCATGCAGCTGAAAGCTCTGGGCGTGATCAAAGACAGAGAGGAAGGCAGAACGATCATCCGCAATTCCTTCCCTCAGGAAATCCATATGCCGGAATAAGCAGAATCTTTTTCTGGGGTAGCGGATCCTTTGCAAAGGAGACGGATCTATGAATATCAATACCAAAAACGGAGACGGCGGCATGACCAGTCTGGTCCATGGCCCCAGTATCCCCAAATCAGACGACCGGATTGAACTTCTCGGGACTTTGGATGAGCTGATGAGTCATCTTGGACTGGTCAAAGCAAAATGGAATTCCGAGCAGGAAAAAAGTATGCTGGAGAGCGTTCAGAAAGCTCTCCGGCTGATCATGGACCTTACGGAAGACCCACACAACCGGAAAAATCGTCTGGAAGAGGGAGTCGTGGAAAAACTGGAGGCAGAGATTGAGCGCTTAAAGGAGACATTTCCCGTCCGGGAAGAATCGGTGCCTCCAGGAGCAAACAGCCTGTCTGCTGAAGTGGATGTAGCCAGATCCGTTGCCAGAAGAGCGGAGAGGCGGCTTTCCGCTGTCAGCATCAAGTTTGGTTCTGATGCTGTGGCCAAGAAATATATGAACCGGCTGAGTGATTATCTTTATGTTCTGGCAAGAGCAGCCGAAGCTGAAACGACAGATGCAGAAGAAAAAGAACAACCGGTACGGGAAACTCAGAAGGAGACCGTGATGACAGAGAAAAACAATGCTTTGATCGAAGAGATCCTGCGAAGAGTCAACGACAACCGGAAGATCCATCTGGAAGCAGCCAAGAAACTGACAGAGAAAATCGAAGAAGAGGCCAGACGACGGGGAAAACAGGCGGTGATCGCTGTCTGTGGCCCGGAAGGAAATCCGATCTCCGTGCATGTGATGGATGGTGCTTTTCTCGTAAGTTTTGATGTGGCCATGAAAAAGGCTTACACGTCTGTGGCAGTAAAAATGTCCACGAAAGAGCTCAGTGTACTTGCCCAGCCCGGTGGTACCTTTTACGGGGTGGACAAGATGGACGGCGGAAAGATCGTTATTTTCGGCGGTGGTGTTCCACTGAAAATCGACGGACGGATTATTGGTGGTCTGGGTATCAGCGGAGGAACTGGGGAAGAAGATCATTCTCTGGCAGAATACGGACTGTCAGTCCTTCCGGAAATCTTATAAAAAATGTAAAACCTTCGGGGAATTTTGATAAAAGTGCTTCCCGGAGGTTTTTCTTTGCACTTTCTTGGAAAGTCTGATATACTGACAACGACAGTGGGGTTTTTGCCCTAAAAGATATTTGAAAATGTAACTGTTCAGGAGGTTCAAAATAACGGGCCACAGGTTTTTGCTGATGTTCTGAACTGTTACATAAAAAACATACAGCGGAGGTATCAGTATGTTAAATTATCCAGACACATATGAGCTGGTATTACAGGAAGAGCTGCCGGATATCCATTCTACCGGTTATCTTTTCCGTCATAAAAAATCAGGAGCCCGTGTGGCTGTGGTTCTGAATGATGACGAGAATAAAGTGTTTCACATCACATTTCGTACGACTCCTGTAAACAGCAAGGGAACGCCCCATATCATGGAGCACAGTGTTCTCTGCGGAAGCCGGAAATATCCGTCCAAGGATCCTTTTGTTGAACTGGTAAAAGGTTCCCTGAATACGTTTTTAAATGCCATGACGTATTCTGATAAGACCATGTATCCCATTGCCAGCTGTAATGACCAGGATTTCAAGAACCTGATGGATGTCTATCTGGATGCGGTCTTTTATCCGAATATTTACAAACGGGAAGAGATCTTCCTTCAGGAGGGCTGGCATTACGAGCTGAAGAGTCCGGAAGAGGAACTGATTTACAATGGTGTTGTATACAATGAGATGAAAGGTGCTTTTTCTTCTCCGGAGGATATTCTGGATAGGAAGATCCTCAATTCTCTTTTCCCGGATTCCACATACGGAGTTGAGTCCGGCGGAGATCCCTCCTGCATTCCGGAACTCTCCTATGAGGAATTTCTGGATTTCCACAGAACCTATTATCATCCGTCGAACAGTTATATTTATATCTACGGAAATGTAGATATGCAGGAGCGTCTGGAATATCTGGACCGGGAATATCTTTCTGCCTTTGATGCCATTGAAGTACCTTCTGAGATCATCCTTCCGGAAAAATTTGAGGAGATGCATACGGAGCTTGGAAAGTATTCCATTTCCACTGCCGATTCAGAGGAAGACAATACGTACCTCTCCTTTAATGCGGCGATCGGAAGCAGCCTGGATGTCAGACAGGCCAATGCTTATGCAGTGATTGAATACGTACTTTTGTCTGCTCCGGGAGCGCCGTTAAAGCAGGCTCTTCTGGATGCCGGCCTTGGAAAAGACATCAGCGGTTCCTATGACAGCGGTACTCTGCAGCCGGTGTTCAGCATTACATCGAAATATGCCAATGCGGCAGATAAAGACCGCTTTGTAGAGGTGATCCGGACAGAACTGGAGCGGATCGTGGAAGAGGGACTGGACCGGAAATCTCTGATGGCGGGCATCAATTCCTCCGAATTCCGTTTCCGGGAAGCAGATTTCGGTACGTTCCCCAAGGGACTTATGTACGGGATCGATATGATGGACACCTGGCTCTATGATGACCATTGTCCCTTTGATTATCTGAAACAGCTGGCTGTTTTTGATTTCCTGAAAAAACAGGTGGGCACCGGCTATTACGAGGAACTGATCCGAACCGGTCTTTTGAACAATCCGCACACCTCTCTGGTAGTCATTGAACCGGAAAAAGGTCTGAATGACCGGATGGAAGAGGAGCTGGCGAAGAAGCTTGCCGCCTACAAGGAGAGCCTTACCGCGGAAGAAAAACAGGCTCTGGTGGAAAAAACAGAGAATCTTCATTCCTTCCAGGAAACACCATCCACCAAAGAAGAGCTGGAAACCATTCCCATGCTGAAACGGGAAGACATTGGAAAAGAAGCTTATACCTTCAGTAACCTGGAGGAGCAGGCAGAAGGGACAACTCTTGTCCGTCACGACTATGTGACCAACGGTGTCTGCTATCTGGATCTTCTCTTTGATATGAAATATGTTCCTGCGGAATATATTCCCTATGCAGGTCTCTTGAAATCCGTACTGGGCTTTATTGATACGGAAAATTATAAATATGGAGAACTGTTCAGCGAGATCAACATCGAGACCGGCGGCATTTATGCCAATGCACAGGTGATTCAGGATCACAAAAACGAGGATACCTACCGTACACTGTTTGGCATCCGCACCAAGGCACTGGCGGAGAAAATGCCCTTTGCCTTTTCTATGATCGAGGAGATCCTGCTCCGGAGCCGTCTGGAGGACACACGCCGTCTCTATGAGATCGTCAGTGAACAGAAATCGACGCTCCAGGAGCGTCTGTGTGCTGCCGGACATCAGACCGCCGTAGGCAGAGCACTTGCCTATACTTCAGAAGCCTATGGCTACAGCGATGCTTTGAGCGGTATCGGTTACTATAAATTCATCGAAGATCTGGAAGCTCATTTTGAAGAGCGAAAAGAAGAACTGGTGAAAAAACTAAAATTCCTCATGGGGCTGCTTTTCCGTCAGGATACCATGCTGGTGAGTGTGACAAGCGAGGAAGAAGCTTACACTTCTGTGAAAAATCTTGCACTGGAGCTGAAAAAGAAGCTGGAAACAAAAGAAGCGGAGCTTCCGGTTCTTCATATGGTCCTGGGGCAGAAAAATGAAGGCTTCCTGACTGCCGGTCAGGTACAGTTTGTGGCGAGAACCGGAAATTACCGCAAAGCAGGCCTTCCCTATACAGGAGCACTGCGGATCCTGAAGGTAGCGTTAAGCTATGATTATCTCTGGATCAATATCCGGGTCAAAGGAGGCGCTTACGGCTGCATGAGCGGCTTTGGCGTGATGGGGGCTTCCTACTTTGCCTCCTACCGTGATCCGAATCTTGGCGCAACCAACGAGGTTTATGAAGGCGTCACCGATTATGTGAAAAACTTCCATGTGGATGAAAGAGACATGACCAAATATGTCATCGGAACCATCAGTGAGATCGATACCCCGCTGACTGCGAGAAGCAAAGGCTTACGTTCCATGACGGCCTGGCTGTCTCATACCACACAGGAAGAAGTACAGAAAGAAAGAGATGAGATCCTTTCCGCAACAGAAAAAGACATTCAGAAGCTGGCTCCCTATATGGAAGCGATCTTAAAGACAGGAAGCCTCTGTGCACTGGGCGGAGAAGAAAGGATAAAGAAAGAAAAAGAGCTGTTCGGGGAGATCAAACCCCTGATCGGCAGTGAGGGATGCTGATGGAAAAACAAGTAAAATCCGGTTTCGTAACTCTGATCGGACGACCGAATGTCGGAAAATCCACACTGATGAACCACCTCATCGGTCAGAAGATCGCCATAACCTCCAATAAGCCGCAGACGACCAGAAACAGGATCCAGACCGTCTATACAGGAGAACGAGGTCAGATCGTATTTCTGGATACACCGGGAATCCACAAAGCAAAGAACAAGCTGGGCGAATATATGGTCCAGGTGGCAGAACGTACGTTAAACGAGGTGGATGTGGTCCTCTGGCTGGTAGAGCCCACACACTTTATCGGAGCCGGGGAACGTCATATTGCAGAGCGTATGAAAAACAGCAAAACACCGGTGATCTTGGTTATCAACAAGATCGATACGGTGAAAAAAGAAGAGGTGTCGGGCTTCATTGAGGAATACCGGAAGCTTTGTGATTTTGCGGATATTGTACCGGTTTCCGCACTTCGTTCCCGTAATCTGGATACCCTTCTGGATTGTATTTTCAAGTATCTTCCATATGGCCCCTGTTTTTATGATGAAGATACCATCACCGATCAGCCCCAGCGTCAGATCGTTGCTGAGATGATCCGGGAAAAAGCACTGCGCTGTCTGGATGAAGAGATTCCCCATGGTATTGCGGTGGCGATCGATCAGATGAAGGAGCGGGAAGGAGCTAATGGTCCTGTTATGGACATCGATGCAACGATCATCTGTGAACGGGATTCCCACAAAGGCATTATCATTGGAAAAGGCGGCCAGATGCTGAAAAAGATCGGCAGCCAGGCCAGGTATGACATCGAAGATATGCTGGAGATGAAGGTAAACCTGAAAGTCTGGGTAAAGGTGAAAAAAGACTGGCGTGACAGTGATTTCCTGATGAAAAACTTTGGGTATGACAAGAAGGATCTGCAATGAGTGATCTCTTAAAGCTCACCGGCATCGTGCTGCTGGCAGCACCGGCGGGCGAATATGATAAACGGGTGGTGATCCTCACCAGAGAATATGGTAAGATCACTGCCTTTGCAAAGGGGGTGCGGAGACAGAACAGTCCGCTTCTGGCAGCGGCCAGCCCCTTTGCTTTCGGGGAGTTTTCCTGCTATGAAGGACGCGGGACCTACCGACTGGTACAGGCAGAGATTCAACAATATTTCCGTGAAATCACGGAAGATTACGAATCTGCGATGTACGGCTTCTATTTCCTGGAACTGGCATCTTATTACAGTCGGGAAGGAGAAGGAGAGCCGGAACTTTTGAAGCTTCTTTACGCGGCTCTTCGGGCCATGATCCGCAGGCAGCAGCCGAGAAAACTGGTACGCTACGTTTATGAACTCCGTGTTCTTGTGCTGAACGGTGAGTATCCGGAGCCGTTTCACTGTGCTTCCTGTGGCGGTACAGAGCATCTGAACCGTTTTTCTCTGGGAAGGAACGGGTTTCTCTGTGAAAACTGTGCACCTGGGGAAGGCAGGAAGGTGGAGACCTCCACGGTCTACGCAATGCAGTATATCGTCAGTGCACCATGGAATCGGCTTTTTGCCTTTACCGTTTCAGAAGAAGTATTGGAAGAGATCCAGTGGATCATGGACCGCTTCCGGAAAAAATGGGTGGATCATACCTTCCATTCGCTGGAGATGCTGATCTGATTCCCCAATGCCTGCTTTACAAGCAGGAAATTCCGTGGTAAAATATAACGCTATAGCAATTCAGTGAAACCATGCAGTCAGGAATGAAAAGCAGCATGTTGCAGAATTGCTGTCATTAAGAGTTAAAGTAACTGTTTAGGACGTTCAAAACAACAGGCCACAGGTCTACGCGTTGCTTCGGTCGGTGCTAAACGAGTCCCACTGGGACTCAGCGCCGTTCCGCCCATTCCGAAATGAAAATTCATCCTATTGCAAACAAGTTTGCATAGTTTGATTTTTCATTTCGCTGATGTTCTGAACTGTTACGGGTTAAAATAGTTTGTCAGAAGGGCTGAGCGGCAGAAACTGCATTTGGCCTGGGGCAGATGTAGGAGGTTCCCATGAAAAAAGGAAAAATTCTGGGACTGGCAGTACTCATAATGGGGTTGCTCTCCGGCTGTGAAAAATTTGAACCGGAGGAGACAGCCGTTTCGGTGAACCAAAAGGGTCAGGTGGTTTCTTATGTAAAAGAATCCTTTGACAAGGATTATTACAGTTCGGATGAGCTGGAAGCCAGCATTGACCAGGCCATTCTGGATTACAATACAGCCGGAGGAAGTGAGAATGTCAAGAAGAAGAAATTTGAAGTGAAAGATCAGAATGCGGAGCTTACCATGAGTTATGCTTCCGGAGACGATTATTCCAAATTTAATCAGGTGACATTTTTTACCGGCGATGTATTGACTGCTTATCAGGCAGGATATGATTTTTCCGGAAAATTCCAGAGTGTGGAAAAAGGTCAGGTAACGGGCGCGGATGTGACCGGAAATGATATCCTGAACAGTTATAATTACGGGCTTGTGATCCTGACGGAGCCGATCCTTGTGAAGGTTCCCGGCAATATTGTCTATGCCAGCGATAATGTGGAGATCACAGGAAAGAAGAGTGCAAGAGTCCTTTCAGAAGCGGAGGCCGGGGCTGAAGCCCAAGAGCCGGAAACCAATGAGGACGGCGCGATCTCACTTTCACCGGTCAGCAGTGGGTCGGCGAAAGAAACAGAAGGAAGTACAGCCGCACTGGCTTACATTTTATATGAATAAAGGAGACTGATAAAACATGGAAAAAACAATGGACAAAATTGTGGCACTTGCAAAATCCAGAGGTTTTGTTTATCCGGGTTCCGAGATCTACGGCGGACTGGCAAACACCTGGGACTATGGAAACCTGGGTGTGGAGCTGAAAAACAACGTAAAACGCGCATGGTGGAAAAAATTCATCATGGAAAACCCCTACAACGTAGGTGTAGACTGCGCCATCCTTATGAATCCCCAGACCTGGGTGGCATCCGGTCATCTGGGTGGTTTCTCTGATCCTCTGATGGACTGTAAAGAGTGTCATGAGCGTTTCCGTGCAGACAAGCTCATCGAGGACTTCTGCGCAGACAACGACATCCAGCTTGAGAATTCCGTGGATGCCTGGAGCCAGGAAGAAATGAAGAACTTCATCGAAGAGCACAAGATCTCCTGCCCCTCCTGCGGAAAACACAATTTCACAGACATCCGTCAGTTCAACCTGATGTTCAAAACCTTCCAGGGCGTGACCGAGGATGCAAAGAATACGGTATATCTCCGTCCGGAGACCGCACAGGGTATCTTCGTAAACTTCAAGAATGTACAGAGAACCTCCAGAAAGAAAGTTCCCTTCGGAATCGGACAGATCGGAAAATCCTTCCGTAACGAGATCACTCCGGGTAACTTCACCTTCCGTACCAGAGAGTTCGAGCAGATGGAACTGGAGTTCTTCTGCAAACCGGGAACCGATCTTGACTGGTTCCAGTACTGGCGTCAGTTCTGTATCGACTGGCTGAAGAACCTTGGTATCAAAGAAGACGAGATGCGTGCACGCGACCATTCTCCGGAGGAGCTTTGCTTCTACAGCAAAGGCACCACAGATATCGAGTTCTTATTCCCCTTCGGCTGGGGTGAGCTCTGGGGTATCGCTGACCGTACCGATTATGACCTGACACAGCATCAGAACGTATCCGGTCAGGATATGACTTATTTTGATGATGAGTCCAAAGAAAAATACATTCCGTATGTTATCGAGCCGTCTCTTGGCGCAGACCGTGTGGTTCTGGCTTTCCTCTGCAGCGCATATGACGAAGAAGAGCTGGAGGGCGGAGATGTGAGAACTGTGCTTCATTTCCATCCGGCCCTGGCTCCGGTGAAGATCGGTATCCTTCCCCTTTCCAAGAAGCTGAATGAGGGCGCAGGAAAAGTCTTCGAGACCCTGAGCAGAAAATGGAACTGTGAGTATGATGACCGCGGAAATATCGGAAAACGTTACCGCCGTCAGGATGAGATCGGAACTCCCTTCTGCGTGACCTACGACTTCGAATCCGAGACTGACGGAGCAGTTACCGTCCGTGACCGTGATACCATGGAGCAGGAGAGAGTGAAGATCGAAGATCTGGAAGCTTATTTCGAAAAGAAAATGGAGTTCTGATAAACGTTTTTTTGTTTTTTTAAAGTATTATCTCTTGACTCTTTGTGAATTTATGTATAGAATAATACTGTGCGACCGACTGCATTTCGGGCAGCGGTCTTGAACGGGATTAGCCCGTGCGACAAATACAGTTTAGGAGGAATTGGTAAAATGGCAAACAAATGGGTGTATATGTTTAGCGAAGGCGACATGACCATGCGTAACCTGCTTGGCGGTAAAGGTGCCAACCTTGCAGAAATGACAAGCATCGGACTTCCTGTACCGCAGGGATTTACAATTACAACAGAGGCTTGTACACAGTACTATGAAGACGGCCGTAAAATTAACGACGAGATCATGGCTCAGACCATGGAAGGCGTTAAGAAAATGGAGGAGATCAACGGAAAGAAATTCGGCGATCTTAAGAACCCGCTTCTGGTTTCTGTTCGTTCCGGTGCAAGAGCTTCCATGCCGGGTATGATGGACACCATCTTAAACCTTGGTTTAAATGACGAAGTAGTTGACGCAATGATCAAAGGAAATCCGGATCCGGCCTTCGAGCGTTTCGTATATGACTCCTACAGACGTTTCATTCAGATGTTCTCCGATGTAGTTATGGAAGTTGGTAAAAAATACTTCGAGCAGCTCATCGACAAGATGAAAGAAGAGAAAGGCGTTAAATTCGATATTGACCTGACTGCAGCAGACCTGAAAGAGTTAGCAGAGCAGTTCAAGGCTGAGTACAAAAACCAGCTGGGTTCAGACTTCCCGTCTGATCCTGTTGAACAGTTAAAACTGGCTATCGAGGCAGTATTCCGTTCCTGGGACAACCCGCGTGCAAACGTATACCGTCGTGACAACGATATCCCGTATTCCTGGGGTACCGCAGTTAACGTAATGCCGATGGTATTCGGTAACTTAAACAACGAGTCTGGTACTGGTGTTGCATTTACCCGTGACCCGGCTACAGGCGAGAACAAACTGATGGGTGAGTTCCTGATCAATGCACAGGGTGAGGACGTAGTTGCCGGTGTTCGTACTCCGATGCCGATCGCTCAGATGGAGAAAGAGTTCCCGGAAGCATACGCAGAGTTCCTGAAAGTTTGCGAGACTCTGGAGAACCATTATCATGATATGCAGGATATGGAGTTCACCGTTGAGAACAAGAAGTTATACATGCTTCAGTGCCGTAACGGTAAGAGAACAGCTCCGGCTGCTCTGAAGATCGCCTGCGATCTGGTAGACGAGGGACATAAGACTCCGGAAGAGGCAGTTGCTATGATCGATCCTCGTAACCTGGATACTCTGCTGCATCCGCAGTTTGATGCTGCTGCATTAAAAGCTGCTACTCCGATCGGAAAAGGACTTGGTGCTTCTCCGGGTGCTGCTTGCGGTAAGATCGTATTCACAGCAGAGGATGCTGAAGAGTGGAATGCAAGAGGAGAGAAAGTCGTATTAGTACGTCTTGAGACTTCTCCGGAAGATATCACTGGTATGAAAGCTTCCCAGGGTATCTTAACTGTTCGTGGTGGTATGACCTCTCATGCAGCCGTAGTTGCTCGTGGTATGGGTACCTGCTGTGTATCCGGATGCGGCGACATCGCTATGGACGAAGAGAATAAGAAATTTACCTTAGCTGGCAAAGAGTTCCATGAGGGAGACTACATCTCCATCGATGGTACAACCGGTAACATCTATGACGGAGCAATCAAGACTGTAGATGCTACAATCGCTGGTGAGTTCGGCCGTGTTATGGCTTGGGCTGACGAGTTCAGAACTCTGAAAGTTCGTACAAATGCAGATACTCCTGCAGATGCTAAGAAAGCTCGTGAGCTGGGCGCAGAAGGTATCGGTCTTTGCCGTACCGAGCATATGTTCTTCGAGGAAGACAGAATCGCTGCTTTCCGTGAGATGATCTGCTCTGACACTGTTGAAGAGAGAGAAGCAGCTCTGGAGAAGATCCTGCCGTATCAGCAGGGCGACTTCGAAGCTCTGTATGAAGCTCTTGAGGGTAACCCTGTTACCATCCGTTTCCTGGATCCGCCTCTTCATGAGTTCGTTCCGACTGAGGAAGCTGACATCGAGAAACTGGCAAAATCTCAGGGTAAATCTGTTGAGACCATCAAGAACATCATCGCTTCCTTACATGAGTTCAACCCGATGATGGGTCATCGTGGATGCCGTCTTGCAGTTACCTATCCGGAAATTGCTAAGATGCAGACCAAGGCTGTTATCCGTGCAGCTATCAATGTTCAGAAGAAACACTCTGACTGGACTGTAAAACCGGAGATCATGATCCCGCTGGTTTGCGAAGTAAAAGAGCTGAAATATGTTAAGAAAGTTGTTGTTGAGACAGCAGATGCTGAGATCGCAGCAGCAGGCATCAACCTTGAGTACGAGGTAGGTACCATGATCGAGATCCCGCGTGCAGCTCTGACTGCTGACGAGATCGCAAAAGAGGCTGACTTCTTCTGCTTCGGTACCAACGACCTGACTCAGATGACCTTCGGATTCTCTCGTGATGATGCTGGTAAGTTCTTAAATGCTTACTATGACACCAAGATCTTTGAGAACGATCCGTTTGCAAAACTGGATCAGACTGGTGTTGGCAAACTGATGGAGATGGCTATCAAACTTGGAAAACCGGTTAATCCGAAGCTCCATGTTGGTATCTGTGGTGAGCACGGTGGAGATCCCTCCTCTGTTGAGTTCTGCCACAAGATTGGCCTGGATTACGTATCCTGCTCTCCGTTCCGTGTACCGATCGCTCGTCTGGCAGCAGCTCAGGCAGCAATCGCTGAGAAGAACGCGAAATAATTTTTCTCTAAAATAAGAATGGCTCCCGGCACTCTGCTGTCGGGAGCTGTTTTTTACGCAAAAAAGGAAAAAGTTAAAAAAGAATGACAAAGTTTCTCTTTCATGGTAGGATGAAAATAAAGCTACGAGCCAGGCAGAGGGAACAGAGGCGGATATTGAGGATGTGAGCAATCTGGTGAAAGAAGTGGGAATGGCAGAGTACGGGAAGCCCATAGCAGTCATTTTTATTCTCGGTGACGACGGAACCGTAAGCGCGAATGGACTTGTTATTTTGAACGGCGATTTCAATTATGGTTCGGCAGAAGAGATCGAAGAAGCGTTTGCTGACTTCCAGCCAGAAGTGACGCAGATTAAATAAAAAGGAGCATAGTATGACACAGGAATCACAGCAGCCCCACAAGAGACGGGTGCGTTATAAAGGAAAATACCCGAAGAAATTCGAGGAAAAATACAAGGAGCTCCAGCCGGAGAAATATCAGGATACGATCCAGCATGTGATCCAAAAGGGAAATACACCGGCAGGAATGCATATTTCCATCATGGTAAAAGAGATCCTCGATTTTCTGGAGATACAGCCGGGACAGACCGGTTTTGATGCGACGCTGGGCTATGGCGGTCATACGAAAGCCATGCTGGAATGTCTGCAGGGGAAAGGCCATATGTACGCCACGGATGTGGATCACGAAGAGGCGGCCAAGACAAAGAAACGTCTGGAAGAGCTGGGCTTTGGAGAGGATATTCTGACGATCAAGCTTCAGAACTTCTGTACAGTCGATGAAATCGCCAAAGAGGTGGGCGGTTTCGACTTCCTGCTGGCAGACCTGGGCGTATCCTCTATGCAGATCGACAATCCGAAACGTGGTTTCTCCTTCAAAGTAGATGGTCCGCTGGATCTCCGGCTGGATCAGGAGAGCGGTATCAGCGCAGCAGAGCGTCTCCGTACGATTTCCAGGGATGAACTGGCAGGAATGCTTTATGAAAACTCTGATGAGCCCTACTGTGAAGAACTGGCCAAAGCCATCACTGATGAGATCCGGAAAGGCAATCCTATGGACACGACGACGGCTCTTCGCGAGGTCATTGAGAAAACACTGGATTTTCTTCCGGAAAAAGAAAAGAAAGATACCATCAAAAAGACTTGTCAGCGAACCTTCCAGGCGCTCCGTATTGATGTAAACCGGGAATTTGAGGTTCTTTATGATTTCATGGAAAAACTTCCAGGTGCCCTGAAGCCGGGCGGAAGAGCGGCTATCCTCACCTTCCATTCCGGAGAGGACAAGCTGGTGAAAAAAGCTCTGAAGGAAGGCTATAAAGCCGGTGTTTATGCGGATTATTCCAAAGATGTGATCCGTCCCTCCGCACAGGAATGTGTACAGAACGGCCGGGCACGTTCCACGAAAATGCGCTGGGCGATCAAAGCAGAAGGCTGAGAAGAGGAACGAAAATAACAAACGTGGATTGTGAGTGGACACCATATACGATGAGAAGACAGAAAAAAGAGATCACCGGCTTTCTTATGCTGGCGGCTGCTTTGACCCTGACCGCCTGTAGCGAAAAGAAAAGCGCAGAGACAGAATCAGAAACTCTCTCCGAATATGCTGCGGAGTCGGATTTTTCCGGAGTTCTTGATGTGAGCGGGGACTGGAAGTCCGCTTTCGAAAAAGTGCTGCTGAAGGAATGCGGGGTAAAACCGGATCATTATGAAAACCTTGGAAACGGGATCTATGAGGTCTATGTGGAAAAAGACGGGAAAGTGATCCCTTACGCCATCCTGGATTCCGAAACAGGAGAATATCACGGGTAAAAGTGCGAAAAAAATTCAAGAAACCTTTGCCCCGGAAGGAAAACCCGTGTTATAATAAACTACAGATGTGGATTTTCCGGAAAGAAAGTCCGGAGAAAAAGCACTCCAAAGAATGCTGACCACGGAAAACAGAAAGGATGAAGGATCATGGTAGTAGGCAGATATTATCGACTTTCAAAGAAGATTACAGAGGAACAGGCAGAACAGATCGTGCAGGAGCTTTCCGCAAGAGAAGATGTAAAAGCAGTTTCTGTTACAGAAGACAGAAAAATGCTCCGCGTAGAAAGTGTGGACGGAGATTATAAACCGATCATGTACTATGCAGTCAATGTGGTAAGCCGTGCAGCAGGCGGCTGCGAGCTTTCCTTCGATCATTTCGATACCGAGGAACTGGAGAAGGCACTGAAAGAAAAACAGCAGGCATAAAAAGCAAAGCTGCGGGAAAATGATCACATTTTCTCAATAAAGCGTCTTGACAAAAGGATACGGTTCCGGTATGATTTTAGTTAGAAAACGCTAACTTAAGCGGCGATAAGAGTCTGGATGCAGCAATCGTAACTATGCTGTATTCAGAGGCATGAGGCAAAGCAGAAAGCAAATGTCCATGCTGCTCTTAAGCCGCAATTTTTAAATACACAGGTTAGATTAAGCTAACTATAAGACAGGAGGAATTTATGAGTATCGTGATCATTGGTGGAAATGAAAGAATGGTTTGTCAATATTCAGATATCTGTAAAGATTATGGCTGCAAGGCCAAGGTATTCCCGAAGGAGCATGGATCCGTGAGAAAAAAGATCGGCTGTCCGGATCTCATGATCCTGTTTACCAATACGGTGTCCCATAAAATGGTGATCACCGCAGCCCAGGAAGCGAAACGGAACAACGTACCCATCGCCCGCATCCATACCAGCAGCGCTGCAGCGCTGAAAACGGTGCTGGATGAATACTGTGTGGCTGGCGCGTGAATGGTAACTTCATGCGGCGAAGACAACCCGCCAAATGAGAAAATATCTCAACAGACAAAAAACTCTTGAAAATGAAAAAAATCTTGATATATAATATTCTGTAAATTTTAAATGTCTGGAGCAAAAGATTTTTACCCCGGACAGATTCATAAATCAGGAGGTACATACAAATGTTAAAATTCAGTGATATCGAATGGAAAAATCCCGGACTTTTTGCAGCAGGTGTTCTTTTTGGAACCGCAGGAATCAAAGTTCTGTCCAGTAAAGATGCAAAGAAAGTTTACACTGGCTGTACCGCAGCCGTTCTCAGAGCAAAAGAGTGTGTCATGAAAACCGTTACCATCATTCAGGAGAATGCAACGGATATTTATGAGGGCGCAAAGGAGATCAACGAGGAGCGTGCAGCAGCTGAGGAAGCATACGAGGATGCAGCCGAGGACGAGACCGTAACCGATTTCAAAGAAGAGACCGAGAGTGAAGAAAGCTCAGAAGAGTAAACAAAAAAGAAAGCACCTGCAGAAATTTCTGCAGGTGTTTTTAAAGGAGTGAGTCAGTTGAAATTTCAGATCAGACATGAGATAAAGGGGCGTATGAGAGTTCATATGGCCCAGAAAAGAATGAGTTATGAGCAGGCCGATACCCTGCTTTATTATCTGCAGACCATTCCCGGAGTGGAATCAGCCAAGGTGTATGACCGTACCGGAGACGCTGCCATTCGCTACAACTGTGCAAGAGAGGAACTCATCAGAGCCCTTCGGGAATTCCATTATGAAAACGTAGAAGTACCAAAGGGCATCATAGAAAATTCCGGAAGAGAGCTGAACAGCCTTTACCAAGAAAAACTCATCGATAAAGTTTTGTTCCATTATGGAAGAAAGTTCTTGCTTCCGGCTCCTGTCAATGCCTGTTACACAGGGATGATGTCCATAAAGTATATCTGGAAAGGGATCAAGACGCTCTGGAGAAGAAAGATCGAAGTCCCGGTCCTGGATGCGACAGCCATTGGTGTTTCTGTTTTCCGCGGAGATATGGGCACTGCCAGTTCCATCATGTTTCTTTTAGGAATAGGAGAGCTTCTGGAAGAATGGACGCATAAGAAGTCGGTTGGTGACCTGGCTCGTACCATGTCCCTGAATGTGGGATCTGTATGGCTGAAACGGGAAGATGGTCAGGAGGTTCAGATCTCTGCCAATGAGGTGAAAATGAATGACCGGCTTGTGATCCACATGGGAACGGTGATCCCCTTCGACGGAGTCGTAGTGGGCGGTGAGGCTATGGTCAATCAGGCTTCTCTTACCGGGGAATCCGTGGCTGTCAGAAGAACAGAAGGAAGCTCTGTTTATGCGGGAACGGTTGTGGAAGAAGGAGAACTGACGATTCAGGTGAAATCCGTAGGCGGCAGCAGCCGTTACGATAAAATCGTCACCATGATTGAAGAATCTGAGAAACTGAAATCCGGTGTAGAAAGTAAGGCAGAACATCTGGCAGACCGTCTGGTACCCTATTCCCTTGGAGGAACGGCTCTGACCTATCTGCTGACCGGAAATGCCACAAAAGCACTTTCCATCCTGATGGTGGATTTCTCCTGTGCCCTGAAGCTTGCCATGCCACTCTCTGTGTTGTCTGCGATCCGTCAGGCCAGCACGCATAAGATCACAGTCAAGGGCGGTAAATATATGGAAGCGGTTTCTGAGGCTTCCACCATTGTCTTTGACAAGACCGGTACTCTGACCAAGGCAAGACCCACCGTTGCTCAGGTTGTTTCTTTCTGCGAGAAGAACGAGGATGAGCTTCTTCGGATTGCTGCCTGTCTGGAAGAGCATTTTCCTCATTCCATGGCAAAAGCAGTGGTCAATGCGGCTAAAGAGAAGAATCTTTCCCATGAGGAGATGCATTCCAAAGTGGAATATATCGTAGCTCACGGCATTTCCACCACCATAGAAGAGAAGAAAGTCATCATCGGAAGCCATCATTTTGTTTTTGAAGATGAAAACTGTACGATTCCGGAGGGAATGGAACAGAAATTTGCAGAGCTTCCGGAGGAGTATTCACACCTGTATCTTGCCATTGAGGGCAGACTGGCCGCTGTGATCTGTATCGAAGATCCCCTGCGTCCGGAGGCCTGTGAGGTGATAAAAAATCTGAAGAAGGCAGGATTTCAGAAGATCGTCATGATGACCGGAGACAGTGACCGTACGGCAAAAGCCATTGCGGCAAAGGTGGGTGTGGACGAATATCATTCGGAAGTCCTGCCGGAAGACAAAGCAAGCTTTGTGGAGAAAGAAAAAGCCAAAGGCCGGAAAGTCATCATGATCGGCGATGGCATCAACGATTCCCCGGCTCTTTCTGCAGCCGATGTGGGAATTGCCATCGGAGACGGCGCGGAGATCGCCCGTGAGATTGCTGATATCACCATCGGTGCTGATGATCTGGAGGAGATCGTGATCCTCCGGAAGATCAGTGATGCGCTGATGAAACGGATCCACGGCAATTACCGGTTTATCGTAGGCTTTAATGCAGGCCTGATCGCTCTGGGCGTAGCCGGCGTGATCCTGCCGACGACCTCCGCTCTGCTTCACAATACTTCCACTCTGGCCATCGGCCTGAAGAGCATGGGAAATCTGACCATTTAAAGTCTCTTTTTTATAAAGCTTTGATGGCAGCTTTCAGTCCTTTTGCGATCATGGAAAGCTCCATGGCGGGCGTTCCTTCCTTTTTGCCCTCCAGCTGTTCCGGAATGAAGGGAACATGGATGAAACCGGAACGCATGGCCGGAAATTCATGTGCTGCCAGAGAAAGACCGGCATACATGACGGTGTTGCAGACATAGGAGCCGGCAGAGTAGGAAAGACCCGCAGGAATACCGGCTTCTTTCATGGCTTCCACCATTTTTTTGACGGGGAGCGTGGTAAAATATGCGGTTTCTCCGTCCTTTTCCACCGGGATGTCTACGGGGGAAAATCCGTCGTTGTCCGGGATCCGGGCATCCATCAGGTTGATGGCTACCCGTTCCGGTGTGATATCGGGACGGCCGCCCGCCTGCCCAACAGAGATCAGTACGTCCGGTCTTATGGCACGGACCTTTTCTGTAAGAAGTACAGGAGCTCCCTGAAAAGTAACAGGGAGTTCCTGTTTTTTAATGGTATGGCCTGCAATCTCATCCGGGAGCAGACGGACTGCTTCATAAGACGGATTGATGGTCTCGCCGCCGAAAGGCGCAAAACCGGTGATCAGAATAATCATAAGAAATACCTCCTTTTTGCTATCGTAGCCGGAATCCCGACTTCTGTCAATAAAAGAATTGCTTTTCTCGAAAAGGTGCGTTATAGTAGAGAGATCAGGCTGTTCTGGGCAGACTGATTTTCCATGCGGGTGTGGCTGGACAACAGTCTTCAGAACGCCAAAGCAATACCGATCATACTTACATCAGAAGAAGGGAGAAAAACGTGAAAAAGTATATTGGGGACAAACACTTTTACCGGATGGTTCTTGTGGTTGTGGTTCCGATTATGATACAGAACGGGATCACCAACTTTGTGAGTCTTCTGGACAACATCATGGTAGGCCAGGTGGGAACGGAGCAGATGTCCGGTGTGGCCATTGCCAATCAGTTGATTTTTGTATTTAATCTTTGTATTTTCGGAGCCGTATCCGGCGCGGGGATCTTCGGAGCACAGTTTTACGGAAGCGGCGATCATGAGGGAGTCAGAGATACGCTGCGCTTCAAGCTGGTGACCTCGCTGGCACTCTTCCTTATTGCGGCACTGGTCTTCACCGGAGCAGGAGAGCAGCTGATCCGGCTGTATTTAAATGGTGAGGGAGAAGGCGTGGATGCGGAAAAGACCCTTGCCTATGGTATGGCTTATCTTAAGATCATGATCCCGGGCCTTCTGCCCTTTGTTCTGGTCCAGTCCTATGCGGGAACCTTACGAGAGACCGGTGAGACCATGCTTCCCATGAAGGCGGGTATCATTTCCGTTGTGGTGAATCTGCTGCTGAATTATCTTTTGATCTTCGGTAAATTTGGCTGTCCGAAGATGGGAGCGGAGGGGGCCGCTGTGGCAACGGTCGTTGCGCGTTTTGTGGAAATGGCCATTGTGGTCGTCTGGGTCCACCGCCATACGAAGGAAAATCCTTTCGCACATGGCTTATACAAGAATTTCCACATTCCCGGTCAGCTGGCAGGGCAGATCTTCCGCAAAGGAACACCACTTATGCTCAACGAGACACTCTGGTCTCTGGGAATGGCAGCCCTGATGCAGTGTTACTCTGTGAGAGGGCTTTCTGTAGTAGCAGCTATGAATATCTCTTCTACGATTTCCAACCTTTTCAGCATTGTCTTCATTGCGATGGGAAATGCGGTGGCGATCATTGTGGGTCAGCTCCTTGGAGCCGGAAAGATGGAAGAAGCGAAGGACACCGATACCAAGCTGATCTTTTTCTCTGTGGCCAGCTGTGCGGCGGTCGGTGTGGGAATGGCGCTTTTTGCACCCTTCTTCCCGCGGCTTTATAACACAGAGCCTCTGATCCGTGATATGGCAAGAGATTTTATCTGGGTATCTGCCTTTATGATGCCGATTAATGCTTTTGTCAATGCTTCTTACTTCACACTCCGTTCCGGCGGAAAAACAGTCATCACGTTCTTCTTTGACTGCGGTTATGTGTGGGTGGTGAGCATCCCTCTGGCCTACTGCCTGAGCCGCTTTACCGGGATTCCCATCCTGCCTCTGTACTTCATTTGCCAGGCCGCAGATCTTCTGAAATGCGTGGTGGGATATGTCCTGGTCAAAAAAGGAGTCTGGATCGAAAAGCTGGTTGATAATAATTAAGATACTTTAAGAAAAAATTTAAATAACCTCCGGTCAGAAATGGTATACTAACAGAAAAAAGACCGGAGGTGTTTTTTATGAAGAAACGAAAATTACTTCTGGCTGCAGCAGCTTTTTCCGTTTTTCTGGTCGGAGGCTGTCAGAGCCATGGAGAAGAAGCGCAGCCCATCAAAGCCATGTATATCGAAAAAGGCGAAGATTTTCAGATTTTTGTGGATACGTCCACAGGTGTTCTCTTTGATGCTTCAATCCCGGAAGGGACAGAGGAGCTTACTACCGGTGATCTGGTGGAGATCTACGGAGACGGCATCATGCTGGAAAGTTATCCGGGACAGTATCCCGGCGTGAGCAGGATCGTCGTTACCAAACAGGGAAGCGAAGAGGATGCGAAGCAATACGAGAGTCTGGTGGATGAAGTTTATCAGGAGCCGGATCCGTCCGAGCCGCCTTATCTGAACCTGGAATACCGGACGAAGGAAGCTCTGGTGAGCGCCGTTGCCGATCGGGGCAGTTATACCTGGCGGTATACGGATGAGCACGGGGAAGAGAAGGAGATCGTCGCGGATGGAGCCTTTATCCTGGAGAGCAATGTCTTCAATGATATCCGCCTGAAGGAGAAAACTGATGTATTGCTGTATTTCTCTGAAAGACCGGAGAAGGTATCGGTACTCCGATATGACCCTGTGCCGGCAAAACAGGAAACGGAAGCTTCCGAAGAAAAAGAAACCACGGAAACAGAAGAAAACCACGAAACCGAGGAGCAGGGAGAAACCGTCGAAGTCTCCGAAGAAAAGGATGACAAAGGGAAAAAACAGTTTATACTGAAGGATCTTTCCGGGAAAGGGATCTATCTTGTGAAAGCGGAGTTTTCACAGGGAACCGTAGAATATGGCTTTGAAGTGAAATGATGCAATGATAAAGAGCAGCAGAGAAGACCGGTAGTCCGGATCCTTCCTGCTGCTCTTTTTGCGGGTCAGTGAATGGTGATCGTGTACTGTGCGTGGAACGTTTTGTGTGCTTCCAGACGGTTGATATCCGGTTTCTCAGAGAGATCTCCGGTGAAGCCGTAATTATCCGCCCGTCCCAGCCAGGGCTCCAGGCAGACGAAAGGAGCGCCCTTGGCAGCCCAGATACCGAAGCTGGTAAAGCCCGGGCAGCTTAAGGAAACATAAGGCGTTCCGTCGGGATAACCGATCCCGGCCCAGTCGATCTGATGGTCGAAAACAAGGGCATCGTTATCAAACATATGATCCGTCAGCTGTGCGCTGTTGTTTTCCAGAGGAAGCTCTCTGGACTGGTCAGCCAGGATCGTGCCGTATTTCTGGTCAATGAGAAAATAAACGGGATCCTTTTCCGTATGGAAAAGAAGCTTGTAATCGGAATAAGCTGTGCCGGGAAGGACCGGTACCTTAAAGGCCGGATGACCGCCGATGGTAAAATACATCTCATCGTCTCCGGTATTTTCCACCTCCCATTCCACCAGGATCTCATTATCCTTCAGCGTCTGCGTTACCGTGAGAACAAAATCAAAAGGATAATTCTTTCTGGTCTCCGGAGTGGAAGTGATCCGGTGCGTCACAGAAGTTTCCGTCTCGGAAACCAGGGTGAAATCCGTGTCTCGGGCAAAGCCATGTGCCTGAGAAGGATACGTCACGCCCTGATAACGGTAATGCGCCTCATAGTGACGGCCTACATTTGGGAACAGAATGGGAGCGTGACGCTTCCAGAACTGAGGATCTGCCTCCCAGAGCACCTCTCTCTGATTTTTTTTGTCAAAAATGCGGGACAACTCCGCACCGTGATCGTCAATGCTGATGGCCAGACGATCATTTTCAAGAATATGTACAGCCATGTTTGTAAACCTCCTTATAGAATTCTGCCCACTATTCGCATATCGTAAAGCTTTCGTTCCACTTTTATGCTTGGTATCATTATAAGATGTTACAGGAAAATGTGCAACCAACCTTTTGCCCATAACCTCTGATCTGTGGTATACTTGTAGCGAAAGTCTTTGTGCTGAAATCTTACAACGAAGAAAGACTGGTGAAACCATGAGATTTTTATATGAAGAAACGGCAGCAGGCATCCGTATCCTGCGCTGCTTTGGGGAGGATCCCTCTGTGATGCTGCCGGAAACGGTGGCAGGCCGTCCGGTGACGGAGCTGGGAGCGTATGCATTCTCCGACCACATCGATCAGAGAGAGCTGGAAACAGCCATGCAGAAAGGACGTTTCTGCAGGGAAGACGGCGAACCGGCAAGGGAAACAGAGGAAATGCCGGAAAAAAGGACCGCGGTCTCCGGAGAAGCGATACGGGAAGTGATCCTGCCGGAAACATTAAAGAAAATCGGGCGTTATGCCTTTTATAACTGCAGGAAGCTTACGCAGCTGGCTCTGGGCGGAGCCTGCATGGATGTGGGAGCAGGAGCCTTTACGGGCTGCCATCAGGTGGAAGAGATCCGGATTACTGTTCTTCCGGACGGAAGCTCCGCTCTCCGTGAGATCCTGACCGAGCTTCCGGAGACCATACGGGTGGACTGGAAAAAGGAAAACCTACAGGGCGTTTTCTGGTTTCCGGAATTCTTTGAAGAAGGGGTGGAAAATACCCCGGCTCGGATCTTGGAAAATCATATCCATGGAAGTGGCCTCCGTTACCGGAACTGCTTTGTCCGCAAAAATCTGAATATCCGGGAATACGACGAGCTTTTTCCCTATGCGAGAGCCTGGGAAGAAGAAGGTGTGGTTCTGAAAATGGCACTGGGGAGGTTGTTAAACCCGGTAGAACTGGGTGAAAAAGCGGAAGAACAATACTTTTCCCATATTCAGGAACATTTTGCGGAGGCGGCTTGGATCCTGATGCTTTCCGGGGAATATGCAAATCTTGGAACGCTTCTTGCACGTCTGAAGCCGGAGAAAGCACTTCTGGAAAAACTGCTTGTCATGGCACAGGAGCAGAAGGATACGGAGGCAGTGAGCCTTTTTATGGATCATCTTCACAAACATACAAAAGTCCAAAGGAAGGTGTTTGAACTTTGAAAGAAAAGGAATGGAAAAATCCCATCCATGAACTGCAGAAAAAAGAGGAAGAGAAGCTCTCCATCGCAGAAGATATCCTGAAAAACAGCAGAAATGAGCTCTATTTCGCGCTGCGTTATCTGGACACGGCACTTTCCGCCCTGCGTTTCCAGCCGGATCCCGGCTGCGGGACGCTGGGCTGTGACGGTGAATTTTTGTATTTTGCACCGGACTGGCTCCTTTCTGCCTTTGTGAACGGGAAAGTACAGGTGAACCGCCTCTATCTCCATGAAGTTCTTCATTGTCTGTTCTGCCACATCTGGCAGGGAGAGAAAAGAGATGCCCTCCGCTGGGATCTGGCCTGTGATCTGACGGTGGAATCCATTCTGGATGAAATGTATCTTCCGGCACTTTACCGGAGACCGGCAGCCTTCCGGAAGGAATGTTACCGGCAGCTGAAGGAACGAATGAAGGTCCTGACGGCAGAGGGCATTTATCATCAGTTGGAGGAGATCCGGGATGAGGAAATGCTGGCGCGGATGGCAGGAGAATTCCGGCTGGACGACCACAGCCGCTGGCTGAGGGAGGGGAAAGGAAACACCTCCAGAAACCGGCAGAAGGAGTGGCAGGATCTCCGGGAAAAAATGCAGACGGAGATGGAGACCTTTGCCAAAGAGGCGGCGGGAGATTCCAAAAGCCTTTTGGAACGGATCCGGGTGGAGAACAGAGAGCGTTATGATTACAAAGAATTTTTAAGGAAATTTTCGGTCCTCAAGGAGGAAATGCAGGTGGATCCGGATTCCTTTGATTATATTTTTTACACATACGGGCTGGAGCATTACGGGAACATGCCGCTCATTGAGCCACTGGAGACAAAAGAAGTCCGGAAGATCGAAGATTTTGTGATCGTGATCGATACCTCCATGTCTTGCAAAGGCGAACTGATCCGTCGTTTTCTGGAAGAAACGTACTCCGTGCTTTCTGAATCCGAAAGCTTTTTCCGAAAGATCAACGTACACATCATCCAGTGCGATGAAAAGATACGGGAAGATCAGGTGATCCACGACAGCAGGGAGATGGAACGTTACCTGAACGATTTTACCGTCCGGGGCTTTGGTGGAACGGACTTCCGCCCGGCCTTTGCCTATGTATCACAGCTTCTGGAGGCAGGCGCCTTTACCAGGCTCCGGGGACTGATCTACTTTACGGACGGCTATGGGCTTTTTCCGGTGAAAATGCCGCCTTACGATACGGTCTTTGTCTTTATGCAGGAGGATTACCGGGACATAGACGTACCGCCCTGGGCGATGAAGCTGATACTGTAAGACGGGTGAGCTTTGGAACCTGTCAGTCATAAGGTGTACAACATCCGGCCGGATGCCCGTTTCGCACCGGTCGAAGTGGAAGATAGAAAAAGGAGAAAACATGAACATCAAGCGAGCAAAACAGGAGATCATAGATGCCGTGGAGGCATATCTTAGTAAAGATGAGTACGGAGACTGGCTGATTCCCAGAGTCCGCCAGAGACCCGTTCTTCTCATCGGAGCCCCGGGGATCGGAAAAACACAGATCATGGAACAGGCAGCCAGAGAATGCGGGGTGGCACTGGTTGCTTACAGCATCACCCACCATACGAGGCAGAGTGCGATCGGTCTTCCTTTTATCTCGAAAAAACAATACGGCGAAAAAGAATATGAAGTGACCGAATATACCATGAGCGAGATCGTGGCCAGTGTTTACGATAAGATGGAGGAGACCGGTCTTTCTGAAGGCATCCTTTTCATCGATGAGATCAACTGCGTCTCCGAAACACTGGCTCCGGCCATGCTCCAGTTCCTTCAATGCAAGACCTTTGGAAACCATGCGATTCCCGATGGCTGGGTCATTGTGGCGGCAGGAAACCCGCCGGAATATAACAAATCCGTCCGGGATTTTGACGTCGTGACTCTGGACCGTGTGAAAAAAATCCCCGTGGAGCCGGAATTTGATGTCTGGAAAGAATACGCCTACAAAGAAGGAATCCATCCGGCAGTACTGTCTTATCTGAACCTTCGAAGCTCTTATTTTTACAAGATGGAGACTACGGTGGAGGGAAGAAAATTTGCTACGCCAAGAGGCTGGGAAGACCTTTCCAGGATCATCCAGGTCTATGAAAAACTGAAGAAAACCGTGGATGCGGATCTTGTGCTTCAGTATATCCAGCATCCGAAGATTGCCCGGGATTTTGCAGCCTACTATGACCTTTATCAGAAATATCAGAGCGATTATCAGATAGAGGCCATCCTCCGGGGAGAAAAGTTCGAACGGATGCAGGCCAAGGTGGCACATGCCTCCTTTGACGAACGCATGAGTGTGGTCCATCTGCTCCTTTCCGGTGTGCAGAAGGTGATCCGCCGGAGCATGGAACAGGAGCTGGTCACAGAGAAAGTTTTTGCCGTTTTAAAAGACCTGAAAGCAAATCTGGATGAAACAGAAGAAACGGCAGAGGCGCTGGAACGCTTCACCGCCCTGGTGGAAACAGAGAGGGAAAAGAAAATGCAGCAGGAGCTTCTGGAACACCGGGAAGAGCGGGTGTTGAAGGAGACCGTCCGGATTCTCGGCGACTATCAGGAGAAGCTTCGTCTGGAAGGCCCGCTGAAAGGAGAAGAAGGCTTTGCGGCTCTGAAAGCCCTGTTTGGCGGCGAAAAAGAAGCCTATGAGATTTCCTTTGATGAGGCTGGAAAAACGCTGGAAAACGCGTTTGATTTTATGGAAGCAGCCTTTTTGAACAGTCAGGAACTGGTGGTTTTTCTTTCTGAATTGAACACGGATTTTTACTGCATCGCTTTCTTAAAGGAGTACGACTGCGAGCGTTATTACCGCTACAATAAGGAGCTTCTTTTCGAAGACCGGAGCACACAGATCAAAAAAAGGATCGAAGCCCTCTGATTCCCTTCGGGACTTTTACTTGACCACTGTGAAGAAAAAAGGTATAATAGAATCACGAAATGCGGACAAAAAATTATTGAATTTTACCTACCGTATCGATTAACTTTAGAGAGGACAGAATAACCATGGAGACGAATGAAAAGAAGGCATTTCTGGAAGAGCTTCAGAAAGCACCGGAGATTTATGTGATCATGAGTGTATGCACCAAGATGCCGTATGTATATTGTGAACCGGAGAGCTATGACGATCAGGTATTCCTGTTTCATAACGAAGAGGATGCCAAAAAACTGGCAGAGGACTACAAGCAGCAGGAGAATCCGGTCGTTGCCGTGAAGCTGGAGAACAAACAGTTCCTGGGCTTCTACTCCAGCCTGTTTATGATGGGTGTCAACGGCCTGAACGTAGATTTCGGCACGGAGAACGCACAGGCCATTCAGCTGACGGACCTCGTGAGAAGACCGGACTATTCCAAACTGCCGGAGGGTAAGGTGAAAGTAGAGAATCCGGAGCTTCAGCTGACCACGATCTATTATATGCAGGAGATCCGCCGCAAACCGGGCATTGGCCAGCAGCCGAGATTCCGCGAGATGGAGGAGGAGATGATCACTCATTTCCGTGAAGGAACCTTCATCGTTCCGGTACAGACCGCAGATAAAGAGAACGGAGAGAAGGAGAGCAAGGTTCCGTTCATGAAGATGAAAAACGGCGACGTTTATCAGCCGATCTTCACAGATATGCCGGAATTCTTCAAATTCTGCCGTGATGGTCAGTTCCGTGCTGCCGTGATTCCGTATGCAAAACTGAACAGTGTGATCCTGAAACAGGCCAAAGGCGTGATCATGAACCCCTTTGGTGTCCGTCTGATCCTGAACAAAGGACAGTTTTAAGTTCTGGATGACAGGGAGGGAATGTGCTTGAAGCTGGATATGCATTGCCACACTCACGAAGGGTCTGTGGACAGTAAGATCGGTGTAGAAGAATATATCCGTATCCTGATAGAAAAGGGTTACGACGGCATGCTGATCACCGATCATGATACCTATAACGGTTACCGCTATTGGAAGGAACATCTAAAAGGGAAAAAATACAAAGATTTTGTGGTTTTAAAAGGAATCGAGTATGACACCAACAACGCCGGCCATATGCTGGTTGTGATGCCTGAAAATGTGAAGCTCCGCATCTTGGAAATGCGGGGGATGCCGCTGCCGATGCTGCTCTTTGTCGTGCATGCGTTCGGTGGAATCGTGGGCCCGGCTCATCCGTTCGGTGAAAAATATCTGAGCTTCACCAATACCCGATATTTTCGGAAAAACCGGAATATTGTAGACAAATTTGACTTTATTGAGACCTTTAATTCCTGCGAGAATGCAGAACGGAATATTCAGGCCAGACAGCTGGCGAATATTTACGGCAAGCCCGGTTTCGGCGGCAGCGATTCTCATAAGACGAACTGTATCGGTACGGCCTATACACGTCTGCCGGAAACGGTGACGAAGGAATCCGAGTTGATTTCTCTGGTAAAAGCGAACGCCCCCATTACCTATGGCGGCAGCATTTACAACAAGACCACCAAAGACAAGATCGGAAAAGTAAACGATGTGCTGATCTATTCCTTCTGGGTATACAATAAAGTATTAGGTCTGTCTCAGGCCATGAGACGGCGGGGACAGTCCCGGTACCTGAACCTGAGCAAAGAGAAAAAAGAATATTTCTTCAAATCCGGCGGACCGGTTCTGCCGGAGCTGGAGAGCAACATAAAAAAAGCTGAAGTCTGACTTCAGCTTTTTTTGATGAATTCGTTTTTGCATTTCGGACAGGTGATGGCAATCTTCCCCTTTCCTCTGGGGATCCGGATCTTCTGTCCGCAGCTGGGACAGGTGTAGATGTGGAATTTCACCCGGTCCTGCATCATCCGTTTTTCCTTGTTGAAAAAGCGGACAACCTGATTCTTGTACTTCAGGAACAGATCGTTCTCTTTTCTGCGCTGGGCATAATTCTTGGAAAACATGCGGAAGTACAGAAGAAGGACGATGAGGAAGGTAACGCCGTTGAGAAAACGGCTCCGCACAAAAAGTCCGAGGATCAGAAGGACAATGGTGAGATAAAGGGAATATTTTCCAAGCTCATCCACCCCGTAACGGCCAATCATAAAACGCTGGAATTTTTCTTTCATAGATCTGCCTCCATATTTTTAAATGCTGTCCTGGCGAAAGAAGCGGCGTTTCGAAAGTCCTCGCTGGAGGGATGGAAAAGCGCCTCGTCAAAATTCTTGATCAGGCGGGTGGCCAGCTGGGCACGCTCGCCGCCGAGCATGGATTCGTATTTCTCACGGACACGGATGGGCATTTTTCCCTGACAGAAAAAGCTGCCGAAATACTGGTTGTCATCCGGAAGGAAGGCACGAACCTTCTTTTCCACCTCTGCATAATATTCCGGTGAATTTCCCATGCCGCAGGTTCCGAAAAGGGCTACCTTTTTTCCGTGGAGTTCAGATAAGAAGTCCAGGATCTCCACATTGGCTGTGCCGCGGTTGGCCCAGAAGCCGATAAAATAACAGTCCGCAGAAAGAGGATTCTTCGCATGATCCAGTTCCTGGATATCTTTGGAAGAGGAAGGAAGAGCCTGAAAGATCTCCTTTGCCACAGCGGCCGTATTCCCGGTGCCGCTTACATAAAGTACCTGTGTATTCATAAAATCACTTCCTGTATGATAAAGATTCCCACAGGGGCAATGCCCCATGACTTCCTTTATTCTACCACAAGTTTTCTCCAAATACATGATGATAATATCAAATATTTATGAAGAAACTATAAAAAATATTTGCCCTGACGCGTTGGCCAGTCCGGGATCCTGCCGTTCAGCACGGCTGTAAGCATCCGCTCTTTTACTCCATGATTCTGACGGTTCAGTTCCCGCAGAAGCTCTTTGATCTCCTGGCGCTTCGTATGGCCGTCTGCAGGACAGAGATTCTTCACGACGGGAAGTGCATATTTATTTTTAAATCCGATGATATCCGCCTCCCAGACAAACATCAGCGGCCGGATCACGGTGAGTTCCGTTCCGTCCAGATAAGTCACCGGCGGAAAAGAATAGAAGCGGCCCTCGTACATAAGAGAAAGCATCATGGTCTCCACGATATCATCTGAATGGTGGGCATAAGCCACTTTGTTGCAGCCGAGCTCCCTGGCTGCCTGATTGAGGGCACCGCGCCGGAGCCTGGCACAGAGGGAACAGGGATGGCTTTCCCGGCCTGCCGCAGTGATGATCCCGCCGATCTGAGTGGGTACTATGGTATACGGGACCTTCAGGCTTTCACAGAGCTCACGGACCGGAGAAAGGTCAAAGCCCTGATATCCCAGATCCACAGAAATGGCATGAAGCTCAAAGGGATGCGGATAAAATTTTCTTAAACCGGCCAGTGCATAGAGAAGCGTCAGACTGTCCTTTCCTCCGGAAACGCCGATGGCGATCCGGTCTCCATCCTGGATCATCTGGTATTCCTCTACTGCTTTTCTGGTCAGATTTAAAAGACGCTGCAGTTTCATAAACGGTTCAGTTCTCCTTTCCTTCCCATTATTGGATAGAATCCGAAAAAAGTCAATTGCTTTTTCACAGTAAACTGTTGTATACTAATTTGTGGGAAAAAGATTTTTGCCCTCGACATCATAAAACACAAGGGAGGAACTACCATGGATGTAATCAGCGTAGGAGAAATGTTGATCGACTTTACACCGGGAAAGGAAGCAAATTCATATGTCCGGAATCCCGGCGGTGCACCGGCCAATGCAGTGATCGCCATTGCAAGAAACGGTCTTTCCACCGGATTTGCCGGCAAACTGGGAGATGATGACTTCGGACGTTTTCTGAAAGAGACTCTGGAGAAGGAAGGAGTAAAAGTCCTCTGCCCGGAGCTGACAAAGGAAGCAATCACCACGCTGGCTTTTGTTACCTTATATGAGAATGGAGAGAGATCCTTTACATTTGCCAGAAAACCGGGGGCAGATATGCTTCTTACAAAGGATGATATTGATGAAAACGAGATTCGCCAGGCCAGAATGGTTCATGCAGGATCCGTAAATATGACAAAAGAACCCGCCAGAGGTGCAAATCTCTATGCCATGAAGACTGCTCATGATAACGGCAGACTGGTAAGCTTTGACGTAAACTACCGCGATACCCTCTGGGAGAGCGAGGCAGCCTGCAAAGAAGTGGCAGATCAGGTTTATGACTATGTAGATTTCCTGAAGATCTCTGAGGAAGAGCTCTATTTTGTAGGCGGCGAGGAAAACATTCCGAACTTTATGAAAGAGCATGGCATTTCTGTTGTCGTCGAGACACTGGGAGCAGACGGAGCCAAATACTTCTTCGACGGTCATTCCGAGCATGTGCCGGGTCATAAAGTACATGCAGTGGATGCCACAGGAGCAGGAGATGCCTTCTGGGGCGGTTTCCTTTCCAAGATCCTTATGAGTGGTGTGAACAGCAAAGCAGACCTTACCGAAGAGATCGTAAAAGAAGCTCTCCGCTACGGAAATGCTTCCGGAGCTGTCTGCGTACAGCGTATGGGCGGTATTCCGGCCCTTCCCACCAGAGAAGAGATCGAAGAATATCTGAACAAATAAGAGCAAGAAAAAAGAGCGCCTGTGCGCTCTTTTTTTATGCCGCAAAATACGGCTGTGTTTCATCAGAAACCTGCTTTTTTCAGGATCTCTTCTGCCTTTGCAGTGTCGTCGCAGACACAGAGGACAACGTATTTGCCGGAGGTCTTGATGATGGCGTTTTCCAGCTTCGTGGTCTCTCCTGCATTGTAGGAGGAGTAGAGGTCTTTCTGATTGCTGACACGCTGCTTGAGAAGGTCACTTACCTCAGATACATAGTCGGTATCGCTGCATTTGATGACAGCTGCTTCGCAGGCAGAAGCACCGGTGCTCATGTAAGCACTGGAAGCCTCAATCTTGGCAGTGTCCACAAAATAAGTGGAAGCCATGATATCCGTGCTGATTTCAGAAAGCGTATCGCTGGTGACGGTTTCCTCTGCCAGTTGTTTTGCCAGTGCAGAAGGATCGACAGTCACTTCGCCGGAACTCTTTTTGCCGCCGCAGGAGGCAAGGAGAAGCAGGGATAAAAGGGCAACGAGGATCAGTTTCAGTTTTTTCATGGTAAATCTCCTTTGTTAATTACTTACTGTAGTTTCTGTTTCCGAAGAAGTTTCGGATTCTGTCTCGGAACTGTTCTCTGAAGATGTGTCTGCTGAAGAAGCGGAAGTTTCTGAAACATAGTGGGTTTTCAGATAATCCAGCATTTTTTTACAATATTCTTCGTACATGTGGACGCCGTCACTGGAAGCACCGTTGATGAGTGCGTGGTTTCCATCGGAAAGCACCTCGTTTACATCCAGGAAATAATAACCGCCTTCGTTACAGATGTTTAAAATGATGTTGTTCATTTTATCAACGTTGGCATTGTTGATGTAATCACCGGTAGTGACCTTGGCCTCCTCTACATAAGGAACAGCGATGGCATAAATAATAGCATCCGGGAACAGGCGGCGGGTCTCGCTCATCATCAGACGGTAGCCCTTGGTGAAGTCTTCCCAGACGTTTCCAAGCTCATTGGTTCCCAGCATGAAATAGATCTTTTTGCATTTCTCCGGATACATGGCCTGGAAGACCGTGATGTTTCCATCCGGGGAAGCGATGCTCTGCTTGGTGAAGATATCGCAGACGTTCATGCCCACGCTGGTAAGAAAATCTCCTGTGGTGATACCGGACTGGTTGCGGAAGCCCTCCAGACGGGAATCTCCCACGAATGTGGCATCAGCAAAGTACGTATCATCGATGGCAGTGGCCTGTTTTTGGACGACCTGCTTGTTTGTGTGGTCGATGCCGGTCTCCACATAGCCGGAAGCAGAAGAGGAAGCAGAAGAAGAGGAAGCTTTGGTGTCCGTTGTATTGCCGGAATCCAGAGTCAGACCGGCTACGGTATCCTTGGCGGCATTCTTAACAACGTCTGTCTTTGGTTCTGTGCTTTTCTCAGTCTCGGACGGTTCCGCCTTGATGCCGGCGAACAGCTCATCCAGCTGCTGTGAGATCTGCTCTGCAACCCCGTGCCGCGTGATGATATTGACGACCATTCGTCCCTCAAAGATCACCAGTACGGCAACAACGAGAATCAATACATGCAAAAAACGACCGGTAGGATTCCGTCGTTTTTTCTTCTTTTGTTCAGACATAAAATTGTTAACTCCCTTATAAAAACAATGTGAGATAAAAAATGTTGTTTTTTCCCTTTTCCTATTATATAATAAACCCCGTAATTGTAAATAGTTTTTTGAAAACGTAACAAATTCTTAATGAAACTTAAGGAGAATATATTGAGTAACCAAATTTATTAACTAATAGAATTAAATGTGTTTAAATATACTCAAAGAAGTAAATTTTTATGAACACATCAAATGGCACAAATTACAAGCCAAAAGATTTTGCTGAATTAATAGGTGTTTCTGTGAAAACATTACAGCGTTGGGACAGGGAAGGAATTCTAGAGGCAAATCGGACTCCAACTGACAGATGTTATTATACTTACGACCAATATCTTCAATAGTGATCGTAAACAATGAAGAACTCGTGCAGGATATTGTTTCAATACTCCAGGTGTTCTCTTGCAGGTTGTACGGACTTCGTAAGTATAAAAAACAAATAGAAAAGGATGTG
>NZ_QSCM01000016.1 GCF_003463065.1 Blautia sp. OF03-15BH
GGGTAGGAAAGATTCGGATGGAAGAAATAAATTTCTGTGTGTGGTTTTGAAGGTACATAAAACCTTCACTGATCTGGAAAACAAGTTTTCCAGATTGTGTGCTATAAAGAATCGATGCGTGGCTCAGCTTGGTAGAGCGCTGCGTTCGGGACGCAGAGGTCGCAAGTTCAAATCTTGTCGCATCGACTAATAAAAAGAGGAATCATTCGTGAGAGTGGTTCTTTTTTTATGTGTTTTGTTGGCTAAAAAATCCCCGTACTTCAAAATACGGGGATTAATCAGGTCATTTACTGACTACACTTTTTTGCATAGAATGTTCGCGCCAGAAAAGACAGCATGCAATAACTGCTGCAATGATAAAGATCACAATACCGAAATAGCGATAGGAAAACTGGATTCCGATATGGTCAATGATCTTTCCTCCTAAAATATTTCCGAGAATGCTGGCGATTCCTGTCTGGACAATGTAAAGAACACTTTGTCCCTGGGAGGCTTTTCCTTCTTTTGCGTGAGAGGCAATATAAGTTGCACAACAAAAATGTACGATCATATAAGTGATGCCCTGCATAGCCTGAGCAAGGATCAGAAACAGCAGGGAACCTCCGGAAGCCGTGATAAGACGAGCACCCATGAGAAAAGTAGCAGCTGCAATCAAATGCAGAGTGCCAAACTTTTTTGAAAGCTTTTGGATCAACAGCAGAACTGGAATTTCACTGCATGCCTGAACGCAGCTCAACAGGCCTACCTGAGCCTGACCGTAGCCAAGTTCTACTGTATAGACGCCTAAAAAGGATCCTAAAAAACTGGCACCAAGCTGATAGATAAAAGCAAAAGCCAAAACAAAATAGATGGTTTTGTCAACGAATATTTCAGAAAGCTTGAACTGTTGCCAGAAAGGAAGTGCTTTTTTAATAGCTATCGGTTGATGATTTTCACTCTCGGGAAGTCTTAACAGGAGCAGTAGAAGAATCAGATATCCAATACTTGCCAGAAAAAACTGAGCAGAAGGATTTTTACGCAGATAAACACCAACCAGAAGGACAATCACCGCATAACCTACAGTACCACCCATTCGAATGGTTGCAAAATTATACTGGAAATAATTAGCATTTCGAATAACAATAGCATCAATCATAGGATTGACGGAAGTGGAAAACAGGGCAAGCAGGATGCTTGCAATAAGAAAAGTGGTAAAAGAATGACCAAGATAAAAGGTGTATAAAGAAACTATAATACCTAAAATGATAGCACAAACGTATTTTTTTGCTTTACCACTTTCATCACTGCGTTTTGCCCAGAAAGGTTGAATGATGACAGAAGCCAGAGGGGCTACTGTCATCAAAATACCGATCTGAGAAGAAGTAATTCCGTTTTGCCTGTAATATGCACTTAAAAATGGGGAATAAAGTGCAACAGAAATATAAAGGAAAGAATTAATCAGTAAAAGTAAAACTGGAGAACATTTTCCAGGTGAGATAACAGTATCCGCAGAATGTATGTCACCTGAAGAAAGAGTACTATTTTTCAACTGTGCCATGAGTGATCTCCTGGAAAAAATTGTTTAATCCCCAGGAATATCGATTCTCACGTGCTTTCAATTCCGAGTCATGGATAACTCCGGTGCGGATAAAGTCGAGAGTGATATCTGGAGTAGGGATGCCGGCACGGCCTCCAATGCAGGTGCATTTGATCGCACTTACGGCACTGGCGAAAGTAGCAGTATCCTTTAAAGAGAGCTTGTGTACCAGTCCATAAAAAAAGGCTCCATGGAAAGTATCACCAGCACCGACAGTATCAAGAACATTTACTTTGAAAGCTGGAATCTCAAAGTAACCCTCTTCTGATAAAGCACGGCAGCCATCTTCTCCGAAGGTGAAGACAACTGTTTTTGGGCCAAGTTCCTGAATTTCTTCCATATGTCGGCGGTAATCAGTGTCTTGAAAACTTTCATTGTAGACAAATTCTGAAGCAATAAAATAGTCAATGTAGGGAAGAATTTTCTGATATTCCCTGAGAGGCTGATTATCTGCATCAATAAGCACTTTAATCCCGTGTTCATGTGCATATTTGGCAGCCGTTACATGGAGATCATCCATTCTTGAGACGAAAAAGTAATCTGCCTGACAGAGAAAAGAGAAATCAATTTCTTCTTGAGAAAGATGCTGATAAGAACCTCTTCTGTAGATGATGTTTCTTCCATGGGTTTTATCATCAGAAAGAACCACACCAATATCTGTAGTTGCATCCTTTCTGATAAGGGTGTGTGAGAGATCAATTCCATGATCTTCAAAATCTTTATAACAGTACTGGCCAAATAAATCGTCTCCCATCGCTCCGATCAAAGCGCAGGACAGCCCACAGCGGGCAGCTGCAGCAAGCCCGGTGGGAATTTTCCCACCGCACTGCCAGCTGCCGTTAAGAACTGCTCTGGACTCGTTGGATGCAGGAAGGCTGTCAATATGGGCAAGATAATCTACACAGGGATGACCAATACCGATCACGTCAAATTTCTTGGTATCCATAATATTTTCCTTTCTGAATTGCAGAAATTTTATGCAAGAGAATAATGATCCGGATTCAGAATCTGGATTTTTTCTTTTACAAAATCAATACAAGGACGTTCAATGGCACGCAGAGCTCTGTAGTAAGCGCCGGGATGGCTCTTATCTTCAAAGAATGCTTCCATACTTGTATAAAATGCTCGCTGATATTCGGTTGCAATGTTGAATTTGGACATACCGCAGCGTACGGCACGGATCAGCTGATCGGTAGGAATATCAGAACCGCCATGCATAACAAGAGGAATATCCAGAACTTCACGGAGTTTTGCAATACGGTCAAAATCCAGCTCCGGTGTGCGGATATAGTTGCCATGTGCATTACCGACAGCAATGGCAAGAGAGTCTACAGAAGTTCTCTTCACAAACTCAACAGCCTGATCCGGATCTGTAAAGAAATCAGTGTTTGTCATATCTTCCAGCTGCATTCCGACGCCTACGTGACCCAGTTCGGCTTCCACGTCAACACCCATTGCATGAGCACAACGGCAGACATCCTGAGTGAGAGCTACATTTTCCTCATAGGGAAGTGCAGACCCATCGACCATTACAGACGGGAATCCGGCACCTAAACCTTCGACTGCAATATCAAAATCTTTGGAGTGATCCAAATGAACAGCGATAGGAACAGAAGCGCGCTGAGCCATTGCTACAGCCATATCGCGGATATCACGAAGAGGAGCATGCTCTTTAAAACCAGGATAATACTGGATGATCAAAGGCATATGAGCTTCTTCGGCAGCCATTACTGCAAATTTAATGCTGTTATAATCGAAAACATTAATGGCGGGAACACCATAACCATTTTCTTCTGCGTGTTTTAAAAGATCCTTTACTTTTATAAGTGCCATGATAGAAACCTCCTAATAATTGTTTGGGTTATGCACGGAAAAACGTCTGAAAATGTGGCAGTTCATAGGCAAATGCCTGGCTGATCTTATCGATCGCTTTGAAATCCTCATCAGAAATAACAAAATTGCAGGCTTTTACATTGTCCAGAACCTGGGACGGATTTTTTGCACCTACGATGGGAGCTGTGATCCCTTTCTGCTGGATAACCCAGCGAATCGCAAGCTGTGCCAGGGTTACATCGTATTTTTCTGCAAAGGGGCGAAGTTTTTCCACAACATCCAGAGCACCTTCATAATGAGGAGACTGAAAAAGAGGAACGCGGCTTCTACCATCTTCTGATGGAAATACAGTGTCTTTTGTGAATTTACCTGTAAGAATTCCCTGAGCAAGTGTAGAGTAGGAAATGATACCGATATTGTTATCAATACAGTAATTCATTTCTTCATGGTCAAGGAAACGCCATACAAGACTGTAGCATGGCTGTATAACATCAATTTCACCATATTTTCTTGCTTCGATCAGCTGGTCTTTGCTGAAATTGGAAACTCCGATCGCACGGATTTTTCCTTTCTCTTTTAATTTCATCATTCCTTCCATGGTATCTTCAATAGGAATTCCGGAATCGGAAGGATAATGAATGAAATAAACATCAATGTAATCGGTTGCAAGCTGCTTCAAACTGGCATCACAGGCAACTTCCACCTGATCTTTAGCCATCCAGGTTTTCCATAATTTGGAAATAACAGTAAGATCAGAACGATCATATCCGGTGATTGCTCTGCCAACCAGATTTTCAGAATGTCCATTTCCATAAATGTAAGCAGTGTCAAGAGTTGTGATGCCAGAATCAATGGCCTGACGGATGGCAGCAATAGAAAGTTCATCCTTTGCTCCGGTAAAATAAGTACCTCCGATAGCCCAGCATCCGAAGACCTGTTCAGAAACAGATACATTGCTGTTTCCAAGAATATGCTTTTTCATAGTTGATGATCCTCCTTATCGTGTTTATGTGCGATGTAATGTAAACGCTTATATCATAAACATGAAAAACAAGAAAAGTCAATAGGAAAAATTGAGATAAATACGAAAAAAGAAACTATAAAAGCTGAAAACACCGAAGGAATAGGGAAAAACACGGCTGTTAGTCAAATTTTACAAAAAAATAAAGTGCATTTTGTACAAAAAAATATAATGTAAACGTTGACATTATAACAAAATGATGGTAGGATAGGGGCATCAAGAAAAACGAGCACCGGTAATGTACCGGCGAATAAAAAGGAGGATTTCTTATGAAAGCGAAACAGATCACAAGCATTGCAGCAGTGGCACTGATGGCAGCATCTATGGGAGCACCGGCCGTATCTGCTGAAGAGAGTACGACTGATTACGGTGGGATCACTCTTACTCTTATGAACTCTAAACCGGAGATTCAGAATGCACTGGAAAAAGTAACTTCCGAGTGGGGGGCGGAACATAACGTTACCTTCGATGTTTATAAGACAGATGCACCTCAGGATACACTGGCTCAGAAATATGCTTCCGGAGATGCACCGGTTATTTCCATCTGTGATCCGGGAAATGTAACGGAGATGGGGGAAGAAAAATTCCTGGATCTTTCAAATGAGAAATGGGTTGCTGATGGTGGAGATACATTAGGAACCAAAGTCAATGGAGTACTCTATGGTTTCCCCGTCTGTGTAGAGGCAGCTGGAATGGTCTACAATAAAACAGCTATTGAAGATATTCTTGGCAGAGAGTTTGTTGCAGATGATTATGCAACTCCGGAAAAATTCGAAGAGCTGCTGAAGGAACTCAGAGCTGGCGGAATGGAAAATCCCATCATTCTGAACCAGGAAATCTGGTCCTTAGGCGGTCATCTCCTTGGTAATCTTTATGTATTCCAGGATGGTACAGCAGATGGAAGCTATAAGTTTGTAAAGGATACTCAAGAAGGAGTGCCGGTAAAAGATAATGCAATGTTCCAGAATCTGATCACAGATCTGGATATGTTTATTGAGTACAATATCAATAAAAAAGATCCTCTGGCAGCGGACTATGATATGAATGCTGCTTATCTGGCAGAGGGAGATGCAGCTTTCTGGGTAAACGGAAGCTGGGTATGGCCGGATATGCAGGAATATGTAGATGATTCTACTGACTTTGGCATTATGCCGATCCCGAAAACGGATGAAAGTATGCAGAACAAAATTTACGCATTTGCATCCAAAGATATTGCAATCGACAAAGAAATGGCAACAGAAGAGCAGCAGAAGGCAGCTCTGGAGTTCCTCGATTGGTTAGTATATTCAGAGGAAGGCCAGGATGCGATGGTAAATCAGTTTGGATTCGTGGTAGCATTCACCAATAATCCCAATGCTCCGGTAAATCCGATCAATGAGAATCTGAAAACTTATATTGATTCTGGAAATACGGTAAATAATGCTCCGTATTCCGGTCCGACAGACGGAAATGCTGTTATGGGACCGCATATGCAGGCCTATGTAGTAGGACAGGAAAATGTAGATGATCTTGCGAAGGATATCGAAGACTACTGGAGTACACGTAATCCGAAATAAGTAGACAAAAAACTGCGGCGATAGAGGAATAAACTGTCGCCGCAGCTAAAAAAAGAGATTGACTGCTGAATGATAAATGTTCAGAAAGGCAGGAAAAAGAGGTGACAGACCATGAATAGGAAAGAAAGTCCATTAAGAAAAACCAAATTGTTCCTGATGTTTGCAGGACCTTCACTTGTGGCTTTTTTGTGCGTTGTTATTTTGCCCTTTCTCTATGGTATTTATCTTACGATGACAGACTGGGATGGATTTTCTGCACAGAAAAATTTTGTGGGAATCCAAAATTATATCAAAGCTTTTCAGGATACAGAATTTTGGGGTTCTATTTTTTTGACATTCAAATATGTAATTTGTGTAGTCATTTTAGTTAATCTTACTGCGTTTTTACTGGCATGGCTTTTGACAAGCGGTGTAAAAGGGGAAAATTTTCTCCGAGCAGGATTTTTCACGCCGAATCTGATAGGAGGAATTGTTCTTGGCTTTATCTGGCAGTTTGTTTTTAACCGCGTATTTCCAGAAGTACTTATGGCGATCCCCGGATTTGAACAGTCCTGGTTAAGCAGTCCGAGTAAAGCCTTCTGGGCGATCGTAATCGTTGCAACCTGGCAGCAGTCCGGCTATATGCTTTTGATCTATATTGCCGGTTTTGTCGGAGTTCCCCAGGATTATATTGAAGCAGCGGAAATCGACGGAGCAACTGCAGGACAGATCACAAGGCATATCCGCCTGCCGTTGATGGCACAGTCCTTTGTAATCTGTTTCTTTCTGACTCTGACATCTGCGTTCAAAGTATATGACCTGAACCTGTCCCTGACAGATGGAGGTCCTTATGGAACTACAAAGATGGCAGCTATGACGATTTTTGAGAAAGCATTTACTTCACATAATTATGGTCTGGGTCAGGCAGAAGCAATCATTTTCTTCCTGATCATATTGGTAGTAGCTATTATTCAGGTGGTTTCAGGAAAACGTAAGGAGGTGGAAGCATGAAAACGAATACTGTAAAAAAGATTGGAGGCAATAAGAGAGTTGCCAAAGATATTGGAAAAACAGTGGCTGCTTTTGTATTGTTTCTACTCTATATGATTCCTTTTCTGCTCGTGATTATTAATTCACTAAAAAGAAAAATTAGTATTGTAAAGACGCCATTATCTCTGGTTGATGACAAAGGTTTTCAATTTGTAAATTACAGCGAAGCCTTTCAGGAGATGCAATTTTTGAAGGCATTCGGAAATTCTATCATGGTAGTAGCCTGTTCAGTGGCACTCTTGATCATCTTTTCCTCCATGTGTGCCTATATTCTGGTACGGAAAGAGTACCTGGCCTGTAAGGTTTTGTTCCTGCTTCTGGTTTCCTATATGGTGGTTCCCTTCCAGGTTATCATGATTCCATTACTTTCTATTTATGGAAATAAACTCGGAGTTCTGAATTCCAGGTTAACGTTGATACTGATGAATTTTGGCTTTGGCACCTGTTTTGCAGTATTTTTATGTCATGGTTTTATAAAAACCAGCGTTCCGGTCGCATTGGAAGAGGCTGCTTTGATTGATGGGTGTGGGCCATTTCAGATCTTTTTCTTCATTGTATTTCCATTACTGAAGCCAATCTTATCTACAATTATGGTATTACAGTTTTTGGGTCTCTGGAATGACTATCTCCTTCCGAGTCTGGTTCTTGGAAAACCGGCAACCTATACATTGCCTATTGCGATCCGAACTTTTGTAGGTACATTTTCCAGTGATTTTGGAAATATGATGGCGGCTCTTGTAATGACTGTGTTTCCTGTCATTGTGGTTTATATTTTCCTGCAGAAGTACATTGTTGGCGGAGTGGTTGCAGGTGCTGTAAAATCATGAGAAAATAACTCGGTTTACTTTAAAATTTATTGTGAAACGTGCAGGACTTTTTGAATAAAGTATGTTATGATGTGAGAAAACGTTTACATATCGAAATCATACAGAAAGCAGGATAAAAGCATGTCTACAATAAAGGATGTCGCAAAATATGCGGGAGTATCTACAGCCACGGTTTCACGAGTATTAAACAAGAAAGGACCTCTCAGTGAAAAAACGATTCAAAAGGTAAATGAGGCGGTGGAAAAGCTGGCTTACCATCCCAATGTTCTTGCCAGGTCTCTTGCCAGTGGAAAAAATAATACCATTGGAGTGCTTGTTCCATCTTATGATCATCCGTTTTGGAGCGAATTATTACAGAAAATGGAAGAAGAAGCAAAGAGAAAAGGGTACAATGTACTGTTTACCTGTTTCCTGGGAACTTTAGAGGAAAAACAAAAAGCTTTAGAATATTTAATATCCAGGCAGGTAAATGGTATCATTGTCTGTGCTTATCCGGATTCTGCTTTTTGGAAAGAAGCAAAGAAAAAGTTTAATTTACCGGTTGCTTTTATGGTAAATGTTTCTGATTGTGATCCTTCTGTGATTTCCGATGATAAACAGGGAGGGCTTTTGGCAGCACGCCATCTGATTGCAAAAGGCTGTAAAAAACTTGTTCATATCAGTGGAAATCTTTCCTATTATAAAGAAGCAGATGACAGAACCTATGCTTTTGTGGAAGAAGCAAAAAGGCGGAATGTAGACTGTTATGTATATCAGAATACGATTGATATTACTAAGCTGGAGGAGCTGCAGAAGCTTGTAAATAAAGTTTTCTATGAGCAGCCGGATATGGATGGAATGTTTCTGAGTAATGATATTCTGGCAGCTCAATGCATTGCTTTTGCATTGTCGCAGGGGCTTCGTATACCGGATGATCTCCGTATTATCGGTTATGATGATATTTATATCAGCTCTCTGATTTATCCGCCGCTGACGACCATTCGTCAGAATTACCGTGTTCTTGCAGAAACGGCTTTGGAAAATGTACTTGCACAGATCAACGGGGAAAAAGTGGATGATGTAACTGTAGTACCCGTGGAATTGATCGAAAGAAAAACGACATAACAGTTCAGACATAAAGGGACACACACCCTGCATACTGAACGTTTATGAAAACAAAGAAGAGGTGTATGTTCTATGAAAAAAGTATCAAATAAAATCATGCTGATCACCTATGCGGACTGCATGGGACATGATTTAAAAGATTTAAACACGGTTCTGGATAAATATCTGGATGGTGCTGTTTATGGATTGCACATCCTTCCGTTTTTTCCGTCTTCGGCGGACAGAGGGTTTGCACCGACAACTTATGATATCGTTGATCCTCAGTTTGGTGATTGGGATGACATGAAAAAACTCTCTGAGAAATATTATCTGATGTATGATTATATGATCAATCATATTTCTGCTCATAGTGAGATTTATCATGATTTTCTGGAAAAGAAAGATGCTTCGGAGTATCGGGATTTCTTTATTCGTTTTAAAGATTTCTGGAAAAACGGAGAACCGACAGAAGAACAGATTTCCAAAATCTATCTGAGAAAAGAACAGCCGTATATCGAGGCAGAATTTGCAGATGGAACCAAGGAAAAACTCTGGTGTACTTTCAGTCCGGAGCAGATTGACATCAACTGCCTTGGTTCAGAAAAGGCAAAAGAATATCTGGAAGAAAAACTCAAATTCCTCAGTGACCACGGTGCTTCTTTGATCCGGCTGGATGCTCTTGCCTATGCTTCCAAGAGAGAAGATACCAATTGTTTCTTTGTAGAGCCAGAAATCTGGAAAATTGTGGATCAGTGTGAAAAAGCACTGGAGGGAACAGATTCTGAGATCCTTCCTGAAATCCATGAAAATTACTTTATTCAGAAAAAGCTGGAAGAGAAAAATGTATATACTTATGACTTTCAGCTGCCAATGTTGATCCTGAATGCAGTATATTTTGGCAGAACACTTTATCTTAAAGACTGGATGAAGCTTTGTCCGAGAAAGCAGTTTACAACGCTGGATACGCATGATGGAATTGGAGTTGTAGATGTTCGTTATCTGATGCCTGATGAAGAAGTGCTTGCAACAAAGAAAAAGGTGTTTGATGCAAATCCGGACATTACAGAGGTTCACACACATGGAAACACAAAAGTGAATTTCTCAAAATTTGACACCTACCAGATCTGCTGTACCTATTATGATGCACTTGGATCGGAGGATGAGCGTTATCTGATCGCCAGAGCTGTACAGTTTTTTGCTCCGGGAATTCCGCAGGTTTATTATGTGGGACTCTTTGCAGGAAGAAACGACTGGGATTTTTATCGTGAAACCAGACAGCCCAGAGATATCAACCGTCATTATTATGGTATGGATGAAATCGAAGAGGAATTCAAACGGCCTGTAGTTCAGAAAATGAACCGGCTGATGAAGCTTCGAAATTCCCATCCTGCTTTTGACGGAGAGTTTGTCCTGCTGGATACAGATGAGCATACATTGGGACTCCGTTGGGAAAAAGATGGAGAATATGCACAGCTGGTAGTCGATTTTGAAACTCTGACCTATGAAATCGATTATAGTGAAAACGGAGAAAATATAAAATTTAAATAAGAAAAAGCCCCCGCAGACCATGTACACACATGTCTTACGGGGGCTTTTTTCACGTTCCATTACAGGGTTTTTGCAACCTCGCGAAGGATCTTCTGGCTGGCCAGGGGGATGCGTCCCAGGCCATCCGGACCTACGTTTAAGAGGTAGTTGATTCCCATACCATTCAGTTTTTTCTTGTTGGCTGCGATCTCAGCCGCACTCTTCCAATGCTGGTCTCTTGCACAGAAGCCCCAGGAATCGTTTATGGTAGCAGCGGTCTCATACAGGCCGTAGGGAGAGGGTTTGAAGCCTTCGATGCCGTTCATCAGGGACGGGTCAAACTCTACATTTTCCGGCATGGAATCGGGGATCTCGTTGTCGCCAAGAGAGACATAGTCATAAGCACCGTTACCAAGACGGGAATTGATGAGACAGTTCGGCTGATACTTCTTGATGGCATCGAAGAGGGCACGGCTCTGATTCTCTTTCAGAGTCATGGGCATATCGAACCAGATCAGGCAAAGATCACCGTAGTTGCGGAGGAGTTCCTCTACCTGCGGGTAGATCTTGTTCTCAAAGCAGAGATCAAAGTTCTTGTGAGCGGCATCCGGAAAATCCCAGCTGTTCTCCCAGGTAACCCCCTGGCAGGGGATGTGGTTGGAAAGATATCCGCCGCCGTTGGGATCATGCCAGTCCAGATCCTGAGAGTAGTAAAGACCCATTTTCAATCCGTGTTTGTAGCAGGCCTCACCGATTTCGGCAACAACGTCACGACCAAAAGGAGTTGCGTCCGCAACGTTGTATTTGTCTACTTTGGAATGGAACATAGCGAAACCGTCATGGTGTTTACTGGTCACTACGAAGTATTTCATTCCGCAGTCTTTTGCCAGCTTTACCCATTCCTCAGCATCGAAGAATACAGGATTGAAGGCTTTCGTCAGTTTGCCGTATTCTGCATTGGGGATGGCCAGGTGAGCCTGGATCCACTCTGCGTAAATACCACTGTAACGGTCTTTGTATTCGCCGCCCAGCAGAGAGTACAGTCCCCAGTGTACCATCATTCCATACTGTGCTTCTTTGAACCATTGTTTCATGTCCATAATCGTGTAAATCCTCCTTAAGTAGTCAATGTTTGTACTTTCAGTATAGGGAAAATCCATGATTTTTCAAGATACAAAATGGATATGGGAGCAGTCTATTTTTGTTCAGGCATACAGATTAAAAAAATTGTGTAACTGTTCAGGACGTTCAAAACAACAGATCACAGGTCTATGCGCTGCTTCGGGCGGTGCCAAACGAGTCCAACCGGGACTTAGTGCTGTTCCGTCATTCCGAAATAAAAATTCATCCTATTGCAAACAAGTTTGCATAGTTTGATTTTACATTCCACTGATGTTCTGAACTGTTACAAATTATATGAGCAGGTGTCAGGTTTGGAATCGTAATATATTTGTTGGATTTTATAATAGAAAGATTTTTCAAAAGGAGTAAGATAAACTTATCAAATTATGCGCTGAGGGTGAAAAGGGAAAGTAGAGAGGTTTCGTCTTAAAAAATAGAAATGAAAAGCTTCTTGATACTTGCGCCATTATAAAAGTGGGTATATGATTTTGGAAGATATCAAAGTATCAACCAGACATGATATTTTACAGAAATCATTGACAGATACAAGGAGTATAGAAGATGGATCAGATCGCAAGATTTTATGTGGGAACATACAGCCGTCCATTGATTTTTGGGACAGGTGAGGTTTTTGAAGGAAAAGGAAAGGGCATCCATCCATACCTTTTTGATATGGAAAAAGGAACTCTGATGGAGGAGGGAGCCCCGACAGAAACTGCCAATCCTTCTTTTGTCAGCCTTTCCGCAGATAAAAAGCTTCTCTATGCCGTCAACGAGCTGACGACGTTTGAAGGAAAAAAGGGTGGTGCGCTCAATACCTATCGCCGGGCAGAAAACGGAGAACTGACATTACTTTCTCAGAAAGCCACCGGTGGCGAGGATCCCTGCCATGTGGTGACAGACCGGGAGAGAAAAATGGTACTGGTATCCAATTATTCCGGTGGAAGTTTGGCAGTCTGGCCCCTGGACAAAGACGGAGCGCCGGTGGGAGAAGCTCAGGTGATTCAGCATACGGGAAAAGGCAGAAATCCTGTTCGCCAGGAAGGACCTCATGTCCATTCCATCACCTTTACCCGGGATGAAAAATACGCAGTGGCGGCAGATCTCGGCCTGGATGAGCTGGTGCTTTATCCCGTGGACAAGGAAGAGGGCCGTTTAAAAGAGGAGGAGAAAACCATCTTCCGTACGGGCAAGGAGAAAGGTCCGAGGCTTACGCTTTTTAATCAGACAGGAGATCGCTGCTATGTTGCCTGCGAGCTCAGCTGCGAGGTACTGGTTTTATCTTATGAAAATGGAAACTTTACGCTTCTTCAGACTCTCTCCACACTGAAAAATGGCTGGTCCCCGGAGAATACCGCCGCGGATATCCACCTTTCCAAGGATGAAAAATTCCTCTATGTCTCCAGCCGGGGCGAGGATACAATCGCCGTTTATCAGGTACAGGAGGACGACCTGCTCTCCCTGGTGGAGATTGTCCCTGCCGGGGTGAAGACTCCGCGGAACTTTGCCATTGACCCCAGCGGCAAATGGCTGCTGGCCGGAGGGCAGAACAGTGACACCGTAGCTGTTCACAGGATCGACACGGAAACAGGGAAACTGACGTTGACACAGACCTTTGAGGTACCGACACCGGTGTGCCTGTGTTCATGAGTAAGTAACGAAAGTGGATCGTGAATGGCCGTTTTACTGAAAAAATATCCTAGGGATCCTGCCAGGGTATTTTTTATATAAAAGTGTTGTTGAGAGAAAGACCGTGGTGTGATAGAATCGAGAAAGACTGTAAAGGTGCAGAGCACAGAGCGGTCTTCGAAAGTAAATGAGGAACGTTTTAGGGCCTAGTACAGTGAATATTAAGTAACCGCCATATTGACTTGTCTGATCTTTCATCTGCTGCGTTGTCGTCAATCGACGTAGCCACCGCTACGCCTCATTCCTCCGCCTTGCATATGAAGAAATCACCCTGCGTCAATATAGCAGATACTTAATTTTCACTGTACTAGATAGCCCTGAACAGAAAAACAGGAGAATATCAATGACAAAAAAAGAACTGGCGCTGGAGATCATCCAGCGTCTGAAGGAAGCGTATCCGGATGCGGGCTGCACCCTGGATTATAATGAAGCCTGGAAGCTTCTGGTGAGTGTGCGTCTGGCAGCCCAGTGCACCGATGCCAGAGTCAATGTGGTGGTGCAGGATCTCTATGCGAAATACCCGACAGTCGAAGCCCTGGCCGAGGCCGAGCCCGAGGAGATCGAAGCCATCGTAAGACCCTGTGGCCTGGGGAAAAGCAAAGCCCGGGACATCAGTGCCTGTATGCGTATGCTGCGGGATGAGTATGATGGAAAAGTACCCGATGATTTTAATACTCTCTTAAAACTGCCCGGTGTGGGAAGAAAAAGCGCCAACCTCATCATGGGTGACGTTTTTGGCAAGCCTGCTATTGTCACAGACACCCACTGCATTCGCCTGACCAATCGCATGGGTCTCGTGGACGGTATCAAGGAGCCGAAGAAAGTCGAGATGGCTCTCTGGAAAATCATTCCCCCGGAGGAAGGCAGCGATTTCTGCCACCGCCTGGTTATGCACGGCCGCGAAGTCTGTACCGCCCGCACGAAACCTTACTGCGACCGCTGCTGCCTGAAGGACATCTGCCCGAAAATCGGGGTGTAATACGGGAGGAATCAATGGATAAGAAAACAACGGTATATTATGCCAAAGATGCCGACGTGGCCGCCCGCGTCCGGACGGTGCTTCAGGCCAACGGGATTGAGGCTGAGGAGAAAAGCTTGGGAGAGCAGGTCTACCATGATATTTACGGTGGAAACGGCGCTTACGGAAGAAAAATCCAGGTGGAGGAAGAGAAGGAAGAGCAGGCCAGAGCCATTATCCGGGCCTGGCAGGCGGGAGAACAGACTTTGACGGGAAAAAAATCCGGGGAAAGCAGTAATCTTGCCGGAAAAATCCTGCTTGCGGCAGCAGTTCTTCTTGTGATCGTTCTCCTCTTTCTGAAATAAAGTTTGCCAGAAACAGACAGAGTTCAAAAGAAAACGGTTGTACAAGAATCACATTTCGTATAGAATGATTTAGGGTCAAAAGGTCAAAGAGTCGTTCGTACCTGCACGATAAGACTTTTGAACCTGGGATTCGCAGGTATCAGTAAATAATAGCAGTACAGAAAACAAGGAGGAAACATTTTGATCGGAAAATATTTATGGGTATTTCTGATTTCCATGGTACCCATCATTGAACTGAGAGGGGCCATTCCCGTAGCTGTGGGAATGGGACTGCCCCTGATCCCATCGTACATCATTTGCATCATCGGAAATATGCTCCCGGTACCTTTTATTTATTTCTTTGCACGGAAAGTCCTGATATGGGGTGCAGATAAACCGGTTATCGGAAAATTCTTCACTTTCTGTCTGGAAAAGGGAGAAAAAGGCGGTAAGAAACTGCAGGCAAAAGCAGGCAGAGGTCTTTTTGTTGCCTTACTTCTCTTCGTGGGTATCCCTCTTCCGGGAACCGGAGCATGGACAGGTACCCTGGCAGCCAGCCTTCTGGATATGGATTTTAAGTCCAGCGTTATTGCAGTTATGTGTGGCGTTCTCCTGGCAGGCGTGATCATGGCACTGATCAGCAATGGTGTTCTGGGAGCTTTAAGCTTTATGCTGTAAAATCAAACCGCTATTCTGGAAAAACCCGGGATAAGCGGTTTTTTTCTGTTGACAGTAAAGATGCAACGTGGGAGAATTAAGGTAAAATATGAGGAAAAAATGACATAGGAGAAGGTCTATGAAAAAGGAGCAAAAGAAAAAACAGGATAGCAAAATCCGGAGATTCTTAAAATTAAAGCCCACCCGTTTCGGGCTGATGGCTCTTCTGATCCTTCTGGCACTGGCCTTTCCGCTGTGGCATAGGGATGAAAATCCCCTTCTGAAAAAGAATAATGCCATCACTCTATACCGGGAGGTATATGAGGGACAGATGCCGGAACTTCGGACCGAGGTTTTCTTCCCGAAGAATCATTTTGATTATGAGAAGGTGACTTATGATACCTCCGCACTGGATGTCAATACGCAGGGGATGTATACAGTGCCTGTGTTGTATGACGGCGAAGCGACCAACTGTGTGGTGGAAGTGACGGTGAAAAGTCCAGAGACGGATGAAACCGGAGAAACAGCCCCGGCAGGTTCCGGAGAGGTCTGGGAGCAGGCAGAAGAATCGGAAACAGAATAGGAGGGACAGCAATGGGAATGTTACTGGCATATGAACTGGAAAAAGGAACAGAACGGGAACTAAAAGATCTGGCAGCAGCTCTGGGCCATCAGGTGAAAATAGTGGGCAGCTCTAATTATGGCGATCCGCTAGGCTATGTGGCCGGGATCGCCGGTTTTAAGAAAAGCGGCATCAGAGATACGGAAGGAAAACTGGGCAGTGAGATGCTGGTTTTCTGCGGTCTGGACCGTGAGGCGATGGATCTTCTGCTGGCGGGGCTGAGGGAGCGAAAGCTACAGATTCCATTAAAAGCTGTGATCACACCCCACAATATCCAGTGGACCTCCAGAATGCTTTATCAGGAATTAAAAAAAGAACACGAAACGATGACAGCAATGAAAAAGAGCCCCCTGTAATGAGATAAGGGGGCATTTTTATCGGCCATCCTAAATGCTGCAGGGAGCGGTCTCAGGCATTAAAGAACAGCAGCGTGAAATAAGTGACCGTATCGTTTCCGTAATTGAAGCAGATATTCATGGCCTCCACGGTCTGCATGAGCATGATCCCGTGGCTTTCTACCGTGGCAACCCGTTTGTCCGGATGGCGGCAGGGAGAGTCCGGATAGGCACAGGTCTCGCACTGCATGCAGCCGGTAGAAAGAGCCAGCACATCGCCGAACTCCTGACGGAAGCGTTCACGAAGTTTGAGAGTCAGGTCTTCATGCTGCCTTCGGGCTTTCAGGCAGGCTTCAAAATTCAGGCTGTCTTCCACCTGGGCAATGGTGGAAAAAAGAAAAGCACGGGAATATTTTTCACATTCCCGGATGCAGCTCTGGATGGAACCGATGGCTGGCGGGCAGGCCCAGGAATGACCGTAATGTTCACATTCATGCTCACAGATAAAACGGACTTTTTCAGAAAAGATCAGATCCTTCCGGTTCAGATAATGAAATTCCAGGATCGGATAATCGTAAATAAAAGATTCAATGGTTTCTTTATATGACATAAAAAAGTCTCCTTCAAAGATTGGATCAGTATCGATTTCAGTATAAGCTCAGGAGGCCAGAACGTCAACCAAAGACAGGACAAAGAGAGGAAATAAAAATGAAACGACAGGTAAGTATTGAAGAAATCTGGGATGGCCGCTTTTATGGTCCAGGAGATATGGTAAAGGCCGGCTGCGGCGAGTGCAGCGGCTGCTCTGACTGCTGCAAAGGCATGGGAAAAACGATCATTCTGGACCCGTTGGATGTCTGCCGGCTCACACAAGGCCTCCATGTGGATTTCCAGCAGCTGATCGGAAGCCATCTGGAGCTTAACGTGGTGGATGGTGTGATCCTGCCCAATCTTCTGGAGGCCGGGACGGAAGAAGTCTGCACCTTTTTAAACAAGGAAGGCCGCTGCAGCATTCACAGCATCCGTCCCGGCGTCTGCCGTCTGTTCCCTATGGGGCGTTACTACGAAGGAGGCGGTTTCCGCTACTTTCTGCAGACCGGAGAGTGCAGAAAAGAGCCCAAAACAAAAGTGAAACTGAAAAAGTGGCTCGATACACCGGATCTTGCTCGCTATGAAAAATTTGTCAATGACTGGCACTATTTCCTGGAGGCTGTAGAACACATCATCGGTGATCTCTCCAACGAAGCCACTGCCAAAAAGATCAACCTTTACATCCTTCAGAACTTCTTCCTTCTTCCCTTTACAGGTGATTTTTACGAAGAATTTGACCGCCGCCTGACCGAAGCCAGAAGGATGATCGGGCTGGCATAACAGGAGCAGGTTTGAAAAACAGGAATCTCAAAAAGAGGTTTCTGTTTTTTATGGAATAAGAACGGTAAATTCAGATATAATAAAAATACATTTTGTATTTATTTTTCTGGAACCATGTGATATAGTGGAATTAAGAATGGGGGAAAACATCATGAATGATATTTATTTACTCAATTATTCTGTCAAGGGAATAAAGACCTTGGATCAGCTGGTTTCGCTATCCTTTTATAAAAAGACGATTTCCAGAGATATGGATACGCAGGAATATAATATCAAAGGAATTTATGGCATGAATGGTTCTGGTAAGTCAGGAATTATCACCTCTGTCTCGATTCTCAAAAATCTTTTGATTGATCCGAATTACTTAAATAATCCAATCACTCAGAAAAATCTGGATGGGATTGTAAATAAGAAAACAAAAGAACTGTTTATGGAAGCTGATTATCTGGTTGACCTGAAAAATGACTTGTTTTGTTTTCGATATTGTGTAACTCTGGCAAAGGATGTGTCTGGAAAATATGTAATTTCACAGGAATCATTGTCTGTTCGGAAAGCTGTGTCGAAAAGTGATGAGATGGGAATGATTTTTGAGGTAACTGCCGGTAAAGTGGACTTTCTTTATGGAGAAGAAAAAGAGGATTCCTTTTCTACTGCTATCATAAATAGAACGATGAATTTATTGTCGACAGCTTCCATGTGTGCGTTGCTTTGTGGAAAGTTTTCATACGAAAACAGGAAGAAAATTCAGGAAAAACAGATTTTTTTCTTTGTTAGCACCTGTAGCCTTTATATTTTGGGACATAAATTACATGTTTATCTGGATCAATCAGACGATCATAGAGAATTTATAAGAAAAAACCTCTTAGAAGACTATGAATATGACAATGTACATGCTTCAATTTTTGCATACTATTTAAAGATTGATAAGTACTTAAAAATAGACAAAAATATCCTCAGTGTCATATCCGTTACGAAGAACCTTATTTCAAAAGAAAAATATGCGCAATTTGAAAAAACGATCCATCGCTTATATGAGTTTCTCCATATTTTTAAGTCAGATTTACAGAACATAGAAATCGACAAAAAAGAAAATCAGAATTTTTTTATCTGTGATCTGGTTATGGTCTATGATTCCTATAAGATTCATGCAGAATATGAAAGCACAGGCATTAAGAAATTAGTCCGCCTGTTTGCCTATTTAAACGAAATGGTTCGCGGCGGGATTGTGTTTATTGATGAGTTTGACTCGAACCTTCATGACGTTTATCTCTGTGCCTTGCTGGAATATCTGATGGAATATGGAAAAGGACAGCTTTGCTTTACGACCCACAATGTAGGCCCCATGGATGTCTTAAAACAGCGCAAGAAATCCATCGATTTTTTGTCGGAGGATCATAAGATTTATCCGTGGACAAAAAGCGGTAATTATTCACCTTCCAGACTTTACAGGAATGGCATGATTGAGGGTTCTCCGTTTAATATAGATTCCATTGATTTTATCAGTGTATTTGGTTCGGGTGAGGAGGATGAATCATGGGAGTTCAGCTGATCTTTGCCGTTGAAACCAATAAAAAATGTAATTCTGACTGGATCTACATTAAAGATACGGTGGAGCATTTTTATGCATATGAGCGTACACAGCTTAAACTCAGTGTGGTATATCTGGACGGAAAAGGAAACTACAGCAGTAAAAAGAAGCAAAAAGAGATAGACTCTTTGATTTCTCAGTACCGAACCACATCAAAAACAAATCAGTCAAAAGTAATCTGCTGTTTTGACTGCGATGATTATGACAGCAAACAGGAAGACCTGAAATTTCTTGAAGATGCTGAAAAATTCTGCAAGGATAAAGGCTATGAATTTGTCTGGTTCTGTAAAGATGTAGAGCAGGTATACATAGGAAAAAGAGTAGCCGATATGCAGAAGAAAAAAGAGGCGGCAAACTTCAAAGCTAAAAAGCGGATTGAGGAGGTTATCCCTGAGAATCTTACAGCAGTAAAATATCGGGTGAACAAAAGTAATATTATGAAGGTTCTGGATCAGTGTCCTGGTGTGGTTCGAAAAATGAAATGAATAAACCATGAGAGATCAGAACTTACCCTTGACAAAAACAGGTGCGTAAAATAGAGTGAAAGTATGAGCGGTCAAATAAAATATAAAACCGCTGAAAAATATTTCTTAGGAGGAAATTCCCCGGACGAGGGGGTCTCTGCTTTTTACTTCTGTTTCAGAAAAACTCCATCGATTTACGCCTTGTACGACAGCTTCTGAACGTGCTAAAATAGGGCAGACGCCTCGTTTCAAAGGGGCATGACAGGAGAACCTATTTTATGATACAGACACTGAAAAACGTAAAAGAATATAAAGAGGAACTGATCCGTCCGGCCATCCGCGAGATGTTGAATGCCTTGGATATTTCCAAAGACTTGAAGCCCGGCATGAAGGTAGTCATCAAACCAAACCTTGTCATGGCGAAGAAACCGGAGACAGCTCCGGTGACAACGCATCCTCTGGTAGTGAAAGCCGTGGCAGAATGGCTTCGGGAGCAGGGGATTGAAGATATTACCCTGGCAGAGAGTTCTGGCGGCCCCTATACGCCGGAGCATATGAAGCGGATCTATCACGTCTGTGGTATGGATACCATTGGTGACAGCATTCACCTGAATGAGGATTGCTCCGCAGAAACGGTGAATACCAGGGACGGCTTTGCCAATCACAGCTTTCATCTCATCACGCCGATTGTGAAGGCAGATTATATCATCAATATCTGCAAACTCAAAACCCATGCCATGACCGGATATTCCGGCGGTATCAAAAATCTCTTTGGAACCATTCCGGGTCTTGAAAAACCGCAGATGCATTACCGCTGGCCGGAGATTGAGGATTTCTCCCGGATGCTGGTAGAGCTCGCAGAAACCGTAAGTCCGGATCTCACGATCATTGATGCCATCGATGCCATGGAAGGAAACGGTCCTACCGGCGGAACTTCCCATCCGCTGCATCTTCTTCTGGCTTCCCGTGACATCTGGACCCAGGATTATTTTGCAGCAGGCCTTATGGGCCTGGATCCCATGGAGATCGTCATGATCCGGCAGGCCGTGGAAAAAGGTCTGGCAAAACCGGATGAGATGAAGCTGGTGGGAGATCCGGTACCGGAAGCACTCACTCCTTTTCAAAAGCCGGATTCCATCAGCCTGGACTTTACTGCAAATGTGCCGGGCTTTCTGAAAAAGCCGTTTGTTTTTGTGGCTTCCCGCTTATTGAAATCCTATCCACAGGTGGATCCGAAACTCTGTGTGGGCTGCGGTAAATGTGCGGAAAGCTGTCCGGCGGGTATCATCCGCATCGAAAACAAAAAGGCAAAATTCCGGAAAAAAGGCTGCATCTCCTGCTTCTGTTGTCAGGAAATGTGCCCGAAAAAAGCGATTTATGTGCGAAAAGCACTGTGAAAAGAAAAGCGTATGGTCAGTCTTTAAAAACTGGTCATACGCTTTTTTACACATTTTATAAGGCGAAGAAGGATTCTCCCTCTATCAGCTTCGCAGGTATTTTGATATTCTGAGGAGGCTGACCGGGATGCTGGATGAGTTCCAGCAGCAGTTCCACGGCCTTTTCGCCGATCGCCCGTTCATCCTGGTGCAGGTGTGTGAACCTTGGCTTTCCAAAAAGAGGAAGAGGCGAGTCGAAACAGAGAATGGAAAGATCTTTTCCAATGACACGTCCTACCCGCTGGGCAGCCTGTTCTGCCGCTACTGCCAGAGAATACTGGAGAGCAAAAAGAGCAGTAATCTCCGGATGCTCCGTAAGATGACAGGCGATCCGATGGATCATTTCCTCTGTGATATGATCGGAAGAAGAACCAAGATTTTTAATCCAGAGTTTCTGGTTCAAGGGAAAACCGGTAATAGCACTGTACTGGAAAACAGCATCGCAGCGTTCCTGGAGTACACTGTTATCGACGTTGGGAAGGAGGAATCCTATATTTCTATGTCCATGAGAAGTGATATAGGAAAGCCCCTGGGAAACTGCCAGCACATTGTCGGTTCCAACAGAGGTCTGCCGGATCACCTGAATATTCTGGTCAATGAGGACCAGTGGATATTTGTCGATAACCATCTGAAGCAGTCGGGGATTCAAAAACTGAGAAGTTCCCGGGAAAACGATCAGTCCGTCTACCGGAGCACTGCTCATGCTGAGGATGGCTTCCTCTTCACGCTTGGGATCATCATGGGAAAGAGAAAAGAAAAAGTGTGCTTTTCCATGGCAGGCGTCTGTGATGGCGGTGACTGTTTCAAGACCAAAATGATCGTTTAATTCCGGATAGATCAGGCCGATCCGGGGAAGCAAGTCGCCGGAAAACAGAGACGCTTTAACGGGACTTCCTCCTGTCAGGGAAGAAGTGCTATGGCTGACAAACGTTCCACGTCCTTTTTGACGGGAAAGGATTCCTTCTTCTGCCAGCATATTCAGAGCCCGTTTGCTGGTGATCTTGCTCACATGAAAAAGGTCGGCCAGACCGCCTTCCGTCGGAACCTGATCACCTGGTTTATAGACACCATTTTCGATGTCCTGTTTGAGAGACTGATATATTTTCAGGTATAAGGGTTCATCCATAAATTTCTATCCTCCGTACATATTGCAACGATTCAGAGCCTATCTTGATGGCAAGCAGGATTCCATTTCTGAATGAAAAGCTGCCTGCATCTGAATAGCTGCAAATAAAGTATACTATATATATCAATTTGTTGCAAGGGAAAGATGAAACCATCATGCAATGTACCTGAAAAAAGATATCATATTTATATAAAACATATATTGACATGTCAAATAAGGAACTTTATAATAAAGCAAGGAAAAATGTGATACCGGCAGAAAAGGAGGAAACCGTATGTTTTTTACACTGGAAAAGCTGGAAAGAAGCACAAAAAAACTGAAGGATCTCCGCTACAGAGAACGGATGGAGATTCCGGTATTTGATGCAAGTACACCGGAGGAAGAACCGGTAGGAAAACGACCGGAGAGTGTCGTTTATACAGGCAGTCTGAAAAAAGGAGATTTCTGGATCGGAAGAGGCACCTATATGTGGATCCGCCAGTCCGTGGATATCCCGGCAGAATGGGCGGGAAAGAAGATTGCCGGCCTTTTTAATATCGGAAAAACAGGTGACGGACTGAATTCCGGTTTTGAGGGGCTGATTTATGTCAACGGTTCTCCTTACTGTGAGACCGGTTCGTATCATGAGGAAGTGATCTTCCCATCTGAACTGGCAGGAACCAAGGTAGAGTTTGCCATCCGTCTCTGGGCTGGTCTGGAGGGCGGCGGTGTGCCCACTCCTCAGACCCATCAGTTCAAACAGGCGGAGCTTGCCATTCTGGATGAAAGTGCCGATGATTTTTACTACAGCAGCCGTGCAGCCGTTGAGACGGTACGTGTGTTGGATGAGAATGATTCTGTGAGAAGAGAACTTCTGACAGCCATCGACCGGGCGCATCTGGCGATCGACTGGAGAAAGCCGGGTTCCGATGCTTTTTATGAGTCTCTGAAAAAAGCACTTGCTGTCTGGAACGAGGAGGTTTCCCAAATTTCCTATACCAGTCCCGTGACTGTTCGCACCGTGGGCCATTCTCATATCGATGTAGCCTGGCTGTGGCAGCTGAAACACACCAGAGAAAAAGCAGCCCGTACATTTTCTACCATGTGTACGCTGATGGAGCAGTATCCGGAATTTACCTTTATCCAGTCTCAGCCTCAGCTCTACGATTACATCAAGACCGACTATCCGGATATTTATGAGCGGATCCGGAAAACGGTGAGATCCGGCAACTGGGAGCCAAACGGTGCCATGTGGGTGGAAGCAGACTGCAACATCTCTTCCGGTGAGGCTCTGGTGCGTCAGATCCTGAATGGCCAGCGTTTCTTTAAGGAAGAGTTTGGTGCGACCTCCAACGTACTCTGGCTTCCGGATGTATTCGGTTACAGCTGGGCTCTGCCACAGATCCTGAAACGTTCCGGCATTGACAATTTCATGACCATCAAGATCAGCTGGAACCAGTACAACCATATGCCACATGATACCTTCCGCTGGATCGGAGTGGATGGTTCCGAAGTTCTGACTCATTTCATGAGTACGCCGGCTATTTCTGACAGCGGCGGATATACCTATAATGGTGTGATCGACCCGGTATCTGTCAAGGGAGAATGGGATCTCTATCATGACAAAGAGATTAATCAGGAGCTTCTTCTGGCCTATGGAAACGGAGACGGCGGCGGTGGAGTCAACCGTGATATGCTGGAAATGGGCCGTCATCTGAAAGCAATGCCCGGACTTCCAAGGGTTACTCCGGGAACAGCTTATGACTATTTTGAAAAACTTCAAAAGACCGTTGCCAAAACCGATCGTCATGTACCCACCTGGGATGGGGAACTTTATCTGGAGTACCACAGAGGTACCTATACCTCACAGGCCCGGAATAAGAAGAACAACAGGAAGACGGAACTGAAGCTTCGCGAGGCAGAATGGCTGGCCAGTGAAGCTGCTGTAAAAACAGGTGATCTTTCTTCCTATCCGGCAAAGGAGTTTCATGAGGCCTGGAAGATCGCTCTCAGAAACCAGTTCCATGACATTATCCCCGGTTCCTCCATTCATGAGGTATACGAGGATTCCACGGCAGAGTATGCAAAAGCCAACGAGATTCTGGACACCATCGAGAAAAATGCCCTGAAGGTTCTGACCAGAGACGAGGCTTCCACTGTGACTGTTGTGAACAACAGCAGCTTTGCGGGCGAAGGCATCGTGACGGTAAACGGCTTCGGGGACAAAGAGGGAAGCTGGCTTTCTGCTGACGGCAAAGAGCTGCCTGCTGTCCGTACGGAAGACGGCTGGCTTGTGAAGATTTCCGGCATGGAGCCTACTGGCTTTACAACTTTGACTTTCAAAGAGGGAACCGGCGCTGAGAGCTTTTCTAAAGCGGACTGGACCAGAGAGATCGATACCCCGTTCTATCACATCACCTGGGATGAAAGCGGCCGCATGACCTCTGTTTTTGATAAGGAAAACGACCGTGAGATCTTAAAGGCAGGCGAGACCGGAAACCGTCTGGTAGTTTACGAAGACCGCCCGATGAACTTCGATGCCTGGGATATTGATATTTATTACCAGGAAAAGGGGTATGAGGTGGACGATCTGAGAGACGTTTCCGTGGAGAAGTCTTCCCTTATGACAAAGGTAAAAATGACCTGGGATTACGAGGATTCCGTGATCTCTCAGGAAATCCGGCTTTATAACGATGACCGCCGGATCGACTTTGTCACTCATGCAGACTGGCATGAGCATCAGCAGCTTTTACGGGTGCTTTTTCCGCTTGATATCCGCACCAGCGAAGCAACCTTTGATATCCAGTATGGAAACGTGAAACGTCCGACGTATGAGAATACCAGCTGGGATATGGCAAAATTTGAGACTGTCGGTCATCAGTGGGCAGATTATTCCGAGACCGGCTACGGCGTCAGCCTGATGAATGACTGCAAATACGGCTACAGTGCGAGAGGCCATGTCCTTGGCATGTCACTGATCAAATGTGGGATCTATCCGGATTATGCGGCAGATCAGGGAAGCCATGACTTTACCTATGCTCTTTATCCTCACAAAGGAAGCTGGCAGGAGTCCGGTGTGCAGAAGAGTGCATGGAGACTGAACAATCCGTTCTGGACAGTGACAGGAGCCGTGGATACAGAGAGTGCTTTCTGTAAGGCAGATACCGACCATGTAGCGATCGACTGTGTGAAGAAGGCGGAAGATTCGGAAGATCTGATCGTTCGTTTCCACGAGTATGAAGGCATGCGCGGTCCTGTAACTCTGCACTTTGGTTTCCCGGTAGCTTCCTGGCAGGAAACGGACCTGATGGAAAATCCGGAAGGCGAAGAACATAACGGAGAACTCAAAGTGACCGTACGTCCTTACGAGATCCGCACTTTCCGCGTGACACCAAAAAAATAAAAGTACTGCAACGCCGGTTCGTCTTCGGATGACCGGCGTTTTTTCGTGGCAGACCGATATAAAAAAACGGGCCAATAGTGCAAAGAGAAAACCTGTCCACAGGGAGGGGACTGTTGTATAATGAAGACAGCTTATACAGCAGATTTCATCCGAGCAAAGGAGAGAAAACATGGGAACAGAAGACAGAATCAGGGCACTGAAAGGGAAACTCATTGTTTCCTGTCAGGCGCTGCCTCAGGAGCCTCTTCATTCCTCCTTTATCATGGGAAGAATGGCCAGAGCAGCGAAAGAGGGCGGAGCCGCCGGGATCCGTGCCAACACAAAAGAAGATATCAAAGAGATCCAGGAGGTGACCGGCCTTCCTGTTATCGGTATTGTGAAACGGGATTATCCGGACAGCGCGGTTTACATCACGCCGACCATGAAGGAGATCGAGGAACTCATGGAGGTAAAGCCGGAGATCATTGCCATCGATGCCACCGGTGCCCTGCGCCCCGGAAATGTGACGCTGGCGGACTTTTTCCATCAGATTAAGGAAAAATATCCGGAGCAGAAGCTGATGGCAGACTGCTCTACGATCGAGGAGGCTTTTTTTGCTGATGAACTGGGTTTTGATTTCATCGGGACAACGATGGTCGGCTACACGCCGCAGAGCCGGGGAATGAAGATCGAAGCGAATGATTTTGAGATTTTACGGACGATCCTGAAAAAAGTAAAGCATCCGGTGATCGCAGAAGGAAATGTGAACTCTCCGGAAAAGGCAAAAAGAGTGATCGAACTGGGTTCTTATGCAGTTGTGGTCGGAAGCAGTATCACGCGCCCGCAGCTGATCACAAAAGGCTATGCAGAGGCTGTGGATTCTGCGGAAAAATAGAAAAGGAGAAGGCGTTTATGAGAGATCTGGAGAAATACAGAGGAGTCATTCCGGCATTTTATGCCTGCTACGATGAGGACGGAGAAATCAGTGGGGAAAGAACGGAGGCACTGGCGCTGCATTTTTTGAAAAAAGGGGTAAAAGGTCTTTATGTCAACGGTTCTTCCGGTGAGTGTATTTACCAGAGTGTGGAGGATCGGAAAAAGGTTCTCGAGCATGTGATGAAAGTGGTGGGCGGAAAACTCACGATCATTGCACATGTGGCCTGCAACAACACGAAAGACAGCGTGGAACTGGCGGCTCATGCGGAAAAACTGGGTGTGGATGCCATTGCAGCGATCCCTCCCATTTATTTCCATCTTCCGGATCATGCCATTGCAGAGTACTGGAACGATATCAGTGCGGCTGCTCCTCACACGGATTTTGTGATCTACAATATCCCGCAGCTGGCCGGTGTGGCCTTAAGTCCGTCACTTTTCAGGAAAATGAGGGAAAATCCCAATGTGATCGGTGTAAAAAATTCTTCCATGCCCGTGCAGGATATCCAGATCTTTAAAGCGCTGGGCGGCGAGGAGAGCATTGTCTTCAACGGACCGGATGAGCAGTTTGTCGGCGGACGGCTCATGGGAGCAGATGGAGGGATTGGCGGCACCTATGGTGCAATGCCGGAGCTTTTCCTCAAAATGGATGCGTACATCCGTGCCGGAGAGGCAGAAAAAGCAACTCCGATCCAGTATGCGGTAAACGAGATCATTTCTGCTCTCTGTTCCGGTCACGGAAGCATGTATGCCGTCATCAAAGAAGTAATGAAAAAACGGGAAGGGCTTGATATCGGCGGTGTACGGAAACCGCAGGCAGCCGTGATCCCGGAGGATCAGCCGGTCATCGATCATGCGGCAGAGCTCATCGACAAAGCAATGGAGGCTTTTATCCGATGAGCAGCGGGAAGAGATACATCTGCCTGGATATTGGCGGAACCTATATCAAACACGGCCTTCTCACAGAAAATGGAGAGATCCTTACCACAGGGAAAATCCCTACCCGGGCAAAGGAAGGCGGGCAGGCAGTTTTTGAACAGGCAGTGAAGCTTGTGGAAGATTATCTGGAAAAAGAAGAGCAGAAGCCTTCCGGTATCGCGATCTCTACGGCAGGCATGGTGGATCCGAAGACAGGGATTATTCTTCATGCTTCCGATGCCATTCCGGGTTATGCAGGAATCAATTACAAAGCCTACATGGAAGAACGGTTTCATCTGCCCTGTGCGGTGGAAAATGATGTAAACTGTGCCGGCCTGGCGGAGAGTGTTTCCGGTGCCGGAAAAGGAAGCAGGATCAATCTCTGCCTGACTGTTGGAACTGGGATCGGCGGCTGTCTCGTTGTAGACGGGAAAGTGTTTCACGGAATCTCCAACAGTGCCTGCGAAGTGGGCTATATGCATCTGGAGCAGGGTGTTTTTCAGGATGAAGCAGCTGCCAGTGCCCTGGTGCGGAGAGTAGAAGAACGGAAAAAAGCAGAAAGACAGCTGGCAGAAGATGGAGAGCCGTCGGAAGTCTGGGATGGATTCCGGATCTTTGAGGCGGCAAAGGCGGGAGATCCCATCTGTTGTGAAGAACTGGATCGCCTGGCGAAGCTTCTGGGGATGGGCATTGCCAATATCTGCTTTGTGGTCAATCCGGAACGTGTGATCCTGGGCGGCGGGATCATGGAACAGGAAGCTTATATGAAGCCAAGGATCGAAGCTGCACTGGAAAAATATCTGGTGCCGCAGATCTGGAAGCATACCACGGTTTGTATGGCTGCTTATCAGAACCATGCAGGCATGCTGGGCGCACTGTATCATTTACAGGCAGAAATGAGACTATGCCAATAGAAATTCCCAATTCGTTATCTGTTACAGAAAGGAAACATTTATGAGATCAGTAGAATTAGGAAAGCTTTCCGCGGATATCCGGCCGGATCTTTCAAAAAATAATCCGAGAAACAGTGAAGGAGCCTTTTTCACCCTGAAAAATGGTGACATCCTGTTTGCGTACAGTAAATTTAAGGGAAAAAGCAATGCGGATTTCGCCAGTGCGGATATCTGCCTTCTCCGTTCCAAAGATAATGGTCGTTCTTTCGGGGAAGAAAAGACGATCATGACCTGTGAGAGCGAAAAAGCTGTGAATATCATGTCTCTTTCTTTCCTTGAAATGAAGAATGGAGATGTAGGTCTTTTTTATCTGGTGCGTCAGACCTATACACATATGCGGATGTATCTCCGGAGATCTGCAGATGGTGGAGAAAACTGGAGCGAGAGAATACTCTGTATGCCGGAGGACGGCTACTATGTGGTCAATAATGACCGGGTGCGTCGGCTTTTGTCAGGAAGGATCGTGATTCCGGCAGCGCGTCATGCGGTAGCCGAGGGTTATATCGATACCCGCTCCGAGTCCCTGTTCTTTTATTCGGATGATGATGGAGAAAACTGGAAAATGGCAGCAGGAAAATGCAATCTTCCGGGAATCCCCTGTTGTGATTCCGGCCTCCAGGAACCTGGTATCCTGGAGCTTGCTCCCAATATCCTATGGGGCTGGGCCAGGACGGATATCGGACGGCAGTATGAAATGTTTTCCCATGACGGCGGCGATACCTGGACGGCCAGCCAGCCGTCCCGTTTCACTTCTCCCTTAAGTCCGCTATGTATGAAAAGAGGATGGGATGAGAACATCTATGCGATCTGGAATCCGGTACCTGTCTACAATGGAAGAGAGATCGACAAAGAATTTTTCACAGGAGGAAGAACGCCTCTCGTCATTGCTGTGAGCAAAGATAACGGAAAGACGTTTACAGAACCGGTGGCCTTTGAAGAAGAGCCGGACCGCGGTTACTGCTATTGTGCTCTGCATTTTACAGAAACTTCTCTGCTTCTTGCTTACTGTGCCGGAGGGAAAGAAGACGGAAACTGCCTCGGAAGGACGGTCATCCGCCGGATCGAGAAAAAACAGCTGGAAGAAAAAATACTCTGAAAAAAAGGAGGGCCGGGTGTCATCAGACATCCGGCTTGAGTTATGAAAAAGAGAATCTATATGAAAAAGCTGTATTGGCTTTGTTTGATTCTATCTTACAAAAGGAATGTGTCCATTCTGTGTAGAAAGTTTGAGAAAAGTATAAAGAGTTTCTTAGATTCTTTGGAAAGTGTGGTATACTTTCTTAAGAATCAGGGCTTTGGGAAAGCGCGTGGAAACCCTTTGCAAAGGAGGGCGGCTCGGAGTCGCGAGCCCGCCGCCCTCCTCTGCACTCCTCACAACGGGCCCGCTTAGAAAATAAGGGGCTTATGTCAGACTGGGAGGGTGTTGTGAGTGACACCTGAAGGAAAGCGTGCTTTTTCAGTATTTGCGGTGCAAGTGCTGTTATGTGGCTAATACGCCTGAAGTAGGCTATATTTCCGTAATTGTTGTCAAAAAGCGAAGGCAGGCGATACGTCACGTCCGACGTACGCACCCTATTTTTAAGCGTGCCCTCGCAATAATATTATTATTAAGAAGATGTATAAGAAGGAGTTTCTTATGATACTTACCGTTACTTTAAACCCCTGCATCGATCGTACCCTCAATGTTTCTGATTTCCGGGTGGGCGGCACAACTGCCGTGTCCGGTTCACGCGCAGAAATCGGCGGTAAGGGGCTGAATGTCAGCCGGGTTTTGAAAAACCTCGGTGCAGATACCCTCTGTCTTGGTTTTTCTCATGAAAAAGGCGGATCCGATCTGAAAGCAGCCCTGGATGCGGTTTCCATTCCCTGTGATCTGGAAGAAATTCCAGGTGAGCTTCGCGTGAATATCAAAATTTTTGATGAGTCCAGCCGGACTATGAGTGAACTCAATGACAAGGGCTGTCCGGTGACTGAGGATGCAGTAAAACAGATGACAGACCGCATCGTTTCTCATTTTGGAGAGGCAGAACTTCTCGTTCTGGCAGGAAGTGTGCCGCCGGGAGTTTCAACAGATATTTATAAAATTCTTCTGGAAAAAGCCAGAGTTTTTGCTCTTCCCGTCATTCTGGATGCTTCCGGTCCGCTTCTTCTTAATGGGATTGAGGGCAGACCCTGGCTCATCAAGCCGAATATTGACGAGCTTTCCATGACTCTTGGACGGGAATTTCACTCTCGGGAAGAGGTCATTCAGGCAGCCAGAGAAATTGTCAGCCGGGGAATTCCCTATGTCTGCGTTTCTCTTGGTGCGGAGGGCGCTCTTCTGGTAGATGAAAAAGAAGCACTCTATTCACCGGCACCGGATGTAGAAGTCCGGGGACTTCAGGGAGCTGGTGATTCTCTGGTGGCTGGCTTCTGTCTGGCTTTCCATGAGTATCACTTAAATGCCGGTAAATCAGATTCTGCCTCAAAGGCTTCCCTGCCGGAGGACTCCTCCTTTGCGAGGAAGCTTCTCTGCTATGCTCAGGCGGCAGCCGCAGGTTCTCTCATCAAACCTGGAACAGCCGTTTGTGAACGGGCGGATTTTGAACAGTATCTTCCTTCCATTCAGGTGGAAAAAGCCGGTGAATTTTTCGACGTCCGCCGCGAGGATGGAAGCCTTACAGGGGAGGTAAAACTCCGAAGTCTGGTACATCGGGACGGAGACTGGCATGGGACGGTCCATATGTGGGTGGTGGATCGCACACCGGATGGAAAATACCGTCTTCTGATCCAGAAACGCAGCCAGGACAAAGATAATTTCCCGGGTTACTGCGATATTTCTTCGGCCGGGCATCTCGATGCAGGAGACGATTACGAGGCGGCCGCTTATCGGGAGCTTTATGAAGAACTCGGTATCCGGGCGGAAAAAGGAGAGCTTCGCTTCTGCTTTTTCATTACCCGTAGTGTAGAGACCGTATTCCATGGTCAGAAAGTCATTGACAGAGAACGTGCAGCGGTTTATCTTTATGAAAAACCGGTGGACATCACAAAACTTCAGCTTCAGAAAGAAGAAGTGGATGAGGTTTTCTGGGTGGAGATCGGAGAACTGGAGAAAATCCTTCAGGATCCGGCGGCAAAATATTGTGTATATATAGAAGAAATTCAGGGGATCCAAAGATATTTGTAGTGCGTCTGTATGCACAGAGCCGTGCGCGACGACAGAAGAGAAAGGGAAAAGAGTATGGAATTTCATACAAAAGTGCAGTTCTTGGAGCAGCCGGAGCATGGACGGCGGACCATTGTGATCAGTGACATCCACGCGCACAGAAGCTGGCTGGAAAGACTTTTGAAAAAGATCGATTTCAGTGAAAAGGATATGTTGATCATCCTTGGAGATATGATCGAAAAAGGACCGGAAAGTCTGGAAACGATCCGATATATCATGCAGCTCTGCGAAAAACATACCGTCTATCCTATGATGGGAAATGTGGATCTCTGGAGGATCGAGATGCTGCTTGCAGAGGACGGAAGCCTGGATAAAGAGCTTTATGAGACAAATGAACGGATGCGTCAGTATTGGAAAAATACCTTTTTTCAGGATCTCTGCCGGGAAGCAGGTGTGACCGTGGAACGGCCGGAGGATATTCCGGCGGCGAAAGCGGCGATCCTTTCCGGATTTCAGAAAGAACTGGATTTTATGAAGGAATTGCCTTCCATTCTCGTGACACCGTCCTTCCTCTTTGTACATGGTGGTCTGGTCCATGAAAAACTGGAAGACAATTTTGAACTTCCGCCTTTTTCGCTTTTGAAAAACGATGATTTTATCAGCCAGGGAAAGCATTTTGATAAATATGTGGTTGTCGGGCACTGGCCTGTCTGCCTTTACCGTTCAGATATCGAGTGTTCTGCTCCGTACATCAGCAGGGAACAGAAAATCATCTCGATTGACGGAGGCTGTGGGATCAAGCGGGATGATCAGCTCAACGCCCTGATTATTCCGGATCTCTATACGGAAGAAACGGAATGGGAGAGCGTGGATGATTTCCCGGAAGCCATTATTCTGGAAGATCAGAAAGCAGGAAACACTTCGATCAATATCCGCTATTATGAAAGCGGGCTTAAGATTCTGGAACCAGGTCCGGTTTTCTCTCTGGCTGAGCATGTAAAAACAGGGTATCAGCTGAAAATTTACAATGGCTTTCTGGAAGAACCACCGGTAAAAGGGAAAGAAAACACCTGCTGGGAATATACGGATTATCAGATCCCGCTGAAAAAAGGTGACAGAGTATCGATCCTGCAGGAAACGCCGGAGGGTACCATGGTGCGGAAGCGAGGCGTCACCGGCTGGTATTACGGGAAATTCCAGATCCAAAACGGAACAGACCGGAGGATCGTTAGCGAAAATCAAACATAACAGGAGGATGAAAAATGCTGGCAGTAATTTTTGACATGGATGGTGTGATCTTTGATACGGAGGCTATTTGCCTGCGGGCCTGGAGAGCCTGTGCCGAAAAATATAACATTAAAGATATGGACGCACTGCTTATGCCATGTATTGGCGGAAACAAACAGCATATGCGAGAGGTTTTCCGGGAACAGCTGGGAGAAGATTTTCCGGTGGATGCCTTTGATAAAGACGCACAGAAGGAATTCCGAAGGATCGAGAGAGAAGAAGGAATACCGGTGAAAAAAGGCGCCAGAGAGTTGCTGGCCTGGCTGAAGGAAAATGAAGCCACGGTTGGTCTTGCTTCATCTACGGCATATGATATCGTGGTACAGGAGCTTACCGATGCCGGTCTTGTAGATTACTTCCATGCCATCACCGGCGGAGACCAGATCAGCCACAGCAAACCGGATCCGGAAATTTACCTGAAAGCCTGTGAAAAACTGGGCATTGATCCGAAGTCAGCCTATGCGGTGGAGGATTCCTATAACGGCATTCGTTCTTCCTACAGTGCCGGAATGAAACCCCTTATGGTGCCGGATCTCCTTCCTCCGACAGAAGAGATGGGAGAGAAAGCCTACAGGATCTTCAAAGATCTTTTTGAAGTCCGTGATTTCCTCGCAGGAAAATAATTTTCTATTTTTATTGAAAAATACCTTGAAATCAGGGAGTTTTGATGTTATAATGTACATCGAATCAGCGATGCGTGGCTCAGCTTGGTAGAGCGCTGCGTTCGGGACGCAGAGGTCGCAAGTTCAAATCTTGTCGCATCGATTCCTTGGCAGGGGCGCCGGAAACATTGGATTAACAGTGTTTCCGGTTTTTTTTTGTCTTTGCGACTGCGTTCATGAGCAAGTAGCGAAGCGGATTGAGAATGTCCGCTTTACCGCTGTTCGGGACGCAGAGGGTGCTGCGTGCCAGTGGCACGCGTTTAGCACCGACCGAGCCGGAGGCGAGACCGCAAGTTCAAATCTTGTCGCATCGATTCCTTGGCAGGGGCGCCGGAAACATTGGATTAACAGTGTTTCCGGTTCTTTTTTTGTCTTCTTATTCTTCTTCTGCGGGAGCCTCCGCATCTTTTGTCACAATTCCCTCGACTACCACATGTTGGTTTACGTCCAGCACATGGATATGAAGCGGTCCGCAGCTGCAGAGAAAGCTTTCGCCATCTCTTGGGATCCGGCCGGTGAGACCGCAGATGAAACCGTTGAAGGTTTCCGAGCCGTCATGCGGCAATTCCACCTGAAGTTTTTCCTCCACTTCTTCCAATGAGGCAGCTCCCTGGATCTTCCACTCCCGTTCAGAAAGCTGGATGATATCATCTGGTTTGGCGGCCTCCTCCTGATCGGCAAGATCACCCACCAGAGCTTCCATAATATCATGGAGCGTGATGATGCCGCAGACACCGCCGTATTCATTGACAATGACATTGAAATACTGTCTGCTTTCTTTCATCTGCCGGAACATGGTGTTGGCCTTCATGCTTTCCGGAACAAAGGAAGCCTTGTCAGCCAGATTTTCCATAATGTATTTCCGGGTACGTTGGGGAGCACGGAAATAATCCCTGGTATCAAGGACGGCTACCACGTTATCCAGATTTTCCTGGCAGATGAGATAATGGGTATGACGGCTTTCCTTGATGGTCTTTTCCCAGACACTGCTGTCATCATCCAGAGAGAGCCAGACGATATCCGGACGGTGGGTACAGATCTTTTCTACGGTAATGTCATTGAAGTCAAAAACATGCTGGATCAGATCGTGTTCTTCTTCCGGGATTGTTCCCTGCTCGGTTCCCTCCACCAGCATCATCCGGATCTCTTCCTCTGTCACCTGCTCTTCATTTTCATAAGGATCGATCCCGAAGAGGCGAAGCACCAGATTGCTGGAAACGGTGAGAAGTACGACCAGCGGAGTAAGGATAATGGAAGTCAGGTAGAGAAGCCAGGCCATATGAAGAGCAGTGGAATCCGCTTTTTTTACTGCTCTTTTCTGGGGGATCATTTTTCCGAAAACCATGGTGAAATAGGCAAGGATCAGAGTGATCAGCACCACAGCCACGGGATGGAGAAGCTGCTCGGAATGAAAAAGTCCGGTGCGCTTCAGGACTTTTATCAGCGGTCCCGCGAAAGCATCTGCCGCCAGGGCGCTGACTAGGAAACTGATGATGGTGACAGCCGCCTGGATCGTCATCAGAAAACGGGCCGGCTGCTTTGTGATCTTCGAGAGCTTCCTGGCCCGTCTGTCACCGTCTTCTTCCAGTTTGTGGATATTGGCCTCGGTAAGGGAGACGATGGCAATTTCCGCACTGGAAAAAACAGAATTTAAAAAGATTAAAAATATCAGCAGAAGAACTGCACCTATCATATGTATCATACCTCCTGAGAATCTGTAAATTCCGGCTCTTCCGCATGCTGCAGGGCCGGACAGAAACGTTACACAGCCCTTATTATATCACAGGACTTTCCTTTCGTCAGTCATAAAAAGTGATAGACTTCCATTGCAGGAACCGATATAATAAAAATACAATACATATATGCGAAGGGAGAAAGAAAATGGCAGTCAGATTTGATGAAAAGAAGAATTTATTTACACTTCAGACTACGGACAGCACTTATCAGATGAAGGTAGACGATCACGGGGTTCTTCTTCACACTTACTATGGGGCGGCAGCAGATGAAACAGACTTTTCTTATCTGATCGGACCGGAAGACAGAGGCTTTTCCGGACAGCCGGGGGACGAAAAAAAGAACCGCACCTATTCCATGGATTACTACCCGTTGGAGTATCCGGTACAGGGAAACGGTGATTTCCGTGTGAAAGCGCTGAAGGCTGGTTTCGAGGGAGAAGTTCCGGCGTTGGATCTGCGTTTTGTTTCTTACGAACAGGGAAAAGGCAAATACAGTCTTCCCGGTCTTCCGGCACTTTTTGAGGCGGAGGCAGAAGAGGCAGAAACGCTGAAGATCACGTTAAAGGATCGGGTGGAAGAGATCTATGTGACACTTTTCTACGGCATTTTTGAGAAGAAAAACATCATCACCCGTGCCGCTTCCATTGAGAACCGTTCCGGAAAAAATGTGGTGCTGAAACGTGCACTGAGCCTTGGTCTGGATTTCATGGAAGGTGACATGGATCTTATCCATTTTTATGGAAAACACGCCGGTGAGCGCCAGTTTGAACGCAGAAATCTGCCCCACGGCATCACGGAGATCAGCAGCAGCCGCGGCACCTCCAGCCATCACCACAACCCGTTTGTGATCCTTTGCGACAGAGATACCACAGAGGATTTCGGAAATGCCTATGGCATCTCCTTCATTTACAGCGGAGGCTTCCGAATCCAGATGGAAAAAGACCAGGTGGACGGCATCCGTCTGGTGTGCGGCATAGATGACGAGGAATTTCTCTGGAAACTGGCTCCGGGTGAGAGCTTTGTGACACCGGAAGCAGCCTTAAGCTACAGTGAAAACGGTCTGACCGCACTTTCTGATCAGTTCCAGAAGGCTTATCATGCCAATCTGATCCGCAGCCCGTGGAAGGATAAAAAACGTCCGACTCTGGTAAATAACTGGGAAGCCACCTATTTTGGCTTCGATGCGGAGAAGCTTCTGAAGATCGCCGGTGAGGCAGCAGACCTTGGGCTGGATATGCTGGTGCTGGATGACGGCTGGTTTGGAAAAAGAGACGATGACAATTCCGGCCTTGGTGACTGGTTTGTAAATGAGAAAAAACTGGGCTGCACCATGAAAGAATTGGTAGACCGGGTGAATGCCCTTGGCCTGAAATTTGGTATCTGGCTGGAGCCGGAGATGGTTTCTGAGGACAGTGAGCTTTACCGGATGCACCCCGACTGGGTACTCCAGATTCCGGGAAGGGAGCCCAACCGCAGTCGTAACCAGCTGGTCCTGGATCTTTCCAGAAAAGAAGTACGGGAATACATGAAGAAATTTATCAACGATACCCTTTCCTGTGCAAACATTTCCTATGTAAAATGGGATATGAACCGGAGCGTGGATAACGTATACAGTGCCGCAGATCCCACACTCAGCCAGGGGGCGGTCCGCCATAAATATGTCCTTGGCCTTTATGAGGTAATGGAAGATATGCTGACCCGTCATCCGGACCTTCTGCTGGAAGGCTGCAGCGGTGGCGGCGGACGTTTTGATGCCGGAATGCTGTATTATGCACCCCAGATCTGGTGCAGCGACAACACAGATGCCATTGAGAGACTCCGTATTCATTATGGAACCTCCTTCGGTTATCCTATGTCTTCCGTGTCTGCCCATGTGTCCGTTTGCCCGAACCATCAGAACGGCCGGGTAACGCCGTTCAAGACCAGAGGCATCTGTGCAATGCAGGGTTCCTTCGGTTATGAGCTGGATCTCAGCAAACTTTCTGAGGAAGATAAAGCAGAAGCCAGACGGCAGATTGCTGTGTACAATGAAAACTGGGAGCTTTTCCAGTCTGGTTCCTACTATCGACTGAACTCTCCCATGGAGAATCATGACTACACAGCCTGGAGTTATGTTTCAAAGGATCAGAGAAAAGCATCCTTAAGTGTGATCTACACAGACCTTCACGGCAATCCCAAACCGGTTCGCGTGAAACTGAAAGGCCTGAAAAAAGACGCCTCCTACGATGTGGACGGAACCGTGTATACAGGAGCCGCACTGATGAGAGGCGGCCTTCTGATTCCGAAACCTGCCTGCAATTATGACTCCTACATGGTCTGCATACGTGAGATCTGAAAACCGGAGGAATGAGTTTTGAAAAAATCATATGAAATGGATATGTGCAATGGTCCGCTGTTGGGGAAAATCCTGGTTTTTACTTTTCCTCTGATGCTTTCCGGTGTGCTGCAGCTGCTTTTTAATGCGGCGGATATTGTTGTGGTGGGGCGCTTTTCCGGAGCCCACGCACTGGCAGCCGTGGGCTCCACCAGTGCACTGATCAACCTTTTGGTCAATGTGTTCATGGGCCTTTCCATCGGCACCAACGTACTGACGGCCCAGGGGTACGGAGCCCGGAATGAGGAAGATGTCAGCGATACGGTACATACATCTGTTCTTTTAAGCCTGGTGAGCGGCGTGATCCTTATCGTGGCCGGAGTCCTGTTTTCCAGACCTCTGCTGGAACTCATGGCTACACCGGAAGAAGTTCTGGGACAGGCAGCTCTTTATATGAAGATCTATTTCATCGGCATGCCGGCCATGATGGCATATAACTTTGGTGCGGCTATTTTACGGGCTATAGGAGACACCCGGCGTCCGCTGTATTATTTGCTGATCTCCGGTGTGGTCAATGTGATCTTAAATCTGATCTTTGTGATCATTTTCCGCATGGGTGTGGCAGGCGTGGCAACGGCTACCGTGATCTCTCAGGTCATTTCCGCAGGCATGGTCTTAAAATGCCTGATGGGACTGGATGGCATGTGCCGCCTGGAACTTCACAAGCTGGCCATCCACAAGGATAAACTGCTGAACATTGCCAGGATCGGTCTTCCGGCAGGACTGCAGGGAGCTATTTTCTCTATCTCCAACGTGCTGATCCAGTCCTCGGTAAACTCTTTCGGAGCCATCGCCATGGCTGGAAACACAGCTGCCGGAAACCTGGAAGGCTTTGTGTATACCTCCATGAACTCGGTATACCAGACAAACTTAAGCTTTACCAGTCAGAACATGGGAGCAGGAAACCGACAGCGCATGAAAAAGATCCTTGCGATCTGTCTGGTTTTCGTAAGTGCCGTTGGACTTATCATGGGAAACGGATTTGTCTTTTTCGGAGAACAGCTTCTTGGCATTTACTCTTCCGACCCGGAAGTGATCCAATACGGCCTGAACCGGATGCATCTTATCTGTGCACCCTATTTCCTCTGTGGTCTGATGGACGTCATGGTAGGAAGTATGAGAGGAATGGGATATTCCTTCCTGCCAATGATCGTTTCCCTCATTGGAGCCTGCGGTCTCCGTGTTGTCTGGATTTTCACAGTATTTCAGTGGCATCGCTCCCTGTTTACGCTGTACCTGTCCTATCCGATCACCTGGACGATCACGGCGTTGGCACATATGGCTTGCTGGTATGTGGTGATGTATAAGAAACAACCAAATAACTGATTGGTCCGAGGGGGGATGTTTGCGTGGAAGACATTGCCCCTCGCTTTATATGAGGGAGAAAACTGTTATGAAAAAAATGATGAAGTTCTGTCTTTTCCTGTGTTGTATTCTTTTTATTTCGCTTCCGGTTCAGGCCCGGACCCAGGGAAATCTTCATGCCCTGGTGATGAGCGGACGGATCTTGAGCAGGAAAAACGCAAACGATTTTTATAACCTGCTGAAAAAAACAAAGATACCGGAGTACAAAGTTTCCGGACAGAACATCAAAAAGCTCTTTTATGAAAGCCATAAAAAGACAAAGCGACAGGATATTTTCGCAAGTATTGACAATGCTTTTAAAGGCAGCACCAAGAGTGATCTGAATCTCTTTTATTACGGAGGTCACGGAGGTGCAGCTGCCACAGCAGAAGGCTACGGTGGAATTTATCTGGGGGATGTGGTAAATAAAGAACTTCGGAAAACCCGGGTAAGCTGCAATGAACTTTTACAGACACTTCTGAAGTATAAAGGGAAATTCATTGTCATCATTGATAGTTGCAATGCGGATCTCATTCGAAAAGCAGCAGCAGAACTGAAAGGCAGCCAACGAAGCCGAATAGACAGAGATTTCATTTTTATCGCATCCTCTAATGAAAAGGTGGAAGAGTTTGGAACCCAGTTTACCGCGGCTCTTACAGATGCCGTTTCCACAAAATGGAAATTTTTTTGGGCAGATGAAAACAAGGATGGTTGTGTTTCCTGTGCGGAGTGGTTTGTGGCAGCCAGAAATAATCATAAGATTCTGGCCTGGTACAACCAGCCGAATATTTCTAGTGGAAATAGAGAACTGGGAAATTTGAAGCTGATTCAGTTATCACATGTTAAGTTTCTGAAGAAAAGCCTGACGATGAAAAAAGGTCAGACAAAGAAAGTCAGCTATATCTTGAAAAATCTGGGCCGGGGAAGTCTGAAAGTGAGATTTTCTTCCTCCGATTCATCAATCGCGGCAGTAGATCAGAAAGGGAAGATTACACCGAAGAAAAATGGAAAAGTTACCGTAAAAGCTTATCTGGTAGATGGCAGCGGCAAAAAATGTCTGGGAACAGAGGATAGCTGTGTTGTAACGGTTCAGGGATTTTCAACAAAAACTCCGTCAAAAAACACAGCAATGAAAGACTTTCTGAAAAAAGTCCAGAAAGGTTCCTGGTGGGATTCCGGCTGGCGGACGAGTATCGGTTTCTATAACGGGTATGTTTTAACGGGCAATACCTATGGCGAGCAGACCGGGAAATACAAGATCCGGAAAGTACAGAAAACATCCTATGGTTATTTTATCAGCATTGAAGGATATGAAAACTACCGCTGGTATCGTTCCGAACCGAATAAACTTCGTTGTTATGCAGCGGCCACGGGGAATGTGGGAAGAAGAGAAGGAGCAGATTTTACACTTTTTGGATGTTAAAGGAGAATTTTATGAAAAAGCGAGCTCTATTTATGGCCACTGCAGTCCTGTGTCTGGCAGGAAACATAGCAGCAGGACAGACAAAAGCAGAAACCGTAAGTCAGGAAAAACAGGCTTACGAGTATTCCAAAGAAGATGAAAATGGAAATACTGTAAATGAAACCATCACAGATGAGCAGATTGCTGCTTTGGGGAAATCGCTGGGCGTTCCAGAAGATATTACGATAACCAGGTGTAATGTCAGTGAACCCTGGTTCTGGGAAGGAGCCGGTCGTTGGCTTGTCAGCGTTGAACTCTACTCTGATGATATTTTCCTGGCTGGAGCTGCGATCGATCCGGATACTCTCGAACTGCAGCGTGAGATCGCTCCCTACGATGCCGGTCGGATTGAAAAGGAAAAGCAGGAAGCAGCACTTTCCAAGATCAATTCCAGCGACATGGAGGTGGCCAATGGTCTGATCCAGATTCTGATCAGCGGTGATGGTTCTGCCTTTCTGAAACTTCTTCCGGAACTTCCGACAGAATACAGGGAAATTTTGGGGGATAAAATGATTGCTGTGTTCACCGGGCTTGTCCAGAATGTTGCGGATGAGGCTGTGCAGGAGTTTCAGGAGGAATTCAAAGACCGCCAGCTTTTTTATCAGGCTCTTTCCTCGGAAGATGTAGACAGCGAAACACTTGCAGAACTCCAGAAATCATACGCGGAGTTTGGTTACTATGTGACGGCCGCACGGCTTGTCCACGAAGAACTCTCGGAGGACGGTACAACCAGTTATCTGGATATTCCTGTAGTCGAAATTGACGGTAAATGGTATCTCGACCTCGAAAGCTGGGATGACGATGACAGTGACTACGACGAAGATGATGACGACGAAGATGATGACGACGACGACTTTGAAGAACTTGAAGAACTCCTGGAAGAGGGACTGGCGGCTCGACCCTTCTACGGAATCTGGTGTTACGCCTCCACAGATTCCGACGAAGCCGAAAATTATGCAGAATATCTTGAGTCTGTCTGCGAGGAGCCGGAAGTCCTCCTGAGCAGTGACTGGAGCAACCTGAACTCCGAGCCCTACTATGTCGTCACCGCCGGAAGATACGAAACAGAGGAAAAAGCAGAGGAAGCCCTGGATAAAGTGCAGAGTGTGTGCGATGGGGCGTATGTGAAGTATTCGGGGGAGTATTTGGGGTAAAAAATAGAAATTGGCAGGAAATGAAAAGTATGCTATATTACTTATGTGTAACCAATAGAGTTTGAGTCGTATTAGATTGGGAATACGTGAGTAGAAATAATTTTGTTGGCTGTTAAGGTTACAAGAGAAAGAGCTATATGCAGAGCTAAGTTTTTGCATATAGCTCTTTTTATATAATGCTTTTATAACAGCCAACTAAATTAAGAAAATACATTGACGCGATACAAAAAAGGTGATACAGTGAGATCAAGGAAGGAGTGAGAAAAATAGAAGAAAAAGAAAAATATATTGCACATAAAAACAAAGAAAAAGGAAAAATTCAGACAATAAAAGAACACAGCGAAAATACTGCCAGGTTATGTATGGAAATGTCGATACCAGAACTTAAAGAAATCAATCGAATAATTGGATTGTTACATGATATTGGAAAATATCAAAACTCTTTTCAGAGAAGAATGAAGGATGAAAAAATTCGGGTTGAGCATTCCATATGTGGTGCACAGATTGCAAAGAAAATGTATGAGAAACCATTCCTGGCGCTTGCGTATTTAATGGAATATTGCATTGCTGGCCACCATTCCGGGATTCCTGACGGAGGAGTTCAAAATGGCAGACCGGATTCACTGAATACAAGGCTTCAAAGAGAGATGGAGGATTACAGTGCTTACCAAGAGGAACTGGAAATTCCACAGATTGATCTGCAGAAAGTAATAAATTTTTTCGCGCAGGATATCAAAAATGATATAGATTTTTTGATTGATAAATTCGCTTTTCTGACAAGATATTGTTTTTCCTGTCTGGTAGATGCAGATTCCGAAGACACTGCAAGGTTTTGCGGAGATGGAACTTTACCAGAGGATCTGAAGACAAATTTTCAGAGCTGCCTTGAAAAAGTAAATCGAAAACTGCAATCTTTTCAAGCTGAGACTGAACTTCAGAAAGCCAGAGCACTTTTACAGAAGCAGGTATTTGATAAAACAGGTGAAAAAGCAGAGATTTATCTTATGAACATGCCGACAGGAAGCGGCAAAACATTATGTAGTGTGAAATTTGCTCTGGAAAAAGCAATTGCGGAAAAGAAAAAAAGAATTATTTATGTGATCCATTTTTTGAGCGTTGCAGATCAGACGGTTGGCATGTTTGAAAATCTCTTTGGGAAGGATGCACAGATTCTGCGTCATCAGTCTACCTTTTCCTATGACGATGCAGAAGATTTCAGTGAGGATTATCGTATTTCAGCAAAGCGTGCGACAGAGAACTGGAGTGCAGATTTTATCGTGACGACTATGGTTCAGTTCCTCGGCTCCTTGTATTCCAATCGGCGGGGAAAACTGCGAAAGGTTCACAATATGGCAGATGCAGTGCTCATTTTTGATGAAGCGCATTTGATGCCTGTAGAATATTTACAGCCCTGTCTCCAGGGAATCGCATTTCTCACAAGGTACTTGAACAGCAGTGCAGTATTTCTGACGGCAACAATGCCGGACTTTCCAAGTTTGATTCAGACCTATGCTTTGGAAAACAGCAAGATAGTTAATCTGGTAACAGATACATCGGACTTTGAAAAGTTTAAGAAATGCAAGTTTAGCTATATTGGAAAGATGGAACAGGAAACTCTGTTAAGTAAAAGCAGAGAATATGCTTCCAGCCTGATTGTAGTCAACAAGAAGCGAACAGCAAGGGAGTTATACAGGCAATGTACGGGCAAAAAATATCATTTGTCTACTTATCTGGCGGCATATGACAGAAAACGGATTTTAGATGAAATTCGAAAGGAACTAAAGCAATTAGAGGTGGATTATCCTAATCTTGAAGGAGTTCCGGAAGATCGGCGTATTACCGTGATATCTACTTCGCTAATTGAAGCAGGAGTTGATCTTGACATGGCTGTTGTATTTCGACAGCTTACCGGCCTGGACAGTATTTTGCAGGCTGGCGGACGTTGTAACAGAGAAGGAAGAAGACAAGGAGCAATGACATTTGTTTTTGAACTGTCAGAGGATCAAAAAGAAGATGAGCGAATGAATAAAACGAGAGGATTGCTTAAAAAATATGCAGATGTTTCTTCACAGGAATGTATACGGGAATATTATAACTGTATGTATAAGCTGAGAGAGACAGAAATTGAGAAGCATGCGATTCATAATGATTACAAAGATATTCGTCAGATCGGTTTTAAAAGTTATGCTGAAAAATTCCATTTAATTGAATCTAACACTCAATCGGTTGTAGTTGGCTGCAATGAGGAAGCGAAACGTAGGATAGAAGATCTGCAGAAGACTCAGATAGGAAATCCTCGGAAATTCCAAAATTATGTCTGTTCTGTAACACAGGCGGAATTAGATGATCTGATAAGACAACATGCGGTAAAGGACTATGGGACAGGAATCTTCTGCCTGATAAGTGATGATTATTATGACGAAAATCTCGGAATTCTTTTTGAGGGAAAAGATTACATCATATGAAAGAAGGTGAAGAGTGATGGCATATGGATTTAAAATCATGGTGGAAGGAGATTATGCCTGTTTTACAAGACCGGAGCTGAAGGTGGAACGTGTCAGTTATGACGTTCCGCCTCCGGGCGCACTGGAAGGAATGCTGAAAAGCTGCTACTGGAAGCCGTCTATAAAGTATACGATTGATAAAATTATCGTGTTCAATAAGATTGATTTCATGAATGTCAGGAGAAACGAAGTAAAAGAGAAGGTATTGTTGAGTGCGGTAAAGAGTCAGATGAATGGAAAAGGAGGAGATCCCTGTATCTATACTTCTGAGAGCAGGAGTCAAAGAGCTTCTATGATTCTGAAAAATGTGAAATATGGGATCGAATTTCATTTTGAATTGACGGGTTTGAAAAACGAAAGGGAGGAAGATGCAGAGAAGAAACACTACAATATCATAAAAAGACGATTGGAAAAAGGACAATGGTTCCGTGTTCCCTGTTTGGGTTGCAGTGAATTTCCCGTAAAAAAAATAGAACTTGTAGAAGATTTTAATGAGAATCTTATCAACAAAGACATTTTAGATATGAAAGATGTGGATCTTGGCTACATGAGCTATAAAGTGCAGTTTGCAGACGGAGGAAAGCCAATAAATGATGATTGGGAGAATCCAGAGTTTTCTGACCGGGCCAATACGCTTTACTATCGTCCACATATGATAAATGGAGTGATTGATGTGAGAAAATACAGGGAGGGCCTGCGATGCTGATAAAAGCGTTAAGCGATTATTATGACATTCTGGCGTCAAAAGGGGAAATAACACCAGACGGTTTCTCAAAGGTAAAAATACATTATAAAGTAGCCTTAACTGAAGATGGAAAAATAGATGAAATTATCGACTTCAGAAAGAAGGACAGTATAAAAACAGGAAAAGATAAGATTAAAGAGGTAATTGCTCCTCAGGAGAAATTATTGCCTGCGAGAACAGAAAAAACCGGAATTGAAGCGAATATTGCAGAGCACAGGCCGCTTTACTTATTCGGTTTAAATCTGGATAAAGATCAGCTGACACCGGAAGATAAAACGGGAAAAGCAAAAAAATCCCATGAAGCTTTTGTGAAAACAAATTTGGAATTTACAGAAGGAATGAGTTCGCCGCTCATTCAGGCATTTCGAAAATTTCTTGAGAACTGGAAACCAGAGCAGGAAACACAGAATGCACAGTTATTAGCCCTGGGTAAGGAGTATGCGAAATCCGGATTTGTATTTTGTCTGACAGGAAGTCCAGAAAAATTGTTGCATGAAGAAGCGGAGTTTAAAGAAAAATGGCAGGAATACTGGGGCAAAAAGCAAGATGAAAATTCAGAGGGGCCGACAGCGCAATGTGCTGTCAGTGGAGAAACAGCTGCTATTGCAAGAATACATAGCAAAATCAAAGGCGTCTACGGTGGTCTGGCAACAGGAAGTGTACTCATAGGTTTCAATAATTCGTCAGAAAGCTCTTATGGGAACGAGCAGGCGTATAACAGTAATATTTCTGAAAGTGTGATGAAGAAATATACGGAAACTTTGAACTATCTTCTGAGCAGTGAGAAACATAAAATAATGCTGGATGATATGACGATTGTATTCTGGGCGATGAATACAAGTGAAAAGCAGGAAAATCTTGTTATGGCAATGCTCTTTGGAGCATCTGATAAAATAAATACAGAGCAGACAGATTTGATGCTGAGAGAACTCATGGAAGATTCAGCAACAGGAAGGATTACCGCAAAAAGATTGGAAAATCTGGATTTGATTCAAGAAGATGTTGATTTTTATATGCTGGGATTAAAACCGAATACTTCCAGATTGGCTTTGAAGTTTATCTATAGAAAGAGATATGCGGATGTTTTATGGAATATTGTAAGATTTCAGAATGATCTGCAAATGACAAAAGAACCACATGCGATTTCTCTGCAAAGAATAAAACATGAATTGATATCACCTAAAGTTAAAAATGATAAAGTTAATCCTGCTTTGATGACAAAACTTCTGGAAGCTGCATTTTATGGACGAAAATATCCGATGACTTTGTTGGAAACAGTGCTGAGAAGGATCAGAACCGATGAAGGGAGTGAAAAAATCAATTCTGTCAGGATCGGGATTATTAAGGCAGTTATAAACAGAAACAGTGAGAAGGAGGAATTAAAAATGGTAGTGGATTTAGAAAATGAAAATTCTGCATATTTATGTGGACGTATGTTTGCTGTTTTGGAAAAATTGCAGAAGGATTCAGTAACTTCTGGGAAGTTGAATCGGACAATCAGAGATGGATATTTTGCTATGGCATCTACCAGACCAGCAGCAGTTTTTCCTAAATTGTTGAGATTGGCGCAGCATCATTTAAAGAAATTGGAAAAAGCAGAATATTCGCTTTACTATGAAAAAATGTTGGAGGAGATCCATAGTAAAATGAAAAATGAGTATCCGGAAAGCCTGCCATTAAAGGAACAGGGTAAATTTATGGTTGGATATTACCAGCAGATGCAGGATTTGTATGAGAAGAAAAATAAAGAAAATGAAAAAGGAAAAGGAGAAAATTGATTATGGCTATCAATAATAGATATGATTTTGTGATGCTATTTGATGTGGAAAATGGAAATCCAAACGGAGACCCGGACGCAGGCAATGCTCCCCGCGTGGATGCAGAATCAGGTTATGGATATGTTACCGATGTCTGCCTTAAAAGAAAAATTCGGAATTATGTAGAACTGGTAAAAGAAGGTGAGGAAGGATATAATATCCTGATCAAACCAGATCGTTCTTTGAATGCAAAATTTACGGAAGCATATAAAGAACTGGGACTTACATCTACGAAAAAAGACAGTAGAGAAAAAAAGGCTGATGATATGGTAAAGGCCCGGGATTATATGTGCAAAAACTATTTTGATGTCAGAACTTTTGGTGCAGTTATGTCTACAGGTGATAATCCCTGTGGAATTGTAAGGGGACCTGTACAGATTAACTTTGCAAGAAGTATTTCACCGGTTGAACCTCAGGATATTGCGATTACCAGGCAGGCAAGGACAACAGACGAAAGAACGGAGACAGGCGATACAGAAATAGGAAGAAAAAGTTTTATCCCTTATGCATTATATCGTGCGGAGGGCTACATATCTGCAGCTTTGGCAAACAAAGTAACTGATTTGTCAGAAGAAGATGTAGAGCTTTTATGGACGGCGATTATGAATATGTTTGAGAATGATCACAGTGCAGCACGCGGAAAAATGTGTATGCGGAAACTGTTTGTGTTTAAGCATGATAACGTACTCGGGGTATGCCCTTCACATCTCCTGTTTGATAAGATTCAGGTGAAAGAATGCGAAGATGTGAATGTGATCCGTTCCATAAAGGATTATGACATTACAGTTGATCGGGAAATGCCGGAAGGAGTGGAACTGATAGAAAAATTATGATTTCTGAGGAGATTGCTATAAGATCTATTCAGCATTATATGTATTGTCCTCATCGATGGGGACTGCTGGAAATTGACAAAGCCTGGGCAGAAAATTTTTTTGTGACAAAAGCAAATTTGCTGCATGAGCGGGTACATGATCCGGAGAAAAATTATACTGCAAGAGGGAAAAAAGTGTTTACAGCCGTCCCCGTTTACAATGACAGAGAAGAACACAATCTGTACGGAGTAACAGACTGCCTGGAACTGACGGAAAGCAAAGAAGGTGTTTCTGTCGGGGATGATGGCCGAAGATATCAGATTTGCATTGTAGAATATAAGCCAACAAAACCAAAAAATGAGGAGATCAGGCCGGACGATCAAATGCAGATATTTGCACAGAAACTTTGCGTGGATTTTGTGTTTGGAGGTGACTGTGATGCAGTAATTTATTATGCTGACGTAAGGAAAAGATACAATGTACCTGTGAAGGAAAATTTTGAGGCATATGATAAAAAGCTGAAAGAACTCTTACATGAAATGAGAACTTACTTGGAAACAGGCCAGATTCCGGAAATACGAAAGGGACAAAAATGTAGCGGATGTTCTATGAAAGATCTTTGCATGCCGAAAACATCTCCATCATGGAATGTCAAAAAAGAGCTGAAAAAGATTTTAGCGGATGAAGGCGAATGATCTTTTTGGGGGAGGATATGAGAAAGCTTTTAAATACGATTTATGTAACAAATGAAACAGCTTACTTAACGCTGGATGGTGAAAATCTGGTGTGTAAAATCGAAGGAAAAGAAAAGCTGAGGATTCCTTTTGAGAATATTGAAAATGTAGTCTGTTTTAGCTACCTGGGATGCTCACCGGCACTTATGGGAAAATGCGTTGAAAAGACAATACCCATTAACTTTATTTCACCTCAGGGAAAGTTTTGGGCAAAAGTGTGCGGAGAAACAAAAGGAAATGTCTTTTTAAGAGTAGCACAAATAGAACAGTTTCGGGAAAATGGATTGACTTTGGCACAGAATACATTGGCTGCAAAATTTAGTAATACACGTCAGCTGATTCGAAGGACACTTCATGATAATGCAGAATTAAGAGAAGATGCGGAAATAAAAAAGGCTATAACTGTTCTGGAAGAAGGAATGAACAAGATATTCCAAGCCTTAACGATAGAAGAAGCGATGGGAATAGAAGGGTATTGTGCGGAAAGTTATTTTGGTATTTTTGACAAATTGCTTACAAATGAAAAAGTTCCATTTCATTTTGAACTGAGAACAAAACGTCCTCCGCTGGATCCGATCAACGCGGTGCTCTCGTTTGTGTATACACTGGCTACAAATGAGTTTGCAGCAGCCCTGGAAACGGTGGGGTTAGACAGCTATATAGGATATTGCCATGCGCTCAGAAGCGGAAGAAAATCTCTGGCTTGTGATATGGTAGAAGAAACGAGATGCATTGTGGAACGTTTTGTCATTACGCTGTTAAATCTTCAGATTTTAGGAGAGAAAGATTTTGAAAAACAGGTCTCCGGAGCCGTATGGCTAAATGAAGAAGGCAGAAAAAAAGTCCTGGCACGCTGGCAGGAGAAGAAGAGAACGGATATGATGCACCCGTATCTGAAACAGAAAATTCCGCTGGGCTTGCTTCCTTATGTTCAAAGTAACCTTTTGGCTAAATATGTGCGTGGGGATATTGCAGAATATCCAGTGTTTCTTTTGAAGTAGGTAAAAATTATGATGGTGTTGATCAGTTATGATGTAAGTACGGTAAGTGCATCTGGAAAAACGAGGCTTCGCAAAGTAGCAAAAGAATGTCAGAATCACGCTCAACGAGTTCAAAATTCGGTTTTTGAAGCTGATCTGGATTATTCATCCTTTTTAAAACTGAAGGATCGCCTTTGTAAGTTAATAAATCCAGAGGAAGACAGTCTGCGTTTCTACTATCTCGGAAATAACTGGGAAAGAAAGGTAGAACATGTAGGCGCTAAGAAGACTTACAATCCAGAAGGGGTTATTATTATTTAGCAAGAAATTTAAAACATGAAAAATTATATGCTAATCCATTCACAAAATAGCGAACCTTCAATGACTCCAAAATCTCTAGAAGGTTCGCCTGGAAAAATATAGTTTTTTATGCTAGTATGATTAAGAATCATTAAAAAAAAATAAGTCCGCCTTGCGTTATATGGTGGCGTGACCTCCCTAAAATACAAAATATAGGTGTCACGCCCCTCGCGGGCGTGTGAGTAGAAATTGAAATGATTTCAGACCGGAAATATCCCCGTTCAGTCACGCCCCTCGCGGGCGTGTGAGTAGAAATCTTTCGACCAAATTCCTGCATCCAGCCACAGCAGGTCACGCCCCTCGCGGGCGTGTGAGTAGAAATCTACAGCTTTTTTTTCAGCATCAGCCTGTTTTTTCGTCACGCCCCTCGCGGGCGTGTGAGTAGAAATTTTCCACACCGTATCTTCTGACCGTGTAGATCGTGTCACGCCCCTCGCGGGCGTGTGAGTAGAAATTGCTGTTCCGGTTGATTGCGTCCATAACGCTCCATGTCACGCCCCTCGCGGGCGTGTGAGTAGAAATTGCCGGGAACCGGGGAACGAAGCAGATGCTGTATGAGTCACGCCCCTCGCGGGCGTGTGAGTAGAAATTCTAAACGTCTCGTCTACTGTGTCAGCTAAACCTTGTCACGCCCCTCGCGGGCGTGTGAGTAGAAATTTTGATGTGGATTGCAAGAAATTTCATGCATTCGTCACGCCCCTCGCGGGCGTGTGAGTAGAAATTATTAACTACATATCGCAGTACGGGATTCCAATGGTCACGCCCCTTGCGGGCGTGTGAGTAGAAATTCCTAAAAGGTTTACCTCACCAATGCTATTAACGTTACGCCCCTCGCGGGCGTGTGAGTAGAAATGCCATCATCAGTGAACACGTTGCCGTCGTGTCCGGTCACGCCCCCTGTGGGCGTGAGAGTAGAAATTACGGATGCGGTCTGCGCCGCCAGGAAGTCCTGGTCATGCCTCATGTGGGTGTGTGAGTAAAGATCGCGGAATTGATTGCCGGATATTTCAGCGAATTTGTCACGTCCCTTGCGGGCGTGAGAGTAGAAATCAGTTCGGTAAGGTATCAGATGAGACACCGAAACGTCACGCCCCGCGGGCATGTGAGTAGAAATATTACAAGAGAATAGAAAGGAAGGAAAAACAATGTTGTCACGCCCCAAGCAGGCGTGTGAGTAGAAATTTCAGAGTCTCTGGAATATTATCAACAGACTCTTGTCATGTCCCACATGGGCGTAAGAGTAGAAATGCAGAAAAGGACGTGTTAAGTTATATGAGGCATGGTCACTCCCTTTGCGAGTATGTGAGTAGAAATGATATGGTGGATAATATGATCGGTAAGGTACAGGGCGTGAGAGTAGAAATGACTGGGGAATTTCTGTTATGGATTACAGAGAAGTCACGCCTTTTATAGGCGTGTGAGTAGAAATGAGAATGATGTAAAAGAATAGGGATTTCAAGCAATCTCATATTGTTCAGGATTTCCCGAATAGAAAACAATATAAAATTTTATAGTAACTCCCAAATTCCCCGCATACACTGTAAAAACAGCCACTATCGGGGGATTTTCTTGAAGGATTATATTGAAGAGCGAGCCGTTGAGATCGCAGATTATATCATAGCAACTAACGCAACCGTGCGCCAGGCGGCAAAAAAGTTTGGCGTGAGTAAAAGCACCGTTCACAAAGACTGTGTGGAGCGCCTGCGGGAAATCAATCCCTCCCTGGCCTCGGAGGTACGGAGAGTTCTGGATGTCAATAAATCCGAGCGCCATATCCGCGGTGGAATGGCGACAAAAGAGAAATACCTTCATCTGCATGAACATCAGACTGCCCCTGCGTAAAAATACGGAATGTTGCCAAAAATCGGGGCAAAGGTTATAATGAAAACAGTCCGGCAGAGAGCCTGAAAATACTACTATAGAAATCCTGAGAAAGGACTGCAGACCATGAAGAATGAAAAAACTGACATAGCAAAAGAACTATCCAGAATATGCAAAGAAAAAGGGATCAGCCGATATTCCTTAAGCAAACGGACTGGCATTCCTGACAGCACACTGCAGAACTATGAAAACGGAACCACACCCAATTTTTCTACTCTGGAGATCATTTGTGAAGCGATGGGAACGACAATTGCAGATTTTTTCCGGGATGGTTGTTTTGATTATTTTACGGAAGATCAGGAAGAACTGATGCACCTTTTTGAACAGATGACTCCGGAACAGCAGCAGCGCCTTCTTGCCTTTGCAGATGGTCTGGGTTCGGACCTGTGAGGATAAAAGAATGACGAAAACATATGAAAAAGTGGCACATACTTTTGAGCCGGTATATGATGAGAATTCCAGGATTCTGATTCTGGGGACATTTCCGTCCGTAAAATCCCGGGAGCAGCAATTCTATTACGGTCATCCGCAGAATCGTTTCTGGAAACTTCTGGCAGTACTGACTGGTTATGAAACGCCGCAGACGATTCCGGAGAAAAAGAAATTATTGCTTGAAAATGAGATTGCCATCTGGGATGTGGTTGCCAGTTGTGAGATTATTGGATCCAGCGACAGCAGCATCCGAAATGTTGTGCCGGCGGATCTGAACCGTATCCTTCAGTCGGCACCCATACGGAAAATCTATGCCAATGGAGGAAAAGCTTTTGAGCTTTATCAGAAATATGCCTTTCCTCTGACCGGCCGTCCGATAGAAAAACTTCCATCCACAAGTCCTGCCAATGCAGCCTGGCAGATGGATCGCCTGAAAGAGGCCTGGAGCGTAATCCTTCAGGAATAATCAGAGAAATGAAAAGGGAATCTTCGTTTCAAACGATGATCCCCTGCCTTTTCTTTTGTATTTTGATCTTGAAAGATTTCTCATTGGTAAGAAATTCTTTTGTGCCTTGTGAAAAATTTTCTTTCGTAAATGCTGTCGTTTCCTGACGACAACTGTATTATATCAGAAAATTTTGCAAAAGGGAAGGAAAAGATTTCGACAAAAAGCGACTTGACAGCGAAAAAAATGGCTTGTCATGATTTGATGAATCTTTTATAATGGTTAAGACTAGAAATAACGCTTCTCAGAAGAAAAAATGGAGGAATATCAGTGGAAAAGGAAATGATTATCGTATTGGACTTTGGTGGTCAGTATAATCAGTTGATTGCAAGAAGAGTCAGAGAATGCAATGTATATGCAGAGGTGCATCCTTATACACTCAGCCTGGAAAAGATCAAAGAGATGAATCCGAAAGGGATTATTTTTACAGGTGGACCGAACAGTGTATATGGTGAGGATTCACCGCGCTGTTCAAAAGAAATTTTTGAGTTGGGTATTCCTGTTTTGGGTATTTGTTATGGTTCTCAGCTGATGGCTTATATGCTTGGCGGAAAAGTGGAGACAGCGCCTGTCAGTGAGTATGGTCATACAGATGTGACAGTAGATACCGACGATATTCTGTTTGATGGCGTTTCCAAAGAAACAGTAGCTTGGATGAGCCATACGGATTATATTGCGCAGGCTCCCGAGGGCTTTAAGATCACGGCTCATACCAGTGTATGTCCGGTAGCAGCCATGTCCTGTCCGGAGAAAAAGTTTTATGCAACGCAGTTCCATCCGGAAGTAATGCATACAGCAGAAGGAAAGAAGATGCTCAGCAACTTTGTATATAAAGTCTGCGGATGCAGCGGAAGTTGGCAGATGGCTTCTTTCGTGGAGACCACGATCAAACAGCTTCGTGAAAAGATCGGTACCGGTAAGGTGCTCTGCGCTCTGTCCGGCGGCGTGGATTCCTCTGTTGCAGCCGTTCTGCTTTCCAAAGCGATCGGCAAACAGCTGACCTGCGTTTTTGTTGACCATGGTCTTCTTCGTAAAAATGAAGGAGATGAAGTGGAAGCTGTTTTCGGCCCCAACGGCCCTTACGAGCTGAATTTCATCCGTGTCAATGCCCAGCAGCGTTACTATGATAAGCTGAAAGGTGTTACCGAGCCGGAGCAGAAGAGAAAGATCATTGGCGAAGAGTTTATCCGCGTATTTGAAGAAGAGGCAAAAAAGATTGGCGCCGTGGATTATCTCGTTCAGGGAACCATTTATCCGGATGTGATCGAGTCCGGCCTTGGAAAATCCGCAGTCATCAAATCTCATCATAATGTAGGGGGACTTCCGTCCGTAGTTGATTTCAAAGAAATTATCGAGCCCTTACGTCTTCTTTTTAAAGATGAGGTTCGGCGCGCCGGTCTGGAGCTTGGTATCCCCGAGTATCTGGTGTACCGTCAGCCCTTCCCGGGTCCCGGCCTTGGAATCCGTATCATTGGAGAAGTAACCGAGGAAAAAGTAAAAATCGTTCAGGAAGCCGATGCCATCTACCGCGAAGAGATCGCAAAAGCAGGAATCGACAAAGGTCTTGGTCAGTATTTCGCAGCCCTGACCAACATGCGTTCCGTAGGTGTTATGGGTGATTTCCGTACCTACGATTATGCAGTTGCTCTTCGTGCTGTCAACACCTCTGATTTTATGACTGCCGATGCCGCTCAGATCCCGTGGGAAGTCCTGGCCAAAGTTACGAACCGTATTGTAAATGAAGTAAAGGGCGTAAATCGTGTCATGTACGATTGCACAGGTAAGCCCCCTGCAACAATTGAGTTTGAATAAATCGAGTTGCTTAAAAAAGCCAGTGTTTATGCGGGTTTCAGCGATTTCGATTAGTCTTTTGATAACAAATTGATAACAGTCATAGCAAGTGCCATTATTCTTGTTATCCAGTGGTTTATGGGTAACGGAACAATTAACAGGTGGCTTGCAGACTAAAGTTCGGAGCTTGGCTCTGAACAAATTCCATATTATAAACTAAGCCCTTAGCTGTGGTTAATAACCATAGTTAAGGGCTTTTTTGTCGTTGCCAAAGCATCTGTAGGGAGCTGCCAGTGGCAGGTCCTGTAGGTGCTTATTTATCTTTCAAGTGGTCTTTGAATGCTTCCACGAGAGCGTCACTTAATTCCTGTGATGGAACTTTTGCCCAACGCTGTGTGGTGTCGAACTCTGGATAATGGTAACGCCAGTTATCGTATTCTTCTCTGTTGATTTCTTCGGAAGATAGCTTGTCTGCCTGTTCTTTCCAAGCATACAGCATTTTGAGGAGTTCATATGCTTCTCTGCCTTTGTCCTTGTTGACCTTTAAGCATACCTCTCCGTCTGCTTCACTGACAGTAAGACCGTAAATATCTTCAAGGGTAAACAGAGTGTGCATAAGACCGATATAGCTGTCTATGTCAGGAACATCAAGAGCCTGTGGAGAAACATCAAGCACCTGTGCCAATGCATTTGTAAGGTCTGCTTTCGGTTTGCGTGTACCAGTTTCGTACTGTGCCAAACGCACATCAGCACTCTTTTCTGGAAAACCGATTGCTGTACCGAGATACTTTTGTGTCATACCACGCATTAGTCTGAAAAAATGTATTCTTTCGCTGATAGCCATAATGATACGCTCCTTTTATATTTAGTGAAATAAGTATAGCAGAAATGTTTAGTGGAAGTCAAGAAAAACCGAAACAAAAATGTTTAATATTTTCTTTGCAACCACTTGACAATAGCAAATATGTTTAGTAAAATAAATTACGAATTAAACAAATATGCTTAATGCGACAACTGAATGACCGTCCGAAAAGCCAAACCGCCAAGACCTCGTCGGAGCAAGTTCCGTATCGTTCGCTTGTGTGCAAGCACAAAAGCTCATTCGCTGCACTGCTCCTCCTCTTCCCCAAAAGTCTCCGACTTTTCGGGAACCCCTATACGAGCGAGCGCCTGATGTACTGCGGTGCATTGGGACAGCACAGCGCCTGCCGACAAGCAGGAGTGCCTGTTGGAACTTTAACACGGAGAAAGCGGCAAGCAAAAAATTATTTTAAGAAAGGAAGAAAAAGGATATGGAAAACAGATTTATCCGAGCCGAAGATGTGGCTCAGGAACTAAACGTATCAAAACCTTATGCATATAAACTCATCAGACAATTAAATGAGGAATTGAAAGCAAAGGGCTTTATTACGATTGCAGGGCGTGTAAATCGCCAGTATTTTTACGAAAGGCTCTACGGAGCAGGAAAGGGGGAAATGTAAATGCCGGTATTTAAGAATGAAGATAACGGTACTTGGTATGTGATGGCAAGGTATGTGAACTGGAAAGGGGAACGCAAGCAGAAATGCAAGCGTGGCTTTGCTACCAAACGAGAAGCACAGGAATGGGAAAGAATGTTCAAATTGCAGACTTCTTCAGACCTTGATATGAGTTTTGAAGCCTTTACGGAGCTTTATATCAATGATGTGAAGAACCGTTTGAAGGAAAACACGTGGCTTACCAAAGAGCATATCATACGCACAAAGATACTTCCGTATTTCGGGAAACTGAAAATCAGCGAGATTTCCACAAAGGAGATTATTACTTGGCAGAATGAAATGCTTGCCTATCGTGATGAGAAGAAAAAGCCTTATTCACAGACGTATCTGAAAACGCTGCACAATCAGTTGTCCGCCATTTTCAATCACGCTGTCCGCTACTATGAACTGCGTTCCAATCCTGCGGCAAAGGTGGGAAATATGGGACGTGAGGAACACAAGGAAATGCTGTTCTGGACAAAGGAAGAATACAAGAAATTCTCTTTTGAGATGATGGACAAGCCTGTTTCCTTTTATGCGTTTGAAATGCTTTACTGGTGCGGTATCCGAGAGGGCGAGCTGTTAGCTTTGACTCCGGCAGATTTCAACTTTGATAAGGAAACAGTCACAATCAATAAATCCTATCAGCGTTTGAAAGGGCAGGATGTGATTACTTCTCCGAAAACGAAAAAGAGCAACCGCACGATTAAAATGCCGAAGTTTCTGTGTGAGGAAATGAAAGAATATCTCGGTATGCTTTACGGATTGAAGAAGAAAGACCGTATCTTTACGGTGACGAAAAGCTATCTTCATCACGAGATGGACAGAGGGGCAAAGGCGGCAGGCGTGAAGCGTATCCGCATTCACGATCTCCGTCACAGCCACATTTCACTCTTGATTGATATGGGCTTTTCTGCGGTGGCGATTGCTGACCGAGTTGGTCACGAAAGTATTGATATTACTTATCAGTACGCACACCTCTTTCCGTCAAAGCAGATTGAGATGGCAGAAAAATTAGATGATTTAGGGAAAGGAGATTTTGAAAATGTCAGCTAAGAACAGAGATAACAAAAATCGTTGGAGGAATATCACAGTAGGGTTTCGAGTATCGCCCGAAGAAAACGAACTCATTAACAGAGCTGTAGCTCTATCAGGATTGCCAAAACAGGAGTATTGTTACCGCCGTTGCTTAAATCAGGATGTGGTGGTACAGGGCAATCCGAGAGTGTATAAGGCGTTGAAAACGGAATTTGCCACAGTCCTTGCGGAACTGAAAAGGATTGAAGCAGGAAAAGGTGTGGATGATGAACTGCTGAGTGTAATAGAACTGATTTCCATTATTCTCGGCGGTTTGAAAGGAGAGGATGCGAATGGAGAATAAAAAAGAAATGACTATTCCAAATGTATCTGCGGCAACAGATGCGGAACAGTCACTTTCCAAATGTACTGACAATAGTATAGTCAATCAGGATACGGATTTCAAGGGGTACGAGCAATCTTTTGAAGAAATGCAAAGGGAAATACTCAGACAGTTAGACCCTTCCTATCTGAAAACAGTATCAATGACAACGCTGTATGATACGGTGTTTGAGGTTCAGACACCACTTATCGACGGTCTGCTCCAAAGGGGAACTTACCTTTTCGTAGGTTCCCCGAAAGTGGGAAAGAGCTTTATGATGGCACAGCTTGCCTATCATATCAGCACAGGCACACCGCTTTGGGAGTATAAGGTGCGTAAGGCAACGGTGCTTTATTTTGCCCTTGAAGATGATTACCCACGTTTGCAGAAGCGATTGTTTCAGATGTTCGGTGCAAAGGAGACAGGCAATCTGTATTTCGCAACGGAATGTAAAACGGTCAATGGCGGACTGGAAGAACAGATAAGAGGGTTTATGAGGGAACACCCAGACACAGGCTTGATTATCATAGACACCTTAAAGCGTGTGCGTGAAGCAGGCGGAGCAGATTACAGCTACGCAAGTGATTATGATGTTGTGGCAAGGCTGAAAGCGTTGGCAGACAGTTACAAGGTTTCAATGCTTATTGTTCATCATACACGCAAACAAAAATCGGAAGATATATTCGATATGATTTCAGGCACGAATGGTCTGATGGGTGCGGCAGACGGTGCATTTGTTCTCAGTAAGGACAAGCGTACTTCCAACAATGCCACACTTGATGTTGCTGGCAGAGACCAGCAGGATATGAAAATCCATCTTGTAAGGGACAGCGAGCGATTGGTGTGGAACTTTGCAAAATCGGAAACGGAGATGTGGAAAGAACCGCCCGAACCTCTGCTTGAGAAGATAGCGGATACGCTCTTTTCGGAAAGTGACAGATGGGAAGGAACTGCTTCGGAACTTTGCGAAAGGCTTGCGGTGGATATAAAGCCGAATGTACTTTCTTTAAGGCTCAGTATCAACGCAAGCAGGCTGTTTCGTGATTACGGTATCCGTTATCAGAACAGCCGCACACACGACGGAAGAAAGGTTTCACTTTGGAAAGAAACCGAGCAGACGGCGTGACAAACGGTGTCAAAGGTGTCAATGTTTTTGAGAGCAGCACGCTGTGAAAAACATTGTCACCATCGTCACACTTTGACACCGGATAAAGTTTAGGGGAGTGTGCAGAGAGTGCCTTTTCAAAGGCGGCTCTTTGGTCTCGCCTGCTGGCTCGGTCGGTTCGCAGGCGTGTGTGCCACCGGCACACGCTCACCCCTCGGAGAGCCTTCGGAGAACGCAAAACCTGTTTACAGGTCGCATTTTTGATGGGTGTACCCGTCAAAAGTGCTTTTGCGTTACTTTTGACAAAAGTAACAAAACCTGAGAATGTTGAAATTTACAGATGGGAGATGAAAAAATGCAGAGAACGATAAGTGCAATGGTCGGTAAAGGCTCGGTCAATCACAATAGCCGAAAGTTCCGAGCAGAAAATGTAGACGGAACTCGTACTCATCTCAATATCGACTACTGCAATGAAAATATAAAGACAGTTTATCACGAATTGTTTGATGAAGCATTGGAAAGATACAATGCCAAGCAGATAAGGTCAGACCGAAAGATAAAAGATTATTATGAAAAAATCCGAAGTTCCAAGCAGGAAAAACCGTTCCACGAAATCATTTTACAGGTGGGCGGTAAGGGAAATATGAACGCCGATACGGAAAACGGAGAACTGGCAAAGCAGATTTTAGATGAATACTATCAGGGTTTTCAGGAGCGAAATCCACAGCTTCGGGTGTTCTCGGCTCATCTGCATATGGATGAAGCTACACCACATCTGCACATAGATTTTGTACCTTTTACCACAGGCAGCAAGCGTGGACTTGATACAAGAGTGTCACTAAAGCAGGCTCTTGCAACGCAAGGTTTTAAGGGCGGCAGTCGTGGCGATACGGAGTGGTCGCAATGGATACAGTCCGAAAAAGAACAGCTTGCGGCGGTGATGGAACGTTATGGGATTGAGTGGGAACATTTAGGCACACACGAAAAACATCTTTCTGTTTTGGATTATAAAAAGCAGGAAAGAGAAAAAGAAGTGGCGGCATTAGGTGCGAAAATCGAGCAGAAACAGATTGAATTTGATGTGTTGTCGGAACGAGTATTGAACTATGATAAGGCAAAAGACGAGCTGTCAAATCTTGAAATAGAGCTTGATACTGCACCGAAATATCAGTTGCCAGAACCAGAGAAATTTATGACTGCAAAGGCATATAAAACCAAAATGGCAGAGCCGGTTGTAAGGAAATTGAAGCAACTTGTCAAAACGGTGCTTGCCCGCTGCTTTGAGGGGTGGGACAACTATCATAGGCTGAATACAGCGAATGCACAGTTATACCGCACCAATCAGCGTTTGGAGAAAGTCAATGAAAGATTGACCGAAGAAAACAAAATCCTAAAAGCAGAAAATAAAGATTACAGCCTGCTCCGTAAGGTTTTTGGTCGCAAACAGATAGATGATTTGTTGGAGCAGGCAAGAACAGTTAAAGGTCGCAAGCGTGATAATACACGATCACGATAGACAAAAATCACAGGAGGAAAAGGAAAATGACAAAGACAATTTTTGAAGAAATGGGCGGAACTTATAGACAGGTGGGTGATTATTTATTGCCGAACATCACAGTACCAGCCGAAGAAGAAATAGAGCCGATTGGTTTATGGGGGAAACGACATGCAAGGCATTTAAAGGAACACTATAAAGTGTTATATATGAACCTGCTGACAAGCGGAAAGCTGCATAGTTATCTTGCAGAAGTCGATAAGCAAGCAGAGGATATGTTTCTTCGACTGGTAAAGGAATATGCCGACAGACAAGATGTGACGGAACAATTAAAGAAAGATAATCCCTACGAATGGATTGGAAGAATGAATAATATTCAGGCTTGTGTGAGGGAAGTTGTAGGAACGGAGTTGATTTACACATAAGCGTTTTACGGTATGGTGCTCCTGCGTTTGCTGGAGTGCTGTGGTTGTGGTTGTAAAGAGGTTGTGAAAGATTGAATTTCGTAATGGTTGGATGTATAATTAGGAAGTGAAAATTTTAATTTGCACTTCCATAAGGTGAAATGTATTGACACAAAAAATACAGTATGATAGTATTGCCATTAGAAGAAAGAAAGGCACATTTTGTGTAAGGTGAGGAAATGATTAATAGATAATTTGATTTAAGTAAGACACATATAGTTATTGAGCCTGTAGAGAATAGGTTTGTTTTGTGTACGCTTAAGTTGGATTATCGCAAGAGGCATTTCCTTTGTTTTCCTTTTGGAAAAGAAATAAGGGTCTATTTAGCGAGTCTATTTTTGCGTATGCAAAAAAGACTCGTTTTTGTGTGTTCAAAATAATAATTGGCTCAGACTTCGAAAAGGAGAAACTTTAATGTTGCAGATAAAAAAATTAAATTTAACACATAAAAAAGACCTGAGAATAATTCTTAATGATTTCAACCTTGTGCTAAATGATGGAGATAAGGCAGTTATTATTGGAGAAGAGGGAAATGGGAAATCGACATTAATGAAGTGGATATACAATCCGTCGCTTGTAGAAAACTATATAGAAGCAGATGGGGAAAGGATAATGGGACACGAACGTCTTGGTTATCTTCCGCAGGAGATGCTCGATGAAGATAAGGAAAAAACAATATACGAATATTTTTCTGAAGAGGAAATATTCTGGGAGAAAACGCCTAAAGAATTGTCTGTTATTGCGGGAAAATTTGGAATGAAAAATGATTTTTTCTACAGTAACCAGACAATGGGTAGTCTTTCAGGAGGCGAAAAAGTCAAGACACAACTTATGAGGCTTTTCATTCGCGATGTTTCTGTGCTGTTGTTGGACGAACCTTCCAATGACATCGACATTGCGACGCTTACATTACTGGAAAAAATCATAAATGACTGGAAGCACATTGTGCTTTTTATTTCACACGATGAAACGCTGATAGAGCGTACTGCCAACATGGTGATACATATCGAGCAGATTATACGAAAAACAAAGGCGAGATATACCGTGGCAAAGCTTCCCTATAGACGCTATGTGGAAGAACGGCTTCATAAATTTGAAATCCAAAAACAGCGGGCACTGAGTGACCGTAGGGAGAAAAAGATTCGCGATGAAAAATATCAAAGAGTTATGCAGAGTGTACAAGGTGCATTAAGAAGTTGTACCAGACAAGCACCGTCTGTTGCCAAAAACTTAAAGGACAAAATGCATACGGTTAAGGCAATGGAACGAAGATTTGAAAAAGAAGATGAAAATATGACTCAGATGCCGGAACAGGAAGAAGCAATCTTTGTCAAATTAGGGGATGAAAACTCACACATTCCCGCAGGAAAAACGGTCATAGAATATGAACTTTCAAAGCTTGTGACTCCGGATGGCAAAAGAATTTTAGCAGAAGGAATTCATTTAAAAATAAAAGGTTCAGAAAAAATCTGTATGATAGGAGCCAACGGGGCAGGAAAAACGACTCTTCTAAAAAAGATAGCGGAAGAACTCCTAAATCGGAATGACATTAAAGCAGAATATATGCCTCAAACTTATGAAGACCTGCTGGATTTGGATGTTACACCGGTTGATTACCTTGATAAAACAGGAGATAAAGAAGAGCGTACAAGAATTAGAACATACCTTGGTTCACTTAAATACACACCAGATGAAATGGAGCATCCGATTCGGGAGTTATCAGGCGGACAAAAGGCGAAAGTGCTTCTCTTGAGGATGAGCTTAAGTGGTGCAAATGTTCTTATTCTGGATGAACCGACAAGAAATTTTTCACCATTGTCCGGTCCGGTAATAAGAAAAATGCTCCGAGAATTTCCGGGGGCTGTCATTAGCATTTCTCACGATAGAAAGTATATTGAAGAGGTGTGCGATAAAATATATCAGCTAAATCCTAATGGATTACAGCTAATTGGTGATTGATAACAAAAAGGATGAAAGACTGACAAATTTCAGGCTTTTAGTGAGTTGGAAAGCATACAAAGATTTGAATTTGGAGGATAGATTATGGTACGTACAGAAGATGCATGTGAAATTATAAAATATGCTTTGCAAAACGAAATTAAAGTATATTTAGATGGCGGATGGGGTGTTGATGCACTTCTTAAAAGAGAATCAAGAATACACAATGATATTGATTTGTTTGTTGAACTGAAACATTATCATGATTATATTTATGTGATTAAGCAGCATGGATTTGAGGAAGTAAATACTGATTATACAACGGATGGTCATACTGTCTGGAAAGATGATAAACAAAGAATCATTGATTTACATTGTTTTGAATTTACAGATGACGGAATTGTTTATGAGGGAGATATATTTCCATCAAAAACTTTTTCCGGTATTGGAAAAGTTGGAGATATAACTGTTTCTTGTATTGAACCATTGAGTCAGGTAATGCTTCATTTGGGATATGAACACGATAAAAATGATGTGCATGATGTGATGCTGTTGTGTGAAACATTTCAAATAGCAATACCAGATGAATATAAGGAAAAGTAAAATTTCAGTTTTGTGTTGAATCTCTAAGCAAAATAGCTTATAATTTGACATGCTACATATAGTTATTATCCACAGTTATCGAGTAGGTGTTATCAATGCCGATAACAAAATGATAACATTAGCTCGTATAGGCAGGATAATATGGATATATCAAATAATCAAAAGAACGAGAAACATTACAGAGAATAATTCCTAAACAAAAAGCGTTAGTCTTTGTAGAGTTTGAATAAGAAATTTAAAACATTTAGAGACCGGAAAGCCTTGAAAACAGGGCATTTCCGGTCTCTTCGTTTTTGGTGTGGTTCTATTCTGGTTCTGTTATTAGGTAGAATGGTGCAATTTTTACATGAGAGAATATTATTTTGTAAAAGCATAGTAATAATTAAAAAATCAGAAGGAAAGGTGACTCTGTGCATAGATATATTGGATTACAGATTGTTTTGGAATTTTCCAATCTTTTCCTTCTTTATAAGCCTTGATTTTACCAGAGCGAACGATTCGATAAGCTTGTGTACTTCCGATTTTTAAAAGTTCGGATAAGTCATTGATTGTGAGAATATCATCATACTGTTCAAGCATTTTTATGTATCTCCTTTAGAATGATAGAACATTTCTTTGCAAAGCGAATAATCTTTTTGATATGGGATGCCCAGTTTGAGTCAATAAGAAATGGTTGAGATGGAATATGACCTGTTGTTGAGACTACAAAATGGGCATGAAAAGAGGATTGATCTTCATGAATAGCATAGCAGGTGGGATAATATTTACCAATCATAAGTGCAAGATTATCAATAAAGGAAATAATGAAATCAAGGCGGTAGGTTGTATCAAAAGTTATCCAGAAATGCTGAAGTTTTTGCTGACAGGGAGTCTTTGAATAAAATGTAGATAAGTTAGCACGAAGGGTTTCAAATTTATGAATGATGTTTTCCTCTGTGGGAGGCCAGATACCATAGCAGAATAGAGGACAAGTATGATTATGTGTAATATAATGAATGGCATTGTAAATGGCGTCATCATTATTATAAGCGGCATCTTTAATGATAAAGTTTGCAGAAATCAAAGTTATCTAACTCCTTTCTGATTTTTTCTTTTGTGGAATCGGGGATGTTTGGATCAAGGCTTATAATATTGTAAATTTTATTTTTGGCAATGGTGTAGGATAATGTATTAGAAAAATTGCCATATGACATATATACTTGGTTTTCCTGTAAACTTATATAGGTCTCGATAGCACTGAGGATAAAATTTGAAACGGGAATATGGTTCTTTTCGGAAATTCTCTCGATTTTGGCTTTAAATTTAGGATAACAACGAGTTTTAAGTTCAGCAGATTTTGTTTTATTAGTTTTAGTTTTTGACATGATATAATCTCCTTTCGTATAGCTAGTTTTATTTTTAATGTATTACTAATTGTAAAAATAAAATGTAATATGATTTAATATTGTATATTATACTATATAATTATAATAAATATCTATATATTATATATGTATACTCTATATATAATATATAGATACATTATATATAATATATAGTATCAGCAGGTAACCGCGGGATATGGCCCAGAAATGACGATACTTCTGAAAGCACCAGATAACGGTACTTTACGGGAGAGTACGTTTGCTTTTGTGCCACAACCCCTTTTGGTTATCCTCGGTAACTTTGTTCAATAATATGTTAGTAAGTTGTAATTTTTTAAAGCATGGATTGTTAAATAAGAGTGGTGAGTGTTATATAATGATTGATTTTAAATTGTTATTGTAGTATGTAGATTGGCGGTGCTTTTGAGTGCTGCCTGTTTTTTTGACTTTAAGTAGAAAGGCATAGGATAAATATGGAAAGATCGAGAACAAATAAAGGTATAATAGAAAAACTATGGAATGGAGAATTGTATGCGGCAGAGCTGTGTAAACCGCAAGATGAAAATTATGAAAATGAGATCAAAAGGTTAGAAACTGTACATAGAAAACTATTGGCATTATTTGAGGAAGACAAAAGGAACAGTGAACTTTTGGAAGAATATGAAGAGCATCTTACTGGACTGGCTGAAATGGAAAATAAGGAAGCCTTCAAATGTGGTTTTAGCATTGCAGTTAATATGATTTTGGAGGCACTAGGGAACAAAGGGATATGATAAAACCGGATAGAAAAACTATCCGGCATTTTTATTTTATATATGAAATAGCTGATTTCAATATGTCATTCGCTGCTATTCTTTGAGTAGGAGATAATGTACTTATCAGAAGGTCTAATTCGTCAGAAGGTGAAGAGGCTTCTCTCTGAGGGCCAAAAAGGATATAATCAGCAGACAGTTCCAGCGTTTCAGAAACAGCTATCAACATTTTTAAAGACATTGCTTTTGAACCACGCTCTATCTCATATATATAATGAGGCGAAACCTCAAGTTTTTCTGCTAGAGATTCTTGAGTGTAATTTTGTTTTTTTCTTGATTGTTTAATTCTATTTCCAATAGCTATTAAATTCATATTTTGCACCCTCCAATCTATAATTTATAGGGAAAAGATACAAAAAAGAACTAGCTATTAGCTATAAAATAGTATATAATATAGCCAATAGCAATAGAATAAGAAAAGGGGTGAAAGCAAAATAATATCTGAAAACAATGTAATTATACACAGTATTTAGAGTAATTTGTTAATGCCTAAGAGGGATTGATAAGGAGGAAAAGATATGACCGGAGCAAAGAAAGAACCTCATTTTGTTGTGTATATGTGTACCTATTGTGGTAATAGAACAACAAGAAACATAAAGATGGGACACCCTCAACCTGGGCGTTGTTCGAGCAAAAATGGTGGACCGCATCATTGGATAAAAGATAGGACATATTAAAATGGAGGTATTAAAAGATGGATTTTATAGAGATGCTAGTAGGTGGGATATTGCAAGCACTCTTATCAAAGTCGGAAAAGGCTCAAGAAATTATAGGGAAAACGCAAGAGGGATTAGAAAAATATGAATCAAAAGTAAGTGGACTGGATGATGAAAGATTAGTCCACACATGGCAAGATTCCACTGATATAGTGAAAAAGACAGCATGTTTAAATGAAATGAAAAATCGGGGAATGACAGCGGAAGATTTTGAAAGATATAAACGATGACCCCAAAGTTTTTTATGTAAAATATGCAATCTTGAATTTGCTACAGGTAAGCATCATATATTTAGCACAGGAAAGGAAGATAATATTTAACGAAATTATGATGGGAGGTAATCTTATGAAGAAACTTGTAAAAAGGATCGCAACTATGGTACTTGCACTCAGTATGGTAATGGTACCTGTAACATCAACAGAAGCGGCAGCTAAAAAGAGGAACACTCCAATGTGGAAGCAACAAGATATAGCATACGACTTCACTGCAAAATGGCTTCCAAAATCCACTTATGATGTAGCACACTCAAACTGGTATATGTACGATATCAATAAAGATGGAAACATTGATCTGTTTTGGACCTATCCCGCTGGTCAGTATATGGCAGTAAAAGTTTTCACCTATAGAAGAGGAAGGGGAATGGTTAGAGCAACCAAAGAACTTCCTGGATATCTTGGAGTTAAATTTGATACAAAAAGAAAAGCCGTTATGCTATATGGCTATCAGAACTACCTCAGAAATGGTGTTGGGTATGTAAAATACTTTTATCATGTTTACAAATTCAAAGGAACTCAGTTTAAACGTACTGAGCGCTGGGAATGCAAATGGTATGAAAATAATACCAAGAGGTATTTCAAAAATGGTAAAGGTGTTTCTGAAGCTCGATATAGAGCAGCAGAAAGACGCTATGAAGCTTTATAAAAAAATAGAGATGGTGGAGAGGAAACTCTCCACCATTTTTTAAACTGAAAGTTGTTATTGTAAATCATTTTTTGATATTTCAATCGATGGATAGTGTTCTAAACTTGTTAAGTCAACATCTAATGGAGTAACGTATTCCATATAAAATTTTTCAGGATTTTTATCTTGCAATTTTTTAAGTTTATTCTTAATTTTTTCCTCCTCTGTAGAAACAAAAACCACTGATACTACTCCTACTTTTTCACTTGGATTCATTCTGCTATCTTCAACATTTCCACATAAAATCATTCTAACTGTATTCATAATAATCCTCCTCCACATATAACTTACGATTTGCACTTCAAATCGTTTTCTTCATTCTATCACAACTTCTATTGATCCGCCATCAGTTTTTCGAACCAGGTATTCATAACAATGATGAACTGGCCTGCTCCTGGCAATTCTTGCAGCATTTCGTCAAGAGTTTTCTGTTTCACATATTTCTGCACATACACCCAACGGCAACGCTACTGGCTTCTGATACAATGTCAGCTATAGTTTTGCGCATAAGCTCTTCAAATTCAGCAATTTCTTCTTTTGGGACAACATCATACAGTGTTGGTGCCTGATGACTTAATTTTACGCCATTTTCATTTACATCTTTAAGCAGATTCTTAACTTTTTCTCTTGAATCCTCCGGTACTTTCATGTACTCCCACATAAATGCTACCACATCGGACGGTGTGTCTTTTTTTAGTGGTGGTAACTGAATATAATCATTGCTTTCGCTCATTTTCATATCCTCCTCACGATATAATAAAATCAATAACTAAAACTTCCCACACCGTATCGGTGTGTTGAACCTTGAAAATTCAATTTTTCAGGTGGTGGATGAAAAGTAAGAACCGGGAAGTGGTGGAAATGCTTGATTTATAAGGGATTGAAGGCATTTGAGGTTTACAGAGAAAACCTCGTAAAGTATCGCAAAATATCACAAAACCGTGATTCAAAGTGGTAAGAAAAGTGGTAAGTCTGAGTGGTAAGCACCTGAAATGTAACGAGTGGTAAGCTTATGGGGAAAACGGTATGTTCTATTTGAATGATAACGGGAAATTAACAAAAGACTAACCATGGACTAACAAAGAACTAACCACATGTATCTTTCTTTTTCAAATAAGAGATGATAATATTATTGTGGCAAGAAAAATGACTTACAAAAAGTTACAAATATATACGGAATGACTACGGTTTGACTACGGTATTGAGACTTTTTTTGAAAAGGAAGTTATGATATTATTATCATGGAAGCAATGAACAGAGAGTAATCGAGAAAATTCGGTTGCTCTTTTTTATTGTGAAGGGGGTTACATGTGCTATAATAAAACAAATTAACAAATCGGAAGTTGTAAGGAAAAGAAAATTTGAATTTGCGCATCTATAAGGTGGAATGTGTTGACAAAAAAATACAGTATGATAGTATTGTCATCAGAAAAATGGAAGGCACATTTCGTGTAAGGTGAGGAAATGATTAATAGATAATTTAATTTAAGTAAGACACATATAGTTATTGAGACTGTAGAAAATAGGTTTATTTTTGTGTACGCTTAAGTTGGATTATCGCAAGAGGCATTTCCTTTGCTTTTCCTTAGGGAAAGTAATAAAGGTCTATTTAGCGAGTCTATTTTTGCGTATGCAAAAAAGGCTCGTTTTTGTGTGTACAAAAATAATTGACTCGTGTTTCGAAAAGGAGGAACTTTATGTTACAGATAAAGAAATTAAATTTAACACATAAAAAAGACCTGAGAGTAATTCTTGATGATTTCAACCTTGTGCTAAATGATGGAGATAAAGCAGTTATCATTGGAGAAGAAGGGAACGGAAAATCAACATTAATGAAGTGGATATATGATCCATCGCTTATAGAAAACTATATAGAAGCGGATGGGGAAAGAGTAATGGGAAACGAACGTCTTGGTTATCTTCCGCAAGAGATGCCCGATGAAGATAAGAAAAAAACCGTATACGAATATTTTTCTGAGGAAGAAATATTCTGGGAGAAAACGCCAAAAGAACTGTCTGTTATTGCAGGGAAATTTGGAATAAAAAATGATTTTTTCTACAGTAGTCAGATGATGGGGAGCCTTTCAGGAGGAGAAAAAGTCAAGGTACAACTCATGCGGCTTTTTATTCGCGATGTTTCTGTGCTATTGTTAGACGAACCTTCAAATGATATTGACATTGCGACGCTTACATTACTGGAAAAAACCATAAATGAATGGAAGCATATTGTGCTTTTTATTTCACACGATGAAACATTGATAGAGCGTACCGCCAACATGGTAATACATATCGAGCAGATTAAGCGAAAAACAGAAGCGAGATATACCGTGGCCAAGCTTCCCTATAGAAACTATGTGGAGGAACGGCTTCATAAATTTGAACTTCAAGAACAGAGGGCACTATGTGACCGTAGGGAAAAAAAGATTCGAGATGAGAAATATCAAAGAGTATCTCAGAGTGTGCAAAGCGCATTAGCAAATTGTTCCAGACAAGCGCCGTCGGTGGCAAAGAATTTGAAGGACAAAATGCACACAGTTAAGGCTATGGGGCGAAGATTTGAAAGAGAAGACGAAAATATGACGCAAATGCCGGAGCAGGAAGAAGCAATCTTTTTTAAATTAGGAGATAAAAACGCATACATTCCAACAGGGAAAACGGTCATAGAATATGAACTTTCAAAGCTAATGACTCCAGAAGGCGAAAGATTTTTGGCAGAAGGAATTTATTTGAAAATAAAAGGATCAGAGAAAATCTGTATTATAGGAGCCAACGGGGCAGGAAAAACGACTCTTCTAAAAAAGATAGCGGAAGAACTTATGAATCGGAATGATATTAAAGCAGAATATATGCCCCAAAATTATGAAGATTTGTTGGAGCTATCTGTTACACCGGTTGATTACCTTGATAAAACAGGAGATAAAGAAGAGCGTACAAGAATTAGAACATACCTAGGTTCACTTAAATACACGCCAGATGAAATGGAGCATCCTATTCGGGAGTTGTCTGGTGGACAAAAGGCGAAAGTGCTTCTTTTGAGGATGAGTTTAAGTGGTGCGAATGTTCTTATTCTGGATGAGCCTACAAGAAATTTTTCACCATTATCCGGCCCGGTAATAAGAAAAATGCTCCGAGAATTTCCAGGGGCTGTCATTAGCATTTCTCACGATAGAAAGTACATTGAAGAGGTGTGTGATAAAATATATCAGCTAAATCCTAATGGATTACAGTTAATTAGTGAGTGATAAAAAAGATGAAAGACTGACAACTTCCAATTTATAAGGATGATTCAATAATTATTTTTGCATGAAAAAAGGTGCGAAGCACCCTAGTCCGTCCAGGGCGACAGCCTTGGCCCATAGATGTGTTGTGACACATCGTATTGGGTTATTATCTGTCACACTTCGCTCAGATATCGCAGCTTTGCTACGAAAAGAAAAATTGAATTTGTAAAGAAATCGGCAGGGGCTGAAAAAGGAATCGAGAAATCGGTTCCTTTTTTTATGCCCGGAAAAGGAGAAAATTGAGATGGAAAAGAAAAAAAGTGAGAGCAACCAGGACAAATGGTCGCAAAGACAGTAATGGTGTATTCAAGGCAGGTCATAATGATCGGTCATTTAATCTTGAAAATGCAGAGCATGTTGATGCTGACAGAAGCAAATGGAATGTTTAGTGTAGAAATGGATTATCAGAGAACAAAAGCGGTACTTGGTTCAGATGTGGTGCAGTCGGCAGTGGGGACAGCGAGACAGAGGGAACAGGCGATTGAGGAACAGAGATATGCTGTAAGAAGAAAACATGATAGAGGCGCAAAGTAATTTGATACAAAAGTATGGGTGGTCGTTCTAAGAGTAGGGACGACTGCCTTTTTGTATAGATAAGAATTGCCAGAATAAGAGCAGATGGGTATAATTGAAACAATTAAACTGGAATTGAACAAAATCGCTGCGCGATGGCCTACCAAGGCTATGGCATAGCGATTTTCTTTTT